>NZ_JAPPRN010000006.1:0-1420000 GCF_026672675.1 Ensifer sp. SL37 | reverse complement strand
GAGGTAGGAAGGAAGCCTTGTCCTTGAGGCATGATCATTGTTTGGGTGCTCACTTGTGAGTGCCCTTCTGGTGTTCATGCTGGATTGGTGTTGCCTGACCGCGCATCACCGGACAGATCTCGAGAAGCTGGTCTTAAGACAGGCTGCAAGTGAACCGCTCGGCGTGGTTCCAATAAAGCAGGCCTGTCGAACACGTCGATGGCATCTGATTGGCTCGGTTGTAAAAGGTAACCGAGTTGCCGCTTCCCTTCGGGAAGGCGGCTAAGGATGAGCATTGGCAATGAGAACGATCAAGTGTCAAAAGGGCATTTGGTGGATGCCTTGGCATGCACAGGCGATGAAGGACGTGATACGCTGCGATAAGCCGTGGGGAGCTGCGAATAAGCTTTGATCCATGGATCTCCGAATGGGGGAACCCACCTTAAATGCTTGGAAAATTTAAGTCGTGCGCAAGTACGGCTTAGGTTTCCAAGCATTGTTTAAAGGTATCTTATCCTGAATACATAGGGGTAAGAAGCGAACGCAGGGAACTGAAACATCTAAGTACCTGCAGGAAAGGACATCAACCGAGACTCCGCAAGTAGTGGCGAGCGAACGCGGACCAGGCCAGTGGCAATGAGGAATAAAGTGGAACGACATGGAAAGGTCGGCCGTAGAGGGTGATAGCCCCTTACACGTAGAACACTCATTGTCCTTGAGTAAGGCGGGACACGTGAAATCCTGTCTGAACATGGGGAGACCACTCTCCAAGCCTAAGTACTCGTGCATGACCGATAGCGAACAAGTACCGTGAGGGAAAGGTGAAAAGCACCCCGACAAGGGGAGTGAAATAGAACCTGAAACCGGATGCCTACAAACAGTTGGAGCCCGCAAGGGTGACAGCGTACCTTTTGTATAATGGGTCAACGACTTAGTGTGACGAGCAAGCTTAAGCCGATAGGTGAAGGCGCAGCGAAAGCGAGTCTGAACAGGGCGTTCAGTTCGTCGCATTAGACCCGAAACCGAGTGATCTAGCCATGAGCAGGTTGAAGGTTGGGTAACACCAACTGGAGGACCGAACCCGCATCTGTTGCAATAGATTGGGATGACTTGTGGTTAGGGGTGAAAGGCCAATCAAACTCGGAAATAGCTGGTTCTCCGCGAAAACTATTTAGGTAGTGCGTCGACCGAATACCCTCGGGGGTAGAGCACTGGATGGGCTATGGGGACTCACCGTCTTACTGATCCTAACCAAACTCCGAATACCGAGGAGTACTAGTCGGCAGACACACGGCGGGTGCTAACGTCCGTCGTGAAAAGGGCAACAACCCTGACCTCCAGCTAAGGTCCCCAAGTCATGGCTAAGTGGGAAAGGATGTGAGGATCCCAAAACAACCAGGATGTTGGCTTAGAAGCAGCCATCATTTAAAGAAAGCGTAACAGCTCACTGGTCTAAATAAGGGTCTTTGCGCCGAAAATGTAACGGGGCTAAAGCCATGCACCGAAGCTGAGGATACGTCGCAAGACGTGTGGTAGCGGAGCGTTCCGTAAGCCTGTGAAGGGATACCCGTGAGGGGTCCTGGAGGTATCGGAAGTGCGAATGTTGACATGAGTAACGATAAAGAGGGTGAGAGACCCTCTCGCCGAAAGACCAAGGGTTCCTGCTTAAAGTTAATCTGAGCAGGGTTAGCCGGCCCCTAAGACGAGGCGGACACGCGTAGTCGATGGGAACCACGTTAATATTCGTGGGCCTGGTGGTAGTGACGGATCGCTTAACTTGTTCACACTTATTGGATTGTGTGGGCGGGGACGCGGTTCCAGGAAATAGCTCCACCGTATAGACCGTACCCGAAACCGACACAGGTGGTCAGGTAGAGTATACCAAGGCGCTTGAGAGAACTATGCTGAAGGAACTCGGCAAATTGCACGCGTAACTTCGGAAGAAGCGTGACCCCAAGGGACGCAAGTCTGTTGGGGTGGCACAGACCAGGGGGTAGCGACTGTTTATCAAAAACACAGGGCTCTGCGAAGTCGCAAGACGACGTATAGGGTCTGACGCCTGCCCGGTGCTGGAAGGTTAAGAGGAGGGGTGCAAGCTCTGAATCGAAGCCCCAGTAAACGGCGGTACGTAACTATAACGGTCCTAAGGTAGCGAAATTCCTTGTCGGGTAAGTTCCGACCTGCACGAATGGCGTAACGACTTCCCCGCTGTCTCCAGCATAGACTCAGTGAAATTGAATTCCCCGTGAAGATGCGGGGTTCCTGCGGTCAGACGGAAAGACCCCGTGCACCTTTACTATAGCTTTACACTGGCATTCGTGTCGGCATGTGTAGGATAGGTGGTAGGCTTTGAAGCAGGGACGCCAGTTCTTGTGGAGCCATCCTTGAAATACCACCCTTATCGTCATGGATGTCTAACCGCGGTCCGTTATCCGGATCCGGGACAGTGTATGGTGGGTAGTTTGACTGGGGCGGTCGCCTCCGAAAGAGTAACGGAGGCGCGCGATGGTGGGCTCAGACCGGTCGGAAATCGGTCGTCGAGTGCAATGGCATAAGCCCGCCTGACTGCGAGACTGACAAGTCGAGCAGAGACGAAAGTCGGTCATAGTGATCCGGTGGTCCCGCGTGGAAGGGCCATCGCTCAACGGATAAAAGGTACGCCGGGGATAACAGGCTGATGACCCCCAAGAGTCCATATCGACGGGGTTGTTTGGCACCTCGATGTCGGCTCATCGCATCCTGGGGCTGGAGCAGGTCCCAAGGGTTTGGCTGTTCGCCAATTAAAGCGGTACGTGAGCTGGGTTCAGAACGTCGTGAGACAGTTCGGTCCCTATCTGCCGTGGGTGTAGGAATATTGACAGGATCTGTCCCTAGTACGAGAGGACCGGGATGGACATATCTCTGGTGGACCTGTTGTCCTGCCAAGGGCATAGCAGGGTAGCTATATATGGAATGGATAACCGCTGAAGGCATCTAAGCGGGAAACCAACCTGAAAACGAGTATTCCCTTGAGAACCGTGGAAGACGACCACGTTGATAGGCTGGGTGTGGAAGTGCGGCAACGCATGAAGCTTACCAGTACTAATCGTTCGATTGGCTTGATCGTTCCCATTGCTCATGCTCATCTTCAGATGAGCGACGTGTTCAAAACAAAACGAGTGAAGGCGATAAACCGCAAGCGGTTTACGCCGACCTCACCAGCTTCTCATCCGGTTTGCGTCCGCTAGACGCAAATCTTGCGCTTTGCCGACCTGGTGGTTCTGGCGGGGTGGCTGCACCCGTTCCCATTCCGAACACGGCCGTGAAACGCCCCAGCGCCGATGGTACTTCGTCTTAAGACGCGGGAGAGTAGGTCGCTGCCAGGTCTGCAAAGCGCAAGAAAATCCGGAAAACAAAGATCACCTTCTCTTCATGCCTCGGCCCAGCCGAAACACGGGCCGCCCTCAAGCGGCCCTTTTGTTTTGCTAGACTGAAGTCATCAGTGCGTCCCTTACACGAGACAAATCGCTTCGCAATTTGCTCGGCACAGACCATAAATCCCTTCGGGATTTACGTTACCGCGATAAATCCCATCGGGATTTACGCTTGGCGCGGGGTGGAGCAGCCCGGTAGCTCGTCAGGCTCATAACCTGAAGGCCGCAGGTTCAAATCCTGCCCCCGCAACCAAATCAAAAAAAGCCCGCATGGAGAAATCCGGCGGGCTTTTTGACGTTTAAACGGCGCGCACAGGCGCAAGTTGCAAGCTCAGGCAAGGGCCAAAGAGCCGATCACGTCCATCAGGATGGCATTCAGCGCAAACGCACGCTCCAGTGGGACATAATGGCCGCAAGCCGGGAGGACGTGCAAACGGCCATCGATCGCGGCTGCGGCCTGCAAGGCGCTCGCGCTAGGCCCCGGAGCGACGTCGTCCGCTCCGGACACGATCGTGATCGGCCCTGGAAACGTCGAGAGGCAGTGATCCCGGCTCGGCCGCGTATGAAACACGGTAACGCCCCTTGCTATCTCCGCCGCCGAGGATCGTAACGCCATTTCCTTCGCCCGGTCGACCGTTGCCGTGCTGGCGGTGCGGGAAAACAGCGGCGCCCAATAGGAGTACCAGGCAGCTTCCGGGCTTTCCTCGTCAATCAGCCTGAGCGCAGAGGCATGGAAAGTCGGATCGGGATGATGCCTGGCCTTCGTGCCGATCAGCACCAGCGCCGAGACCCGTTGCGGTGCGATGGTCGCGACCTCTAGCGCGCATGATCCGCCGACGGAACAGCCGACCACGATGATATTGTCGCCCTTCAGCGGTTCGAGTGCGGCCCGCGCCCAGGCGTCAATCGTCTCTCCCGAAGAATAGAGGGTCGGGGCATGGGTTGCGCCTGGCAGCAGATGCATCTGCTCCGCCCACATGGAACCGTCAAGCGGCAATGCGTGCATCAGCAAGAGTTCGGGGGCCGATCTTGGCTGCGGCCCGTTGGCGGAATGGGCGATCATGGAACGCACTATGAGCCAGCCCCCGGCGAAAGGGCAATCCTGCCGCGCTTCGGACGGTTCACCAGCGGAGCGATGTCCGCAATAGTCCGTCAGGAGTGTAGTGTTGCTCGATATGCCCCCGCTGGACAATCGCGCAAAAATAGAAACTATCGCCGTGACCGGAACAGAGTCGAAACGCGGCCTTAGGGCGGGAGTGGCGCGACATGAGTTATCAGGGAACCTTGGACGTTCACCGAAGCCGGGCCGTCCACGTGCTCTTTTTCGTCTGCGCCGCTTTGGCGATCCTCGGCAGCCTGCTTGCCGCCCCCGACGATTCTGCCTGGCGCTGGCTGCATTATCTGACGAAGCCGACAGCAACGCTGCTGATTCTCGTCGTGGTGTTGCGAACGATCTCTGAAACACCCAGCGCCTATGCCTGGGCCGTTGCTATCGGTCTCGTCTTCGCGGCAGCCGGCGATGTCTTTCTTATGCTGCCGGGTGATTATTTCCTGGCAGGCCTCGTTTGCTTTCTGCTGACCCATTGCACCTATATTTACGCACTCACCCGTGATGCCAAGTTTGCCGAAAGCAAAGGCATCTTCGCGGCCTTTGCCCTCGTTGCGCTCGCCGTTGTCGGTGGGCTCTGGACCTCGCTTCCTGACGAAATGCGCATTCCCGTCATCATCTACGCCCTGGCGCTTGGAGCAATGGCGGCTCAGGCCATTTCCCGCGCCCGACAGCTTTCGGGAACGCCCCGGGCAACGGCGGCACGGCTCGCCGCCTATGGCGGCCTGTTGTTCCTGATCAGTGACAGCATACTCGCCTATGGCCGCTTCCGCTTCGCGATCCCCTTCAACGCGCTCTGGGTGCTTGGCACCTACTACGCAGCCCAATGGTTCTTTGCCCGCTCGACCGATGACCATAGCCACTGACAACCCCGCAGGTCTCCATGCCACTTTCGACGGGCTACGCACGACCTGGCGCGACAACCGGCCGTCCGTCGAACAACGCCGTGCGGACCTGAGCCGACTCAGGGATCGCCTGCGCGCCCGCATGGAGGAGATGTGCGAGGCGATCGAAGAGGATTTTGGTCATCGCGCCCGGCATGAGACGTTGCTTGGCGAAGGGGGTGTCGTACTCTCGGAGATCGACCACACGCTGGCGAAGCTCAAACACTGGGTTCGGCCGGAACGACGCAAGGCCGGTTGGAAGCTATGGCCGGCGAAGGCCGAAGTGCGCTTCGTGCCGCTCGGTGTCATCGGTATCATTTCGCCGTGGAACTACCCGGTCAACCTGGCGCTTGCTCCCTTGGTGGCGGCGATCGCGGCCGGTAACCACGTGTACCTGAAGCCGTCCGAACACACGCCGCGCACCGCGGAATTCCTTCGCTCGCTGCTTGCCGAAGTCTTTCCCGAGACACGGGTGGCTGTTGCCCTGGGGGCCGCCGAGCTTTCGGCAGCCTTCTCCGCCCTTCCCTTCGATCACTTGTTCTTCACCGGCTCGACCGCCGTCGGCCGCAAGGTGATGGCGGCGGCCGCGCAGAACCTGACACCTGTCACGCTGGAACTCGGCGGCAAATCACCGGCGATCGTCGGCGAAGCCGCAGACCTCGCCAAGGCTGCTGCGCGCGTCGCGACCGGAAAGTTCTTCAACGCCGGGCAGACCTGTATCGCGCCCGACTATGTGCTGATCCATGAGAGCAGGCGGGATGCTTTCGTGGAGCAGCTCAAACGGGAGGCTGTGGCGCGCTATCGGTCGAAGCGTGGTCTCGACGATTACACGTCGATCATCAACGACGCCCAGTACGAGCGCCTGAAGCGGCTCATTGCGGATGCCGAGGCGCGCGGTCATCCGGTGGTTTCCCTTCTCGAAGGGGCAGCAGACACGATAGCGCGGGAACGCGTCCTGCTGCCGACGCTCGTGCTTGATCCGGACCACCACAGCGCCGTCATGGGCGAGGAGATTTTTGGGCCCATCCTTCCCATCGTCAGTTACGCTTCCATCGACGAAGCCATCGCCTATGTGCGCGATCGCGACCGCCCGTTGGCACTTTATTGCTTCAGTCGCGATAACGTTGAAATCGAGGCCGTCCTGTCGCGTATCGTCGCCGGCGGGGTCTGCGTCAACGACACGCTCTACCAGTTCGGCTGCAACGACCTGCCCTTCGGCGGCGTCGGCGCCAGCGGCATGGGCCACTATCACGGGCGCGACGGGTTCCTGACCTTCTCCAAGGCGATGCCGATGCTGAGGAAACTCGATCCGGCGCCGAGCGACCTGGTGAAACCGCCCTATCGGGGCATCGCCGACTGGGTCATCCGCTTCCTGTCGCGATAATTCGCCAAAAAATCTGCAATCACGCAGCAATTTGGCCTTGTAGCTCTAGTTGCTAGAGGTCGTAGCCTTGCTTCAGAATTTGCAAGGAGCAGGTTATGGCGAGCACTATTCGGGAAGCCCGTTATCGCGTCGAAGGCATGGATTGCGCGTCCTGCGCGTCCAAGATCGATACGGCGGTGCGCCGGCTGTCGGGCGTCGAGGACGTATCGGTCTCTGTATCGGCGGGCACCATGTCGGTCAAGTTTGCCGACGAAAACGATCTTGCGACGTCGATTGTGAGCAGGGTCGGAAAGCTCGGCTATCGTTTGCATCCGATCCAGGCAGGCCAGGCGTCGGAGCGGAAAGCGGCGCATGTCTGTTCCGGACACGATCATGACCATAACCACGACCACGATCACGGCGATCACAGTCATGACCATGACCATGGTCATGGTCATCGACACGATGAGCACGCCCATCATCACGAGGGTAACGCCAGCCAGAAGGGCGAGACAGCCGCGGCAGCGATGGGCCTTCACGGTCATGACCACGGCCCGACGAGCGGTCCCTGGTGGAAGTCGGGCAAGGGCAAGCTGACGATTGCCAGCGGCCTGGCGCTGATTGCCGCCTATGCGGTCGGCAAGACGCTCCCGGCGACCGAGCCCTGGATCTTTACCCTCGCCATGCTCGTCGGCCTGTTGCCGATTGCGCGGCGCGCCTTTGTCGCTGCGACCATGGGCACGCCGTTTTCGATCGAGATGCTGATGACGATCGCCGCGATCGGCGCGGTCTTCATCGGCGCGACGGAAGAGGCGGCAATGGTCGTCCTGCTCTTCCTGGTCGGTGAACTGCTGGAGGGCGTGGCCGCCGGCAAGGCGCGCGCCAGCATCCAGTCGCTGACGGCGCTCGTTCCGAAATCCGCCTTCGTCGAGCGCGATGGGCGGCTGGATGAGGTTCCGGCCGAAACGCTGAGCGTGGGCGCCGTCATTCTCGTTCGCCCCGGCGACCGCATTCCGGCTGACGGAGTCATTCTCTCCGGCGAAAGTGCCGTCGACGAAGCGCCGGTCACCGGCGAAAGCACGCCGGTGCGCAAGGAAGTCGATGACACCGTGGTTGCGGGCACCGTCAATGGCTCCGGCGCGCTGCGCGTGCGGGTCACGGCCGCCGCTGCCGACAACACCATTGCGCGCATCGTCCGCATGGTGGAGGAAGCCCAGGAAAGCAAGGCGCCGACCGAGCGCTTTATCGACCGCTTCTCGCGCTACTATACGCCGGGTGTCGTCGTCGTCGCGGCGCTTGTGGCGGTTCTGCCGCCGCTTCTCTCCGGCGGCTCCTGGGACGAGTGGATCTACAAGGGTCTTGCCATCCTCCTGATCGGCTGCCCCTGCGCGCTGGTTATCTCGACACCGGCAGCGATCGCCGCCAGCCTTTCGGCCGGCGCCCGTCGCGGGTTGCTGATGAAGGGCGGCGCCGTGCTTGAGAATGTCGGCAAGGTCACGGCCGCCGCCTTCGACAAAACCGGAACGCTGACCGAAGGCAAGCCGAAGGTGACGGATATCGTTGGCTTCGGCCGGTCGGAGGCGAAGGTCCTGCGTCTTGCCGCAGCGCTGGAGCAGGGATCGAGCCACCCGCTTGCTCGGGCCATCCTGGAGCGCAGCACCGCCGATGGCGTCGCGATCCCCAATATCGCCACTGTGAATGCGGTGGGCGGCAAGGGGCTGGAAGGGACCGTCGAAGGCATCGCGCTGTTCTTCGGTTCGCCGAAGGCCGCAGCCGAGCGGACGCCGTTGACGGCCGACGAAAAGGCGCGCGTCGCCGCTCTCAACGATGAAGGTAAGACCGTTTCGGTGCTGGTCGCCGGTGGCGTGATTGCCGGTGCCATTGCCATGCGTGACGAGCCCCGGCCGGATGCGGCGGCTGGTGTGAAGGCGCTCACGGACGCCGGCCTCCGCGTCGTCATGCTGACCGGCGACAACCGCCGCACGGCCGAAGCGATCGGCCGCCAGTTCGGCATGGAGGTCCGTGCGGAGCTCCTGCCCGAGGACAAGCAACGCATCGTGCGCGAACTGAAGGCGGAAGGCTTCAACGTCGCCAAGATCGGTGACGGCATCAACGACGCGCCGGCGCTGGCCGCGGCCGACATCGGTATCGCCATGGGCGGCGGCACCGATGTGGCGCTGGAAACGGCGGACGCGGCGGTGTTGCACGGCCGTGTCGGCGACGTTGCGGCGATGATCCGGCTCTCCCGCTCGACGATGCGCAACATCGTTCAGAACATCACGATTGCGCTTGGCCTGAAGGCGGTCTTCCTGGTGACGACGATCATCGGCGTTACCGGCCTTTGGCCGGCGATCCTCGCCGACACCGGTGCGACCGTTCTCGTCACGATGAATGCCCTCAGGCTGCTTCGGCCCGTACGAGCCGCCTGAGAACCACCAAATAATCCCAAGATGAAGGACCGGCGGCACCCGTTGTCGCCGGTTTTTCGCGTCCAAGTGCCTGTGTATATTCACGCTGGACTCTCACCTGCGATCTGATGAGAGTATAAGGAGATCACGGTTGAGGGCTTTCGCCCCGAAAAATCGATGATAAACTTAGACCAAATGGTAAAAAAATCGCCGGCACGGTTTCTGGGAAGAATGCCGAAGCGGGCCAGTTTGGGGATCGCAAGGCCAATATGGACAATATTGCCATCGAACTGCGTGGGATCGACAAGAGTTTCGGTCCGGTCCACGCCAACAAGAACATCAATCTAAAAGTCCGCAAAGGGACGATCCACGGCATCATCGGCGAAAACGGTGCGGGAAAATCGACCCTGATGTCGATCCTCTACGGCTTCTATCAGGCCGATAGCGGTGAAATCCTCGTCGACGGAAAACCCGTCGCGATCCGCGATCCGAATGCGGCGATCGCCGCCGGCATCGGCATGGTCCACCAGCATTTCATGCTGGTCGAGAACTTCACGGTGCTCGAAAACATCATGCTCGGCGCCGAGGACAGCCAGATCCTCAACAAGGGTATTGCCAAGGCGCGCGTCGAGCTGAAGCGGCTGGAGCGCGAATACGCGCTGGAAGTCGATCCGGATGCCGTCATCGAAGAACTGCCCGTTGGCCTGCAGCAGCGCGTCGAGATCCTGAAAGCACTTTATCGCCGGGCCGATATCCTGATCCTCGACGAGCCGACCGGCGTCTTGACGCCGGCTGAGGCCGACCATCTCTTCCGGGTGCTCGAACAGCTGAAGAACCAGGGCAAGACCGTCATCCTCATCACCCATAAGCTGCGCGAGATCATGGCGATCACCGACGAGGTGTCGGTCATGCGCCGCGGCGAGATGGTAGCAACGCGCACGACGGCTGAAACCTCGGTCGAAGAGCTTGCCGAACTCATGGTCGGCCGTCGCGTCTTGCTGCGTGTCGAAAAGGGCGAGGCCAAGCCCGGCGAGGTGAAGCTCGCGGTCGAGGGGCTGACGGTCAAGGACGGCCGCGGCGTCACCATGGTCGACAACGTCTCCTTCAACCTGAGGGCGGGCGAGATCGTCGGCATCGCTGGTGTTGCCGGCAACGGCCAATCCGAGCTGCTCGAAGCGATTTCGGGCATTCGTCGCGCCGTGTCGGGCTCCGTGCTTCTCAACGGCAAGCCGATCGACGTTACCGGCCGCGCCGACCCCTCCGAACTGCGCAATCGTGGTCTCGCCCACGTGCCGGAAGACCGCCACCATGTCGGTCTCGTGCTGAAGTTCGAGGAATGCGAAAACGCGATCCTCGGCTATCATCACGACAAGCGTTACCTCAACGGCGTCTTCCTGAACGTCGATGCGATCCGCAAGGACGCAGAGCAGCGCATCGCCGAATACGATATCCGCCCGCCGAATCCGCGGCTGAAGACCGCCAATTTCTCCGGCGGCAACCAGCAGAAGATCGTGCTGGCGCGTGAAATGGAGCGCGGGCCCGATGTGCTGATCATCGGCCAGCCGACGCGCGGCGTCGATGTCGGCGCCATCGAATTCATCCATAGACGGATCATCGAGATGCGCGACCAGGGCATGGCTGTCCTGTTGGTCTCCGTCGAGCTCGATGAAATCCGCGCCCTGTCGGACCGTATCCTCGTCATGTTTGCCGGCCGTGTCGTCGGCGAGCGCGATCCGGATGCGACCGAGGGCGAACTCGGCCTGCTGATGGCCGGCGTTGAAGGCCGCAAGGAGGCCGCAGAATGAGCACCCCCTATGCTAAGCTTCCGGGCTGGGTCGAATACGGCCTCGTCCCGCTGGTCAACCTCGCCGTTGCCTTCCTCGTCGCCGGTCTCGTCGTGTTGCTCGTTGGTGAAAATCCGTTGGAAGCGGCCTATCACCTGATCAACGGCGCCTTCGGCCGCGGCGAATATCTCGGCTTCACGCTGTACTACGCCACCACCTTCATCTTCACCGGTCTTGCCGTCGCAGTCGCCTTCCATGCCGGCCTCTTCAACATCGGCGGCGAAGGCCAGGCCTATGTCGGTGGTATCGGCGTGGCGCTTGCCTGCCTCTGGCTCGACCAGACGATGCCGTGGTTCGTGGTGTTCCCGCTGGCGATCCTCGGGTCCGCCTTCTTCGGCGCTGCCTGGGCCTTCCTGCCCGGCTGGCTGCAGGCCAAGCGCGGCAGCCACATCGTCATCACGACGATCATGTTCAACTTCATCGCCTCGAGCCTGATGGTCTACCTGTTGACGCGGGTGCTGAAGCCGCTCGGATCGATGTCGCCGCAGACGCGCACCTTCGCCGAAGGCGGGCAACTGCCCAAGCTCGATTGGCTGCTCGCGATCTTCGGGCTGGATATCGGCACGGCGCCGTTCAACGTCTCGTTCCTGCTGGCGCTGGTCGCGGCCTTCTGCGTCTGGCTTCTGATCTGGCGCACCAAGCTCGGCTATGAAATGCGCACCATGGGCCACAGCCCTTCGGCCGCGCGCTACGCCGGCATGAGCGAAAGCCGCATCACCGTCATCACCATGATGATATCCGGTGCGCTTGCCGGCATGATGGCGCTCAATCCGATCATGGGCGAGCAGGGGCGCATGCAGCTCGACTTCGTGCAGGGCGCAGGCTTCGTCGGCATCGCCGTGGCGCTGATGGGCCGCTCGCATCCGGCCGGCATCATCCCGGCCGCCATTCTCTTCGGCATGCTTTACCAGGGCGGAGCCGAAATCTCCTTCGAAATGCCGTCGATCTCGCGCGACATGATCGTGATCATCCAGGGTCTCGTCATTCTCTTTGCCGGTGCACTCGAAAACATGTTCAGGCCGGCGATCGCCCGGCTGTTTGCGATGCAGAGCCGCCGTGCGGCCGTCGTGGCACAGACCAAGGGAGCTTGAAGCCATGGATTTCTTCCACGTCATCGTGGTGCTCCTCGAGTCCACCATCCGCGTATCCGTCCCGCTGATCTTCGCAGCGCTGGCAGGGCTGTTCACCGAGCGCGCCGGCATCTTCGACATCGGCCTTGAAGGCAAGATGCTTGGTGCTGCCTTTGCCGCCGGCGCTGTTGCGGCCGTCACCCAGTCGGTCTGGATGGGGCTGCTCGCCGCCATCCTGATCTCGATCGCGCTGTCGCTGGTGCACGGCTATGCGTCGATCACCCAGCGCGGCAACCAGATCGTCTCGGGTGTCGCGATCAACTTCATCGTCGCCGGCTCGACCGTCATCCTTGGCGAGGCCTGGTTCCGCCAGGGCGGCCGCACGCCGGCACTCGGCGAAGGTGCGCGCTTCCAGACGATCACCTTCCCCTATGCCGACAGCATCCGCGAAATCCCGATCCTCGGTCCGATCTATTCGGACCTGCTTTCCGGGCATTTCATCCTGACCTATGTCGCCTTTGCCATGGTGCCGATCAGCTGGTGGATCCTCTACCGCACCCGCTTCGGGCTGCGTCTGCGCGCGGTCGGCGAGAACCCGGGCGCGGTCGACACAGCCGGTATTTCGGTGATCTGGATGCGCTATCGCGCCGTCATCTGCTGCGGCATTCTCTGCGGCTTTGCCGGTGCCTATCTGTCGCTGGCCATGACCGCCGGCTTCGTCAAGGGCATGACCGCCGGTAAGGGTTATATCGCGCTGGCAGCGTTGATCTTCGCCAAGTGGCGTCCGTTCAACATCATGCTTGCCTGCCTGCTTTTCGGCTTCCTAGATGCGCTCGCCATCCGTCTGCAGGGCAATCCGCTGCCGCTGATCGGCCAGGTGCCGGTGCAGTTGATGCAGGCGCTGCCCTATATCCTCACCGTAATCCTGCTTGCCGGTTTCATCGGCAAGGCCATTCCGCCGAAGGCCGGCGGCGTCCCCTATGTCAAGGAGCGCTAGAACCATGGAAAAGGAACTGTTCGAAGCCGCGCGTGACGCAATGGCCAAGGCGCATGCGCCCTACTCGAAGTTTCCGGTCGGCGCGGCGATCCGCGCCGAGGACGGCAAGATCTATACCGGCGCCAACATCGAGAACCTGTCCTTCCCCGAGGGCTGGTGCGCCGAAACCACCGCGATCAGCCATATGGTCATGGCCGGTCAGCGCAAGATCATGGAAGTCGCCGTCATTGCCGAGAAGCTGGCGCTCTGCCCGCCCTGCGGCGGCTGCCGCCAGCGGCTGGCGGAGTTCTCCGGCGCCAGCACGCGCATCTTCCTGTGCGACGAGACCGGCGTGAAAAAGACCCTGGCACTGTCGGACCTGCTGCCGCACAGCTTCGAGAC
Organism: Ensifer sp. SL37; assembly: GCF_026672675.1. Taxonomy (NCBI): domain Bacteria; kingdom Pseudomonadati; phylum Pseudomonadota; class Alphaproteobacteria; order Hyphomicrobiales; family Rhizobiaceae; genus Ensifer; species Ensifer sp. SL37. The sequence continues at coordinate 1,406,553 of NZ_JAPPRN010000006.1, read as the reverse complement.
CGAGATTCTCGGATGACCGCGGCCGCTGAACTGTTGAAAGCCAGGCTCGGGGACCTCTCTCCACGCTATGGCATCGTGCTCGGCTCTGGCCTCGGTTCTCTGGTCGAGGCTTTGGACGAGACGTTGCGCCTCTCCTACGCCGAAATCCCCGGGTTCCCGGTCAGCAGCGTCTCCGGCCATGCCGGCGAACTTGTGGCCGGAACGCTCTCGGGCGTGCCTGTTGTCATGCTGTCTGGTCGGGTCCACTACTACGAGCAGGGCGACGCCAATGCGATGCGCGTCCCGCTCGAAACCCTGAAGGCGCTCGGCATCGAATGCCTGGTGCTGACCAATTCCGCCGGATCGCTGCGGGATGATCTGCCGCCGGGATCGGTGATGCGGATATCCGACCACATCAACTATTCGGGCTTCAACCCGCTGATCGGCGTCGACAGCGACGATCGCTTCGTCGGCATGACCAATGCCTATGATGCCGAGCTTGCGGAAAGAATGCAGGAGAGCGCCGAGCGCCTCGGCATTCCGCTTCTCGCCGGCGTCTACATGTGGTTCTCCGGACCGAGCTTCGAAACGCCGGCGGAGATCCGCATGGCGCGCATCCTCGGCGCCGATGCGGTCGGCATGTCCACGGTTCCGGAAGTCATCCTCGCGCGCTTCTTCGGCCTCCGCGTCGTTGCCGCCTCTGTGATCACCAATTTCGGCGCCGGCATGACCGGTGGTGAGATCAGCCATCACGAGACGAAGGACATGGCGCCGATCGGCGGCAAGCGGCTTGCCGCGATCCTCGCCGACATGATCGCGGCCGACGCGGTGCGCGGGTGACGATGCTTCCGCAGGAAACCATCAGGCGCAAACGCAACGGCGAGCACCTCGCCTCGGCCGAGATCGCGGATTTCGTTCGCGGCCTGTCGGATGGTTCGATCTCCGAAGGGCAGGTCGCCGCCTTCGCCATGGCGATCTGGTTCTCCGGCATGAGCCGCGAGGAGACCGTCGCGCTGACATTGGCGATGCGCGATAGCGGCGAAACACTCGACTGGAGCGCCATTAAACGACCCATTGCCGACAAACATTCGACCGGCGGTGTCGGCGACAACGTCTCGCTGATGCTGGCGCCGATCGTTGCCGCCTGCGGGCTCGCCGTGCCGATGATATCAGGGCGCGGCCTCGGGCACACCGGCGGCACGCTCGACAAGCTCGAATCCATACCCGGCTATGATATCCAGCCGTCGGCGAGTGTCTTCCGCAGGACGGTCGACGAGATCGGTTGCGCGGTCATCGGCCAGACCGCTAATCTCGCGCCTGCCGACAAGCGCCTCTATGCGATCCGCGATGTCACTGCGACCGTCGATTCGGTACCGCTGATCACGGCCTCGATTCTGTCGAAGAAGCTCGCGGCCGGCCTTCAGTCGCTGGTGCTGGACGTCAAGCTCGGCAACGGCTCCTTCATGAGCGATGCGCGTGAGGCCGAGATCCTGGCGCGCTCGTTGGTCGACGTTGCCAATGGCGCCGGCGTTCGCACCTCCGCACTCCTGACCGACATGAACGAGCCCCTGGCAGACGCGGCCGGCAATGCACTGGAGATCGACAATTGCCTGGCTTTCCTTCGAGGCGGGAAGAAGGGAACGCGGCTTGAAACCGTCGTGCTCGCCTTTGCCGCCGAAATGTTGGTGGCCGGCGGCGCTGCCGCCGATGCCGAACAGGGTGAAGCCCAGGCGCGCAAAGTGCTTGGCAGCGGAGCGGCACTGGAACGGTTCGGGAAGATGGTACATGCGCTGGGTGGACCGGCGGATTTCATCGAGCGCTCGGTCGCCTATCTCGGACGTGCGCCGGTCATTCTGCCGGTCGAAGCCGAGCAGTCCGGCTATCTCGCCGCCTGCGAGACGCGGGAACTGGGCATGGCCGTCATCGCGCTCGGCGGCGGGCGTTCGCATCCAGACGACAGGATCGATCACCGCGTCGGTTTCGATGCGCTGAAGCCGCTTGGAACGCGGGTCGAGAAGGGCGATCTCATCGCCTTCGTTCACGCGGCAGACCAGGAGGCGGCGGAAGCGGCCCGGCGACGCCTTTTGGCACTCTACACGATCGATGAGGTCGAGCCGGAGACGAGGTCCCCGATCCTCGCGAAAATCACCTGACCAGATGCAGATCGCCGTCCTCGACACGGAAAGAGGACAGCCGGTTCAGGAAGGTCATGCCGATCAGAGTCGCCGAGAGCGCCTTGTCCGGAAGCACCAGCGCCTGAACGTCGCGCACCGATATGCCGCCGATCTCGATTCGGCTGAGGACCGCCGGCGCTGCCCCGACGATGCCATTGGCCGTGTTGACACGTGCCGCGGCGAAGTCGAGCGTGCTCGCCGAAATCCCGAGCCGCTTTGCGGTTGAAAAGTTGATAATGATCGCACTGGCGCCGGTATCGACCAGTCCGCGTTCCGTTCGCCCATTGATGCGGAAGGTGCCAATGAAATGACCTCTGTCGTCGGCGTCGAGCACGACGCTGCGCCCCATCGCGTATTTCGCGGTGGTCGTCGGCGGGGCTGCAGCTTCCTGTGTGGTCTTCCCGTTGTCTGCGTGGGACAGAAACCTGGTCGCAAGGTTCGGGACCAAGATGGCCGCGACTGCCGCAGCGCCGGCCAATGTCAGCAAACGGACGAGCATGGACATCACCTCTCAATCTAACTTATGCTCGTGCAAGTAGAGCCGACGATGCCTAAGACGACATAAAAAAACCGCCGGGATCCGGCGGTTTTCTCATCGATTTCAGATCCTGGTTAAGGATCTGAAAATCACTTGGTGCCGTACATGCGGTCGCCGGCGTCACCCAGACCGGGCATGATGTAGCCGAGTTCGTTCAGGTGGCTGTCGATCGAGGCGGTGAAGATCGGCACGTCCGGGTGCGCGCTCTGGAAATTGCGGATGCCTTCAGGAGCGGCGAGCAGGCAGAGGAAGCGCATGTTCTTGGCGCCGCGCTCTTTCAGCTTGTCGATCGCCGCAATCGAGGAATTGCCGGTGGCAAGCATCGGATCGACGACGATGATCAGGCGCTCTGACAGGCTCTCCGGTGCCTTGAAGTAGTATTCCACCGCCTCCAGCGTCTCATGGTCGCGATAGACGCCGATATGGGAGACGCGGGCCGAAGGCACCAGTTCGAGCATGCCTTCCAGCAGCCCGTTGCCGGCGCGCAGGATCGAGGCGAAGACAAGCTTCTTGCCTTCGAGGACCGGCGAGTCGATTTCCTGCAGCGGCGTTTCGATGCGCTCCATCGTCAGCTCGAGATCGCGCGTCACCTCGTAGCAGAGCAGCGTCGAGATCTCACGGAGAAGCCGGCGGAAACCCGCAGTCGAGGTCTCCTTCTTGCGCATGATGGTCAGCTTGTGCTGCACAAGCGGATGATCGATCACTGTAACGCCGTTCATGGCTCACCTTTCCGGATTTTTTGTATCCGTCCTTTTTCCATGGAATGCGCCGTCGCCGCAAGGGTATTGGCCGACCGGAGACCGTCATCCCCAGCCGGCAAATCGCGACCTGTACCCCTAGATCCGCGTCAGCAACCGCTGGCGCGTCGCCTCGTCGACAAAGGCGGCTTCGATCGCGGTCCTGGTCATGCCGTTGATCTCATCGTCGCTGAAGCCCATCACCGCGGAGGCGATGTCGTATTCCTGGGCGAGCGAAGTGTGGAAGAACGGCGGGTCGTCGGAATTGAGCGTGACGCGCACGCCGGCCTCGTGCAGGGCCCACAGCGGATGCGACGCGAAATCGGGGAAGACCTGAAGCGAGATGTTGGAGCCGGGGCAGACCTCGAGCACCACACCCTCATCGGCGAGGCGCCGCACCAGATCCGCGTCTTCGATCGCCCGCACACCGTGGCTGATGCGCGACGGGCGCACGTGGTCGAGCGCGTCGCGAACGCTGAAGGCGCCCGAGAGTTCGCCCGCATGGATCGTCAGCCCGAGGCCGGCATCGCGTACGATATCGAAGGCGCGCGCGAAGTCGGCGACCTTATGCATGCGCTCTTCGCCGGCAAGGTTGAAGCCGGTGACGAGCTTGTGTTCGCGCCTGGCGGCGAATTCGGCCGTCTTGATCACCGATTCCGGACCGAGATGGCGGATGCCCGTGATCAGCATGCGCGATTCGATGCCGGTCTTCTGCCGGGCCGCTTCCATGCCGGCGGCAAGACCTTCGAGATAGGCGTGGGCACCCAGGCCGATCGTGTTGCCGTGGTCGGGCGAAACGATGATTTCGCTGTAGATCGTTCCGGCTTCGGCAAGTTCGGTCAGATAGGCTTCCGCGAGCAGCGCGTAGTCTTCCTCGGTCTTAAACAGGGAGGCGATGGCGTCGTAGCATTTCACGAAGCTGGTGAAGTCTTCCCAGACATAGGCCTTGTCGCGGATGATTGCGCTGGTGTCGACGCCATATTTCTCGGCCTGGGCCAAAGCCAGTTCGGGCGGCGTCGCACCCTCGATGTGGCAATGCAGTTCCGCCTTCTTCAGATGTGCGGTCAAATGAGGCTTCTCCCATGGTGGCCCGGCGCGATGCCGAGATGCTTGGCGACGGTTTCGCCGATATGCGTGAAGGTATTGGCAATGCCAAGCGAGCGGCTGCGCAGGGACGGCCCGAACATCAGCACCGGCACGCGCTCGCGCGTATGGTCGGTACCGCGCCAGGTCGGGTCGCAGCCATGGTCGGCCGTCAGGATGACGATGTCGCCCGGCTGCAGGCGCCGGTCGAGATCGGGCAGGCGCGCGTCGAAGGCCTCGAGGGCAGCCGCATAGCCGGCAACGTCGCGACGATGGCCGTAGAGCATGTCGAAATCGACGAAGTTGGTGAAGACCAGGCTTCTGTCCTCGGCCTCGTCTATGGCTGCAATGCTGGCATCGAAGAGCGCCATGTTGCCATCGGCCTTGGTCAGCTTGGTCACGCCCTGATGCGCAAAGATGTCGCCGATCTTCCCGATAGCGTGAACCGAGCGCTCGGCCTCCACCAGCCGGTCGAGGATGGTCGGCTCCGGCGGCAGCACCGAAAAGTCGCGCCGGTTACCGGTGCGCGCAAAAGTCTGCGGGCTCGTGCCGACGAAGGGGCGGGCGATGACGCGGCCGATATTGTAGTGGTCGAGCAGGCGGCGAACGATCTGGCAAAGCTCGAGCAGGCGGTCGAGGCCAAAACTCTGCTCGTGCGCTGCGATCTGGAAGACCGAGTCCGACGAAGTGTAGCAAATCGGCTTGCCACTGCGCATGTGCTCCTCCCCGTGGCGGACGATGATGTCGGTGCCGGAGGCGTGGCAGTTGCCGAGAATGCCGGGAATGTTGGCCTCGCGGCAGATCGCTTCGACGAGCTCCGGCGGAAAGGCGTCGCCTTTGGCGGAGAAGTAGCCCCAGTCGAACATGACGGGTGTCCCGGCGATTTCCCAATGACCGGAGGGCGTGTCCTTGCCGCGCGATACTTCGCTCGCCGCGCCATAGGCGCCATAAACGCGATTGGGCACCGGCATGCCCTGGGGAATGGTGCCGGTCGCAAGCTTTGCCGCGTGGATCAGACCAAGCGCGGACATGTTCGGCAGGCTGAGCGGCCCCTCGCGTAATCCGGGCCGGTCGGCAGCGCCGATAGCGCAGAACTCGGCGATATGGCCAAGCGTGTTGGCACCGAGATCGCCGAAGGCTTCGGCGTCCGGCGCTCCGCCTATGCCAAAGGAATCGAGAACGAATAGAAAGGCACGCGCCATGATGCACCTGACAGCGGGCGCGCGGCGATCGCGGCCCGAGACCTCCGGAAAAGCGCAGGTACGCCCGCTAGGGCACCCGCGCAATCTCGAAGGGATAGCGCCGCTCGTTGCTCAATGCAATTGCGCCGCATGTCTGTCTGATCAGCAATCCGAGCATTTTATCGGCTGGGAGAGGCGTGCGTGGAAGTAGGCCGTCTTGGAGAGATCGATGGTCTTTGCCGTCGCCTGAAGGTTGGGCGCATAGAGCAGGAGTTCGTGCGGTACGGTCAGTTCCGTGCGAATGACGAAGGAGTTGGTCGCTGTGAACTGGGCGGGCAGGGAGACCTTGGTATTGACGGCGTAGGGCGTGCCGCCTGCCTGATCGCGCGACCACAGGATCGTGCCCTCATTGGTGTTCGTGACCGCGATGCCGCTGATCTTCAGCGTGTAGTTGGCATTTCCGTAGGGCGCCAGGATGCTCTTTGCGATGTTCGGCACGTTGGCGAGGAAGGCCTTGTTGACCTCCGTCTGCTGCGCGACGACGTCGGCCGTAGCGCTTGCGGCGCGCGCGGTCTTGCCGGCAACTGTAAAACCGACCGAGAGTTCGAAGGCGCCGAGATAGGCCATCACCAGCAGCGGGGCGACGATCGCGAATTCGACCGCACCGACGCCGCTTCTGTCGCGCCGCAGCGCGCCAAGGGCCTTGGTGATCGGCTTGAGGCGCAGGATTTCAAACGCGGAATACGGCATCGCGGGGCGCCTCACTCGCTCTCGTTTCGGAAGGTGGCGGTCGCCACCATGAGATAGTCCTTCGGCATGCTTGAGCCGGCGGGCCGCAGGTTGGTGATGAACGGCCTGACGAGGTCCGTGAAGACGCTCCAGCGATAATAGGCGCGAACCACGTTGAAGGAGCCGGGGCCGCCAGGAGCAAACTTGAAGTCGGCCGTGTCGATGTCGGTGGAATCGGCCTTCCGCGGGATCAGCACGGGAAACTTGCTGAGATCGTTGACCGCCCTGACGTCCAGATAGAACTGCGAGGGTTGGCCGGCTTCGGTGGCCGAGCACTTCATCAGGATGGAGATCTCGTCGCAGAATGCCTGGCGGAACTCAGCCTGGTTCATATCGGTCAGTTTTCCCTGCTCGAAGGTGATCTGACCGGTGCGGACCTTGCGCGCCATCGTCTCCGTCGCATTCGCCAGGAGCTGGTCGCCGTAGAAGGCAGCGAAGGTTTCGAGTGAGGCGAAGATCACCATGAAGAAGGGAAGCGCGAGGATGGCGAACTCGATGCTCGTCGTGCCTTTGCGGTTGCGAAGGAAGCGGCTGAAGATGCCTTTTCGCCCGTTTTCGGCGGCACTCGGCCGCCTTGTGCCCTGCTCGATGTTCATTGCGCCGTCCCATCATGTTACGCCAGACGGGCGGCAGATTATGGAGCAACCATTGATATTTCGTTCTCAGGGATGGTGCGTATTTTAACGAATCACGCGCTTCGAACCCATAAAAATCAATTGGTGCTACCTGTGGTTTTGCGTTCCGCGTGACGCTCGCAATTTGGTGTGCAGGAGAGCACGGTGCGGGACGTTTGTTTATAGACGCGCACTGTGTTGCCTTCGTCGATCGACACCAGGATCCGCTCGTCGACGATGGCGTTTCCGTCCTGATCGAGGATGACCAAGTTGGTGGTTCCGAAGTTGCGGCCGGTAATGACGATGGTACGGGCATCCGCAACCGTCGCGTCCGCCACCTCGGCATTGCCAATGATGACCTTGCTGACCGGGCGGTCGAGCTTCAATACGCGCGCATGATCCATATACACACGCATCAAGTCGCTTTCGGCCGCAGCGGCAACCGATGGGGCGAGGGCGGCGATCGCGAATGCGAAAATGGCGGCTCGGCCGGTCGCGAATGGCGTGGTCATGGCGGGTCCCTAGGTGGTGTTCATGCCATACTCACTGGTCTTGGTGAACGAACCGTTAAGTCGACGCTATCGAGGCTTTGCGGAGGCTTTGCCGTTTTCTGTTCGTTTACCCAAAAATCAGGGATGCTTCGTTAACCTTCAGGTAACCGCCTTCTTTAAGTTGATGGCAATGCGCCAGGACTAGTTTGGGGTTCATCCGATCAACGGCAACAGTTGGCGGAAGTGCTGAACAACAAACGTGAAGTAGGAGAATCATCATGAAGAAGATTTTTGCCCGTCTGATGAAGGACGAGTCCGGCGCGACCGCCATCGAGTATGGCCTCATTGCCGCGCTCATCTCCGTTGCCCTGATCGCAGGTGCAACGACCCTCGGCAACCAGCTGAATTCCGTCTTCAGCAGCCTCGGCACCAAGATGTCGAATGCTGCGACCGCCGCAGCCAAGTAATCGGGCTGACCGCCTCGAACGGAGGGGATTTCGATGAAGTCGATTTTCTGCCGCTTGCTGCGGGATGAGTCCGGAGCGACCGCGATCGAATACGGCATGATTGCCGCCCTCGTCTCGGTGGCGCTCATTGTCGGTGCAAGTTCGCTCGGCAATGCGATTAACGCCACGTTCAGCGGGGTCGAAACGACGGTTTCGACGAGCACGGCCGGAAAACTGTGACGATCCAGCTTTCGTAGCGGATCGACGATGGAGCCGCCCCCGAAAAGGGCGGCTCCATCGGTATCTATGGATCCTGCGATCGGATCTCAGATCGCGTGCATCTGATTTCGGGAGGCCGTGAATATGACTGAAGCCGCCATTTTCGTAGTCTTTCCCTTTTGCCTGGGATTTGCGGCGTTTTCCGACCTGCTGACGATGACGATCCCGAACCGTGTTTCGGTGATCCTGCTTGGTGCCTTTTTCCTGGTGGCGCCAATGTCCGGCTTGGGGTTCGCCGAGATCGGCCTGCATGTGCTCGCGGCCGCCGCAGTCTTTGCCGCATGTTTTGCCCTGTTTGCGACGAACGTGATGGGCGGCGGGGACGCGAAGCTCCTGACGGCCTGCGCCATCTGGTTCGGCCTGACGTCGTCGTTGACGGCCTTCCTGCTCTATGTCTCGATCTTCGGCGGCGTGCTGACGCTCGCGGTGCTTTTGTTGCGCCAGCAGGAGGATACGATCCTTGCGAGCGGCATTCCTTTCCCGCAGCTTTTGCTCACGGCCAAGAAAATTCCTTACGGGATCGCGATCGCGCTTGGGGGCTTTGCCGCCTATCCCTCGTCGCCGCTTATGGAGGCGGCCTTCGCGCGGCTGACTTGAGAGACCTTTGGGCCGACTGGTCAGCTTTCGTTAACTGCGCTCATAAGTAATCCGTTAACCATAATTACACCAATTCCTGATCAATCTGAGCCTGGCATTTTTTCGGGGCTCGGAAACAATCATGAAACCGGTTCGCATCATCATACTGGCAGTGGCCGTTCTCTCGGCTGCGATGGCCGGTCTTTTGGCGATGAGGCTGACGGGCGCGCCTGCGCCGCAGATGGCTGAACCGGTCGTCGAGCGTGCCCCCACCGTCAACGTGCTTGTCGCCAGCAAGAGCCTGCCCGTCGGATCGCGACTGGGCGGCGACAGCATCCAATGGATGGCTTGGCCGAAGGACGGTGTGGTCGATGGCATCATTACCGAAGAAAATCAGCCGACCGCGATCGATGATCTGAGCGGCGCGGTCGTGCGTCTGCCGATCTTCAACGGCGAACCCGTGCGCCACGAAAAGGTGGCAGATTCGTCCAGCCGCATCATGTCGTCGCTGCTGCCGGCGGGCAAGCGCGCCGTTGCGACCGAAATCACGGTCGCAACCGGTGCCGGTGGCTTCATCCTGCCGAACGACCGCGTCGACGTGATCATGGTGCGCAAGGGTGACGGCGAACTCTACCTGACCGAAACCGTGCTCAGCAATGTGCGTGTGCTCGCGATCGACCAGCAGGTCGAGGAAAAGGATGACGGCACCAAGGCGGTGGTTGGAACCACGGCCACGCTGGAACTTACGCCCGACCAGTCGAAGGTGATGACGGTTGCGCAGCAGATGGCGGAACGTATTTCGCTGGCGCTCCGAAGCGTCGCCGATGCGCAGGAGTCTGACACGGACGCCGCGGACTATCTGCTGAGCGGTGACGGCCAACCGAACATTCAGGTCATCAAGTCCGGCTCCATCGTCAAGGGCGATGGAACGGTCGGCCAGACGCAGCAATGACAGACACGAGCAGGAACCAGGTGAGAACGGGGCATAAGGTGAAACGGAGCGGAAACAAATTTCGGGCGTCTGTCGCAGCCGGCCTATCATTCTGCCTGGCGGTTACCGGCATGTATCTGCCGGCGCCGACGGAAGCTTTTGCCGGCGCGTCCTCGGTCGTCCGCATCGTCGAAAGCGGCCCCGGCGTGAAGAAGAAGGTCAGCCTCGGTTTGAACAAGGCCGTAGTCGTCGATTTGCCTGCAGACGCGCATGATATCCTCGTTGCCGACCCGTCTCTCGCCGACGCCGTGACCCGTACGTCGCGGCGCATCTACCTCTTCGGCAAGTCGGTCGGCCAGACCAACATCTTCGTCTTCGGTCCCAATGGCGAGGAGATCGTCTCCCTCGACATCGAGGTCGAGCGCGATGTCTCCAGCCTTCAGTCCAACCTGCGCCGCTTCATTCCCGACGCCGATATCAATGTCGAGATCGTCTCGGACAACATCGTACTGACCGGCACCGTGCGCACACCGCTCGATTCCACCCGTGCCGTCGACCTTGCCAAGGCCTTCCTTCAGGGCGGTGAGGCGACCACGCGCAACATCACGGCCCAGGGCAACAATGGTGACGCCGATATTTTCGCCGAAGACCGGCAGGTGTCGCAGATCGTCAATCTCCTGACCATCGATGGCGACGACCAGGTCAATCTCAAGGTCACCGTGGCCGAGGTCAGCCGCCAGGTGCTGAAACAGCTCGGCTTCAACGGCCGTGTTGGCGACGGCGAAAGCGGGATTGCTTTCCGAAACCCGGCCAACCTCGGCGATGCGGTCGGCGTCGGCGTGAACGCGATCATCAACAAGACGGTCGGCGGCACGGTGATCTCCAGCTACATCAACGCGATGGAGCAGGCCGGCGTCATGCGGACGCTGGCTGAGCCAAGCCTGACGGCGATTTCGGGCCAAGAAGCCAAATTCTACGTCGGCGGCGAGTTTCGCCTGCCCGGAACCCAGGAAGTCACGACTGATGACAAGACCGGCGAGGAAAAGGTTACACGCGAAGTCAACGATGTCGAATACGGTATCCGCCTGAACTTCAAGCCGGTCGTCCTCGGCCCCGGGCGCATCAGCCTGAAGATCGAGACGAATGTCTCCGAGCCTACCTACGAGGGATCCGTCGTCACCGGCAACGGCAAGAACGCGATCCCCGGCAACACCTTCCTCGGCATCCGCAAGCGTGAGGCATCGACCAGCGTCGAACTGCCGTCCGGTGGTTCGATCGTGATCGCCGGCCTGGTTCAGGACAACATTCGCCAGGCGATGTCTGGCCTGCCGGGCGCTTCGAAGATCCCGGTCCTCGGCACGCTGTTCCGCAGCAAGGACTTCGTGCGCAACGAGACCGAACTGGTCATCATCGCCACGCCTTATCTGGTCCGTCCGGTTGCCAGAAGCGCGATCTCCCGGCCTGACGACAACTTCAATCCGGCCAACGATCTCGACAGTTACTTCCTCGGCCGCGTGAACCGCATTTACGGACGGCCGGAAGCGACCGCTCCGGCAGGCCGTTACCACGGCAACGTTGGCTTCATCTACAAATAGGCTGGGTCATGACGCTTCGAACCGATTTCCACGTGAATTCCGAAAGGCCGAACGCCATGTCCTCAGGTCCGTCCGGAACATTCATCCGTCGCACGAGCCGGGCAGCCGTCCTGGTGCTGGCCGGTGCCCTGCTTGCCGGTTGCGGCACGAGGGACAATCTGGCGACCGGCTCCATCCCCGACGACTACCGCACCCGGCATCCGATTGTGCTCGCCGAAGGGGAACGCGTCATCGATATCCCGATCGCCTCGGGCGATCGCCGTCTTACTCAGGGCACGCGCGATGTCATCGCCGGTTTTGCGGCCGACTATCGCAACTCGGCAAGCGGCGTCGTGCAGATCATGATGCCGCGGGGCGCTGCCAACAGCCACGCCGCCCAGGCGATGCGCCGGGAAATCCGCGGCGTGCTGGTGAATGCCGGCGTACCGGCCAAGAGGTTGCTGGAGACGAGCTACGACGCCGGACCCTATGGCGACGCGGCCCCTATCCGTCTGAGCTATGTGGCGATCACGGCGCAGACGGGACCTTGCGGCACCTGGCCGGAAGACATGAACCTCAACACCATGGAAAACAAGAACTACTACAACTTCGGTTGCGCCTCGCAATCGAACCTGGCGGCCCAGCTTGCCAACCCGACGGACCTCCTCGGTCCGCGTCAGATGTCGCCGATCGACGCCGAGCAGCGCGGCCAGGTGATCACGGATTGGCGTGGAACCGAGAAGAAGGACGGCACGGTCATCACCTTCAACTGATATCGGCTGGATGAAAAGATGAGTACCATCGATTACAGGATCGAGACTGGGACCGAGGGGGACGACCCGTCCTTCGATGCGCGTATGAGCGATCTGGAGCAGGTTCGTCCGTTGCCGCGGATTTCGATCCACGCGTTTTGCGAAAGCAACGCGATGTTGCGGCTGATGGAGCGGTGCGGCCAGGATCGGCGCATGGCGAAGGTGAGCCTGCGCATCAACAGCGGCAGCATCGATGCCGCCGCCAACATGTTCGCGACCGTATCGACGCCCAACCTGATCATTCTCGAGACGGCGACGGAACCGCGGTCGCTGCTGACCGAACTGGCACCGCTGGCGGAAGTCTGCGATCCCAGCACCAAGGTGATCCTCGTCGGCAAGCACAACGATATCGGGCTCTACCGCGAACTCATCCGCAACGGCATTTCCGAATACATGGTCGCGCCGGTTTCGATGCCGGACATTCTCACTGCCGTTTCGGCGATCTTCGTCGACCCGGATGCCGAACCCTTGGGGCGAAGCATCGCCTTCATCGGTGCGAAGGGCGGCTGCGGATCGTCCGTGATCGCGCACAATTGTGCCTGGGGCATCTCCAGCCTGTTCTCGACCGAAACGATTCTCGCCGATCTCGACTTGCCCTATGGCACCGCCAACATCGATTTCGACCAGGATCCGCCGCAGGGCATCGCCGAGGCGGTCTTTGCGCCGGAGCGCCTGGACGAGGTGTTTCTCGACCGTCTGCTGACCAAGTGCTCCGAGCACCTGTCGCTGCTGGCGGCACCTTCGATGCTCGACCGCGCCTATGACTTCGAGACCGGGGCTTTCCACCCGATCCTCGAGATCCTGCAGCGCAGCGCCCCCGTTTCCGTTCTCGACATTCCGCACCTGTGGACGGACTGGACACGGTCCGTGCTCGGCGAAGCCGACGAGGTGGTGATCACGGCGATCCCCGATCTTGCCAGCCTGCGCAACACCAAGAACCTGCTCGACGCCCTGAAGAGGCTGCGCCCCAACGACAAGGCGCCCCACCTGGTGCTGAACCAGGTCGGCATGCCGAAGCGGCCGGAGATTGCCGCCAACGAGTTCTGCGATTCGCTGGAAATCGAAGCCGCGGCCATCATTCCCTTCGACGCGGCTCTGTTCGGTAACGCTTCGAACAGCGGGCGGATGATCGCCGAAATCGACAAGAAAGCGCCGGCCGCTGAAACCTTCTCGCAGCTCGCACATCTTCTGACCGGCCGCGTGACGATGAAGAAGGCCCGGCGCGGCGGCCTCGGCAAGATGCTTGCAGCGCTCGGCAGGAAATAGGACGTAGGATTACGCAGATGTTTGGCAAGCGCGGAAACGAAGGCTTCGGCAAAGGCGGCGGCACCCCGGTTTCCGCCCCTCCGCCGATCGTGGCTGCGGTGCAAGCGCCGGTGGTCGAGCGCGCCGTGCCGGTACTCGCCGATACGCCCTCCGCCAGCGCCAGAGTGCCGACGCCCGCCCCGCCGGCAAGACGGCGGCAGGCGCGGACGGAAGACTACTACGACACGAAATCGCAGGTCTTCTCCGCGCTGATCGACACGATCGACCTGTCGCAGCTCGCCAAGCTCGATACCGAGAGCGCGCGCGAGGAAATCCGCGATATCGTCAACGACATCATCACGATCAAGAACTTCGCGATGTCGATCTCCGAGCAGGAGGAACTGCTCGACGATATCTGCAACGACGTTCTGGGTTACGGTCCGCTCGAACCGTTGCTTGCCCGCGACGACATCGCCGACATCATGGTCAACGGTGCCGGCCAGACCTTCATCGAAGTCGCCGGTAAAGTGCAGGAATCGGAAATCCGGTTCCGCGACAACGCGCAGCTTCTTTCGATTTGCCAGCGCATCGTCGGCCAGGTCGGCCGCCGCGTCGACGAATCGAGCCCGATCTGCGACGCCCGCCTGCCGGACGGGTCCCGCGTCAACGTCATTGCCCCACCGCTCGCCATCGACGGCACGGCGCTGACCATCCGCAAGTTCAAGAAAGACAAACTGACGCTCGAGCAGCTGGTCCGCTTCGGCTCGATCACGCCAGAGGGCGCCGTTCTCCTGCAGATTATCGGTCGCGTCCGCTGCAACATCGTCATTTCGGGCGGCACGGGCTCGGGCAAGACGACGCTTCTCAATTGCCTGACACGCTATATCGACACGGATGAGCGCGTGATCACCTGCGAAGACACGGCCGAACTGCAATTGCAGCAGCCGCATGTCGTGCGCCTCGAAACCCGGCCACCGAACATCGAAGGCGAAGGCGAGATCACCATGCGCGATCTCATCAAGAACTGCCTGCGCATGCGCCCCGAACGCATCATCGTCGGCGAAGTGCGTGGCCCGGAAGTCTTCGACCTGCTGCAGGCGATGAACACCGGCCATGACGGCTCGATGGGAACCATCCACGCCAACACGCCGCGCGAATGCTTGAGCCGCATGGAATCAATGATCGCGCTTGGCGGTTATACGCTGCCTGCAAAGACCGTGCGCGAGATCATCGCCGGATCGGTGGACGTGATCATCCAGGCGTCCCGCCTTCGCGATGGTTCCCGCCGCATCACCCACATCACCGAGGTGGTGGGCATGGAAGGCGACGTGATCATCACCCAGGACCTGATGCGCTACGAGATCGATGGCGAAGACGCCGGCGGGCGGATCATCGGCCGCCATATGTCGACCGGCATCGGCCGGCCGCACTTCTGGGATCGCGCGCGCTACTTCAACGAGGACAAGCGACTGGCCGCGACCCTCGACGCGATGGACAAGGGCTAGGAGCTGCGATGTTCGGGATAGACATCACCGTTCTGGCGCTAGCGGCCCTCGTCGCCATATCGGCGGCGGCGCTTGCCTACGGCCTGCTGTTCTCGCGCATCGAAAGCGAAAAGAAGGCGGAAGGCCGCGTGCGCAAGATCAGCGTGGCGGAAACCGACCGCGCCAAGATGAAGGCCGCACGCGACCGCGTGAGCGAACTGTCGAAACGGCGAAAATCCGTCCAGGATTCGCTGAAGGAACTGGAAAAGAAACAGCAGGAGCGCTCGGCCAAAGCCACCCCCTCGATGAAGGTGCGTCTCACCCAGGCGGACCTGTCGATCTCCATCGGGCGCTTTTATCTGTTCAGCGCGCTCTTCGGTTTTTTCGCCTTTCTGGTCGTGCTGATATTGGGCGCCGGGCTCCCCATTGCCGTCGGCTTTGGCATGATCGCCGGTCTCGGCCTGCCGCGCTGGTTCATCGGCTACCTGGTCAAGCGGCGCTGCAAGAAGTTCCTTGAGGAATTCCCGAACGCGCTCGAAGTCATGGTCCGCTCCATCAAGTCGGGCCTTCCCTTGAACGACGCACTGCGCCTCATCGCCGCCGACGGCCAGGAGCCGGTCAAGACCGAGTTTCGCCGCGTGGTGGAATCCCAGCAGGTGGGCCTGAGCGTGACCGAGGCCTGCGCCCGTATGGTCAACAGCATTCCCCTGCCGGAGGTGAATTTCTTCGCCATCGTGATCGCCATCCAGGCGCAGGCGGGCGGCAACCTCTCGGAAGCTCTCGGCAACCTGTCCAGGGTCCTGCGCGAGCGCAGGAAGATGCGGGCGAAGGTCAGCGCCATGTCGATGGAAGCCAAGGCCTCGGCCTGCATCATCGGCGCCCTGCCGTTCATCGTCACGCTTTTGGTCTACCTGACATCACCCGCCTACATGATGGTGCTTTTCACCGACCCCCGCGGTCATCTGATCATCGGTGCCGGCCTGTTCTGGATGAGCATCGGCATTTGGGTGATGCGCAACATGATCAACTTCGACATCTGAGGGGCGTCGATGAGCACTGACCTGATCAAGACCCTGACCGATCCCAACGTCGTCGTCGCCATTCTGGTTTCGCTCGCCGTGCTCGCAACCTTCTATTCGCTGATCGTGCCGCTGTTCGATCGCGGCGATCTCGGGAAGCGGATGAAGTCCGTTGCCACCGAGCGCGAACAGATCCGGGCGCGCGAGCGCGCGCGGCTTGCCACCGAGGTTCAAAACGGCAGGGCAAGCCTGCGGGGGCAGAACAACGCCTCCATCCGGCAGGTCGTCGAGCGGCTCAACCTGCGCTCGGCGCTCGTCGACGACAACACGGTCAACCGGTTGAAAATGGCCGGCTTCCGTTCGCAGAACGCGCTCAACACCTTCCTGTTCGCGCGCTTCTGCCTGCCCTTCCTGTTCCTGATCGTCGCGCTCGTCTACATCTTCGTGCTCGGCAATTTTGCCGACAAGCCGCTGATGGTACGGCTGTTCTTCGCGATTGGCTTTGCCTATGTCGGCTTTTACGCGCCGAATATCGTGGTGGCCAACGCCGTCTCCAAGCGCCAGGCATCGATACGTCGGGCCTGGCCGGATGCGCTGGATCTCCTGCTGATCTGCGTCGAATCGGGCGTGTCGATGGAACTGGGGATGCGTCGCGTCGCCGACGAAGTGGCCTCGCAGTCGCAGCCGCTGGCGGAAGAGCTGGTGCTGACGACGGCGGAACTGTCGTTCCTGCCCGACCGCCGGGTTGCGCTTGAAAATCTCGGGCAGCGCACCGGCCTCGAAGAGGTGAAGTCCGTGGTCCAGGCGCTGATCCAGGCGGACCGCTACGGCACGCCGATCGGCCAGGCTCTGCGCGTGCTTGCACAGGAAAGCCGCGACCAGCGCATGACGGCAGCCGAGAAGAAGGCGGCTGCCCTGCCGCCGAAGCTGACTGTACCGATGATCCTGTTCTTCCTGCCGGTGCTGGTCGCCGTCATCCTTGGACCGGCGGGCATCCAGGTCGCCGACAAATTCTAGGCAGCGCCGCCGCTGTCGGCGCTCTACAATCATGGGTTCGAAGACTGCTTGCGCGGTGGCGGACAAGGCATGCCGCGCAAATGTGCGCGGCTGACTTTGCGGATGACGGTAGCGGTAGATGGGAAGCGCTAGAGGGGCCAAGAGCGTCTCTGACGAACGCGGCGCGCCTTTAGTTGGCGACCTTCTTGTCGTCGGCCTTGGCGAGCTCTTTCCATGCGCCCTGCTGCGAAAGCATTGAGCGCAGATAGGCGACGTTCGCTTCCGCCTGCTCGCTGGAAAGCTCCTGGCGGGCGATCGTCTCGGCTTCCTGGAAGCGGCCCTGAAGGCCGACGGCGAGCGCGAGGTTCTGGCGCACGCTGCTGTCGGCGCCGGGCTGGCTTGCCGCCGACTTGAGGTAGGTTTCGGCGGTACGAAGGTCCTTGGTCAAAAGATAGGACATGCCGAGATTGGAGAGTACTGACGGCTCGTTCGGCTTGAGGTCGAGAGCCTCGCGGTAGCGCAGTCGCGCCTCCTGGGCGCGGCCCAGCTGGTCGAGGATTGCGCCCTCGGCCGATTTCAGCTTCCAGTCCGGACGGTCGGGTGTCTGCGCCCGGTACCGATTGTCGCAAGCGCCTGCTCGAGCTGACCGGCGGCGGCCTGTGCCTTGCCGTAGGCGCCGAGCACTTCGCGGTCCGACGGATGGTTGATCGCGACCTGCTGCATCACCGCAAGCGCCTGCTCATTGCGGCCAGTCATGCGCAGGAGATTGGCATAGTTGAGGCCCGCTTCGCGATCCTTGGGGTTCTTTTCATAGGCCTGGCCGATGCTTTCGGCAGCGGCCGAAAGCTCAGGCGCGGTCATCGACTGCACCGGTTTTGACGTTCTGGAGATCGACCCCGTCGTCAGCTCCTTCTTCGGCTGGTTGGCGCAGCCGGCAAGCGAAAGCGCCACCAGCGCGATCGCCGCGCCCTGCAAGAAACGGGCGCGTCTCGAGGATGAGGTCGTATATTTGGCCATGTGTGTCCCCAGCATGCATTCGCGCACCTGAACTTCAGACAACACCGGCGCAACTTTCACTCCAGCAATAATCTGTTAACCCTAACAGAGCGTTAATGGCGCGATTCCATCTCTGTCAGCCGAGGACTTTCATGGCTCCCTATCAGTTCATCGAGCGGCCGTCGCCGTTCAACACCAGCGCCGGCAAGACCCTGCCGATCTTCGCCGTCACGCCGGCGCATATCGAGACGGGGACGATCGACCCGATCGCTTTGGACTGGGCGCGCAAGGCAGGCTTTACGGCCGAGTCCGGCGCGGTGCTGTTGATCCCGTCCGCCGACGGCCATCTTGGCGGCGCGCTCTTCGGCCTCGGCAGCAACCCGTCGGAAGCGCCGTTCCTCGCAGGCAAGCTGGCGCGGGCGCTGCCGGCCGGCAAATGGCATATCGAAACGGCACCGCTGACGGCCAACCGGCTGGCGCTCGGCTACGGCCTCGGCTCCTATCGCTTCGAGCGCTACAAGTCCGCCAAGGGCGAACCGCCGACGCTGCTCATCCCCGCCGATGCGGACGCGACCGACATCAAGCGCCAGCTCGCCGGCGTGTTCCTCGCCCGTGACCTCATCAACACGCCGACCAACGACATGGGACCGGAAGCGCTCGAAGGCGCGTTCCGCGCGCTTGCCGCCCACTACAAGGCCGATGTTTCGGTCATAACCGGCGAAGCGCTGCTGACGCAGAACTTCCCGCTGGTTCACACCGTCGGCCGCGCCAGCGCCGAGGCTCCGCGCCTGCTGGAGCTGCGCTGGGGCAAGAAGGGCCACAAGAAGGTAACGCTCGTCGGCAAGGGCGTGTGCTTCGATACCGGCGGTCTCGACATCAAGCCGTCGGCCTCCATGCTGCTGATGAAGAAGGACATGGGCGGTGCCGCCAACGTCCTTGGCCTGGCGCTGATGATCATGGACGCCAAGCTCAAGGTGGATCTGCGCGTCATCGTGCCGGTGGTCGAAAACTCTATTTCCGCCAATGCTTTCCGGCCCGGCGACATCTATCGCAGCCGCAAGGGCCTGACGGTGCAGATCGACAATACCGATGCCGAAGGCCGGCTGATCCTTGCCGACGCGCTCGCCTATGCCGACGAAGAGAAGACGGATCTGCTCGTCGACATGGCGACGCTGACCGGTGCCGCGCGCGTCGCGCTCGGCCCGGATCTGCCGCCTTTCTTCACCGACGATGCCGATCTGGCCCACGATCTGACGGAAGCAAGCCTCGAGGTCGACGATCCGATGTGGCGCATGCCGCTCTATAACGGGTATGACAAGGATGTCTCGGCCCGCATCGCCGACCTCACCAACGCGCCTGCGGGCGGCATGGCCGGATCGATCACCGCGGCACTCTTCCTCCGACGCTTCGTCACCAACGCCAAGAGCTGGGTCCATTTCGATATCTTCGGCTGGGCTCCGTCCGAGCGCCCGCATTCGACGGTTGGCGGGGAGGCGCAGGCAATCCGTGCGCTTTACCAGCACGTCCAGAAGCTGACGAGGTAACCGCAACCAGCGTAACCGGCAAAGAAACGCTTGCGTAACGATCCGCCGCTATCGTGGCGGATCAGTATCACGCGTAGGAGCCGCCATTGCCGATCGAGCTAACGCCCTCCCAGGCCCTCGGGCTTTGGCATTCGGTGTCGCTCGCCCAGGTTCGCGTCGACAGCCGCGACCTGACCTTGCGGCAGCTGGCGATCCTGCTGCACATCTACCTCGTGCCGCCGCCGCACACCGTGCGTGGATTGGCGGCGACGCTTGGGGTCACCAAGCCGGTCATCACCCGCGCGCTCGACACCATGGGAGCGCTTGGACTTGTCGATCGCACCCGCGACGAGCGTGATCGCCGCAACGTCGTCATCAAAAGGACAGTCGAGGGTGCTCTCTATCTTGAAAAATTCGGTGACCTGATCATTGATCAGGGCCGCAAGCAGCTGAAGTGAGTAGACATGTCGACACCGCCCGATCGCCGCCTGAACGCCTATCGCCCCGACCTCGCAGAGAGCCGGCTACGCGGTGTCGTGCAAGCCGAACGCTACGTCGAGGGAAGCGTTGCGCGCATCTCTGTTCCGGTTGCGCCCCTGCGGGCCAAGCCCGATCTCGCCTGCGGCACCGACACCGAGCTGCTGCTCGGCGAATCCGTTCGGGTACTCGACACCAACGAAAGCTGGTGTTGGGTGAAGGCCGATCTCGACGGCTATGTCGGCTATCTTCCGGAATATTGCCTTGCGCCGGTGGTCAAGAGCCCGACCCATATCGTGACGGCGCCGCGCACCTTCGTCTATACCGGCCATGATCTGCGTTTCCCGACGGTCTATCCGCTGTCGATGGGCAGCCGGTTGACGGTTGTCGATGAACGCGAAACGAGGGGCACGCGCTACTTTCTGCTCGACGGCGGCCAGGCGGTCATCGCCAATCACTGCATCGAGGTCGGCAGTGTCGTGCCGGGAGACTATGTCTCGGTCGCTGCCCGCTTCGTCGAAACACCCTATATGTGGGGTGGGCGTTCCGGCTTCGGCATCGATTGCTCCGGCCTTGTGCAATTGTCGATGATGATGGTCGGCAGGCAGGCGCCGCGCGATTCCGACATGCAGGCGACGGGGTTGGGAACGCCGATTGGGCGCGAAGAGCTCACACGCGGCGACCTCGTCTTCTGGAAAGGGCACGTCGCGCTGATGGAGGACGACGAAACCCTGATCCACGCCAACGGTCACACGATGACGGTTGCGCGAGAGGGCTTGGAGGCCTCGATCGAGCGGATTGGCTGGCTCTATGAGCAGCCGACGGGCTACCGCCGTCCCTGAGCGCCCGCTAACGGAGCGTAGGGGGGCGCGAGCCTCCGCAATCGTAGCCGATGAAGGCAAAACACCCGTTCACGTCGCAGAATGCGACGCTGCGTCTCTGCCAGGAGGCTCGGCGTGGCAAGCGTCGCACCTCGCTTTCGCTGGATCAGTAGCCGGCTACTTTGTCGACGACGTGTTCGAGCGCCTGTCCGCCTTCGAAGCGGGCGATCTGCTGCTCCACATGGCGGAAGAGCGCCTTGACGTCGGAGGATGCCGCCACGTGCGGCGTGACGTAGACGTTGGGCAGGGTCCAGAAGCGGCTGTCCTGGGCAAGCGGCTCCTGCTCGAAAACGTCGAGCGAGGCACCAGCGAGCACGCCGCTGTCGAGCGCCTTCAGGATGTCCGCTTCGACCTGGCTACCGCCGCGGCCGGCATTGATGAAGACAGGCGCGCCGAACGGGCCGTTACGGCTGAGCCTCGCAAACAGGCGCAGGTTGAAAATGCCGCGGGTGTCCGGCGTCAGCGGAAGCAGGCCGACAAGGAAGTCGCTGCGTGCCAGGAAGCTGTCGAGTTCGTTGCCGCCAAAGGTCTCGATGCCGGCGACGTCGCGCTTGCTGCGCGACCAGCCGATGACCTTGAAGCCCATGGCCGAGAGCTTGCGGGCGGCGTCCTGGCCAAGCACGCCCATGCCCATGATGCCGACGGTGATGTCGGCGGCTTCCGGCTGGGTCAGGTCGCGCCATTCGCGCTTTGCCGCCTGCGCCTCGTAGGTGCGGTGCTGGCGCAGGTGCATGAGGCACTGCATGACCACCCATTCGCTCATGCGTGTCGTCAGTGTCTGGTCGACGAAGCGCACGAGCGGCACTTCGGGAAGGCCGGGCAGCGTAAGCACATGATCGACGCCGGCGCCGCCGGAGAACACCACCTTGAGGTCCGGTGCCCTTTCGAAGAGGTCCGGTGCCGATTTCCAGACGACTGCATAGTCGATGCCGGAGAGGTCGCGGTTGTGGTGCACGGCATCGGCGCGGTTGATCACCTCGCGATCCGGGAAGGCCCCGCGAAGCGCCGCCTCGACCTCCTCCGGAATGAACTTCAGATCGACGATGACGGGGCTTTTTGCGGACATTCGGGCACCTATTGGCGGATCGCGGTCAAGTTGACGGCTTCGAGGTTGAAGGCGGCAGCCATCAGCGCCTTCGTGTAGTCCTGGCTCGGGGCATTGAAGATGCGTTCGGCCGGGCCCTGCTCAACCACCTTGCCCATGCGCATCACGATCATCTCGTTGGCAAGGGCGCGCACGACCTTGAGGTCGTGGCTGATGAACAGATAGGCGAGGTCGTGTTTGCTCTGCAGGTCCCGCAGGAGGTCGACCACCTGCGCCTGCACGCTCATGTCGAGCGCCGAGGTCGGCTCGTCGAGCATCACGAATTGCGGCTTAAGCACCATGGCGCGGGCAATGGCGATGCGCTGCCGCTGGCCACCGGAGAACTCGTGCGGATAGCGCCAGCGGGTCGCGGGATCGAGGCCCACTTCTTCGAGCGCCGCCGCGACGCGGGCGTCGCGCTCGTTGTCGGATAGGGAGCGCTCGTGGATTTTCAGGCCCTCGGCGATGATATCGGCCACCGACATGCGCGGGCTGAGTGAGCCGTAGGGATCCTGGAAGACGATCTGCATCCGGTTTCGAAGCGGCCGCATCTCGTTGAAGCTGTAGCGGTCGATGTCCTTGCCGATGAAGGCGATGCGACCCTTCGACGAGATCAGCCGCGTCAACGCAAGCCCGAGCGTCGTCTTGCCGGAGCCGGATTCGCCGACGACGCCGAGTGTCTGGCCCGCACGCAGCTTCAGATCGATGCCGTCGACGGCCTTCACATGGTCGACCACCTTGCGCAGGAAACCGGCCTTGATTGGAAACCACACCTTCATCTCAGAGGCTTCCATCACGATCGGCTTCGACGCGTCAGACGGCGGCGGATTGCCCTTCGGCTCGGAGGCGAGCAGATGGCGGGTGTAGGCATGCTGCGGATTGGCAAAGATCTCGGCGGTCGGTCCCGTTTCGACGATCTTGCCCTTCGTCATGACGCAGACCCGATCGGCGATCTTGCGCACGATGCCGAGGTCATGGGTGATGAACAGCATCGACATGCCGTGCTCATCCTTGAGCGTCTTCAACAGCTCGAGGATCTGTGCCTGCACGGTGACGTCGAGTGCGGTCGTCGGCTCGTCGGCGATCAAGAGTTCCGGTCGGTTGGCGAGCGCCATCGCGATCATCACACGCTGGCGCTGGCCACCCGAGAGCTCGTGCGGATAGGCGCTCAGCCGCTTCTCCGGCTCGCGGATGCCGACCTGGTTGAGCAGCTCGAGAATGCGCGTGCGCCGCGCTGCACCCTCCAGCCCCTGGTGCAGTTCGAGGATCTCGCCGATCTGCCGCTCGATCGAGTGCAGCGGGTTGAGCGAGGTCATCGGCTCCTGGAAGATCATGGTGATGTCGTTGCCGCGGGCGTGGCGCAGCTCCGCATCGCTGGCTTTCAGCAGGTCCTTGCCGTTGAAGACGATTTCGCCGCTCGGGTGGCTGGCGGACGGGTAGGGCAAGAGCTTCAGGATCGAGTTGGCCGAGACCGATTTGCCCGAACCGGATTCGCCGACAAGCGCCACGGTCTCGCCGCGCCTGATGTCGAAGGAGATATGGTCGACGGCAACGGAGGTGTTGCCGCCCTGGTGAAAGGCGACGGAAAGGTCACGGACGGAGAGGATTGGATCTGTCATCGTCGCGCTCACCGGAACGTCTTTCTCGGATCGAAGGCATCGCGCGTCGCTTCGCCCACGAAGATCAGCAGCGACAGCATCAGCGACATGACGCAGAAGGCCGTCAGCCCCAGCCAGGGCGCCTGCAGGTTGGACTTGCCCTGGGCGATCATCTCGCCGAGCGAGGGCGATCCCGGCGGCATGCCGAAGCCGAGGAAGTCGAGCGAAGTCAGCGTCGTGATCGAGCCAGAGAGGATGAAGGGCAGGAAGGTCAGCGTCGCCACCATCGCGTTCGGCAGGAGGTGGCGATACATGATCGTGCCATTGCCGACGCCGAGCGCGCGTGCCGCGTTGACGTATTCGAAATTGCGAGCCCGCAGAAACTCGGCGCGCACGACGCCGACGAAACCGACCCAGGAGAACAAGAGCATGATGCCGAGCAGGATGAAGAAGCCTGGCGGCAGGATCGCGGCGATGATCAGGAGAATGTAGAGCACCGGCATCGACGACCAGATCTCGATGAAGCGCTGCATCAGGAGGTCGGTCCAGCCGCCGAAATAGCCCTGGATGGCGCCGGCGGTGACACCGATCACCGCCGAGGCGATGGTGAGCGTCAGGCCGAAGAGCACCGAGATGCGGAAGCCGTAGATCATGCGCGCAAAGACGTCGCGGGCCTGGTCATCGGTGCCGAGCCAATTGAGGTTTCCGACGATGCAGTTCCGGTCGTTGGTCTTGTCAGGGTAGGCGGAGCAGCGCTCTTCCTTGTCCATCAGCCAGAACGGCTTGGTCGGCGCCGAATGCGGGATGTTGGAATTGACCGTCTGGTAGGAATAGCGCACCGGCGGCCAGATCAACCAGCCATTGGCCTCGATCTCGTCGCGGATGAAGTCGGAGCGATAGTCGGTCTCGGCCAGGAAGCCGCCGAACTTTTCCTCCGGATAGTCGATGACGACAGGGAACAAAAGCTCGCCCTTGTAGGAGGCGATGATCGGCTTGTCGTTGGCGATCAGTTCACCGACCAGGCTGAGCCCGAACAGCGCCAGGAACAGCCAAAGCGACCAGTAGCCGCGTCGGTTCGCCTTGAAATTCTGCCAGCGGCGCTGGTTGACCGGTGACAACCAGCCGCGCGGCGCCACAGCGGTCGAGGACGTTGCGAGGCTTGCCATCAGACGTCCCTCCGCTCGAAATCGATGCGCGGATCGACCCAGGTGTAGATGAGGTCCGACAGCAGGCTGACGAGCAGTCCCATCAGCGAAAAGATGAAGAGGGTGGCAAAGACGATCGGATAGTCGCGCTTGACGACCGAATCATAGCCGAGCCGGCCGAGGCCATCGAGCGAGAAGATGTATTCGATCAAAAGCGAGCCGGTGAAGAAGGCCGAGATGAAGGCGCCGGGGAAGCCGGCGATGATGATCAGCATGGCGTTGCGGAAGACGTGGCCATAGAGCACCTGGCCGTCGGTCAGGCCCTTGGCCCGTGCCGTCGTTACATACTGCTTCTTGATTTCGTCGATGAAGGAATTCTTGGTGAGCAGCGTCGTCGTCGCAAAGGCCGAGAGCAGCAGCGTGATCAGCGGCAGCGTCATGTGCCAGATGTAGTCGAGGATCTTCTGCCACCAGGGCAAATCCCAGAAATTGTCGGAGACGATACCACGCAGCGGGAACCAGTCGAAGAACGAGCCGCCGGCAAAGACGACGATCAGCAGGATGCCGAAGAGGAAGCTCGGCACGGCGTAGCCGATGACGATGATGCCCGAGGTCCAGACGTCGAAGGCCGAACCGTCGGATACGGCCTTCTTGATGCCGAGCGGGATGGAGATCGCGTAGGAGAATAGAAGGATCCACAGCCCGAGCGAGATCGAGACCGGCATCTTCTCCTTGATCAGATCGATCACCGAGGTGTTGCGGAAGAAGCTCTCGCCGAAATCGAAGCGGAGATAGTTCCACATCATGGTAGCGAAGCGTTCGAGCGGCGGCTTGTCGAAGCCGAACTGCTTTTCGAGCTTGGCGATGAACTCCGGGTCAAGCCCTTGAGCGCCGCGATAGCGCCCGCCTTCGTCGCCGCCGGCCTGCATCAGGTCGCCGCTGCTGCCCGACAGGCGATCGGAGCCGCCGGCATTGGTCAGGTCCGAGATCACCTGTTCGACCGGGCCGCCGGGCGCGAATTGCACCACGATGAAGGAGATCGCCATGATCCCGAAGATCGTCGGGATCATCAAAAGCAGGCGGCGCAGGATGTAGGCACCCATCAGGCGGGCCTTTCGATCGACGTGTGGGCGGTGGCCCGGACCGGCGAAGCGTCGGCAAGCCGTCTATGGTGTCTCAATCCCTGTGTCTCCTTGCGGCTGTCAGGCCCGGATCGGGGCTTGTTTCAGTGATTCGTTTTTTTGCATTTGGAATCGAGACGCCATTCGAGTGCAAGGACTTCATTTGGGGGAGGCGTTTTTCGACCACCACGCGTCCGGAAAGCCTATTCCGTAGTAGGGCAGTTCCTGCGGACGGACGAGCTGGTTCCAGTAAGCCACGCGAACCGAGCGCGAGTAGAACAGCGGAACCACGAAGTGATGGGCGAGAAGAACGCGATCGAGGGCCCGTGTTGTTGCCACCAGTTCGTCGCGGTTGGGCGCGAAGATGATCCTGCGGATGAGTTCGTCGATCGCCGGATCGGATATGCCGGCATAGTTTCTCGATCCCTGCTGATTGACCGAAGCCGAACCCCAGTAGTCGATCTGCTCGTTGCCGGGTACCAGTGTTTGCGCCCAGATGCCGTAGATCATGTCATAGTCGAAGCTTCGGACGCGGTTGGTGTATTGCGAGTCGTCGACGGTGCGGATGCGGGCATCGATGCCGATCTTCTTCACACTGTTGATGAAGGGGGTAACCGTGCGCTCAAAGGACGGGTTGGACAAAAGCAATTCGAAACTGAAGGGCTCGCCGGTCTTGACGTTGACCAGGCGGTTGCCCTTGAGTTCATAACCCGCCTCCTTGAACAGCGCGAGCGCCTTGCGCAGGTTGTCGCGCACCTTCTGCGGGTCGCCGTTGACCGGGTTCGCGTAGGGCGCGGTGAAGACTTCTGGAGGAACCTTGTCCTTCAGTTCCTCCAGAATGGCCTTCTCGCGTCCTTCCGGCAAAGCCTTGGAGGCAAGCTCGGTGCCCCAGAAGTAGCTGTCGACACGCTGGAAGGCGTTGTAGGCGAGGTTGCGGTTCAGATCCTCGAAGTCGAAGGCGTAGTTCAGCGCCTCGCGCACGCGCTGATCCTTGAATTTGTCGCGGCGCATGTTCGGCACGAAGGCTTGCATGATGCCGGCTGCGCGCAGCGGATTCTCGATCTCCTCGCGGACCACACGGCCATCCTTCATCGCCGGAAAGTCATAGGCGGTCGCCCAGTGACTGGCGCTGTTGTCCTGGTAGAAATCGACGTTGCCGGCGCGGAAGGCTTCGAACTGCACGTTCCTGTCGCTGAAGAAGGCATAGCTGATCACGCCGAAATTATATTGCCCGACATTGACGTTGAGGCTCTTGCCCCAATAATCGTCCCTGCGTTCGAAGCGGATCGAGCCGCCGGCCTGGAACGACGCAATCTTGTAGGGGCCTGAGCCCATCACCGGCTCCAGCGTCGTGCGGCTGATGTCGCGCTTGTTGCCCTTCTCGTCCTCGCCTTCCCACCAGTGTTTCGGCACGATGGGGAACTGGCCGAGGATGTTCGGCATTTCGTGGTTGTTCTTCTCGTCGAAGCGGAAGGTGACGTCGCGATCGCCAGTCTTTTCCGCCGAAACCACGTGGCGGTAGTAGTTGGACAGAAGCGGATTGTGTTCCTTCACTTTTTCGAACGAAAAAACCACGTCCTCCGGCGTCACCGGCTTGCCGTCAGCCCACTTGGCCTCGGCGCGCAGGCGAAACGTCGCGGAGGAAATATCGTCGGGATAGGAAACGCCCTCGGCCAGCAGCCCATAGGCGGTTGTGATCTCGTCCTCGGCCGATTTCATCAACGTATCGAAGACGAGCGAGGTTACGCCGCTCGCCGCCTCGCCCTTGGAGAGAATCGGATTGAAGGTATCGAATGTACCGCTCTCCGACAGGCGCAGCTCTCCACCCTTGGGAGCGTCAGGATTGACGTAGTCGAAGCGCGCAAAATCGGGCTTGTATTTCAGTTCACCGATTGACGATGTTCCGTAGCGCCAGACGGGCTGTTCTTGGGCATTGCCTGCAGGAGGGAGGAGAAGAAACGCCGCTGTCAGTAGCGAGGCAGCGAGGCCAGGTTTCACGGTCCTGCAGAAGTTTGGCATCTAGCCGGTACCCCTTATATTTCAATCTTCTTTTGCGAGAGCATAGGCGAAATCAGGGCAAATGACAGGCACTGCCGCAAATCAGGCCAAATTTTTGAGTCACATCCCGGTGATTCACAACCATGTAACGCGTAAGGCTGAGGCAAAGACGGGGCCTTAGGATCGGGGTTCGCCGGAGAGGCATGCCGCACAACGGCGCCGCTCGCCGCGAGACAAACGGGACGAAATTCAATGATTGCTCCATTTCGACGTTGCGGCTCGGCGTTTCTTGCGCTGTTGCTCGGAA
The DNA here is from genome assembly GCF_026672675.1 of Ensifer sp. SL37. Taxonomy (NCBI): domain Bacteria; kingdom Pseudomonadati; phylum Pseudomonadota; class Alphaproteobacteria; order Hyphomicrobiales; family Rhizobiaceae; genus Ensifer; species Ensifer sp. SL37. Next base: position 1,378,475 of record NZ_JAPPRN010000006.1, on the reverse strand, counting down.
CAAGCCTCCTGATCGCCGACAACGCCGCGGCGGACGAAACGCCGGCCAAGGCGCTTTTCGGCGCCAAGGCCCTGCCTGCCGAGATGGCGGCAAATTCCTACGGCTTCTATGCGAAGGGATGCCTAGCCGGCGGTGTCGCCATCCCGACCGACGGGCCGACCTGGCAGGCAATGCGGCTGTCGCGCAACCGCCGCTGGGGCCATCCGCAGATGATCGCGCTGATCGAGCAGTTTTCCCACGACGCCGCCGACAAGGTCGGCTGGCCGGGCCTGTTGCTCGGCGATATCTCGCAGCCACGCGGCGGGCCGATGCTGTCGGGCCACGCCTCGCACCAGATCGGGCTCGATGCCGATATCTGGCTGACGCCGATGCCGCAACGCACGCTTACCTATCGCGAGCGCGAGGACATCTCCGCCACCTCGATGTTGCAGAAGAACAAATTCCTGACGGTCGACCGTTCGATCTGGACGCCGAAGCACGCGCAGCTGATCATGTTGGCGGCGAGCTACCCGCAGGTGGAGCGCGTCTTCGTCAATCCGGCGATCAAGAAGAAGCTCTGCGATACCTGGACGGGCGACCGCACGAATCTTGGCAAGGTCCGGCCGATCTACGGCCACGATTATCACTTCCACATCCGCATCAAGTGCCCCGCCGGCGCTTCGACCTGCAAGGATCAGGCGGAAGTGCCGGCGGGCGACGGCTGCGACAAGTCGCTGGCCTGGTGGTTCACCGACGAGCCATGGGCGAAGCCGACCAAGAAGCCGGACGCAAAGCCCGTCAAGCCGAAGGTGACGACACTTGCCGACTTGCCGAAGGCCTGCGCTCTGGTCCTGAACGGCCCGGCGCCGGCCTCGGAAGCGGCCGCCACTTTTGGCACGGCCTACCGGGCTGCCGCGCCGGCTGCAGCGAACGATAGCATCGAGCAGGTGATCGGTGCGTCCGGTGATGTCCCGCCGGCCGATATCCCCGTACCAATGGCGCGTCCGACGCTGCAGTAGGATTAAGGACACACGAGCGGGGCGGGGAGGCATCAGCCTTCCCATTCCCGTGGCGCTCATGTATAGGGCAATCAAATCGATTTAAATATTGATGCGAGGCCCGGCATGGCGGATCGGAAATGTGTTGCGCTGATCGCGCATGACCAGAAGAAGGACGATCTTGCGGACTTCGCCAAGGCGCACGAGACGGTTCTGGCTGACTGGCGGATCGTTGCCACCGGCACGACCGGCGGTCGCGTCCTCGACGTCTGCCCAAGCCTCGATATCACCCGGCTGAAAAGCGGCCCCCTCGGCGGTGACCAGCAGATCGGCGCGATGATCGCCACCGGCGAAGTGCAACTGTTGATCTTCTTCGTCGATCCGCTGACCGCCATGCCGCACGATGTCGACGTCAAGGCGCTGATGCGCCTCGCCATCGTCTACGACATTCCGATGGCGCTCAATCGTGCAACGGCCGAGCAGTTGATCGACCTGAACCCCAGATGATGCGGGCTCCCGGCGGGCGGATTCTACTGAAATCCTCCCGCACTTTTCCTCATCCCGTTCTGTCTGATAGACAGTTCAGCAACCCAAGATGACGATCAGGATGGATCTTGCGATGTCCGGTACCAGTGAACACAGCTTTCCTTTTCCGATCCTGATCGGCGACATCGGCGGCACCAATGCGCGCTTCGCCCTGCTCATCGACGCTTTTGTCGACCCGAAGCAGCTGCCGCCGATCAAGACCGGTGATTTCGAGACGATCGAGGAGGCGCTGCAGAAGAGCATTCTCGACAAGACCTCCGTGCAGCCGCGCTCGGCGATCCTGGCGGTCGCTGGTCCGATTCGGGGCGACGAAATTCCGTTGACCAACGCCGGCTGGGTGATCCGTCCGAAGGACATGCTTTCGAGCCTCGGCCTCGAAGACGTGCTCATCATCAACGACTTCGAGGCGCAGGCGCTTGCCGTCGCCGCTCCGGCGGATGAGGATCTGGTGCAGATCGGCGGCGGCAGCATCCGGCCGATGACCTCCCGCGTCGTGCTGGGTCCGGGAACGGGCCTTGGCGTCGGCGGTCTGATCTTTGCCCAGCATACCTGGTTCCCGGTGCCGGGCGAAGGCGGACATGTCGATATCGGTCCGCGCACTGAACGCGACTTCCAGATCTGGCCCTTTCTCGAGCCGATCGAAGGCCGCATGGCCGGCGAGCAGATCCTCTGCGGCCGCGGCATCATGAACCTTTACCGCGCGGTCTGCGCCGCCGATGGCGTTGACCCGGTTCTGACGGACCCCGCGGAAGTAACGACGCACGCACTGGCCGACAGCGACAGGGCGGCGATCGAGACCATCTCGCTGTTTTCGACCTATCTCGGGCGAGTCGCCGGCGACATGGCGCTGATCTTCATGGCGCGTGGCGGCGTTTTTCTGGCGGGCGGCATCTCGCAGAAGATCCTGCCGGCGCTCTTGAAGTCGCCCTTCCGTGCTGCCTTCGAGGACAAGGCGCCGCACTCGGCGCTGATGCGGACGATCCCCACCTTTGCCGTCATTCACCCGATGGCGGCGCTCTCCGGTTTGGCCGCTTTTGCCCGCACGCCGAGGGATTTCGGTGTGGCAACAGAAGGACGCCGCTGGAGAAGCTGAGCCCGCTGCGCGCGCAAAGACTCGCCAAAGCGATATCAAACCACTATAGAGCGCCGGGAAAGATCGGGCCGGATGCCGGCTCTCCAGATTGGTTCCAGGGAAGACGGGCTTTTTGAGCGCCAGCAAGAAAAAACAGCACGCGGTCGACTCCGATACGATCAGCGGAATCCTCAAGCGGGTGATTGCCGAAAACGGTCGTGACCACATTCGCGGCTATGTTTTCGCCATCAGCTGCCTGGCCGTGGTCGCCGCGACGACCGGCTTTACCGCCTCGATCATGGAAACCGTGATCAACGAGGCCTTCGCCAACAAGCGGGCGGACATCGTTCTGCTCGTCTGCGGCGCAATCCTTGCCGCCTTCGTGCTGCGCGGCTTTGCCACCTATGGCCAGGCCGTCGCGCTTTCGAAGATCGGCAACAACATCGTCGCGCGCTACCAGCGCCGCCTTTATGCCCATCTGATGGCGCTCAGCGTCGGCTATTTCAACGAGACCCGCTCGGCGCAGCTTGCAGCCCAGATCAGCCAGAATGTCAGCGGCATTCGCGACGTGCTCAATCTGACCGTTACCTCGATCGCGCGCGACCTGCTGACGCTGATCGGCCTGGTCGGCGTCATGTTTGCCAAGGACTGGTTGCTGTCGATCATCGTCTTTGTCGCAGCGCCTCCTCTGCTCCTGGGCCTGCGCTATGTGTCCAAGCGCTTGCGCTCGGCCACGCGCGAGGCGATTGAAGTCAACAGCCGCGTTCTCGGCGCGATGCAGGAGACCATTCAGGGTATCACCATCGTCAAGGCCTTCACCATGGAGGGCGAACTGCGCGGCAAGGTCGAGACGATCATCGACCGGGCCGAAAACCGCGCCAACCGCATTGCGCGGCTGAGCGAGCGCACGGCGCCGATGACCGAAACCTTCGCGGGCCTCGCCATCTCTGCCGTTCTGGCCTATTCGGCCTTCCGCGCCATCTATGCCGACGTGCCGCCTGGCGCTTTCTTCGCCTTCGTCGTCGCGCTGTTGATGGCCTATGATCCGGCCCGCCGCCTGGCGCGCCTTCAGGTCTCGCTCGAACGCGCCGCCGTCAACGCCCGCATGGTCTACGAGATCCTCGACACCGTGCCGCACCAGCGCGACAAGGCCGATGCCAAGGAACTGGCGTTTACGAATGCCGCTGTCGAACTGCGTGACGTGCGCTTCCGCTATCCCAATGGCGACGAGGTGCTGAAGGGCGTCAGCTTCGTGGCCGAGGGCGGCAAGACGACCGCGCTCGTCGGCCCCTCGGGTGCCGGCAAGTCGACGGTCATCAGCCTCATTCCACGGTTCTACGATCCGGCATCCGGCCAGATCCTTATCGACGGGCAGGACATCGCCGACGTCACCAAGCAGTCGCTGCGCCAGGGCATCGCCTATGTGTCGCAGCAGCCCTATCTCTTCGAAGGCTCGATCCGCGACAACATCCGCTACGGCCGCATCGACGCAACGGATGCCGAGGTGGAGGACGCCGCACGGCTTGCCTACGCCCATGAGTTCATCTTGGCGCAGCCGCAGGGCTACGATACGCCGGTCGGCGAGAACGGCATGACGCTGTCGGGCGGTCAGCGCCAGCGTCTGTCGATCGCACGTGCGCTTGTGCGCAACGCCCCGATCCTTCTGCTCGACGAGGCTACCTCCGCACTGGATACCGAATCGGAAGCCGCCGTGCAGAAGGCGCTCGACCACGCGATGGATGGCCGCACGGTGATCGTGATCGCGCATAGACTTTCGACCGTCGTCAACGCCGACAAGATCATCGTCATGAAGGATGGCTCCGTCGTCGAGGAAGGCACCCATGTCGATCTTGCACGGCGGCCGGACGGTCTCTACGCTCGCCTCCACAATCTCCAGGGTCAGTCTTCGGAAGAGCAGTCGCCTGAAGGCGAGGCGCCCGAAGCGCCGGCCGACGCCGAAATTCACTAGCGGACAAGAAGGAAATCACCGATGGGCGCAAACGATATGAAGCTCGTGGTGGTGGGTGCGGCCGGCCGTATGGGTCAGACGCTGATCAGGACGGTTCACGCGATGGATGGCGTTCGCCTGCATGCGGCCATCGAGCGCCCGGGTTCCCCCTTCATTGGCCGCGATGCGGGAGAGCTCTCCGGCCTCGGCCCGATCGGCGTGCCGGTGACCGACCAGCCGCTCGAAGCCTTCGTCGAAGCAGAAGGCGTCCTTGATTTCACGGCGCCGGCTGGCACTGTCGAGTTTGCCGGGCTCGCCGCCCAGGCCCGCATCGTCCATGTGATCGGCACCACCGGCTGCTCGTCCGACGACGAGGCGAAGATCCGCGCTGCCGCCCGCCACGCCCGTATCGTCAAGTCGGGCAATATGAGCCTCGGCGTCAACCTGCTCGGTGTGTTGACGGAGAAGGCGGCGCGGGCGCTGGGTTCGGCCGACTGGGACATCGAAATCCTCGAAATGCACCACAAGCACAAGGTAGATGCGCCCTCGGGCACGGCCCTGCTTCTCGGCGCGGCGGCGGCGAAGGGGCGCGATATCGCCCTTGCCGACCACTCCGTGCGCGTGCGTGACGGTCATACGGGTCCGCGTCCGGCTGGCACGATCGGTTTTGCGACGCTGCGCGGCGGCTCGGTCATCGGCGAACACTCGGTCATTCTTGCCGGCGAAGGCGAGCAGGTGACGCTCTCGCACAGCGCCACGGACCGTTCGATCTTCGCGCGCGGCGCCGTCACCGCTGCACTCTGGGCCCGCGGCCAGAAACCCGGCTTCTATTCGATGCTCGACGTTCTCGGGCTCAACTGACCTTTCCACTCTCAAGTCTCAAGGGGAATTCGACATGAGCGGTACTCTCGTCCTCGTCCGGCATGGCCAGAGCGACTGGAACCTGAAGAACCTGTTCACCGGCTGGCGTGATCCGGACCTGACGGAACTCGGCGTCGAGGAAGCCAAGGCCGGCGGCAAGGCGCTTGCCGACTACGGCATCAAGTTCGACATCGCGTTCACTTCGGATCTCATCCGCGCCCAGCGCACGTGCCAGTTCGTGCTCGACGCCGTCGGCCAGTCCTCGCTCGAAACGATCCGCGACCAGGCGCTGAACGAACGCGACTACGGCGACCTGTCGGGCCTTAACAAGGATGACGCCCGCGAGAAGTGGGGCGAAGAGCAGGTGCATATCTGGCGCCGCTCCTACGACATTCCGCCTCCGGGCGGCGAGAGCCTGCGCGACACCGGCGCACGCGTCTGGCCCTATTACCTGACCGAGATCCTGCCGCGCGTGCTGTCGGGCCAGAAGGTCCTGGTCGCTGCACACGGCAACTCGCTGCGCTCGCTGGTCATGGTGCTCGATCGCCTGAGCAAGGAACAGATCCTGAAGCTCAACCTCGCGACCGGCGTGCCGATGGTCTACAAGCTGAACGCCAATTCGACCGTCGCTTCCAAGGAAGTGCTCGGCGACATGTCCGGCGCCCACTGAGCGCTGACAGACGGAGAATGAAAAAGGGGCGCTGGGCGCCCCTTTTTGCGTCTGTGATGATGCTGGGAAGCCTGTAATCAGATCGTGCCGTCGGCCGCCTTGCCGGCTTCCCAGCCGAGGATGGCGCGTTTGCGCGTCAGGCCCCAGTGATAGCCGGTGAGATCGCCGCTCTTGCCAAGGGCGCGGTGGCACGGAACCACGAACGAGATCGGGTTGCGCCCGACCGCAGCACCCACAGCGCGCGATGCCGTCGGCTGGCCGATGTTGCCGGCGATGTTCGAATAGGTGGTGGCGCAGCCGAGCGGGATCTTGAGCAGCGCCTGCCAGACCCGGATCTGGAAGTCGGAGCCGATGAGGAAGATGCGCAGCGGCTCGTCCTGCCTCCAGCGCGAAGGATCGAAGATGCGCGCGGCGTATTGGGACGTCGCCGCGCTGTCCTCGATGTAGCGGGCGTTCGGCCAGCGTTGCGCCATGTCCTCGAAGCTTGCCTGCTCGCCGCCGGCATCGTTGAAGGCAAGGCCGGCGAGGCCGCGCTCGGTGATCATCACCAGCGCCGTGCCGAAGGGCGAGGGGTGATAGCCGAAGCGGATTGTCAGCCCTTCGCCGCGCGCCTTCCATTCACCCGGCGACATCGCCTCGTGGGTGACGAACAGGTCGTGCAGGCGGCTCGGTCCTGACAGGCCCACTTCGATGCTGGTTTCCAGCAGCGGCATGTCTTCCTGGCGCAGCAGGCGCTTGGCGTGGTCGAGCGTGACGGCCTGCAGGAAGGCCTTGGGCGAAAGCCCGGCCCAGCGGGTGAAGACCTTTTGGAGCTGCGTCGGCGACTGCTTCAGGCGCTGTGCCACGGATTCGAGCGACGGCTGGTCGCGATAGTCCTCGGTGAGCATTTCGATCACGCGGCTGACCGTATCATAGTCGGTGCCTTTCGGCGTGATGTCGGTGGGTACGGATGTCGCAATGTTCATGGCTCTTCTCCTGTCTTGTCACAGGTAACCATTTGCTGGCCCCGTCAACCACCCGAAACTTGAAAACATGCGATCGGCGGGATGCCGCCACAAGCGCCAGGCGTCAGCGGCGGCGAACGGTCGCAAGCGCGCCCGAGAGCGCCAGCGCAAAAGTCTCGCGGTCGTCGCGGTTGAGGAACGAGCCGATATCGGTTCGGCGGCCACCGCCGCTGATCGTCATCGAGACGATGCCGATCTCCTGATGCCGGGCGACATTCAAGCGCGCCCAGAACGGATTGAAACGATGCTCGCTGATCTGGCCCGAGGGCGTGAACTTGCGCACCGAAACGTCCGTCCTGCTAACGCGGACCTCTTCGCGGCTGAGCCCCGAGCGATTGTTCAGCCAGAAGGCGCCGAACAGCAGCAGGTAGTCGAGCCCGAAAAAGAACACCACCGGCCAGGCGCCGATGATGAGGAAGACGAGGCCGTGAACGAGGCTCAGGAGCCCGGCGATCAGGAAGAACATTTTGAAGCCGCGGCGCCCGAGCGAGCGATAGGGCGTGAGCTCGGCGGTGAAGACCGGAGCGTCCTCAGATGGGGTGGTGGCGTTGCCATGGATCATGACCTTTGACTATAGATGCATCATGAAAAACGTGAAGCCAAAATTGCCCGTGGGTGTTGCAAAACCGAAGGCGAGCCGCCGCGCCACGCCGCGGGTGAAGAGCCTCTATAGCCAGGACGAGCTCAAGGAGATCTTCCGTCGCTTCTCGATCCAGCGGCCGGAGCCGAAGGGCGAGCTCGAGCACGTCAATCCCTTCACGCTGGTCGTCGCCGTGGCGCTCTCGGCGCAGGCGACCGATGCCGGCGTCAACAAGGCGACGCGTGCGCTCTTTGCCATCGCCGATACGCCGGAAAAGATGCTGGCGCTCGGCGAAGAAAAAGTCCGGGACTACATCAAGACCATCGGCCTCTATCGCAACAAGGCGAAGAACGTCATCGCGCTGAGCGAAAAGTTGATCCGCGACTTCGGCGGCGAGGTGCCGCGCACACGCGAAGAGCTGGTGACTCTGCCGGGCGTCGGGCGCAAGACCGCCAATGTCGTGCTCTCCATGGCCTTCGGCCAGTCGACAATCGCCGTCGACACCCACATCCTGCGCATCGCCAACAGGATCTGTCTGGCGCCGGGCAAGACCCCGGACGAGGTGGAAGACAAGCTGATAAAGATCATCCCCGACGAGTATCTTTACCACGCCCATCACTGGCTGATCTTGCACGGGCGCTACTGCTGCAAGGCGCGCAAGCCTGAATGCGAGCGCTGTGTCATCGCCGATATCTGCAAGTCGCCGGAAAAGACCTGCGACATCCCGGCGTCGCTCGTCGAACTGCCGCCGCAGATGATCTCCGCCGCAAGCTGACGCCTGCCGTAAACGCTGATCCTTACGTCGACACCATCCGGTCGATCAGCGTGCCGATCGTTTCCGCATAGACCTCGCTCGACGCGCCATCGGCAATGTCGAGCGCCGCGCGATCGAAGGCAGCTGAAAGCAGCGAAGCCATGGCCGACAGCCTTTCGGCAGAAACAGTGGCCGGAGCCATTGCCTCGGCAATCCCTTCCTCGAGCGTTCTCTGCGCGTTGGCCACGTCGATCGCCATCATCTCCCGCTTGCCGAGGACGGCAGGCCCATCGAGCAAGAGCAGGCGGATACGCCCCGGCTCGCGCATGGCGTCGAAATAGGCATGGGCGCCGACCTTCAGTGCCTGGCGGGCCGAAAGGTCGCCTGACGTCGCCTGCTCGATCGACGTCGCCACAGCAATTGCTTCCCGTTCCGCCACCGCGCGAAACAACGCCTTCTTGTCTTCGAAGTGGTGATAGAGCGCGCCGCGGGTCAGGCCGGCGGCCGCGACGATGTCCGGCGTCGACGTGTCGGCGTAGCCCCTGGTGACGAAGAGGCCGCGGGCGGCATCGAGGATCGCGGCGCGCGTCGTGTCGGAGCGCTCGCGATTGGAGCGTCGGGAGATTTCCTGTTGCATACATGCAGCCTGTATGTTAGTTAAAGAAACATACAGATTGTATGATATTGCCGGAGCGAGGAAAAGCCATGAAATCGACGAGCTATTACCCGGTCATCATGACGGCCGACGTTGCCGCCACCGCCGCCTTCTATGTCGATCACTTCCGTTTCCAGGCGCTCTTCACCAGCGACTGGTATGTGCATCTTCAATCGGTCGAGGACGAGCATGTGACGTTGGCCGTGCTCGACTACCGCCACGAGACGATCCCCGAGGAGGCGCGTGCGCCGACGCGCGGTCTGCTTTTGAACTTCGAGGTCGATAATCCGGATGCGATCTATGCGCAGGCGCTTGCTGCCGGCCTGCCGATCCTCAAAACCTTGCGCGACGAGGATTTCGGCCAGCGCCATTTCATCACTGCCGACCCGAATGGCGTGCTGATCGATATCATCAAGCCCATTCCGCCGAGCGCCGAATTCGCCGCCGCCTATGAGGAAAGCGCGCTTCCTACGGCGTGAAGCCGCCTGCACGCGTCTTTTGTCTTCCAAATGGCCGGAAAACCGGTATTAACGAACACCGGCCATCACGGAGACCGGACGAGGTTCATGACAAAATACGACGTGCTGACGATCGGCAACGCCATCGTTGATATCATCGCGCGCTGCGACGATGCTTTTCTCAATGAAAACGGCATCATAAAGGGCGCCATGAACCTCATCGATGCCGAGCGAGCCGAGTTGCTGTACTCGCGCATGGGCCCGGCGGTCGAAGCCTCCGGCGGCAGCGCCGGCAATACGGCTGCGGGCGTTGCCAGCCTCGGCGGCCGCGCTGCCTATTTCGGCAAGACCGCAAGCGACCAGCTCGGCGAGATCTTCGCCCACGACATCCGTGCCCAGGGCGTCTATTTCCAAACGAAGCCGCTCGAAACCGTGCCGCCGACGGCGCGCTCGATGATCTTCGTCACCGAGGATGGCGAACGGTCGATGAATACCTATCTCGGCGCCTGCGTCGAGCTTGGCCCCGAGGACGTCGAAGCCGACGTCGTCGCTGAGGCCAAGGTCACCTATTTCGAAGGTTATCTCTGGGATCCGCCGCGCGCCAAGGATGCTATCCGCGAAACCGCACGGATCGCCCACGCGAATGGCCGCGAGACCGCGATCACGCTGTCGGACAGCTTCTGCGTTCACCGCTATCGCGACGAGTTCCTGGAACTCATGCGCTCCGGCACGGTCGACATCGTCTTTGCCAACAAGCAGGAGGCGCTGGCGCTCTACGAGACCGAGGATTTCGATCTGGCGCTGGAGAAGCTCTCGAAGGATTGCAAGCTTGCGGCGGTAACGCTCAGCGAAGAGGGTTCGGTTGTCGTGCGCGGCGACGAACGCGTTCGGGTCACCGCAACGCCGATCGCCCAGGTTGTCGATACGACCGGCGCCGGCGACCTCTATGCCGCCGGCTTCCTTCACGGCTACACGACCGGGCGCTCGCTCGAAGACTGCAGCAAGCTCGGCAATCTCGCGGCCGGCATCGTCATCGGCCAGATCGGGCCGCGGCCGATGGTCTCGCTGGAAACGGCCGCCAAACAGGCTGGTCTCGCCTGATCCGACCGAATTGATTTTTGGTTAAAGACGGGCGCGGCCTTACTTGAAGGCCTCGCCCGGATAGGCGCCCCAGATTTCGCCTTGGGCGATCCAGCCTTCGACGCCTTGCGCTTCGGCATGGCACCAGTCGCCATTGCACTCGCCGACTTTCACGATGACACCGGGCTCCATGCGGGCGACGATCGGGGAATTGCCCTGCGCGTCGCGGCGCATGTTGACGAAGACGCCTTCGCCCTTGCCGCGCATCCAGGGGGCTGCAACGGCTGTGCGGTCGCCGGAAAGCAGCGCCTGGTTCACCCAGCCTTCGGTGCCGTCGGCGTCGCGGATGCGGCGCCAGTTGTCGTATTCCTGAATGATCTCGACCGGCACGCCCGGCTTCATGTAGCGGAAGGCGACCGCGTAATCGACGCTCGGGCCGATCCGCAGATTGACGCTCTTGGACTTCAGGCTGACGAAGCGCGGCAGCGGCAGCCCGCTGGCGCCCTTGGCGGCCTGAGCGTAAGCCGCTGACGTCATGATCGCGGCGCCAAGGCAGGCGGCGATCAACGAGAGCGAGAATCTGGAAATGACGTGACGCATGACGAAGCCCATTTTCCGTGGCACTAGCTTTTGCAGGCGCAGTTCACTTGAGGCCCATGGGTCGGGCGGAAATCGCGGGGACGACGACGCGAGTTTTGTTTGTCTTCCCGGTGGGGTCTGGTAGAAATTGCGGCTACAGGGAGAAAGTATCGCCCAACTTGGTTAAGGACCCGTCAACAAGGCCCGTCGCAGCAATGACAAGCAAGAAGAAGCCCACGGTCTACATCACCCGCAAATTGCCTGACATCGTCGAGACGCGCATGCGCGAGCTCTTCGATGCGGAGCTGAACATCGACGACACGCCGCGCAGCCAGCCGGAACTCGTTGCCGCGGTGAAACGCGCCGACGTGCTGGTGCCGACGGTGACCGATCGCATCGATGCGGCGCTGATCGAGCAGGCCGGCCCGCAGCTGAAGCTGATCGCAAGCTTTTCCAACGGCGTCGACAACATCGATGTCGATGCTGCGGCCCGCAAGGGTATCACCGTGACCAACACGCCGAACGTGTTGACCGAAGACACCGCGGACATGGCGATGGCGCTGATCCTCGCCGTGCCGCGCCGGCTTGCCGAAGGTGCGCAGATCCTGACCGATCGCAAAGGCGAATGGGCTGGCTGGTCGCCGACCTGGATGCTCGGCCGGCGCATTGCCGGCAAGCGCATCGGCATCGTCGGCATGGGCCGGATCGGCACCGCTGTCGCCCGCCGCGCCAAGGCCTTCGGCCTTTCGATCCACTACCACAACCGCCACCGGGTGAAGGCGGAAACCGAAGAGATGCTGGAGGCGACCTATTGGGACAGCCTCGACCAGATGCTTGCCCGCGTCGATATCGTCTCGGTCAACTGCCCGTCGACGCCGGCGACCTACCACCTGCTCTCGGCACGGCGATTGGCGCTGATGCGACCGGACAGCTACATCGTCAACACCGCCCGCGGCGGCATCGTCGACGAGACGGCGCTGATCAAGTCGCTGCGCGAAGGCAAGATCGCTGGCGCCGGCCTCGACGTCTTCGAGAACGAGCCGGTCGTCAATCCGAAGCTGATCAAGCTTGCCGGTGAGGGCAAGGTCGTGCTCCTGCCGCATATGAGCTCGGCGACGCTTGAGGGCCGCATCGACATGGGCGAGAAGGTGGTGATCAACATCCGCACCTTCTTCGATGGCCACCGACCACCGGACCGCGTGCTTCCGGGCCGCGACTGAACGCGAAACGCCGTGCGGCCGTCCATCCGGTTCGCTCAAGCCCGGAAGCTAAAGTGTCTTGCGCATCTCGATCGCCGTCGGCCGGGTAAAACCGGGATGGCACATCGTGCCGCTCTGGACGAAACCCCAGGCGGCAAAGGCTCGGTGATTGTCGATGAGTTCGATGCGGGTGAGAAGCCTCAGCGCCGGCAGCTTCAGGGCACGCGCCGTCGCCTCCGCTTCGGCGAGCAGCAGCCGACCGATACCCTTTCCTTGCGTCTCAGTCGCGACGGCAAGCTTGCCGATATAGAGGTAATCGTCCTCCGGTTTGCAGAAGATGCAGCCGACGAGCCTTTCGCCGTCGCGGACGCCGAAGGCGATCTCGTCAACGATCTTCTGCCGGAGCAACTCGATGTTCAATGCATGCGCCGACGACGGCGGGTCGATCCGCCCGTCCATGTAGGAGAAGGCGCCAAGGATCAGCGCCAGCAGTTCCTCGTAGCGGTCGAATGCTTCGTCGATGCGAAAGATCTGCACCATGGTCGGCCTATGCTCTGCGGCGATAGCGGATGGTGTTGAACTGTGCCGTCAGCGCGTCATACATCAGCAGCCGTCCGACCAGCGGTTCGCCGAAGCCGGCGATCACCTTGATTGCCTCCATCGCCTGCAAGGTGCCGATGACGCCAGTCAGCGCGCCGACGATGCCGGCCTCCGCGCAGGAGGGCACGACACCGGCCGGCGGCGGCTCGGGAAAGAGATCGCGATAGGAGGGGTTCGGCCGTCCATCGGCGCCGGCGCTGTAGGGCATCAGCACCGTCAGCGATCCGTCGAAGCGGCCGACGGCGCCGGTCACCAGCGGAATGCCGACCGCTGCCGCCGTATCGGCGGCGAGATAGCGCGTATCGAAATTGTCCGAGCCGTCGATCACCAGGTCATATTGCCGGAAAAGCGCCTCGGCATTGTCGGGGTTGAGCCTGAGCCTGTGTTCGTCGACGCCGACATGCGGGTTGAGGGCGGTGATCGCCTCGGCGGCCCGCTCGACCTTGGCGCGGTCGATGTCTTCAGTGCGGTGGATGATCTGCCGCTGCAGGTTGGAAAGCGCGACCGCATCGTCGTCGACGATGCCGATCCGGCCGATGCCGGCGGCGGCAAGATAGACGAGCACTGGAGCGCCGAGCCCGCCGGCCCCGATCACCAGCACACGGGCCGCCTTCAGCCTTTGTTGCCCGGCACCCCCGATCTCCGGCAGCACGATATGGCGGGCGTAGCGGGTGATCTCCGATTGGTCGAGCTTGTTCTCACCGGTCATGGCAAAATCCTCCTCGGTGACCTCTGCTTATCCCGTAACACTGCCGTGCGAAACCGTCAGAAAGCGGCCGCGTTCGCCCAGCGCCTCGAACATCGCTTGGTCCGTCCCGGTCATGAAGGCCTGGCCGCCAAGGCCGTCGACGAGATCGAACAGAGCGGCGCGCCGGTTGACGTCGAGATGGGCGGCGATCTCGTCGAGCAGCAGGATCGGCGCGTGGCCGGTCATGTCGCCGACGAGGCGCGCATGCGCCAGCACCAGGCCGACGAGCAGCGCCTTCTGCTCCCCGGTCGAGCAGCGTGCTGCCTCCATGTCCTTCTCGCGGTGACGCACGAGCAGGTCGCTCCGGTGCGGCCCGTCGAGCGTGCGCCCCGCCGCGGCGTCGCGCGGACGCCCATCACGCAGCATCGTCAGATATTGTTCTTCCAGATCATAGGCCGGACGATGGCCCTCGTCGTCGAGAAAGCCCGACAACGCCAGGCGCGCCGAGGGAAAGACGCTTTCATCGACAGTGCGCTCGACCAGCGCCGTCAACAGACCGAGCATTTCCTGCCGCGCCAGCGCCATGGAGACGCCGAGACCGGCCATCTCCTTTTCGATCGCCGTCAGCCAGGAAGGGTCCGGGCGGAATTCACCGAGCAGCCGGTTGCGGCTGCGCATCGCCCGGTCGAATTCGCTGGCGCGACGGCCGTGCTCCGGATCGAGCGACAGCACAAGACGATCGAGGAAACGCCGCCGGTCGGCCGAAGGCCCGGTAAAGAGCCCATCCATCGATGGCGTCAGCCAGAGGACGCGCAGGTGATCGGTCAGTTCGTCGACGGTCGCTGCCGGTGTTCCATTCAGCCGCAGCCGCCGGGATTGCCCTTCCGTGACGCCGGCAGTCCCGGTGCCGATCTCGACGGTTCCCTCCATGCCCTCGACTTCCGCAAAGACCGAGAACCCGTCGCCGGCACCGACCCGGGTCACGTCCGCATAGGCTGCGCGCCTGAGGCCGCGGCCGGGCGAAAGGAAAGAGACGGCTTCCATGAGGTTGGTCTTGCCGGCGCCGTTCTCCCCCGTCAGCACCACATGGCGCTGATCGAGCTCAAGCGAGAGGGCCGCATAGTTGCGGAACTCCGTAAGCTTCAGGCGGTTGAGAAAGACCTTGTTTGGCATCGGCAGTCCGGATTCGACGTTGGGCGCAGCTAGGACGAAAGCGCCTGCCAAGGCAAGGCGAAATGGGGCGCGTCGCCATATCGTGCAAGATAGGCCGATATCGACAGGGGAAAGGCGACAAACCCCTTTGATTCGGTGCTTTTCATAAAGGACCTAGTGAAATATGACAGCCGCATGACAATCCACAGATGGATATACGTGTGATGCTGGCCTGGTTCCGCAAACTTCTTCCCCGCGAGGATCGCTTCTTCGACCTCTTCGCAAAACATTCGCGCACCGTCGTCGGTGCTGCCGATGCGCTCGACAAGGTTCTCGCTGGCGGCGACGATCTGGAAAAACACTGCGACCGGATCGTCGCGCTCGAGGATGAGGCGGACCACATCACCGCCGAGGTGCTGCTGGCCGTGCGCCGGTCCTTTATCACGCCCTTCGACCGCGGCGACATCAAGGATCTGATCCAGTCGATGGATGATGCCATCGACATGATGCACAAGACCGTCAAGACGATCCGCCTTTACGAACAGAAGAGCTTCGATCCCGGCATGCGAGAAATGGGCACCACGGTCGTCAAGGCCGCGCACCTGATCGCCGAGGCCATTCCGCTGCTCGATAGGATCGGCGCCAATCACGACCGCCTGATCGCGATCGCCGAAGAGGTCACCCGCATCGAGGGCCGTTCCGACGAACTGCACGAACAGGGCCTCAAGGACCTGTTCCGCCGCCACGGCGCCAGCAATCCGATGGCCTACATCATCGGCAGCGAGATCTATGGCGAGCTCGAAAAGGTCGTCGACCGCTTCGAGGACGTCGCCAATGAAATCAGCGGCATCGTGATCGAGAACGTCTGATGGATGCGACGCTCGCCTTTCCGTTGCTCGTCGGGCTGATCGGCATCGCGCTGTTCTTCGACTTCCTGAACGGTCTGCACGACGCCGCCAACTCGATCGCGACGATCGTCTCGACACGGGTGCTCCGGCCGCAATATGCCGTCATGTGGGCGGCCTTCTTCAACTTCATCGCCTTCCTGTTCTTCGGCCTGCACGTGGCCGAGACGCTGGGCAAGGGCATCATCGATCCCGGCATCGTCACGCCGCTGGTGATCTTCTCGGCGCTGATCGGCGCGATCGTCTGGAACATCGTCACCTGGCTCTTCGGCATCCCGTCGAGTTCGTCGCACGCGCTGATCGGCGGCCTCGTCGGTGCCGGTCTTGCCAGCACCGGTTTCAGTTCCATCGTCTGGACCGGCCTCCTGAAGACCGTCGGCGCCATCTTCATGTCGCCGGCGATCGGCTTTTTCCTGGCGCTCATGCTGGTGCTGATCGTTTCGTGGATCTTCGTGCGCCAGACGCCCTTTGCCGTCGACCGCACCTTCCGCGTCATGCAGTTCGTCTCGGCCTCGCTCTATTCGCTCGGCCATGGCGGCAACGACGCGCAGAAGACCATGGGCATCATCGCGGTGCTGCTCTACTCGCAAGGCTATCTCGGCTCGGAGTTCTATGTGCCGTTCTGGGTGGTGATCACCTGCCAGGCGGCGATCGCGCTCGGCACGCTGTTCGGCGGTTGGCGCATCGTCCACACCATGGGCTCGAAGATTACCAGGCTCAATCCGATGCAGGGCTTCTGCGCCGAGACCGGCGGAGCGATCACGCTCTTTGCCGCCACCTGGCTCGGCATCCCGGTCTCGACGACGCACACCATCACCGGAGCGATCATCGGCGTTGGTGCTGCGCGTCGCGTTTCGGCCGTGCGCTGGGGGCTTGCCGGCAATATCGTCATTGCCTGGTTCATCACCATGCCCGCCGCAGCGGCGATTTCGGCGCTCGCCTACTTCACCATCGATCTGCTGTTCTGATCGATCTGGAAATCGTCTCCCGCCCTCATAAGCAGGCGGGAGGCGCCCGTCATTTCGAGACCCGAGGCGCAGGGCTGCTCTGCCCACCCTGGTGCAAGGTCAGGCTTTCGGCACGGTCGCCTTTGAGCGTGAAGCTGATCTGGGCATCGATGAGCTTCGTAAAGAAGCGGTGCTCGGCCTCCGGAAGGATTTCGAGCCGGTCCTGCCCGGTCGCCTGGGCAAACAGACTATCGCCATCCCGAAAGATCGTGAGTTCGAAGTCGGGCGCCAGCCTGTAGGTGCCGACATAGGCATCATAGCGCGCCGGGTCGATCACTATGGCCGTGCGCTTGACGATCGGCGGCGCAAGCGGCGCGTTGCGATTGAGCAGATGGCGGCCGATGTCGTCGACGCCGACGTCGGTCGACGCATTCGACAGGGCGACCACGCCGACACCCGTCGACGGACGGTAGCCGACGAAGGATCTATAGCCGCCGGTTCCCCCATTGTGCCAGATGAACTGCTCGTCGCCCTTGCCCGAGACGACCCAGCCGAGCGCCTGCTGGTCGCCATCGCCGTTGCCGAGCGGTTGTCGGGTCGACAGCAGCGTGCTGAAGGCGGGAGCGAGCGGCGATGCCGTCTTTCCCATGGCCGCCTCAAGGAAAAGCAGGAGATCGTCCACGGTCGAGCGCAGGGCGCCTGCACCCTGCAGCGCGTCGAGATCCCAATCGCTCACCGGCTCCATGGCCGCATCGTGGCCCGTTGCCCGGCGTTCGGCCCAGTCGGGCTGCTGCGTGATCGCCGTGTCCTTCATGCCGAGGGGAACGGCGATACGGCTGACGACGAGGTCTTCATAGGAGACCCCGGCCTTCAAGGCGATCGCGTGGCCGAGAAGCCCGGCGCCGAGATTGGAGTATTCATGCCCGACGCCGGGGCGGCGCTGCGGCTTGTGACTGGAGAGGAAAGCATAGAGCTTCGCCGCGTCGTAGCCGGCATAGGGATTGCTCATGTCGGCCGGCACCAGATTGCTGGGCAATCGCGGCAGGCCGGACATGTGCGTTGCGAGGTCGCCGAGCGTGATCGGCGTCTGCTTGTCCTCGGGCATGATCACGCTCTCGGGAAGAAGCGTGGCGACGGGTGTGCCAAGGCTGAGTGCGCCTTTCTCCATCGCGTCGGCCAGCAGCAGCGCGGTAAAGACCTTGGTGACCGAGCCGATCTCGAACACGGTCTGCCCGTCGACGGGGCGCGGGTCACCTTTGGCCGGATGGCCGTGGGCGATGATGCGCCGGCCATTGGCATCGATGATACCGACGACGATGCCGATCGACTGCTGCTGCTTGTCGATCCGGTCGGCCAGGATCTCCTGAATTTCTGCGTCGGTGGGAGCGGGAAGCGGACTTGCGTGAGCGTTGGTGCCAAGCGCCATGAGGACGATCCAGTTCAGAAAGCGGTTCCGCATGAAAGATAGGAATCCAATTTTCGGTTGTCAGGGGATGCGCTGATGATGCCAGCCGGTTTCGGTCAAGCCTTGGTCAAGACTTGATCGGCGATCGGCGCGATACCGTCGCCCGCAACGATTGTGCCGGGATTGCGGAGCCGTCACGGATCCCAATAGGGCGGATCGCCGAAGGCTTCCTTCAGGTGCTGGGCGATGGCTCTGAGCTTGGTGGAGGCGCGCCGGCCCTCCGGATGCGCCATGTAGATGAACTCCGGCTCCGGGCTGAGCCCGACGTCGATCTCGTTCAGTTGCCCCTCGCGCACGGCCGGACCGGCGATGAAGGCGGGCAACAGCGCGATGCCGAGCCCGGCGACGGCGGCATCGTGCAACATGTCGCCATTGTTCATGCCAAGCGCCAGGCGGGCCCGTACGACTGTCGCACCGCCAGGTCCTTCGAAGCGCCAGTCGGCAGCACCCCGGTTGGTGTAGAAGATGCCGCGATGGCCCTCGAGTTCGACGAGCGACGCGGGCGTGCCGTGCCGGTCGAGGTAGTCGGGCGCGGCGACCAGCAGGCGCCGGCTTCTCGCAAGTTTCCACACGACCAGCCGCGAGTCGGCGATCGCGCCATGGCGCACGATCGCGTCGTAGCCTTCGGAGGCGGCATCGACCCGTCGGTCGTCGAGGTCAAGCGTCAGCTCGATCTCCGGGTGTTGGGCCAGGAACGGATAGAGCGCCGGGCCGAGATGCCTTCGGCCGAAGCTGACGGGGGCCGCGATCCGAAGCGGTCCCGTCAGCAGCCCGCGGCGTTCGGCAAGATCGCTGGCGGCCGCCTGCACTTCGCTGACAATCCGGATGGCGCGCTCGCGAAACGCGATGCCATCCTCGGTGAGCGTCAGCTTGCGTGTGGTGCGGTGGAGAAGCGTGGCGTTGAGCCCGCGCTCCAGTTCTGCCACTCTTTCGCTGACGACGGATTTCGACAGCCGCAGGCGACGTGCCGCCTCGCTGATCGAGCCGGCTTCGGCCACGGCGACAAAGGCAGCTATTCCTTCGATCTTCATCATCGTTCGGCTTTTCCGAATTCGAGTTCCACGATTGGGAGACTAATCCGAACGACCGTTTTCCGCCATATCTGTGGGCATCGACGGACGGCCAATCGAACCGGCCTCCTTCTCAACCCAGCAAGAGGATTTCATCATGTCACGTTTGGAGAACAAGACGGCACTCATCACCGGCGGCACCAGCGGCATCGGTCTCGAAACCGCCCGCCAGTTCATTGCCGAAGGCGCGCGCGTTGCAGTCACTGGCACCAATCCGAAGAACATCGCCGAAGCCCGATCCGTTCTTGGCGAGGCTGCGCTCATCATCGAGGCCGATGCCGGCAATGTCGCCGGCCAGGCGGCCGTTGCCGAAAAGATCCGTGCCGCCTTCGGCACGCTCGACATCCTGTTCATCAATGCCGGCATCGCCAAGCTGCAGCCGATCGAAGAGTGGGACGAGGCAAGCTTCGACCGGTCGATCGCCATCAACGTCAAGGGCCCGTACTTCCTGATCCAGGCACTGCTGCCCGTGTTCTCCAAGCGCGCCTCGGTCGTGCTCAACACCTCGATCAACGCCCATATCGGCATGCCGACCTCCAGCGTCTATGCGTTGACCAAGGCGGGCCTGCTGTCGCTGGCCCGCACGCTCTCCGGCGAACTCATCGGCCGCGGCATCCGGGTCAATGCCGTCAGCCCCGGTCCAATCCGCACGCCGCTCCATGACGGCCACGCCCCGACGCCCGAACAAAACAAGCAAGTGGTCGATGCGATCGCCGCGCAGATCCCGCTTGGCCGTTTCGGCGATGCGAGCGAGATCGCCAAGGCCGTGGTCTTCCTCGCTTCGGACGAAGCCACCTTTACCGTCGGTGCCGAACTGATCGTCGATGGCGGCATGGCGACGCTTTAGGACGGCACCGATAAAGAGCTCGAAACCTGATCACCCAAGCGCCGCGGGTCCGACCGACCCGCGGCGCTGTCGTGTTCCCGCCTTTGCCCATCGCCTGCCGTTGGCATCGGCGGCGGAGAAGAGTATATTTTTCTATTCTAATAAAAGGCATCCGTTTGCGGGGAACCGCGAGACGAACACCGATCAGATCTCAGGAGGAGACGATGACGAGTGTCAGATGGATGATGAAGGGGCGTGAGTTCATTCATTGCAATTGCGCCTATGGCTGCCCCTGCCAGTTCAACGCTCTGCCGACCCAAGGCCATTGCAGCGCTGTCGGCGCCTTCGAGATCGAGGAAGGCTATCACGGCGACACGCGGCTCGATGGGCTTCGCGGCGGCCTGATCGCCGCCTGGCCGGGCGCGATCCATGAGGGCAGGGGGCAGGTGGTGCCGATCGTCGATAGCCGCGCATCGGACGAACAGCGCGGCGCGCTGCTGCGCATTATGAGTGGCGAGGATACCGAACCCGGCGCGACCTTCTTCCAGGTCTTCGCAACCACCTTCGAAACCATGCACGATCCGGTCTTTGCCGAGATCGATTTCGAGGTTGATGTTGGCGCCCGAACGGCGCGGCTGAACGTGCCGGGCTGGATCGCCGCACGCGGCGAGCCGATCCTCAATCCCGTGACCGGCGCCGCCCATCAGGCGCGCATCAATCTCCCCCATGGCTTCGAATACGACATTTGCGAAGTCGGGCGCGGATGGGCCGATACGAAAGGGCCGCTGACTTTGGCGCTTGCGGATTCGCATGCCCATTTCGCCCGGATGCATTTGACCGAAAGCGGCGTGATCCACTGACGCCGATGGGAGACACAGCGCTCGAAACCCTGCTTAGACGTGACCGCGTCATCGTCGTGGCGGCGCTGGTCACCCTGACGGCGATCAGCTGGCTCTACATCCTGTGGCTGGCGTCGGCCATGGACATGGCTGTTCCCCCGGCTCCTTCAGCCAGCATGGATATGGGCTCCGGCATGGACATGGATATATGCCCATGGACATGCCGGCGGACAAGCCCATGACCATGGGGGCACAGCAGGGCGCCATGGCATCGATGGCGGGCGCGGTTGCCGCTCCCTGGTCCGCCACGACCTTCGCCTATGCCCTCGTCATGTGGGCCGTAATGATGGTCGGCATGATGGTGCCGTCGGCGACGCCGATGATCCTGCTCTATGCCCGTGTCGGCCGCAAGGCCGCCCAACAGGGCAAGCCCTTTGCCGCCACCGGTTTCTTTGCCGCCGGCTATCTGTCGGCGTGGATCCTGTTCGCGCTCGTCGCCGTTCTCGGGCAATGGCTGCTCGATCGCGCCCTGTTGCTCACGCCGGCGCTTGCAAGCGCCAGTGCGGTCCTCAGCGGCATCGTTCTGACTGCTGTCGGCCTGTTCCAGTTCACGCCGCTCAAGGATCGCTGTCTCAGCCAATGCCAGGCGCCGCTGCTTTTCATCCAGTCCCACGGCGGCTTTCGTCGGGAAGCGGGCGGCGCCTTCGGCCTCGGTGTGCGGCACGGGCTCTATTGCGTCGGCTGCTGCTGGGCGCTGATGGCGCTGCTGTTCGTCGGCGGGGTGATGAACGTGCTGTGGATCGCCGCGATCGCCATCTTCGTTCTGGCGGAGAAGGTCGTGCCCGGCGGCAGGATCCTGTCTCGCATCGCTGGGGCAGCGCTCGTTTTGGCCGGGCTGTGGCAGCTCATGGCCTTGCTCTGAAATAGAAGCGCCGCGCAACCGTTTCCGGCGCGCGGCGCTGTAGAAGTCGTCGGGCTTGAAGCCTTAGTCGCTCAGCGTATCGAAGAAATCCTTCATCCGGGCAAAGAAGCCGGTCGATTCCGGATTGTTGTCCTTGGAGGAGATCTCCTCGAATTCCTGCAGCAGTTCGCGCTGGCGCTTGGTCAGCTTCTGCGGCGTTTCGATCTGGATCTGGATGTAGAGGTCGCCCGATTGCGCCGAGCGCAGCACCGGCATGCCCTTGCCCTTCAAGCGGAACTGCTTGCCGGCCTGGGTGCCCTCGGGAACCGTGACGCGCGACTTGGTACCGTCGAGTGTCGTCACGTCGAACTTGCCGCCAAGGGCAGCCGTCGTCATCGAGATCGGCACGCTGCAATAGAGATCGGCGCCGTCGCGCTGGTAGAACTCATGCGGCCTGACCGAAAGGAAGATGTAGAGGTCGCCCGACGGTCCGCCGCGAAGGCCGGCTTCGCCTTCGCCCGAAAGGCGGATGCGCGTGCCGTCCTCGATGCCCGCCGGAATGTTGACCGAGAGGGTGCGCTCTTCGGTGACCCGGCCCTGGCCGTGGCACTTGCCGCAGGGGTCGGTGATCGTCTGACCGCGCCCGCCGCAGGTGGGGCAGGTGCGTTCGATCGAGAAGAAGCCTTGAGCGGCGCGCACGCGGCCGGAGCCGTGGCAGGTGCCGCAGGTCTTGGGGCTGGTGCCCGGCTTGGCGCCGGAGCCGGTGCAGACGTCGCAGGTGATCGAGGTCGGAACGCGGATCTGCGCCGTTTTGCCGCCGAAGGCTTCCTCGAGCGAGATCTCCATGTTGTAGCGAAGATCGGCGCCGCGCTCGCGGCCGCCCGATGAGCGCCGCTGGCGCCCGCCGCCCATCATCTCGCCGAAGATGTCTTCGAAGATGTCGGAGAAACCGCCGGCGCCACCGCCGCCGAAGCCGTTGCCCATGCCGCCCTGCTCGAAAGCCGCATGACCGTAGCGGTCATAGGCCGCCCGCTTCTGCGGGTCCTTGAGCATCTCGTAGGCTTCGTTGATTTCCTTGAAGGTCTTCTCCGCTGCCGCGTCGCCGGGGTTCTTGTCCGGATGATACTTCATCGCGAGCTTGCGGAAGGCGCTCTTCAGCTCCTTTTCGTCGGCGTTCTTGGCAACACCAAGCGTTTCGTAGAGATCACGTTTCATTCGTAGAAGATTATCCTGTTGGCAAGCCAGCGCGATGGCTCGGCGGCTGCCCGTTTACCTTGCCACCGATTTAGTAAACCTTGAAGCGCGATACCATAGCCCGAACGGCGGTAGATACGGTTTTTTGTCGGAAAAGGTACGTTTGCGGCAAGTCACAGTGCCGATCGCCGATATTGCAGGCCCTGACGGGCGAGACCGGCAACAAAAAAGCCCGGGCGAACCCGGGCTTTTCCGTCTGTTTGAAGGGCGACTTAGGCCGAACGCTTGCGATCGTCTTCGTCGTTGACTTCTTCGTAGTCGGCATCGACGACATCGCCGTCACGGGCAGCGTCGGCGGCGGCATCCGCATGAGCGGCTTCCGTCTGCTGCGCTTCGTAGATCGCCTGGCCGAGCTTCATGGAAACTTCCATGAGCGTGTTGGTCTTGGCCTTGATGTCTTCGGCGTCCGGCTCGGAGGCTTCGACGGCGGTCTTCAGCGCGGCAATCGCGTCGGAGATCGCCTTGCGGTCCGTTTCCGAAACCTTGTCGCCGTAATCCTTCAGCGACTTCTCGCTGGAGTGGATCAGGCTTTCGGCCTGGTTCTTGGCTTCCACGCCTTCGCGACGCTTCTTGTCGACTTCAGCGTTGGCTTCGGCGTCCTTGACCATCTTTTCGATGTCGGCGTCGGAGAGGCCGCCAGATGCCTGGATGCGGATCTGGTGTTCCTTGCCGGTGCCTTTGTCCTTGGCCGAAACCTGCACGATGCCGTTGGCATCGATGTCGAAGGTCACTTCGATCTGCGGCATGCCGCGCGGTGCCGGCGGAATGCCGACGAGGTCGAACTGGCCGAGCAGCTTGTTGTCTGCAGCCATTTCACGCTCGCCCTGGGAGACGCGGATCGTCACGGCCGACTGGTTGTCGTCGGCGGTCGAGAAGGTCTGCGACTTCTTGGTCGGGATCGTCGTGTTGCGTTCGATCAGGCGGGTGAAGACGCCACCGAGCGTTTCGATGCCGAGCGACAGCGGGGTGACGTCGAGCAGGAGAACGTCCTTGACGTCGCCCTGCAGAACGCCGGCCTGGATGGCGGCGCCCATGGCGACCACTTCATCCGGGTTCACGCCCTTGTGCGGCTCCTTGCCGAACAGCTGCTTGACGGTTTCCTGCACCTTCGGCATGCGGCTCATGCCACCGACGAGAACGACTTCGTCGATCTCGGCAGCCGAGACGCCGGCATCCTTGAGGGCTGCCTTGCACGGCGCGACGGTGCGCTGGATCAGGTCGTCGACAAGCGCTTCGAACTTGGCGCGGGTCAGCTTCATCGTCAGGTGCTTCGGACCGGAAGCGTCAGCCGTGATGAAGGGCAGGTTGATTTCGGTCTGCTGCGACGAGGACAGCTCGATCTTGGCCTTTTCAGCGGCTTCCTTCAGGCGCTGAAGAGCGAGCTTGTCGTTCTTCAGGTCGATGCCCTGTTCCTTCTTGAACTCGCCGGCGAGGTACTGGACGAGACGCATGTCGAAGTCTTCGCCACCGAGGAAGGTGTCGCCGTTGGTCGACTTCACTTCGAAGACGCCGTCGCCGATTTCGAGAACCGAGATATCGAAGGTACCACCACCCAAGTCGTAAACGGCGATCGTCTTGCCGTCCTTCTTGTCGAGGCCGTAGGCGAGCGCTGCCGCGGTAGGCTCGTTGATGATGCGCAGAACTTCGAGACCGGCGATCTTGCCGGCATCCTTGGTTGCCTGGCGCTGGGCGTCGTTGAAGTAGGCCGGAACGGTGATGACGGCCTTCTCGACCTTTTCACCGAGGTAGGATTCGGCCGTTTCCTTCATCTTCTGAAGGATCATGGCGGAGATCTGCGACGGGGAGTAATCCGTGCCGTGCGCTTCGACCCAGGCGTCGCCATTGTCGGCCTTGGTAATCTTGTAAGGAACCATGTCCTTGTCTTTTTGCGTGGTCGGGTCCTGGAAGGTCCGGCCAGATCAGGCGCTTGATCGCAAAAAGCGTGTTTTCCGGATTGGTGACAGCCTGGCGCTTGGCCGGCTGGCCAACGAGACGCTCGCCGTCTTCGCTGAATGCCACCATCGAGGGGGTCGTGCGCGCACCCTCGGCATTTTCGATCACCTTCGCGTCTTTACCGTCCATGACGGCGACGCAGGAGTTGGTCGTTCCCAGGTCAATACCAATAACTTTAGCCATGTCGTTCTCTCCTTGCAGCGGACTGTCGGAACCCGGTCAGGCATTCGTGAGACAGCCCCTAACGGGATGGTCTTTGGATTTCTTCGCAGCTTAGACTGCGCCGATGCGGCGTATATAAGGACCGGCGTTTCGGACTGCAAGGCATTCTGCGGGGCGTTTGGGGGCAAAAGCAAGCCCGGGATTTGTCTAGCCCGAAATGGGCCATCGGCCGCAGCCTGCCTACAGGCCGGATCCCCTGTCAAATCGAGGTTCACGGGCGGCTCAGCCGCCGGTCAGAATATCGAAAAGCGTGGTGCGGCGCGTGGCCCCGGTCGTCTGGCCGACATCGGCCGGCGGTACCATGCCGCCGTTGCCTTGGTCCGCCGTCTGGCCGCCCCACGGGGCGCCGCCCTGGTCGACCGGACGCTGCCCGACCGCGACTCCGCCATCGACGCCGACGGGTGCTTCCGGGAAGGCTTCCGGGTCCCCGGACATCAGGTCGCCGGGGGGCGGCGCGGTGCCGTCGTCGAAGACCGGCTGCACGCCGGTCGTCCCGAACAGCGGCGAGGGCGAAAGCCCTTCGTGGGCCGCCATCATGAAATCGTGCCAGGCCTTGGCCGGCAGGCCGCCGCCGGTGACCTTCTTCATCGACTTGCCGTCGTCGTTGCCGAACCAGACGCCGGTCGTGAGATTCGAGGTGTAGCCGACGAACAGCGCGTCGCGGAAGGACTGCGTCGTGCCGGTCTTGCCGGCCGCTTCCCAGCCTTTCAGTTGCGCCTTCTTGCCGGTGCCCTTGGTCAGCACCCGCAGCAGCATCTGGTTCATCTCGCTGACGATCGCCGGATCGAGCACACGCGGCGGGTTGTCGTAGGTGTTTTCGTAGAGCACCGTTCCGTCCGCCTTGGAAATGCGGCGGATCACGTGCGGCGTCGCCTTGAAGCCGCCATTCATGAAGGGGGCATAGGCCGACGTCAGTTCGACGAGGCTCACTTCCGACGTCCCGAGCGCGATCGAGGCGTTTGCCTGCATCTCGGAATCGATACCGAGGCGGTGCGCGACCTTGACGACGTTGGAAGGACCGACCTCCATGACCAGCTGGGCTGCGATCGTGTTCAGCGAGTTGGCGAGCGCATCGGCAAGCGTCACCTCGCCGCGATATTTCTGGTCGTAATTCTCCGGCGTCCAGTTGCCGATCCGAACCGGACCGTCATTGCGGATCGACATCGGCGTGCGGCCGATCTCCATGGCCGCGGCATAAACGAAGGGCTTGAAGGCCGAGCCCGGCTGGCGCTTGGCCTTGGAGGCGCGGTCGAACTGGCTCTCGGCATAGTCCTTGCCGCCGACGAGCGCCCGGATGGCGCCGGTGCCGTCGACCGAGACGAGGGCGGCCTGCGAGGCGTCGAGCTTCTTGCCGTCGGCGTCCAGCGTCGCGGCAATCACTTCCTCGGCCTTCTTCTCGAGATTGAGGTCGATCGTCGTGTCGATGACCAGGTCTTCCTTGATCTCGCCGATCATGCCCGGAAGCTGGTCCATCACCATGTCGGCGACATAATGCTCGGCGCCCGACCAGTAGCTCTTGGCCTTGGTCGGCGTCTGCGACATCGCCGTCTTGATCTCGCTGTCGGTGACGAAGCCTTCCTCGCGCATCGCGCCCAGCACGATCTGGGCGCGCTCTTCCGCCGCCTTCGGATCACGCGCCGGCGAGAGCCGCGAAGGGGCCTTGAGCAAGCCCGCGAGCAGGGCCGCCTCGCCGAGGTTCACGTCGCGTGCCGACTTGTTGAAGTAGCGCCGCGAGGCCGCTTCGACGCCATAGGCGTTGGAGCCGAAGAACACCCGGTTGAGATACATCGCCAGGATCTGGTCCTTGGAATATTTCTGCTCGAGCCAGAAGGCGAGCAAGACTTCCTGCACCTTGCGCTCCAGCGTGCGCTCCGGCGACAGGAACAGGTTCTTGGCGAGCTGCTGCGTCAGCGTCGAGCCGCCCTGGACCATGCGGCCCGTAGTGACGTTCGTCAGCATGGCGCGGGCCAGACCTAAGGGGTCGATGCCGAAATGGGAGTAGAAGCGCCGGTCTTCGATGGCGATGACTGCCTGCGGGATATAGGGCGACATGTTTTCGAGCGAAAGCGCTTCGCCGCCCGTGGTGCCGCGGTTAGCGATGATGTCGCCGCTGACGGCAAGGATCTTCACGTTCGGCGGGCGATCGGGGATCGACCAGCTTTCGGCGCTCGGCATGCGCGCGCCATAGTAGAGCACCAGGCCGCCGACGCCCATCGCGCCCCAGATGCCGAGCACGATGCACCAGTAGAACAGCGTGCGGACAAGGCCGACCAAGCCACCGCCACCGGAGCCGCGACGGCCGCCGCCGCGCTTGCCGGCTGGCTTCTTCTTGCCGCTGCTCCTGTTGGTCTGGCCGGAAGATTTGCCGCGTGGCGCCTTGCGGCCCGTGGTCACGCGGTCGCTGGCCTCGACGCGAAAATCGTCGTCGTCATCGTCCTCGTTTCCGCCGAACGAGGGCTCGATCCGCTGTCCTGACCTGCCGCTTGCTGCCATGCCGTTTGATCTATCCCTCACCGCCCAGCGGTGGCCCTTGGCGCTATCGTTGCGGCCAATCGATTTCGACGGCGGTAACGGCGTCCCACGCCCATCCGCCACGGCGACCGGGTGAACTTTAAATGCGGCAATTTAAGGGGTGGTTAAGAAAGTCGTTGTGAAAAAGCCTGATGGTTCAAAACCTTGACGCTGAGGCGCGCATGCGCCTCCAGGTCCGAGCCTGTGCTCGCCGGTTCTCACTGGATGGCGTTTCGAAGCGGAGTCTCTTCGACCGATGCCGTGGGGCTCACCGGATAGGGATCGGTGAAATCGTAGAGCCATTGGCTGAAAGGCATCCGCAGCAGCACCCGCTTGCCCAGATGGTTCATGGCCACCTCCTCGCAGTCGGCGGCCGGGAAGGCCCGACGGCCGCACATGCCGAGCGGGCTGTCGATCAGACGGAAGCCATGTCCCTGATAAACGAGGGCCGTCATCGCTTTGAGCTTGAGGGAGCCGGGCGGCAGCACCACGAGACGGAGGCTGGCAAGCCAGGTCGCAATAATCAGGACAACGATGAGGGCGGTCGGAATCTGGAGCAGCAATTTCATTTGAGCGCCTGCAATTACTGAGTGAAAATTTATTCTTGGCTTACACGTAGATGTATGTCGAAAAAGCTGAACAAAAGGAACCTGCCATCAGTAGTTGTGGTTTCTATGAGGTTATCGGTCGCGGCGGTCCTCCGGATGCACCATCCGCGATCCGACGTCAGGGACGATGCCTTTGGCCCTGCCTTTCCTTCACGATTTTGTGCAGTGCAAAATGATGTCTTGAAATTGTTGCGGCGCATAACTATTATACGACTTATCGAAGCGCTGCACCTCCTCCCGCGGCGCCCGATGCGGATCGGCGGCACTCCTCCTCCCAGCTGCCGATCAAGTTCGAGAGCCCCGTGTACCTCCTCCCACACGGGGCTCTTTTCATTTTGCGCTTACGCCCGCGGCTTTCTGTTCATCGGCGTGACGCCGCCCACCGCCTCCCAAATTTGCTGAGGTCAAACGGATCGCCGGTGCCGCGCCGAACGGTGGCTGGCCGATGTCGTTATCGATCCACTCGCGAATCCTGCTATGGACTTCGCCTCATTGTTGTGTTCGGCTGCCCGCACGACAAAGGAGGACTGCCATGAAGCTTCGATCCACCGTCTTTGCCCTCGGCGCATTTGCAGCCTTGAATGGCGAAGCTCTGGCGCAGGACAGCGTCGCCTATGTCGATGACCGGTCCGATGGGGCCGCGCTCGTCCGCTCGCTCTACAACGCCGTCAACCGCAAGGAATATGCCCGCGCCTATGGTTATTTCGGCGAATCGAAACCCGTCGGCGGCTTCAAGGCCTTCACCCGCGGCTATGAGCGCACGGTGTCTGTCGAGATCAAGGTCGGCAAGGTGAAGACGGAGGCCGGGGCGGGCAGCATCTATTCCGCCGTTCCCGTCGCGGTGAAATCGATCGAGAAGCGGGGGCGGGTGCGGTTCTTCGCCGGCTGCTATGTCGCCCGCATCATCAATCCGTCGCTGCAGGTGCCGCCGTTTACACCCTACCAGATCGAAGCGGCGCGCCTGCACGAGGTGAAGGGGCCGCTCGAGCAGGCGCTGCCCACTGTCTGCAACGCGCCCTGATATCCGTGATGGACGCGGTCCCTTCGCCTAGGGGAGGTCGCTCCCCTTCGGCGGCTGGCGCTCCGCCACGAAACGCGCCCGCTCGAACACCAGGATCACGATCAGCGCAAGCACGAACGGGATGACGAGGTAAAGCAACCGGAAGATCGCAAGCGCCGCAAGCACGGCAGCCGGGTCCATTTCCGGCAAGGCGGCGATGAAAATCAGCTCGAGTACGCCAAGCCCGCCGGGCGCATGCGACAGAAGGGCTGCCGAAAAGGACGCAAGGAAGATCCCGAGAATGACGATATAGCCCGGATTTCCCGCTTCCGGCAGGGCGAAATAGATGATCCCGGCGGCGCCGATCAGCTCCACCGGAGCGATCACCAGCTGCCGGAAAACGATCTTCGGCTTCGGGTAGTGCAGCTGGAACCAGCGCGTGCGGAACGACGGCAGCCCGACGAGACTGCCGATGACATAGAGCCCGATGACGATGAGGATGAGCACGCCGGTTGTGAGCGACATTTCGACCGGCAGGAATTCGGCAAAACGCTCGATGATGTCGGGCCGTACCAGAAGCACGACGGCCGATAGAACCAAGGTCCCGAGCGTGAAGGTGAAGGAGCAGAAGGCGACGAGAACGCCGACTTCGCCCGGGGAAAGCCCCTTGGAACGGTAGGCGCGGTAGCGCACGACCGCGCCGGAGAACACCGAGGCGCCGAGATTGTGCGACAGCGCGTAGGTCGTGAACGAGCAGAGCGTGATGAACCAGAGCGAAATGCGGTGGCCGAGGTGGTCGAGCGCAAGTCGGTCGTAGGCCGCCAGAGCTGCATAGGCGAGGAGCGTCGAGCCGATCGCCAGAAGCCAACTCCTCAGCGAAATCGCATTGAAGCTTGCGAGAAACTCGTCGAACGACAGGCCGCGCAACTCATGATAGAGCGCGTTCACCGAAAACAGGATCGCCAGAAGGCCGACAACGGGCCAGAAATAGGTCTGCAGCCGCTTCATGCCGGTGCCGCGATGGATGCGAGGGCGTGGCGGGGTTGTTTCAAGGACACTTCCGTTGCAGCGGCCGGAGGGTTTCTCCGAGCGGAGACGTTCAGTTTTCTGAGCCGCTTTGTCATAACGTCACGCCCGCAGCGCGACGCTTCGGTCCTTACCCTTGCCAACGATCCGATTTCCCTTTGTGATTTGTTTCACAAAAAGGAAGCACCTGAGACCCCGGAGGTCAAGGATTGACGGCCCGCCGACAACGGAGAAACCGCCGGGAAACAGTGAAGGGGAAACGGTAAAGCGTGGACATCCCATCGATCGGGCAGCGATGCATGCGCGTAGATGGAGAGCTTGCGCGCGAGGGCTGCATCATCTCCAGCCACGCAACCAAAGCAAAGAAGCCGTGGCGAGAGCTCCGCCACGGCTTCCGGGGTCAAGTGGCTCGGGCGGGATGCGCGCACAAAATCGCGCCCCGTCCCGCACCGATCATCAGGCGGCGAGCGCGTCGAGGATACGGATCCATGAGCGGATGCCCTTGTAATAGGACTGCAGCTCGTACTTCTCGTTCGGCGAATGGATGCGGTCGTCGGAAAGACCGAAGCCGACGAGCAGCGATTCCATGCCGAGCATCTTCTGGAAGTCGCCGACGATCGGGATCGAGCCGCCCATGCCGATGATGACGGCCGGCTTCGGCCACTCGTCGGACAGGGCCACCTTCGCCGTGTTGAGCAGCGGCGATTCGTATGGAAGATGGATCGCTGGCGAACCGCCATGGGCATGGAACTCGACCGAGCAGTCGGCCGGAACCTTGGAGCGCACATAGGCGCGGAAGGCTTCGCGGATCTTTTCCGGGTTCTGGTTGCCGACCAGGCGGAAGGAAACCTTTGCCGAAGCCTCGGCCGCGATCACCGTCTTGAAGCCTTCGCCGGTATAGCCGCCGGTGATGCCGTTGACTTCCGCGGTCGGCCGCGCCCAGGTCAGTTCCAGCACCGAGCGGTTCTTTTCACCCGACGGGATCGAAAGGCCGATTTCGCCGAGGAACTTCTCTGCCGTCTGGCCGAGCGTTTCCCAGGCCGCCTTGATCTGGGCCGGGGTCTCTTCGACGCCGTCGTAGAAGCCTGGCAGCGTCACGCGGCTGTTTTCGTCATGAAGGCCGGCGAGAATGGTGGTGAGGATGCGGATCGGGTTGGCGGCAGCACCACCGAAATAACCGGAATGCAGGTCGCGGTCGGCAGCCCGGACGATGACTTCTTCGCCGACGAGGCCGCGCAGGCCAGCGGAGATCGCCGGCGTATCGCGGTCCCACATGCTGGTGTCGCAGACCAGCGCATAGTCGGCCTTGAGTTCGGCGGCATTGGCTTCGAGGAAGGGCTTCAGCGACGGCGAGCCGGATTCCTCTTCGCCTTCGAACAGGATGGTGACGCGGCAGGGCAGGGCGCCATGCACGTCCTTGTAGGCGCGCACCGCCTCGAGGAAGGTCAGGAGCTGGCCCTTGTCGTCAGCCGTGCCACGGCCGGTGATCACCTTGCGGCCGGGTTCGATTTCCTTGATGCCGGGCTCGAACGGATCCGTGTCCCAGAGGTTCAGCGGATCGACCGGCTGAACGTCATAGTGGCCATAGAACAGCACATGCGGCGCATCGGGCTTGGCGCCGTCATGGTGGGCGACGACCATCGGATGGCCGGGGGTGTCGCGCACCGATGCGGTGAAGCCGAGGCTGTTGAGTTCGGCCACCAGCCATTCGGCCGCCTTGCGGCATTCCGCCTTGAAGGCCGGGTCGGTCGAGATCGACTTGATCCGAACGAGGTCGAACAGCCGGTCGAGGCTCCTTGGCAGGTTGGCGTCTGCGCGTTCGAGAACGGGGGTGATGTCAGCCATCATGCATATCCTTGCTTCAAGTTTCGCCGGAACCTACTGCATGTGCCGCCAAAGCGAAATCGATTTGAGCGATTTTGGGCAGAGGTCTCAGGTGACGGTGAACGGAGAGCCTGGCGCGTCGGCGAGGTGAGCGCCGGGGCGCCCGGATCGACGCGTCTGCCCCTGCTTTAGAACGGGCGAACGCCCGCTTTAAGCCAAATTTTTTGATGGAATGATAATAAGGGGGTGGTGCGTCAGGCGCGACTGTCGCTGCGTGCCACGCTCGCGAGCGCCATGCGCATATATTCGAGCATCAGTTCGCGTTCGAAATTCCTGAGGCCGGCAAGCAGCGACTGGTCGGCGGCAAGCGCTGCCTCCTTGGCGGCCGCCTCCATCTCCTTTGCCTTTTCGGTGAGGTAGATCTGCTGCGAGCGCTTGTCCTGCGGATGCTTGCGGCGGAGGATGAGCCCGTCGCGCTCCATGCGCGAGAGCGTGTTTGCCATCGTCGCCTGTTCGATGTCGAGGCGATCGAGCAGTTGTTTCTGCGTCAGGCCTTCCTCGGCCCAAAGCTCGAGCAGGATGGGAAACTGACCGGGCGCGAAACCAAGCTTCTGGCCGCGCTCGTGAAGCGCGCGCGAAAAGCTCTTAGCCAGCAGGCTGGCCAGGTAGGTCGCAGATTCCATACGATTGAAGGCCATGTCTATCGGTACGCCCGAACCGCCATGAAGACAAGTTACAATGCAGGCGATGGACCTTGAGACCGTCGGGTCCTCACCGGGATTTGAGCGGAGGTGATCGGACGGCAGAAACAAAAAACCGTCACGGTGCGGAGGCGGCGCCGTGACGGTCTTTTGAAAACGGGACAAAGGCCCGGAGAGGGGGATAAGGCCTTTGTCCTCATCTGGTGCGGGCGGGGGACAGGCCAATCACCAGAAGACGGCATCACTCGGTGCCGTTGAGTAAGATTTGAGGATTCAAATGTGGCTTTTCAAGGATACCGGGGCTGAATCGGACATTACAAATATGTAACGTTTGCGTGAAGCCGAACGGGCGCTTGCGAAGCCTTTTGGCGCTCGATCCCAAGGCGAAATCAGCCCCCGTTTTCGCAATCCGCGGTGGCGATCGCGGCCACCGCGACCGGTGGAGAATGTAGTGTCTGGCGGGAAAACCGCAATGGACCTTTGGCTTGCCCCGCGCTATCCATTTGCCCATGAAAAACGGTGATCATCTCTTCCTCGTCGACGGCTCCGGATTCATCTTCCGGGCGTTCCACGCCATCCCGCCGCTCAACCGCAAATCCGATGGCCTTCCGGTCAACGCGGTATCGGGTTTCTGCAACATGTTGTGGAAGCTGCTCACCGATGCGCGCGACACCTCGGTCGGCGTCACGCCGACCCATTTCGCGGTCATCTTCGACTATTCGTCGAAGACCTTCCGCAATGCGCTCTACGATCAGTACAAGGCGAACCGCACGGCGCCGCCGGAAGATCTGATCCCGCAGTTCGGGCTGATCCGTCACGCGACCCGCGCCTTCAACCTGCCCTGCATCGAGAAGGAAGGCTATGAGGCCGACGACCTGATCGCCACCTACGCCCGGCTTGCAGAAGCCGCCGGCGCCGGCGTCACCATCGTCTCGTCCGACAAGGACCTGATGCAGCTCGTGACCTCGAACGTGTCGATGTACGACAGCATGAAGGACAAGCAGATCTCGATCCCGGAAGTGATCGAGAAATGGGGCGTGCCGCCGGAAAAGATGATCGACCTGCAGGCGATGACCGGTGACTCCACCGACAACGTCCCGGGCATTCCCGGCATTGGCCCGAAGACGGCGGCACAGCTGCTCGAGGAGTACGGCGATCTCGAAACGCTGCTGGCCCGCGCCGGCGAGATCAAACAGGCCAAGCGCCGCGAGAACATCATCGCCAATGCCGATCTCGCTCGTCTGTCGCGCCAGCTCGTCGAACTCAAGACCGACACGCCGCTCGACGTTCCGCTCGAAGAGCTGAGCCTCGAGCCGCAGAACGGTCCGAAGCTGATCGCCTTCCTGAAGGCGATGGAATTCACAACGCTGACGCGTCGCGTCGCCGCCGCGACCGGTACGGACGCCGATGCCGTTGAAGCAGCCTTGGTGCCGGTAGAATGGGGCGCCGAGGCGCGCGGCCCTGATCTCGACAAGGGAGATGGGGCGGAAAAGGTCAGCGAGGGCTCCTCCACCGCGGCTGCCGCCCGTGGCGAGGCCGCGCAAGCCGCCGCCGTCCTGTCGCGTGCCGGCGAAGCGAATGGCGCGGACGCGACGCCCGAGGCGCTCGCTGCGGCACGCGCTGAAATCTTCGCCAAGGCGCCGATGGATCAGAGCGCCTATGTGACGATCCGCGACATCGCCACTCTCGACCGGTGGATATCGGACGCGCGCGAAGCCGGTGTCGTCGGCTTCGACACGGAAACGACCTCGCTCGATGCAATGCAGGCCGACCTCGTCGGCTTCTCGCTGGCGATCGCCGACCACAAGGCTGACCCGACCGGCGCCTCGATCCGGGCGGCCTATGTGCCGCTGATCCACAAGACCGGCGTCGGCGACTTGCTCGGCGGCGGGCTCGCCGAAAACCAGATCCCGGTCGCAGAAGCCTTGAGCCGGCTGAAGCGCCTGCTGGAGGACCCTTCGGTCC
Organism: Ensifer sp. SL37; assembly: GCF_026672675.1. NCBI lineage: Bacteria > Pseudomonadati > Pseudomonadota > Alphaproteobacteria > Hyphomicrobiales > Rhizobiaceae > Ensifer > Ensifer sp. SL37. Next base: position 1,343,635 of record NZ_JAPPRN010000006.1, on the reverse strand, counting down.
TCAAGGTCGCCCAGAACCTGAAATACGATTACCTCGTGATGAAGCGGCACGGCATCACCGTCGAAAGCTTCGACGACACGATGCTGATGTCCTACGTCGTCGATGCCGGCAACGGCACCCATGGCATGGACTCGCTGTCTGAGCGCTGGCTGAACCACAAGCCGATCGCCTACAAGGACATCACCGGAACCGGCAAATCCTCGGTGACCTTCGACTTCGTCGATATCGACCGGGCAACCGCCTACGCGGCTGAGGATGCGGACGTCACGCTCAGGCTCTGGCATATCCTGAAGGCCCGATTGGCCGCCAAGGGGCTGATGCGCGTCTATGAGCGGCTGGAGCGGCCCCTGGTTGCCGTTCTGGCACGCATGGAAGACCGCGGCATCACCGTCGACCGCCAGATCCTCTCGCGGCTTTCGGGCGAGCTCGCCCAGGGCGCAGCCGGGCTCGAGGACGAGATCTACAAGCTCGCTGGCGAAACCTTCACCATCGGTTCGCCGAAGCAGCTCGGCGATATCCTCTTCGGCAAGATGGGCTTTGCCGGCGGCTCGAAGACCAAGACCGGGCAATGGTCGACCTCGGCACAGGTTCTGGAAGACCTGGCAGCCGAAGGCCACGAACTGCCGCGCAAGATCGTCGACTGGCGGCAGCTGACCAAGCTCAAGTCCACCTATACCGATGCGCTTCCAGGCTTCGTCCATCCGGAGACGAAGCGCGTGCATACGTCCTACGCGCTCGCAGCCACGACCACCGGCCGCCTGTCGTCGTCCGATCCGAACCTGCAGAACATTCCGGTGCGCACCGCCGAAGGCCGCAAGATCCGCACCGCCTTCATCGCAACGCCCGGCCACAAGCTCGTCTCGGCCGACTACAGCCAGATCGAACTGCGCGTGCTTGCCCATGTTGCGGACATTCCGCAGCTTCGCCAGGCCTTTGCCGATGGCGTCGACATTCATGCGATGACCGCATCGGAAATGTTCGGCGTTCCGGTCGAGGGCATGCCGAGCGAAATCCGCCGGCGCGCCAAGGCGATTAACTTCGGTATCATCTACGGCATCTCCGCCTTCGGCCTTGCCAACCAGCTGTCGATCGAGCGCTCCGAAGCCAGCGACTACATCAAGCGCTATTTCGAGCGTTTCCCCGGCATCCGCGACTACATGGAGGGCACCAAGGTGTTTGCCCGCGAGCACGGCTACGTCGAGACGATCTTCGGTCGCCGCGCCCACTATCCGGACATCCGCTCGTCGATCCCGTCGCACCGTGCCTTCAACGAGCGCGCCGCGATCAATGCGCCGATCCAGGGCTCGGCCGCCGACATCATCCGCCGCGCCATGGTGAAGATGGAGCCGGCGCTGGCCGAGGCGAAGCTTTCGGCCCGCATGCTGCTGCAGGTGCACGACGAACTGATCTTCGAAGTCGAGGACGCCGAGGTCGAAAACACCATTCCGGTCGTCGTCTCGGTGATGGAGAACGCCGCCATGCCGGCGCTCGACATGAAGGTGCCGCTGAAGGTCGATGCGCGCGCGGCGACCAACTGGGACGAGGCGCACTGATCTAGTCGGTGCACGCCGGGTTTTTGATGGAAACCTCTCAGAAAACCTCAAAAGCCGGATGCGACGAATCTTGCAGCGCCCGGGGGCATTCCATGCTCCCGGGCGCCTTTCCATCAGGATGATAGAAAGCGTCAGCCGTCGCAGCCGGAACGATTGCCGGCGCGTTCAACTCCTCGTAGGCAGCCTTTGGGAAGGGGCTCGAGCCTCATCCGAAACGGCTGCAATCGGAGGAGATCATGGCGCCGAAGACCTTCATTCTTGTCCTGTCCTGCGACGACAAACCCGGCATTGTCGCCGCCGTCACCACGGAGCTTGCCGCCCTTGGCGCAAACATCGCCGAGAGCAACCAGTTCTGGGATACCAAGACCAACAGCTTCTTCATGCGCATCGCCTTCCAGGTTGCAGCGAGCGTCCAGGCTGGTGATGTCGAGCGGGCGCTTCGCCCGGCCGTCGAGCGTTTCCAGATGCGGACCACGCTCACGGATGCTGCGGTCAAGCCGAAGATCCTGGTCCTCGTCTCCAAGTTCGACCATGCGCTCCTGCACCTGCTTTACCAGATCCGTGTCGGCTGGTTGAACGCGGAGGTCGTCGCCATCGTCTCCAACCACGAAGACAGCCGGCGTACGGCTGAAGCCGAAGGGCTCGCCTATCACTGTTGGTCGGTATCGAAGGACAACAAGGCCGAGCAGGAGGAAAGGCTTCTGCGACTGGTCCAGGAGACCGGCGCGGATCTCGTCATCCTTGCCCGCTACATGCAGGTGTTTTCCGACAATCTGTCGAAGCGCCTCTACGGCAAGGCGATCAACATCCACCATTCGTTCCTGCCGAGCTTCAAGGGCGCCAAGCCCTATCATCAGGCGCATGAGCGTGGCGTGAAGCTGATCGGGGCGACGGCGCACTACGTCACGCCGGACCTCGACGAAGGCCCGATCATCGAACAGGAAACCGAACGCGTCAGCCATGCCTTGACGGCGGAAGATTTCGTCGCCACCGGCCGCGACATCGAAAGCCGGGTGCTGGCGCGTGCCGTCAAGCTGCACCTGGAGCGGCGCGTCATGCTCAACGGTCACAAGACGGTCGTGTTCAGCTAGAGGGTTCTGGAAGGCGCTTCATGTAGCCGGTACTCACAGGGGTGCCGGCTACAGCTGTTACAGGCGGGCTACGACGGCGGTCGCGGTAACGGCCGGCGCGCGGAAGCTGGCAAAGAGCCGGCTCAGGCCCTCGCGTCCCTCGGCCGTCAGATCGAAGGTGCGGCCGAACAGCAGCCATTCCGTACAGAGCCCGAGCATCATCCAGTGCAGGGTCCGCGTCGCGGAGGCGGGGGTCCAGGTCTCGTGCATCTGCCCCTTGGCAAGCGCGCGGGAAAAAGCGAGTTCGAGCACGACATTGTGGTGCTCGTCGAGTTCCTTCTGGCGGGCGAGGACCTCGCCCAGGTCGCCGTCGTAATTGGTGCGCAGCATGATCGTCAGAATGCGCTGGCGCTGCTCGTCGGCGGCCAGAACATCCAGCCAGTCGCCCATGGCACCTTCGAGGATGGAGAGTGTATCGGCAGCTTCCGCTTCGATCTCGCGGGCGACCATGTCTTCCTGCGGCAAGGGCACAGCGTCGTGCAGCGCGAGGAACAGGTCGGTCTTGTTGGCAAAGTGCCAGTAGATGGCGCCACGGGTCACGCCGGCGGCCTTGGCTATTTCTTCGAGCGTCGTGTTCGAGACGCCCTTTTCGTAGAAGACGCGCTCGGCGGCGCTCAGGATCTTCTGTCTTGTTGCTTCTGCATCGGCCTTTGTTCGGCGCATTCATTCCTCCTCATGCGACGGCCCGCCAGAGGCGGGCCGTCCAGTCTTGTTTTATTCGGCGGGTGTCGGGTTTTCTGCGGCTGTCGGTGTGTTCTCCACCTTCTTTCGGCTGAAGAGCTTCGTGACGAACACGAAGAAGACAGGAACGAAGAAGATGGCGAGCACCGTTGCCGAGATCATCCCGCCCATGACGCCCGTGCCGATGGCGCGCTGGCTGCCGGAGCTGGCACCCGTGGCGATTGCCAGCGGCAGAACACCGAGCGTGAAGGCCAGCGACGTCATCAGGATCGGCCGGAAGCGAAGATGTGCCGCCTCCAGCGTCGCGTCGATCAGCGACTTGCCCTGCTCACGCAGTTCCTTGGCGAACTCGATGATCAGGATCGCGTTCTTGGCCGAGAGACCGATGATCGCGATCAGGCCGACCTTGAAGTAGACGTCGTTCGGCATGTCGCGCATCATCACGGCGAGCACCGAACCGATGACGCCGAGCGGAACGACCATGATCACCGCCACCGGGATCGACCAGCTCTCATAGAGGGCTGCAAGGCACAGGAACACCAGAAGGCACGACAGCGCGATCAGGAGAGGCGCCTGGGTGCCGGACTGGATTTCCTGCAGCGACTGGCCGGTCCATTCGTAACCGAAGCCTGCAGGCAACTGGCCCGCCAGCCGTTGCATCTCGGCGATCGCGTCACCCGAGGAGTAGCCGTGGGCGGCTTCGCCGCTGATACGGACCGACGGGTAGCCGTTGTAGCCGATCGTCTGTGTAGACGCCTTGACCCACTCCACCGTCGCGAAGGCCGACAGGGGCACCATGCCGCCATTGGCGTTGCGGACGTTGAGGTTCAGGAGGTCGGCGGTCTGCATGCGCTGACCTTCGTCCGCCTGCACCGTCACGCGCTGCATGCGTCCGGCATTGGGGAAGTCGTTGACGTAGGACGAGCCGAGGTTGGTCGAGATCGTCGAGTTGATATCGGCGAAGGTCACACCGAAGGTGTTGGCCTTCTCGCGATCGATCGTGACGCTGACCTGAGCCGCATCGGGCATGCCCTCGAAGCGGACGCCGGAGAGCACCTTGCTCTCAGCAGCCATGCCGAGCAGCTGGTCGCGGGCCTGCGACAGCGCCGCCTGGCCGAGACCGCCACGGTCCTGCAGGCGGAACGAGAAGCCGCCGGTGGTGCCGAGGCCCTGGATCGCCGGCGGCGACAGTGCGAAGCTGATCGCATCCTTGATCTGGCTCATCGCCATCGTCGCCCGCATGGCGATCGACTGTGCGGCGTTGTCGGCGTCACGTTCCTTCCAGTCTTTCAGCGTCACGAAGGCGAGTGCTGCGTTCTGGCCGGTACCGAAGAAGGAGAAGCCGTTGATCGCGATGATGCGTTCGACTGCCGTTTCCTGGCCGAAGATCTTCTCGGCCTGCTCCACCACCTCGGTCGTGCGGTTGCCCGTTGCTTCCGACGGCAGCTGCATCATGACGATCACGAAGCCCTGGTCTTCGTCCGGAAGGAACGACGACGGCAGCTTCATGAACAGCCAGCCGAGACCGGCGAGCACCGCGACATAGACGATCATGTAGCGGCCGGTCCGGTGGACCAGGCGCTTCACGATGCCGCTATAGCCGTGCGACGTCTTGTCGAACGAGCGGTTGAACCAACCGAAGAAGCCACGCTTGGCGTGATGATGACCCTTCGGAACCTGCTTCAGGAAGCTCGCGCAGAGCGCCGGTGTCAGCGACAAAGCGAGAAGTGCGGAGAACAGGATCGAGACGACCATCGTCAGCGAGAACTGGCGATAGATCACACCGACCGCGCCCGGGAAGAAGGCCATCGGAATGAACACCGAGGCGAGAACCAGCGTGATGCCGATGACGGCGCCGGTGATCTGCTTCATCGCCTTGCGGGTGGCTTCTTTCGGCGTTGCCCCTTCCTCGGACATGATGCGTTCGACGTTTTCGACGACGATGATCGCATCGTCGACGAGAATGCCGATCGCCAGCACCATGCCGAACATGGTCAGAACGTTGATCGAGAAGCCCATCGCCAGCATGACCGCGCAGGTGCCGAGGAGCGCCACCGGCACGACGAGCGTCGGGATGATGGTGTAGCGGATGTTCTGCAGGAACAGGAACATCACGATGAACACCAGCGCGACCGCTTCGACCAGCGTCGAAAGCACCTTCTCGATGGAAACGGCGACGAAGGGCGAGGTGTCGTAGGGAACCGAATATTCGAGGCCCTGCGGGAAGAACTTCGCCAGTTCGTCCATGCGTTCCTTGATCGCGGCCGAGGTCGACATGGCGTTGCCGCTCGGCGAAAGCTGGACGGCGATAGCCGCCGACGGCTTGCCGTTCAGGCGCGTCGAGAAGGCGTAGCTTTCGCCGCCGATCTCGATGCGGGCAACGTCGCGCAGGCGGACGGAGGAGCCGTCCGGATTGGCGCGAAGCACGATCGCACCGAACTCTTCGGCGCTTTCGAGCTGGCCCTTGACGACGACGGGCGCGCTGATCTGCTGGGTGATCGGGTTCGGCTGTGCGCCGATCGAGCCCGAAGCGATCTGGGCGTTCTGCGCCGTGATCGCATTGGTCACGTCCGCAGCCGTCAGGTTCAGACCCAGCATCTTGTCCGGATCGAGCCAGACGCGCATCGAGCGTTCCGTGGCAAACAGCTGCGCACGGCCGACGCCGGGCACGCGCTGGATTTCGCTAAGCACGTTGCGGCTTAGATAGTCGCCGAGACCGATGGCGTCCATCGAGCCGTCGGTCGAGGTGAGGGCCACTATCATCAGGAAGCCGGAGCCGGCTTCATCGACCTGGACGCCCTGGCGCTTGACCGAATCGGGCAGGCGCGGTTCGACGCGGCGAACGCGGTTCTGGATGTCGACGGCCGCCTGTCCTGGATCGGTGCCCGGTGCAAAGGTGGCGCTGATTTCGACCGAGCCGGAGGCGCTGGAGGTCGACTCGAAATAGAGCAGGCCTTCGACGCCGTTCAGTTCGTCTTCGATCAGTCGCGTGACGCTCTGATAGGTGTCTTGCGACGAGGCGCCGGGGTAGCTCGTGTTGATGGAGATCTGCGGCGGCGCGACGTCAGGATACTGCGATACCGGCAGAAGCGGAATCGCAATGACGCCGGCGACCATGATGAAGATCGCCACCACCCAGGCAAAAATAGGCCTGTCGATGAAAAAACTAGGCATCAATCAAACTCACTTTGTAGCTTCGGCAGGCTTTTCGTCGGCAGCCGCCGTCGTCTGCGCTGCTTCGGCAGTCGGCTTGGCGTCCGGGTTCCAGTCCGTCGGCTCGACGGGGGCACCGGGGCCGATCTTCTGGAAGCCTTCGACGATGACCTTTTCGCCGGCCTTGATGCCGGAGGTCACTTGCCAGCGGGTGCCGATCGTGCGGCCGAGGGTCACGTTGCGGAACTCGACCTTGTTGTCGGCGCCGACGACATAAACCTGCGACTGGCCGGCGTTGTTGCGCTGGACGGCCTGCTGCGGAACGGTGATCGCGTCCTTCTCGACGCCCTGCTGCACAAGCACGCGAACATACATGCCGGGAAGCAGGTCGTTGTCGGGGTTCGGGAATTCGCCGCGCAGGGTCACCTGGCCGGTCGTCGCGTCGACGGCGGCTTCCGAGAACAGGAGCTTGCCCTTGTGCTCATAGGTGGTGCCGTCGTCGAGCACGAGCTGGACTTCGGCTTCCTCGCCGTCGCCGTTCATCATCTGGCCGTCCTCGAGCGCCTTGCGCAGGCGGATGAGGTCGGTCGCCGACTGGGTGAAGTCGGCGTAGAGCGGGTCGAGCTGCTGGATCGTCGCGAGATTTTCCGAGCTGTTGGTGCTGACGAGCGCGCCTTCGGTGATCAGCGCACGGCCGATGCGGCCGCTGATCGGTGCCGTCACGTCGGCATATTGCAGGTCGAGCTTGGCCGCAGCGAGGCCGGCTTCGGCGATCGCGACATCGGCGTCGGCGGTCGCAAGCAGCGCAGCCGCATCTTCCAGCTGCTGCGCGGCGACGACGTTCGCCTTCTTCAGCTGCTCCTGGCGATCGGCCTTCTGCTGGGCCTGCTGGCGAATGGATTGGGCGCGCCGAAGCGTTGCCTCTGCCTTTTCGACCTGGACGCGGAAGGGCGCGGGATCGATGCGGTAGAGCACGTCACCGGCATTGACCTTGGAGCCCTGCTGGAAGACGCGTTCGACGACAATGCCGGAAACGCGCGGACGGACCTCGGCGACACGGGTCGCGGCGATGCGGCCCGGAAGCTCGTTGGTGATCGGCAGGGTTTCGGTCTTGGTCGTGAAGACCGCGACGGCGGACGGTGGGAATGCGGCGGCGCCCTGTTGTGCTTCCTCTTTCTGGCAGCCGGAAAGAAGAATCACAGTTGCCAAGGCGGCGGCCAGTGTCGGTCGGTTCATGCGCATAGCGATGTCCATATTCGGTGACCGCAGGCGACAGGTGCATCTCGCAAGGTGCCCGTGCGGTCCGGAAGTGAAGGGGAGCGGAACCGGTATTGCTTGGGGAAAATACCGGAAAGCTAATATACAAACACAAATGTATGTTAAATCGCTTTGCAGCGCAACAGAGTCATTCAGCACAGCTATTCAAAAAATAAATAAGCCGCCACAAGGGGTTAGTCCCGTGGCGGCTGGTTTTCACGCAGCTGTGATGAGGCCTTAGCCTCAAAACGCATCAGGCGAGGACGCGGTCGTCGTCGCCGAAACGGTGCATGGCACCGACCGTCGGCGTCGCATAGACGATGTCGTCAGGCGCGTAGCGATGTTCGCCGAAGAGGCGGACGGTGATGGTGCCGACCTGCTCGGAATCGATATAGACGATGGTGTCGGCGCCGAGGTGCTCGACATGCACCACCTTGCCCTTCCAGTCGCCGCTCTCGCGTGAAAGCGCCATGTGCTCCGGGCGGATGCCGATCGTCTTGGCTTTGACATCGCCGAGCCGGGCGCCCTCGATGAAGTTCATCTGTGGCGAGCCGATGAAGCCAGCGACGAAGACGTTGGCCGGGCGGTTGTAGAGATCCATCGGCGAGCCGATCTGCTCGATCTGGCCGGCGTTGAGGACGACGATCTTGTCGGCGAGCGTCATCGCCTCCACCTGATCGTGGGTTACGTAGATCATCGTTGCCTTCAGGCTTCGATGCAGCCGGGCAATCTCAAGCCGGGTGTTGACGCGCAGCGCCGCGTCGAGGTTCGAAAGCGGCTCGTCGAACAGGAAGAGCTTCGGTTCGCGCACGATCGCGCGGCCGATCGCCACGCGCTGACGCTGGCCGCCCGAAAGCTCGGCCGGGCGACGGGCGAGGTAGGGATCGAGCGACAGCATGTTCGCTGCCTTGCCGACCTTGTCCTCGATCTCCGCCTTCGGAGCGCCGGCCTGTTTCAGGCCAAGGCCCATATTGTCCTTCACCGACAGGTGCGGATAGAGCGCGTAGGACTGGAACACCATGGCGATGCCGCGCTTGGCGGGCGCCACGTGGCCGACTTCCGTGCCGTCGATCTGCACGCTACCGGAGGTCGCGTCCTCGAGACCGGCGATGGTGCGCAGCAAGGTCGACTTGCCGCAGCCCGACGGGCCGACGAAGATGACGAACTCGCCGTCCTTCACCTCGAGGTCGATGCCCTTCAGCACCTCATGGCTACCGTAGGCCTTGCGGATGGATTTGAGTTGAAGCGATCCCACCTGGTTGCCCCCTTTAAAGTTTGACTGGTCTGCCGGTGCGCACGCTTTCGTCTGCGGCGAGGCAGATGCGTAGCGACTGCACGGCGTCGTTCATGTGACGGTCGAGGTCGATGTTTTCGCGAATGGCCTTCAGCACATAGGCCTGCTCGCGGTCGCAGAGTTCCTGGTGGCCGGGCTCGCCGTCCATCTTCAGGTCCTCGTCGGCTTTCAGGAAACGGCCATCGGGACCGGTTTCGGCATTGTGCAGCCGGATCACCGCGGTTTTGGTGTGCATGTCGATGTCGTCGGACTTGGCATTCTGGTCCATGACGATCGACACCGATCCCTTCGGCGACATCACGTCCTTCACGAAGAAGGCGGTTTCCGAGATCATCGGCCCCCAGCCGGCTTCGTACCAGCCGGCCGAACCATCCTCGAAGATCACCTGCAGGTGGCCGTAATTGTACATGTCGGGCGCGATCTCGTCGGAGAGGCGGAGCCCCATGCCGCGCACTTCCACCGGCTTGGCGTCGGTGATCTGGCACATGACGTCGACATAGTGCACGCCGCAATCGACGATCGGCGACGTCGTCTTCATCAGCGACTTGTGCGTCTCCCAGGTCGGGCCGCTGGACTGCTGGTTCAGGTTCATGCGGAAGACATAGGGACCGCCGAGCTTGCGCGCTTCGGCGATCAGCCGGATCCACGAGGGGTGATGGCGCAGGATGTAGCCGATCACCAGCTTGCGGCCGTGCTTCTTCGCAGCCGCGACGACGCGCTCGGCGTCGGCGACGGTGGTTGCGAGCGGCTTTTCGACGAAGACGTCGGCGCCGGCCTCGAACGCCATGACCGCAAAGTCCGCATGGCTGTCAGAATAGGTGCAGATCGAGCAGAGCTCGGGCTTCAATTCGGCCAGGGCCGTCTTGAAGTCCGGATGGATCGTGTAGCCGCTCAGTTCCTCCGGCAGCGGCACCTTCGAGCGGTTGACGAGGCCGACGATCTCGAAGCCGGGATTGTTGTGATAGGCGAGCGCATGGCTGCGCCCCATGTTGCCGAGCCCCGCGACGAGGACCCGGACCGGTTTGCTGCTTGCACTCACTTGACTGCTCCTGCCGTGATGCCGCGGATCAGTTGCCGCGAGAAGATGACGTAGAGGACGAGAACCGGAAGGATGGCGAGCGACAGCGCCGCCAGAACCGCGTTCCAGTTGGTGACGAACTGGCCGATGAAGATCTGCGAGCCGAGCGTCACGGTCTTGGTGGTTTCCGCCGGTGCGAGGATCAGCGGGAACCAGAGGTCGTTCCAGATCGGGATCATCGTGAAGACCGCGACGGTTGCCATGGCCGGACGGACGAGCGGCAGAACCAGGCGGAAGAAGATCGAATACTCCGACAACCCGTCGATGCGCCCGGCGTTCTTCAAGTCATCCGAGACCGTGCGCATGAACTCCGAGAGAATGAAGATTGCGAGCGGCAGGCCTTGGGCCGTATAGACGAGGATCAGTGCCGTCAGCGTGTTGACGAGGTTGGCAGCGACCATGCCCTGCAGAATGGCGACGGTGCCGAGACGGATCGGGATCATGATGCCGATCGCGAGATAAAGGCCCATGAGTGTGTTGCCACGGAAGCGGTATTCCGACAGCGCGAAGGCGGCCATCGCCCCGAAGAGCAGCACCAGCGCGATCGAGACGATCGTGACGATGAAGCTGTTCTGGAAATAGGTGGCGAAGTCCCCCTGGCCGAGGACGGTCTGATAGCCGATCAGGCTGAAGGTCTGCGGCGTCGGGATCGTCAGCGGCGCCCGAAAGATCGCGTTGCGATCCTTGAACGAGTTGATGATCGTCAGGAACACCGGAAACAGCGAGATGAGCGTGTAGGCGATGAGCGCTGCATGCACGAAGCCGGTGCGGAGAAATGAATCGCGTGCTTTCGACATCTCCGGTCTCCTCAGAACTGGTAGCGGCGCATGCGGCGCTGAATGACGAAGAGGTAGAGCGAGACGCCGGCGAGGATGATGAGGAACATCACCGTGGCGATCGTCGCGCCCATCGAGCGGTCGCCGAGCTGCAGCTGGAAACCGAAGAAGGTGCGGTAGAGCAGCGTACCGAGAATGTCGGTCGAGCCGTCGGGACCGGCAAGCGCGCCCTGCACCGTGTAGACCAGGTCGAAGGCGTTGAAGTTGCCGACGAAGGTCAGGATCGAGATGATGCCGATGGCGGGCAGGATCAGCGGCAGCTTGATCTTCCAGAACTGGCTCCAGCCGGTGACGCCGTCGCATTCGGCAGCCTCGATCACCTCATCCGGAATGTTGAGCAGGGCGGCATAGATCAGCATCATCGGGATGCCGACATATTGCCAGACCGAGATCAGCGACACGGTGATGAGCGCCGAGCCCGGCTTGCCGAGCCAGGGGGCAAACAGTGACTTCAGGCCGACGAGGTCGAGCATGCCGGGTGCCACGCCCCAGATCGGCGACAGGATCAGCTTCCAGATGAAGCCGACGATCACGAAGGAGAGCAGCGTCGGCAGGAAGATCGCCGTGCGGTAAAAGGTGACGAAGCGCAGCTTCGGGATCGACAACATGGCGGCGAGCGCAACACCGATCGGGTTCTGCACGCACATGTGGATGATGAAGAAGATGACGTTGTTCTTCAGCGCATTCCAGAAGTCGTGCGCCCAGCGCTCTTCGCCAAACAGCGTCTGGAAATTCGCAAGGCCGACAAAGGTCGACTGGCCGTCGACCGTGTTGAACAGCGAAAGCCTGAGCGTCTCGATCAACGGCAGGATCATCACCGCCGAATAGACCAGGAAGGCCGGCAGCAGGAAGACGAGGATGTGCCAGCGTTTCGGCCGCCTTGCGGTCGGCTGTCCCTCTTGCACTGAAAGAGCGTCACTCATGGATCCATCCGTTTCTAGAAGACCGGTCCCCAAACAATCATGATGCGCACCGGCGCCACGCGGCCGGTCGCGCCGCATGCCGTCTGCCCCTTTATCGAGGGCTCATGACGAAGGTTAAGTCTATCGCGTTCTTTTGCAAACGACTGCGTCGGTGGCCTCCCACTGTGGGAGGCCGGTGACGCTTCGGCTGGGGGAGTGCCGTCATTCGGCATGTCGCCCCGCCCGGTCCCTACGGCATCCTTAAATCCATCCGGCTAAAGGTGCTCTATGCACGTCCAGAACGTGCGGCGCTGTAGGGCCGACCCTCCCCAAGAAGGGGAGGGAACCTGTTGCGCTTACGTCTTACTTCGCCGGCTTGTACCAGGCGTCGAGGCCCTTCTGCAGCTTCTCGGCGGCAACCTCAGGCGTATCCGTGCCGTTGATCACGTTGGCCGATTCGACCCAGGTCTCATTTTCCAGGCTCGGGGTGCCGCGTGCCAGGATCTGGTAGGTCGAGCGGATCGTCGGCTTGCACTTTTCGCGCCAGGAGACGAATTCCTGGGCGAGCGGATCGGTCATCTTCACCGGGGTCGAGTTGAGGCTGAAGAAGCCCGGCAGTGCGTTGGCGTAGATGTCGGCGAACTCAGGCGAAGCAACCCAGGTCAGGAAGGTCTTGGCCTGCTCGGCATGTGCGCTCTTGGCATTGAGGCCGATACCGATGTCGTTGTGGTCCGAAATGTAGCAGGTGTCGCCAGCATTTTTGACCGGCGGCGGGAAGGCGCCCATCTTGAACTGAGCCTGGGTGTTGAACAGGCCGATCTCCCACGAGCCTGCCGGATAGATCGCGGCGCGGCCGAGCGTGAAGAGGTTCTGGCTGTCCGGGTAGGTCTGGGCTTCGAAGCCGTCGCCGAGATAATCCTTCCACTTGGCAAGAACGCGGTAGGGCTCGACCCACGGCTCGTCGGTCAGCTTCTGCTCGCCCTTGATCAGCGCGGCGCGGCCTTCCTCACCCTTCCAGTAGTTCGGGCCGATGTTCTGGTAGCCCATGGTTGCGGCTTCCCAGAGATCCTTGGTGCCCATCGCCATCGGGATGTAGTTACCGTCGGCCTTGATCTTGTCGAGGGCAGCGAAGAATTCCGCTTCCGTCGTCGGGATCTGGATGCCGAGTTGGTCGAAGGCGTCCTTGTTGTAGATGAAGCCGTGGATGACCGATGCCATAGGCACGCAGAAGGTGGCCTTGCCGTCGTCGGTGGTCCAGGCGGACTTGGCGACCGGCGAGAAGTTTTCCATGCCCGGCAGGCTCGTCAGGTCGGCGAGGTGCTTCTTGTTGTAAAGTTCGAGCGAGACGTCGAACGGACGGCAGGTGACGAGGTCGCCTGCGGAGCCGGCGTCGAGCTTGGCGTTGAGCGCGGCATTGTATTCGGTCGGTGCCATCGGGGCGAACTTGACCTTGATGCCCGGGTTCTTGGCTTCGAAGGCCGGGATCAGCTTTTCCTGCCAGATCGCCAGGTCGTCGTTTCGCCAGCTTTCGATGGTCAGCGTCACGTCCTCGGCGTGCGCCAGCCCGGCCGTGCCGAGAATGCTCGACGCAAGCAGCAGGCCCTTGATAGTCGTACGGGTCATTCAGCTTCTCCCTCTTATGTTGCGCCGTTTTGGCGCGGTTTGAATCCCAGGCTTATGTCAGGCCGTGACGATATCGATCGCCCGGCGCAGGTTCTGTCTGGCCTCTTTCAGTGCCGCCTCCGCGACCGCAACGTCCTTCGCGCCAGAGGCGAGAAGGATTGCGACCTTGACCGAGCCGGAGGCCATGTTGATCAGCCGGCCGGCCTCGCCAGCGCCGATGCCGGTAATGTCGGTAACGATGCGGATTGCGCGGCCGTGCAGCTTGATATTGTCGGCGCGCAGGTTGACCATGTGGCCGTCGAGGACGTGCCCGAGTTGAATGCCCACCAGCGTCGAGAACATGTTGAAGGCGATCTTCTGCGCGGTACCGGCGCCCATGCGCGTCGAACCGGAAACCACTTCCGGGGGCGTCTGCAGAAGGATCGAAACGTCGGCGTCCTTGAACAGCGCCGCACCAGGATTGTTGGCGACAGCGATCACCTTGGCGCCCAGCTTGCGGGCCTCGTCGGCCGCGGCGAGCGCGTAAGGGGTGGAGCCGCTGGCGGAAACGGAAACAAGGCAGTCGCCCGCGCCGATGCCGGCCTTGCGGACGTCGTTGCGGGCAAGGTCCATGTCGTCTTCATAGCCGCCCGCAAGGTCGCTCAGGCTGGCGGTGCCGCCGGCAAGCAGAACGACGATCTGGTCCTGGGGAATGCCGTAGGTGCCGGGCAGTTCGAGCGCATCGGCCATGGCCATCAGGCCGGAACTGCCAGCGCCCGCATAGGCGAGACGCCGGCCGGATGCGAGGGATTCGGCCGCGAGCGATGCGGCAGCCGCAATCGACTCGATCGCCGCGTCGACGGCCTTGGCGGCCGCCTGCTGGCCGGACGCAAGCAGGCGGAGCGCCAGCGCCGGATGCATAAGATCCAGGCCCTTGGCGTTGTCGTGGCGCTCTTCGGTCTTGGCTGACGGCATGGGTTGTATCTCCTCTTGGTCAAATTAATGCCAAAAAAATACCAATTGTCCAGCAGAATTTAAGTTTTGACGTCTTAAAAAACTAAACAGCTAAATTAGCCCTTGAATTTCAACGTATTGCAACGAAAACGAAACTGCAGACGGATTCAGGCTTGGTTATTGGTATTTTTTTGGTATCCTCAATGGGCGGAGGTGCTCATGACAAATTACCTGATCGGAATCGATGGCGGCGGAACGAGCTGCCGGGCTGCCGTGGCATCGGCGGACGGGCGCATTCTCGGGCGCGGCAAAGCGGGTGCGGCCAATATCCTGACAGACCCGGAAACCGCGCTTGCCAATATCGGTGAGGCCGCACGCGCCGCCTTTATAGAAGCGGGCCTTGATCCCCAGGGCATAACCGCTGCCAAGGCGATCGTCGGTGTCGCCGGGCACAATGTCGGCGACGCCGTGCATTATGTGAAGCGCCGCCTGCCGTTCGCCGCAGCCGATATCGAATCCGATGGCTTGATTGCCCTTCAGGGCGCGCTCGGCAATCGTGACGGTGCGGTCGCCATTCTCGGTACCGGCAGCATCTATATCCTTCGCCAGGGCGAAACCGTCAGCTATGTCGGCGGCTGGGGCTTCACCATCGGCGACCATGGCAGCGGTGCACGCATCGGCCATGCGCTTCTGCAGGAAAGCCTGCTTGCCTTCGACAATATTCATGAAGCCTCGGCGGTCACCGACAGCGTCCTTGTCGAATTCAACAACGAGGCGCGCGACGTCGTCGATTTCGCCCGCCTCGCCAAGCCCGGGGAATTCGGCCGCTATGCGCCGCGTGTTTTCGAAGGCGCCGCCGCCGGCGACCCGGTTGCCGTGCGCATCCTGAAAGCCGCTGCCCTCACAGTGGACGAGGCGCTTGATGTCGTCGTTGCAAGAGGCTGCGAAAGATTGTGCCTTCTCGGCGGATTGGCGCCGCTCTATCGCCCCTGGCTTGCCGATCGGCATCAGGCCCTGCTCGTCGAGGCGGAAGCCGACGCGCTGACCGGATCGGTCGCCGTTGCCGCCCAGCGTTTCGGCACCCAGGCGAGGGCAGGCGCATGACGCACCAGCTCGCTTCCATTCTGCCGCTCGAGGGTCTGCAGTCCGGAGGGTCGGGGCCGCTCTATCTCAAGCTTCGGCAATCGCTCGAAGACGCGATCCAGTCGGGCAAGTTGAACCACGGCGACGCTCTGCCGCCCGAGCGTGATCTTGCCGACTACGCCAACATCAGCCGCGTCACCGTGCGCAAGGCGGTGGACGATCTCGTGCGCGACGGCCTGCTGGTTCGCCGCCACGGCTCCGGCACCTTTGTCGTCAAGCCGGTCTCCAAGGTGCAGCAGTCGCTCTCGCGGCTGACCTCGTTCACGGAAGACATGGCGCGCCGCGGCCTGAACACCCACGCCCGCTGGCTGGAGCGCGGCCTGTTTCACCCCTCTCCGGATGAAATGATGGCGCTCGGTCTTCCGGCCGACGCGCTGGTTGCCCGGCTCGGGCGCCTGCGCATCGCCGACGACATGCCGCTTGCCATCGAGCGCGCCAGCATTTCGGCGGAGTTCCTGCCGGACCCGCAGGCCGTCACCTCGTCTCTCTATACTGCGCTCGACAAGACCCGCTCGCGACCGGTTCGCGCCGTGCAGCGCATCTCCGCCTGCAACATCAAGGATCCGGATGCCTCGATGCTCGGCGTCGCCGTCGGTTCGGCCGGCCTTTCCATCGAACGTGTCTCCTATCTCGCATCGGGACGCGTCGTCGAATTCACCCGCTCGCTCTACCGGGGCGATGCCTATGACTTTGTCGCGGAACTGACGCTGTCGGAATCCTAAAAGCGACGGCTCCGCCAAGAAAGGGAATTGACCATGCAGACCAATATGCGCCGAGAAATCGACGAGATCCCCGAAGCCGCCCAGCGTCTGCTGGAACGCTCCGCCGACCAGCTGAAGGCCGCCGGCGCCGCACTGCGCGCCAAGGATCCGGCCTTCCTCGTCACTATCGCCCGCGGCTCCTCCGACCATGCGGCGCTGTTCCTCAAATATGCGATCGAGCTGCAAGCCGGCGTGCCCGTCGCTTCGCTCGGCCCGTCGCTCGCCTCGATCTACGGTGCCAAGCTGAAGCTCGGCGGTGCCGCGGCGATCGCGATTTCGCAGTCGGGCAAGAGCCCGGATATCGTCGCCATGGCAAAGGCTGCGACCGATGCCGGCGCGGTCTCGATCGCGCTCACCAACACGCTGCCGTCGCCGATTTCAGAGGCCTGCACCAACCCGCTCGACATCTTGGCCGGTCCGGAAATCGCCGTTGCCGCCACGAAGTCATACGTCAATTCGATCGTCGCCGGCCTTGCCGTGCTCGGCGAATGGACCGGCGACGCTGCACTTCAGCGCGCGGTCGCCGACCTGCCGAACCAGTTTGCCAAGGCCGTGAAGCTCGACTGGCAGGCCTTTGCCGACGATCTCGGCGAAGCCGAATCGCTCTATGTGCTCGGCCGCGGCCCGGCGCTCGCCATCGCCAGCGAAGCGGCGCTGAAGTTCAAGGAAACCTCCGGCATGCATGCGGAAGCCTATTCGGCGGCCGAAGTGCTGCACGGGCCGGTGGCGCTCGTCGGCGCCAAGTTCCCGGTGCTCACGCTTGCCGCACGTGATGCGGCCGAGACGTCGGTTGCCGGCATTGCCGACGGTATGGCGGAAAAGGGCGCGGTGGTTCATGCTACCTCGAACCTCGCCGTCAAGGCCAAGCGCCTGCCGTTCGTCGAGACCGGTCACCCGATCACCGACGCGCTGACGCTGATCCTGCCGTTCTACGGTTTCGTCGAGGCCTGGTCGCGTTCGCGCGGTCTCAATCCCGATGCGCCGGCAAGCCTCAAGAAGGTAACGGAGACGAGATGAGCGAGAGGAAGGCAATCACCGGCGCCCGCCTGTTCGACGGCGTCGAATGGCACGACGGCTGCGCCCTCGTCATCGAAGCTGGTCGCGTCAAGGCGATCGTGGCGTCGGCCGACATTCCCGCCGACGCCGAACGGATCGATGCCCACGGCATGCTGCTGGTGCCGGGTTTCATCGACCTGCAGGTCAACGGCGGCGGTGGTGCGCTTCTGAACGAGGAGCCGACCGTCGAAGGCATCCGGCAGATCTGCTCGGCCCATGCCAAGTTCGGCACCACGGCGCTTCTGCCGACGCTGATCACCGATACGCGCGAAATCCGAAGCGCCACCATCAAGGCCGGCCTTGAGGCAAAGGCGGCCGGTGTGCCCGGTTTCCTCGGGCTGCATCTCGAAGGCCCGCATCTTTCGGTCGCGCGCAAGGGTGCTCATGATCCGAAACTGATCCGGTCGATGGACGATGCCGATCTCGCCGAAATGCTCGATTGCGCCAAGGCGCTCGGTGTCCTGATGGTGACTGTGGCGCCGGAAAACGCCACCAGGGAGCAGGTAAAGGCGCTCGCCGATGCCGGTGCCGTCGTCAGCCTCGGCCACACGGATGTCGGCTATGAAACTGCGGTCGCCTACGCCAAGGCGGGTGCACGTACCGTCACTCACCTCTTCAATGCCATGAGCGGTCTCGGCCATCGCGAGCCGGGCGTGGTCGGTGCTGCGCTTGCCACCGGCACGCTGCATGCGGGCCTGATTGCCGACGGCTATCACGTCGAGCCGGCGTCGATGGGCGTGGCGCTGCGCGCCAAGGTGGGGCCGGGCCAGATCTTTCTTGTCACGGACGCGATGTCGCCGATCGGCACCGACATGAAGAGCTTCCAGCTCAATGGCCGCGAAATCCTGCGCGAAGGTGGCCGCTTGACGCTTGCCGACGGCACGCTTGCCGGCGCCGACATCGACATGCTGTCTTCGGTGCGCTTCGTGCACGAGAAGCTTGGCCTCCCGGTCGAGGAAGCCCTTCGCATGGCGTCCGCCTATCCGGCCGATGCCATGGGGCTTGCCACTCACAAGGGACGGCTGAAGCCCGGAGCGGACGCCGATTTCGTGTTGCTCACGCCTGAACTCGGCATGGGCTCCACCTGGATTGGCGGCGACCAGGTCTACGCAGCCTGATTGCCGCTTACGAGAAGATTTGACAAGAAGACCCGGAAAGCGCTCCGCTCTCCGGGTCTTTCCTTTGAGGGAAGGAAAGGCGCCGATCAGCGCGGGCTGCGGGCCGCAAGCTTCACCTTCATCGCCCGCACCGTCTCCGGATCGGTGCGGCGCCGATCGGCGGAAACGAAGCCCATATCGACCAAGCGTGGATCCTGAGCCGGCTCACCAATCGAGCAGGAGGAGTGCACTTCGCTGACCGTGAGGTGATCGAGCAGAGCGTCGACCGTCTTCAGGGTGACGCCGGATCCCGGCATGATCGACAGCCTGGCCTTGGCAAGGCCGATGATTTCGCTAAGGCGGTCGATCGCCTGCGGCGCGCTCCTGGCCCCGCCTGAGGTGAGAATGCGCTCGAAGCCAAGGTCGACTGCGATTTCCATCGCCTCGGCGAAATCCGGGACGAGGTCGAAGGCCCGGTGCAGCGTCATGCCGAGTCCGGCCGCATGGCCGCTGAGCTTGGTGAGCATCGATGTGTCGAGCCGGCCATCGGCAAGCGAGGCGCCGAGCACGACGCCGGCCAGACCGGCATCCCGCACCGCGTCGATATCGCGACGCATCGCGTCGAGGTCAGCGGTTGAGAAAATGAAGTCGCCGGGCCGCGGCCGGATCATCGCGTAGACGGGCACTCGTGGCGGGCCAGCCAGCGCCATAAGGCCGGGATTGGGCGTGAGGCCACCGACGGAAAGGGCGGCGCAAAGCTCGATCCGGTCGGCGCCGCCTTCGATGGCCGCGTAAAGCCCGTCGGCATCGTCGACGCAGACTTCGAGTTTGATGTCGCTCATGCCTTGTCTCCTGAAAGCCCGAGCAGCGCCGCGCCGATGAGGCCGGGCTCGATCCGGCATTCGCCGCGTACAACCAACGGCCGGTCGAACCGCCGCAGAATCCGGCTACGCACCGCCTTGTCGATCTCGGCGAGCAGTTCCTCGGCATTGGAAAGGCCGCCGCCGACGGGCACGATCGTCGCACCCGTGATGTTGACGACGAGCGCCAGCGGTGAGCTGACGAGATCGACGAGCAGGTCGACCGTGCGTTTCGCCTCGGCGTCGCCAACCTTCCAGGCCTCGATGATCTCTTGGCTCGAAAGCGTCTTGCCGTGAGCGGTCTGGTGCAGCCGTTCCAGCCCGCGGGCGCCGCCGACGGTATCGACGCAGCGCTTCTGGCCGCAGCCGCAGGCGTAGGCGGGAATCGCCATTGGTGGATCCCCGGCCTCCGACGCGATCGCCGGGCCATGGCCCCATTCGCCGGCGAATCCGCCATCGGCATTGATCAGCCGGCCGTCGATGACAAGGCCGCCGCCGACCCCGGTGCCGAGGATGGCACCAAAGACGATGCGATGACCGCGCCCTGCACCCGCTCCGGCCTCGGCCAGCGCAAAACAGTCGGCGTCATTGGCGATCTTTACCGGCAGATGCAGCGCCGCCTCGAGTTCAGCAACCAGTTCGAGCCCGTCGATGCAGGGAATGTTGGCGCATTTGATGCGCCGCGTCTCGGGATCGATCACGCCGGTGATCGAGATCGCCACGCAGTCCGGGTGTCCGCCCGCTTCGTCCAGAACCGATTCGAGCGCCTGCACGAACTGGCGGAAATTGGTAAGCGGCGTGGTTCGGCGCGGTAGCGGAAAGATCCGGTCGCGCGAATGCACGATCGCGCCTTTGATTGCAGAGCCGCCGATATCGAAACAGACGATCATGCCTCACCCCGGATGATCGCCTCGGCCGAAAGCGCCACCGAAAGCAGCCGGTCGTCCTGGTGATGCGGGGCCGCAAGCTGGAAGCCGACCGGCATTTCCGCCGCCCCGAGCCCGCAAGGAATGGAGATGCCGCAGAAATCCAGGAAGTTGCCGATCGAGGTGTTGCGCAGCGTCTTGCCGTTGATCTTGAAGAACAGTTCGTCGTCTTCGAGAAGCGGCGCGATCGGGGGGGCGACATGGGGCAGCGTCGGGTGGGCGATGAGTTCGTTCGGCTTCAGACTTTCGACCGTCTCGTGGATCAGCTGGTCGCGCGCGTCGAGGAGAGCGATGTAGTCGGGCATGGAGATCTTCTCGCCGAGCCGCGTGCGGGCGACGACGCGTGGATCCATCGCGTTGGCCTCCGGCCCGGCCAGACGCTCGCGGTGCAGCGCATAGGCCTCCGCCGTCACCAGGGCGCCGTGGCGGGCCATCAGCCCGAACACGGCCGAGAAGGATGGAAAAGCGCGGCGGCTGACGGCAACGCCCGCCTTCTCGAGCCGCTTGATCGCGTCCTCGAAGGCCTCGACGACTTCCGGCTCCGCATCGTCGAACACCACTGTTTCCGGGATCACCAGCGCGATGCTCGAGAGGTCGGCGCGGCGCACGGTCGGCGCCGTCAGCCCGTGCATGGCGGCGTCCACCCAGACGGCATCCTGTACCGTGTGGCAGAGTGGCCCGAGCGAATCGAGACTTTCAGCCAGCGGAAAGATGCCCTTCATCGCATAGCGGCCGCGCGTCGCCTTGTAGCCGACGATGCCGGTGAAGGCTGCGGGAATGCGGACAGATCCACCGGTGTCGGTACCGATGGCCGCCGGCACCAGTCCGGCCGCAACCGCGACCGCCGAGCCCGACGACGAGCCGCCGGGAATGCGCTCGACGTCGGTGGCCGCGGGGTTGCGCGGCGTGCCGTAGTGCGGGTTGAGGCCAAGTCCGGAGAAGGCGAATTCACTAAGGTTGGTGCGACCGACACTGACCATGCCGGCGGCGGAAACGGCGGCGACCACAGGCGCGTCGCTCGTTGCCGGCGCGTTCGTCCGAAGCACGGCCGAGCCGGCGGTCGTAACGTTGCCGGCGGTGTCGAACAGGTCCTTCCAGGCGACCGGCAGGCCGTCGAGCAGACCGAGCGACCGACCGGCCCTCAGACGCTTCGAGGCAGCCTCCGCATCCCGCGTCGCGCGCTCCGGCGTCAGCTCGACAAAGATGGCGTAATCGCCGTGTGCGTCGATCGCCGCATAGGTTTCCTTGGCGAGCTCCACCGGATCCAGCTTGCCGCTCTGCACCAGCACCGAAAGGCTGGCGAGTGTCTTTTGTTCTGTCATGTCATCCTCCGCGGAGCGCTGCTGCCGGCATCCCGTATGTCTACAATATCGCCGCTCCCGGCGTTTTCCATGCTTCCCTTAGACGAGGCGCATGAATCTTGCATAAAGACGGGTGCCTGCCGGGACTATCTTGTCGCCGGTAGCGCCTCTGCCTACATGCACCATCGAACCTTGGCCCATGCTGGAGAGCGATGATGATCCTGGACGCGGCGCGACTGTCGCTTGCCAATCTGTTTGCACCCGAGACCCGATCGGTCTTCTGGAAGGTGCTGGGCCTGACGATCCTTGCGCTTGTCGCCCTGGGGTTTGCGGTGCGCGAAGTGTTCATCTGGCTCGCCTTGCCCTGGATCGACACGCTGATGCCGGGCACACCCGTCTGGGCCGGCTGGCTGACCTTCGTGCTCGGCATCTTCGCAAGCCTTGGCCTGGCCCTGGCGCTCGCCCTGCTTCTTGCGCCCGTCACCGCACTGATCGCCGGCTTCTTCCTCGACGACGTCGCCGACGTCATCGAGAAGCGTGACTATCCGAACGAGCCCCCAGGACGGCCGCTGCCGCTCGGCGAGGCGGTTGCCGGCTCACTGAAGTTCCTGGGCGTCGTGATCCTCGGCAACCTCCTGGCGCTGGTGCTGCTGCTCGTTCCGGGCGTCAATCTCGTCGCCTTCTTCCTGGTCAACGGTTATCTGCTCGGCCGCGAATTCTTCGAGTTTGCGGCGATGCGCTATCGCGCGCCGACGGAAGCGCGGCTCTTCCGGGAAAAGCACCGCTCGACCGTCTTTCTCGCCGGTCTGCTGCTCGCGGGCTTCCTGGCTGTGCCCTTCGTCAACCTTTTGACGCCGCTCTTTGCCGCCGGCCTGATGGTGCACCTGCACAAGCGTCTTTCGGCTAGGGATCCCGGGTTCTCGCTGCGTGTGGCGGCGAAGGCATAAGGCCTTGCTTGACATAAGGCCGGCTGTGGCCAATCTGCCGGCAAACGGCGCCGCGCGCCCATGGAGTTTGCAAGAATGAGCAACACCGACGAACGGATCACCCGCCTCGAGGAGACCGTGGCCCATCAGGCCAAGACCATCGAGGAGCTTTCCGATCAGCTTGCCGAGCAATGGAAGGTGGTCGAGCAGGCGCGCGCCAAGCTCGACCGGCTGACCGAAAGGTTCCTGACGCTCGAAGAGCAGTCGCTCGACGCGCCGGCAATCACGAAGCCGCCGCATTACTGATCGCCGCGCTCACGTCAGGACAAGCAAAAAAAGGCCGCCGGTCCAATGAACCGGCGGCCTTTTTCATGACGCAAGCGCTGCTCTTAGTAAGGGCAGGACTCGTCGCTCATGTAGTCGTGGACCTGGACCTTGCCGGCAATGATTTCGGCTTTCACCTTTTCCACCGCGTCGAGCATCTCGGGCGTGATCAGCGCCTTGTTGTTGTCGTCGAGCGCGTAGCCGACGCCGTCTTCCTTGAGGCCGAGGTTGGAAATGCCGAACTCGAACTTGTCGTTCTTGGCTGCCGTGAAGGCTTCGTAGACGGCGACGTCGACGCGCTTCAGCATCGAGGTCAGGACCTTGCCCGGCTGCAGGGCGTTCTGGTTGCTATCGACGCCGATGCCGAGCTTGCCCGCATCTGCGGCTGCCTGCAGAACGCCGACACCGGTGCCGCCGGCTGCGTGGTAGACGACATCCGAGCCCTGGTCGATCTGGGACTTGGCGATTTCGCCGCCCTTGACCGGGTCGTTCCAGGCGTCCGGCGTCGTGCCGGTGTAGGCTTCCAGAACCTTGACGTCAGCGCCGGTCGACTTGGCGCCGCCAACGTAGCCACAGGCGAACTTGTGGATCAGCGGAACGTCCATGCCGCCGACGAAGCTGACGGTCTTCGACTTGGAAGCGAGACCGGCGAGAACGCCGACGAGGTAGGAGCCTTCCTGTTCCTTGAAGACGACCGACTTGACGTTCGGCTTCTCGACGACCATGTCGATGATCGCGAACTTGATATCCGGATATTCCGGCGCGATCTTCTCGAGCGAAGCCGCCCAGTTGAAGCCGGCCATGACGATCGGGCTGTTGCCGTCGCTGGCGAAGCGGCGCAGCGCCTGTTCGCGCTGGGCATCGTTGGCGATTTCGAACTCGCGGTATTCGACGCCCGATTCCGTCTTGAACTTCTCGGCGCCGTTAAAGGCAGCCTCGTTGAAGGATTTGTCGAACTTGCCGCCGAGATCGTAGATGATCGCCGGCTTGATGTCGGCGGCCAGTGCCGTGGCGGACATCATCGAAAAGGCAAAAAGACCGAGAATTGTTTTTTTCATCGTGCAGCCCTGTTGTCGCTATTGATCTTATTGGGTCCTCCCGCCGGCTCCCTGACGGAAGCCTGTCTGCGGAACCCACCCCCTTCTCCTTGGGGCTAGGGTGGCGCATCCTTGCACGGTCACGGCAAAAAAACACTCAAAATTTTTCAGATGGTAAAAATTGAAGCCACGGATACCGGCACTCGTAAGGCACCGGTTCTGTTGCATTTTTTGAGATCACGACAAGGTGTCCCGGTCGGTCCGGTGCGGCCTCAGGGTTGTGGGTATCGCGACCGCGCGCGGGATGCCACCCGCGGGGTATGCGTCTAGTGGCCGATCGGGCAGCTGACGCCGGTGCCGCGCAGGCCGCAATAGCCGCTGGGGTTCTTCGCCAGATATTGCTGGTGGTAGTCCTCGGCGAAATAGAACGGTCCCGCCATGCCGATCTCGGTCGTCACCCTGCCGCCGTGATTGGCGTGCTTCAGCGCCGTCTGGAAAGTGGTGCGCGCGGCCTTGGCGTGCGCCAACTGCTCGTCGTCGTAGGCATAGATCGCCGAGCGGTAGGTGGTGCCGATATCGTTGCCCTGGCGCATGCCCTGCGTCGGGTCGTGTTCCTCGAAGAAGGTCCTGAGCAGGCTCGCGAGCTTCACCTTTTCCGGATTATAGACGACCAGGACCACTTCGGCATGGCCGGTAAGCCCTGTCGTCGTTTCCTGGTAGGTCGGGTTCGGCGTCAGCCCGCCGGCATAGCCGACCGCCGTCACGTAGACGCCGGGGATGTTCCACAGCAATCGTTCGGCGCCCCAGAAGCAGCCCATGCCCAGAAGGATGCTCTTGGTGTCGTCGGGGTAGGGGCCTTTCAACGGCCGGCCGGAAACGAAATGTGTCTCGGCCGTCGGGATCGCGGCGTCACGGCCCGGCAGCGCCGTCTGCGCGTCCGGCATGATCGTTTTCTTGTTGAACATGTCGATCAGGAACATCAGCACACTCCTTTCGATGCGAAGGCCGCCTGCAATGCGTCAGGCGGCGAATCGTCCGGCCGCCGGCCGCTTCTTGTATCCGACTATCCATAGCACGAGGGCGATCAGCGCCAGCACCGCAAAGGCCGGCTGTTGCAGCAGCCAATGCAGCATCCCGTGCCAGATCGTCGGTGCGGTATCGGAACGTTGTGCAAACTGGACCCAGCTTGCCGTGTCGGCGCCAAGCGCTTCCAGGTCGTCGCCGAGCGACGTCATGACCAGTTCCGATGCTGCGACCGACTGGATCGCGTCGACGGCACCGGCAAGCACGGCGGCAAACAACACGACGGCGCTCGCCAGCCTCAATAGAAATCGCATCGGACGGCATTCCCTTCAATTCGCTGGCTGGCGCCGGTCATCGGCTCGGCGCGTCGCCCTGCCGCATCTTCTCCGATCGCCCGTGCCTCGAACAAGGCCCGACAATGAAAATATGCGGCAATCTGGCATGCCGGAGGATGTGGCCGAGACGGGCCGGACGCATCGGACACGCCCTGACGCAAGAGATAAGCCCCTTGCCCGGAGTGCACAATGGGGACCGGGAACCCGCCCGCGTCACAAGATGTCAATAATCTGTCAGAAAGCAGTTGATCCCGGGCAAATCATCGGTATATAGACGCGCGTCCGCCGGTTCTCAGCCGGCTGACGCCGAAGGGCCCCGCCCTTCCCATCCAGCCGGATTGACCATCGGCTGCTGACGGATGGACAGGTGGCCGAGTGGTTGAAGGCGCACGCCTGGAACGCGTGTATACGTGAAAGCGTATCGAGGGTTCGAATCCCTCTCTGTCCGCCATTTCCCCCTTGTTCTGCTTCCATTGCCAATGCGCATTAAGCGCTACCCTTGTCCCATCTACTGGCGGGTATTGATCTGAGGCGCCGTGACAATGTCGTTTGGCGCGCAAAGTCGCGTCCTTTCTTTTCTCCTCCTGCTGAACAGCACACTTGTTATTGAGATAAGTACGTGCTTATGTGTTTGGCATGATCGAGAACGAGATATTCCGAGCCCTGGCTGACCCCACGCGCCGCGCCATCTTCGAGAAGCTTGCTGACGGAAGCATGAATGCCAGCGCTTTGCGGGAAGGTATGGACATAAGCCAGCCGGCCATGTCCCAGCACATTTCCGTGTTGCGGAGTGCCGGGTTGGTGAAGGAGCAGCGGCAAGGTCGGTTCGTAAACTACGAAGTCGACCCGGACGGGCTGGCCCAAATTGCGCAGTGGCTCGCGAAATACCGTGCCTACTGGCCGGCACGCATCGAAGCTCTGAAGATCTTGCTGAAGGATATGGACCAATGAACCGCGAAATCAGCGCCCCGGACGATAACAGCCTTGAACTGGAATACGAACTCGACGAGGCGCCGCAGAAGGTCTGGCGCGCAATCAGCATCCCGGCGTTTCGCGAGAACTGGCTACCGAAAGAGGCATTGGCCGACCCCGATGGCGCCGTCGTCGTGCCTGGAGAAGAGGTCCGCTACAGGCTGCGCGAAACCGAAGCTCCGTTTCTCGAAAGTACGGTCACATTCCGGATCGCCCCGATTGGTTCGGGCGGCACCCGGCTGCGGATCGTCCACGAACTGCCGAATGTTCGCGGCGGTCGCGTGACCAGGACGGCCGCGAACAGCAACGATACTCTCATGCTCGCCGCCTAGACCGGCGAGCTTCCCCTCAATCTCTGGATAAATGGAGTTCGCCGATGCGCGAAGCGATGCAACTCGTCCCTATGGTCGTCGAGCAGTCGAACGGTGGAGAGCGGTCGTTCGACATCTACTCCCGCCTGCTGCGCGAGCGAATCATCTTTCTCAACGGTGAGGTGAACGACACGGTCTCCGCGCTGGTCTGCGCCCAGATGCTTCTTCTCGAAGCGGAAAACCCGAAGAAGCCCATCCATCTCTATATCAATTCGCCGGGCGGCGTGGTGACCAGCGGTTTCGCCATGTACGACACTATGCGCTACATCCGGGCACCGGTGCATACACTGTGCATGGGGACCGCACGGTCGATGGGTTCGTTTCTGCTGATGGCCGGCACGCCGGGCCAACGGGCCGCCTTGCCCAATGCCAGCATCCTCGTGCACCAGCCATCGGGCGGTTTTCAGGGCCAGGCGTCCGACATGCAGATCCATGCCGAGGAGATCCTTCGCACCAAGCAGCGCATGACGCGCCTCTATGCGGAACATTGCGGACGGACCTACGAGGAGTTCGAACGCGCTATGGACCGGGACCGTTTCATGACCGCAGAAGAAGCATTGGAATGGGGCCTGATCGACACCATCCTGAAGGTTCGCGACGACGGCGAGCCGGCGGCCTCCAGCGGCTTTGCCCTCTGACGGTCTGTCACTGTTCGGCGGGCTACCGGCCGATAACGGATGGTCCGCTGCCGAGCCCCTCGAAGGCGCTCCCCTGCCAAGGGAGTATCCCCGACGTCCGAATCGCCTGGCGCTAAAAAATCGTCGCCCGCGCGATCCGTTTCGCCTCTCCGCTTCGTCTTTCGTGCATCCGCAACGAAGGAGAAGCACCATGACCACTGCACCCGTCACTCTCGTCAACGTTCTGAAGGTCGAACCCGGCAAGCAGGAGCAGTTGATCGCGCTGTTGAAGCGCAACATCGACACCGTCATCCGCACGCTCGGCGGCTGGCGGACGAGCCGGCTGATTGCTGCCAAGGATGGCACCAGCGTCATCATCTATTCGGAATGGGAGACGCCCGCGGCCGTCGAGGCGATGCGCGCCGATGTCAGGATGAAGGCCTATTTCCCACAGATCCTCGAACTGGCGAGCCTCGAATCGGTCATCGGTGAGGTGGTCCTCAGCGATCACAGCTGATGTCGAACCGCTGTGCGTTGCCGGAGCCGGTTTCGATCGGTCAGGCAGCGGACATTTTCTTCAGTCCACGCTATCGTCCGAACCGGCCCCTGGAGATATCCCGATGGAACTCGATATCATGAATACGGAAGACTTCGAGGATCGCTTGAGGGATCTCCGGCCGCGGCTGCACCGCTATTGCGCGCGCATGACCGGCTCGGCCGTGGATGGTGAGGACGTGCTGCAGGACACGCTGATCAAGGCCGTGCAGGCGCGGGCGGATGGCGTGGTGGTGGACAATCTCGAAGGCTGGCTGCTGCGCATCGCCCACAACACCAGTCTGGATTTTCTGCGCCGGCGGTCCAGGCACAAGATCGTCCCCCTGCTCGATGACATGGAAGATGCGCCGCTGCCCGAGGCGGACATCGTCGCGATCGGCTTTCAAACCTTCCTGCAACTGCCGGAACTTCAGCGCTGCGCGGTGATCCTGAAGGATGTGCTCGGCCATTCGATCGAGGAAATCGCCGCTATCGCCGAGTGTACGCCGGCGGCGGCCAAATCGGCGCTGCAGCGCGCCAGGGTGGCGCTCAGGCTCCTGACCGAACGCCCGGAGGATATGCGTCTGCCGCTGATGTCCGACGCGAACCGGCACAAACTGGCAAGTTTCGTGCGCTTCTTTCAGGGCGGCGACTTCGATGCCATCCGCGCCATGCTGGCCGACGATGTAAAACTTGAGCTGGTCAACAGGCTGAAGCTGGAGGGTCGCGAGGGCATCAGCCGCTATTTCACCCGCTATGCGCAGGAGACAAAGTGGCGTTTCGCGCTCGGCGCAATCGAAGGGCGGCCGGCCATGCTGGTTTTCGACAGTGCCGGCCCCATGGAAAAACCGGCGCATTTCGTCGTTCTCGATTGGCGTCGGGACGAGATCGCCGCGATCCGCGATTTTCTCTTCGCCCCCTATGTGCTTGAAACCGTTGATTGGGTTCGCCTGGCTTGAACTGCGAGAGAGCGGCTCTTTGCCGATTGAGGGTCCGTTCTCCGTCAAATGTTGACGGTTCCGCGCTATTCTTGGACCTTCGCTGGTATCGGCAGCCGTTGGGTTTCGGCAGGTTTCCCTGGCCGGTGTGGCACCGGCTCCGAGCATCGCGGGGGGACTGGTTGCGTTCTGGGGAGAGGCAGCATGAGTTTGGCGAGCGACGCGCGTTTCTGGGACCGGACGTCGCGGCGATACGCCAAGGGAACGATCGCGGACCCGGCCGCCTATGAACGCACGCTCGACCGCACCCGCGCCATGCTTCTGCCCGATGACCGCGTGCTCGAACTCGGTTGCGGCACGGGAACGACGGCGTTTAGGCTGGCGGGCGATGTGCGCGATTACCTTGCAACCGATTTTTCGACCGAGATGATCGCCATTGCCCGGGAGAGGTACGCTGTCGACCTGGTTCCGAACCTCGCCTTTCGCAGCGCGACGGCCGAAACGCTTGCGGCCGAACGTGGGCAGTTCGATGCGGTGCTGGGCTTCAACTACCTGCATCTCGTGCGCGATCTGCCCGCCACGCTCGACAACATCCATACCCTGCTTGCCTCCAGGGGAGTGTTCATCTCCAAGACGCCCTGCGTCGGCGACATGAACCCGCTCGTCCGGCTCCTGCTGTTGCCGGCGATGCGGGCCGTCGGACTGGCGCCCTATGCGGGAACTTTCAGCGCAGCAGAGCTCGGCCGGCACATCGTCGCCGCCGGCTTCGAGCTTCTGTCGGCGGAAAATCACGCATCGGCGAGCAACGACAACCGCCCCTACATCGTCGCCCGGAAGCGCTGAGGTGTTAGACCAGAGCAGCCGCGCTGCCCTGGTCTCGATGCGTTCCAGACACGCGCTGCCGCGAGGGCTGAGTGGTCCTGCCGAGCCGCCGGTTGTTGACGTTCAACGCCTGCGCGACAGGATCGATACCAGCGCCAGGCCGCCGATCACGGAGACGTGCTCCAGCGCGACGGTCATGTCGCGGAAGGCCTCTTCGCCTTCCTTCAGCCAGAAAGGATGGGCGATCGGGATCGTCAGCACCGTGAAGACGGCGAGCGCCCCGGCGGCAAGCCAGACCCAACGGTTGAGGATGATCAGCAGAGAGGCGCCGATCTGCAGGATCAACGTCATCGAATTGAACAGCCATCCCGGCGTCAGGCCGAAGCCTTCCATGATCGCGACGTTGGCGTTGAAGTCGAAGAGCTTGGCAAGGCCGCTTGACCAGAAGACGAGCGTCAGCAGCACGCGGGCGAGAATGCCGAAGGCGCGCGAATCGAGAATGCTTGCGATAGGGCCTGACATGGATCATCCCTGCCTTGCGGTGAGAAAGGCGACCCTGCGCGCGCTCGCAATCGCCGTTGTCTGTGCGATGGCGACCAGGCCAGCGAGCCAGCAGGCGGCGCTCGATGCTGCGGCGCCGCCGGGCTCGGCGATGCCCGCAGATGCCGTTCCAGTCCCGGGATTGTCAGTCCTTATCTGGTTTTCCAATGCCACGTCGGCCCCCATTTCCGATTGAACCGACGGGGTTTGTAGAATCTCAACCAGGCTTGAGGTCAAGAAAACGGCCATGCGACAAATTGGGTGGCGCTGGGGGCGGTCGTTCGATGAATAGTTAGCTCTTGCGCTAAGTATTGACGCGTGATACTTAGCCTTATGGAACAGTATTCAGACCGATTGGACGTGATCTTTCAGGCGCTCGCCGATCCCACCCGCCGTGCGGTGCTTGCGCGGCTCGGCGGCGGTCCGGCGAGCATCAGCGATCTCGCCAGACCCTTCGACATGGCCCTGCCGTCCTTCTTGAAGCACATCCACTACCTTGAAGGCAGCGGGCTCATCCGCACGCACAAGGAGGGCAGGGTGCGCACCTGCGCCATCGAGAAGGCGCAGTTCGCCGCGGTAGAGAGCTGGCTTTCGGCGCAGCGCGCGCTCTGGGAAGGCCGCGCCGACCGGCTGGAGAAATTCGTCACTGAACACGAGGAGGAATGACCATGATCCGCTCTCCCGATCCTGAACTCGACCTGACGATGGCGCGCATCATCAAGGCGCCGCGCGCGACGGTCTGGCGCGCCTGGAGCGATCCCACTCGGCTTGAGCGATGGTGGGTTCCTGAGCCGGCAAGATGCAAGGTGATCGACATGGATCTCAGGCCCGGCGGCAGTTTCGTGACGCGGATCAGCGAAGGCGGCGGCGCATTCGTGCCGCATATCGACGCCTGTTTTCTCGCGGTCGACGAACTCTCGCGCATCGTCTTCACCGACACGCTCGTTGCCGGTTGGCGGCCGGCGGAAAACGCCTTCATGACGGCGATCATCACCCTCAGCGATCATCCAGCCGGCACCGAATACGCTGCCCATGTAATGCATCGGAGCGGCGCGGACCGGAAGATGCACGAGGAGATGGGTTTTCACGACGGCTGGGGAACGGTTGCCGGGCAACTGGCCCGGTTCGTCGAGCAAACTCACTGAGGAGACGATCCCATGCGCAATATCGTGCTGCAGATGATGACGACACTGAATGGCCGCCTCGACGATCCGCTTGCCTGGATGGGGACGGTGGTCGACGAACAATACCGGGCGATCGACCGTCTCTACGCCGGCTACGACACGGTTCTGGTCGGCCGCACCACCTATGAGGAGATGGTCGGCTACTGGCCGGGCGCGCTGAAGGACGAGGCGGGCGGCGAGACCAATCGGGTGATGGCAGGGCGTATGCACGACTATCGCAAGATCGTGTTCTCCCGCACCGAAGAGCAGGCGATCAGCCGCTGGCACAATGCCGAGCGGGCGGTGGTTCCTGATGATGCGGCGCTCTCGCGCTACCTGACCGACCTGAAGGCTGAGCCCGGCCGGGATATCCATCTGTCCGGCGGCGCGAGCCTGGCGCAGACGGTGATCGGCCTCGGCCTCGTCGATCGCTACCACTTCTTCGTCTACCCGGTCGTATCGCCGGGCGAACCATGGTTCGCCCGGCTTCGCGACAAGAACGAGCTGCAGCTGATCGGCAGCGAGCACTACGACAACGGCGTCGTTGGGCTCCACTACGCGACGGTACGCGACGCAAAGTCGGCGCGACCGAAAAGCTTCTCGGAGCTCATTGCCTAAGAGCAATTCCAGGAAAAGTGCGAAGCGGTTTTCCGTCCGGAATTGCGCCAGCCAAGCGAGCGAATTCCAGGAAAAGTGCGAAGCGGTTTTCCGTCCGGAATTGCGCCAGCCAAGCGAGCGAATTCCAGGAAAAGTGCGAAGCGGTTTTCCGTCCGGAGTTGCGCGGCTTTTGGGATCACTCCCCGGCTTGCAGGGTGGTGAACAGCCGGTCGTAGGTCGGCGCCAGAAGGCGTAGGCTTGCGGCCGCCTCGGCATCCCTGCGCAGGACCAGCGGATACTGCAGCGCGCCGATCAGCCGTGCCTGTTCGCCGGCGATGGCGGCGGATTTGGCAAGGCCTGCCCGCGCCAGGCAGGACGCCGCATCGCCGGCGCGGCGGGCACCGACACGAACGGCGAAGTGCACGAGGTGCGCCCGCAGGTTCTTGTCGCAATGGTCTTCGATCAGAGCGGCGAGCGCTTCGGCTGCGTCGGCATTGCCAAGGCTGCCCGTCGGCACCAGCCGGTCCGTGGTCATCGAGAGCCAGTGGATCGCGGCCGGCACCGAGGCGCGGATTACCTCGACCTCGCTCACGTCGGCGACACGAGAGAATCCCCATCGCATGGTGTAGGGGTCGCCGTAGCTCAGCGTCTCGGCGCCCCAGGCCGTCATGAAATCGTGGAGCGGCAGGGAGGCGTAGGGATATCCTTGCGGGTCGTGCATCAGCACGCGCGTCTCGTCGATCGCGAGGACCACGACATAGTGATCGGCCTCGATCGGTCCCGTCATGCCGGGCTGGTGCCTCAGATGCCCCATCTCCACCGGGCCGACCCAGACGGGACCATCCTTCAGCGCCGAGCGCAGGCGGGAAAGCGCGTCCTCGGGCTCGCCGCCGCTACTGACCTGCGACGTCCAGCCGAGCGCCTTCAGCGCGCCGTCGAACCCGGCCTCCGGATCCCAGCCGTAGGGGTCGAAGAACGGCAGGGTACCGCCGACGATCTGCATGCCGAAGGGGCTGCCGGTGGCAAGCTCAATGGTCGAGGTCGAGGGCGCGGCTTCGCCGAACATCATTGCAAATGAGTTGGCGTAGCAATAGGGGCCGGAGCCCACATAGGAAAAGTGCTGCATCGGTTGGTCCTTGAGTGATTGGAGCGTGCGGGGATTGGGTTAACGCACGATGGGGTAGGCGACATCGAAGCGGGTACCGCCGCTGCCGGGATAGATTTCGTAAGGGCTGCCGAAGCAGCTGAGATCGTCGCTTTGCTCGAACCAGGCTTCGATCGCGTCATAGACGCGGAGCACGGCCGGAAAGGTTTCGAACGGTTCGGCCACGGCCAGGAACGCTTCGCGTCCCGCCGGCTGAAGGCGGATGCGCAGATCACCAGTGGGTTCGAGGCTGCCGTCATAGCCGATCGCCACCTCGACGAGACCCTTGCCGTCGTGATTGACCGGCTCGTGGAAATGCAGCGTCATCGGTCCGTCGTCGCTCTTGCCCGATTGCGCAAGATAGCCGCGGATCTCCGCTTCGGCGCTTTCGGTGAAGGCCTCGAGCGCATCCACCGTCACATGGTGCTGGCGATAGACGATTTTCGAAGGCGCGACGTCGCGCACGGCAACGGCCCTGACCAGCGGATCGTCGCCGCCGCTCGATTGCCGGATGATTGCCTCCACCAGCTCGCGCTGATCCTCGAGTCGTTTGCTCTGCACCTCCAGCCACGCGCGCAGCTCCGTGAGGCGAACGTCGGGCTGAAGATCGATCAGCCGTGCGATCCGGGCGATCGGCAGCCCCAGCTGCCGCAGCCGGGCAATCAGCCTGGCGCGGCTTGCCTGCGTGGCGGCGTAATAGCGGTAACCAGTCGCGGGATCGACATGGGCAGGCACCAGCAGGCCCTGCTCGGCATAAAGCCTGAGTGCTTTCGGCGACAATCGTGTGGCGGCGCCGAAGCGGCCTGCGAGGAAGTAGGAATCGGTCATGAAGGTAGTCTGGGGCCAGCCCCAGGGGCGAGGTCAAGGGGCATGTTGCCGCCTTTCCTGTTGAAGACCTCCCGGAGCAGGCGACCGCTCCGGGAGGGGCAAGGCTATCGATTTTCGCGCCGGTTGTGAGACGCCAGCGCCAGCAGCGTGATCGTCGCCATGCCGAGGCAATAGCCGACGAGCGGCCAGGCCGTATCACCGCCAAGCAGGAGAACGGCGCCGGTGGCAATGAGGCTGACGATCAGGCTCTGGATCGAGAAGTAGAGCGCGACCGCCGTCCCGGCGATGGCATCGAAGGCCTTGAGCGCTCCGTTGGCGGTGACCGAGGCGCTCATGACGATGCCGAAGGCGATCACCCACATTGGCAGCACGAAGCTCTGGAACGACGGCACCGCCGAAGCTTCGCCCGCGCCAAGCAGCAGCCCGCCGAGGATGATCAAGGCCATGCCGCGGGCCAGGCAACCGGAGGTCCCGTAGCGGGTGACGAAGCTCCTGGCGAAGCGCGTGGCGATGATCATCACGACGGCGGCGGTGGCGAATGCCAGGCTGAAGCCCAGCTGCGAATAACCGGCGCGATCGATAAGCAGGCGTGGCGACGTGGAGAAGAACACGAAAAACGCGCCCATCGCCGTGCTGAAGCCAAGCGTATAGGTCCAGAAGGCGCCACTTGCGAGCATGGGCCTGAACCTCGGCCTCATCGGTGCCGCGGCGTCAGGCCGGGTTTCCGACCACCGCGGCAAGGCCTGGCCGAGTGCTGCAAGGCCAAGCATGGCAAGCGTCAGGAAGATCGCCCGCCATCCGAAAGCGCCCGATATCAGCGCGCCGGCGATCGGCCCGAGCGCCGGCACGAAGGAGAGCATGGCGCTGAAGAGGCCATAGATGGTCACACCCTCCGGACGTGCGCCGTAAACGTCGCGCACGGTCGCGAAGGTCGCGACCAGTGCGGCCGAGGCGCCGGCCGCCTGGACAAGCCGCAAGGCGACGAAGACCGGTGCCGAGGTGGTTGCGGCCAGTCCCAGCGAGGCCAGCGCAAACAGCGTCGCGCCACCGAGAAGAACGGGACGGCGGCCGAAGTGGTCGGACAGCGGGCCGAACAGCAGCTGACCCAGCCCCAAAAGCAGCATGTAGAGGCTGAGCGTGAGCTGGACGACTGCGGGCGACGTGCCGAGGATCGCCGGCATGTCGGGCACGACGGGCAGGTAAATGTCCATGGCGAGCGACGCCAGGATATCGAAGGGCGCCATCAGCAAAAGGGCTGCCGGCAGCGAATAGGACCAGGTGAGGGAATTACGATCGGGCATGATGAAACATCCGCGCAAATGAAAACCATTCGGCGGCGATCTGCCACTTCATCAAATCTTCTGAATGTGAGCCGACAGACGCCGCAACAACTTATTCAACCGTTGTTGCGGCTTACCTGGTTGCTGACGGGTCGGTCCTCATCTGCGGCTCCTATGGCGGCTCTCCAGCGATAACGCCAAGCCAGCCGAAATCTCATGCCGGCATGTCCTATCATCGGGATTTCCGGACGGCAACTCCTGGCTCAGCTATCAGCCTCGGCCGCGCCCGGCATCACCGCCAGCCGGTTCTCGACGCTGGTGACGCCGATCACCGATGCTGCGGCATCGCCGGCGCAGGCGATGTCGGATGCCTGCGCCACATGACCGGAAAGCACCACGATCCCGCCGAGCGCCATCACCGAGATCTCGCGCGTATCGATCATCGCCGCATACTGGATGTAGCGCAGCACCTTGTCGGCGAGCGCATCGTCGATGAGATGCGGATCGTCGTCTTTGTGCGCATAAATGGACTTCTCTGTCGGCATGGCTCGTTCCTCATGCTGTTTCGGAACGCCTGCGGCCGGGGAATGTTCCCCTCCCTGTGCCCGCTGCTCGCGCGCTTGCGGCGCGGGTGCGAACAACGTTATTGCTGGCAGGACCATTCCAGGAGCGGAAAGAGGAAAGCATCTGCAGTCTTCCGCCCGTCTCCCGCTCTACCTCATGAGAACAGACCCCGAAGATCTTGGATCGATCCGCTCCAAGGTCATCGCGATCCAGGGCCCGCGCATGTCCGACATCTTCCAGAACGTCCTGCCCATCTTCATCCTGATCCTTGCCGGCTGGTTGCTGGTGCGCCTGGGTTACCTGAAACCGGCCGTCGGCGAAGCCTTGGGCGATTTTGTCTTTCGCGTCGCCGTGCCCATCCTGCTGTTTCGCACGATTGCGGAAGCGGATTTCAAGGACGGTTCGCCCTGGCCGCTCTGGGTCGCCTATTTCTCGGGCGTCGCGGTGACCTGGACGTTGGGACACGTGGCGGCGACGCTCGTCTTCGGGCGGGATGCGCGCATGGGCGTTCTCGCTGGCGTCTCCTCCGCCTTCGCCAACACGGTCTTCATCGGCCTGCCGCTGGTGTCGCGAATCGTCGGCGAGGAGGGCATCGTTGCGATCTCGATCCTGCTTTCGGTGCATCTGCCAGTCATGATGATAGCGGGCACGCTCTTGATGGAGCGTGCGGAGCGGCGCGCCGGCGGCAAGCCGGGGCAAAGCCCGCTGCAACTCTTGGCCGGTGTCGCCCGCAATCTGGTGCGCAACCCGCTGGTGATCGGCCTTGCCTGCGGCGCCGCCTTCCACCTTATCGGCCAGCCGCTTGGCGGTCCGGTCAAGACCGTCGTCGATCAACTGGCGTCGATGGCGGCACCCGCGGCGCTGATCTCGATCGGCATGGCGCTGGATAAATACGGCCTTGCCGGCAATCTCGGGCTCGCTTCGGTGACGAGCGTCTTGAAGCTCGCCGTCATGCCGGCGGTCGTCTATGCGAGCTGCCACCTGCTCGGCCTCAACGACAACTGGACGACGGCGCTGGTGCTGACGTCGGCGGTGCCGACGGGTGTCAATGCCTGGCTGATCGCCAACCATTTCAATGTCGGCCATGGGCTGGCATCCTCGACGATCACGCTGACGACCGCGCTCGGCGTCATAAGCGTTTCGGTCTGGGCCTATCTGCTGATGTGACTACCGCTCTCTCCGGCAAACTGTTTCGCCGCGGAGGCTTGGATCGGCCTGAACGTTCCGTGCGCAACATCTCTGCCTATCCCCGAATACGAAAAGGCCCGGCGCGAGCCGGGCCTTTTGCATGGGATCGTTTCCGACCGCTGAACTTATTGAGCCGGTGCCGGCTGGCCCTCGGCAGGCTTGGCTTCGGTTGCCGGCGCTTCGGCCGGCTTTGCACCTTCGGCGCCAGCAGCCGGTGCTGCTTCGCCGGCAGCCGGTGCGGCTTCGGCAGAACCGGCAGATGCGTCCGGCAGTGCTGCCGGAGCGTCGGACTGCTCGCGCAGCCAGGCGATCAGGTTGGCGCGCTCGTCGGGCTTCTTGACGCCGGCAAAGCCCATGGCGGTGCCCGGAACGTGCTTCTTCGGTGCTTCGATGAAGTAGCTGAGGTGGTCGTAGTCCCAGACGACCTTGCCGCCTTCGGCAAACGTCTTCATGCCGGCCGAGTAGCTGAAGCCCTCATGCGAAGCGATCGGACGGTTGACGAGGCCCCAGAGGTTCGGACCGACTTTGTTTGCGCCGCCCTTGTCGGCGGTGTGACAGCTTGCGCATTTCTTGAACACGGCTTCACCGGCAGAAGCGTCGGCCTTGAGCAGCAGCGGCTTGATGTCGACTTCGACTTCCGCGGCACCACCGGCACCTGCTTCAGACGTGCCTTCTTCCGCAACGATCGTAAAGCCTTCCTTCTCGGGAGCTTCGGAATGGAAAATGCCTTCCGATGCAATGGACACGGACATCAGAACGAAGACCGTTCCCAGAAAGGCGCCCACGCCCATGTTCACATATGAATTCATCTGCAAACGCTCCCTTTGCCACCGGCGCAAACAAAAACCCGGCCTATCTTGAAATCGCGCGGAACCTATGTCTTTTGGCTCTGCGTTGCAACAGTGATTATCGGCCCCTAACTGAGACTTATTGACACTTTCGGCGGGGTTTTTGAAGGCCAGATCATGAAAGGCCAGATCATGAATCGCGAAAATTCAGGTAAAGTCATCGTGCTCATTCCGGCGCGCATGGCCTCGACACGCCTACCCGGAAAGCCGCTCGCCGATATTTGCGGCCTGCCGATGATCGTCCAGGTCGCGACCCGAGCGCAGGAAGCGGACGTCGGCCGCGTCGTCGTTGCCGTTGACGACCAGCAGGTCTTTGACGTCGTGCGCGAGGCCGGCTTCGAAGCGATAATGACCCGCATCGACCACCAGTCCGGCTCCGACCGGATCTACGAAGCGCTGCGGAAGGCCGATCCGAACGGCGAAGCCGAGATCGTCATCAACGTCCAGGGCGACCTTCCGACGGTCGAGCCGGCATCGATCCGCGCGGCGCTGAACCCGCTCGAAAATGCTGCCACCGATATCGCCACGCTGACGGTGGCGATCGCCGAGGAGAGCGAGAAGACCAACCCGAACATCGTCAAGGTCGTCGGTTCGCCGCTTTCCGACACGCGCCTGCGTGCGCTCTATTTTACCCGCGCGACCGCGCCTCATGGCGAAGGCCCGCTCTATCATCACATTGGGCTCTATGCCTATCGACGGCAGGCGCTGGAACGCTTCGTCTCGCTTCAGCCCTCCGTGCTCGAACGCCGCGAATCGCTGGAGCAGCTGCGTGCGCTCGAAGCCGGCATGCGCATTGATGTCGAGATCGTCGATTCGGTCCCGCTTGGTGTGGACACGCCGGTGGAGCTGGAAAAGGCCCGCCGCATCCTGTCTGCCCGTACCCGCTGATATCAGAACCTGAGAAGGACGCTACCGTGACCGCCAAGACCAACAGGATTTCCTTCCAGGGCGACTATGGCGCCAATTCCGACATGGCCTGCCGCGACATGTTCCCGTCGATGGAGCCGCTGCCCTGCCAGACCTTCGAGGATGCCTTCGTCGCGGTCGAGAACGGCGACGCCGATCTGGCGATGATCCCGATCGAGAACACGATCGCCGGCCGGGTCGCCGACATCCATCACCTGCTGCCGGAATCGCGGCTGCACATCGTCGGCGAATATTTCATGCCGATCCGTTTTCAGCTGATGGTGCTTCCGGGTGTCACGCGTGACGAGATCCGCACCGTGCACAGCCACATCCATGCGCTCGGCCAGTGCCGCAAGATCGTGCGCTCCAACGGCTGGAAGCCGGTCGTCGCCGGCGATACGGCGGGCGCGGCAAAGCTCGTCTCCGAAAAGGGCGACCGCTCGATGGCAGCGCTCGCGCCGCGGCTTGCCGCCGATCTCTATGGCCTCGAAATCATCGCCGAGAACGTCGAGGATACCGAGAGCAACGTCACCCGCTTCGTCGTGCTGTCCAGGGAAGAGCAGCGCATCGCCCGCACCAGCGACGAAGAGCTGATCATCACCACCTTCGTCTTCAATGTCCGCAACATCCCGGCAGCGCTCTACAAGGCCATGGGCGGTTTCGCCACCAACGGCATCAACATGACCAAGCTCGAGAGCTACCAGCTTGGTGGCCGGTTCGTGGCGACGCAGTTCTATGCGGATATCGAGGGCCACCCGGATGACGTCGGCGTGCGCCATGCCATGGACGAGCTTCGCTTCTTCTCCGAAAAGGTCCGCATCCTCGGAACCTATAACGCGCACCCGATGCGCGGCGTTCTCTGAACAGGCCGCTCCGGCGCCAAGTTGTTGAGAAAGGCCTGCGTAGGCAGGCCTCGACCGCCTCCCAAAGCGGTGAGGCGGTCGCTATCGCTAGCACGCTGCTTGGCCCCTCAGCTCCGCCTGAAGGCCGCGAATGCGCCTGATTTCCGACCAAAATGAAGCCTGCGGTTGTGGTCTTCTCGCGCCGCACATATCTGATCCTGCCATCTGGCTAAGGTTTTCAGAGCATCACGTTTAAGTCCTGAGCGTACCGTTCGCGGTGATTTTCCGAGAGAATCATTGGTTTCGCCACGCCCTACGGGGGTGAAAGTGGCAAAAATTCGTTAACCGGCTACGCGTCTGGCGCATGCCTAGTTTGCAATCGTGGCGCTACACAAATTTTAGGCAAATGCCTATTTGACGCTCGTCAAGTAAGGAGTGTTAAAGATGAAGATCCGTCAGAAGATCATGGAATATGCGAAGACCCGCCGTGCGATCCGCGAGCTGAATGCCCTCGACGATCACGCACTGAGCGACATCGGTCTGTCGCGTTCGCAGATCCAGGCCGCCGTTTACGGCCGCTAATTCCGTACCATTCGCGCATCCCGCCGCTTCAGGCTGGTGGGATGCGCGCTGCATACCCTCTGGCTCACGTATCGTAGAGGCAGACGCGCAGCCGGTGACCATCCGGATCGAGCGCGACGAAAGTCGGACCGAAGTCCATTTCGGTCAATTCCTGCGCAATCGACAGGCCTTTCCCCTTCCAATCCTCGTAATGTGCGCGCACCGCGCCCTCGTCCTCCACCATGAACGCCAGTTCCGACCGGCTGCCCGATGCCGCCGGCTCCGGCGCGACCGTATGCTCGGCCCAGAGCCCGAGCGTGAAACCGCCGGGCAGCTCGAAGGACGAGAACGTCTGATATTCGACGAGCGGCTGCTGTTCGAGCACTTTGCGGTAGAACGTCACGCTCGCCAGCGGGTCTTTGACATAGAGAACGATGAGATTTGCCTTGGCCATGGTCTTCCTCCTTGTTGCAGGAAGTTCAGGCTAGGCGTGATGGCTGCCAATTTCTGTCAGCATCGCCGCGAAAGGCGGTGTCAGGAGCCGACCTTCTGGCGGCTGGACGCCGACATGCTTTGGCTCGCGCGCCAGTCCTTCATCAATACCTGGCGGCGGCGGGGATAGCGCGCCTCCGTCACCGTCATCTGCTGCATGCGGTCGGCGCGAAAGTGCCGGAAATCCAGGCGCAATTCGCACCAGGCCATGACCATGCGGACGTTCTCGAAAAAGCCGAGCGCGAAGGGCCAGATGGTCCTCTGCGTCGGGGTGCCGTCATTGTCGACGTAGTCGAGTTCCACCTTGCGTTCGTTGCGGATCGCGCGCCTGAGCGCGGCGATATCGATGCCGTTGGTGGCGGGCGGGCTCGGGCCGACGAGCAGGGTCGAGCTGTCTAGTTCCTCACGAAGCTCGGCGGGCAGCACGGCAGCGATCTTGGCGAGTGCGTTTGCTGCGGCACCCGCGAGATCATCGTCAGTACGCTTGGAGACCCAGCGCGAGCCGAGCACCAAGGCTTCGATCTCCTCGGCGGAAAACATCATCGGTGGCAGCATGAAGCCGGGCTTGAGTACATAGCCGAGCCCCGGTTCGCCCTCGATATCAGCGCCCTGCGCCTGGAGGCTGGCGATATCGCGGTAGAGCGTTCTGAGGCTGACGCCGGTTTCTTCCGCGAGACGCTGGCCGCTCACCGGCTGGCGGTAGCGCCGGAGCACCTGCAGAAGGTCGAGCAGCCGTTCGGAGCGGGACACGGTCGATCTCCCTGTATCCGTCGCCTTATGTCCGCTCGCCCCAGGCGAGCCAGTCACGCATCAGCTGGTGCGCGATCGCGCCCTTCGGCGGCGGAATATGCGCGTCGCCGGTGTCGGCGACCCCGGTCGACCTTTCGAGCATCGCGATCGTTTCATCGCGCGTGAACCAGCGCACGTCTTCCAGCTCGTGCTCGTCGCGCTTGATGACGGTTGATTTCGCCTCCGCATAGCAGCCGATCATCAGCGTGTGCGGCATCGGCCAGGGCTGCGAGGCATGGTAGCGTACCCGGCCGATATGGATGCCGGACTCCTCGAGCGTTTCCCGCCGCACGGCGTTTTCGATCGTCTCTCCCGGCTCGACGAAGCCGGCAAGGCAAGAATACATGCCCGGCGCGAAATGCGGGCTGCGGCCGAGCAGGCAAAGATCGCGCTCAAGGTCGATCGTCATCATGATGACGACAGGGTCGGTGCGCGGGAAGACCATATGGCCGCAGGCGGTGCAGACCCGGCGATAGCCGCCGGCCTTGCCTTCCATCGGGCCTGCGCAGCGACCGCAGAAGCGGTTGTTGGCATTCCAGGTAATCAAGCTCGAGCCTTGCGCGAACTGGCCGAGCAGTTCCTCCGGCAGCATCTGCTGGCGATAGAGGGTGCGGCCGTCGGCGATCTTGAAGGGCTCGGTGATCGTCTCGTCCGTCAGGCCCGTCGGCACGGCCAGCCGGGGCTCGCCGTTGGCGAGGTAGCCGAGCAGGATCGTCTCGTCGAGAACGGGTTCGAGACCTTCGAGCTCATAAGGCGCAAACAGTGGGTCGATGATCTTCTCGTCATGTTTGACGATCAGCTTCGGTCCGGAGAAGGCCAGGAAATGCGCACCCGGGTGCTTCAGTGCCACCTGGACGCAATCGTCGGCCCGGTGCTCCGACTGGCGATCCAGATGATTCTCCGAGAAGGCGACGAGGGTGCTTGGCTCTGGATGCGGGCTGCGAAGGTCAAAGATCGATTTCGTCATGTTCAGAGGTTTTCCAGAATGCGGGCTGCGAAGGCCTGATGTTCTTTTTCGTCCCACGGCTCCGCCTTGCCGAAGCCCCAGACCGGCCCCGGCCAGTTCGGGTCGCCGTCGCTGCGGGCGATGATATGCACGTGAAGCTGCCGGACGATGTTACCCAATGCGCCGATATTGATTTTCTCGGCGCCCGTGACCTTCTTCAGAGCTGTCGCTGCCATGGTCGTCTCGAAGGTCAGCATCGTCTGGTCGAGCGGGGTGAGGTCGAAGATCTCAGAAATGCCTTCACGCTGAGGAATGAGCACGAGCCAGGGCCAGCGGCGGTCGTTCATCAGCCGCATCTGGCAAAGCCCGATCGAGGCGATCGGAATGCCGTCGCGCTCGAGCCGCTCGTCGAGGGTGAAGGTCGTCAACTGGGTCTCCTCGGCTATTGAGAATGGCGGATTCGCCTTGTTTTGCATATCGATATCAGTTTTTTGACGGCTTGGCTTGCATTTGCTTTCGATATTGCCGATATGGAAGCCGGGAGGTTGGTGGTGGACGAGCCACTCGCCAACCGGGTCAGGTCCGGAAGGAAGCAGCCCCAACGAGCTCCGGCACGGGTCATCGTGCCAGCCTCCCACCTTCTCCGTCCTGTCGGGACAAGAGTTCGAACAGCGGCAGGGTCGATGAGCGACGATACGTCCATTTCATCCGTTGAGAAACCAGCCGCCTACCGTGTTCTGGCGCGCAAGTATCGCCCCAAGGATTTCTCCGATCTGATGGTCGGCCAGGAACCGATGGTGCGCACGCTCACCAACGCGTTCGAAACCGGCCGCATCGCCCAAGCCTACATGCTGACCGGGGTGCGCGGGGTCGGCAAGACCACCACCGCCCGCATTCTCGCCCGCGCGCTGAACTATAAGACAC
The DNA here is from genome assembly GCF_026672675.1 of Ensifer sp. SL37. Lineage (NCBI taxonomy): Bacteria > Pseudomonadati > Pseudomonadota > Alphaproteobacteria > Hyphomicrobiales > Rhizobiaceae > Ensifer > Ensifer sp. SL37. Next base: position 1,300,540 of record NZ_JAPPRN010000006.1, on the reverse strand, counting down.
CGGATATCGATCGGCCGACCATCGACCTGCGCGTTCCCGGCGAACATTGCCAGGCGATCATGGATGGGCGTCACGTCGACGTCATCGAAATGGACGCGGCGTCACACACCGGCATCGACGATATCCGCGAGATCATCGAACAGGTGCGCTACCGCCCGGTTTCGGCCCGCTACAAAGTCTACATCATCGACGAAGTGCACATGCTCTCGACCCAGGCCTTCAACGGCCTGCTGAAGACGCTCGAAGAGCCGCCAGAGCATGTGAAATTCATCTTCGCGACCACCGAAATCCGCAAAGTGCCGATCACGGTTCTGTCGCGCTGCCAGCGCTTCGACCTGCGCCGCATCAGCGCGTCCGATCTCGTCGGCCTGTTTTCGACGATCCTGGGCAAGGAAGGCGTATCCTTCGATCCGGAAGCGCTTGCGATGGTGGCCCGCGCTGCCGAAGGCTCGGCGCGCGACGGTCTGTCGCTGCTCGACCAGGCGATTGCCCATGGCGGCGGCGCTGTGGAAGTCGAAACCGTGCGTTCGATGCTCGGCCTTGCCGACCGCGCCCGCATCGTCGACCTCTTCGAGCACGTCGTCAAAGGCGATGTCGCCGCGGCCCTCAAGGAATTCACCGCACAATACGAGGCCGGCGCCAATCCGACGGTCGTATTGACTGACCTTGCCGATTTCACCCATCTCGTCACCCGGATGAAATACGTGCCGGAGGCGGTCAACGACCAGTCCTTGAGCGAGATCGAGCGCACCCGCGGGGCCGTCTTTGCCGAGAGCGTGGCGGTTACGGCGCTCTCGCGCATCTGGCAGATGCTCCTGAAGGGCATTCCGGAAGCCGAAAGCTCGTCGCGCCCGGCGGGTGCCGCCGAAATGGTGCTGATCCGCCTGGCGCATGCGGCACATCTGCCGGCGCCTGAAGAGGCCGCGCGGCGCTTGCTGGAACTTTCCGGCAATGAAGGCGGCGGCGCTCGCCCTGGCCCTTCAGGTGGCAACGGCGGCGGCGCACAGGCCCAGGCTTCCGTGTCCGTGTCGGCGCAGGCATCGCAGCCGATGCCGGTGCAGCGCCCGACGAGCAATGGTGCGACCATGCTGCGCGCCGTCCCGGACGTGGCGCCCCAGGCGGTTGCCGTTGGCCGCATCGAAGAACGCCCGGTGGCGGCGCCTGCGGCCAAGCCGCAGCCGTCGGTGCCGGTCAATTCGATCGCCGACATCGCCGATCTCTGCGCCAAGAACCGCGACATCAAGCTGAAGACGCTGGTGCGCGGCTTTCTGCGGCTCGTGCGGATCGAGCCCGGACGTCTCGACGTCAACGTCTCGGACGACGCGCCGAAGACGCTGCTTGGCGAAGTGGCCGTCAAGCTAAAGGAATGGACCGGCATCCACTGGATCGTCAGCTACAGCCGCGAGGCCGGTGAGCCGACGCTGATCGAGGCGGAACAGCGGGCGCAGGAGCAGCGCGTCAACGACGCGCGCCAGGACCCCGATGTCGCCGCCATTCTCGCCCGGTTCCCGGGCGCCAAGATCACCGACGTGCGCATTCGCGCCGTTGAAGAAGAGGTCGAGAGCCAGGCTCCGGCCACAGCCGAATCCGCCGACGGCGATATCGTCCCTGGCGACGACATCGAATAGTCCCGTCTGCGAGCAGAAACAGAAAGACAGGAGACGACGATGCGCGACATCATGGGGATGATGGGCAAGGTCAAGGAAATGCAGGCCAAGATGGAAAAGATGCAGGCGGAAATCGCCGCGCTCGAAGTCGACGGCACCTCCGGCGGTGGCCTCGTCACCGTTCGCCTCGACGGCAAGGGCACCCTCAAGAGCCTGAAGATCGATCCCTCGCTGTTCAAGGAAGACGACGTCGAGATCCTCGAAGACTTGATCGTCGCCGCCCACAAGGACGCCAAGGACAAGGCCGAAGCCGTGCAGGCGGAAAAGACCCGCGAACTGACCGCCGGCCTGCCGATCCCGCCCGGCATGAAGCTGCCCTTCTGATCGTCTCCGGGCAGTAGGTTCGGGAAGCAGGGCGGTCTGCCGCCCGCAGCATTTGCGCGCCGGCGATGGTAGCCGCCGGGTACCGCGTCGATACCCGCCGCTTCGCGTGCGGGCGTTTCGAAGGCGATTCCGTTTCGGCGCGATATGGGCTAAAAGCGCCGCATGGCAAAACGAGTCACCGGCCCTGAAATCGAAAAACTCATCCAGCTCCTGGCGAAAGTGCCGGGGCTCGGACCGCGTTCGGCGCGCCGCGCCGCCCTGCATCTCGTCAAGAAGAAGGACCAGTTGCTGGGTCCGCTCGCCGACGCGATGGGCGAAGCGCACCGCAAGGTCCGCATCTGTTCCTGCTGCGGCAATGTCGATACGATCGATCCCTGCACCGTTTGTTCGGACGAGCGTCGCGACCACTCCGTGCTCATCGTTGTCGAGGACGTGTCCGATCTCTGGGCACTGGAACGCGCCGGCGCTATGAACGCCGCCTATCACGTGCTCGGCGGCACGCTCTCGCCGCTCGACGGCGTCGGCCCCGACGATCTCAACATCAAGGGTCTCGTCCAGCGCGTCGCCAATGGCGGCGTCCGCGAGCTGATCATCGCCGTCAATGCCACCGTCGAGGGCCAGACCACAGCGCACTACATCACCGACCAGCTCGAAGGCATGGAGGTGAAGATCACCCGGCTTGCCCATGGCGTGCCGGTCGGCGGCGAGCTCGACTATCTCGACGAGGGCACCTTGGCGGCTGCCCTTCGCGCCCGCACGTCGATCTGAGCGTCATTTCGGACGCTGCAATCCAACCGATGGGGAAGCCTTATGCTGAGACTTCTTTCACTGACGACCTTGCTGCTCTGTGGCTGGCTGGGGCTCGCGCAAGCCGCGACCAAAGCCGACGTCGAGGCGCAGTTTCGTACCTGGCTGCAGAATGATCTCTGGCCGGAGGCGAAGAAGGCCGGCATTTCCGCCGGATCCTTCAAGGCGGCGTTTTCCGACGTGAAGCTCAACTGGGACCTGCCGGATCTGGCGCCGCCAGGCTTCCCGAAGCCGAAGGAACAGAAGCAGAGCCAGGCGGAGTTTTCCTCGCCCGGAAACTACTTCTCGGAAAAGCGTCTGCAGGGGCTCGCCGCCACCGGCCGCAGCCTGGCTTCCACCCATGCGTCGACCCTGAAGAAGATCGAGCGCACCTATGGCGTGCCGGGCTCGGTGATCGTTGCCATCTGGGGCCGCGAATCCGGCTTCGGCCGCGCCAAGATCCCTTATCCGGTGGTCGATGTGCTCGCGACCAAGGCGTTTATGTCGACGCGGCCAGACCTGTTTCGCCGCGAGCTGATCGCGGCACTGCACATTCTCGACAGCGGCGATGTCGACGAGGCGGCGATGCGCGGCTCCTGGGCCGGCGCGATGGGTCAGCCGCAGTTCATGCCGTCGAGCTTCCTGCAATATGCCGTCGATTTCGATGGCGACGGCCGCCGCGACATCTGGAATTCGGTGCCAGACAGCCTGGCGTCGATCGCCAATTATCTGGTCAAGAAGGGCTGGCAGCGCGAGCGTGACTGGGGCTTCGAAGTATCGATTCCCGAAGCCGTCTCCTGCGCGCAGGAAGGGCCGGACCTCGCCCAGCCCCTGTCGAGTTGGGCGAACAAGGGGATCGTCAGGATTTCCGGCAAGGCCTTTCCGTCGCACGAATTGTCCGCATCTTCGATGATGCTGGTGCCCGCTGGTCGCCATGGGCCGGAGTTTATCGTCACGCCGAATTTCTACGTGCTCAAGGAATACAACAACTCCGACCTCTACGCGCTCTTCATCGGCAACCTCGCCGACCGCATTGCGACGGGCGGCGGCGCGTTCCGCGGCACCTGGGGCGACGTCGGCAACATGCTGCGCTCGGACGTTCTGAAGATGCAGAAGGCGCTGGTTGCCAAGGGCTACGACGTCGGCAAGGTCGATGGTCTCCCCGGCTACAAGACGCGCCGTTCGCTCGGCGACTGGCAGGCAAAGAGCGGCCTTGCCGCCACCTGCTTCCCCGATGCTTCGCTGAAGGCGAAGCTGCGGTAGAGCCAATTGCAGCCGGAGGCGCTGGTGCGCCGACTGCCGAAAAGAAAGGGCCCCGTCACCGGGGCCTTTTTCGTTGCATGGTCGGGATCGGCGCGAGGGCCGGCACAAGCTAGTGCATGTCCACATTCACCTGGCGCTTGTAGCGCTCGTAATGGGTCGGCACGATCGTCTGGCGCTCGATCATCCGGTGCACGCGCGGTGGTGCTTTGCCGCTATGCAGCGCCGTCAGCCTGTCGCCGACGGCCGCGTCCGCCTGGGTGCGCCGCTGGTTGTGACGCACATATTCGACCCAGGTCGGCACGTGGTAGGTCTCGGTCCAGGTGGTCGGGTTTTCAAGGTCGCGCATCAGCGCCCAGTGTCCGGCGCCGTCACGGATGCGGATGCGCCGCCGTTCCGCCATGGTTGTCAGGAACTCCGGGATATCGTCGTCGGCGATTTCGTAGTCGATCATGATGACGATCGGGCCGCTGCGCGGTTTCAGGTCCAGTTCGAGCGGCGGCTCGTTGAAGCGGTTCAGCGGATCGAGGTTGAGCGAGGTGAATTCCGGCAAGGGCAGGCGGAAGCCGACCACGACGCCGGCGAACATCAGCAGACAGGAGCCCATCAACGCGTTGGCCGCGCCATATTGCTCGGCGGCCGTACCCCAGAGCCAGCTGCCGCCGGCAATGCCGCCGAAGGTCATGGTCTGGTAGAGCGAAAGGGCGCGGCCAACCACCCAGCGCGGCGTCGACAGCTGCACCGTGGTGTTGAACAGCGACAGCGCCAGCACCCAACAGGCGCCGGAGATGAGCAGCACGAGACAGCTCAGCCAGGCATAGGTGCTCCAGGCCGTGATCGCGGCGCTGGCGGCAAAGCCGGTGAAGGCGATGCGCACGATCGCCTCGCTCGAAAGCTTCTCGCGCAGGCGGGCGGAGAGCAGCGCCCCGCCGATCGCGCCAAGGCCGAAGGCGCCGAGCATCAGGCCGTAGGTGAGCGGCCCACCCTGAACGAGGTCGCGGGCGACGAGCGGCAGAAGAGCGAGGATGGCGCTTGCCGAAAGGCCGAAAAGGAAGCCGCGCAAGAGAACCTTGCCGATGTTCGGCGACATCGCGACGTAGCGCAGGCCAGCCGAAATGGCGCGCCCCAGCGTCTCGCGCGGCAACGTGCTCGTCGGCACCTCGCGACGCCAGCGCACCAGCGCAAAGAGGATGGCGAAATAGCTGAGCGTATTGGCGAAGAACGCAGCCGCCGCACCGAGTGCCGCGACGATGGCGCCGCCGATCGCCGGGCCGACGCTTCGGGTGATGTTGAAGCCCATGCTGTTGAGCGCGACCGCTGCCGGCAGGTCTTCGCGCGGAACCATGTCGCCGACCGACGCCTGCCAGGACGGGTTGTTGAGCGCCGTGCCGCAGCCGATGAGGAAGGTGAAGAGCAGGAGCAGCCAGGGCGTGATCAGCCCGACATAGGCACAGATCGTCAAGAGCGCCGAGACGAAGAGCATGAAACACTGCGCCACCAGCATGATCCGCCGCCGGTCGAAATTGTCGGCAAGCGCGCCAGAGACAAGCGAGAAAAGCATGATCGGCAGCGAGGTCGAAGCCTGCACCAGCGCCACCATGTTCGCCGATGAGGAAATGGAGGTCATCAGCCAGGCGGCCCCGACCGATTGAATGAGGCCGCCGAAATTGGAGGCGAGGCTCGCGATCCATATCGTGCGGAAGATGTCGTGCTTGAAGGGGGCAAGCGGCGAAATACGGGTTGGCACCTCGTCTTCTCTCTTCGTTTCTTGATTGTCGTCTCGAAGCGGTTCGTCTCCTGTTATAGGCCCGACGACGCGAAGTGCCACCCGCTGAAACTGACCTTGTTGGCGAAGAGGCTCGCCGGCGGTTCGTCCGGCCATTTGCGTCGGACGGCCCAATGCCTTGCAATTTGCGGCGATGGGGCGTATATGAGCCTCAAATTCTTGATCGGTAGATGAAGAGTGGGCCCGTCAGGACCCGCTCTTTTTTATTAGCCGGTCCGATGAGGAGATGATCGTTTGTCCGATACGACAACGGCTGAAAATGCAAATGAACCCCGCCTGATCACCGAAACCGGTCTCGACCAGCGCGTCGCCGACATCATCGAGCCGGTGATCGTGCCGATGGGCTACCAGCTCGTGCGCGTGCGCATGTCGGGCCAGAACGGCATGACGCTGCAGATCATGGCAGAGCGCACCGACGGCACCATGACCGTCGAGGACTGCGAAGAGATCTCCAAGGCCATTTCGCCGGTGCTCGATGTGGAAGATCCGATCGACAAGGCGTATCATCTCGAAGTGTCGTCGCCGGGCATCGACCGCCCGATGGTGCGCAAGTCCGACTTCTTCCGCTGGCAGGGTCACCTGCTGAAATGCGAGACGTCGGTTCTGGTCGATGGCCGCAAGCGGTTCCGCGGCAAGATCGTTTCTGTCGATGACGACGGTTTCCGGCTTGAGCGCGACCAGGTGGCCTATGGCGAGGAGCCCGTCGTCGTGATCCCGTTCACCACGCTTTCCGAAGCGCGGCTGATCCTGACCGACGATCTGATCCGCGATGCGCTGACGGCCGACAAGAAGGCCAAGGCTGCGCGTGCCGCGAACGAGAATTTCGAAGACGAAGATTCACCTATTGAGGAATAAGTCGGGCGGAGCTTGAAAGCCCCCTGCAACCCAACGGAGACAAGACATGGCAGTCAGTGCTAACCGGCTCGAGCTTCTGCAGATCGCGGATGCTGTCGCGCGTGAAAAGGTGATCGACCGCGAGATCGTTCTGGCCGCGATGGCCGACGCGATCCAGAAGGCCGCCCGCTCGCGCTATGGGTCGGAATCGAACATCCGCGCCGACATCAACTCCAAGACTGGCGAAATCCGCCTGCAGCGTCTTCTGGAAGTGGTCGAGAAGGCTGACGACTACTCCACGCAGATCCCGCTCGAGCTTGCTCGCGATCGCAATCCGGACGCCAAGCTCGGTGACTTCATCGCCGACCCGCTGCCGCCGATGGATTTTGGCCGCATCGCCGCCCAGTCGGCCAAGCAGGTCATCGTGCAGAAGGTGCGTGAAGCCGAGCGCGACCGTCAGTTCGACGAGTTCAAGGATCGCGTCGGCGAGATCGTCAACGGCACGGTCAAGCGCGTCGAATACGGCAACGTCATCGTCGACCTCGGCCGTGGCGAAGGCATCATCCGTCGCGACGAGATGATCCCGCGCGAAAACATGCGCTACGGTGATCGCGTCCGCTCCTTCGTCTACGACGTTCGCCGCGAACAGCGCGGCCCGCAGATCTTCCTGTCGCGTACCCATCCGCAGTTCATGGTGAAGCTCTTCACCATGGAAGTGCCTGAAATTTACGACGGCATCATTCAGATCAAGTCGGTTGCCCGCGACCCGGGTTCGCGCGCCAAGATCGCGGTCGTCTCCAACGATAGCTCGATCGATCCGGTCGGCGCCTGCGTCGGTATGCGCGGTTCGCGCGTTCAGGCCGTCGTCGGCGAGTTGCAGGGCGAAAAGATCGACATCATTCCGTGGTCGCAGGATCCGGCGTCGTTCATCGTCAACGCGCTGCAGCCGGCGGAAGTCGCCAAGGTCGTTCTCGACGAAGACGCCGAGCGCATCGAAGTGGTCGTTCCCGACGAGCAGCTGTCGCTCGCCATCGGCCGACGCGGCCAGAACGTTCGCCTCGCTTCGCAGCTGACCGGCTGGGATATCGACATCCTGACCGAGCAGGAAGAGAGCGAGCGCCGCCAGAAGGAATTCACCGAGCGCACCAACCTCTTCATGGATGCGCTCGACGTCGACGAAATGGTCGGTCAGGTGCTGGCTTCGGAAGGCTTTGCCGCCGTCGAGGAGCTCGCCTATGTCGATCTCGACGAAATTGCGTCGATCGACGGTTTCGACGAAGAGACCGCCAACGAAATCCAGACCCGCGCTCGCGAGTACCTGGACCGGATCGAGGCGGAAATGGATGCCAAGCGCCGCGAACTCGGCGTTGCCGACGAACTGCGCTCAATCGACGGCCTGACGAGCCAGATGCTCGTTGCGCTGGGCGAAGAAGGCATCAAGACGGTCGAGGACTTTGCTGGTTGCGCCGCTGACGATCTCGTCGGCTGGAGCGAACGCAAGGACGGCGAGACCAAGCGTTTCGAAGGCACCTTCTCGAAGTTCGACGTCTCGCGCGCCGAAGCCGAAGCCATGATCGTTCAGGCCCGCCTCGCAGCCGGCTGGATCACGCAAGAGGACCTGGCAAGCGAAGAGGTCGAAGGTGAAGAGCCGATCGACGTTGCCGAAGGCGCCGAGCAGGACGCTTAAGGACGATGATCGCCTCTGATCATGCCGACAGCCTGCCTTCGGACGCCCTGCCCACGGATGGGGGGCCGAAGGATCGCAACGGCAGCACGCGGACCTGCATCGTCACCCGTGAAAGCGGTTCGCCAGACGAGTTGATCCGCTTCGTGGCTGGGCCAGACGGTCGCGTCGTTCCCGATCTGAAGCGTCAGCTTCCGGGGCGCGGCTGCTGGGTCAAGGCCGAGCGGGCGCTGATTGAGAAGGCGGTGGCGAAGAAGTTCTTCGCCCGCGCCCTGAAGGCGGACGTCAAGGCCGACGCGACGCTCGCCGACGATGTCGACCGGCTGCTCGCCGAGCAACTGGCCGGAATGATGAACATGGCGCGCAAGGCGGCCCAGTTCATCTCCGGCGCAACGAAGACGGAGCAGGCCGTCAGGGGACTGGCGGCACTCGCCGTGTTTCACGCGTCCGACGCTGCGGCCGACGGCGTGCGTAAGATAGACCAGGCCCGCAAGGCGATGAGCTTTGTGGCCGACGATGAAATGGAAATACCTTCGTTCCGTCCCTTCACCGGGGCGGAAATGGAGGGCCTTTTAGGAAGTAATGCTTTTATCCATGCCGCAGCGCTTGCAGGGCAGGCGGGTGAAGGTGTAGTGAAGCGCGCAATCATGCTCGAAAAGTACCGAGGATCCGTCCCGGTCCGGGCCGACGGCGGCGCTGGCAAGCCACAGCAATGACCCGCGTCACCGGCACAGTCTGGCATCGCGTACATTGTTTGAGACAATTTGGAAGACAGGGTCAGGTGATACGCATCCGGCCCTGATCGCTAGGAACGGAACGGAATGACCGACAACAACGACGACAAGACAGGCAGCGCAGCGGGCAAGAAGACGCTGACCCTGAAGCCCCACGGGGTTTCGCAGGGGACCGTGCGTCAGGACATGGGCCGTGGCCGCACCAAGGCGGTCGTGGTCGAAACCAAGAAACGCCCCTTCCACCGCCCCAAGGACGAGCGTCCGATCACACCGGTTGCTGCAGCTCCCGCTGCGCGCCCGGCCGATCAGCGCCCGGCTCAGCCGCAGCCTTCGGGTCGCCCGGCGCCGCAGCCGCAGCAGCATTCGACGCGTCAGGAAGCCAACCAGGCCAATCGTCCGCGCGTCGGTGTCGTTCTGAACCAGCTATCCGCCGGTGAGATCGATGCGCGCCGCCGTGCTCTGGCCGAAGCCCAGATCCGGGACGCCGAAGAAGCGGTCATCCGCGCTGAGAACGAAGCACGCCGCAAGCGTGAGGAAGAAGCCCGTCTCCAGCAGGAGAAGGAAGAAGCCGCACGCCGCGCTGCCGAGGAAGCAGCCCGCGCGGCGGCCGAGCCCGAAGCCAAAGCCGAAGTTAAGGCCGCAGAGGTTGTTGAAGAGCGCCCCGTGGCTGCTCGCGCACCGGCTTCCACCGAGCGTCGCGTTGACAGCCGCCCGCAGGCCGGACGGCCCGCCGACCAGGCAGGTGGACTTCCGACCCCGGCTCCGGCCGGCGCACTGCGCGGCCGTAAGGTCGACAACGAAAAGGATGACGATCGTGGTCCGCGTCCCGGCGCAGGTCCGGCGCGCGGCAAGGTCGTGCGTCCCGAGCCTGCCAAGGTTCCGGCCCGCCCGAAGGGCGACGACGGTCGCCGCCAGGGCAAGCTGACACTGACCACCGCTGCCGACGAGGATAGCGGCCAGCGCGCCCGTTCGCTGTCGGCCATGCGTCGCCGCCAGGAGAAGTTCAAGCGCAGCCAGATGCAGGAAACCCGCGAGAAGATTTCGCGCGAAGTCATCCTGCCCGAGACCATCACCATTCAGGAGCTGTCGCAGCGCATGTCTGAGCGCGCCGTTGACGTCATCAAGTTCCTGATGAAGGAAGGTCAGATGATGAAGCCCGGCGATCTGATCGATGCCGACCTGGCCGAACTCATCGCCGGCGAATTCGGCCACACGGTCAAGCGCGTTTCGGAATCCGACGTCGAAGAGGGCATCTTCAACGTTTCGGACACGGACGAAGAAATGGAACCGCGTCCGCCGATCGTCACGATCATGGGTCACGTCGACCACGGCAAGACCTCGCTGCTCGATGCGATCCGCCACGCCAACGTGGTGGCCGGCGAAGCCGGTGGCATCACCCAGCACATCGGCGCCTACCAGGTCGAGCAGAACGGCAACAAGATCACCTTCATCGACACCCCCGGCCACGCGGCGTTCACCGCCATGCGTGCTCGCGGTGCCCAGGCGACCGACATCGCGATCCTGGTGGTTGCGGCTGACGACAGCGTGATGCCGCAGACGATCGAATCGATCAACCACGCCAAGGCGGCCGGTGTTCCGATCATCGTGGCGATCAACAAGGTCGACAAGCCGTCGGCAAATCCGCAGAAGGTTCGCACCGAGCTGCTGCAGCACGAAGTCTTCGTCGAATCCATGGGCGGTGAAGTCCTCGACGTGGAAGTGTCCGCCAAGAACGGCACCAACCTCGACAAGCTGCTCGAAGCGATCCTGCTTCAGGCGGAAATCCTCGACCTGCGCGCCAATCCGAACCGGACGGCCGAAGGTACGGTCGTGGAAGCCGAGCTTGACCGCGGTCGCGGTGCGGTTGCCACCGTCCTCGTACAGAAGGGCACGTTGCGTCCGGGCCAGATCATCGTCGCCGGTGACCAGTGGGGCCGTGTGCGGGCGCTCGTCAACGACAAGGGCGAACACGTCAAGGAAGCCGGTCCGTCCATGCCGGTCGAGGTTCTCGGCCTGTCCGGTACGCCGGCAGCCGGCGACAAGTTCGCCGTCGTGGAGAACGAAAGCCGTGCTCGCGAGATCTCCGAGTACCGCCAGCGTCTCGCCCGCGAGAAGCAGGTTGCCCGTCAGTCCGGCTCGCGCGGTTCGCTCGAGCAGATGATGACCCAGCTCCAGACCTCCGGTCTCAAGGAGTTCCCGCTGGTCATCAAGGGCGACGTGCAGGGTTCGATCGAAGCGATCGCCGGTGCTCTCGACAAGCTCGGAACCGACGAAGTGCGTGCGCGCATCGTGCATTCGGGTGCCGGCGGTATCACCGAGTCCGATATCTCGCTCGCCGAGGCATCGAACGCCGCGATCATCGGCTTCAACGTCCGCGCCAACTCGCAGGCCCGTTCGGCCGCCGAGCGTGCCGGCATCGAAATCCGCTACTACAACATCATCTACGATCTGGTGGATGACGTGAAGGCGGCGATGTCGGGCCTGCTCTCGCCGGAGCGTCGCGAAACCTTCCTCGGCAACGCCGAGATCCTGGAGGTGTTCAACATCACCAAGGTCGGCAAGGTCGCGGGTTGCCGCGTCACCGAAGGCAAGGTCGAGCGTGGCGTCGGTGTCCGTCTGGTTCGCGACAACGTCGTTATCCACGAAGGCAAGCTCAAGACCCTCAAGCGCTTCAAGGACGAAGTCTCGGAAGTCAATGTCGGTCAGGAATGCGGCATGGCCTTCGAGAACTACGAAGACATCCGCGCCGGCGATACGATCGAGTGCTTCCGCGTCGAGCATATCACCCGGACGCTCTAATGGGCCTGAAAGCCCGGCAAATCTGCACAACGGCGGCCCTGGCCGCTGTTGTGTCGTTTTGGTGGACGCCGGCCTTCGCGGAAGTCTGCGACAAGATCTATCCCGAATGGGATGGTCAGAAATTCTCGGTTCTCAACGAGGTGGCCGCTTTTCTGACCAATTGGGTCGGCCTGGCGGCGCTTTTCTGTCTGGTTACCGGTTCAGCGGTTTTGCGCCTTCGGGCGCTGCTTTGGGTCGGGAGCCTTCTCGGCGGCCTCCTCCTCCTGGTGGCCATCACGTCCTGGGGAGATGCCGAGCACCAGGTATGGCAGTCGGCCATCAATGAGGGTTGCGCACATCCGCAGTTCGAACTGATCCAATTGCTGTCCGCGCTCGTGTTGACGGCTACGGGCGTCTTTCTGGGACTGCGTCGAAGAAAGCGGGCGCAGGCAATCAGAGCTACCCGTGCCTGAGGCACGGAAGGTATATTACGCTGAAGAGTAAAACGGTTTGCCGCCCCGAGCGGGCGCAATACCTTGGAAAGCAACGACCATGAGCAAAGCCACATCCTCTGCCCCCTCACAGCGCATGCTGCGCGTCGGCGAACAGGTGCGCGCTGCCATCACCCAGGTTCTGCAACGCGGCGAGGTCCGCGATCCGGTGATCGAGAAGACCGTCATCGCGATTTCGGAGGTGCGCATGTCACCGGATCTGAAGATCGCCACGGCCTATGTCACGCCGCTTGGCGTGCCCAACCATGCCGAGGTCATCGACGCGCTCAACCGCAATGCCAAGTACATTCGCGGCCGCCTCGGTCCGCAGCTCCGGCAGATGAAATACATGCCCGACGTTCGTTTCCGCGACGATACGAGCTTCGACAATTACAAGAAGATCGACGAGCTCTTGCGTTCGCCGGAAGTCAGCCGCGATCTCGACCAGACCAGCGAAGACGAAGAATAGTAGATTTCATGTCCAAACCGCGTAAGCCCAAGGGCCGCCCGATCTCGGGCTGGCTGATCCTCGACAAGCCGCTCGACTTCGGCTCCACCGAAGCCGTCTCGAAGATCAAGTGGCTGTTCAAGGCCCAGAAGGCCGGCCATGCCGGCACGCTCGATCCGCTGGCCTCCGGCATGTTGCCGATCGCGCTTGGCGATGCGACGAAGACCGTTCCTTACGTCATGGACGGCCGCAAGATCTACGAATTCACCGTCGCCTGGGGCGAGGAACGCTCCACCGACGATCTCGAAGGCGAAGTAACCCATTCCTCGGCCGAACGGCCGAACGAAGAGGCAATCCGCGCGCTTCTGCCGAAATACACCGGCGTCATCAGCCAGGTGCCGCCGCAGTTCTCGGCGATCAAGATCGATGGCGAGCGCGCCTATGATCTCGCCCGCGACGGCGAGACGGTCGAAATCCCGGCCCGCGAGGTCGAGGTCCACCGGCTGACTCTGCTGGGTGCCGCACCCAACCTGGCCCACTTCGAAATCGAATGCGGCAAGGGCACTTATGTGCGCTCGCTCGCCCGCGACATGGGCCGCGACCTCGGCTGTTTCGGCCACATCGCGTCGCTGCGCCGCACCTTCGTCGCGCCCTTCGGCGAAGAGGACATGGTGCCGCTTGCCGACCTGGTGGCGTTGGAAAAGATCGAGGACGACCAGGAACGTCTGGCGGCACTCGACGCCTATCTGATCGAGACCGGCGAGGCGCTTTCCAGCCTGCCGCACGTGCCTGTCAATGACGACCAGGCGCACCGTCTCAGGATGGGCAATCCCATTATCCTGCGCGGCCGCGACGCACCGCTGGCGACGCCCGAGGCCTATGCCACGGCGCGCGGCAAGCTGGTCGCGATCGGTGAGATCGCCGAGGGCGAATTCCGCCCCAAGCGCGTCTTCGCCGGAAGCTAAGCACCCGGAACCATTTGCCTTTGCTTTATCCTTGACGCATGATCCCGGCATGGGTTCCCAGTCCATCCGAGGTGATTCCGTTTCCGTATCGCGTTCCGTTGCCGTTTGGCGGTTGCGCCGCTTGCGGCGGCGTGCGCCGAAGGCGTTGATGCCAACGGCAGGGAACCGCAAGGGACGTTGCAGGTGACCGGTGTGACGGAGGAAGGAAAGCGCAGGGCAAGCGATGGCCTGGCGGCGATGGTTGATCGCGCCCGTCATCGGCTGACCCGCCCGTTCAGTTTCTATCTGACGTCGCTGCTGCTGGTCGCCATCGTTCCGGCCTTCATCTTTTCGCTGGTCGTGCTGAAGCGCAGCGTCGACGCGCAGGAACAGGTCATCACCTCGCTGCTGCAGGCCTCGACCGGATCGGTGACGCGCATCGTCGAGCGCGATATCGAGGGCATGTTGACGACGCTGAAGGTGCTGTCGACCTCGCGGGCGATCGAGGACGACAATTTGCAAGCCTTCTACGAGAGAGCCTCGACGGCGCTCGCGCAGACGGATTCCTACCTGATCGTCATAGATCGCAAGCACGAGCAGCGGCTTAACACCCGCGTCCCCTTCGGCACTGAGCTTGGCAAGGGGTCGGATGCGGACTCCATCGAGCGCGCCTTCACCAATAGCGGCGCGCCGCTCGTCTCCAACGTCTTCTTCGGCAAGACCGCCGGAAAATGGGTGTTCAACGTTTATCTGCCGGCAAAACTCTCGACCGGTGAGGAGTATCTGCTGGCGTTGACGCAAAACGCTGAGAACATGGCCAAGGCCGTCAACCGCGATACGCTGTCGCCTGGTTGGAACGCGGCCCTCGTCGACGGCGCGGGAAAGGTCATCATCTCCTCGGACGCGGCGGTCAAGGCCGGGGAGCCGTTCTTCCTCGACAAGGTTCCGGCGATCAGCATCGGCGTTCGCAACATCAAGGAGAACGGCACGGAGTACCGGGTGGCGACCGAATTCTCGGTGATCACCGGCTGGCGGATCATCGCTTGGGCGCCGCGGGCGATCGTCGATGCTCCGGCCGTCTGGTCGTTCCTGTGGCTTTCGCTCGGCGGCATCATCTTTGCCGGCATCGCGATCGCCGGTTCGCTGGCAATCGCGCGGCTGTTGTCGCAGGGCGTCAAGCTCGTGGCGCAGGATGCCCGCCGCCTTGGCGCCGGCGAGCGGATCGAGCCGCGCCCGCATATGATCGCCGAGGTCGAACAGGTCTCGGCAGCTCTGGCCCGTGCGGCGGCCGCGCGCACCAAGGCGGAGAGCGAAATCCGTTTCTTGATGCGCGAGGTGGCGCACCGCTCGAAGAACCAGCTGACGGTGATCCAGTCCATGCTGAACCAGTCGGTCTATTCGGCCGAGAGTGCCGCTGATTTCGCCGACAGTTTCCGCAAGCGCATCGCCGGGCTCGCCCGCTCCACCGACCTTATGATCGCCAACGCCGCCCAAGGGGTCGATTTCCGGGAACTGGCCCAGAACCAGCTTCAGCCATTCACGCCTGACGATCCGAGGCGGGTGATCCTGTCCGGCCCGCCTTTGCGGCTCGAGACCCAGATCGCCCAGACGCTCGGCATGGCGCTGCACGAGCTCGCGACCAATGCGACCAAGTATGGCGCGCTCGCCAACACGTCAGGCGTCGTCAAGCTGAGCTGGTCGCTGGAGGATGAGGGCATTGCCATACGCTGGCGGGAGGAGGGGGCCGATCTCGCGGGCAAGCCCTCAGATCCGATCCGCAAGGGGTTTGGCACGCTCGTGCTCGAACGCATGCTCGGCATGGCCCTGAATGCGGGGCTCGAGCGGATGATGCATGCCGACGGCATCGAGTGGCGGATCACCGTGCCGCGACCGGCCGAAGGGGATGACGTGCCATGACCTGCCGCCGTCACTTTTTCTCCCTCGATCGGGGCCGAACTCCTCCCGATCGCGGCCGAATGAAATCGCCGCCGATGCACCCGTTCCCGACCGGCAATTGAGGCCTTCCGCCGGCCCTCCCGGGCGCCGGTCCATGACCCTTTCCTTTTTCATCCAATTCGTTTATAGGCACGCCAGCAAAAGGCGCATGCCCGTTGCATTCACGGCCGCAGCTGGACGACATCCCGGCTGACGGCGTCCCGAAATCCTCGAAATCGAAAGGATCATCCGATGTCGATTGCTGCAGAGCGTAAGGCTCAGCTCATCAAGGAATTTGCAACCGTTGAAGGCGACACCGGTTCTCCGGAAGTCCAGGTTGCTATCCTGACGGAACGGATCAACAACCTGACCGAACACTTCAAGGGCCACAAGAAGGATAACCATTCCCGCCGTGGTCTGCTCGCGATGGTTTCCAGCCGTCGTTCGCTCCTCGACTATCTGAAGAAGAAAGACGAAGCGCGCTACACCAAGCTGATCGGTGCCCTGGGCATCCGTCGCTAAGCGACTTATCCGGCGGGTCTTTGCGGCCCGCCGGCTTTTTTATGGAGCGTTGAACGCTCGACGATTAAACTCTCCAGCCGCATAGGAACGTGGCTAAACGAGAGAATCC
Organism: Ensifer sp. SL37; assembly: GCF_026672675.1. Classification (NCBI taxonomy): domain Bacteria; kingdom Pseudomonadati; phylum Pseudomonadota; class Alphaproteobacteria; order Hyphomicrobiales; family Rhizobiaceae; genus Ensifer; species Ensifer sp. SL37. The sequence continues at coordinate 1,284,238 of NZ_JAPPRN010000006.1, read as the reverse complement.
AGCGAGCCGGATGGGCCGGTATCGCGGATCAACCGATGGCCCGTCATGGGGCAGGATTGCAGGATGCTTCGGCCCCTGCTTGCCGGAAACGCCGCTGAAAGCGGATGGTCGGGCAAAGCGGAAAACAGCCGATTAAAGCGTGAAGCCTCCCGTTGTCTTGCCCGTGATGCGCCATTTCATGCGGCCCTTCGACCGCCCGCGCTGTAACAGCCGCGGAGAGGTCCGCCGCACACGAAGGACAGAACATGTTCGATACCCACAAGGTTGAAATCGAATGGGCTGGGCGTCCGCTCAAGCTCGAAACCGGCAAGATCGCCCGTCAGGCTGACGGCGCCGTTCTCGCCACCTACGGCGAAACCGTCGTTCTCGCCACCGTCGTTTCGGCCAAGTCGCCGAAGCCGGGCCAGGACTTCTTCCCGCTGACCGTCAACTACCAGGAAAAGACCTACGCCGCCGGCAAGATCCCGGGTGGCTACTTCAAGCGCGAAGGTCGTCCGAGCGAAAACGAAACGCTCGTCTCGCGCCTGATCGACCGTCCGATCCGTCCGCTCTTCCCCGATGGCTACAAGAACGACACCCAGGTCATCGTCACGGTCATGCAGCATGACCTCGAAAACAACCCCGACGTCCTGTCGATGGTCGCCGCTTCTGCAGCGCTGACGCTGTCGGGCATCCCCTTCATGGGCCCGATCGGTGGCGCGCGCGTCGGCTACATCAACGGCCAGTACGTTCTGAACCCGCATCTCGACGAGATGGACGAATCGACCCTCGACCTCGTCGTCGCCGGCACCCAGGAAGCGGTGCTGATGGTCGAATCCGAAGCCAAGGAACTGCCGGAAGACGTTATGCTCGGCGCCGTCGTCTTCGGTCAGAAGGGCTTCCAGCCGGTCATCGACGCCATCATCAAGCTCGCTGAAGTCGCTGCCAAGGAGCCGCGCGAATTCGAAGCCGAAGATCATTCCGCTCTCGAAAACGCCATGCTCTCGCTTGCCGAAGACGAGCTGCGCAACGCCTACAAGATCACCGAGAAGGCTGCCCGTTACGCTGCCGTCGACGCCGTCAAGGCCAAGGTGAAGGCGCACTTCCTGCCTGAGGGCATCGAGAACCCGGCCCATTCGGCCGAAGAAATCGGCGCCGTCTTCAAGCACCTGCAGGCCAAGATCGTTCGCTGGAACATCCTCGACACCAAGAGCCGCATCGACGGCCGCGATCTGGAAACCGTTCGCCCGATCGTGTCGGAAGTCGGCGTTCTGCCGCGCACCCACGGTTCGGCGCTGTTCACCCGCGGCGAAACGCAGGCGATCGTCGTTGCCACGCTCGGTACCGGCGAAGACGAACAGTACGTCGACAGCCTGACCGGCATGTACAAAGAACGCTTCATGCTGCACTACAACTTCCCGCCCTTCTCGGTCGGCGAAACCGGCCGCATGGGCTCCCCGGGCCGCCGCGAAATCGGTCACGGCAAGCTCGCCTGGCGCGCTATCCGCCCGATGCTCCCGGAAGCCGAGCAGTTCCCCTACACGTTGCGCGTCGTTTCCGAGATCACCGAGTCCAACGGCTCGTCCTCGATGGCCACCGTCTGCGGCACCTCGCTCGCTCTCATGGACGCCGGCGTTCCGCTCGCAAAGCCGGTTGCCGGTATCGCCATGGGCCTGATCAAGGAAGATGAGCGCTTCGCCGTTCTCTCCGACATCCTCGGCGACGAAGACCACCTCGGCGACATGGACTTCAAGGTTGCCGGTACCGACGCCGGCATCACCTCGCTCCAGATGGACATCAAGATCGAGGGCATCACCGAAGAGATCATGGGCATCGCGCTCAACCAGGCCAAGGGCGGCCGTCTCCACATCCTCGGCGAAATGGCCAAGGCCATTTCCGAAAGCCGTGGCCAGCTCGGCGAGTTCGCCCCGCGCATCGAAGTCATGAACATTCCGGTCGACAAGATCCGCGAAGTCATCGGTTCGGGCGGCAAGGTCATCCGCGAAATCGTCGAAAAGACCGGCGCCAAGATCAACATCGAAGACGACGGCACCGTGAAGATCGCCTCCTCGTCCGGCAAGGAAATCGAAGCGGCCCGCAAGTGGATCCACTCGATCGTTGCCGAACCGGAAGTCGGCCAGGTCTACGAAGGTACCGTTGTGAAGACCGCCGACTTCGGCGCCTTCGTCAACTTCTTCGGCGCCCGTGACGGTCTCGTCCACATCTCGCAGCTCGCCTCCGAGCGCGTCGCCAAGACGACCGACGTCGTCAAGGAAGGCGACAAGGTTTGGGTCAAGCTCATGGGCTTCGACGAGCGCGGCAAGGTTCGCCTGTCGATGAAGGTCGTTGACCAGGCCACCGGCAAGGAAATCGTTGCCGAAAAGTCTGAAAAGAAGGGCGACGGCGAAGCCGCTGAATAAGCGCGCTTCACCCGAATGCATTCGGGGCGCGGGGCGGATCGCTCCGCGCCCCTTTCTTATAGCAAGATGACGGATAGACCGATGAGCCGAGATTCGTTGAAGACCCTGTTTTACCCGTTCGACAGCGGCGTGATCGACCCGCCGGGCGAGGGCGAGCGCGTGCTGTTCCTCGGCGCCGAGGCGGGCTACAGGCTGCCGCAGGGCTTCGAGGCGTCGATCTCGGCGGTGCAGCCGCTGCGGCCGCTCTATCGCGCCCTGGAAGCCGCCCGCGCCGACGTGGCGCCTGAAATCACCGGCGAGGACTACGACGTCACGCTGGTGCTTGCGGGCAAGCACAAGGGCGAGAACGAGGACCGGATCGCCGAGGCGCTGAAGCGCACACGCGAGGGCGGTCTGATCGTCGTTGCCGGCGGCAAGGAAGACGGCATCCAGTCGCTGAAGAAGCGGATCGCCAAGTTTGAATGGGACGGCGACCACCTGCCGAAGTATCACGGCGTCGCCTTCTGGTTCACCCGTCCGCAAGATATTGCCGATGCCGTGCACAAGCTTGCCAAGGTTCCGGTGCGCGTCGATGGCCTGTACGAGGCGTCGCCCGGCATGTTCTCGCACGATCGCGTCGATGCAGGCTCGGAACTGCTCGCCTCGCGTCTGCCGATCGATTTCCATGGCCATGCCGCCGATTTCGGCGCCGGCTGGGGCTATCTCGCGGCGAAGCTCGCCCAGGCGTCTCCCGGCACCAAGGGCATCGACCTGTTTGAGGCCGATCACGAAGCGCTCGAGGCGGCCCGTGTCAACATGATGGCGAACGCGCCGCGCATGCCGGCACGCTTCTACTGGTTCGACCTGACGAGCGAAGAGCCGCGCGACAAATACGACCTCATCGTCATGAACCCGCCCTTCCATGAAGGCCACGCGGCTGAGCCGTCGCTCGGCGTCGCCATCATCAAGACGGCGCTGAAGGCGCTGAAGCAGGGTGGCAAGCTGATGATGGTCGCCAATCGTGGCCTTCCCTACGAGCAGGTGCTGGCGGAAAATTCCAAGGAATATGGCGAGACCTGCCGCAACGCCCGATTCAAGGTGCTCTGGGCCAAGCGCTGAGACGCCGCAGGACGCATTTTGCGCCATCCGAGAATGGAAAAAGCCGGGCAGATGACCCGGCTTTTTTGCATCTGGCTGCAAGTCAGAGTTAGCCCGTTGCCTTCGTCGCAGATCCGGCTCACCATGTGCCCGGTTTTACTGCCGGAGGATGAGTTCCATGACGTCGGGAGTGAACAGGCCGCCCTTGAGCGAGGATGCGGCCGAAGCTATTGCCAAGGACATCAAGCAGGGCGAGGGACATGGCGCGACCTCCGAGGTGCCCATGTCGTTCTTGCAGAGCCTCTATCGCTCGCCGCTTGACCCGGCACGCCGGACCCATACGGGCTTCGTCGTGCTGGCGGTCATCGTGGCTCTGCTCGTGCTGTTCGTCCTGATTTGAGCTTGCCGGCAAAAGGCAGGCGGACCGGCGCGCCTCAACCGCGCCTTCTCGCAACGACCAATACCCCCGCAAGGACGGCGCAGAGCAGGCCGAGTGACAACGGCAACCCGTGGTGTCCCGTCACTTGCATGACAAGGCCCGTTGCTGGCGAGCCAACCATGCCGCCGAGGCCCCAGGCGAAGGCAAAGGCGGCGTTGCCGGCGATCAGGGTCAGGCCGCTGAATCGCTCGCCGAGCTGGATCAGCGACAGGGTATAGATCCCGAACGTCACCCCGCCCCAGACGAAAACAAGCGGCCAGATGAGCCAGCTTTCGAACAGCCATGGCAGCAGCAGGCAGCCGGCCAGGGAGGAAAGCACGCAGAACAGCATCGTCTGCCTCGATCCCCTGCGTTCGGAGAGGCGCCCGAGCAGGATCTGCAACGACGCGTTGCCGGCAATGAAGCAGGTGATGAGCGGCGCGACGCGCTCCTCATTGCTGCCAAGCGCTGCGCCATAGACCGCAAGCAGCGAAAGCAGGGTCTGCTCGAAGGCCGCAGCCGTTGCGACTGCAAACAGCAACAAAGGCGCCAGCGCGAAAAACCCGGCGACGGACGTTGCTTCCCCATCCTGCGGCATCTCCGGCAGGCGCGACACCAGGGCAAGCAAGATCAGACCGCAGGCGACAAAGGCCACGATGCCGATCAGGAACGGCGACCAGCCCGCCGTTCCGACCATCCCGAGCGCCAGCGGCCCTATGGCGAAACCGGCTGAAACGACGGAGGAATAGAGACCCATGATGCGGCCCCGGCGGGACGCGGGCGTAATGGCCACCAGCCAGGTCTCGCTGATCACGGAAAGCGGATTGGCGAAAACGCCCAGCAGAAAGCGAAGCGGCATCCAGGCCCAGACGTCGTCAGTCCACGCAATGGCGGCAAGCGTGCTGGCGGCCAGCACCGAACAGAGGATCGCGAGCCGGGTGCCGCCCAGCCGCCGCGAAAGCATCGGGATCAGAGGCGCCGACAGGATGAACCCCAGCGGCGTCATGGCCGCTGACAGGCCGATCAGGGCGGGTGCCGTCCGCTGCCGCTCCAGGATGAAGCTGAGCAGCGGATAGGTGAGCCCTTGCGCCACCGCAAAGACGGTAACGGTGGCGATGATACCCGCCATCGCCGCCCAGGGGGCTTGATCCTTGCGGAACGTCGTGATCACCTCGCCAAGGGTCGGCGCCGGTGGCGGTCGCTGGTCCGATGTCATTGCGCGGCTCACCTCAAAGCACTTGCCAGAAGGGCCTGGCGAGCTCCTCCTCGACTTGACGTCGCGTCAGGCCGATATCGTCGATCAGATGCGGATCGCCCTTGAGCTTTCGATCGAGCTCTAGGTGAAATTGGTTCCGTTCACGCCAGGCGGCGACCATCCGTTTCAGCGTCTCGACAGGGGAATGCGAACGCGTCGGGCTCCTCGGCGTCTCAGGCGCCGCGGCCTGAGGCGATGCAATGGGAGAAAAGGGGGCGTTGTTCATGACAACCTCGCTATCGGCTTTGAGGGTCGGGGGGACCCTCGATCTGAAGGAGGTTGGATTCTGCGGAATAGGATCGGCGCCGTACTTAAGCCCTTCCAAAAAGTTCTCAAAAACTTCCAAACGGGCTATAGATCGCCGCATGCAGGATACACGTTTTGCCTTTGGTCCGTTCGTGCTTGATCCGGGTGCGGGAACGCTCCTGCGGAACGATGATCCGGTTGCGGTCGGGCATCGCGGCGTGAAGCTGCTTGCAGCGCTCGTGGAAAGGCCGGGCGAAATCCTCGCCAAGACCGAGCTGATGGACGCGGCTTGGCCTGGTACGGCCGTCGAGGAAGGCAATCTCACAGTACAGATCGCACAGCTCAGGAAGCTGCTCGGCCGGGCTGCCGACGGCGGCGAGTGGATTTCAACGGTTCCGCGCATCGGCTACCGTTTCATGGGCAGTATCGAGCGGCTGGCAGGCGGGCGAAAGCCGCTGCCGTTGCCGGGCCGGCCTTCGATCGCGGTGCTGCCCTTCGTCAATCTCAGCAACGATCCCGATCAGGATTCCTTCGCGGACGGGCTGACGGAGGATCTGATCACCGATCTCTCCCGGAGCGGTGGTCTGTTCGTCATCGCCCGCAATTCCACCTTTGCCTACAAGGGCAGGGCGATGGATGTACGCGCGATCGCCGAAGACCTCGGCGTGCGCTACCTCCTGGAAGGAAGCGCAAGGCGCGCCTCCGGACGCGTACGCATCAACGCCCAGCTGGTCGATGCGCTGAGCGGAGAGCACCTCTGGGCAGAACGCTTCGACCGCAACCTGGAAGACATCTTTGCCGTTCAGGACGAGGTGACGGCCAAGATCGTCGAGGCGTTGCTCGGTCGGCTGCGCACCCCGCCGTCACGCAATCGCCCCAGGAGCCTCGAGGCCTATGATCTCTGCGTGCGGGCGCGCAAGCTGATCGACGATTCGCCGCAGACCGCCCGGGAAGCGCATCTGATGCTCACTCGCGCCGTTTCGCTCGACCCTGATTATGCCGAGGCCTATCGCTGGCTCGCCATGAACCACTGGATGGGCTGGGTGCACTGGGGCGAGCCGATCGTACCGACCCGCGGCATCGCCCTGGAATTGGCGCGCAAAGCCGTCGCGATCGATCCCAACGACGCCGGTTGCCGCTGGGTGCTGGCCAATCTGCTTGCCTATGAGCGCAACTTCGCCGAGGCCGACGCGGAATTTGCCAGGGCCATCGAGCTTGACCCGAACGAAGCCGACACCTGGGCGACATTGTCCGACATCACGATCCTGGCAGGCCGGGTCGAGGAAGGGCTGGAGCACATTCGCAAGGCCTTCCGGCTGAACCCCTATCCGGCAAGCTGGTACTATCTGACACTCGGCCAGGCGCAGTATGCGGCCGGAGACTACGAAGCCGCGGTCGAGACGCTGCGCAAGGACGAGACCTACCGCACCAGCTCGCGTCGCTTCCTGGCGGCGAGCCTCGCGCAATTGGGGCGGTTCGACGAGGCACGCGCCGAGGTCGACCTGTTCCTCGTCGCCAACCCGCATTTCACGACCGGTTTCTGGGCGACGACCGAGCCGTTTCGTGACGCAGCGACGCTCGCGCACTTCGTGGACGGATTCCACAAGGCCGGCCTTCCGGACTGATGTTGTCTCGGGCCGTCGGGCCTTGCCGACCTCAAAAAAGAAACCCCGGCGAGGTGTCTCGCCGGGGTTTTCTATAGAAGCTGGGTCGTCAGTCAGCGGCTTTGCCGCTGCCGTCACTCTGCGTCGGCGGTCCTGAGCGCATCGAGTGCCGGCATCGACGTAATGTTGTAGCCGGAATCGACATAGTGGATTTCGCCGGTCACGCCGCGCGAAAGGTCCGAAAGAAGGTAGAGGGCCGAGCTGCCGACATCGTCGATCGTGACGGTGCGGCGCAGCGGCGAGTTCTTCTGCTGCCAGGACAGCATCGCCCGGGCGTCGGAAATGCCGGCGCCGGCAAGCGTGCGGATCGGGCCCGCCGAGATCGCGTTGACGCGAATGCCGCGAACGCCATAGTCGGCGGCGAGATAGCGCACCGACGCCTCGAGCGCTGCCTTGGCGACACCCATGACGTTGTAGTTCGGCATGACGCGCATCGAGCCGCCATAGGTGAGCGTCAGCATCGAGCCGCCCTCATCCATCAGTTCGGCAGCCCGCTTGGCGATCTCGGTGAAAGAGAAGCAGGAGATCACCATCGTGCGGCTGAAGTTGTCGCGCGAGGTGTCGGCGTAGAGGCCCTTCAGCTCGTTCTTGTCCGAAAAGCCGATGGCATGAACGATGAAGTCGAGCTTGCCCCAGCGTTCCTTGATCGCATCGATGACCGCATCGACAGACGCAATGTCTTCGACATCGCAAGGAAGCAGGAAGTCGGAACCGAGCTCGGCCGCCAGCGGCTTGACGCGCTTACCCAGAGCCTCGCCCTGAAAGGTGAAGGCCAGTTCCGCGCCTTGCGCTGCAAGCGCCTTGGAGATGCCCCAGGCAATAGAATGGTTGTTGGCCACACCCATGATGAGGCCACGCTTTCCAGTCATCAGTCCCGTCATGGTGTTATCCGTTGTAGCGCTGGAAGACGAGCGTTGCGTTGGTGCCGCCGAAGCCGAAGGAGTTCGAAAGAACCGTATCGATCTTGGCATTGTCGATGCGCTTGCGAACGATCGGAACGCCATCGAATTCCGGGTCGAGCTCGCTGATATGCGCGCTTTCGCCGATGAAGCCCGCCTGCATCATCAACAGGCCGTAGATCGATTCCTGCACGCCGGCCGCACCGAGCGAGTGACCCGTGAGCGACTTGGTCGACTGGATGTGCGGCATCTTGCTGCCGAACACTTCGCGGATCGCGCCGATTTCCTTGCTGTCGCCAACCGGGGTGGAGGTGCCGTGGGTGTTGATGTAGTCGACCTCGCCCTTCACGGTCGAGAGCGCCTGACGCATGCAGCGGATCGCGCCTTCGCCCGACGGAGCCACCATGTCGTAGCCGTCGGAGGTGGCGCCATAGCCGACGATTTCGGCGTAGATCTTCGCGCCGCGGGCCTTGGCGTGCTCCAGTTCTTCGAGAACGAGAACGCCTGCGCCACCGGCAATGACGAAGCCGTCGCGGTTGGCGTCATAGGCGCGCGAAGCCGTCGCCGGCGTTTCGTTGTACTTCGACGACATGGCGCCCATGGCGTCGAACAGGTTGGACATGGTCCAGTCGAGGTCTTCGTGACCGCCGGCAAACATCACGTCCTGTTTGCCCCACTGGATCATCTCGGCGGCGTTGCCGATGCAATGGGCCGAGGTCGAGCAGGCCGACGAGATCGAATAGTTGACGCCGTGGATCTGGAACCAGGTTGCAAGCGTCGCCGACGCCGTCGAAGACATCGCCTTGGGAACGGCGAACGGGCCGATGCGCTTCGGGCTGACGTTCTTGCGGGTGATGTCGGCCGCTTCAACGATGGTGCGGGTGGACGGTCCGCCCGAGCCCATGATGATGCCGGTACGCTCGTTGCGGGCGATGACGGCTTCTTCCAGACCGGAGTCGGCGATCGCCTGCTTCATCGCCACGTGGTTCCAGGCGCCGCCCTGAGACAGGAAGCGCATGGCACGGCGATCGACGAGTTCGGTCGGATCGAGCGACGGCGCGCCCCAGACCTGGCACTTGAAGCCATTCTCGGCGAAATCGGGAGAAAACGTGATGCCCGACTTGGCATCGCGCAACGACGCCGTAACTTCGTCTGCATTGTTCCCGATCGAGGAAACGATGCCGAGGCCCGTGACAACAACCCGTCTCATGGTACTGACCTTTTCTTTATTTCGTTGGCTGCGGAAAGGCCTGGATTTTACTCGGCCTTATCCTTCGACAGGCCGACGCGGAGGTCGGTTGCCTGATAGATAGTCTCGCCATCGGCTTTCAGCCAGCCGTCGGCCGTGCCGAGCACGAGTCGTCCGCGCATGACGCGCTTGAAGTCGATGCCGTACTCGAGAAGCTTGGTATGGGGACGCACCATGCCCTTGAACTTCACTTCGCCGGTGGAAAGCGCCATGCCGCGGCCGGGCTCGCCAAGCCAGCCGAGGTAAAAGCCGGTCAGCTGCCACATGCCGTCGAGGCCGAGGCAGCCGGGCATGATCGGGTTGCCCTGGAAGTGGCAGGGAAAATACCAGTCGTCCGGCCGCACGTCGTATTCGGCGCGCAGGTAACCCTTGTCGAAGGCGCCGCCGGTCTCGGAGATTTCGGTGATGCGGTGGACCATCAGCATCGGCGGCAGCGGCAGCTGGGCATTGCCGGGGCCAAACAACTCACCACGGCCGCAGGCCAGGATTTCCTCATAGCTGAAGCTGGATTGTCTGGTCGTCATGAATAGATGTTTCCCCGCGTAACAAATTGTGTTGTCCGACCTGCTTTAGAGCAAGTTCGGCTTGAAATGAAGCGTGGCGACCCGGATCTTGCGGTTTTCCGTCCGGTCTCCATCGCTTCTGATGGCGATTTCACTCCGCCGTCGCTTACAGGATCAATGTGGGCGCGACCAGAGTTAATTGCCAGCATTCCCCGAGTTTGACCGGTTTTTCGGGCTTTGCAACGCCTGTCAGGGCTGGAATCTATTGAAAGGCGAGGACGTAAAAGTTATATCGCGGAGGAAGTATTGTGAATTTCGCCGGGATACATGGAACGACCCTTGATGACGAAAGCAACAGAAGTGAGTTCGGAAGAAAGGCTACGCCACTCAGGCCTGCGTCCGACCCGTCAACGCGTTGCCCTCGCCGATCTGATCTTTGCCAAGGGTGATCGCCACCTGACCGTCGAAGAACTGCACGAAGAGGCCGTCATGGCCGGCGTGCCAGTGTCGCTGGCGACCGTCTACAACACGCTGCACCAGTTTACCGAAGCCGGCATGATCCGCGTGCTGGCGGTGGAAAGCGCCAAGACCTATTTCGACACCAACGTGTCGGACCATCATCACTTCTTCGTCGAGGGCCAGAACGAGGTTCTCGATATTCCGGTCAGCAACATCCACATCGACAATCTGCCGGAACCGCCCGAGGGCATGGAGATCGCCCATGTCGACGTGGTCATTCGTCTGCGCCGTAAAAACGACCGCTGATCCGGCGGCCACCGTCATGGTGGCCGCGATGGCGATCGATCGCCGCTATTCCGTCACCGTCAGATTGGCGCGCATGCCGGCCTCGTAGTGTCCTTTGATGTTGCAAAGGAGCACGTAGCTGCCCGGCGCGAGCTTGGCTTTCAGCTGGCCGTCGGCTCCGGGCTTCAGCTCGGAAACCTCGCCGAGGCTCTTGAGCTGCTTTTCGTCGACCCGATGCTTGGCCGCGATGAGATTGATCTTCTGGTCGGCTGATTTCAGCTTCACCAGCACCATCTCGTGCTCTTCCGTCATGGCGTCGTTGTGCACCAGGAAGACAGTCTCTCCGGCCTTTATCGTCGACTGGTCGAGTGTCAGTGTCATCGGGCCGCCCGCTTCACCACCTTCGACGACCTTGACGGTCGTGGCGGCAAATGCCGGCGAGGCCATGCAAAGAAGGGCGAGTGCGGCAAGCTTGTTGCTGAAGAAACGCATGCTGTATCCCTTTCGCTGAAGCCGCCCGGGTGGCGGCCGACACCGCATCAACTACGATACCGGCGCTGTCCGCCGCCTGTCATAGGCACGCACGTGCGAAAGGCTCACATCACGTCGTCCGGATCGCGGCCCGGCAGCGCCTTGCCGGTCGGCAGCGTCCATCCGAACTTGAGCGCACCGGCACGCACGGCAAAGGCCGAGGCCACGCCGAGCGTTGAGGCGGCCACAAGTGGTAGTCCTACCATCGTCGCCAGCACGTAGGCACTGGCACCGATCAGCGCTGCCGTCACATAGACTTCCGGCCGCAGCAGCACCGAGGGTTCTCCGGCCAGCAGATCGCGAAGCACGCCGCCGAACGTCGCCGTCAGCATGCCGGTAACGAGCGCGACGCTCGGCGACCCCGTCGCTGCATAGCCTTTCGCCGCACCCATCACGCAATAGGCCGACAGCCCGATCGCATCGAGCCAGACGAGGACCCGGTAGCGGGAATCGAAGAGATGGGCGGTGAAGAACAGGAGAACGGCGACCGTCGCGCAGACCAGAAGATAGGTCGGATTGGTGACCCAGAAGACGGGCGTTGCGCCGAGCACGACGTCACGCATCGTGCCGCCGCCGATGCCGGTGACCGAGGCCAGGAACAGATAGCCGATGATGTCGAGTTGCTTGCGCGAGGCCGACAGCGCCCCGGTTGCGGCAAACACGGCCACACCGGCATAGTCGAGGATTTCGAGGATCGGCATGGGCGCTCCGTTTCAGCCCGATTGGCTCCCGCAGATCATTAGCGCACCGTCGGGATGAAGTCAGGAGGCGCGCTGCCGTTTGCTGCACTGGGGCGTGTCATGGTCGTCTAGCGCGGCAGCACCGTCTGAGTGCGGCCGAGCAGGTAATAGGCGACGAGCCCGGTCCATTCCTTGGCGGCCGTCGTCGTCAGCTGCGCGTTCAGTGAGGGCTGGGTGAAATCGAAGCCAAGCCGCACCTTGCCGCTGGTGCGGTAGTCGGTCGGCCAGGGCAGGACGTCGATGTCGTTGGCGCGGAACAGCCCGACGGAGCGCGGCATGTGATACGCCGAGGTGACGAGCGCACATTGCGTCAGCCCGTTTGCAGCCAGAAGATCCTTGGTGTAGCGCGCGTTCTCGAAGGTGGTGCGCGAATCTTCCTCGCGGATCACCCGATCGGCCGCAATGCCGAAGATGTCGAAGAACGCCTTCGAGGCCAGCGCATCGCCCTCGTAGGCGCCGCTGATCGAGCCATCGCCGCCGGAGACGAGGATTCGTGCTTCGGGATAGCGCTTGGCGAGGCTCGCTGTCTCGATGAAGCGGTCTGCTGCCTGGTTGAGCTCCGTGCCGCCGCGGCTTGCCATGACTTCGTTTTCGAAGGCGCCGCCGAGCACAATGATGCAGGAAAGCGCTGTCGGCGGCGTCGGGCGCACAAATCGATCCTCAAGCGCTTGCAGGGCATAGGGGCCAGCGGTGGTGAACAGGCTGACGAAAAGAACCAGCGCGCCCAGGCTGCCGAGAACGGCGCCGATGCGGCGCCAGCCGATGGCCGTCGCAAGCAGCCCGGCGATGACGGCGAGCAGCGAGAACGACAGCGGCTGCACAATGAGCCAGAAGATTTTCGAGATCAGAAACATGGCACCAGCTTCTGCGTTCCGCTGCTTAACAAATCATGAATGCATGGCGCGCGGCCGGATGTTGCGCGCGAAACGGCTGTTCGCGTTCGCGCAAGGTAACGCATGCACCATGTTCATCCGAACGTTGCGTGGGCGGCCCCGGCCACCACTTTCATTTGAAGCCGAAAGGAGTATCATCCGCGAGATGACCACGATAGCCGGCTTCCGATCGCAGCTGTTTCGTGCCGCCAACGAGGTCCATGACCTCACCCCGGTGCAGGCACAGCGTTTGCTTGAAGGCGCAGTGGCGCTGATCCGCTGCATGCGCGAGCAGACAGGCATGGAACCGAACACCGAAGCGCCGGACGTGACCAACATCCTGCTGGACATTGCCGGTTCCATACCCAAACGGTCCGAGCGCGAAATCCGCAATGCTCTGCTCGAATCCGCCGACATCATCCGGTTGCTGACGATGATCCTGGATTCGCTGGACGAAATGGCCGCGAACGAGGGTCCCTGAGGACTGGGTACTGATCAATCGAAGGAAGGTTTTGGTGGAGCTAAGCGGGATCGAACCGCTGACCTCTTGCATGCCATGCAAGCGCTCTCCCAGCTGAGCTATAGCCCCATATCGGGTTCCGGCTAGGCCGGTCCGGGAAGTTCGTCGAGCTGTTGTGCTCGGCGAGTGGCGGCTTATTACTTCCCCTTTTTGAGGATGGCAAGCCGAAAAATGCGTGGCCCGTGGATTTATTTTTTGTCCGGGCCGTTTTTCTCCCGTCCGGGCCACTTTGGCCGAGGACGGGAGCATTTCTTTGTCATTTGAAGCGCTTAGACGTCTTCTTCGTCGTCCGACACGCCAATGAGGTCGCTCATGTCGTCGTCATCGTCTTCGTCGTCGGTCTGCAGGAAGGTGTCGTCATCGTCGTCGCCGTCGATTTCGACGTCGTCGTCGCCGAGATCCGGCAGGTCGTCGCCGCCCGCTGCCTCATCATCGGCATCCTCGAGCGAAACGAGTTCGACTTCGGTGTTCTCTGCGTCGACTTCCGTTACCTCTTCTTCTTCTTCCTTCTCGAGCACCTTGGCGACCGAGGTTTCTTCGAAGAAGGACAGCGGATAGGACTTGCCGGTGTAAGGCGAAACGATCGGATCACTGTTCAGATCGTAGAATTTGCGCCCCGTTTCCGGGTCGATGCGCTTTGTTCCAAGTTCCGGTTTTGCCACAGTCAAAGCCTCTTGAATGGCCGGCCGAGCCGGCGCTTGCCGGAAAGCCGGCGGGTGGAAAGGGTATCAAGCTTATGATGATTAGCCGGTCCCCATAATCGTCTTGGCCGCATCTGTCAAAGACAAATCGCCAAAGCCCCGGCGTTGCTGGCTTTCCGGCTCTTGCCCGCCCCTTGTGGCGCTCCTCGAGCGGCCGCAATTTATGGAAACACGCAGCGAGGGTGTGATAGGAGTGCCGCGGTGCGGGCGCGGTTGTGCCCTTCGGTAAGAACGCCCTTTCGGGCCAGAGGATGCCGCATGTCTCATGGATCGGGCCCGAGACCCGCCACTGCCCGAAAGTCCGCCGATCTGCGCGGCTCGATCCGCATCCCCGGCGACAAGTCGATCTCGCACCGGGCGCTGATGCTGGGCGGGCTTGCTAGCGGCGAGACGCGCATTACCGGCCTGCTACAAGGCGCGGACGTGATGGCCACCGGCCGCGCGATGCAGGCGATGGGGGCCCGCATTCGTAAGGAGGCCGATACCTTTATCGTCGATGGCGTCGGCAACGGTGCGCTGCTTGCGCCGGAAGCGCCGCTCGATTTCGGCAATGCTGGCACAGGCTGCCGTCTGGCGATGGGGTTGGCGGGCGTCTACGACTTCGAAACGACATTCCTTGGCGATGCTTCGCTCAGCCGCCGGCCGATGGCGCGGGTTCTCGAGCCCTTGCGTGAAATGGGCACGCAGGTGAGGGCCGCCGCAGGCGATCGCCTGCCGGTGACCCTACGCGGACCGAAGACGCCTGCCCCGATCACCTATCGCGTGCCCGTCGCCTCCGCACAGGTGAAGTCGGCGGTCCTGCTTGCCGGTCTCAACGCGCCCGGCATCACCACTGTCATCGAACCGGTCATGACGCGCGATCATACGGAACGGATGCTGGAGGCATTTGGCGCCGCACTTTCTGTCGAGACCGACGTCAGCGGCGTCCGTACGATCCGCCTTGACGGTCGCGGCAAGCTTACCGGCCAGGAGATCGACGTGCCCGGCGATCCCTCGTCTGCGGCTTTCCCGCTGGTCGCAGCCCTGATCGTCCCAGGCTCCGACATCACGATCACCAACGTGCAGATGAACCCGACGCGCACGGGCCTGATCCTGACGCTTAAGGAGATGGGAGGGGATATCGAGGTGATCGGCAGCAGACAGGTTGGCGGGGAGGACGTGGCGGATCTGCGCGTACGGCACTCGGAACTCAGCGGTGTCACCGTTCCCGAAGAGCGCGCCGCCTCGATGATCGACGAGTACCCGGCTCTCGCCATCGCCGCTGCCTTCGCCGAGGGGAATACCGTCATGGCCGGGCTCGACGAACTGCGTGTGAAGGAGTCCGATCGCCTCGCCGCCATCGCCGCGGGCCTGAAGCGCAATGGCGTCGATTGCGAGGAGGGCGCCTCGTCGCTGGTCGTGCGCGGCCGTCGCGACGGTAAGGGGCTCGGAAGCGCTGCCGGCGCGACCGTAAACACCCATCTCGATCACCGCATCGCCATGAGCTTCCTTATTTTCGGGCTTGCATCCGAACATCCGGTCACCGTCGACGACGTGTCGATGGTCGCGACAAGCTTTCCTGAATTCATGGACCTCATGACCAGCCTCGGCGCGAGGATCGCGTGAGACCCACGATTCCGGCGGTAACAATGAGATGGCTGCTGACACTCGCGGTCGTGGTTCTTCTGACGTTGCTGACGCAGATCGGTGGCGCCGTCTGGATCGTCACTCTTGGGCTCCTGCGTCGAAGGAGAGCCGGCGTTGCCGTATTTCTGGCGCTCTTTCTCGGCCTCTATGCGGCAGGGACCGCGCTCAGCTATGCCATTGCGCCGATCTTCGGCCGCGTTCCTCTGCCCTGTTTCGACGACGGCACGTCGCGGCTGAAAATGCAGTCGCCGCTCTTCTGTGTCCTGAACCGCCAATATGTCGTTCCGGAACTGAAGGAAGCGGCCGCTGCCCTGTCACGCCATGTGGATCAGGTATTCCCCGGAACGACCACCTTGGCGCTCGACGCCAACTTTCCGTTCTTCGACGGTTTTCCGCTCTTCCGCATTTGTCCCATTCGGACGGTCGGAAGCTCGATGTCGCGTTCTTCTATCAGGATGCCGAGGGCGATTATGAGGATAAGGCGACCCGCTCGCCGATCGGCTATTTTGCCTTCGAGCAGCCGCGACCGGACAGCATTCTCCCATGCCGGGATCGCGAAGACCTCTTGACCTTGCGCTGGGACTTGGACTTCTTGCAATCGCTGTGGCGGCCCTTGCCGCTGGAAGAAGGCCGGACCGCAGAGGCGCTCCGCTGGCTCTCGGCCGAGGGGAGCGGTTTCGGCATCGAGAAGATTTTCGTGGAGCCGCATCTGGCGCAGAGACTTGGCGTCGAAGCGGGGTCCATTCGGTTTCAGGGTTGCCGGGCCGCCAGGCACGACGACCACATACATATGCAGGTTGGAAAATGACGTTCACCATCGCTATCGACGGACCGGCCGCAGCCGGCAAGGGCACGCTCTCGCGCCGCATCGCCGAGGAATACGGCTTCCATCATCTCGATACCGGCCTCACCTACCGCGCCACCGCCAAGGCGCTGCTCGATGGCGGCTTGCCGCTCGACGACGAGGCGGTCGCCGAGAAGGTGGCGCGCGAGGTTGAACTGGCCGGGCTCGATCGCTCGGTGCTTTCCGCCCACGCGATCGGCGAGGCCGCATCGAAGATTGCGGTCATGCCGGCCGTGCGCCGGGCGCTGGTCGAGGCGCAGCGGGCTTTTTCGCTGCGCGAGCCCGGCACGGTGCTCGACGGCCGCGACATCGGCACGGTCGTCTGCCCGGATGCGCCGGTGAAACTCTACGTCACGGCGTCACCGGAAGTCCGGGCGAAACGTCGCTATGACGAGATCATCGGCAACGGCCAGCCGGCCGATTTTGGGGCCATTTTCGAAGATGTGAAGAAGCGCGACGAGCGTGATATGGGCCGCGCCGACAGTCCTTTGCGCCCGGCCGACGACGCGCACTTGCTTGATACGTCTGAAATGAGTATAGAGGCGGCGTTTCAGGCCGCGAAGTCTTTGATCGATGCGGCCCTGATCAAGAAGATCTGAAGAAGAGCCCATCCCCGACACTGTCAGGATCGCTCTTCTTGCATAAGCCTGAAATTCCGTCCACGCGCCGGATTGTCCCTTCGATGGGGCGGACTGGGTTCAGGCCTGTTCAACACCAGCCCCCGGCGCATATGCGTCTCCCCCGTGAGATGCATGCAGGAGATTCCATGTCTGCTACCAACCCAACCCGTGACGATTTCGCAGCGCTTCTCGAAGAATCCTTCGCGAAGACCGATCTCGCCGAAGGCTATGTTGCCAAGGGCATTGTCACGGCCATCGAAAAGGACGTCGCCGTTGTCGACGTCGGTCTGAAGGTCGAAGGCCGCATCGCTCTGAAGGAATTCGGCGCGAAGGCGAAGGACGGCTCGCTCAAGGTCGGCGACGAAGTCGAAGTCTACGTTGAGCGCATCGAAAACGCGCTCGGCGAAGCTGTTCTGTCGCGCGAAAAGGCTCGCCGCGAAGAAAGCTGGATGCGCCTGGAAGTGAAGTTCGAAGCCGGCGAACGCGTCGAAGGCATCATCTTCAACCAGGTCAAGGGTGGCTTCACCGTCGATCTCGACGGCGCCGTTGCCTTCCTTCCGCGCTCGCAGGTCGACATCCGTCCGATCCGCGACGTCACCCCGCTGATGCACAACCCGCAGCCCTTCGAAATCCTCAAGATGGACAAGCGCCGCGGCAACATCGTCGTATCGCGTCGTACGGTTCTCGAAGAGTCCCGCGCCGAGCAGCGTTCTGAAATCGTTCAGAACCTTGAAGAAGGCCAGGTTGTCGAAGGCGTCGTCAAGAACATCACCGACTACGGTGCGTTCGTCGACCTCGGCGGCATCGACGGTCTGCTCCATGTCACCGACATGGCATGGCGCCGCGTGAACCATCCGTCGGAGATCCTGAACATCGGCCAGCAGGTCAAGGTTCAGATCATCCGCATCAACCAGGAAACCCACCGCATCTCGCTCGGCATGAAGCAGCTCGAGTCGGATCCGTGGGATGGCATCGGTGCGAAGTACCCGGTCGGCAAGAAGATCTCCGGTACCGTCACGAACATCACCGACTACGGTGCGTTTGTCGAGCTGGAGCCGGGCATCGAAGGCCTGATCCACATCTCCGAAATGTCCTGGACCAAGAAGAACGTACACCCCGGCAAGATCCTGTCCACGAGCCAGGAAGTCGACGTTGTCGTTCTCGAAGTCGATCCGACCAAGCGTCGTATCTCGCTCGGCCTCAAGCAGACGCTCGAGAACCCGTGGCAGGCATTCGCGCATAGCCATCCGGCTGGCACCGAAGTCGAAGGCGAAGTCAAGAACAAGACCGAATTCGGCCTGTTCATCGGCCTCGACGGCGACGTTGACGGCATGGTTCACCTTTCCGACCTCGACTGGAACCGTCCGGGCGAGCAGGTCATCGAAGAGTTCAACAAGGGCGACGTCGTTCGCGCTGTTGTTCTTGACGTCGACGTCGAGAAGGAGCGCATCTCGCTCGGCATCAAGCAGCTCGGCAAGGATGCAGTCGGCGACGCCGCTGCTTCGGGCGAACTGCGCAAGAACGCCGTTGTTTCGGCCGAGATCATCGCGATCAACGATGGCGGCATCGAAGTGAAGCTCGTCAACCACGAAGACATCACCTCGTTCATCCGCCGCGCTGACCTGTCGCGTGATCGTGACGAACAGCGTCCGGAGCGTTTCTCGGTTGGTCAGGTTGTCGACGCTCGCGTCACCAACTTCTCCAAGAAGGACCGCAAGATCCAGCTGTCGATCAAGGCTCTGGAAATCGCTGAAGAGAAGGAAGCCGTTGCTCAGTTCGGTTCGTCCGACTCGGGCGCTTCGCTCGGCGACATCCTCGGCGCCGCTCTGAAGAACCGCCAGAGCAACGAATAATCGTTGCCTGACGTTTGAATTGGAAAACCCGCGGAGAGCGATCTCCGCGGGTTTTTCTTTCTGACCAAGTCCGAATTGTGAAATCGGCCCCCAGCTCTGGATGGAGCTAGGCCCGAGCTTAAGGCTGAACCGGCGTTTTAGCCGAGACCGCCGAGCCTGCGGTAAAGATCGTAGGCGTCGGGCGTTTCCGGTGCCTCGCCCTCCGGCATGGCTTCGCCGGTCGGCTCTCCGTCGTCCGGATTTCCGTCGCCTCCCTCTTGTGCCGTTTCTTCCTCACCCGCTGCATCTTCGCCCGAGCCTCCGGGCATGCCGCGCGAATGGTCTTCGCCTTCCACCTCGCCGGCGGCCACTGGATAGGGGATCATGGCGAAGGGGATGGCCTCGCGCGGCAGGCCGTTTTCCACCAGCCTGGCGATCATCTGCTGCACCGTCTGCTCGTCCGTGGCGCGTTGCGGGCGAATGTCCGTGGGTCCGCGCGGTGGTGCAGCGGTCTCCTCGGAGCGATCGTCGAGCAGCGACGGCAAGGTCGTGCCGGCGTCCGTTACGGCGCGCTGGCGGGCGGCGGCAACAGCGACGCGCATTCCAGCTTCCTTGGCAGCGGGCTGGGGCTGCGTAGCCGGCTCGTCCGTCTGCTGCGTCGCCGATCCCGGATCGCCATCGGCCGCGCCGGCAGGCAAGGCCACGCTGTCGCGGATGAGCGTCTTGATGGCCTCGGAGAGCACGCGTGCCGAGCGCACCTCCGGATCGTTGCGACCGGCGGCGGCGGTCCTATGGCCGTCTTCTTCGTCGGTATCGGGCAGCGGGCCGTAGGTGCCGTCGGGATCCTCGCCTTCGATCGTGTCGGCAGCCTCCATTTCATCGGCGCCATGCGCTTCAAGCGGTGTTGCGGCACTTTCTCCGGCGGGCGCTTCCGTCTCGCCGTGTCCGACTTCGCCGGATTGCAGGTCCTGCTCGGCCTCGGCGATGGGGCCAGACAGCGATGCCGCTTCCGCGATCTCGCCTTCGCCCGCAAGCAGCGAGACAGCGCTCCCGATCGGCGTGTCGCCCGATGACGCGCTCTTCGCGGCGTTCGCGCGCGCCTCACCCCGCTCCGTGGGCTTTTCGCTTCCGATCTTTGATGGCTCTTCGGTTCCGGCCGCGTCCAGATCCTCGCCCTGCGGCTCGGTCACATCGTTGCCGACGCCAAAGGTCTTGCGCAGCACAGCCTGTAGAAGTGCGACTTCACCACCGAGCGGCGTGCGTGCCGCGGTCTGGCTGAACGGCAGCGCCGGCTGGAGCGAGGGGTTGCGCAGGATGACGTCGCGCGCCTGCGCCGGCATGGGTGTCGCGGTGCCGCCCGGCGCGCTCGTGCCGTTGCGGATCGCCGGCAGGTCCGCTAGCAGGCCGACGCGGATTGAAAGATTGCGCCCGCCAAGCTGACGCTCCAGAAGCAGCCGGTCGGACGTCGGCATCGATTCGAGGAAGGCCACCAACCGCCGGACGAAATCGCGCCCGCCCTCCTGCGGGAGTGGCGGGAACTTCAGGATGCGCGCCAGATCCTCCATCAGCCGCACCAGCGCGTCCTTCGAAAGGATCTCACGACCGGAAAGATGCCGAGTCAGCGCATCGAGGATCTTCTGTATGGCTTCGCCACGCTGGCTGGCGGTCAATGGTGCTGCAGGTTGCAGCGTCCTTGCGCTCGTCTCTTCCGTTGGGGCCGCGGTTCGAGCCGCCTGGATGGGTATCAGCATTCTGGTCTCCATCTCGCTTGACCTCGGTTTGACCATTCGTCGTTGAACGACGAAACGCGCTCGGGCGCGGTCCGATTTTTCGGCTTGCGCGCGACTTTCTGTTCATCACTTGCGGGTTGGCGCCTCATGCGCGTCGTGGCGAATGGCCAGACAGCCGCGGCTCGGCCGCGGATAGGAGAATCGGCATGATGGTTTGAGGTTAGGGCAAAGAGGTTTATGAATTCTTAACCATGTCGGCTTCCGGCATGTCGCGACCCAGCTTGCGGACGGGTCGGCAGGGCCTATCTTTAAGGGAGCCGCTCTGCAGGCTCGAATGGTGTCTGTGCCAGGAGTTTCGGATGACAGTCCGTCCCCCAAAAGCCCTAAGCCCGAACTTCTCGACGGCCGGCGCCTTCAACGTGCTCGAATACGAATTGATGTCCGAGCGCGCCGATGCGCTTGGCCGGCATGGCCTCAAGGTCGAAAAGGCGCTTGCCGCGCTTGCGGCATTGAAGGGAGATGCGACGAGGGATCTACGCGAGCGGGCCCTCGACGAGGCGGCCGATGCCGTATGGGCCTTCCTCATTCAGCGGGAGATTTGCGGCCTGCGTGACAGCCGCGATGTGGTTCGCCGCTATGGCATACCCAAGGAGGTCATGGCGCGGCTCGGCATCGTGCGCCGAAAGCCGTCAGAGGCTTAGCGCAGCGAGCCTATAGAGGCCGTTGTCGTCGAAGCGCAGAAAGGGGCCGGCTGCCGTGCGTTGGTCGGCGATATTTTCCATCTCGTCCTTGAGGTGGAGCGCCCGCAGATGCTGCTCCTCTTCGTCGAGCGACAGCTTGTCGGTTCTGCGCGTCGGGTCACCGCGCAGGCTGTTGAGCTGGGCTTCCTCGGTCGATGCAGGCTCCGTCGCGCTTTTCAGGCGGTCGACGGCATTTGCGGCTTGTGCAGCGCTTTGAGGTCCCTTGTCGCTCGTTTCGCCGAGCGCAACCTTCAGTGCGTCGTTTTCCGGGCCGCCGGGGTTTTTGAGCGCCTCGACCAGCTCCGTAAGCGACAGTCCGAGCTTGTCGAGCCCCAGTTCTTCCTCGATTTTCGCAATGGCGGGCAATTCCAGCTGCTTCAGCTGGTTCTCGATTTCCCGTGCAAAGGCGGAATCGGACTTGAATGTTTCGCGCTCGATGCCGAAAAATTTTCCGACCTCACGGATGAGCACGGCGCGGTTGTTGTTGGCGTCGTTGCGAGCATGATCGAAGAAGTAGCCGTTGATCTTCTCGTTGGCGGCCTTTTGAGCGCCATCGGGCTCGACCTGCGCCCTCAGGAACCTCTCGTCCTTTGTACCCTTGGCCTTTTCTTCTTCCTCCGTCTGCCGCTTTTCGATGTCCTTGAGAATCGAGCCGACCAGATTGGTCGTTGCGGTTGCGGCAGATTGCTGGGTCGGAAGCAGCATGATTCATCCTGACAGCACAGTGGATCGTTTCGAAACGGTAGGCCTTCGCGGTTAATGCCGGTTTAACTGGCGCTGCCGAGATGTTGGGGCACGCAAGCGCCGGTGATGGCGCGCAAAACTTCCAACTCCCGCTAATGCGGGGCGGAGAGAAGGTGCGCAGGCGGTACGGCCAGGCCGCGCCCCAATTAGGCGCTAGAGCGTTTCTCGTGCGTTAATGCGGAAGCGCCGCGCTCTAGCGATAGGGCGAATAGCAGACCTTGTAAGCGCCGCCGTAGCTCAAGAACCGGTTGGTTGCCGGATTGTAGGAACGGTAGCGCGACAGGCACCAGCTGACATGGGCGTTGCCGCCACCGACATACCGATCGCGATAGTAGTAGTTGCCGCCGTAGTAACGGCGGGGATAATAGCCGCGATTGTAGCCGTAGCGGGGATAGTAGCCGTAGCGGGGGTAGTATCCGCCGCCATAGTAACCGCCGCCGTAGTATCCGCCCGAGCCGAAGTAGAGGGTCAGGCCGGAGCCGCCATAGTAGGGGCTACCCCATCCGCGTCTGTAATAGGGGCCCCCCCAACCGCCGCGCCAGCCATATCCGCCATATCCGCCGTAACGGCGGTGGTAATACTGCGCATTCTGGACGTCGCCTTGTGCCTTGATCTGAAGGTCGGGCGCCTGAAGCGGCATCGCCTGCGCAGGTCCGACGGGGGTGATCAGGGAGGCGGCGGCCAAGCTGCAGCCGATAACGAAATTGCGAAATCCCGTCATTTTGTCCTCGCTTTCGGAAAGCACTGCCTTCCGGTTGTGTCCCTGTCTGTATTACGTTTGCATTTCTTGGTTTATTCATGGCAATGGGCAGGGAGCGTGCAGAAGGGAGCCTCGGAGCTCCGGCCTTTGGCCAACTTGCCCGGAAAGCGCTTGTCCCGCGTGCGCGCCGTTTTGTTTCTGTCCCTTTTTCGCCCGGCAGCGGGCAGCGGAGAATGCGATGCAATTGAAGTTTGGTACCAGCGGCCTGCGTGGCCTTTCAGAGGAACTGAAGGGTGAGCCTTCGGCCCGCTACGCGACCGCGTTTGCGCGCTATCTTCTGACGTCCGGGCGCAGCCAGCCGGGTGACCCGATCGTGATCGCCCGCGACTTTCGCGATTCGAGCCCGGAAATCGCGGCAGTCTGTGCCTCGGCACTCGCGCGCGAAGGACTGCGCGTCTTCGATTGCGGCACGGTGCCGACGCCGGCGCTTGCGCTTTATGGCCGCGAATGCGGAGCGGCCGGTCTGATGATCACCGGCTCCCATATCCCGGCTGATCGGAACGGCATCAAGTTTTATCGGCCGGATGGCGAAATCGACAAGGAAGATGAAGTCGCCATCAGCCGGATTGCCGATGAAATCGCCGGGCAGATCGTGCCGGTCGCCAATCAGGGGATTGGTGAGGACCATGCGTCCCGCGCATCCTCGCTCTTCATCCAGCGAAACCGGCAGTTGTTGCCCGCCGGCGCGCTCGCCGGCCTCAAGGTCGGCGTCTACCAGCACAGCACCGTCGCGCGGGATCTTCTCGCCGATCTGATCGCCTTCTTTGGCGCCGAGGTCGTCGCCCTTGGACGTTCGGAACACTTTATCCCCGTCGATACCGAAGCGGTGTCCACCGACACGATCGAACGCCTTCAGGAATGGGCCCGCGAACACCGGCTCGATGCGATTGTATCGGCGGACGGCGACGGCGACCGGCCGCTGGTCGCGGACGAGAACGGCTTGCCGCTGCGCGGCGATCTCCTCGGGCTGATTGCCTGCGGCTTCCTCGGTGCGACGCTTGTCGTCACGCCGGTCACCTCGAATTCGGGCCTGGAGCGGAGGGAAGGGCTCTCCGTGCTGCGTACCCGCGTCGGGTCGCCCTTCGTGATCGCCGGAATGCAGCAGGCTCTGGACGAGGGGTCGACCAAGGTCGCCGGCTTCGAGGCCAATGGCGGCACGCTGACGGCCAGCCCCTTCGTCGTCAACGGCGCAACCCTCCAGCCGCTGCCCACTCGCGACTGCGTCCTGCCGATCGTCGCCGCACTGGCTGCGGCGGCAGAGGCCAAACTCTCGCTGTCGGTGCTGGCCGCCTCCTATCGGCTTCCCGTGGCGCTCAGCGACCGGCTCGAAAACTTCCCGGTCGAAACCAGCGCCCGCCTGATGGCCTATTTGCGCGGCGGCGACGAAAATCTCGCGGCATTCCTGGCGCCGATCGGCCGGCCGGTCGCCGTCAGCGACATCGACGGGCTGCGGGTGACGCTTGACGACGGTCGCATCATTCACTTCCGCCCCTCCGGAAATGCACCGGAGATGCGTTGCTATGTTGAGGCGGACACGGCCGAGGCGGCCGAGGGACTGCTGTCGAGCGGTCTATCCACAATCCGGCATTGGGCAAAAACCGCCTCGAACTGAGTTTTTTGTCCTCCGACACGAAAACTTCAAAAAGCCTGTTGACACTTCGACTCGAGCCTTTTACACACCCGCTCGTCGCCCAGATGGCGGAATTGGTAGACGCGCCAGCTTCAGGTGCTGGTACTCGAAAGGGTGTGGAGGTTCGAGTCCTCTTCTGGGCACCAAATTCCCAAACCAAATATTTGATTTGGTTCTGAAAACCCCGGTTCGCCGGGGTTTTTTCGTTTCTGGCGTTTGGCCGGATTCCGTGGCGATTTCCTGCCTTCCGAGCCTCGCTCTTCGACCAGGATGGTTGCATGCCCAGGATATTTTCGCGTGGTGCGCCTTGAAGCTTGGGCCGGCAGCATTGATATTCTATCGGCTATGAAGGGCAGGCTTTCCGCGTGAGGGCGGTCCCATGTTATCGTCCGCCGGGGCGGCGGCTTTGAGAAGGACGAAGCGATGTCTGAGACACGTCGCAAGCTGACGACCATATTCTCCGCGGACGTCCAGGACTACACGCGGCTGATGCGCGCCGACGAGGAGGGCACGCTCGCCACGTTGAAGCGCCATCGCGATGCCATGGGAAGGCTCATCGAGGCGCATGAGGGCCGTGTCGTCAACACCTGGGGTGACGGACTGATCGCCGAGTTTCCGAGCGTCGTGGAAGCGCTGCGCACCGCGATCGACGTGCAGAACGAACTCGCCGGCTGCAACGAGAAATGCGCGGCCGACGAGCAGATGCTGTTTCGCATCGGCATCAATCTCGGCGACGTGATCGCCGAGGGCGACGATCTCTACGGCGACGGCGTCAATGTTGCAGCCAGGCTGCAGGCGTCCGCGCCGGCTGGCGGCATCGTCATCTCCAATACCGTGTACGACCAGGTGCGCAACAAGGTTGCCGTCGGTTTCGATTTTCTGGGGCCTCTTGAGGTCAAGAACATCGATGGCGGTGTGCCGAGCTATGCCGTGCGCATCGGCGCGGACGATCCCCGTCCGACCTTTGCCGCAGAGACCTTCGGCCGCCGTGCTGAAGCAGCCGCTGCCGAGGCGGCCAAGCCGCGTCCGGAGCCGGTGGGCGTGATTGCGGCAATCAGGAGCGGATCGCTCCCGGTTCTCTGCATCGTTGCCGCTGGCTTGGTCGCTCTCAACCTGTTGACCTGGAACGGAACCTTCTGGTCCGTCTGGCCGCTGCTTGGCCTCGCCATCCTTGCCGGCCTTGCCTGGATCAAGACCAACCCGTGGGTGGACCGCAGCATCGGCATACTGGTGCTCTCGGGATTGGTGCTTCTCACCATCAATCTCTTGACCTGGCGCGGCGTCTTCTGGGCCGTCTGGCCACTGCTCGCCTTCGCCGTGGTCGGCGGCATTCGCTGGGTCACCCGGCAGAGCCGCCGCCTCGGCTCCTGACGTCTATTCGCGGCTTTCGGAGCCGGCCGACAAGTTGTCGTGTGTCTTCGGGCCGTCATCGAGGGCTTCCGGCTCTTTCGGCTCCGCGCCCAGCACTTCGTAAATCTCCAGGGCCGAGGCTCGGCCCTTGGCCTGCGCTGTGCCGAGCGGCCGGAAGTGGATCGTGCCACCCGTATGGGCAACGACCGCGCCGCTCGCCATGATCATCGTGCCGTAGTTCTTGTTCATGCCCTCGAGGCGCGAGGCGACGTTCACCGTGTCGCCCATGGCGGTGTATTGCAGCCGCTCCTTGGCGCCGACATTGCCGACGACGGCGGTGCCGGTGTGAATGCCGAAGCGTGTGCGGAACTCCGGCAGTCCTTTCTTGCGCTGTGCTTCGTTGAAGATGCTGAGGCGCTGCTGGACCGCGAGCGCGCACCGACAGGCATTCTCGGCGTGTTTGTCGTCCGGTGCCGGGGCGTTCCACATGGCAAAGACCGAATCGCCGAGGAACTGGATGATCGTGCCGTCGTGCTCGCCGACCGTCTCGCTGAAGATATCGAAATACTCCGACAGCATCGCCACCACCTCCTCGGGCGAATGCCGTTCGCTGAGCGTGGTGAAATCGTAGATGTCGGTGAAGAGCGCGGTGACTTCCTGACGCCAGGCGGAGCGGCCGCTGAAATGGCCGGATTCGATGCCCTTGCGCACCAGTTCCTTCGGCACATAGAGCGCAAAGGTGAAGATTGCATCGCGGGCCCGGTTCATGGCGCCGCCGAGGGTCGAGATTTCGCTGACATGCGAGGAAACATCGATCGGGGTGGTGAAGTCGAGGTCCTGCAGCCGGTTGGCGCTGGCGGTCAGCTGGTTGAGCCCCTTGGTAATCAGATGCGCCAGCACCAGCGAGGCGAGTACCGCCAAGGCTACCACGGCCCCGGAAATCGCCAGCCCCTGAACGAGCGTCTTGTTGGCGTCCGCCATTAATTCGTCGAGCGGTGCGGCCACCACGGCGCGGTTGCCGGAGAGAAGCAGCGCGGATTCGAGCGGCGTTACCATGACGAGATAGGTGCGGTCCCCGACCTGGACGAAGTCGGCCTTCCCGGGCGCTGGCGGATGTTGGCGGATGCTCTGGATCAGCGGGTCGCTGTCGGCCTGCACGATCGGGGCGTCCTTGTCCTTGGCCGCCATGATGCGTCGCATCATCACCCGGTCGGAATGGATGATCGGCCGGCCGACGGCATCGAGGATGAAGGACACCGAACCAGCAGTCAGCCGTTCGCGGGCGAGGAAGTCGGTGATCGTATCGAGCACGACATCGGCGCCGATGACGATCTGCGGATTGCCGCGATGCGCCTGCGAGATGGTCATGCCCAGTGTTTCGGTGGTGGCGCTTTCATAGGGTCCAGTCGAGACCGCGGCCTTGCCGTTGACGGCCGCGCGATACCAGGGTCGCGTGCGCGGGTCGAAGCTCGATGGCGGTAGCCGCCGTTCGGAGAATTGCGTGCCGTCCTTGTCGACGAAGAGAACGCGCTGGAGCGGCTTGCCGTTTGAGTCCCTTTCCATCGAGCGCACCGCAATGGCGGCGCCACGGGGCGCGTCGAGCGCCATGCGCCAGGCAACCTGCTTGAGGTCGACGACCTGAAAGAAGGCGCCGTTGGGGTAGCCGACATAGACCCCATCGATGTGCGGCGAGCGGGTGATGCCTTCACGAAGCACCGCCACCTTGTCGTTCATGCGCTCAGGCGGGGGCACGAGGAAGGAATTGGCGACGGAGGAGACGAGATTGACGAGGGCGGAAGTGTCGCCCGAGAGCACGCCCAGCCGGTCGACAAGGCGGTTCATGAAGCCGCGCATGTTGGCCTCGGCATCAGCGATCGCGGCGTTGCGCGAGCGATGGTAGTCGAGCCCGACAAGCGTCGCGGAAACGACGATCAGCATGGCGACCATGACGAGGCTGAACAGCGATCGCAGCGAACTGTTCCAGCCATCGCGTGCTTTGCCTTGTCGAGCGCCGGGCGCCGTGTCTACCATCGCGTTTCTCTGATTCCGTAACGATGCCTCGGCGACGACCTTAACGTGCAAGGTTGATCGCATGTGCAAGAAAAGTTAAATGCGAATCCCATAAAACACGTTAATCGGCGGGATGCACGATCCCGCCGAGATCCGCAGCGAAAAATGTCTCAGTTCACCGTTACCGGCTTCGAGCGCATGCGCGCGACGGTTTCGCGCTCGGCACGCTTGCAGCGCATCGGTGGCAAGCCGCGATCCATCAGGTCCATGTCTTCAAGCACCATATCGCCCATTTTCTTGAAGGCGCTGTCGAGCGCGCCGGCGCGGTGCGCCGAACGCAGGAAGCCCGGCAGGCGGCGAACGGGATGGTCGAGCGGCAGGGGCTCCTCCGGAAAGACGTCGCTCGCCGCCACGATATGGCCGCTTGCGACCGCGGCCATCAGCGCCTCGAAATCGACGACGCCGGCGCGACTGAGGAGAATGAAGGCGGCACCCGGACGCATGCGGGCAAACGCCTTCTCGCCAAGGAAGCCTTCGTTCTCGCTGGTAACGGAAGCAACCACGAAGACGAAGTCGCTTTCGCCCAGCACGGTCTCGAGCGATGCCGGTTCAACGCCATTGTCCCGCAGGATCGAGGCCGGCATCCAGGGGTCGAAGACGCGGATTTTCGCCCGGAAACCGGAGAGCACGCGGTTCAGGGCCTTGCCGAGATCGCCGAAGCCGATGATGCCTATCTCGGAGCCGGAAAGCAGGCGCGCCGAACGGTTGCCATCGCCACCCCAGAGTTCGCGGCCTTCACGGAAGGCAAGGTCGGCGTCGACGACGCCGCGGGCAATGTTGAGCGCCATGGCGAGGCCGAGTTCCGCCACTGGCTCGGCAAAGACCTGCCCGGTGGTCACCACATGAATGCCGCGCTCGAACAGCACCTCATAGGGCATGTTGTTGATCAGGTTGCTTTCGACGTTGAGGATCGCTTTCAGCTGGCTCATGCGCCTGAGGGTGGCGTGGTCGAGCGGGGGCTGGCCGATGATGTAGTGGGCGTTGCCGAGCACGTCGTCGCCAAGGCCGGCGATATCCTCCGGGTCCGCTTCGACGATGCGGTAGCGGCGATGCAGGTCCTTGAGGGTTTCCGGTGTGAAGATGAGATCGAGCGTGCGTGGTGCGGGTGCACTGATGGCAAGCGGCCGGTTGTCGGGCATGGTTCCTCCCACTGCAGGTTTCCTTTGATCGGGTCGATCGAAGGATAAAAACATGCAGCACTTCAAAGCGCTACCGTGACCTTTGCGCGGCGCTGAGACGGAGGATGCCCATGCTCTGGCCGTGGGCTAGGAACAGTTCCGCCGCTTGCCAAGCGGCGTGGCGGTCCCGATGCTGTCTTCGCACGAGGATTGTTTGTCGTGTTTTTGCTTAGTAGCCGAGACCACGCTTCTGCCGATAGAGCGAAGGCGGCAGGTCGCTGCCCTGGAAGACCGGCCCGTCGCCACGGCGGCAGTTGTAGATCGTGTCGTAGATGGGACCGCCGCGGGCCGACGATTCGAACGGATAGTTTCGGTCGACAAAGGTCTGCTCGCATACGGTTTGGTCGCCACCACCATTCAACGGATCCATCTGGCGCACGCCCGGCAGGTCCCGATAGGTCTGCGCCGGTGCCGGCATGGCCGTCAGCCCGATCGCCAGCGCGAGCGCGGAGAGAGCGAGGGCGGGTTGAAAAGACGTCATCGTCAGGACTTTCAAAGGGCAGCCGGCGGGCGGAACGTGACAACGGTATCGCCGACGCCAAACTTGCGCTATAGGCCACACCACTTCGTTTGATCTGGGGATTTTCGATGGCGAATGCAATACGGTTCCATGAAGGCGATATCTCCGCAGCCGACGCCGACCGTTATCGAGGCGCAATCGCGATCGACACGGAAACGCTCGGCCTCATCCCCCGCCGTGATCGCCTTTGCGTGGTGCAGCTGTCTCCGGGCGACGGTACGGCCGACGTGATCCGCATCGCAGCCGGCCAGAAGCAAGCGCCGAACCTCGTCGCCATGCTTGCCGATCCGGCCCGCCAGAAGATCTTCCATTTCGGCCGCTTCGATATCGCCGTCCTCTTCCATACCTTCGGGGTGACGACGACGCCGGTCTTCTGCACCAAGATCGCCTCGCGGCTGACCCGCACTTACACCGATCGCCACGGCCTCAAGGACAACCTCAAGGAAATGCTCGACGTCGACATTTCCAAGCAGCAGCAGTCGTCCGACTGGGCAGCAGAGACCCTGTCGCAGGCGCAGCTCGAATATGCCGCCTCCGACGTGCTGCACCTGCATGCGCTGCGCGACAAGCTGACGGCGCGCCTCATCCGCGATGGTCGCATCGAGCATGCCGAAGCCTGCTTCGCCTTCCTGCCGACGCGCTCCAAGCTTGACCTGCTTGGCTGGGACGAGACGGATATCTTCGCGCACAGCTGAGTTGTGCGGGGCTGCTATGGCGTCAGGTAAAGGACGACCGCATAACGTGCGGCCTTGCCGATGGTGACGAACAGCAGGAACAGCGGCAGCTTCATGCGCAGCAATCCGGCGACCAGCGTCAGTGGGTCGCCGATGACCGGCAGCCAGGAAAGAAGCAGCACCGGCTGGCCGTAGCGGGCAAAGAGCGCCTCTGCCTTTTGCCGATTGGTGGGCGAAACTGGAAACCACCGGCGCCCCTCGAAGCGGATCAGAAAACGCCCGAGCGCAAAATTGACGACGGCGCCGAGCACGTTGCCTGATGTCGCGGCGATGAAGAGGGCAGGGCGGCTCGTTTCGCCGTGCAGGGCGGCGGCCACGATCGCAGCTTCCGACATGCCGAAAAGCAACGTCGCCGACAGGAAGGCCGCGGAAAAGACGCCGGCAAGAATTCCGAAATCCAGGATCAGCTCCTGTCCGTATGACCGAGATCGCGCTCCGGCTCGATGATGTCGCGGATGCGCTGCTTCAGTTCCTTCGGCCCGGGGAAACCGCCGTCCCGCTTGCGCTCCCAGATGAGCGCGTCATCGACGCGGATCTCGAAATTGCCGCCGGTGCCGGGAATGAGCGCCACTTCGCCGAGCGACTGCCCGAACGTCTGCAGCAGTTCCTGCGCCATCCAGCCGGCGCGAAGCAGCCAGTTGCACTGGGTGCAGTAAAGGATGGTGATGCGCGGCTTCTGGTCCATCGGGTGTCTCGGATGTGCTTCGGGCGGCGACCATAGCGGTCGCCTCAGTTGGAAACAACTGCGTTCCGGGGGCTCATGCTCACGCTGCGCTCACACGATTGTCAACCAATTTAGTCATGTTTTTATCGGCGGATAGCTTGCTTTGCGCGGTCGTCGCGGCGAGACAATGCGGCATTGCACAAATTGTCGCACCCAACCGCCGGAGAGGCCCCTTAATGACCGACGTCACCGTTTCCAGTTCCCGCCCGCGCGCCATCCTGCCGGCGCTGGAAAAGATCTATCTGCCGCTCAATACATCCGCCGAAACGCTGTTGCGTGTGCTCGCCGGTGCTCTGCTTGCGGTTCACGGTTTTGGCAAGATCACCAATCCCTTCGGCGCGATCGGCATGGTCGAGGGCCTCGGCTTCTATCCCGGCGTCTTCTGGTCGCCGCTGCTCGCCGCGACCGAATTCTTCGGCGGCATTTTGATCGCGATCGGTTTGTTGACGCGCCCGGCTGCCTTTGCCGGCATGATCGTGCTGCTCGTCACCGTCTACTTCCATGGCATCGTGCAGGGTGAGGGCCTCTTCGGCGCGGAGAAGTCGATCCTCTGGGCAGCGATCCTGTTCTTCTTCGCCATCCGCGGCGCCAACAGCCAGTCTGTCGACGCCAAGCTCGGCAAGCAGTTCTGATCGAATGAACGACGCTTAGAAAAACGGGGAGGCGGTGAAAACCGGCCTCCCCGTTTTCGTCTTGCAGCTGGTGAGGCTTTCGCCGTCGCGACCTCTCAGGCGCTTTCCTTCGCCGTCACGCTGCGAATGGTCATCCGGTGCACCTTGCCCGACCGGTCCTGCCAGTCGATCGACTGGCCGACGGAGAGCCCGATCAGCGCCGCGCCGACAGGGGTCAGCACAGAGATGCGGCCGGCTTCGATATCGGCCTCGCCGGGATAGACGAGCGTTACCTGCTTGGCAAAACCATTGTCGGCCTCGAAGGCGACGGTGGAGCCCATCTGCACGCTGTCGGCGGGCAGCGCGTCGGGCGCGCCGACGCGGGCGCGGTCGAGTTCAAAGAGCAGTGCCTCGGCGACATCAGGCACGCGCTCTAGCGCGGAGGAGGCGAGCGCCGTCAGCCGCTTGTGGTCTTCGGCATTGATGATGATCGGGGGAAGTTTCTTGCGGGTTGCCGCCATGATGGGACCTGACACGTTCAATCGAAGCGCACGACAGGGCGCAATCGAATAGGTTTTCTGGAGATTAGGCGCTCGTTCAGCCGCGCTCGGAAATTTCTTCTGCCGACGCGAAAGGCTCCCCTGACCCGGAGAGCGCAAGCGTCCGGGCTGGGGTCAGGTTCCTGCGATCGGGCACACCCGGAAGCAGCAATGAGAAGAAATCGTCGGCATCATCATGCCCCAAGGGTCGGAAAGTTCGCTCACGAAGTCAAGGCCCGCATGAACCCGTCCGCATCATCGCATCGCTATGTGACCTCTTGAACAGTGGCCGCGCTCGTGGTCAATCTCCACGGTCGATGCGAAGGGAATGCGATGATGCGGGTGCTGGTGGTTGAAAACATGGCGAAGACCGAGCTCGGCCAGGTCGGCACGGCGCTTCGCGAGGCAAAGGCCGAGATCGAGATCCGCCGCGCCTATCTCGGCGAGGCCGTTCCTGAAACACCGGAAGGATACGACGCACTGGTGGTGCTTGGCGGCGAGCAGAGCGCGCTCGACGATGCCGCCTATCCCTATCTGCCTGATCTTGCCGCGCTGATGCGCCGCTTCGGTGACAGCGGCCGTTCCGTGCTCGGCATCTGCCTCGGCAGCCAGCTTCTCGCCCGCGCCTATGGGGGCCGGAACCTGCTGGGCGAGGCCAAGGAGTTCGGTTGGTGCGAGGTGCAGGTGCGCGGCGAAGGCGCCGAGGACCCGGTCCTTTCCAGCGTCGGTGAGAGCTTCCCGATCTTCCAGTGGCACGGAGACACTTTCACGCTGCCCGAGGGGGCTGTCCATCTCGCCGAAAACGCCGTCACCCGACATCAGGCCTTCCGCGTCGGCCGCGCCGCCTACGGCACCCAATTCCACTTCGAGGCCGACACACACCTGGTCGAAGACTGGAACCGCGCTTTCCCGGACACCATCAAGCGGCTCGATCCGACCTGGCTTGCGCGCTATCGCGAACACGCCGCGCGCCACGGCCGCCAGGCGGATGCCGCGGGCCTGTCTCTTGCTCGCGCCTGGGTCGCGACGATCGTTCGCCATCAGGGCGGCGCGGTGAATGAGGAACCGGCGTTGGAGGAGGTTACCGGATGAGCGAGGCACTAAACGGCGGCTGCTTCTGCGGCAGGATCCGCTATCGGCTGAAGGCGGCGCCGATGTTCGTCAATTGCTGCCATTGCAGCGATTGCCAGCGCCAGGTCGGTAGCGCCTTCGTCGTCAACGGCGTGATCGAGCGCGACAACATCGAACTCATTGAGGGCGAGCCGGTCGTCGTGACGCTTCCGACGGACAGCGGCCGTCCGCATGATGTCTACCGCTGTGCCGAATGCCAGACGGCCCTCTGGAGCGACTACGGCCGGCGCGGCTGGCTTTCCTTCGTCCGGATCGCAAGCCTTGACCGCCCGTCGGACTTCCCGCCGGATGCGCATATCTTCACCCGCTCCAAGGTTGCTTGGCTGTCGCTCGAGGGCGGCGCACCGGCTTTCGAGATTTATTACGACATGAAGACGATGTGGCCGCCGGAAAGCCTGGCACGGCGCGAAGCCGCGGAAGCGAAAGCAAAAGCGTGACAGCCAGCGAACGCGACAAGATGGCAGCCGGAGAATGGTACTCCTGCCTCGTCGACGAACTCGAGGCACTTCGGATGGCGGCACGCGATGCTGTCCATCAGCACAACGCCATGGCGCCGATCGAGCGTGGAAACATGGCGTCGGCGCTGCGGGTGCTGTTCGGTGCGGTCGCTGACAACGTCTTCATCGAGGCGCCATTCCATTGCTCCTACGGCATCAACATCCACCTTGGCGCCCGCGTCTATCTCAATGCCGGCTGCACGATCCTCGACAGCGGCCGCGTGGCGATCGGGGCGGGGACGATGCTGGGGCCGAACGTGCAGATCTATTGCGCCGAGCACCACAGGGATGCCGTGCTTCGCGGCCAAGGCCTCGAAGTCGCCAAGCCGGTGACGATCGGTGCCGATGTCTGGATCGGCGGCGGCGCGATCATTCTCGGCGGTGTCACGATCGGGGATGGCGCGATCGTCGGTGCGGGCTCGGTGGTGACGAAGGACGTGGCGGCCGGCGCCGTGGTCGCCGGCAACCCGGCGCGGCCGCTCCGCCGCGTGTCTACGTAAGGCGATTTCAGGAGGAATGATTTTTGATGACGATTGAGAT
This sequence comes from Ensifer sp. SL37, assembly GCF_026672675.1. Classification (NCBI taxonomy): domain Bacteria; kingdom Pseudomonadati; phylum Pseudomonadota; class Alphaproteobacteria; order Hyphomicrobiales; family Rhizobiaceae; genus Ensifer; species Ensifer sp. SL37. The sequence continues at coordinate 1,250,000 of NZ_JAPPRN010000006.1, read as the reverse complement.
GAAGACGATCCACGTGCGCCCGGCGCGGCCAGAAGATGCACCTGCGTTGTGCGCTTTCCTCAACGAGATCATCGCGATCGGTGGCACCACGGCCCATCAGACGCCGTTCACGCCTGAGAGCTTCGTGGCGCACTATCTCGCCGGCCCGGGCTTCGTCAGTTGTTTCGTCGCCGAGGACGAGGCGGGTGAGCCTTGCGCCTTCCAGGCGCTCGACCGGTGGGACGGCATACCGCAAGATTGGGCCGACATCGGCACGTTCTCGCGCCCCGACAACAAGGTGCCTGGGGCCGGCACGGCGCTCTTTAAGGCCACCTGCGACTTCGCCCGCTCGATCGGCCTGAAAGCCCTCAACGCCACCATCCGTGCGGACAACGTCAGCGGGCTCACTTATTACGGCAAGATGGGTTTCGTCGACTACAAGGTCGACAAGGCGGTGCCGCTGAAGGACGGGCAGTTGGTGGATCGCATTTCGAAGCGGTACGTGCTTGAGGACGGATGAGGCGAGCACTGCCGCTCTGGCAGCGCCACCCTCCCGGTCTTCATCCCCGGGCCTGAAGTTCAGTCCAGGAGGCAGCTGACATCATAGGGTGGATCGGTCTTGAGGAGATCGGCCCCACGCCTTGGCGAGAGGCGTCGGCGATAAAAGAGCGTCGACGCTCGCCAAGGGCATCTCTTGAAAGCGTGCCGCTCTAACGGCAGCTTCTGTTCACCATGGCAATGATCGTCTCGTAAAGCTCGTCCTGAGCCTCGTCGGCGGTGATTTCGCTCGTCGCTGCAGCGTGGGACAAGCCATCGGCTGCGCCGAGCATTGCCCAGAAACCGGCCTGTGCGATGCCCCTCTGCCCGATGAACGGGCCCAGCACCTTTCGGCACTTTTCGATATAGACCAGCTGATAGTCCCGTTTGACGGCCGCAAGCTCGGGCGAGCCGGCGAGGGCCGCCAGCACGCCGGGCATCTCGCGACCCTGCGTGAGCACGCAGTCGACATAGGAGGCGGCAATCGTCCTGACTGTCGCTTCCAGCGTTGGGTCGCTCGCGGCAATGGCAGCGTCCATCACCACCGTCTGGCGCACATCAAAATCCTGGTAGAGCGCGGCGAGCAGTCCGTTGCGTGTTCCGAAATGATCATAGACGACCGGCTTGGCGACGGCCGCTTCCTCGGCCAGGCGCGGCAGCGTCAGCACATCGGTCCCTTCCTCGCGAACGAGCCTCCAGGCGACGTCCAGCAGCTGGCGTCGCCGCTGCTCGCGGGTGAGGCGAACGCGTTTGGCGGTGACCGTGTCTCTTTCCATGGTGCTTGACATCACTATATACCAAAAGTAACTTACCTTAAGTATATAGAAGATATCTCCCAACCGCAACCATCCGCCTGCCTGACGGGCGGCGGCCGAAGCGGCATGCCGACGCGTGCCGTTTGCAAAGGATTCGTGCCCAATGACTGACGTCTCACTCCCTCACTCCCAAGGCCGAAGCGCATGGCTCGGCCTCATCGCCGTGCTGCCACTGGTCCTCATCGTGGCCATGGATGGCTCCATCCTCTATCTCGCCATGCCGCGCGTGACCTCGGCTCTCTTGCCCACCGCCGACCAGGCGCTCTGGATCCTCGATATCTACGGTTTCGTCGTCGGTTCGCTGCTCATTGCCTTCGGCAATATCGGCGATCGCTACGGGCGGTTGAAGCTGATCATGATCGGCGCGGTGATCTTCGGTGCAGGATCGCTCGGTGCGGCCTATGCGCAGTCGCCCATGGCGTTGATTGCTTCCCGGGCGCTGATGGGGCTCGGCGGCGCGACATTGCTGCCCTCGGGGCTGGCAATCGTCAGCGCGCTGTTTCCGGATCCGCGACTGCGGGCGCAGGCGATCGGCATCTTCGCCGCCACCTTTGCAGCCGGCTTCGCCATCGGTCCGGTTATCGGCGGCATCCTGTTGCAGCGGCTCGAGTGGGGCGTGGTGTTCCTGATCAACGTTCCCGTCGTGCTCGGCTTCCTGGTCGCCGCACCCATTCTGCTTCGCGAGGTGCGCTCCACGACCTATGGCCGCATTGACCTGCCAAGCCTTGTCCTGTCCTTTGCCGGTATCCTGCTCACCACCTATTCGCTGAAGACCGCGGCCGCCTACGGCTTCACGCCGCTACAGACGCTTGCCGGGATCGTCGGCGTCCTCGCCATCGCGTTGTTTCTTCGCAGGCAAACGCGGATCGCCTATCCGCTGCTCGACCTCGGCCTGTTCCGGGACCGCATCTTTTCCATCGCCATTCTCACCGGCCTCCTGCCGCTGGTCGTCTGGTCCGCCGTCGGTTACCTCTCGGGCATCTATCTGCAATCGATCCTCGGCTTCGATGTTTTTACCGCAGCACTTTTGACCTTGCCCGGCGCCGTCGTGCTGATGGCGACTTGTGTCGGGACAGCGCGCATCGTCGATGTGGTCGGCCGCAAGACGGCGCTTGTTGCGACGCATTTCCTGATCGCAGCCGGCCTCTTTCTGCCGCTCCTCACGAGCACCGAGGCGGGCGTGGCAGCGCTCATCGCCTCGACTGTGGTTGCGGGCATCGGCTACGGCCTCTCCTTCAGCCTCGTCGCCGAGATCGCCGTGTCGGCGGTGCCTGCCGAACGCGCCGGTGCCGCGGGCTCGATCGCCGAGACCAGCAACGAACTCGGAAATGCGCTCGGTATCACGCTTCTGGGTTCACTGGCGGCACTCAGCTTCCGGCTGCTCGGCCCCGGCGTGGCTGGCACGCTGAACGAAACCCTTGATCAGCCGGGCCTTGCTTCTGAAGCGGTGCTGCAGGCCAAGGACGCCTTCCTCACCGGTCTTCACATCGCGGCCGGCGTCGGCGCCCTGTCGCTGCTCGCATTGGGCATCATGGCCTGGCTCTGGTTGCCGAAGAAGCTGCCGGAGTAGGTGGGGTGGGACGCCACTGTGAGTCGCCTTGGGTCAAAAGAACGGAGTAGTTCGCTCCAGGAAACTAGACCTGCGCGCATAATCCTGCGGCTCCAGCATCGCCTCACCTTCACAAACCAAAAAGGGCGACCCGAGGGTCGCCCTTTCAAACGTTGAAACATGCGGCGCTGCCGCTTACTCGTCGCCCATCTTGAGGGCGGCGATGAAGGCTTCCTGCGGAATCTCCACCTTGCCGAACTGGCGCATGCGCTTCTTGCCGGCCTTCTGCTTTTCGAGCAGCTTGCGCTTGCGGGTGGCGTCGCCGCCGTAGCACTTGGCGGTTACGTCCTTGCGCAGCGCCGAGATGGTTTCACGGGCAATCACGTTGCCGCCTATGGCCGCCTGGATCGGGATCTTGAACATGTGCTTCGGGATCAGCTCCTTGAGCTTTTCGCACATTTCGCGGCCGCGCTTTTCGGCTGCCATCCGGTGCACCATCATCGACAGCGCATCGACCGGCTCGCCGTTGACGAGGATCGACATCTTCACAAGGTTGCCTTCCTTGTGCTCGGTGATCTGGTAGTCGAACGAGGCATAACCCTTGGAGATCGACTTCAGGCGGTCGTAGAAATCGAACACGACTTCGTTGAGCGGCAGGTCGTAGGTCAGCATCGCGCGGGTGCCGACATAGGTCAGCTCGATCTGGATGCCGCGGCGGTCCTGACAGAGTTTGAGGATGCCGCCGAGATAGTCGTCGGGCGTCAGGATCGTCGCGCGGATCCACGGCTCGTGGATTTCTGCGATCTTGACGACGTCGGGCATATCGGCCGGGTTGTGCAACTCGCGTTCCGAGCCGTCCGTCATGAACAGCTTGTAGACGACCGACGGGGCCGTCGCGATCAGGTCGAGGTCGAACTCGCGCTCGAGACGCTCCTGGATGATTTCGAGGTGCAGCAGACCGAGGAAGCCGCAACGGAAGCCGAAGCCGAGTGCTGCCGAGGATTCCATCTCGAACGAGAACGAGGCGTCGTTGAGGCGCAGCTTGCCCATCGCCGAGCGCAGGTCCTCGAAGTCGGCAGCATCGACCGGGAACAGGCCGCAGAAGACCACCGGCTGTGCCGGCTTGAAGCCCGGCAGCGCGGTTGCGGTCGGGCGCTTGTCCTCGGTGATAGTATCGCCGACGCGGGTGTCGGCCACTTCCTTGATCGAGGCGGTGATGAAACCGATCTCGCCGGGGCCGAGCGCATCCATCGCAACCATCTTCGGGGTCAGCACGCCGACACGTTCGATCGTGTACTTGGCGTCGGTGCCCATCATGCGGATGGTCATGCCCTTCTTGAGCGTGCCGTCGATGATGCGCACGAGAACCATGACGCCGAGATAGGTGTCGTACCAGCTGTCGACGAGCAGCGCCTTCAAGGGCGCCGCATCGCCGCCGTCGCTCTTCGGCGCCGGCAGCTTGGTGACGATGGCTTCGAGGACATCAGGAATACCGAGGCCGGTCTTCGCCGAGATCAGCACCGCGTCCGAAGCGTCGATGCCGATCACTTCCTCGATCTGCTCCTTGATGCGGTCCGGTTCGGCCGCCGGCAGGTCGATCTTGTTGAGCACGGTGACGAGCTCGTGGTTGTTGTCGATCGCCTGGTAGACGTTGGCGAGCGTCTGGGCTTCCACGCCCTGCGACGCGTCGACGACAAGCAGCGAGCCTTCGCAGGCCGAAAGCGAGCGCGAGACTTCGTAGGCGAAGTCGACGTGGCCGGGGGTGTCGATCAGGTTCAGCACATAGGTTTCGCCATCATTGGCCTTGTAGTGCAGGCGCACCGTCTGGGCCTTGATGGTGATGCCGCGCTCACGCTCGATATCCATGCTGTCGAGCACCTGCTCGGACATCTCGCGCTCGGCGAGGCCACCGGTGGACTGGATCAGCCGGTCAGCAAGCGTCGACTTGCCGTGGTCGATGTGGGCCACGATCGAGAAGTTGCGGATATGCGAAAGGGGCGTCTTCGAAGATGTTGTGCTCATGGGCCGCATATAGCAGTGCCTTCAACCGCCGCAAAGCGGGAAATGAAGGCTTCGTTCACTATAAATCGGCCTATTCGGCCCCCGCTTCCGCATCGACGAGCGCGCCGGCATTGGGCACCTGCGCGCTCCTGATCTCGAAGCTCTCGCGCTCGGCCGCCGGCACCTCATCACGTTTGCGCAACCTGAGCAGCACGAAGAAGGCATAAAGCGCGGCAACGGCCATCGCCGCATAGATGAACGTGCGCTGCCCGAACACCGGTGTCAGCAGCGTCACCAGCATCGGCACGACGGTCGCAGCAATCGACCAGGCGACCAGCATGGTGCTGGCAAGCGGTACGAAATCGGCGGGATCCGTGCGGTCGTTGGCATGCGCATTGGCGATCGAATAGACGGTCTCGACAGCACCTGCAAAGAGCGCGAAGACCAGCATCAGAAGGAGCAGATTGCTGAACGACGCCGAAAGCGCGAAGAAGCCGGCAGCAAGGATCAACAGGCACGTGCCGATCAACACCAGGCGCCGGTCGATCCGGTCCGACAATGTTCCCATCGGATACTGGATGGCGATGAGGCCGAATTGCATGACGAACATCAGATTGGCGACGTCGCTCTGACTGACATTGTTGGCGGCCGCATAGATCGGCGTGAAGCCCTGCACCACCATCGAAAGGCCGCCGGCGGCAAGCACGCCGATGAAGGCGACGGGGGAATTGCGCCAGACCATCGGGATGTCGATGCTCACTTTGGCCGGCGGCGGTGGCGTCGGCAGCCGCGTCAGCCCGATCGGCAAGAGCGCGAGCGCTGTGAAGAAGATGGTGACGAGCGGCGGCAGGTTGCCGTCGGCCGGGATCTGTCCGAACAGCCAGGCGCCGGTGCCGAGCCCGATGACATAGGCCATGTAGAACAGCGCCATCGCCTTGCCGCGCCAGTGGTTTTCGCTCGCATGGTTGAGCCAGCTTTGGGCGATGATGAAATTGGTGTTGCCGGACGCGCCATAAAGCCCGCGGGCCAGTACCCACAAGAGCGGATGCATGCCGAGCGCGATCGTCAGCGCCGAGAGGATGACGAGCGCCATCGAGCAGGAGAAGGCGCGCGCATGGCCGACACGACGGATCATCGGTCCGGCGATGACGCAGCCGATCAGCCCGCCGAAGGCGATCATCGTGACCGCAGCACCCGGCACCCAGTCCGGCGCGTCCGAGCGCGTCAGCGCGAAGGGCACATAGGCGAGCATCATGCCGTTGCCGATCGCCACCGCCGTCATCGAGGCGACGATACTGGCGATCGAGGTCAGCGAGGAGGGCTGCTTTGTCATGTCCAACCTGTCGATGAGGCCGCCCGTGCGGGTGCGCTGGCGTGATGGATGAGGGCTGTCTAAAGTATTGAAGTGAAAGCTTTTCTCGTTTCTGCGTCCGAAGCTGCCACCTTAGCCGAAATACCCTTGTTGCGCTGTCGCCAAAGCGGCATCGCATGCCTGTATTTTCGGTCTTTCGCAGTCTTGACTCCACTATATGAGAAATGCAATCTCAAATAATGGAAAACGTCACCGATCCCCTCGAACATGCCATCGGCGAGCGCATTCGCACGCTGCGGACGCAACAGAACCTGACGCTCGACGAGCTTGCCGCTAGTTCCGGTGTCAGCCGGGCGATGATCTCGCGCATCGAGCGCGGCGAGGCGAGCCCGACCGCCCAGCTTCTTGCCAAGCTCTGCAGCGCGCTCTCAACCACGCTTTCAGCACTCTTTGCCTTTGATGCCGAGGAGGCGTCACCGCTTGCCAGGCGCGCCGACCAGCGGCTCTGGCGCGATCCGGAATCCGGCTATCTGCGCCGTTCCGTCTCGCCGGATGGCCTTGGCTCGCCGATCGATATCGTCGAGGTCGAGTTTCCGCCCGGTGCCCGTGTCGTCTTCGAGAGGCAACCCTCCGATCGCGGCATTACCCAGCACCTATGGCTCTTTTCCGGGCGGCTCGAAATGACGACCGAATCCGGCTTCCATTCGCTCGAGCCAGGCGATTGCCTGTTCATGGGGCTGGAGGCGGGACACATCTTTCACAACCCTCATGATGAGCCGGCTCACTACGCCGTCATCCTCTGCCGCACCAAGGTTTGACCATGTCCGATATTCAGATCCGCCTGCTGTCTGCGAATGAAGCGCTGGCCGCCGTCCCTGCGCTCGCCGAGGTGCTGTCCGATTGCGTCGAGGGTGGCGCCTCGGTCGGTTTCATGCAGCCCTATCCGCCCGAGAGCGCGCTTGCCTACTGGCGCGGCGTCGCCGAGGCGGTTGCGGGCGGCGAGACGTTGCTGATGGTGGCCGAGGTTGCAGGCCGCATCCTCGGCACCGTGCAGGTCGGTGTCGCGCAGATGCCGAACCAGCCGCACCGCGGCGATCTGAAGAAGCTGCTGGTGCATCGCGACGCCCGCGGCAAAGGGCTGGCACGCCGGCTGATGGACGCGGTCGAACGCGAAGCCGCCACCCGTGGCAAGACGCTACTGGTGCTCGACACCGCGACTGGCAGCGATGCCGAGGCGATCTATCCGCGCCTGGGCTGGGAGCGCGTCGGCGTCATCCCCGACTATGCGATGTGGCCGGAAGGCGGCCTCTGCGCCACGACATTCTTCTACAAGCGGATTGCGGCTTAGCGGCATTTATTGTGTCTCGCGATTGCCCCTCCCCTCGGGTTGAAACCGAGGACTAGCCCTCTCCCCGCAGGCGGGGAGAGGGGACGTGCCAGTTCGCAAAGCTGTCGGGCGAAGCCATCGCCCTTCAACAGTGCTGTTGTTGAAGCGAGCGGGTGCCGCGCGTCTCCGTCGCCCCGCTTGCAGGGAGAAGGTGGTCGGCAGGCCGGATGAGGGCGCACGCCGAGATGGCCAGCAGCCCGACTCCTGTCGTAGGTTGCCCGCGCCCGCCAGTCGCACCCGAACAGGATACCCCCATGCGCATCTACTATTCCGAAGACCACAAGCTCCGCGACGCCAAGACCGAACTTTTCGGCGGCGAACTCGTGCCGCCTTTCGAGGCGCCGTTCCGCGCCGAATGGATCCTGGCGGCGGTGAAGGAAGCGGGTTTCCTTGATGTCGTGGCACCCGAGCGTCACGGTCTCGATGTCGCTCTCAAGCTGCACGCGCCCGATTACCTCGACTTCCTCGAGACCGCCTGGTCGCGCTGGGTCGCTGATGGCTACAGGGGGGAGGCGATCCCGGCCTGCTTCCCGGCGCGGCGCATGCGCCAGCATCCGCCGAGGGATATCGACGGCGCGCTCGGTTACTATTCCTTCGCCGCGGAAACGGCGATCACTGAGGGTACCTACGCCGCCGCCCGCGCGGCGATGGATTGCGCCATCTCGGCGGCCGACCACATCCACACCGGGAGCCGTGCCGCCTTCGCGCTCTGCCGCCCGCCCGGCCATCATGCGGCGATCGATCTCTATGGCGGCTATTCCTTCATCAACAATGCCGCCTGCGCCGCGCAGCGCTTGCGGGATCATGGTGCCCAGAAGGTCGCCGTGCTCGATGTCGATTTCCACCACGGCAACGGCACCCAGGATATTTTCTACGAACGCGGCGACGTTTACTTCGCCTCGCTGCATGGCGACCCGGTCGAGGCCTTCCCGCATTTCCTCGGCTTTGCCGACGAGGAGGGTGCCGGTGCCGGGCTCGGCACGACGAAAAACTATCCGCTGCCGCGCGGCACCCTGTTTGATGCCTGGTCGGGCGCCATGGCCGACGCGCTCTCGCGCATCGAGGCCTTCGGTGCCGAAGCCCTGGTCGTCTCGCTCGGCGTCGATACCTTCGAGCGCGACCCGATCTCGTTCTTCCAGCTGAAGTCCGAAGACTATCTGCGCATGGGCGAGGCGTTGCGGCGCACCGGCCTGCCGGTCGTCGTCTGCATGGAGGGGGGCTACGGCGTGCCGGAAATCGGCCTCAACGTCGCCAACGTGCTGAGAGGTATTTCCGGCTAGGATTCCGTCATCGGAAAAGCGTTTTGCCACTATTGACCTCAACTATACTTGAGGTCGTACGACTGCTCTCGTTCAAAAAGAGATGAGAGGAAAAGAGCTATGAGCAGTCAATCAAATAGCGTGGCGCCGCTTTACCGCATCAACAAATACACCGTGCCGGCGGAAGCGCGGCCGCAGTTCGTCGAGCTGGTCGACAAGACGCTGGCCGTCATCCGCAAGCAGGATGGATATGTGAAGGACCTGTTCCTGGAGCAGCACGCCGGTCCTGGCCAGTTTGACTTCATCACCATGATCGAATTCGCCAATGCCGACGTCGCGCCGAAGGTCGCAGCCGCGCTCATCGAGTTCGACCGCCAGCTCGGCCTCGATCGCGAGGCGCTGATGAAGATGCTCGGCATCCGCACCGACTTTGCCAGCTACCGGGCTTTCGGCGGTCTGGCTGCCTAGAGCAATTCCAGGAAACGTGTACAGCGGTTTCGGTCCGGAATTGCGTGCCACAGATGGTCAGAACGAAAAGGCCCGGCAGTTGGCCGGGCCGATCCACACGCCTGATGTGAATATGTGTCAGGAGACCAAGAACGACGACAGGCCCTGACCGGCGGCAAAGGCCATATAGGCAAGCACGGTGAAGTAGACCGTGGTCGCGATCAGGAAGAGATAGCCGCCGGCCACCATCAGTCCGTCGCGCTGGATGATACCGAGCGAGAGTAAGAGGATCGCGATCCCCGGCAGCGTGTTCGACAGCGGGATCAGGCCGAGCGGGAACATCAGGAGAATGCCGCCGGCCATGATCATCAGGCCGTTGAAGCGGTTCATCAGCGCGCCCTTCGTCAGGAAGCCGAGACGCGGACGGACGTAACGATCCAGCTTGGAAACGAGATCCGCGCCTTTCTGCAGCGTCGGCACCAGCTTCTCGGTTTCGATCCGGCGATCGAGAATGCGCTGCGGCATCCACGGCAGGCGATTGAGCGTGACCGATACGGAAATCAGGATGATCGCTGCGCCGAAGACGGTGCTGACGCCCGGGATCGACACCGGCAGCAGAAACGGCAGCGTCAGCAGGGCGCATAGCAGCAGGAAGCCCTGTTCGCCGATTTCCGTCATCAGCTCGCGTAGCGTGATCGTCTCGCCGCGGATCGAGGCAATCATGCCGTTGAGCGTGTCGCTGAGACTGCGTTGCGTGTCGCCGAACTCGATTGCCATTGGAGCTTGCCTCTCTTTTCTTTGGTGCCCGTCCTATCAAGAGCGTGTGAAGGATCGGTTATTGTGTGCCCTGATGGCCACGCCAGCCGCTGGCGAAGCTGGATCTGCCGGTAAACCTTGGCGTGAATGGGACGCCTCTTCATCTTCCTGCCGCAATCGCTAGTATGAAGCAACTTCGAGCACCAATGGGGACAACTGATTCCATGATCAAGAAATGCGCCATTCTGGCTGTCGCGGCCATCTATCTTTCGGGATGCACCACCACTGATCCCTATACGGGCGAGCAGAAGATGTCGAACACGGCCGGTGGCGCGCTGATCGGCGCAGGCCTCGGCGCAGCAACCGGTCTGCTGGTTGGCGGCAGTGCCGCAGGGCGGCGTGACTCCGCACTCGTCGGCGCCGCAATCGGCGGTCTCGGCGGCGGCCTGATCGGCAACTACATGGACAACCAGGAAGCCGAACTGCGCGCCCAGCTGCAGGGCACCGGCGTATCGGTCACCCGCGCCGGCGACCGCATCATCCTCAACATGCCGTCCAACATCACGTTCGCGACCGACCGCGACCAGGTGATCCCGGCCTTCTACGACACGCTGAACTCGGTGGCGATCGTGCTGCGCAAGTTCAACAAGACGATGATCGACGTCGATGGCCACACGGACGCGACCGGCAGCGCCTCCTACAACCAGGGCCTCTCCGAGCGCCGCGCCGCTTCGGTCGCCAACTACCTGGCGGCCCAGGGCGTCGACCAGCGCCGCATGTCGGCCATGGGCTACGGCAAGGAGCGTCCGATCGCCTCCAACGGAAGCGAAGCCGGCCGCGCGCAGAACCGCCGCGTCGAAATCTCGATCGCGCCGATCAAGGCCTGATCGGCCGAAAGCGACCGCTTGCAATCGAAGGGCTGCGCCGCAAGGCGCGGCCCTTTTCATGCCTTGCCGGGCTAGAAACGGTAGCGCAACAGGCGGCCCATCCGGCGCAGCATCGGCAGGGCGCTGACGACATGCGCCGCTATCCGCGCCATCGGCGACAGGCGTGCGACCTGGCCTGAATCATACTCGCTGATCTCGTCGAGCAACGTCAGCCCGGGCACGTCGCGTTCCAGCGTTTGCGCGTTTTCCAGCCCCCAGCGAAGCTCCGCCCCCGTTGCCCGCAGCGATGGGCTCAGCCGCAAAAGCTCGATACCGAGATGGCTGTAGGCGTCGAAGACGATTTCCCCGCCGGCAAGACAGGAGGTCAGCCGTCGCAAGACGTCGCGGACCTCGTGTTCTGAGAGATAGGGAAACACGCCCTCGGCGACGACGATCGCCGGGCGGTCCGCCGGAACGAGGTCGATCCACTCACGCTCCGTTATCGAGGAGGCGATCGTCGTGCAGCCGGCGCGCGCCGGGAAAAGCTGTCGCCGCAAGGCGATCACATCGGGAAAGTCGACATCGAACCAGCCGATGGACGCGGGCGGATCGAGCCGCAATATACGTGTGTCGAGACCGCAGCCGAGGTTGAGCACGATTGCGTCCGGGTGGCGCCCGATAAAGGCGCGCGCCCAGCGGTCGAGCATATGGGCGCGCACGGCAATGCCGATGGTCATGTCGTGGCCGGCATCGGGCGGTTTCGGCCTGCCGGCGAGCCGCCGCATGAGATCGGCGGCAAAGTGATCGTTGAGCAGGGAATCCGGGAACGCGCTCTCTGCGGCTTTGGCCTGGAGCGTGACCAGCAAGGTCTCCCGTACGCCGTGAAGGCCGATCTCCTCGGCTTCCATCCTCTCCTCCCAAGGGCGTGATGCACCCCGCCGCACAGCTTGCATTTTGCAGGCCCTCCACCCCGGGGAAGGCCCGCAATGGCGCCTATTTCGCCGTTCGGCGCGCCCGCCAGACACGTCCGGCTGTCAGGACGGCCAGCGCCGGCATCAGCGCAAACAGCCAGAAGAGCCAGCGTGTCGCCATCGCCACGCCTTCCGTCGACGGCGTTTCGATGCCGGCGAGATTGGCGGTAAGCCCGGCCAGCGCCGCGCCGAGTGCTGCGGCGAAGAGCTGGATCGTGGTAATCGAACTCGACGCCTTCTCCGCTTCGCCTTCCGGCGCAAATTCATAGACGGCCGTCACGATGTGCGGCCAGGCAAAGCCCATGCCGAAGCCGACCGCCATGATGCCGAGGCTGAGCGGCGCGGCGATCACCATGAATTCCGATCCTGCCATCGGCATGAACAGCGCAATCAGTGCCAGGCCGACAAAGCCGAAGGCCGGGCCGGCAAAGATCGTCTGCTTTGCCCTTTCCCCTTGCCAGTGGGCGCTTGTCATCGACCCGGCGGTCCAGCCGATCGACATCAGCGCCGCAATGTAGCCGGCTACCAGCGGCGACAATCCGTGCAGCTCCTGCAGGAGGTACGGCACATAGATTTCCGGCTGCAGGCCGACCATCAGCAGGGTGATCGTAGCATAAAGGGCTGCCAGCGGGGAGGTCGGGGTGAAACTGCCGGAGGGGAGCAGCTTGCCTGTCGCCCGTTTCTCGACGACGAGCAGTGCCAGGAACATGAGGATCGCCGCGCCGACGCAGCCTACCTGCTCCACCGCCGTGGTCAGCGTGCTGGCGATGGAAAGCGCAAGCACGATGGCGACGAGCAGTGCCAGTTGCACCAAGGGAAGCGGCGTGCGTGCGCCTTCGCCGGCAGCCTTGCGCGGCAAGGTCGAGAAGGCGAGGGTCGCCAGCAGCGCTGTCAGCGGCAAGAGCGACCAGAAGGCGACGCGCCAGGTGGAAAACTCCGCGAACATGCCGCCGATCGCCGGGCCGACCAGCGTCGCCGTACCCCAGGTGGCCGAAATCAGGCCGATGGCGCGGGTCCAGAGCTCCGGCCGGAAGACCTCACGGATCACGCCATAGGCAAGCGCATAGAGCAGCCCGCCGCCGAAACCCTGGATCGCGCGGCCGGCGAGCAGCATCGCCATCGAGGGGGCCGCAGCGCAGAGGAGTGTGCCCAGCCCGAAGACCAGCGCACCGATCGCATAAGCGCCGCCGGCGCCGACGGCACCAAGCAGCCGGGCCGACAAGGCCGCGCCGAGGATCGAGGCGGCGACGAAGACGGTCGTGCTCCAGGCGTAATATTCGAGCCCGCCGATCTCGCGCACGATCGACGGCATGATCGTCGTCACGACGTAGATGTTGAGCGCGTGCAGCGCGACGCCGCCGCTGAGCACCAGCGAATGCACGGCGTTCCCGCCGGTCAAAAGCGCGCGCCAGCCGGTTTCCTGGTGGGCTGCGGATGTTTTTTCGAGCATGTCAGTACCTCATGCAGCGGTATGCCGAAAACGTGCGACCGGCCTGGCCGGTGGGGAGGATCACGTTTGCAAGGGCGATGCCGCCAGTATCAGTGGAGCGCAGCCTCGCCGAAATGCGTGAGCTTGTCCGGGTTGCGCATGATGAAGATGTCGTTGACGTTTCCGTCGCCGTCATAGCCGAAGGCGACGGTTGCCGCGATCTCGTTTTTCGCTTCGTCTCGAAGCACGATGCCGCGGCCGCCGTTGATGTCGCCGATTTCCCAGACGTAATGCGACCAGTATTCGGTAAGCCGATCGATGATAAAGGCGAGCACCGTCTCCTTGCCCGAGAGCACTCCGAGCACGGTCGCCACCTTGCCGCCGCCGTCGGCCGTCAGCTTCACATCGGCCGAAAGCAGGGCCGAGAGGCTAGCGACATTGCCGCCGTGGATTGCCTGGTGGAAGGCCGAAAGCAGTTCGTCCTGTCGCTCACGCGGCGTCTGGTGCCGGGCTTTTTCGAGCCCGATATTGGTCTTGGCGCGCGACACCAGCTTGCGGGCGGCGGTTTCCTGCATGTCGAGCGTTTCGGCCACTTCCTCATAGGGCTGGCCGAAGATCTCGTGCAGCAGATAGGCGGCGCGCTCCTTCGGTGTGAGCCGTTCGAGCATCAGCAGGAAGGCCGTCGTCAGTGAGGATGTCAGCGCCAGCTTCTCCTCGGCATTGTCATCGCTCGCCGTATGGATCGGCTCCGGCAGCCATGCACCGACATAATCGATGCGCTTGCGGTGCGCCGCCTTCAGGAGGTCGAGGCAGCGCCGCGTGCAGGCGGTCGTCAGCCACGCCGCCGGCGTTTCGACCGTTGTCCGGTCGACCTCCTGCCATTTCAGGAACGTGTCCTGCACCGCATCTTCCGCATCGGCACGCGAGCCGAGGATGCGGTAGGCAAGGCCGAGAAGGCGCGGGCGCGCCTCCTCGAAGATCTGCATGTGCTGCCGGTCGTTCATGTCAGTGCCTCGAGATCTGGATGCGGTTCCAAAGGTTGATCATCGCCACCGTCGCGGTGATGACGCTGATCTCCTTTTCGCTGAAATGCTGGCGCAGCTCGGCGCGAAGCGGCGCAAAGTCGGTGCGCGGCTCGAGTTCGGTCAGAGCTTCGGTCCAGGCAAGCGCTGCCTTCTCGCGCGGCGTGAAATCATTGACCTGGTCCCAGACGATGATGCGGTCGAGCCGCTCGTTGCTCTCGCCCTCGGTGCGGGATTCCTTGGTGTGCATCTTCACGCAGAAGCCGCAGCGGTTGATCTGCGAGGCGCGCAGCTGCACGAGATTGTGGATCGTGCGGTCGAGCCCGTGCAGGTCCATGGTCTTGTGCACGTCGGCGAGCGCGCCGAGCACGTCGGAGATTTCCTGTTCGTAGCGGACGGCCTTGGTATCGGTCATGGTCTCAACTCCATCGTTGTCGTGTTGCTTATGACCAATTGACGATCGACGCCGGACAGCTGTGACGCGGGCTCGATGATTTTTCTCGCAGGACGCGAAGAAAAATGCATGAGCTGATTATTTTGAAGAAGTTTCAATAATTTGGAGAGTCGCGATTTCTCGCCGTGCATCAGGCTTTCGGTGGATAGCTGTGCTCGCCGCCGCGAAAATCCGTGACGGTGTAGCAGCCGCCGCCCTCGTCCGCGATCGAGGCAGCGCTGATCACCGCCTTGCCGTGCCCGCCAGGAATGTCGAGGATATAGGTCGGCTGGCAGAGGCCGGAGACGCGGCCGCGCAGGGCGGCAACCAGCGCCTGGCCTTCCTCGATCGTCAGGCGAAAATGGCTGGTGCCGGGGGCGAGATCCGGGTGGTGCAGGTAGTAGGGCTTGATCCGCGTTTCGACGAAGGCGCGCATCAGGCTGGCAAGCACCTCGGCATCGTCGTTGACGCCCCTCAAGAGCACCGATTGGCTGATCATGACGATGCCGGCATCGATCAGACGAGCAGAGGCGGCACGTGCCTCGTCCGTCAGCTCGCGCGGGTGGTTGGCATGCAGCGCCACATAGGTCGCCTTGCCGCTGGCTTTGAGTGCCGCGATCAGGTCGGCGTCGATGCGTGCCGGCTCGACCACGGGCACGCGGGTGTGGAAGCGGACGACCTTTACATGCGGGATCGGCTTCAGCCGTTCCATGAGTTCGCCGAGCCGCCGCGGGGACAGTATCAGCGGATCGCCGCCGGTGAGGATCACCTCCCAGATTTCCTCGTGGCTTGCGATATAGGCGATCGCAGCATCGAGTTCGGCTGGTGTCAGCGTGCCGAGCCCCTGGGGTCCGACCATTTCGCGGCGGAAGCAGAAGCGGCAATAGACCGGGCAGACATGCACGGCCTTCAGGAGCACTCGGTCGGGATAACGGTGGACGATTCCGGTCACGGGACTGTGCGGCTTGTCGCCGATCGGGTCCTCGCGCTCTTCGGGCAGCAGGGTCAACTCGGCGGCATCCGGCACGAACTGCCGGGCAATCGGGTCATTGGGGTCGTTGGGATCGATGAGACCGGCGATGACGGGGCTGATCGCAACGGCATAACGCTCGGCAACGGCGGCAACCGCCGCCTCCTTGGCGCTGTCGATGAGGCCTGTTTCGACCAGTTCGCGTGCGGTCTTGATCGGGCGGTGCGCGTTCACGCTCGTGTCTCCGCCACTGGCGCCCAGAGCACCTGGTCGATGCGTGCGGCTCCGGTTGCCAGCATCACCAGCCGGTCGAAGCCGAGCGCGATGCCGCTTGCCTCGGGCATGATCGCGAGCGCTGCAAGAAAATCCTCGTCGAGCGGATAGGTCTCGCCGTAAACGCGGGCCTTCTCCGCCATCTCCATTTCGAAGCGACGCCGTTGTTCCGGCGCATCCGTCAGCTCGCCGAAGGCATTGGCAAGCTCAACGCCGCAGGCATAGAGCTCGAAGCGTTCGGCAACGCGAGGGTCGCGTGCGGCAGGACGCGCCAGTGCCGCCTCGGCCGTTGGATATTCGTCGAGGATCGTTGCGCGGCCGAAGCCGAGGTGCGGCTCGACCTTTTCGACGAGCACCCGGCTGAAAAGATCGGCCCAGGTGTCGTCATGGGCGACCCGAAGGCCGGCTGTCGCCATCGTGGCAGCCAGATGGTCGCGGTCGGTCTCGCCATTGGCGGCGATCGAGGCCAGCAGGTCGATGCCGGCAAAGCGCTCGAAGGCGTCCGCCACGCTGAGGCGCTCCGGAGCGGCGAAGGGATCGCAGGCCTGCCCCTGGAAAATGAACTGCTTGGTGCCGGTGGTTTCCGCCGCAAGCGCCAGGATCTCGGCGCAGTCGCGCATCAACGCCTCGTAGCTTTCGCCGGCGCGGTACCATTCGAGCATGGTGAACTCGGGGTGATGAAGCGGCCCGCGCTCGCGGTTGCGGTAGACATGGGCAAAGCAGGCGATGCGCTCTTCGCCGGCGGCCAGCAGCTTCTTGCAGGCAAATTCCGGCGAGGTGTGCAGATAGAGCGGATGGCCGGTTCCGTCGTGGTTGAGCGCCTCGGTCGCGAAGGCATGCAGGTGCGCCTCGTTGCCGGGCGAGACCTGCAGGGTCGCGGTATCGACCTCGATGAAGTCGCGTGTCTCGAAGAACCGGCGCAATACCGATTGGATCCGGTTGCGGCCGAGAAGAAACGGGCGCCGGTCGGCATGGACATCGGGTGTCCACCAGGGTGAGGCATGCGACATGATCGGTTCAGTCCAGGCTTTCTTCGTGCAGATACCGGCTCAGGCTGGCTATTTGCGCGAAATTAGGGTAGTGGCGGCGCGAAATCCTTCTTTCCGCGTCCTTCAGGGCCCGTGTTTCCGGCCCGCGGTGTCGCGCATACCTCTGTTACAAGGAAGACTAATGGTCAAGGTCATCGCTTCATCTGTCCGTAAGGGCAACGTTCTCGACGTCGACGGCAAGCTCTATGTCGTGCTTACCGCCCAGAACTTCCACCCGGGCAAGGGCACGCCGGTCACCCAGGTCGACATGCGCCGCATTTCCGACGGCGTGAAGGTCTCCGAACGCTACCGCACGACCGAACAGGTCGAGCGCGCCTTCGTCGAAGACCGCGAGCACACCTTCCTCTATGAAGATGCCGAAGGCTTCCACTTCATGAACCCGGAAAGCTATGACCAGCTGGTCATGACCACCGAGGACATCGGCGATCTCAAGGCCTACCTGCAGGAAGGCATGGCCGTCATTCTTTCGATCCACGAAGGCCTGGCGATCGCCATCGACCTGCCGCGCCACGTGACGCTCGAAATCACCGAGACCGAGCCGGTCGTCAAGGGCCAGACGGCTTCGTCGTCCTACAAGCCGGCCATTCTGTCGAACGGCGTCCGCACGCTCGTTCCGCCGCATATCCAGGCCGGCACCCGCGTCATCATCGCGACGGAAGACGGCTCCTACGTCGAGCGCGCCAAGGACTGAGGCATCGACCAGGTCAATTTGGACGGGGACGGCAGCGAAGGTTGCCGTCCCCGTTTTCGTTTCGGGCAGGCCGCATAAGCAACCAGAAATTTAAGGGGCGCATTTCGAAAAACGGGTGCTAGGATGCGGCGCCGATACGACGTGTCATGAGAGGGCCTGCATGTTCCCATTGTCGCATATGATGAAGTCGTTCATTCGCAAGGGTCGCCTGACGGTGATCGATGCCGATGGCAAGAGGCACGTTTATTCCGGGACGCCAGGACCGGAAGTGACGATGCGTCTCACCGACAAGAAGCTTTATCGCAGCCTCGTCTTCAATGCCGAACTGGTCGCCGGCGAAGCCTATATGGACGGCACCATGCGCTTCGAGGAGGGCTCCACCCTCCGCGATTTCCTGACGCTGTTTTCGATCAACCGCCTGTCGCTCGGCTCCTACCCGATCCAGAAGTTGCTGCGCGCGGTAAAAATGCGCTTCCGCAAGCGTCAGCAGGCCAACCCCAAGGGCAAGGCCCAGCAGAACGTCGCGCATCACTACGATCTCGGCAACGAGTTCTACAAGCTGTTCCTCGACGAGAACATGCTCTACTCCTGCGCCTACTTCCGCGAGCCCAACGAGACGCTCGAGACGGCGCAGCGCAACAAGCTGAGGTTGCTTGCCTCCAAGCTTTGCCTGGAGCCCGGCATGAAGGTGCTGGATATTGGCTGCGGCTGGGGCGATCTCGCGATGTACTTGGCGCAGCTGGCGGATGTTCAGGTGCTCGGCGTCACGCTTTCCAAGGAGCAGCAGGCGCTTGCCACCGAACGGGCGCGCAAGGCGGGCCTGTCGGACCGGGTGCGTTTCGAGCTCAAGGACTATCGCGATGTGCAGGGGCCGTTCGACCGCATCGTCTCGGTCGGGATGTTCGAACATGTCGGCGTCCATCACTATGACGAGTTCTTCAAGAAGCTGAACGCACTGATGCCGGACGACGGCCTGGCGGTGCTGCATTCGATCGGCCACATGAGCCCGCCCGGCATGGCGAGCTCGTGGCTTCGCAAGTACATCTTCCCGGGCGCCTATTCGCCGGCACTGTCGGAGGTCTTCGAGGTCGTCGAGCGCAACAGCCTCTGGGTCAGCGATCTCGAATTCCTGCGGGTGCACTACGCGACGACGCTTGCCCATTGGGGCGCGCGCTTCGACGCGAACCGCGACAAGGTGATCGCCCTGTACGACGAGCGCTTTGCCCGCATGTGGGAGTTCTATCTGATCAGTGCCGAGATGATGTTCCGCACCGGCAGCCAGCTTGTCTTCCACATGCAGCTGTCGCGCTCGCGTGATGCGGCGCCGATCGTTCGCGACTACATCACCGACCGCCAGCGCGATTACATGGCCCGCGAACAGGCGCTCGCTCTCAACCTTTGAACGGGTGTTCTCCGTCACCTTGCCAGCGTAATCGCTTGTAGTCGAAGCCGAACTCCAGCGTCGGCTTGACGATCGCGAAGAACGGCGAGAGGTCGAAATCCCTGGGCGTGTAGAGCGAATGATGGCGGATATGCAGGATCTCCTCGCGTGAATAGGTCGAGGTCGCGGACGCCCGTCCGGGCGCGCGGGTAACCTCGGGCAGGATCGGATAGCGGATCTGCTCGAAGGCGGCCGCAATCAGCGTCGAGCAGATCGCGCGCGTCGGGTCGCCGGAGCCAAAGGCAAGCAGGCGCCGCCGCCAGCGCACCGGAACCGGCGGCGTCGGCATGAAATAGCGCAGCATGTCCAAAATGTTCTTCAGGTCGTATTTCATCCCGAGCCTCGAGATCATGAAGCCGACGAGTGCTGTGCGATCATCCGGCGTCAGCGCGATAGGCCGGCAGATGCGGGTGTTGAACGAGGCGTATTTCTTCAACGGCACAGCAACGCAGCCCTCGCCGATGTTTACCTCGATCAGTTGCGGCCGCTCGATGACGGGCAGTGTCGCCTGATCGAGCGTCAGCGGCATCTGGTCACCGGCAAAGAAGGCGGCATGCGACCAGGTCGATTGCGTCAGATACTTGATCGCTGCCGAAACCTTCTGGTTGCCTTCGATCAGGAGAATGTCGCCCGGGCGCAGCGTGCGCGCCAGCGTTTCCTGATCGGATGGCGTGTAGGGCTCGTAGCCCGACGTCTGCGCCTGCAGGCGTGCGGCGAGCCTGGCGCCGAGACGATCGAGCAGCGTGTCCTTGCTTTCGGAAAGTGGATAGATGGTCCTCATCGAGGCGATCGCTCCGGGGAGGGGATGGGGATTCGAAACTGGCGGGCATGGTGGCCGAGCCGCGACACTCTGTCGAGCGATTGTTACATGATTGCATAGCTTTGGGCTTGACGGTGCGATCCTGCATTTCTATTTTAGAATTATTCTAAAGAAGGTTTCCTCCCAATGTTTTCCCGTCTCTTCTCCCGTTCCAAACGCCCGTTCTTGTCTCTCAGCGAACAGGAAATCCTGGCGCTCGCCATCTCCTCCGAGGAGGACGACGGGCGCATCTATCTCGCATATGCGGATGCGCTTCGGGCGCAGTACCCCCACTCGGCAAAAGTGTTCGAGGAGATGGCGGAGGAGGAAAGCCACCACAGGCAATGGTTGATCGATCTGCACGTCCAGCGCTTCGGCAACCGCATCCCGCTGATCCGGCGCGAACATGTGCGCGACTTCCCCGAGCGCAAGCCTGACTGGCTGATTGCCGAAATGCCGATCGAAAAGGCGCGCGAGGAGGCCGAAGCGATGGAGGAGGCGGCGCACCGCTTCTATGTCGAGGCCGCCACCAGAACCCAGGATGCCGCCACCCGCAAACTGCTCGGCGATCTCGCGATCGCCGAAAAGTCGCATGAATCGCTCGCCCGTCGGCTTGGCGAAGAGCATACGCCTGAGGACGTGCGCGCCGAGGAGGACCAGACCGCGCGCCGCCAGTTCATCCTCACTTACGTTCAGCCCGGTCTCGCCGGCCTGATGGACGGCTCGGTCTCGACGCTGGCCCCGATCTTCGCCGCTGCCTTCGCCACCCAGGATACCTGGCAGACCTTCCTTGTCGGTCTCTCGGCCTCCGTCGGCGCCGGCATCTCCATGGGCTTCACCGAAGCCGCCCATGATGACGGCAAGCTTTCCGGTCGCGGCTCACCGATCAAGCGCGGCCTTGCCTCCGGCATCATGACCGCGCTCGGCGGTCTCGGCCATGCGCTGCCCTATCTGATCCCGCATTTCTGGACGGCGACCGCGACTGCAGCGGTAATCGTCTTCGTCGAGCTTTGGGCGATCGCCTTCATCCAGAACCGCTACATGGAAACGCCGTTCCTCAGGGCCGCTTTCCAGGTGGTGCTCGGCGGCGGTCTGGTGCTCGCGGCCGGCATCCTGATCGGCAACGCCTGACGGGCGAGCGGCAGATACTAAAAAAGGGCCGGTTCGACCGGCCCTTTTTTGAAACTCTTCGTGTTGTCTTGAGGTCAGTTGCCGACCGAGCCAACGAGGACTTCCGCGCCGTTCTGGATGGTGACCCAGCGGCCGCTGTGGTTCGACGCCTGGCGCTTCAGGTAGCGGTAGGGCGTGTTAGTCCAGAGCTTGACGCCGTTTTCGAGGTTATCGAGGATGAAGTCGCCCTGCGAGGTGCGAACGGTCAGAACCGCATGGCCTTCGCCGTCAGGCTTGCGCACCACGGTGATCAACAGGTCGCTTGCCGAGAAGCCCCTGCTCATCAGGCGCTTGCGCTTTTCGAGCACGAAGTCTTCGCAGTCGCCGGCGCCGTCCGGATAGGACCAGACTTCGTCCCGGCCGTGCAGTTCCAGGTCGGTCATCGGCGTGATCTCGCGGTTGACCGCCGCGTTCACCTGCCGGATCGTTGCCCAGCCTCGTTCGGTCACTCGCGCAGCGACGGTTCCCTTGGAGCGTACGTTGCACTCGCTCTTGTACTTCTGGCAGAATTCGTAGTGGCCGATCGGCTGCGAGGTCGCGGAGCCGGTCTGCATCCAGGGAGGCGATCCCGCCTGTGCGGGGATTGCCGTGTTTGCTGAAATGAAAAGTGCGCAGAACGCCGCGATACTTCCCTTAACCCCAGTCCAAGACGCCATACAAGTCCCCTGCGGCGCGGTTTGCCGGACGCTCTTTGTCCGGACGCATTCGCGCAATCCTGAGTTGAAGGCAGCTTGTTTAGGTTCGTCCCCGGCGCTGCTCTAATCGTTAATAAAGAGTTAATAACGTCGGGGCTGCGGAGTCAATCTCCGGAATCGGGGCATCGGACTTTATGGTTAAAACCGGAACCGGGCGCACGCGAACCGTTGCGCCGCAGGGGATCTGCGGCACAGGACGGGTTTCGTCCTTGGGGTTCGGTCGAAAAGGGAGGGCTATTCCGGCATGGGCTCAGGCGAGCATCGTGCCGATCGCCTGTTTCATTTTAGCAATGTCTTCTTCACGCGAGAGGCGATGGTCGCCATCGCGAATGAGCGTCATGACGACGTCGTCGGCGGGTAGGTGCTCCATCAGCCGCAGG
Organism: Ensifer sp. SL37; assembly: GCF_026672675.1. Taxonomy (NCBI): domain Bacteria; kingdom Pseudomonadati; phylum Pseudomonadota; class Alphaproteobacteria; order Hyphomicrobiales; family Rhizobiaceae; genus Ensifer; species Ensifer sp. SL37. The sequence continues at coordinate 1,227,769 of NZ_JAPPRN010000006.1, read as the reverse complement.
GCGTGGGAGTAGGGGACATCGGGGTCGCGCATGCCCTGCAGGATGTGCACCGGGCAGCCGGTGGAGATCGTCCCGTCGAGCACCCGGTTGGCCCGGCCGTCCTCGATGAGCGCGCGGGTAAAGATGTTCGGCTCGGGGCTGTATTCGGAAGGCTCCTCGAAATAGCCGCGTTCTAAAAGCGAGGCCCGCTCGGCACCCGTCAGGTTGGGCTCGATCAGTTCGGCGGTAAAGTCGGGTGCCGGCGCGATCAGCACGAGACCGGCGAGCCGGTTTCCGTCGCCCCGGCGCCTGAGCTCCTGGATGACCCGCAAGGCAATCCAGCCGCCCATCGACGAGCCGATCAGCACCACGCGCCCCGGTGCCGCCTGATCGATGACGGCGAGGCTTTCTTCCAGCCAGCGCGAGATCGTGCCGTCGGTGAAGGCGCCGCCGGAGGAGCCATGGCCGGAATAATCGAAGCGCACGCAGCCAGCCCCCCGTTCCATGGCATAGCGCTCGACTTCGACCGCCTTGGTGCCGGTCATGTCCGAGCGGTAGCCGCCGAGCCAGACCAGTGTCGGCTGCCCATCCGTCGGCTTGTCGGCGTACCGCACGCGCATCGCGATCTTGCGCGCGGCCTCCGCTGCGCCGACCTCGATGAAGCTGATTTCCGTCTCGGCTGGCGTATTCTGCATGCAAATTCTCTCCAAGGGCCCGTTTCGCTGGCGATTTTCTTTCTAAAACAGATTCGTCTTGCTATCGACAGGTGGTGATTTTCCTTGCAAGCCGTGCTATTGACTCTCCCGTCGCAATTCACACATTGCCGTCGGTGACAGATTCAGGCGCTTCGTTTGGGATCGCGCCGGCGAACGAATTAAACAACATTTTTCGAAATAGCTCGAGGAGAGTACGACCATTCGCAGACCGTTCAAAGCGGACGCCCCCGTCAAGGAGGGGCCGCGCTCAAACAAGGAAATCCGGGTGCCCCGGGTTCAGCTTATCGACGCCGAAGGCCAGAACATCGGCGCCGTCCCGATCGACCAGGCGCTCCGTATGGCGGAGGAAGCCGGTCTTGATCTGGTGGAAATCGCGCCGAACTCCGAACCGCCGGTGTGCAAGATCCTCGATCTTGGCAAGCTGAAGTTCGCCAACCAGAAGAAGGCGGCCGAAGCGCGCAAGAAGCAGAAGATCGTCGAAATCAAAGAAATCAAGATGCGTCCCAACATCGACACGCACGATTATGACGTGAAGATGCGGGCGATGAACCGGTTCTTCGAGGACGGCGACAAGGTCAAGGTCACGCTGAAGTTCCGCGGTCGCGAAATGGCCCACCAGGAACTCGGCATGAAGCTTCTGCTGCAGGTCAAGGACGACACCCAGGCGATTGCCAAGGTGGAAGCCGAGCCGAAGCTCGAAGGCCGCCAGATGATGATGGTTCTCGCGCCGCGCTAAGCGCATGCCGCCCATCCGTCGAGATGACGAAAGCCGCCTCCGGGCGGCTTTTTTCGTTTGTGGGATCCTTCGGGCTTTGCTGACAGAATGCTGACAATCGCCCTCAGCGAGCTGTCAGGCGTCCCGTGGCATTCTCTCCGCATCGCATCGGGAGAAGGAGCCGAGATCATGACTTCAGTACTGCGCAAGGCCTTGCTCGTTTCTACGGTCGCCGTCTGCGGCCTCGTTTCGGCGCCGATTGGCGCTTCCCTCGTTGCCACCGGAGCGTCGAATCCCTTCTCGACCACGGCGCTCGCCGACGATGACGATGACGGCGACGATAACGGCGGTCGTGGTGGCGGCAATGACGACCGCGACGACGGTCGTCACAACGATCGAGACGATGACGATGATCGTGGCCCCGGTCATCGCGACGACGATGATGATGACCGCTTCGACGACATCGACGACGACTTCGATGATGCCCGAGATGATCATGAGATTGAGCTGCGGGTGACCGACGAAAATCTCCGGGGCCTGCGCAATGGTTCGCTGGTTGCCGTCGACAATCTCGGCCGTGTGCTCGAGGTCGAGGTGGAATACGAACATGGCGTTCGCGTCGTGACGGTCGAGCCGCACGACAGCGATATCCGGCGCAATCCGGGACCGGTCGGCAGCGTCTCCATCCGGCCGGCATTCTGATCAAGTCACAATTTGCCCGGCGCATTCGCCCCACACCATGCGCCGGAGCGATGGTCGGCCGTCACCAGCCCGCCCGGCGGCCCGACCCGGCAAGCGCATGCCCCTTGTGCCCGAAACGGCGCCGGGGGCATGCGCGTCGCTGGCGTTCTCGCCAAGGCTGGCATAGGCTCGCCCCGAACGATGCCCGCGGCGTCGCCGCAGACGAACCACCTGGCGGATGCTTGCGCAAACGCATTTGGAAGGACCCGACGCTGAGGAGCAGTTGCGACAGGATGAAGCCATGGCGATGACACGACGAGACCTGATCGCGCTCTTCTGCTGCTCGCTCCTGCTTTCGCTCGCGCCGCAGCCCGGCGGCATGGCGGCTCTCGCCAAGGATGACGACGACGATGATGACGGTGGCTCGCATGGCGGTGGCGGGCACGGCAACGACGATGATGACGAAGACGATGATGATGATGATGACGACGAAGACCTAGGGCCGGATGGTGCCGGCGGTATCCGTCGAAGCGATCAGGAGCGGGCGCGCGACGGCGTCGAAAAGGGCGACATCCTGCCGCTGAAGGAGGTTCTCCGGCTGGTCGACGAAGACAGATACGGCCAGGTCATTGCGGTCGATCTCAAGCGATCGGGTGGCAGCGAGATTTACCGGCTCCGCACCCGCGACGAGCAGGGCACGATCCGCAACCTGCGCATCAATGCTCGAACCGGCAAGTTCGTGAACATTTTCGGGTTCTAGAGGAACGACATGCGGATTCTTCTGGCGGAGGACGATCCCAACATCGCGGCCCATGTGGCAAGCCGGCTGGAGGCGGAAGGCTACGGCGTCGATACGCTCACCCATGGCCCGGATGTCTGGGAGCAAGGGGAGAGCGGTAACTACACCCTGGTCATCCTCGATCTCGGCCTGCCGGGCATGGACGGGCTGTCGATCCTGAAGCGTTGGCGGCAGGCGGGGCTGGAGACGCCGGTTCTGGTTCTGACGGCGCGCGGCTCTTGGATGGAGCGCGTCGACGGTTTCGATGCCGGGGCGGACGACTATCTGCCGAAACCCTTTCGGGCCGAGGAGCTTCTGGCGCGGCTGCGCGCCCTTCTGCGGCGCGCCGGTCCGCGTGTTGCGTCGGTGCGTGCTGCCGGACGCTTCACCCTCGACGAGGCGGGGCGCCGGGTGACCTTCGACGGGCTGCCGCTCGACCTCAGCCCGCTCGAATACCGCATGCTTGCACTGTTCGTGGAGCGCAAGGGGCAGGTTGTCACGCCGCTCGAGCTGGCAAGCCACGTTCAGGGCCGCGACGATGATGCCGCCAAGAACGCAGTGGAAGCGATGATTGCCCGTCTGCGCAAGAAGACGGAGAGCGGTGCGATCGAAACGCGGCGTGGATTTGGCTATGTCCTGCCGGACGGTGGCGCATGATCCGCTCGTTGCGGCTGAGGCTGGCAATCGGCGCATCGGTCGCCATCTGCCTGGTTCTGCTGGTGGTCTGGCTCTCCTTGAGCCGGCTTTTTACCGACTACGTTGCCGGGCGCTACCGCGCCGAAATGGCAACGCTCGTCGATACGGTTGCCGCCCAGGTGCGGGTGCGCAACGGTGAATTGGTGCTGCCGCGCGCGCCGGCCGATCCGCGCCTGAGCCTGCCGGCCGGCGGTCGCTACTGGCAGCTCGACCGCGACGGCGGCACTCCTCTGCGTTCGCGCTCCCTGTGGGACACGGTGATCGATGCCGATCGCCCGTCGGCGCCGCACCACCTGGGCTTCCTCGAAGCGGAGGGGCCGGATGGCGCGCCGATCCTTGTCTACCGCCAGGCCCTGACGCTTGGCGAAGGCGCGGATGCCAGGCAGTTCGCGGTTACTGCCGGCTTTGCGCGCAGCGAACTCGATGACGCTCTTTCCGCCTTTCACGGCCGTATCCGGCTGATGCTGCTGGCGACGGCCGTCGTGCTTGCCGGCGCCGCATTCCTGCAGGGTGCCCTCGGCCTTCTGCCACTGGTGCGGCTGCGGGAACGAGCCGCCCGCGTCCGGTCCGGCGAGGAGAAGGATTTTGGCCTGGCCGGGCCAAGTGAGGTGCAGCCGCTCGTCAGCGAAATCAATCTTCTGCTTGCGGAGCGCGCGACGGCGCTGGCGCAGGCCCGGGCGCGCGCCAGCGACCTCGCCCACGGGCTGAAGACGCCGCTGACGGTGCTGGCGCAACTCGCCGAAAGCCTGCCGAAACACCAGCGCGACATCGCGCTCGAACAGGTCGACCTCGTACGCCAGCGCGCCGACCGCCAGCTTCAGGCGGCCCGCATGGGCGTCGAGCGCATGGCAACGACCTTACTCGCCGATCTCGGCAACAAGCTGGTCAGCGTCCTGCGTCCCGTGACCGCGGAGCGCGACGTCGTCTGGGAGGTCGACATCGATCCGTCGATTTCACTCGACGTCGACCCGGCCGACCTTGCCGAATGTCTCGGCAATCTGCTCGACAATGCCGCCAAATGGGCGCGGGCGCGGATCCGGCTATCGGCCGAGGTGGTCGACGGGCGCGTGCGGATCACGGTCGGTGACGATGGGCCGGGGGTTGCCGAGGGCGACCGCGAGCAGGCGATGCGCCGCGGGGGGCATAGTGCCAATGCAGCGCCGGGCCACGCCTCCGGCAATGGCCTGGGGTTGGCGATCAGCGCCGATATAGCGGAGGCCTATGGCGCGACCATGTCGCTCGGGCAGTCGGCCCTGGGCGGTCTCGAGGTCGCGCTGATCTTCGACGTCGGCGGCGGCAGCCGGCGTCCGCGCGATCCGACCTGAGGCGCAATGCGTCGTCGCAAAAAAAAGGCGGCATGCGCAGGCGCCGAAGGCACTGGATCGCCGCTTGCAGCCCGCTCTTTCGATTCCCCAGTTGCGCTTTTCGGGATGTGCGGTTATAAGCCCCCGTCCGAACGGTCCGGCAGGGCATGCCGTGGCCGTTCTTAACGCTGGAAATGGACCTCGTCTGTCCGTTTCGATTCTTAAGAACAATGGAGTAGCAAAATGCCCAAGATGAAGACGAAATCGTCTGCCAAGAAGCGGTTCAAGATCACCGCGACCGGCAAGGTTCGTGCAGCAGCTGCTGGCAAGCGCCACGGCATGATCAAGCGTTCCAACAAGTTTATCCGCGACGCACGTGGAACCATGGTTCTCGCGGAGCCTGATGGCAAGAAGGTCATCAAGAACTACCTGCCCAACGGTCTCTAAGACTTTCAGGCATATTGGACACGTTAAGGAGATCATGACATGGCACGTGTAAAACGCGGCGTAACCGCTCACGCCAAGCACAAGAAGACGCTCAAGGCAGCCAAGGGCTTCTATGGCCGTCGCAAGAACACCATCCGCGCCGCCAAGGCAGCGGTTGACCGTTCGAAGCAGTTCGCTTACCGCGACCGCAAGGTCAACAAGCGCAACTTCCGCGCTCTCTGGATCCAGCGTATCAACGCTGCCGTCCGCGAATTCGGCCTGACCTACGGCCGCTTCATCGACGGCCTGAACAAGGCTGGCATCGAAGTTGACCGTAAGGTTCTGTCCGACATGGCTATCCATGAGCCGGCAGCATTCGGCGCCCTCGTCGAAGCTTCCAAGAAGGCGCTCGCCTATCTCAAGGAAGCCGGCACGGCAAACGAGTTTGAAAGCGCTGTTCGTTAAGCCAGCGTTTTCCCAAAATCGTTTTTGAAATTAGTTGGGAAACCCGCGCTGGCAGGGCTGGCGCGGGTTTTTCTTGTTTTACGGGACGAAAGTGTACCACGATCGAAGGGGACCATGCGCGGTCCCGGAGCTTGATGACGACGATATGACGTCTCTGCTGGCAGCGCTTGCAGCCGGCCGGGAGCGCGTTGAGCGCTGCGAGCTCAAGGATCGTATGGTCTGGATCAAGCGCTATCGTCGTCAGGGCCCTCGTCTTTGGCTGCGCACGCAAGCCTTCGTCGCGCGGGTCTGTGGCCTTCCGGTGCTGTTGCCGTCCCCGCTTCTCGACGTCGAGGGCATGATCGAGCGCGAAGTTCGCCAGATCGCGACCTTCTCCGCGGCCGGTTTCATGACGCCCGAGGTCGTCTACCGTGGGCCGAAGGTGCTGGTTCTCTCCCATCTTGGTCTGCCGGTCAGCAAGCATATGGGGCCGCTGCGCAACAGCGACGCCGCCGCGCACGATCAGCTGCTGGTGCGCTGCGCTGCGGAACTCGGGCGCCTGCACCGCGCAGGTCTCTGCCACGGACGTCCGCATCCGCGCGATTTCATCATCGACAACGGCGAATTCGGCTTCCTCGATTTCGAGGAGGTGCCTGCGAGCGTCATGCCGCTGGCGACCGCCCAGGCGCGCGACCTTTGGCTCCTGTTCCTGCAGGTGGCGAGCCGGGCCGTGCAGCCGGAAACCCCGGCCGCGGCCCTTGCCGCCTGGAAGCGCGCAGCGCCGGCGGAAGCCAGGCGGGCGCTCACCGAAATCATGCCGCTCTTCATCCGCTTCCTGCCGCTGGCGCGCTTCGTCCTGCGCTTCCGCAAGGGCAACGATATCATCCGTTTCATCGCTGCGACGGACTATCTGGCGGGTGCGACGCAATCACATTCCTGAAGACAAGAACCGATATAGAACCGAACCCATTCCCGCATCGAGGCAGGACAGAATGAGCGAACTGGAAACACTGGAACGGACACTCCTGGCGGACATCGACGCCGCCGGCGACGAAGGATCGATCGAGGCGGTGCGCGTCAACGCGCTCGGCAAGAAGGGCTCGATCTCCGAGCTCCTGAAGACGCTCGGCACCATGACGCCGGAAGAGCGCCAGACCCGCGGCGCGCAGATCAACGCGCTGAAGAACACGGTCGCCGAAGCGATCGCCGCCCGCAAGTCGGCGCTGAAGGACCAGGCGATCGCCGAGCGCCTGGCGCGCGAGACTGTCGATATCAGCCTGCCGGTCCGCTCCTCGCCGGCCGAGCGCGGCCGCATCCACCCGATCAGCCAGATCGTCGACGAGATCACCGCGATCTTCGGCGACATGGGCTTCTCGATCGCCGAAGGTCCGGACATCGAGACCGATTACTACAACTTCACGGCGCTGAACTTCCCCGAAGGTCATCCGGCCCGCGAGATGCACGATACGTTCTTCTTCAACCCGGATGAGAACGGCGATCGCAAGGTGCTGCGCACGCACACCTCGCCGGTGCAGATCCGCACGATGGAAGCGCAGAAGCCGCCGATCCGCATCATCATCCCCGGCAAGACCTACCGCCAGGATTCGGACGCGACCCACTCGCCGATGTTCCATCAGGTCGAAGGCCTGGTCATCGACAAGGCGGCCAACGTCGCCAATATGCGCTGGGTGCTGGAAGAATTCTGCAAGGCCTTCTTCGAGGTGGACCAGGTGACGATGCGCTTCCGCCCGTCCTTCTTCCCCTTCACCGAGCCGTCCTTCGAGGTCGACATCCAGTGCGACCGCTCCGGCCCGATCGTGAAATTCGGCGAGGGCACCGACTGGATGGAGATCCTCGGCTGCGGCATGGTGCACCCGAACGTGCTGCGCTCCGGCGGGCTCGATCCGGACGAGTACCAGGGCTTTGCCTGGGGCATGGGCCTCGATCGCATCGCCATGCTGAAATACGGCATGCCGGACCTGCGCGACTTCTTCAACGCCGACGTTCGCTGGATGACCCATTACGGCTTCCGCCCGCTGGACATGCCGACGCTGTTCGGCGGTCTCTCGGCCTGATCGCGCGTAGATATTTAGGACACAGGTGAAATCATGAAATTCACGCTTTCCTGGCTCAAGGACCACCTTGAAACCGACGCTTCGCTGGAAGACATCTGCGCGCGCCTGACGATGATCGGGCTCGAAGTGGAAGACGTCGACGACAAGGCCGCCTTCAAGCCCTTCGTCATCGCCAAGGTCGTTTCGGCCGAGCAGCATCCGAACGCCGACAAGCTGCGGGTACTGATGGTCGACACCGGCGCCGGCGCTCCGATCCAGGTCGTCTGCGGCGCACCGAATGCGCGCGCCGGCTTGGTCGGCGCCTTTGCAGCCCCCGGTACCTATGTTCCCGGCATCGACGTGACGCTCGCCGTCGGCACCATCCGTGGCGTCGAAAGCCGCGGCATGATGTGCTCGGAAAAGGAACTGCAGATCTCCGAGGACCACAACGGCATCATCGACCTTCCGGCCGACGCACCCGTTGGCACGAGCTATGCGACCTATGCCGGCCTCGACGATCCGATGATCGAGATCAACCTGACGCCGAACCGGCCGGATTGCACCAGCGTCTACGGCATTGCCCGTGACCTCGCCGCTTCCGGCCTCGGCACCTTGAAGGCGCGCAAGGCGCCGGCCTTCAAGGTGGAAGGCGACACGCCCACCAAGCTGACGCTCGATCTCGGCGAAGACAGGCATCTCTGCCCGGGCTTCTCGCTGCGCCTGGTGCGCGGCGTCAAGAACGGCCCGTCGCCGAAGTGGATGCAGCAGCGCCTGCTGGCGATTGGTCTCCGCCCGATCAATGCACTGGTCGACATCACCAACTACATGACCTTCGACCAGGGCCGGCCGATGCACGTCTTCGACGCCGCCAAGGTCAAGGGCAACCTGACGGTCCGCCGCGCCAAGGACGGCGAGACGGTGCTGGCGCTTGACCAGCGCGAATATAAGCTCGGTCCCAACAACGTGGTCATCGCCGACGAAAAGGCGATCGAGTCGATCGGCGGCGTCATGGGCGGCGAACATTCCGGCTGCGACGAGAACACCACCGACGTCCTGATCGAATCGGCTCTCTGGGACCCGATGAACATCGCCAAGACCGGCCGCACGCTCGGCATCATCACCGATGCGCGCTACCGCTTCGAGCGTGGCGTCGACCCGGAATATATGGTGCCCGGTCTCGAGCGCACCACCGAACTGGTGCTCGAGCTTTGCGGTGGCACCGCCGCCAAGGCGGAAGTGGTCGGTTATGCCGGCCATGAGCCGAAGATCGTCGACTTCCCGGTTTCCGAAGTGAAGCGCCTGACGGGCCTTGAGGTTTCCTCCGAGGAAAGCGTCTCGATCCTGAAAAAGCTCGGCTTCGGCGTGGAAGGTTCTGGCGACCGCTTCAAGGTGTCGGTTCCTTCCTGGCGTCCGGATGTCGACGGCAAGGCCGATCTCGTCGAAGAGGTCATGCGCATCCACGGCGTCGACAACATCGTTGCAGCCCCCTTGCCGAGCCATGGTACCGTCAACGGCAAGATCCTGACGACGCTGCAGATCCGCACGCGCCTTGCCAAGCGCGCGCTTGCCAGCCGCGGCATGCTCGAAGCCGTTACCTGGTCGTTCATCTCCGAAGAGCAGGCAAAGCTCTTTGGCGGCGGCGCACCGGCACTGAAGCTTGCTAACCCGATTGCCTCCGACATGTCGGACATGCGCCCGTCGCTGCTGCCGGGCCTTTTGACGGCTGCCCAGCGCAATGCCGACAAGGGTTTCGGCGACGTCGCGATCTTCGAAGTCTCCGGCACCTATGAAGGCGATACGGCGGACGCGCAGCGCCGCGTAGCCGGCGGCATTCGTCGCGGCACGGCTTCCTTGAACGGTGCAGGTCGTCTCTGGTCGAACGCCGCCAAGGGCGGCGGCAAGCCGGTCGACGTGTTCGACGCCAAGGCCGACGCGATTGCCGTGCTCGAAGCCTGCGGCGTGCCGATGGGCAACGTCCAGTTCGAACCGGGCGGTCCCGCTTGGTATCATCCGGGCCGCTCCGGCACGATCAAGCTCGGCCCGAAGATCGTTCTCGGCACCTTCGGCGAGTTCCATCCGAAGACGCTGGAAGCGCTCGACGTCTCCGGCGCACTCTGCGGCTTCGAGATCTATGTCGATGCCATGCCGGAGCCGAAGAAGAAGGCGACCCGCACCAAGCCGGCGCTCGATCTCTCGCCGTTCCAGGCGGTCAAGCGCGACTTTGCCTTCGTTGTCGACAAGGCCGTGGAAGCCGGCGCAATCCTGCGCGCCGCTTCGGGTGCCGACCGCAAGCTGGTGACCGGCGTCAGCGTCTTCGACGTCTTCGAGGGTGCATCGCTCGGCGAAGGCAAGAAGTCGATCGCCATCGAGGTGACCATCCAGCCGGTCGAGCGTACGCTCACCGACGAGGATTTCGAGGCGCTCACCGCCAAGATCGTCGCCAATGTGACGAAGACGACCGGCGGCGTACTGCGCGCCTGATCCGATCGACAAAACGGATACCGAAGGGCCGCTGCACCGCAGCGGCCCTTTTTCGTTGCGGCCTATTGCGCGCGCTGCATCAGCTCGATGCGGTTGCCGAACGGGTCGTTGACATAACATCTGCGGTAGCCGGCAAGCGGCTCGTCCTCGGCGATCGTCACGCCGCCGGCTTCGAGCCTGAGGATCATCCGCTCGAGATCGTCGACCAAAAAGGCCGGATGGGCCTTGCGCGCCGGCACGAAATCCTGGTCGATGCCGAGGTGCAGGCGGATGCTGCCCCGCTCGAACCAGCAGCCGCCACGGCCAAGCAGATTGGCGGGCTTGGCGACCTCCGTCAGCCCGAGCAACCCGCCATAGAAGCCGAGCGACAAGTCTTCGCCGCCTTCCAGTATCGCAAGCTGCACATGGTCGATGGCAAGCAGCCGGCTGGCCGATCTGGCCTCGGGTCCGCCGTCCGTCATTGCGCGTGCAGGTGATAGATCTTGTTGACGATCAGCCAACGGCCGTCGATCTTCACCAGCGACAGGTAATCGGAGAAGCGCTCTCCGGCGAAGCTGTCGATGACCTTCACCGTGGCGGCGTCGCCGGTGATGTCGATCATCTGCACGTCCATTTCCGGCTGTGTTCCGGGTGGTGCCGCACCGGTATCGAGGATCGCCTTGATGAAGCCGTCACGCGTCATCCATTCGAGCGCGCCCTGGTAGTTGCCGATGATCGCCGCATCGGGATGGAACGCCTTGCGCAGCGCCCCTTCGTTGGCAAATGCCATGCCGTCCACATAGAGGTGCACCACTGCACTGATCGCCTGCTCGTCGGACATCCCGCTCCTCCCCAGTTGCTTGTTGCTCAGAGGTAGTGCGTTCAGCGGGAATTTCGATGGGCATTCTCTCCGCTGCGGGAGCGGAGAGAAATTTTGGCTCAACGATTGGTGAGTGCCAGCGAGGCGTCGGTGTAGCGTTTTCCTGCGACCAGGGTCGGCGAGAGTGCGTCGGACAGCCGGGTGGTTTCTTCGACCGTGAGCCGGATTTCCGCAGCGGCGGCGTTCTGCTCCAGATGGTCGAGCTTGCGGGCACCTGGGATCGGCACGATGAAATCGCCTTGGTTGATGACCCAGGCGAGCGCCAGCTGGGCGGCGGTCACGCCCTTCTCCTCGGCCAGCGCTTGCAGCGTCTCGACCAGTCGGACGTTGGCGTCGAAGTTCTCCGCCTGGAACCGCGGCAGCGAGCGGCGAAAATCGTCGGCTTCCAGATCCTCGGCTTTGCGGATCGCGCCGGTCAGCATGCCGCGTCCAAGCGGGCTGTATGGCACGAAACCGATGCCGAGTTCGCGGCAAGTGGCAAGCACGTCTTCTTCCGGATCGCGCGTCCACAGCGAATACTCGCTCTGCACCGCGGCGATCGGATGAACCTTGTGGGCGCGGCGGATGGTGGCGGCACTCGCTTCCGAGAGACCGAGCGCCCGCACCTTGCCCTCGCGCACCAGCTCGGCCATGGCGCCGACGGTGTCCTCGATCGGTACGTCAGGGTCGACGCGGTGCTGGTAGTAGAGATCGATGACATCTGTGCCGAGCCGCTTGAGCGAGGCTTCCGCTACCGCCTTCGCATGCTCCGGCCGGCCGTCGACGCCCCTGATCGCCTGGACGCTCGGCACGCCGGTCTCGATGCGGAAGCCGAACTTGGTGGCGATGACCACCTTGTCACGCACCGGGCCGAGCGCCTTGCCGACGAGTTTTTCGTTCTCGAAGGGACCATAGACTTCGGCCGTGTCGAAGAAGGTGACGCCGAGATCGACGGCGCGCTGCAGCGTGCGGATCGATTCCGCTTCGTCCGCAGCGCCATAGGCGAAACTCATGCCCATGCATCCAAGGCCGATGGTGGAGACGGTAAGCTCACTTCCGAGTTTGCGGGTCTTCATGTCGTGTCCTTTATGGCTGCCATGCGTCGGAGCTAGCGCGTTGGGAGCGCACGTCTATCTTCCGAGGCATGAAATGGTGGGTGGCACCGCCGCCCACGCCCTTTTGTGGCGGCGCGACGGGTTCCTCTGCCTCATCGCCAGACGAGCTCCTCGCTTCGTCCTGACGCTGGCGACATGTGAAGAATAGGGCTCGATGGGGCGGCTGAAAATCACTGTCAATTCTCACGGGCTGTTCTATTATTTCGATCAATGAACAGAACACAGCTCTCCCAACTCGCGGTATTGGCCGCCGTCGCCGCCCACGGCAGCTTTCGTGGTGCCGCGCGCGAACTGGGTGTCGCACCTTCGGCCGTCAGCCACGCCATCGGCAGCCTCGAGGCGAGCCTCGGCATTCGTCTGCTGGCCCGTACCACCCGCAGCGTCGCCCCGACGGAGGAGGGGCGCCGGCTGCTCGAACGGTTGGCGCCGGCGCTCGACGAGATCGCCCATGCACTGGAGGCAGCCGCCGACGCCCGCGAGCGCCCGGCCGGCAATCTGCGCATCACCGCACCGCGGTTCGCTGCCGATCTGATCCTGGCGCCGCGCCTGGGCGCCTTCCTGGATCGGTATCCCGAGATCGTGCTCGAAATCGCCAACGAGGACGGCTTCACCGATATCGTCGAAGAAGGTTTCGACGCCGGCATCCGGCTCGGCGAGAGCCTGGAGGCCGACATGATCGCGGTGAAGGTCGGCCCGGAGCTGGAAAGCGCCGTCGTCGCGTCTCCCGAATATTTCCAACGCTATGGCCGGCCGCAGCATCCGCGCGACCTCGCGCAGCATCGCTGCATCCGCCGGCGCTTCTCCAACGGCACGCTCTATCGCTGGGAATTCGAGAAGCATGGCGAGGAATTGACGGTATCGGTCGAGGGACCGCTGATCCTTGGCGAGGACCGGCCGATCATCAAGGCGACAATGGGCGGCGCCGGTCTCGCCTATCTCTTCCTCTCACGGGTCGAGACCGCGATTGCCGAAGAGAAGCTGGTGCGCGTCATGGAGGACTGGTGCGCGCCCTATGCCGGCCCCTATCTCTACTATCCGAGCCGCCGGCAGATGCGGCCGGCACTGCGCGCTTTCATCGACTTCTTCCGGCACAGCGGATAGCAGCCGGCGCAAAATCGGGTGGCGCGACGGGCCCGGATCTGGAATGCCATTGGTTTCGTGTCTTGATGAGAGGAAGGCCTATGAAAAAGCCCGGTTCGATGAAGGGTCTTGAAGATCTCGGCCGGGTGCGGCTTTCTCGAAACTTCTTCTTTCGCGATTTCCTGCATTCGGAAATCGCCGACTTCTACCGTATCCCGAACATTCCCGATGATCCGGATCTGGCGATCGAGGCCGGGCGCCGTCTCTGCGAGGAACTGCTGGAACCGCTGGAAGCGACCTTCGGCCGCCTCGTCATCCGCTCGGGCTACCGCAACCGCGCCGTCAACGGCTTCGGCAATGCCAATGGGCTCAACTGCTCGACCAATGCGGCCTCTGCCGCCGACCACATCTGGGACATGCGCGATGCCGACGGGTGCATCGGCGCCACCGCCTGCATCGTCATTCCCTGGGTCTGGGATCGACGCGGCGAGATCGGCGGCTGGCAGTCGATCGCCTGGTGGATCCACGACCATCTGCCCTACGCCTCGCTCTGCTTTTTCCCAAAGCTATGGGCTTTCAACATCCAGTGGCACGAGCGGCCGGCGCGCCGGATCATGAGCTTCGTCGAGCCGCGCGGTGTCCTGACCAAGGCCGGCATGGCGAACCAGGCCGGCCGCCACGCCGAGGCCTATGCCGGGTTTCCGGATTTGAGGGCTGCGCCGATATTCACCTTGTAGCGCACATGCTCGTCGGTGCCGGAGTAGCGGTCATAGAGCCGCCGCGCCGTCGCATTGTCGGCCTCGGTGTACCAGTAGAGCCGGTCCCAGCCCTTCTCCTGGCAATGCGCAATGAGATCGTCGATCATCGCCCGCGCCACGCCCTGGCCGCGCGCTGCAGGATCGACATAGAGATCCTCGATGTAGCAGATCGGCCGGCGAAAGAAGGTGGCGAGCTGCTCCTGGCAGATCGCAAAGCCGACCACCTGCCCGTCGAGCATCGCCAGCCGCGCAAAGAGCGGTGCGGCGGGATCCATAAGCCTCTTCCAGGTGAGGTCGATGATGTCTTCGGCGAGATCGGTGCCGGAAAAGGCGACATAGCCAGCCCAGAGGCGGCGCCAGTCCGCCTCGTCGCCGCCAGTCGCGGCGCGTATCGTCAATGCCATTGTGTGGTTTTTGCTCCCGTCACTCACCGACGTCGTTGAGTTTTTGCACCGCCTCGTCCGACAACTTGAGTTCCGCGGAGCGAATGAGGCTTTGCAATTGCTCAAGGCTGGTGGCGCTGGCGATCGGCGCTGTGACGCCCTTGCGTGTCCGGATCCAGGCGAGCGCGATTTCCGCCTGGGTCGCGCCCGTGTTGGCCGCGATGTCGTCGAGAACGCCTAGGATGCGCATGCCGCGTCCGTCGAGATATTTCTCGACGCCGCTGCCGCGCACGGAGCCTTCGAGGTCCTTGTGGGTGCGGTATTTCCCCGAAAGGAAGCCCCGCGCCAGCCCGAAATAGCTGATGACGCCGATCTCCTCGGCGATGCAGAGGTCGCGCAGCGGTCCTTCGAATGCGTCGCGGTCGTAGAGATTATATTCCGGCTGCAGCACCTGATAGCGGGGCAGGCCCTGGTTGGCGGACACGTCGAGCGCCTCGCGCAGTTGCAGCGAGTTCAGGTTGGAGGCGCCGATCGCCCGCACCTTGCCTTCGGACAGAAGCTGGTCATAGGCCGCAAGCGTCTCCTCGTAAGGCGTGTCGGGGTCTGGCCAGTGCGAGAGATAAAGATCGATATGGTCGGTCTGTAGCCGCTTCAGCGAATCTTCGACCGCCTGCAGGATCCAGCGGCGCGAAAGCCCCTTGCGGTCGGGGCCGAGCTCCGAGCCGACCTTGGTGACGATGACGGCCTTGTCGCGCGACCGGCCCGACTGTTTCAGCCACTTGCCGATGATCGTTTCGGACTCGCCGCCCTGATTGCCGGGCGCCCAGGAGGAATAGACATCGGCGGTGTCGATGGCATTGAAGCCGGCATCGAAAAAGGCGTCGAGCAGCGCGAAAGAGGTCTTCTCGTCGGCGGTCCAGCCGAAGACATTGCCGCCGAAGACGAGGGGCGCGATTGTCAGGTCGGTGCGGCCAAGTCTCAGTTTTTCCATGGTTTCGCTCCATTGGACTGGATGAGGGCATGTTGCGATCGGGAGGATTGCGAAGGAAAGATAGGGCAGAAAAGCTGACATTGTCACCCGCCTTTCGGCAATTTTCTGCACGTCGTACTTCTTCGCCAAACCGCTCACTGCCGCTTGCTAGGTACGTACCTCGGCGCTAGTCTCTGCCACCAAATCAGGGAGCCTTGTCATGTTACGTTTCGGAATTCTGTCCACGGCCAGGATCGGCCGCGACCTCGTCGTGCCGGCCATTCAGGATGCGGAAAACGCCGTCGTCTCGGCTGTCGCCAGCCGCGACTTCGCCAAGGCCCGGGCAATGGCCGATCGCTTCTCCGCGCCGCACGCCTTCGGTTCCTACGAAGAGATGCTCGCTTCCGATGTCATCGATGCGGTCTACATTCCGCTGCCGACGGCGCAACATGTGGAGTGGTCGGTCAAGGCCGCCAATGCCGGCAAGCATGTGCTTTGCGAAAAGCCGATTGCCCTGCGCGCCTCTGAGATCGACCAGCTCATCGCCGCACGTGACCGCAACGGCGTCGTAATCGCCGAAGCCTTCATGGTCACCTATAGCCCGGTCTGGCGAAAGGTCCGCTCCCTGATCGCCGAAGGCGCGATCGGCCGGCTCCGCCACGTCCAGGGCGCCTTCACCTATTTCAACCGCGACCCCAACAACATGCGCAACATCCCGGCGCTCGGTGGCGGCGGTCTGCCGGATATCGGCGTATACCCGACGATCACCACCCGCTTCGTCACGGCCAAGGAGCCGGTGCGCGTTCAGGCAAACACCGATCGCGATCCGGAATTCGGCACGGATATCTATTCGAGCGTGCGCGCCGATTTCGGCGACTTCGAGCTGAGCTTCTACATCTCCACCCAGTTGGCGGCCCGCCAGGTCATGGTCTTCCATGGCGACAAGGGCTTCATCGAGGTGAAGTCGCCCTTCAACGCTGACCGCTATGGCCGCGAGGAAGTGGAGTTGACGAACCAGAACCACGCCCAATCCCAGCTTTTCCGCTTCCAGGACGCGCGCCAGTACAAGCTCCAGGCGGAGGCTTTCGCCCGCGCGGCCAAGGGCGAGGACGAGGAAGTGGTGACGCTGGAAAACTCCCGCCTCAATCAGAAATTCATCGACGCGATCTACCGCGCCAGCGCCAAGGACGGTTGGGAGACCATCTGATCAACGGAAAGGGCCCGCTGGTTTTGCCGGCAGGCCCCTTCCTCTTCATCTCCAGCGATCATCCCGTCAGGCAATCGCTGCCTGTTCCCGCGCAAGGCCGCGCAGCTTGAAGATCAGAAAGTCGGCGACCGTGATCAGGCCGATGACGATGAAGCCGATACCCGCGACAGTGAGGAACGGGTAAGCCGCGACCAGCAGTGCTACGCTTGCCACCTGCCAAAGGATGTCGCCAGCGATGCTGACGCGTGCCGCTGCTGCGACCGGCCCGCCGTTGCGCGCCGCGGCAAGGTGGAAGATCCCCCAAAATACCAACCCGACGCCGAGGATCTTCATCATCGGCGCTGTCGCGGCGGGGCTGAAGAGCGAAGCAAGCGGGGCGGCAAAAAGGATCAGCACGGCGCCGACGGCAAGAGAGTAGACGCCGTCGGCAAGGAAGGTCTTGTTGAGCAGGCTGCGGTTCGAGAGGTTCATCGTCGGCTCCATCGGTTTGTCGATGACCGGAGATTGCCGGTTCGGTGTCATCAAACCAATTACCTCTGAGGTAATGGATTTTACGACCGGCGCGCGCCACTCTCCGGCAGAACGGAGAATCACGATCCATGCAGTTTGGTGAACATCTGAAGGAATGGCGCGGGCATCGCCGCATGAGCCAGCTTGATCTTGCGGTTGCCGCCGGCATCTCGGCGCGCCACCTGTCCTTTCTCGAAACCGGCCGCTCGAAACCGTCGGAGGGCATGATCCTGCGGCTGGCCTCCGTGCTGGAAGTCCCCGCTCGCGACCAGGGCACGCTGTTTTCGGCAGCCGGCTATCGACCGCGCATGGCGACGCGGCCCGCCGCCGGGCTGGACGCCATGCCGCCGGTCGTTGCCAATGCCATCAGGCTGATCCTGGCGCGCCACGATCCCTATCCGGGGCTGGTGCTCGATCACGAGTATACGCTGCTGGTCGTTAATCCGGCGCTGGCGAGCTTGGCGGTTGCCGCCGACATTCCGTTCCAGCCCGGCGAGAACTTTCTCGACACGTTTCTCGGTGACGACAATGTGCGCAAGCTGGTCGTCAACTGGGAGGCCGCGGCCGCCGATCTGGTGCAGCGGGTCAGAACCGAAGCCTGGCTGCAGGGTCCCCGCAGCCGCCTCGGCAAGCGCCTGGAAAAAGCGGCGTCCAATCCGGCCGTGGCGCGTGCGACCGAAAACCATCCGGACACTGACCGGTTGCCGGTGCTGCCGATCGAGCTCGACATCGGCGGCTTGCGCTTAAGCTTCATCACCACGCTTCAGACCTTCGGCTCGACCCAGGATGCGCTGGTCGAGGGGGTGCTGATCGAATCCTTCTTTCCGGCCGACGAGGAGACCAGGGCGTTTTTCGAACGCAAGGGATGATCGGCTATCGGTCGCGCTCCAGGCCGATGGCAATCGCGCCGCAAATCATCAGCGCGACGCCCATGTTGTAAGCGCCGATCGCTGCCGCCGCCTGGATCCAGTCGCCGTTTGCGCCGGCAAGCGCCAGCAGCCCCGTGCCGGCGAACAGGCAGGCGCGGGCGGATTTGAGGCCGCATACGGCAATGCCGAGGACGAAGGATGCGGTGACGATCATGAGGCCCGCTTATCCCCTTAGGAGTTGATGATGATCATGCCGCTGATGATCAGCGCGGCGCCGAAGGCGTAGCGCAGCGTCACCGCCTCGCCGAGAAAGACGGCGGCAAGCAGCGGCACGATGCAGAAGGTAAGCGCCATGAAGGAATAGGCGATCGTCAGTGGCACCGACTTGATCGTGAAGATCCAGATGATCGTGCCGATGCCATAGACGGCGAGCGCAATCAGCAGGGTGGGGCTGAGGGCCAGAGCCAGGAGCCCCTGGGCACTGGCATTCCCGGTCTTCGCGCTTGTCAGCTTGAAGAGGATCTGCCCGGCCGAGATCAGCACCGGCGTGAAGAACAGCCCGAACCAGACGGTGGGCGTGAGATTGAGGTTCATCGCCATGCCTCACTCCGCCGCGGCAGTTCTGTCTTCGCAATAGAAGATATCGCGGCCGATATCGACGCATGTGTGCTCGGCCGGAACGGGATGCATCGCCCGCAGGAAGGAGTGGGTATAGGGAAAGAAATTGAAGTGCGGATTGAAGGTGTAGCGGTACTCGCGCTCGCGCGGCACGACGATGATCAGGCGCCGGCGGGTGACCCGGCGAAGCTCGGCGATCGCTTTGCGGTAGTCGAGAATGTGCTCGATCACATGCGTGCAGACGACCGTGTCGAATTCACTGTCCGCAAAGGGCAGGTCCTCGATCATCGCGGCGTGATATTCGATGCCTTCGATCCGGGCCGCATCGTCGATGGCGAAGTCGACACCGGCGAGGCGTTTAAGGTCGGGCTTGGCTTCCCGGATACGCTTCAACAGAACGCCGGTGCCGCAACCGACGTCGCAGACGCTGTCGCCGACGACGCTTGCCGCGATCTTGCGCACGCAGGCTTCGGAATTGTCGGTTCCCTCGTGCACTCTCGGGTGCTGCCGGTAGAGGTCCTCGTACTCGTTCGCCGACAGGAACGGCGCCCGTGCGCGAAAGTCGGCGAGGTGGGCGATGTGCTTGCCCCAGGCGAGGCTCGCCATGCCCTTGAACAGGCGCGAATCCCTGAGGATCGGCGGAATGACGTCTTCGATCAGGAAGCGTATGCGGTTGGTCGTTTCCCGGTTCATCCGCGGCGCTCCCGCACAATGCGTGGTGCCGACTGCAAGCCGGCTTCCTGGTCCTCGCCCCGGGGCAGGGCGACGCCGCTATCGACCTTCTCCAGCGGCGCAGCCCGTACCGGTGTCGCGATGTAGTGCAGCCGGAGCTGCTCGGTGCGGGCGCGCGAGACCGAATCGAGGATCAGGCCTGCGGTGAACATGATGATCGACATCATCAGCATGGCCAGCGCGAGGACCCAGGTCGGCATGCGCGGCACGAGGCCTGTGGCGAAATATTCGAGCAAGACAGGCATCATGAAGCCGATGCTCGTCGCAAAGAACGCCATGGCGATCACGCCGAAGAACGTGAAGGGCCGCGTTTCTTTCATGAGCATGGCGAAGGTCCAGAGGATCTTGGCGCCATCCTTGTACGTCGACAGCTTGGAATGGGAACCTTCCGGGCGCCGGCCATAGTCCAGTTCAAGCTCCGCGACCGGCAGTTTGAGACGCGAGGCATGGACGGACATCTCCGTCTCGATTTCAAAGCCGTTGGAAATCGCCGGGAAGCTCTTGGCGAAGCGGCGCGAGAGCACGCGGTAACCGGAGAAGATGTCGTTGAAATCGGTGCCGAAAATTTCCCGGTACAGAATGTTGAAAAGCCTGTTGCCGAAGGCGTGACCCTGCCTGCCGGCATCGTCGTGAACGCCGCGCCGCGTGCCGACGACCATGTCGGCGCGCTCGGTGATCAAGGTGCGGATCAGGTCTTCCGCATCGGTCGGGCAATAGGTGCTGTCGCCGTCGGCCATGACATAGATGTCGGCGTCGATATCGGCGAGCATGCGGCGCACCACGTGCCCCTTGCCCTGCCGGCGTTCACGTACGACGGTCGCGCCGGCAAGCATCGCCTTCAACGCCGTGCCGTCGGTCGAGTTGTTGTCGTAGACGTAAATTCGCGCCGTCGGCAGTGCCGTCTGGAAACCCTCGACCACCTGTCCGATGGTCGATGCTTCGTTGTAGCAAGGCAGGAGAACGGCGATGTTGAAGCGGTCGAACATCAAGGTGGCTCGGTTGCTGTTGGATCGCGCCATCATAGGATCAGGGTGTTAACAAGACGCCAAGGTGCGCCGCGCGGGCCGGTCGAAGCGACCGGCCTCGCCGCCGCGCGCTTTACGCTTTCTTGATCGCAGGGACGTAAGATCCACGCGATCTAGTGGGCGGGAACCTATGTCGAGCGGAATGGCGGCACTACCGGAAATGGCGACTACGCCCAGGCAGCGGCGGCTCTCGTCGAGCCTGCTTGGGATGGTGCTCGCCTATGGCGTGCCCACGGTTCTTTTCCTCGTCACCCAGTTCATGCGGGCGCCGGATTATCTCGGCCGCGACAATGACGATGCCATGCGCCTGGTCGAGGTGCGCGACCTCCTCGCCGGACAGAGCTGGTTCGACCTCACCCAGCCCCGCCTGGGGCTCGAGGGCGGAACGCTGATGCACTGGTCGCGCCTGATCGATCTGCCGATCGCCGGGCTCATGTCGATTTTTCGGCCTTTTGTCGGCGTGGAGCAGGCGGAAGTCCTGGCGCTTGCGATCTGGCCGATGGCGCTCGCGGTCGGGCTGCTTGCGGCGATGGGGCTCGCCGGACGCCGTGCCGGCGGCACGGTCGCCATGCATTTCTGCCTGGGGCTGACCGCGATCTTCATCGCCACCTCGAACCGTTTCCTCGGGGGCGCCATCGATCACCACAATGTGCAACTGGTGCTGGCCGCGGTCATGGCGGCGATGCTCGTCGATCGACGGTATCGTGCCCTAAATTATGCGCTTGCGGGAGCGGCGGCCGCACTCGCGATCGCCGTAGGTGCCGAAACCACGCCACTCGTGGCGGTCGTCTGCGCAATCGTTGCCTGCCAGTGGCTCTGGGCCGGCCAGACGGCCGCGCGTTCGACCGTCGCCTTCGGCCTGTCGCTGACAGCCGGCCTCAGCGTCATCTTCTTTTCGACCGTGCCGCCGCGCCTCTATTTCGTCGCGACCTGCGACAATCTCTCGATCGCCTTCTATTCGCTGGCGCTGACGGGAGGCGTCCTCCTCGCGCTCGCCGCCGCCACTGTCAGCCACCGCGCGCCAGCGCTGCGCTTCGGCGCGCTCGCTCTCTGCGGTCTCGTCGTCGCCGCGGTCGCCCTGTCTGTGGCGCCGCAATGCCTCGGCAATCCACTGGCCGGTCTCGATCCGCTGCTCATCGAGCTCTGGCTCGACCATATCTCCGAAGCCCGTTCCGTCACGCTGATCGCTGTGCAGGAGCCGACCAATATCGGCGCCTACTATTTCACCGGCGCCTTTGCCTCGGCCATCTGCCTCTGGCGCATCTTGCGTCGCGACCGGATCGATCTCCATCTGGTGCTCCTTGCCTTGGTGCTTTCGAGCCTGGCGATCGCCCTCGTCCAGGTCCGCGGCATGGCATTTTCCAACCTGCTCGCCATCGTGCCGATGGCCCTGCTGCTTACCGACCTGCGTGCGCGGTCGAGCGGCGGAACGGCTGGCGCCCGCGCCTCCCTTCTCTATGTCGGAGCACTGCTCGTTTCCGTTCCGGCGATGTGGGCCGTTGCCGGAACGCTTGCGGAAAAGGGGATCAGCGGGTTTGCTGCCGCGGAAGCAGCGGTCACGAACGGCGAGGCGTGCCTGACCGACGCCGCCCTTGCCGATATTGGGCGGCTGGCGCCGTCGCTGGTCGTCGGACCGTCGGATATCGGCGCGACGCTGCTTCGCCGCACCGAACACCGCGTGCTCAGCGCGCCCTATCATCGCAATGCCGCCGGCATGCTCCGCGAGCTGAAGATCGGCCTGGCCGAGCCTGGAGCCGCCGCCGTCCTGTTGCGCCAGCTCGGGCAGCCAGTGCTCGCCTTCTGCGCCGTTGACGCTCAAACGCAGGTCATAGCTGCCCGCGCTCCGCGTGGTCTCTATGCGGATCTCGCCGCCGGGCGCGTGCCGGCATTCCTGTCGCCCCTGCCGGTTTCGGAAGGCTCGCCCATCCGGCTCTATATGCTTGCGCCTTGAGCGCCACGCCCCTGGCGCGTGGAAAGCGTGAGGGATGTGCTGGCCTTCGGCGAAGGGTGCGGTAAAAGAGGCGATGGCCTCTTTCTTCGACAGCGATTCTCCGAGCAACCTCACCGAATACTCGGTGTCCGAGCTTTCGGGCTCGATCAAGCGAACGGTCGAACAGGCCTTCGACCAGGTGCGCGTGCGCGGCGAAATCTCCGGCTATCGCGGCCCTCATTCGTCGGGCCACGCCTATTTCGCGCTCAAGGACGATCGGGCGCGCATCGATGCAGTCATCTGGAAGGGTACCTTCTCGCGCCTGCGCTTCCGTCCGGAAGAGGGCATGGAGGTGATCGCGACCGGCAAGGTCACGACCTTCCCGGGCTCGTCGAAGTATCAGATCGTCATCGAGATGATGGAACCGGCCGGCGCCGGCGCGCTGATGGCGCTGCTCGAAGAGCGCAAGCGCAAGCTCGCCGCCGAAGGGCTGTTCGACGCCAATCGCAAGCGGCAGCTGCCCTATATGCCCAAGGTGATCGGTGTCGTGACGTCGCCGACCGGTGCCGTCATCCGCGACATCCTGCACCGCATCGCCGACCGCTTTCCCGTCCATGTCGTCGTCTGGCCGGTTCGCGTGCAGGGCGATGGCTCGGGTGACGAGGTTGCAGCGGCGATCCGCGGCTTCAACGCGATCGAGCCCGGCGGGCCGATTGCGCGGCCGGATGTCCTGATCGTCGCGCGTGGCGGCGGCAGCCTCGAAGACCTCTGGGGCTTCAACGACGAGGCCGTCGTGCGCGCCGCCGCCGCCTCCGGGATCCCGCTGATTTCGGCCGTCGGTCACGAGACCGACTGGACGCTGATCGACTATGCCGCCGACCAGCGCGCGCCGACGCCGACGGGTGCAGCGGAAATGGCGGTGCCGGTCAGGGCCGATCTCGAAGCCGGTCTCTCCGGCCTGTCGGCACGCCTCAAGTCGGCTGTCGGACGCCAGATGGACAATCGCCGCCAGGCGGTGCGGTCTCTGGCGCGGGCGCTGCCGTCGCTCGACCAGTTGCTGGCGCTGCCGCGCCGCCGTTTCGACGAGGCTGCACTCGGGCTCGGGCGCGGGCTCACGATGAACACGGCCAACAAGCGCCGTCAGTTCGAACGCGTGTCTGCCGAGCTGCGTGCCGACCTTCTCAAGGGCAAGCTTTCCGAGCGTCGCCAGCGCCTAGTCGACGCCATGAACAAGGCCGACCGCATCGTCGAGCGGCAAGTCCATCGCGGCGAGGCGCGGGTTTCTGCGGCCGACGCTGCGCTGCGCGCCTTACCCTCGCGCCTCATCGGCCAGATCCATCGGGCATCCGATCGCGTCGCCGGGCTTGCTGCCCGGTCCGATGCGGCCGTGCGCGCAGACGTGCGACGCCTGCGCAGCGTCATCGTCGCCCAGGATCGCATCCTGCAGTCGCTTTCCTATCGCAACGTCCTGCAGCGCGGATTTGCGCTGGTGCGCGATGCCGAAGGCGGGCCGGTGCGCCAGGCTGCATCCGTCTCGGTCGGCATGACGCTCAGCCTGGAATTTGCCGACGGTCGCGTGTCGGCGATTGCCGGCGACGGGGAGGGCGAGCCAGGTTCTCCGCCGACGGCGCCCCGCAAGAAGCAGCCGAAGCCCGCAGACCCGGCGGGAGAGCCGCCGAAACAGGGTAACCTGTTCTAGCGCGTCATCCCGCTGTCATGCCGACGACGTAGCGCCAGCGTTCGCAAGAGAGTGACGGAGCCCGGCATGGTCGAGCGAGCCAAGATTATCTTCATCCACGGCGCTTCCAGCAGCGGGAAATCGACGCTGGCGCGGGCGGTCCAGGCGCAGATCGGCGCGCCGTTCTGGCATGTTTCGATCGACCATCTTCGCGATTCGGGGATGGTGCCAATGGAACGGTTCCGCCGCGGCGATTTTCGTTGGAAGGAACACCGGGCGCGCTTCTTCGACGGTTTTCACCGCTCGCTGGTCGCCTATGCGTCAGCCGGCAACAATCTCCTGCTGGAGCACATTCTCGAAGAGTCCGGCTGGGCGTCTGAGCTCGCGGTGATGCTTCAGCCGTTCGATGTGTTTTTTGTCGCGCTTCACTGTGAACTCGACGAACTGGTCCGGCGCGAACGGCTTCGCGCCGACCGGCCGATCGGCAGCGCCGCAGATGATTTTCACCGCATTCACGTCGGACAGTGTTACGATCTGGAGCTTGGTTCGGGACAGGCCGCCGATGACGCCGCCGCGCAGTTGATTTCCGCATGGTCGGTGCGCCGCTCGCCCTCCGTCTTTGACACACTGGCGCTGGAAGCCCGGCCAGGATCGGGCAAATCCCCGTTCTGAAGAAGGCGGCTGCTGGCGGTCTAGGGAGCGAGCGTGTCCGCTCGCATGACTGCCTCCTCGGCGCGGCCTGACGGTCGCGAAAAACGGCATTGTATTCGGTTGATTTTTAAGCTCATTTTCCCGGCGACGGATCTTGATTCCAGATCGATATGTTAGGAACACCGCATGCGCATCCTGCTCGTGCTTGCCCACCCGCTCGAAGACAGTTTTGCCGCGAACGTGGCGCGTGAGGCGCGCGCCGCCTTGGAGGCGAGGGGACATTCGGTCGACTTGCTCGATCTCTATCGCGAGGATTTCGATCCGCGCCTCAGCGTCGCCGAGCGCGGCAGTTACTTCTCCGACACCTATGATCGGTCAGGCGCGGCAGACTGGATCGGCCGGCTGCAGGCGGCCGATGGGCTGGTGCTCGTCTTCCCGCAATGGTGGTTCAATTTTCCGGCGATCCTGAAGGGCTTCTTCGATCGCGTCTTTGCGCCGGGCATCGCCTTCGACAACGACCCGGCCGGCGGCCGCATCATCCCGCGGCTCCACAATATCAAGCTCTTCTGGGCGCTGACGACGACCGGCTCGCCCTGGTGGGTGGTGCATCTCTACATGGGCAATCCGGTGAAGCGGCTCTTGAAGCGCGGCATCGCCGCCTTCTGCGCCAAGGGACTGAACTTCCGCATGCTCGCGCTGCACGACATGGACCGGGCGACCGACGCCAAGCGCAAGGCGCATCTGCAGCGTGTCCGTCGGCTTGCCTCCAGTTTGTGATCGCGGCTACTCGAAGGTCGCGAGATATTTGCGCAGCAGTGCGTTGAGCACCACGCGTTCCTCGGGCGACAGCGCGGAAACGACGCGATGCTGGTTGGCCACATGCGCGGTCGCGGCCTCGTCGACACGGCGCAAGCCCTCGTCCGTCAAGGCGATGATCACCCCCCGCCTGTCCTCGGGATTGGCGATCCGTTCGACGAGCCCGGCCTTTTCAAGCTGGTCGATGCGGTTGGTCATGGTGCCGGAGCTGACCATGGTCGTATCCAGAAGGTCTCCGGGCGAAAGCCGATAGGGCGGTCCGGACCGACGAAGCGTCGCGAGCACGTCGAAGCTCGACGCATTCAATCCGCGCTCGGAAAACGACTTCTCGATTTCCCGGGCGATATGTGTCGAAACCCGTGAGAGCCGGCCAAGCAGGCCCATGGCCGAAACATCGAGGTCCGGCCGCTCCCGGTGCCATTGGGCCAAAATCCTGTCGACGCGATCCATCAAACCCTCCATGCATTTATCTCAGCATAGAGTATCTTGACTTAGAGATAAACCGCGTTATCCTCATTTTATCTTGATATAGAGATTCTTGAGGTAAAGATATGAGTTCGAGCCGCACCGTCGACCTTGCCTTGACCGCGCTGGCACCGGCCATCTGGGGCAGCACCTATCTTGTCACCACAGAGTACCTGCCGTCTGGCTATCCGTTGACGGTCGCCATGCTGCGGGCGCTGCCGGCGGGGTTGCTCCTGCTCTTGATTGTGCGGCGCCTGCCGGACGGTATCTGGTGGCCGCGGACCTTCGTGCTCGGCGCGCTCAACTTCTCCTTCTTCTGGGCCATGCTGTTCGTTTCCGCTTACAGGCTGCCAGGCGGCGTCGCCGCAACCGTCGGTGCCGTTCAGCCGCTGATCGTCATCCTGTTGTCGCGCGTCTTCCTGGGCTCGCCGATCCGCCTGCTCAGCGTGGTTGCCGGCCTTGCGGGCATTGCCGGCGTCGCCCTGCTGGTGTTGACGCCGGGCGCCGCGCTCGATCCGCTCGGGGTGCTCGCTGGTCTCGCCGGAGCCGTCTCCATGGCCTTCGGCACGGTGCTGAGCCGCCACTGGGCGCCGCCGGTTCCGCCGCTCACCTTCACTGCCTGGCAATTGGCCGCCGGTGGCCTCATGCTCGTGCCGGCGGCGCTGTTCTTCGAGCCGTCGCTGCCGCCGCTGACCACCGCCAACGTCCTCGGTCTCGCCTATCTCGGCCTGGTCGGCGCCGCCTTCACCTATCTGCTCTGGTTCCGCGGCCTGTCGCGCCTCGAACCTTCTGCCGTCTCGCCGCTCGGTTTCCTGAGCCCGGTCGTTGCCATCCTGCTCGGCTGGGGCGTGCTCGGCGAGCAACTGACGCCGGTGCAGGCGCTCGGCATCCTTGTCGTCTTCGTCAGCGTCTGGCTCAGCCAGCGCGCGCAACTCGCCCCCAAGGTGCGACCGGCGCGGGCCTGAAAGCAGGGCTTGCAACCACAGCGCATGCGCTTCACATTGCCGGCAACGTCAATCCTCAAAGAAGCGCACGCCCTGATGACCGAGCATCTGACGCCAGCGCTCTATTCTGATCTCCTCCGTTTCGCGAGGCGGCAAAGCCGCCGTGCGGCCGAAGCGGAGGATTTGCTACATGAGGCGCTGATCGTCGCGCTCAAGGCAGGGCGTTTTCCAACCGGCGGCGATCGCGCCTGGTTCTGCGGTGTTCTCCGCAAGCTCGCCGCGATGCAGGCGCGCACCGCTGCTCGCCGTTTGCGCCGGGAGCTGCAAGCGGACGTTCCCGAAGTGGAAGAGCGGCGCTCTGGCGATCCGCTGGCCTTCGCCGTCACGCTTTCCCCGAGCCTCAGGATCGTGATGCTGCTGGCGATCGGCGGCCACAATCGCCTCGAAATCCGTCATCTCCTCGGCATTTCCGATGAAGCGCTGCGCCAGCGCATCCTGATGCTGCGCCGGGCCTGGCGCGATGCCGGCCATGTCGAGACCAATCTGGAGCTGACCGGACTTCGCTATCCGCTCGAAAGCGGCCGTATCCGCCAGGCCCTGCTGCCGGTCACCCGCGGCGGCCGCGCCGCCTTTGCCAGCCACGATCCGGACGGCCATCTCTTCGCGATCAATTTTTCGCCGCGCGTGTCTCACGAAACGGCAACCGGCGGCAACAAGCCGGCGTAACAAACACAAGGGAAGCAACCAATGTTGTCGAAACCACGTATCGGGGCCATCTGCTACTTCGTCTCGGATCTCACCCGCACGGAAGCCTTCTACCGTGATGTTCTGGGTCTCAACGTCCAGCGCATGGAGGACGACGAAGCCGGTTCCTGGCTGATGGCGAAGATAGAAGACGAGGTCGAGTTGATCTTCTTCGTCGTGGAGAGCAAGCCGGGCAACACACCGATCGTCGTGTTCGATCTCGCCGAGGGCGGCATCGACGATGTGGTCGCGGGCCTCGCTGAAAAGGGAACCACCATCGTCACGCCGGTGAGCCATGCGCCCGGCGGCTGGTCGGCAGAATTCGCCGATCCCGATGGCCACGTGCTGTCCCTCTACCAATCGGCGGAGATGCCGCGTCTGAAGCGGGCTGCCAACGGCTGAAGGGGCAGTTTCCCCAATAGAAAAGGCCGCCGCATGTGTTGCGGCGGCCACAAGCCTTTCAGGTCGGACGAGACCGGGGAGGAGCCGTGATCAGGCCCATTCACCCTTTCGCATGACCGGAACGCGGCTACCATCGGCGCGCACGCCGTCGATGTCGACCTGGCCCGAACCGATCATCCAGTCGATGTGGATCAGGCTGGAATTGCCGCCCTGGGCGCGGATCTGTTCCGGCGTCAGCTTGGTGTCGTCGACGAAGCAGCCGGAATAGCACTGGCCGAGCGCGATGTGGCACGAGGCGTTTTCGTCAAACAGCGTGTTGTAGAACAGGATGCCGCTTGCCGAGATCGGCGAGGAATGCGGCACCAGAGCCACTTCGCCGAGCCGGCGCGCGCCCTCGTCGGTGTCGAGCACCTTGTTCAGTACTTCCTCGCCGCGCGATGCCTTGGCTTCGACGATCCGGCCGCCCTCGAAACGCACCTGGATGTTGTCGATCAGCGTGCCCTGGTGCGACAGCGGCTTGGTCGAGGAGACATGGCCTTCGACGCGCAGCGCATGCGGCGTCGTGAACACTTCCTCGGTCGGGATGTTCGGGTTGCAGGTGACGCCGTTCTTGGCCTCCGACGCGCCGCCGCACCAGAGATGGCCATCGGCAAGCCCGACGGTCAGATCGGTGCCCGGGCCGGTAAAGTGCAGCGCGGCAAAGCGCTCGCCGTTCAGCCAGGCCGAGCGCCGGGCGAGGTTGGCGTTGTGCTCCTTCCAGGCGGCCACCGGATCGGCGACATCGACGCGCGAGGCGGCGAAGATGGCGTTGGCGAGCTTCTCGACGGCAACCTCTTCCGGGTCGTTCGGGAAAACGAGCTTCGCCCAGGACGGGTTCGGGTAGGAAACGATGTTCCAGTTGATGTCGAAGTTCGAGATCTTTTCGAGCGCCGGCTTATAGGCAATGGAATTTGCCTTGTTGGCCCGCGCCACCTTGGCCGGATCCTGCGCCGAAAGCATCATCGGGTTGTCGCCGGAGATTGCGAGCCGCGCTGCACCACCGGCGAAAGCTTCGGCCATGCCCTTGAACAGCCAGTCGCTTGCCCGGTCGAAGCTCTCGTCCGGTGCATAGGCATAACGCGAAAGCGTCGTGTCCTCGTCCGAATAGAGAGTCGTCACGAGGCCTGCACCGGCCTTGTAGGCGTGCTTGGTGATAAGGCGAACAAGCGGCATCGCCGCGACCGGCGCAGTCATGACAAGGTCCTGACCGCGCTGAAGCTGCAGGCCGACCTGGATCGCGACTTCCGCGAGCTTGTCGAGTTTCACCGGGTCGATCGGATCGGGCGTATTGGCGGGAGAGGTCATGATCTACCTGTCTTTCTGAAATCGGAAGAAGAAGACTTAGAGCGCTTTGCGGCGAAAATGAAGGCAGAGCCCGGGAGGTTTAGTGCAATCAGCGCGCGCCGAGGGCCGCACGCACCCGCTCGACATTGCTCCTGTGCACAGCCTCATAAGGCGCGAAATAGAGGATCGCGCCGGAGGCGATATCCTCGGTGGCGAATTCCTTGAGTGTGCCGATGGCAGCACCGGTCGCGATCGCGCGCGTCAGCCGCTCGAGATAGCCGCGATTGGCATCGATCAGTTTCGGTCCGTAGCCGCCGCTGGCGATGCGTTCGCGGTCGCCATGGGCGGGTAGAATCCGAGCAATCGGCCATTGCCGCAGGCGCTTGAGTTCCGCGATGTGCGTCGCCGTCTGATCAGCCTCGCTGATGAAGGTCGTCGTATCCTCGAGCGTATCGCCCGCCAGCAGCAACTTCTCCTCGGGCAGCCAGATCACGTTGCCGTCGGCGCTATGGATGGCGAAGTGATGCAGTTCGACCCGGCGTGCGCCGACGGTCAGTGCAAGCGTCTCGTCGAACAGGCGGTTCGGCATCACGAGGGGCTGGATCGGCGGCGTCGCCGTTTCGATCTTCTCGCGGTTTTCTTCAAGTTTCGCTGCCGTCAGCTTGAGGGCGATGATCTCGCAATCGGCAAAGACCGCATTTCCGGCCACATGATCCTTGTGCCAATGGCTGAGCACGACGCGGATCGCGGTGACGCCAAGGCTTTCGAGATGGTTGCGGATCGCCCGGGCGTGATCGAGCGAGATATGCGTGTCGTAGACCAGCGCTTGCGTGCCGTCGACGATGGCATAGGAGGCGACGCCGAGTTCGTAGGCGCCGTCATCGAGCCAGTTCGCCGCCTGCGAATAGAGCCGCACTCCGGCAACGCGCCCGTCATAGTAGGCATAGACGCCGGGATAGGGCTCAAGAACCGTAAGGGTCGAGATCATGTCGGTCACAAGGCGCTCCTCCAGCATGGCTTGCGTCCTGTCATAGAGCAGGCGCGCGCCAAACTGAAGGACGGCGTGATCTCGCGCTCTTCGCTATGCCTGTCCGGCGCGCAGCAGATAGGCGTCGTGCTCCCTGAGGAAGGTCATCAGCCGCTCACCGTAATCCGGCGTCACGGCCGCCTTGACGCTCGGCCGCTCGGCGAGCGCCTTGCGCCAGGCGCCGACACGATCGAGTCCGTCGAAAATGCCGTGATCTGCAAGCGTGTCGAAGAGATCGAAGTAACGGAAGATCGGTGCGAAGACCGCATCGACGAGCGAAAATTGTGTACCGGCAAAGTAGGGACCTTCGCCAAGTGCCGCTTCCATGGTCGCAAGTTTGCCGGCCACCGCCTGGCGTTTCTGTTCGTAGGTTTCCCGGTCCTTCGCAGTCTCGAAGCCCCAGAGATCCGAAAGGATCGACGAGCCGAATTCCATCCAGCCGCGATGACGGGCGCGCTCCAGCGCATCTTCGGGGTGAAGCTTCGGGCCGGCTTGGCTTTCCTCGACATATTCGGCGATGACGGAGCTTTCGAACAGCACCGTTTCGCCGCTCTGCTGCGGCACCTGCAACAGCGGCACCTTGCCGAGCGGCGAGATCTTCAGGAACCAGTCGGGCTTGGCCTTGAGGTCGATATAGGTCCGCTCGAAGCGAACGCCTTTTTCGTCGAGCACGATCGAGGCGCGCTGCACATAGGGGCAGAGATGGTGGCTGACGAGGGTAAGCATGGCAATCTCCCGGTTGAGGTAAGGTAGATGCATATGCATGTATGTGGGCTTGCTTCGACTTTCAAGATGGATGTAATTGCATCTATGAGCAAAGAGACGAAAATCGACGAGAAGGGCCCTGGCCCCGAAACGACCGCGGCCTGGATCGGCCTGATGCGCGCACGGGAATGCGTGCTTGCTCGGATCGAGGCCGATTTCAAGGGGGCCAGCCTGCCACCGCTTGGCTGGTACGACGTGTTGTGGGAACTGGCTCAGGCCGAAGACGGCCGGCTGCGGCCCTTCGAGATCGAGGCGCGCACCTTGCTCGCGCAGTATAACTTGTCCCGCCTGATCGATCGCCTGGTCAAAGAGGGGTTGGTCCGTCGCGAAGCCTTCGACGCCGACGGTCGCGGCCAATGGGTTGTCGTCACCGAGGCCGGAAGGGCGCTGCGCGCGCGCATGTGGCAGACTTA
Source organism: Ensifer sp. SL37 (assembly GCF_026672675.1). Taxonomy (NCBI): domain Bacteria; kingdom Pseudomonadati; phylum Pseudomonadota; class Alphaproteobacteria; order Hyphomicrobiales; family Rhizobiaceae; genus Ensifer; species Ensifer sp. SL37. The sequence continues at coordinate 1,196,232 of NZ_JAPPRN010000006.1, read as the reverse complement.
TGGGCCCTCGATAGAGGCCCATGTCGGCGCCCGGCTGACAGAGGCGGAAGCGCGGCAGCTCGCGGCGCTGCTGGCGAAGCTCAGGTAGAGCACGTCAGTTCTCAAACAGGGTACCGGCGAACGATCGGGTAGCGCCTTCCAGGCAAGTTACCCCTCACCTTAGCGCTCTTCCTGCAGGTGGGGAGAGGGGGCGTGCTGGCGTGCTGTTCGTAGCGCCGCCGACCGGAGCCGTCACAGGAGAGGGAGGTCGTCATTGCTGAGACGAAGGGGTGCCATGCGTCTCCTTCGCCCTGCTTGCGGGGAGAAGGTGGCCGGCAGGCCGGATGAGGGGCCCCGACGGGGCGAGCCTCAATCTAGGACGCCGTCGTCGCCTAGCTGCTCAGCCCGAACGACTTCTCCAGCGCTTCCCAGGTCTCGTCCATGGCGAAGGTGCCGGAGAGATAGGGAATGGCCACGTGTCCATAGAGCGGCGAAAGCTGCCACTCGGCCGTTTCCTCGTCGACCCCTGCTATCTGCTGCAGGTAGATCGTCGAGACGAGGCCGGTGCGGTCGGCGCCGGCCTTGCAGTGGATCAGAAGCGGCTTTGGCGCGTCCCTGAGGATCGCCATCAGCGCGTCGGTTTCCTTGCGGTCGATCTCGGCCGAAGCGGACATGGGGAAGTTGATGAGCCGGATACCGTTGCGCTCGGCGGCGGCAACCTCTTCGCGATACCAGCGCTCGTCCGGCTTTTCGCCGCGCAGGTTGAGAATGGTGCGGATGCCGTAGGCCTTGGAATAGGCGGCGATCGCCTCCGGCGTCGGCTGTGCCGAACGGTAGACCTCACCGGCCACGAGCGTATGGAAATTGCCGGTCCACTGAAGACCGACGAGGTAGATGACCAGGGCCGCGACGAGCGCAGCCGTGCCGACGGCGAGGCGCTTCAGAAGACGCTTCGCGCTGGGAAATCTTGCAAATGCCATGTGAGAGACCCGACGCCGTTCCAAGGCGGGCGTGCATGCAAAAATTGCACATTTCGTCCCCGCATCAGCGGCTCGTATAAGGCATCTGTGATATTTTGATGGCAGTGCCTCAGGCGATGAGCGGTGCCGCGATCGCCTTTAGCGCGGTTTGGGCGTCGCGGGGTGCAAGCCGCACCTGCAGACCGCGCTGTCCGCCATTGATGTAGACCTGCACTTCGGCAAGTGCGGCCTCCTCGATTGCCGTCGGCACATGTTTTTTCTGGCCGAACGGGCTGATGCCGCCGACATGGTAACCGGTCAGCCGCTCGGCATCCGCCGGCTTCATCATCGCCGCCGACTTGCCGCCGAAGGCGGCGGCGAGCTTCTTCATGCTGACCTCACGATCCGAGGGAACGACGCAGCAGACCGGCTTGCCGTCGACTTCAGCCATCAGCGTCTTCAGCACCCGGCTCGGATCCTCGCCGAGCGCCTCGGCTGCCTGCAGGCCGACGCGCTCCGCATTGGGATCATAGTCATAGGCATGCACGCTGAAGGTGACACCGGCCTTCGAAAGCATCTGCGTGGCGCGCGTGGTCTTCGACATCGTCGTCGCTCCAAATGGGGGTCAGGCTTTGGCGAGTACGGTCTCGTAGAGGTCCGGCTTGAAGCCGATCAGCAGATTGCCGTCCGCTTCGAGCACCGGACGCTTGATCATCGAGGGTTGGGCGAGCATCAGCGCAATCGCCTTCTGTTCGTCGAGGCCCTGCCTGTCGGCCTCGTCGAGCTTGCGGAAAGTCGTGCCGGCGCGGTTCAGCACCGTTTCCCATCCGGCCTCCTTGCACCAGCGCTCGAGATGCGGGCGGTCGATGGCCTCGGCCTTATAGTCGTGGAAGCGATAGGCGATGCCCCGGCCGTCGAGCCAGGTGCGGGCCTTCTTCATCGTGTCGCAGTTCTTGATGCCGTAAATCGTAACCGTCATTCCCATGCTCCAGCCGCAGCGAGCAATTCCGAACGGCCGCGCCGCTGGGAATCGCGCAATTTCAAAGCGTGGCAGGAGTGATAGCCGCCCGATGCGCGGGAGGGAAGACCGAGACCTTGCGTCAGGTCACGCCGGCGTAGCGTCCCGGCTTGTGATTGATCGCCAGCGTCATGTTGACGACAGCGGCCCCGATCACCGAGAGCACCAGGTTCGATGGCGGCAACACGAAGAAGGCGGCAGCCAGAATGGTGAGATCGACCGTCAGCTGGAAATAGCCGGCGCGGATGCCGAACCTTTCCTGGAGATAGATCGCGACGATGTTGATGCCGCCAAGCCCGGTGCGATGGCGAAAGAGGATCAACAGGCCCATGCCCATCAGCCCGCCGCCGACGACCGCCGCATAGATCGGGTCAAGCCGGGCGATCTCCACCCAGCCGGCCGTCAGCCGAGAAAACAGCGAGACGAGGCTGACGGCGATGAAGGTGCGCAGCGCAAACATCCAGCCGAGCCGTTTGACCGCCAGGACGTAGAAAGGCAGGTTGACGAGCGAAAAGACCAGCCAGAACTCGGCGCCGGTCGCATATTGCAGAAGCAGTGCCAGGCCCGACGTGCTGCCCGTGAGCAGCATCGCCTTGCTGTAGATGATGATGCCGAGCGACATGATCAGCGTGCCCGTCAGGATCGCCAGCGCATCCTCGTACAGGCGATGGCGTTCAGTCGGGGTTTCTGTCGCGTCGATGCTGTGCTCGGCCATCATGGTCCTCAGAGGTTCTTGAAGTTGGCGATGACGCCGTCGACTTCCGCCGTCTTCAGGCCGGCAATGTTGATGCGGCCGGAACCGGGCATGTAGATGCCGTGCTCGTTCCGAAGCCGCATGACGTCGGCCTCGGCAAGCGGAAGCAGCGAGAACATGCCTTCCTGGCTGGCGACGGCGCCGAGCGCCTGCCAGCGATCGCGCAAGCCTTCGGCGAGCGCGCGGCGGATGTTGGTGATGCGCAGCCGCATGGTTTCGAGTTCTGCTTGCCAGTCACGCTTGAGCTCGGCGTCGGAAAGGATCATCCGCACGATTGCAGCACCGTGATCCGGCGGCATCGAGTAGCTGGTGCGGGCAAGGCCGGCGAGGTTGGAGCGGACCGTATCGGCCGAAGACGAGGAGGCCGTCACCGCGAAGATCGCGCCGGCGCGCTCGCGATAGAGCCCGAAGGACTTGGAGCAGGAAACGGCAACCAGCGCTTCCGGAACGACGCCGATCAGGTGGCGGAGACCGGCGACATCCTCGTCGAGACCGCGGCCGAAGCCCTGGTAGGCAAGGTCGACGAGCGGCAGCAGGCCGCGCTCGGCGATGACGGCGGCAAGCTCCATCCACTGCGCTTGCGTGATGACGCCGCCCGTCGGGTTGTGGCAGCTCGCATGCAGCAGCACGGCGTCGCCGGCGGCAGCGCTCTGGAGCGCCGTTATCATGGTGTCGAAGAGCACGGTTTGCGTCGGCACGTCGAAGAACGGGTAACCGGCGGGCTCAAGGCCAGCGGTCTTGAAGATGCTGGCATGGTTTGGCCAGCTCGGCAGCCCGATCCAGATGCGCTTGCCGCCCATCTGGTGGATAAGGTCGGCCGCGAGCCGGAGAGCGCCGGAACCGCCCGGCGTCTGCACGCCGGCGATATGGCTGCGATCGATGGTATCGCCACCGACCAGCGTCCAGAGATGATCGATAAAGACGAGATCGCCCTCGGGGCCGACATAGGACTTGCTGTCCTGCGTTTCGAGCAGGCGCTTCTCCGCTGCCTTGACGGCGCGAAAGATCGGGGTGTGGCCGGTTTCGTCGCGGTAGACGCCGACGCCGAGATCGACCTTTCCGGGGCGCTCGTCCTTGCGGTAAAGCCCGATCAGGGCCAGCAACGGATCATCGGGTTGGCGGGTCAGAGCGTCGAACATGCCGGAAATTCCCCCTTGAGTGGCAGCGATGCGTTATCGGTCGAGAAAGCCTGCCGGCCGCCGTTCCTCCGGCTGCCCTGCGGCTTTCTTCTTAAGTCAGCGCAAGCGCAAAATCGATGCGATATTTGCCACAGAGACAATATCGACAGCGTGCTATTTGCGCAAAATTCTGCAATTCATTTGCTGATTTGCGTGCTGCGGCATACTTCCTGAAGCCGAAATCGAAGCGTTGGGGGCGATGATGGTCGAGAAGATGGCGGTGGAACTGGATCAGATCGACCGGCGGATCATCCGCCTTCTGGTGGAGGATGCATCGCTCAGCAACAACGCGCTGGCGGCGAGAGTCGGGCTCTCGCCGGCGCCGTTGTCGCGCCGCCTTGCCCGGCTCTATGCGGCCGGCGTCATCCGCCAGACGGTGGTCGTCGATCCGAAGGCAGCCGGCATCGGCTTCCAGGCCTTCGTCGAGGTGACGCTGGAGCGCACCGCAAGCAAGGTCGGCCAGCGCTTCATCGAGCTGGTGTCGCGCATGCCGGAGGTGGTGGAATGCCACACGGTCGCCGGCGATTTCGATTTTCTTCTGAAGATCGCGGTGCGCGACGTCGCGGATTACAAACGCCTGCTCTGGAGCGAATTCGAGCAGATCGCCGAGATCAAGACGTTGCGCTCGACCATTCTGCTCGACAGCCCAAAGATGACGGCCGCCACGGGGGCGTGACGGCCGCTTGAACATTCAATCCCAAGTCCTAGGCTTCGAGCGACCCGGGTTTGCGCCCGGCGCTCGACGGCGCAGCGCAGGCGATCTTCATCAAGTCCGAGCGCCGGCGTGCAAGGCGGGTCGAGACGCGGGTGACAATCAGCCCGTCCTGCGGCGCGCGCACCTCGAGGGCGCCGTCCGCCTGGCCGGGGCGCGTAAGGATCGTTGCGAGCAGATCGCCCGCCTTCACGCTCTCGCCGATATCCCGGTGGAACAGGATGGCGCCGGCCTCAGGGGCCCGGATCATCTCGATGTTGTCGAGCGGTGCGATGATGCCAGCGAAGGGTGCAATTGTTTCTTCGTCACCGGTAATGACGCCGCGGGCGACGAGGAAGCGGAAGACCCCTTCGGCATCCTTGCGAGCAAGCTCCGGATAGACGTCGCGCGTGCCGCGAAGCTCGACCGTCACCGAGAGGCGTCCCGGCAGGCGTGTCTTCTTCTGCCCGGTTTCGTATTTCCAGGCATAGGCGACAGCCTCCTCGAAGGCGGAGCTTTCGCCGTCCGAAAGGAAGACCGCCTCCATATCGAGCGCCGAGGCGAGGTCGCCCGCTTCCGGCCAGAAGGCGTCGTCGATATAGGCGTATTGCAGCGCCTCGTCGTCGCAATGAAGATCGAGCATCAGGTCGGCGCCGAGCGCCATATGCAGCAGCTGCCGTTTCAGCCGATCCGTCGCCGAGTAGCGGTCGAGATCGTCGATCAGCCGGTCACGGTCGCCAAGCGTGATCAGCGGAAAATCACGGTTGAAGTTCGTGCGTGAGCCGAGGTCGAAGCGGCCCTGCAACTCGCCGAAATGCGACTGCGCGGTGCCGATCGGATTTGCCTGGGGCACGACGGTGATGTCGCCGAGGATGGCGCCGTCTTTCTCCGCCTGCTGCAGCCGCTGCAGCAGGAAATGGGCAAGTGCGGTGCCCGGCAGTTCGTTGGCGTGCAGCGCCGCCTGGATGTAGGTCTTCGGTGCAGCGGCCGTTCTGCCCTTGAAACGGAAAACCGGCAGGCGCCATTCGATACCGGGCGTATCGCCGGCGATGATGATTTCGGAAACGTCCATGGGCTCCTCCCGTATCGTTCGTTGGTCGCGCTTATCGGCATTCCCAAGGCGCTCCGCAAGTCGCTAAGAACTAGGGTGCGGTTTCGGGTTGCGCCGACGTCGCTCTGGCTTTGACATGATCGGCAGGCCTATTGTTCTGTGAAGCATCCAGCACAGGTGGGAGACACCAAGATGATCCTGATCGGCCAATATGACTCCCCCTTCGTGCGACGCGTGGGCATCGCGCTCAGCCTTTACGACATCCCGTTCGAACACCGTCCCTGGTCGTCCTTCGGCAATGCCGACGAGCTTCGGGCCTACAATCCGCTGACGCGCGTGCCGACGCTGGTGCTGGACGATGGGACGGTGCTTACCGACAGCCATATCATTCTCGATTATCTCGACAGTCTCGTTTCCGACGACCGGGTCCTGTTCCCGCGAACGGAACCGGCGCGCCATCGGGTGCTGAGAATCGCGACGCTTGCCACGGGCCTCGGCGACAAGGCCGTCAGCCTGTTCTACGAGAAGCGGTTGCACGGGGCGGTCTCGGCACTCTGGGTCGACCGCTGCCGCCGCCAGATCGAAGAGACGCTTCAAGTGCTCGAAACGAGCCGCGCGCAAAGCACGGGCGCCTATTGGTTCGGCGAGCGCATCGGCCATGTGGATATCGCCGTTGCGGCCGTGTTGCGCTTCCTCAAGGAGGTGCATCCCGATCTGGTCGCGATGGGGCGCTATCCGCGTCTGCAGGCGCATGCGGACATGCTTGAAGCGCTTCCGGTGTTCCAGACGATCAGCCAGCCCTTCATTCCGCCCGCGTAAGGGGGGCTCCCCGTCGGAGCCGGGCTGGCACATCACCAAGGTGTACGGCTACCTTCCGCCTGGACTTCAGCGCGACGGCAATAGCGGCCAGCGGGCGAGGATCTTCGTAGAGCCCGCCCCCTTGCGGGCATGGATCAGAACGAGTTCGCGCGCCACCCAGGAGACCGGTTCGGAAACGCGGAGATTCGGCGCGACCCGATCGTTCCGGTAGAGCGTCATATGGGGGATTGCCATGAGCGGGCGTTTGAGCGCCTCGATCTGCCGGACCAGCGTGCTGAAGCCCGGCGCGGCGTCGCGCGTCGTCAGGGCGCGCGGCCGGTCGCGGCCATTGCCGTTGCTGACCAACCTGTCGAGGCGGATCTCGACCGCTGGCACGTCGACGCGGTCACCCTGCCGCAGCGCATCCGCAACCGCGAAGTCGGGCAAGCCGCGGCCCTGCCAGCGCTTGTCGACAGAGACGTGCAGGCGATCGGGCCGATAGATGAAGCCATCCGCCATCTGGTCGGCGAAATCCCTTTCGGCAATCGCCAGTGCCTTCGTGGCAGCCGGCTCGTCCGGAAGCAGCGCGAAGTAGAGGATGTCGATTGCCGGCGCTGGCTGGGGACAGCCGAGATCGAATGCGAATTGGTTCGACGACATGGTACCCTCCGCCGCCCGGGTCGCGCGCCACGACATGTGGTCTCGACCGGAGATGGGGATGCCGGCTGACAATGCCAAGGACATCCGGCGGGGAATGGAAGACTTCACCCGTTGGCTGACGCTGTTGTTTCGCTACTCCGTCGGCATCCGGCCAAATTTCTGCAAATTCGGATCGAGGCGGTCCCAGGCAAGGCCGCGCACGGCGTAGGTCACCGCTTGCGGTCTGTAACGGCAGGGATCGTCGAGGCTTGCAGCGCGAACGCTGAAGAACTCCGGCATGGCTGAGAAGGTCATGTAGACCGGAGAGCCGCAGCTGGGGCAGAAGCCGCGCGTCTTCACATGGCCGCTGTCGGCGACCATGTCCCAATGCGAGGCCTGACCTTCGAGCTTCACGCCCTCGCGGCGGAACGTCATATGCGATCCGTGCCCGGTCCCGCTTTCGTGCTGGCAATCACGGCACTGGCAGTCGTTGGAGAAGACCGGTTCTCCTGAGATCTCGTAGCGGATCGCGCCGCAGGCGCATCCGCCGATATAGGACTTGCTCATACATTCGCTCCAGTCTCGGGCACGGCAAAGCCTTTCGCGTGGCTGCGAGGGCGACGCCGACCAATCACTTTGCCTGTTTCGGGGGGGGGCGGATCGCTATGGCGACCCGGCTTGGGCTTCAATGCTGTTCGTCGGTAATGGTGCCGAGCCGCGACAGGACCTTCGGCCAGCCATTGCTCATGTTGGCATAGGCGCTGTCGTTCTTCGGCGTGACGAAGCCGGAATGAACGAGCCGGAGGCGGGTGCCGTTGTCGACCTTCGTCAGCGTCCAGGTGACGACCGTATCGAGACGCGAGCCATAGCCGCTGTTGCCTTCGTCGCCACCTTTCCAGGAGTAGACGAAACGCTCATGCGGGCGCACCTCCAGCACCTGGCAACGGATGGTCCCGTCCCATGCGCCGGCGGGCGTCGTCCGGAAGGTGAAATGGGTGCCTTCCACCGGTTGGAAGCCGGTCGGCGGCATGATCCATCGGCCCATCAATTCGCCGTTGGTCAGCGTCCTCCAGATCGTCTCGGGCGTATGCGGAAAGACCTCGTCGACGACGATATCCTGGGTCTCGAGTTTCAAGGCTGCTGCGTCGGTCATGGATCGATCTCCTTGAGAAGGGTGCGCAGATTGGCGAAGCGGTCACGCCAGAAGGTACCGTAGTGGCTCATCCAGTCGACGAGCGGCGCCAGGCCCTCGGGCTCGGCGCGGTAATAGACGTTGCGGCCCTCCGGGCGCTCGGCGACGAGACCCGCCTGTTTCAGCGACTTGAGGTGCTGCGAAATCGCGCCCTGCGTCACGCCGCTGCCGCGCGTCAGTTCAACGACGGTGATCTCGTCGGCATTGGCGATGCGCTCGAACACGGCGCGCCTGGTCGGATCGGCAAGGGCGCGCATGACGGCGGTGATGGGAGCGGCTTCGATCATCATGGATAAATAAATAGCAGATACTAATTGATTAGTCAATGCTATTTATTTGAATGCTGCTGCAGAACGAAAAGGCACGCTCGAGGCGTGCCTTCAGTCGCTTTGATCCCCCGAGGACATAGCCTCAATGCGGGCTCGCCGTCGGGCGCACGATAATCTCGCTGACGTCGACATCGTCGGGCTGTCCGATGGCGTAGGCGATCGACGACGCGATGGCGTCAGGACTGATGCAGACGGCCCGCCATTCCTTCATGGTTTCTCGTGCGGTCAAATCGCTGATCGTATCGGCGAGTTCGGAGGTCGTCGTTCCGGGCGAGATGACGGTAACGCGGATGCGGTCGGTCTCCTGCCTCAGGCCGTCCGAGATCGCCCGGACGGCGAACTTGGTGGCGCAATAGACGGCGGCCGTCGGTGACACGGAATGGCCGCCGATCGAGGAGATGTTGATGATCTGCCCGTCCCCTTGCGCGCTCATGATCGGCAGGGCCGCGGCGATACCGTAGAGCACACCCTTGATATTCACGTCGACCATGCGATCCCACTCGTCGACCTTGAGCGCTGCCAGCGGCGACAGCGGCATCACGCCGGCATTGTTGACGATGACATCGAGGCGGCCGAATTCGGCCTGGGCAAAGCGGGCGAAGGCGGCGACGTCGCCGCGGTCGGTAACGTCGAGCACGCGAAAGCGGACCTCGCCGCCGGCGCCGGCGATTTCGCCGGCGATGCGTTCCAGCCGGTCGGACCGGCGTGCGCCAATCACGACCTTGGCTCCGGCAGCCGCCAGCAGCTTCGCAGCGGCTTCGCCGATGCCGCTGCTTGCGCCGGTCACGGCCACGACTTTCCCGTGAACATTTTCCATGGATATGCCCTTTCGAAAGGTGCGTTTCTGTTTGAGTCCGGCTCGGGCGTTGGGCCTGAGCGCCGGTGAGACAGAAGATAGAAAGGGCGATCCGTTCGATCGAGGTGCCGATCGAGCATGGGGCGGTCAGAAATTCTAACCAAAGATCTGGCGGCAACAGGGCCGGCAATGGCGTCCACCAGGATCTTCCGGATTGTCTTCGGGACAAGCAAAAGGGCGACGCGTCGCGCTTCGCCCTTTTGCCTTCGTTGCCGGTTGATATCGCTTATTCGCTCGCCTGCGCTGCCTGCTCGATCAGCTTGGCGACCGCTTCCGGCTTCGAGACGTAGATGGCGTGGCTGCCGGATGTTTCGACCACGGTGGAGCCGGCGCGTTTTGCCATCTGGCGCTGGGCGGCCGGCGGGATCATGTGGTCGTCGGTCGCGACCAGATAGAAGCTCGGCTTCTCCTTCCAGGCCGGAGCGGTGACGGCGCCGGCTGCCGCTTCGACCCCCCACGGGACCTGGGAGTCGGCCATGAAGGCGGCAATCTCAGGATCGACATCGGCCGCGAAGGCGGCGGCGAACTTTTCCTTGTCGAGCGAGAGGAAACCATCGACCGGCGGCAGGATCGGCGGAACGGGCGCGCCGGCCGGCGGGTTGGCGATGAGCGAGGAAACGGACTCGCCCTTATCCGGCGCGAAGGCGGCGATGTAGACGACAGACTTCACCTTCTCATCGGTGCCGGCTTCCGAAACGACCACGCCGCCATAGGAGTGGCCGACGAGCACGATCGGGCCGTCTTGAGCGGCGATCGCACGCTTGGTGGCCGCGACATCGCCGGCAAGCGTCAGGGTCGGGTTCTGCACGATGGTGACGTTATAGCCGTCCTTCTTCAGGATGTTGTAGACGCCCTGCCAGCCGGAGCCGTCGGCAAAGGCGCCGTGAACGAGCACGACATTCTTGGTGGCGGGGGCGGCCTGGGCCGGCGTCAGCGCGCTTGCGGAGAGGGCGAAAGCGGCGGCGGTGATGAGGGACTTGAGCATTTCGGGTCTCCTTCGTTGAGTTGTTTTGCGCGACATTAATTATCGCGATAAGCATCGTATACGGCGACTCCGGTTTCTTGTAAAGATATTAATTATCGCGATATCTATTTTCGCGGAAGAAGCCGCAAAGCGCCGCAAGGAGGTTGGAATGCCTGAAGAACCGACAACGCTGCCGCTCGACAGCCAGCTCTGTTTTTCGATCTACTCGGCGTCGATCGCCATCAACCGCGTCTACAAGCCGATGCTCGATGCGCTCGGTATGACCTACACGCAGTATCTCGTCCTGAGCACGCTTTGGGAGAGGGATGGGTTGACGATCTCGGCGATTGCCGATCGGCTGGGTCTGGAATCGAGCACGATCACGCCGGCTGTGAAGCGGCTCGAAGCTGCCGGCTTCCTGGGTCGGCATCGCAGCGTCAGCGACGAGCGGCAGGTCGAGGTCCACCTCACCGCGAAAGGGCGCGGCCTCCACGTGAAGACCGGCTGCCTGACCGATGCGCTTCTGGAAAACTCCGGCTTCACGGTGCCGGAAATGATCGACTTGAACGAGCGGGTGCGGAAACTCCGCGATGGCATGCGCGACCCGGTGAAGTAGCGCTGCACCCGGGCCGCGACTGTGCCGGGAAGCAAAAAGGGCGCGCCGAAGCACGCCCTTTAACATTTTTTATCACCGACGCAGCAGATGCGTCCGCGCGTTTATTCCCACTCGATCGTGCCCGGCGGCTTCGAGGTGACGTCGTAGACGACGCGGTTGATGCCGCGGACCTCGTTGATGATACGCGTCGCCGCGCGGCCGAGGAATTCCATGTCGTAGTGGTAGAAGTCCGCCGTCATGCCGTCGACCGAGGTGACGGCGCGAAGTGCACAGACGAACTCGTAGGTGCGGCCATCGCCCATGACGCCGACGGTCTGCACCGGCAGAAGCACAGCGAAAGCCTGCCAGATGGCGTCGTAGAGGCCGGCCTTGCGGATTTCGTCGAGATAGATCGCATCCGCTTCGCGCAGGATCTCGAGCTTCTCGCGGGTGATGCCGCCCGGGCAACGGATGGCAAGGCCCGGACCCGGGAAGGGGTGGCGGCCGATGAAGCTGTCGGGCAAGCCGAGTTCGCGGCCGAGCACGCGCACTTCGTCCTTGAAGAGTTCGCGCAGCGGCTCGACGAGCTGCATGTTCATGCGCTCCGGCAGGCCGCCGACATTGTGGTGCGACTTGATGGTCACCGACGGGCCGCCGGTAAACGAGACGCTTTCGATCACGTCGGGATAGAGCGTCCCTTGGGCGAGGAAGTCCGCACCGCCGAGTTTCTTTGCCTCTTCCTCGAACACCTCGATGAACAGGCGGCCGATGATCTTGCGCTTGGTTTCCGGATCGCTCTGGCCTTCCAACTCGCCGATGAACCGGTCGGAAGCGTCGACGTGCAGGAGGTGGAGGTTGTAGTGCTCCTCGAACATCGCAACGACGTTCTTCGCCTCGTCCTTGCGCATCAGGCCGTGGTCGACGAGGATGCAGGTGAGCTGGTCGCCAACGGCTTCATGGATCAGCAGTGCCGCAACCGAGCTGTCGACGCCGCCCGAGAGCGCGCAGATCACCTTCTTGTCACCGACTTGACGGCGGATCGCCTCGACCGCCTTGGCACGATAGGCCGACATCGACCAGTCGCCCTTGATGCCGGCGATCTTGTGCACGAAGTTGGAAATCAGCTTGGCGCCATCGGGCGTGTGCACGACTTCCGGATGGAACTGCACGGCGTAGTACTTGCGCTTCTCGTCGGCGATGAAGGCGAAGGGGGCGTTGGCGGAGGTCGCGACGACCTCGAAGCCTTCGGGGATCGCGGTGACGCGGTCGCCATGCGACATCCAGACCTGGTGGCGCGAGCCGAGGGACCAGAGACCGTCGAACAGCGCGCATTCCTTTTCGACTTCCAGGAAGGCGCGGCCGAATTCACGGTGATGGCCGCTCTCAACCTTGCCGCCGAGCTGGGCGCAGATGGTTTGCTGGCCATAGCAGATGCCGAACACCGGCAGGCCGGAATCGAAGATCACCGAGGGCGCACGCGGCGAGCCGATATCGAGCGTCGAGGCCGGGCTGCCGGAAAGGATGACGGCCTTCGGCTTCAGCCGCTGAAAACCTTCTTCGGCCGACTGGAACGGCACGATTTCGCAATAGACACCGGATTCGCGCACGCGCCGGGCGATGAGCTGCGTCACCTGGCTGCCGAAGTCGACGATGAGAACGGTGTCGGGATGGGCTGTCTGGGTCATTGGGTGCCTTCAAACAAGCTTGATCATGGCGAGCCTTTAATGAAAGCCCGCCATCGACGCAACGATTCAATTGCACCCGGACAATTCCGGGGTTTTGGAGCGGGATGAGGAAAAGTGCGTGCGGTTTTCCGCCCGCATCCCGCTCTGACTTGTGAGCATCGATCACGTTTATGGCTTTGGGTCGACCAGACCCGAAGCCATCGGGGTCTAGAGCGGGATCACGCCGCTCGAAACCGCATTCTCCAGCCGGTCGATCACGCTTGCAAGCTTCTCGTCGATGACGTGAAGATACTCCGTCCAGTCGTTGACGTGCTTCAGTTCGGCCTTGCCGTCGGAAATGCCGCGAAGCGCAATCAAAGGAATGCCGAAGGACTGGCAGGCGCGCAGCACCGCGAAGGTCTCCATCTCGACCATGTCGGCGTCGATCGTCTCGTAGGCAGCGCCCGAGACGATGTTGGCGCCGGTCGAAAGCCGCGCTTCCGGAACGCCGGGGATGCGCAGCGGCAGCGGCACCACGGCCGGAAGGTCGAGAAACGGCGTTGCGCCCTTCTCGAAGCCGAGCGGCGAGGCATCCATGTCGCGGTAGCCGACGGAAACCGCCTGGTAAACTTCGGTCTGTTCGAGCGTGGCGGCACCCGCCGAGCCGAGCGAAACGACGAGATCGGGCAGGGCCCGCTCGGCGGCGAGTTCGGCAAGCGTGCGCGTCAATACGACGGCCGCCTCGACCGGCCCGACGCCGGTCATCAGCGGCTTGATCCGGCCTTTCAGGTGCGGACCGTACTCGGCATCCACGGCCATGACGTAGAGCACCTTGCGTCCGGTAACGTCCTTGACGGCAAAACTCATCCTTCGATCCCTTCGCGTCCGCGCACCACCATCATCGTTCCCGTCATCGAGGCGATCAGCTTTGCCGGTCCGTCGGAGCGGATCGCATAGCCGCGACCGTCGGAAACGATGATCGTCGATCCGGGCTTTGTCACCTCGCCGCGGAAGAGGAAGCGTTCGCCGCGCCCCGGCGAAAGCAGGTTGACCTTGAACTCGATCGTCAGGATCGAGGCATCCGGGTCGATCACCGAATAGGCCGCATAGGTGCCGGCTGAATCCAGCGCCGCGGAGATCACGCCGGCATGCAGGAAGCCGTGCTGCTGCGTCAGCTTGTCGTCGAAGGGCAGCTCGATTTCGACCGTGCCTTGCTCGACAAGTGTCAGTTCGGCTCCGATCGTGCGCATCGCCGCCTGCCGCGCGAAGCTCTCGCGAATGCGCTTTCGGAAATCGGGGGGATCACGGTCGTCCATCAGTCCATGGGCCTTTGTGTCGGGCGGCATCATTATGCCCGCGGGACAGTGGCACGGTCGTGAAGGTCGGACAAGTTCAATTCATGAGCAAAATCGCGCTGTTGAGCGCCGTCGCAAACGCAACCCAGGCGAGATAGGGAAGGAACAGCAGGGCTGAAATGCGATCCCGTTGCCAACTTGCGACGACGAAGCCGGCAACCGCGATCACGAGCGCGATGATCACGATCAGCGCCGACGCTATATCCTGCATGCCGAAGAATAGTGGCGACCAGACGAAGTTGAGGATCATCTGCGCCAGCCACAGGCGCATGGCGGCGCTGCGCCGATGATCGAGAAACATGCGGGCGCCGACAACGCCGATCATCACGTATAGGATCGACCAGACCGGCGCGAAGATCCAGTCCGGTGGATTGAAGGCTGGCTTTGCCAGCGACCAGTACCATTCGCCGGGGATGTTGTTGGTGCCGATGAGAAGGCCGAGGCCGAGAACGGCGGCGATGAAGACTACGTATACGATGGTTCTGTTCATGATCTCGCCAGATAGAACAGACTTTCCGTCTTTCCAGCGGGACCGCCGTTTTGAAGCCATCATGCACCACCTATATCAGCTGCCATGAAGACCTTCCGACGTATCGACATCCGGCCGGCCGGCCCGGATGACATCATGATGATCGCCTCCGTTATCGTCGAAACCTGGCGATCGACCTTCCGCGGGCTGATTTCCGATGCCTTTCTCGACACCATGAGCATCGAGGAGCAGGCGTTGCGCCACGCAAGACGCATGCGCATCGCCGACGTCTTCCATCTGGTTGCGGTTGACGTGAGCACGAACAAGGTGATCGGCTTTGCCAATTACGGCAAGGCGCGCTCGATGCCGCCGCGGTTCGACCGCGAGCTCTATGCGCTTTACATCCTGAAAGAGTTCCAGGGCGCGGGCATCGGCTCGGCACTGGTGCGCAGCGTCGCCGGTCACTGCCGGGAGCTTGGCGGCAAGTCGCTCTTTGCCTGGGTGCTTTCCAGCAACCCGAATCGGGGCTTCTATGAGCATCTCGGCGCCATTGCCGTTGGCCAGGGCCAGGTGAGCCTCGGCGGCGAAAACCACGACCAGACCGCCTATCGTTGGAACGATCTGGCAAAACTCTCCGGCGACGGCCGTTTTTCGGCCTGAGATCGTCTTAGGCCTAAGCCAACCGCACGATGTGCTGGTCCCAGGCCACTCGGCTCTTGTTAGCCTTGAAGTGGCCGTCATAGGAGGAAACGGCAAAGCCGTGGTCGGCTCTGGCGACCCCCGCCGCATCGGCGACGCGCTCTTCCGTCAGCACGGTACCGGTTCGTGCATCGAGCATCACCGCCACGCCGCCCTTCGGCGAAGTCAGTCCGATCAGCCCCTCGTTCCGGTTGACGGCGATGGCGCCGACATAGTTCGCCAGCGCTTCCGTCGTGCGCTCGGGCAGAGACAGGAACTTCAGGTCTTCGCCCTGGGAAAACGAGCCGACGAGCGGCGGCAGGTCGCTGCGCGCACCCTCATACTGGCAGGCAAACCAGATCTCGCCCTTCGGACCGATATCGACATGCCGGGTCGACAGGCGGCTGAGATCATCCGGCAGACCGTGCTTCTGTACGAGCGCGCCGGTTCGCGTATCGACCAGCGTCAGGCTCGGCTCCATATGGTCGAGATTGAGCTTGGTGCGGCCAAAATCCGGATGGGTCTCGATGCCGCCATTTGCAATCGCCAGCAGTTTCCCGTCGGCGCTCAGCGTCATGTCGTGTGGGCCGATGCCGTAGGTCGGGAATTCGCCGATGCGGGTGAAGTGGTCGCTGCCGTCATAGATGCCGACCATGCCGCGATTGGCGGCAAAGTCGTTCTCGGTGGCGTAGAGCAGCTTGCCGTCTGCCGAGAAGCAGCCATGGCCGTAGAAATGCCGGCCGTCGGCAGCGGTGATCACGATCGGCTCGGCCGTGCCGTCGGTTGCAAGGATCATCGCATAGGTGCCCGGCCTGCGGGCAAAGGCGACGATGCGGCGGCTGACGGGCGAATAGGCCATGCCGTGTGCACGGGCCGGCAGCGCCGTGCGGTCGATGATCTCGCCCGCTTCCGTCAGCGTCGCGACGCCATAGCTGCCGTCCGGCGCCATGAAGGCCGAGGCAAAGACGGCGTCGGCCCTGGTCAGGGCGAAGGCTCGCTCAGGCGCGAGGCTCGCCACCCAGGCCGCGCCCGCCATCCTCAGGAAACTGCGCCGGTCGATCAGGCCCGTGGCGGCTGTCATGCCATCCTCGCTCGTCATGGAAATTTGCAAGCCCTGGGCGGAGTGCCCGCTCAGGGCTGCGATGCAGCAGGTTGCGCGCTCAGAGCCAGCCCCGGCGTTTGAAGTAGAAATAGGGCACGATCGCCGAGATCACCATCAGCATCAGTGCCGCAGGGTAGCCGAATTCCCACTGCAGTTCCGGCATCACCCCGAAGTTCATGCCGTAGATCGAGGCGACCAGCGTCGGCGGCAGGAAGACGACGGCGGCAACCGAGAAGATCTTGATGATTTGGTTCTGCTCGAGGTTGATGAGGCCAAGCGTCGCGTCGAGCAGGAAATTGATCTTGTTCGACAGGAACAGCGCGTGATCACCAAGCGACGTCGCGTCCCGCTGGATCAGCTTGATCCGCTGCCGGCTTTCCTTGCCTGCCTTGCGCGGCCCCATGCCTTCGAGCGCCACATGATAGGCGACGAGCCGGCCGATGCTGACCAGGCTTTCGCGGATGACCGTCAAAAGGTCGCCCTTCTGGCCGATCTGCTCGATCAGCGACTGCAGGTCGCGCGTCTTCTTGGTGGCGCTGGCATTGGTCTTGCGGAACACATCCCGCGAAATTCCGTCGACCTCGCTGCCGGCGCGCTCCAGCGCATCCGCCGTACGGTCGATGATCGCCTCAAGCAGCCCGAGCATCACCAGTTCGCCGCTTTCGCAGATCTGGCCGTTGGCCTTCTGGATGCGGTTGGAAAAATTCTGGAACGGCTTCGGGTCCGCGTGGCGCACGGTAACCAGCGTCGCGCCCTTGAGAATGAAGGTCACCGGCACCTTGACCGGATAATCGCTGTCGAGCTTGGCGGCGGCCGTCATCGTCATGAATTCGGCGCCGGCCTCCTGGTAGAGGCGGTCGGAAAGCTCGATCTCCTGCATCTCGTCGCGGGTCGGGATCTCGATGCCGAGCTGGCCTTCGACGAGCCGCGTTTCCTCGGCCGATGGATTGTAGAGGTCGTACCAGATTGCCGGCGTCGGCAGGGCGATGCCATCGATCATGTCGACAAGCACGAGGTGGCTGTTCTGGCTTTTGTAGATGCGCAGCATATTGGGCTCCATAGGGCGAGTCATCCGACCGCCTGAAGCCCTGATCAATCAGGACCGGACGGCCGTGAGCGTGAAGGCTCGACTTCGACTGTCGGGGTTCATTGGGAGTTGGTCCTTGTGGTGAAACGTGCCCGCGAGAGCGAACACGGGGAGGGCTTTGCGCCCAAAAACCTTGATTGTCAACACTCGGCGCTTAAGCGGGATGCGGGCGGAAAACCGCGCCCACGATTCCTCATCCCGCTCTAGTCGCCGTCGGCAAAGGAGAAGCCCGCGCCAAGCCCGATCGCGCCGCCGAAATCCTTGTTCAGCCGATCGAGAAGGTCATTGGTATTGAGCGACAGGAAGGCGAGCTTGGCCCGTTTGTCCTTGTCCTCGAGCGCCTGATCGATCGGTCCGCCGATGTTGCCGGCCATGCCGATCACCGACTTGAAGACGAAGTCGGCGGAACCCGCGACCGAGCGGCTGTCTTCCGGCAAAAGGCTCTGCATGTCGGCAACGTCGAACAGTGTCTTCAGGCCCCGCACGTTGGCGGCGATCGACGGCATGGTGTTGCCGGAGCGCCAGTAGATCGCGAGCTTCGGATGTCCCTTGTCGTCCTTGCTCTCGTAGAACGGCTTCAGCCGCTGGTCCTTCACCGTCTCGACGCCATGGACGAGAATGCCGAGCAGTTCTGTTGCCGCTTCGCGGTTGTCGCGGAACTCGGGATTGTCAGGGCCCGGATGTTTCCAGGCAGCCTGAATGCCATCGGGCTTCTGCCATGCGGCCAGGAACTCGTTGGCGATCGTGTCGAGGTTCTTGGTGATCGCCAGGCCGTAGCGGCAGCGGAAATCGCCGTCCTTGTTCAGAAGCGATTCGGCGCCCGTGCCATAGAGCACGTATTCGAGCGCGCCGAGCCCTTGTGCGGCGACGCTCTTGCCCTTGAGTTTGGCTTCGTCCGTTGCGCTTTCATCGTGCTTCGAAACGATCGCCTGCACCTGCTTCAGGCCCGTGCTCTTGCGGTCGGGGTAGAACAGGAACCGCTCGAAGCGGTTCTGCTCAAGCGCCGGACCAAGCCTCACCACCTCGATCGCCGACCAGGCGCCGACCATCTCGGAAAAGGCAACGCGAGCGCCATCGACCGTCGCCTGCGACGGCGCCGCGCAGAGCTTGGCCGTGGCCTGCGTGGCGGCAGCGGTCTTTTCCGCGAGGTTGCGATAGCCGGGGATGATGAAGTCGTCGACGGCTTTGGCCATGACCGCGGGCACGGCCGCCTCGTTGACGACGCGCGGCGAGAGCGCGCTTCCTTCCTGGGCCACCGCCGGGAAAACGGCCGTCAAGGTCAGGGCAAAAGCGAGAGTAAGCGTATGCGTGCGGGGCATCAGAGTGACTCCAGGAAGGCAAGGAGATCGCGGCGATCGCTTGCGGCAAGGGCGGCAAAGGCGTCACGGGCCTTCTGCCCTTCGCCGCCGTGCCAGAGGATCGCTTCGGTGAAATTGCGGGCGCGTCCGTCGTGGAGCATGAAAGTGTGCCCACTGACGGTCTTCGTCAAGCCGATGCCCCAAAGCGGCGGCGTGCGCCACTCGCGGCCGGTGGCCACACCCACCTGCTGTCCGTCGGCAAGACCCTCGCCCATGTCGTGCAGCAGGAAATCGGAATAGGGCCAGATCAGCTGGAACGACTGCGCCTTGTTGGCCGCGTCCCGGCGGGTGACGAATTTCGGTGTGTGGCAACTGGTGCAGCCGAGTTCGTAGAAGACCTTCTTGCCACGCAGTGTCTCCGCAAAGCTCGCCTTGCGCCGCGCCGGCACGGCCAGGTTCTCCGAATAGAAGGTCACGAGGTTGAGCACCGGGTCGGGCGCTTCTGTGGGGCCAAGGCGTGCCTGCTCGCCGGTCGGCATGGTCAGGCATTTTGCCTGGGCCGCGGTGCAGTCGCCATGCGGGCGGTCGGCGTCGGGTGAAGAGATGCCGATGTCGGTGGCGAAGGCATCGGCGCTCTGTTGCCGCACGGTGGCGTTCTGCGCCTTCCAGCCGAAGCGCCCGAGCATGAGCTTGCCGGTCCTCGCTTCGCGCGTGAGCGCCGGCCGTCCGCTGATGCCGTCGCCATCCCTATCGTCGGGGTCGGCAAGGGCGAGGATATCCGCCTCGTGGATCGCCTCGATCAGGCCAAGGCCGATCATCGGCTGCGCCACACGCGGCGAGAGCGTGGTTTCCGGATCGAGCGGGCCATAGGCGAGATCGGCCACCGAATAGCCTGGTCGGCGCAGAGAGGCCGTTTCGCCGTCGGGGAAAGTGAAGGGCTCCTCGGTGTAGCTGATCTTCAGATGGCCTTCGGCGGCAAGGCCGGGCACGGCGCTATCCTGAAGCTGGGCGCCATAAACAGCGTCGCCGAAGTTCACCACCTCGTGCGCCGCAATCATCCGGCGCTCCTCGTCGTCGCGGGGCGGCCGCGCCAGGCGGAAGAACATCGAGGTTGTATCGACGGCACCTTCCGGCGGCCGGCCGCGTCCGTCCTTCAGGTGACAGCTCTGGCAGGCTCGGGCGTTGTAGAGTGGGCCGAGCCCGTCGGAGGCCTGTGTGGAGGAGGGGGAGGAAACCCAAAGCTTTCGAAAGAGCGCGTTGCCCAGCTTGAAGCCCTCTTCCTCCTGGAAGGTGAGATTGGCCGAGAATTGCGAAAAACTGTCGGCATTGACGGGCGCGATCGAAGTCGCGGCACCGCCGGACATTGCTTCGAAGGTTTCTGCCTTGGAGAAATCGGTCGCAGGCCGCGTCACCGCCTGGACGCGCTGGCGGTCCTTGTCGTTGAGGTCGGAGCGTTCGGTCAAAAGGCCGTCGCCGGCGAAGGCGGGCAGGGCCGTGAAAAGCGCTTGAACGAGAACAAGCGCGCAAAGGCGGAAAGCGCCAGATTTCATCTCAGGAGGATCGGGCCGCGTCTTTGTCGATGCGGCCCGCCTTTTCAGCTTATTGGAAGACGGCGTTAGGATTATCCAGGCTGTCGGAACCTTCAAGCTCGACGGTGCCGAGATCCAGCGACGCAATGACGCGCTGTACGGTCTTTGCCTGGGCGATCAGGCCGTCGATCGCCGCCTGAACGGTGGCGTTGCCCTCGGCATTGCCTTCGCCGATCATCTGGTCGTAGGCCTCGGTCGTTTCCGCGCGCTTGGCCATCGCCTGCATCTTCTCGACCGTGGTCGAAAGGTTGCCGGCCATTTCCTTGTCGAGCGCTGCATCCTTGGCGGCGACGAGTTCGGACAGCGACGGGCCGGTCATCTTCGTGCCGTCGACGCGGGTATATTCGCCGGTATAGGCCGACTGGATGCCGATCGCGTCGTGCAGGTGCGAGTTGTGCGTGTTGTCGGAGAAGCAGTCATGCTCTTCTTCCGGATCGTGCAGCAGCAGGCCGAGCTTCATGCGCTCGCCCGCCAGTTCGCCATAGGAGAGCGAGCCCATGCCGGTGAGGATGGCGACGAGACCAGCCTTCGGGTCGGCCTCGACCGCCTTGGTGGCGGCGCCATCCGGCGTCCAGTTGGCAACCATCTCCTTGAGGTCGGAAACGAGCAGCTCGGTCGCAGCCTTCAGGTAGGCGGCGCGGCGGTCGCAATTTCCGCCGGTGCAGGCCTTGGTGTCGTAGTCGGTATAGGGGCGGTTGCCGGCGCCGGCCTTGGTCCCGTTCAGGTCCTGGCCCCAGAGCAGGAACTCGATCGCGTGGTAGCCGGTCGCGACGTTTGCTTCGATGCCGCCGGCTTCCTGTAGCGTGCCCGCCAGGAATTCCGGCGTGATGTTGGAAGCGTCGACGTCCTTGCCGTCGATCTTGATCGTCTTGTTGGCGATGACATTGGCGGTGAACAGCGCGTTCTCGTCGCTCTCGGTGCCATAGCTCGGATCGACATAGTCGATCAGGCCCTCGTCGAGCGGCCAGGCGTTGACCTTGCCTTCCCACTCGTCAACGATCGCATTGCCGAAGCGGTAGACTTCGGTTTCCTGGTAGGGGTTGCGGGCCTTCTTCCAGGCGTCGCGCGCGGCCTTCAGCGTTTCTTCGCTCGGCGTCGCGATCAGCGCGTCAACGGCCTTGTCGAGCGCTTCTGCGGTCGTCAGCGCATCTTCGAACTTGGCGTGGGCGACGGCGGTGTAGTGCTTCACCACGGCGGCGGCATCGGTTGCGGCATGGGCCGGCTGCAGGGCCATCGCCGAGGTCGCCGTCATCAGCGCCAGCGCGGCGCCTCGGAAAAATTTCTTGGTCATGACCCTCTCCTGTTGCGTCCCCCGGCGCCGTCGAACGAGCCGTAAAACATGGCGTCGTTCAGCCGTCGAGCCATCAGAAAAGGCCCCGCCGAGCCCGCTTCTCATGAACCAAAAGCAAACTTGTGTCAAAGTGTATAGTTTAGAACGCTTTCAATCTGATGCGCGTCTTTTGCCGATCGTCAAACGGCGTTAACCCTTGCGTTGCATCAGGCAGAAGAAGAAGCCGTCCGTGCCGGTGGAAGCGGGTGTCAGCGTCACCGTCTTCATGTCCGCCGACCAGGGCTGCGGCTTGTCGGTGCCGAACAGCGTCGCCCAGATATCGGCGGCCGACAGGATCTCGAATTCCGGATTGTCTTCGCAGAAGCCGTAGACCTGCGCCTCGTTTTCCTCAGGCAGTACCGAGCAGGTGACGTAGATCAGGTGGCCGCCGGGACGGACGAACTGGGCAGCGCTTGCCAGCGCTTCTTCCTGCTGGGAGATGCGCTCTTCGAGGTTCTTCTGGTTCAGCCGCCACTTGGTGTCCGGGCGACGGCGCCAGGTACCGGTGCCGGTGCAGGGCGCATCGACCAGCACGCGGTCGAAACGGCCGGCAAGCGGCGCGAGGCTGTCGGTGGATTCATGCACCTGGACATTGCGGGTGCCGGCGCGCTTCAGCCGCTCGATGATCGGGGCAAGCCGCTTGCGGTCGGTGTCGTAGGCGTGCACCTGGCCCTTGTTGTTCATCGCCGCCGACATGGCGAGCGTCTTGCCGCCGCCGCCGGCGCAATAGTCGAGCACCTGTTCGCCTTCCTGCGGATAGGCGAGATCGGCGACGATCTGCGAGCCCTCGTCCTGGACCTCGAACCAGCCCTTCTGGAAGGAAAGCTCGGCGGTCACGTTCGGCAGGCGCGAGGCGCCTTCGCCGGCGGGAATGCGGATGCCGTTGCGGGCGATCGTTGCGGCCTCGGCACCGCTGCGCTCCAGTGCCTTCAGGACCTTGGCGCGCGACGCCTTCAGCGTGTTTGCGCGCAGGTCCAGCGTCGGCCGGCCGGCGAGCGCCTTGGCTTCTTCCAGCCAGTCGTCGGAAAAGTTCTCTTCAAAGGAGGCTTGGACCCATTCGGGGATGTCGCCCTGCACATGGGCCGGGGCGTCCTCGATCCGGCGCGACCTGAAGGCTTGAAGCTGTTCGGCCGGTGCCTCCGGCGCGAACTTGTCGCCATCGAGCTCGGCGGCCAGCGCCTCGGGCGAAAAGCCCCACTGGCGGTACATCACCGCGTGGCCGAGGGCCGAGGCGCTGTCGCTATCCATCAGGTAGGCGTGGGAGAGCTTCATGCGAAGGGCGTCGTAGACGATGTTGCCGATCGCCGAGCGATCGCCGGATCCGGCGAAACGGTGGCCAAGGCCCCAATCCTTGAGCGCGTCGGCGACCGGGCGCTTCCGCTTTTCGATATCCTCAAGAACCTCAATGGCTCCAGCGAGCCTGCCGCCCAAACGCATCTTCGATCAACTCCTTTTTCGCCGTGGTAACGGCGATGGCATCGAAGAGCAAGACGGCGGAGAAGATTAACCGCCGGGAACGGCCTTTAGCGAAGTAGATCCACCCGCCCGCAGGCCGGGTAGCAGTATTTCAAGATCAGGAATTGACGACGCGATAGCAGACGCTGGCAGTACCGGAGCGGACCATGCCGATCTGCGATGCTGCAGCCTTGGAAAGATCCATGACGCGACCGCGGATAAACGGGCCACGATCGTTGATGCGAACGATAACGCTCTTGCCGTTGCGCTTGTTGGTGACCTGCACCTTGGTGCCGAACTTCAGGCTGCGATGGGCGGCCGTCAGGTGAGCGGCATTCATGCGCTCGCCGGAGGCGGTCTTGGAGCTCAGCGCATACCAGGATGCGCCGCCGCAACCGGCGCCGGCTGCATGGCTATCGGAAACGGAGACGAGACCGATAGTGGCCGTGAATAGCGCTGCAGCGGCAGCCGTCTTGATCTTCGCTGGCGTCAAACTGGCGATCCCCTCGGTCAAAACACTTGGTTAAAAACTTCTGAGAACCGCTAATTGGGGCGAAAAATGGCAAAAACGTGCTTCAACCATTTACGCTCTATTAGGATTTATTAAAAAATGACGAAATTTCAAAAACGAAGATTGTTTGAAATAGTTTAAACGCAGACAGGAGTTCTTTGGAATCAGGGGTTGAGCGTTCGCCAGCCTCCGCACGCGAGCCGAACCCGCCCGTAAACGAAAAATTTCATTAAAAATTTCGAATTGGACCAATTTTCCGGAATCCGGATGGTCGAAAATTCGTTACTAGCGCGCAGGTTGTATGAAATTAGCCAAGTATCGAACGAATATCCAAAGAATGTCACAATTGCGATGGCCGAGCCCTGGCCATTACTGACGGACTGACTATCGACGTTCTATAAGCATTACGGGTTATGCTATCTGGCGGGTGCCGTATTGCATTTCACTGTCCGCGCCACGCGCCCGACTGCCAAAGCTGTGCAAGCGAGACGCGATAATCCGGAAAGGCAAATTCAAAACCGGTCGCACGCATGCGGGCATTCGAAACCCGCTTGTTTTCTCCATAGAAAGTGCGGGCCATCGGTGACAGTTCGGCTTGCTCGAAAGGCGTTTCCGGCGGCGGCTCGACGCCCATCAGCCGGGCGGCTTCCGCGACCACGTCCTGCGGCGGCGCCGGCTCGTTGTCGGTGATGTTGAAGACGCCGCTGGTGCCATTGTTGGCGAGGAACAGCGCTGCGGCGCCGATATCCTCGACGCGGATTCGATTGAACACCTGGCCGGGCTTGACCAGCCGCCGTGCCGTGCCGTTTTCGAGATTGCAGAAGGCGTTGCGTCCGGGTCCGTAGATGCCGGAGAGCCTGAGCACCGCGACCGGAATATCCTGGTTCTTGCCGAAGGCGATCCAGGCGTCCTCCGCTTCCACGCGCTCGACAGAGCGGGCCGAGACCGGCTTGCGCAGCATGTCCTCGGTGACCCATTCGCCGCCATGGTCGCCATAGACCCCGACCGTTGAGAGATAGCTGATCCATTTGAGGTTCGGCGCGATCTGCGTGAGGTCCGGGCTCGTGGTGCGGAACATGGGATCGCCATCGCGACCGGGCGCGATCGACTGGATCAGATGAGTTGCCTTGCCGAGGGCGACGGCAAGGTCGTCGGAGATCGTCTCGCCGTCGAAGAGCACCGGGCGGATGCCGGCCCTTTCGAGTTTTGCCGCCTTCTCCTCGCTCCTGGTGGTGCCGATAACGCTTGTGGCCGTTGGGGCCATCGCTTTTGCGATTGCCGTACCGGAGTAACCGGCGCCAAGGATCAGGACATGCATCGGCTCACTCCCGCGATCTGCCATTCGTTGAGGACGTCTTCGTCCGTCTCTGGCTCGCATTGTTCGGCAAATTCCGCAAGCGCCGCAGGCGCGACCAATCGTGACAGCGCCCAGACCGCCATCGCCCGCACCACGGCTGAGGTGTCGTTGACGCGGGCCTTGACTGCGGGAACCAGCGCCTGGCTGCCTGAATTGCCGGCGGCGATCAGCACGTTCCGCACGAACCGGTCGCGACCGATGCGCTTGACCGGTGAGCCTGAGAACAGGCTGCGAAAGCTCGGATCATCGAGGTCAAGCAGGGTTTCGAGCGACGGCGCCTTCAGATCGTCGCGTGCTCGGAGCTTCATTTCCGAGGCTGCCTGCGCGAACTTGTTCCAGGGGCAGGCGGCAAGACAGTCGTCGCAGCCATAGATGCGGTTGCCGATCAGCGGCCGGAATTCGGGATCGATCGGCCCCTTGTGCTCGATCGTGAGGTAAGAGATGCAACGTCGCGCGTCGATCCGGTAGGGCGCCGGGAAAGCGTCTGTCGGACAGGCATCGAGGCAGGCGCGGCAGGAGCCGCAATGGTCGCGCTCGGCTTCGTCGAAGGCGAGGTCCGCCGTCGTGAACAGGCTGCCGAGAAAAAGCCAGGAGCCGAATTCGCGGCTGACCAGATTGGTGTGCTTGCCCTGCCAGCCGAGGCCGGACTGCTCCGCCAGCGGCTTTTCCATCACCGGGGCGGTATCGACGAAGACCTTGACGTCCTCGCCAGCGCGCGCGGCAAAGCGGGTCGCGACTTCCTTGAGCTTGCCCTTGATGATGTCGTGGTAGTCGCGGTTCTGGGCATAGACCGAGATCGCACCGCGATCGGTCCGCTCAAGAATGCCACGCGGATCGTGTTCCGGGCCGTAGTTCATCGCGAACATGACGACGGAGCGCACCTCGCTCCAGAGCGTGCGCGGATCGGAACGGCGCTCGGCTGTCTCTTCGAGCCAGTCCATCGTGCCGTGAAAGCTCTCGTCGAGAAAGTCTCGAAGCCGGGCCGGTGCTTGCGGAATGGCATCCGGCCGGGTGATGCGACAGAGATCGAAGCCCTTGTTTGCCGCCTCTGCCTTCAGGAACGCCGTCAGCTTCAGCCGGCGCCGTTCCTCACTGTCTGCCTTGGCATCGATGCCGGGCACGGTATTCGCCTCAGAAGTCGAGATCCGCATAGTGCGGAACGGGGGTGACGCCGCGCACGCGCTCGGCAAGCAGCGGCCGGAAGGAGGGGCGGGACTTCAGCCGCTGATACCATTCCTTGGCGGTCGGGGCGTCGGACCAGTCGATTTCGCCGAGATAGTCGAGCACCGACACGGTCGCCGCCGCCGCCAGGTCGGCGTAGGAGATCCGGTCGCCGGCAAGCCAGGTCCGCGAGCCGGCAAGCCAGGAGAGATACTTCATATGCTGGCGGATGTTGGCGCGCGAGGTCCGCAGGACCTTGCTGTCGGGTGCGCCGCCGCCCTGGTCCGGCGTCATCTGCAGCTTGAAGATCCGCTCGCGCACCAGCGGCCGCGTCACATCGGCTTCCATCTTCTGCAGGAACCATTCGACCAGCCGGCGGATTTCCGCGCGCTGGAACGGATCCTCGGCCAGAAGGCGGCGATCCCGCTTCATGATGCCGTTCGTCTCGTCGAGATATTCCGAGATGATCGTCGCCCCACAGAGCGCCCTCATACTGTCGTCAACATAGACCGGTAGCGTTCCGGCCGGGTTCAAAGCCAGGAAGTCGCGCCGGTTCTCCCAGGGCTGCTCGTCCGTCAATTCCGTCTGGTAGCCGTATTCCGAAAGGATCAGGCGAACGAAGCGTGAAGCGGCGGACATGGGGTGGTGATACAGTGTCGGCATCGATGATCTGGCTTCTCAGGGCTTTGGCTTGGGGGCGTCAGCGTGGCGGCGCAAGCGTCTGGCCACGGCTCATGTGTTAGAGCTATAGAAATTTGTGGTGGCAAACACAAGCGAATCAGCCTTTTCCTCCCACTCCAAAACTTGTCAGGAAATTCTCATATATGGCGGATCAATCGATCATCAGTGCGCTTGTCCTCGGTCTGATCGAGGGCCTGACGGAGTTCATCCCCGTCTCATCGACGGCGCACGTCCTTCTCGCCGGCCACTTCCTCGGCTTCAAGTCGCCGGGCAACACCTTCGCCGTCCTCATCCAGCTCGGCGCCATTCTGGCGATCCTGCTCGTCTATTTCCAGAAGCTTCTGTCGATCGCGCTGGCGTTGCCGACAAGCATCAAGGCGCGCCGCTTCGTCGTGTCAGTGCTGCTCGCCTTCCTGCCGGCGGCGGTCATCGGTGCCATTGCCCATGATTTCATCAAGACGGTGCTGTTCGAGACGCCTGTCCTGATCTGCGTCGTACTGATCGTCGGCGGCGTCATCCTTTATGCGATAGACCATCTGCCGCTGAAGCCGCGCTATACCGACGTGATGGACTACCCGCCGTCGCTGGCGCTGAAGATCGGCCTGTTCCAGTGCCTGGCTATGATCCCCGGAACGTCCCGTTCCGGCGCGACGATCGCCGGCGCCCTGCTGATGGGCACCGACAAGCGTTCGGCCGCCGAATTCTCGTTCTTCCTGGCGATGCCGACCATGGTCGGCGCCTTTACGCTGGACCTCTACAAGAACCGCGATGCGCTCTCCTTTGACGATTTTACCCTGATTGCAGTCGGTTTCATTGCGGCCTTCGTCGCCGGCATCTTCGTTGTGCGCTCATTGCTCGACTTCGTCTCGCGGCGCGGTTTCACGCCTTTCGCCATCTGGCGCATCATCGTCGGGATCGCCGGCCTGATCGGTCTGTGGCTGCTTGGCTGAGCGGAACCGACGATCTCAGAATGACAAAAGGCGCGTCCCCGACGCGCCTTTTTCTTTGACCTGTTGTCAGGCCCTAAAAACAAAGCCGCGTGCGTCTCATGGTGAAACGCACGCGGCTACTGGCCCCCGCCAATAACTTTTGATGCCTCGTCGAGGCGCCGGCCCTTAGTGGCCGGAAAGGTCGATCGATGCCGTGGTGCACGGATCGACGCCATAGGCCGGTGCGCAATCCTTGCCGCTGCTGGCGACCGTGTTCGGCGCCATGAACGAGCCAGCCAGAATGATCAGTGCCGCACACGCAAAAAAGATTGCGATCGACTTGCCCATGGACGCTATGCCTTTCGAGATTGATGCCGCCGCCCGCCGTCATGCCTTGGGATCGGGGGCGCGAGGCGGTGTTTAGTTGGTGGATATGACATGATCAATATCAGGACATGTTGAATTTGCGGTAAATGCCAATCGCTTTTCCGACTGCGGCAGAACTGCAACGCTGTTTCCGCAATACAACAGAAAACGGCCGCCGGTGGTTCCGGCGGCCGTTCAAAAAAATCGTTGGGCTGCTGCCGATCAGGCGGCGCGGCCGCTGCGGGTGTACTGGCCCTGCGGGCGGTAGCGCACCAGATAGGTCGGCAGGATCGATTCCAGCATCGTCGGGTCGATGCCGATGCCGGAAAGTGTGCGGCCTTCCGATACGGCCTTTGCGGAGACGACATTGTCGGATTTCAGCAACACCACCTGGTCGGCGGTAAGCGGCGGCGTGACGAAGGGGATCAGCGACGAAACGCTGCCGATCAGAGACGCGACGCCGAAGGGCAGCGAGACGAGCGTGCGCTTGCGGTCGATCGTGTTGAGCATGATCTCGAGACAGTCGCGGAAGCTCAAGACGTCAGGGCCGCCGAGTTCGTAGGTCTGGCCTTTGGCGATCTTGCCGTCGACGGCGCGGGCCACGGCTTCGGCGACGTCGGTCACGTAGACGGGCTGGAATTTCGTCTCGCCGCCGCCGATCAGCGGCAGGACCGGCGAGAAGCGGGCCATGTTGGCGAACTTGTTGAAGAAGCCGTCCTCTGGACCGAAGACGACCGACGGACGCAGGATGATCGCGTCAGGCTTGGTGTCAAGGATAGCGGCCTCGGCGCGGCCCTTGCTGCGGGCGTAGTTCGATGCAGAGGAAGCGTCGGCGCCAATGGCGGAGATGTGGGTCAGCGTCGCGCCGACGCCGCGGGCCGCTTCAGCCACGGCACGGGCGCCGAAATCCTGGACCGCATCGAAGGTGTTGCGGCCGCTCTCGAACAACACGCCGACGCAGTTGATGACGTGATCGGAGCCTTCAACGGCGCGGTCGACCGATTTACGGTAACGCAGGTTCGCCTGAACGAAGGAGATCTGGCCGACATTGCCGAGCGGCTGGAGATGACCGGCAAGGTCCGGCCGGCGAACGGCGACGCGGATGCGATAGCCGCGTTTGGCGAGCGCGCGCACCACATGACGGCCGACGAACCCGGATCCGCCGAAAATCGTCACCAGCGGCGGAAGGTTGGACAAGGTCATGGGATGTGCACTCCTGATCGGATCGGAAAGAATTGATTGCTACATAGCCCAACAGCCGCGAGAGGTGAAGGCCAATCGACGCCTGCGTGCAGAGCCTGCTGAAGGTTGGGGGCGGTGGGATCAGACGCCTTCGACGACCACCATCTCGGCGTCGGCGACTTCCTGGCGGATCGCGGCGGCAATCTGGTACTCGGGAGAGTTATAACAGTCGATCGCTGCCTGCAGCGATGGAAATTCGATGACGACGTTGCGGGCGCGAACGCCACCCTCCAACCGATGATGCAGCCCGCCGCGTGCCAGAAAATTGGCGCCGTATTTCTCGAAGGCGGGCTTTGCGGCCGCTACATAGTCCTTGTAGCGCTCGGGGTCGCGGACATCGACCCGTGCGATCCAGTATCCCTTGGCCATATTGAGCTCCTCGTCTTGCAGCACGAAAGGCTGACGGGAGTGTTACTTCCGGCAAATTTGGGCCGAGGTCAAGCGGATCGACCGGGCGCGCTGGTCCGACGGGTGTCGCCCGGCATCAGCGGGCGAGCGCACCGTTCATTTCGGCAAGGATGGCGCGGGCAGCCGCAAGCGGCTCGGCGGCTGCGACGATTGGGCGCGCGACGACGAGATGGCTGGATCCGGCCTTGAGCGCCTCGGAGGGCGTCATCACCCGCTTCTGGTCGCCCTTGTCCGCGCCGGCCGGGCGAATGCCCGGGGTGACGAGTGCCATGTCCGGCCCGATGATCTTGCGTACCGCCGCCGATTCTTCCGCTGAACAGACGATGCCGCCCATGCCGGCGGCGCGCGCCTGTTCGGCCCGGCGCAGCACCAGCGTGTGCGGATCGTATTCATAGCCGGCATCGATCACGTCCTGCTCGTCCATCGAGGTGAGCACGGTGACGCCGAGCAGGCAGAGGTCGGAGCCTTTCGCAGCCTCGACAGCCGCCTTCATCGCCTTCGGATAGGCGTGCAGGGTCAGCATCGACATGCCCATCTTGGCGATGTTCTCGACGCCCTTGGCCACCGTGTTGTCGATGTCGAGCAGCTTCATGTCGAGGAAGACGTTCTTGCCGCTTTTGGCCAGGTCGCGCGCGAATTCCAGGCCGCCGGCAAAGACCAGCTGGTAGCCGATCTTGTAGAAGGAGACGTCGTTGCCGAGCGTCGACACGATCTTCTCGGCATCCGCAATCGTCGGAAGGTCGAGGCCTACGATCAGTCTGTCGCGCGCGGTTTCGGTCATCGTCTAAATCCCCTGCCAGTGTTCCATCGGGGTCCAGTCGCATGCAACAGTCCGATCCGCAAGGCGGAAAGCGAAGACATTGCCGCCGCCACCACCCTTCTGGTCGGCTGCGCGCGAGATTGGCGCGCCGGTAAGGCGGCATTTCAGAAGTGTGCCGACGCCGCCATGGCCGACGAAGGCAATCGGGATTTTCGGATCGTGATCGCCGAGGATCCGAAAGACCGCGTTCGAGATGCGGCTCTGGGCATCGATCGCGCGCTCCCAGCCCTTGAAGCTTTCGGTGGGATTGGCGAAGAACCAGTCGGCCGCCTTCTCGAATTCCGGCGGCGGCAGGAAGCCGGTGGCCGAGCGATCGTTCTCGCCCATGTCGTGGTGGACCTCGACCGTCACGCCGGCCGCATCGGCCAAAAGTTGTGCCGTCTCGATCGCCTTGGTTTCGTCGCTCGAAACGATCCGTCCGAGCGAACGCACCCAGGGCAATGCGGCGGTGATGACCGCGCGTTCGCGGCCAACAGTGGAAAGTCCCCATTGCGGGACGGGCACGTCCGGATCGATCTGGACCTGCGGATGGGTGACGTAGACGCCGAACATCCCGTCAGTGCGCCCGGCGATAGACCCAGAGCTGCGCCGGTGGAATGTTGCGCACGACGAAGTCGAGATGCTGGATGCTGTAGCGGTCCGGCATGGCAACGACGGGCGACAAAGGCCCATAGGAAATCTGCACGACCGGCCGACCGACCGGAATGCGCGACAGCAGATCGTCGATCAGTTCGACGCGGCGATGCATCGGGAAGTTCAGAAGCGGCACGGCAGAGACGACGCTGTCGAAGGTCTGGCCGTTGAGTTCGCCGAGCGTGTGTTCCAGATCGAAGGCGTCGCCGTTGATGAAGTTGACGCCGTTGAAGTTGGTCTTGAGCTGATTGTAGAAATCGGTCGAATACTCGATCGACACGAGATTGGACGGCTCAAGGCCACGTTCCAGGATCGCCTTGGTGATGACGCCGGTGCCGGGGCCGAGCTCAAGAACCGGAAGGCCTGAGGCCGGATTGATGACGCTCGCCATTCGGCGCGCTGTGACGGAGGAGGTCGGCAGGATCGCGCCGACGGCCTTGGCATTGCTCATCCATCCTTTGAAAAAGCGAATCTCTTCGTCGAACTTCCGTCCGAGCCGTTCCTTCACCTTCACGCGCAAATTCATTGAACCCCTCAAAACCGCTGTCCTCTCCTCGCACAGGCCGTCCGCGCAAAATTCCTCGCCCGGTGATTCGGGCCGGCCGCGGCGGCGCTGATCATAATGTGTCCCCATCTGCGGCAAAAACAAGTCTGTCTGCGCCTGAAAGCGTTCGCTTATCAACAGTCCGCAGATGCCGCGGCCAACAAAAAACCCGTCACGCGCGGGCGTGACGGGTTGGCATTTCGCGCCGCGTCAGGCCCGGCTACACGCGCATCGGCATGAGCACATAGAGCGCATCTTCAGCGGCCAGATCACGGACGAGCGTCGGCGAGCCCGGGTCTGCCAGCATGAAGATCGCATCCGTGCCGGTCAGCTGCGAAGTAATGTCGAGCAGGTACTTGGCGTTGAAGCCGATTTCGAGCGGATCGTGGTCGTAGCCGACGGGCAGTTCTTCCGTAGCACTGCCGGAATCGGGATTGTTGACCGTCAGCGTCATCTGGCCTTCGTTCAGCGCCAACTTGACGGCGCGGCCGCGCTCCGACGAGATCGTCGATACGCGATCGACCGCCTGGGCGAAGGACTGGCAATCGACGCGCAGTTCCTTGTCGTTGTTGGCTGGGATGACGCGCTGGTAGTCGGGGAAAGTGCCGTCGATCAGCTTCGAGGTCATGACGATCGAGCCGATCGTCAGGCGGATCTTGGCGTCCGAGACTTCGACGGTGACGACGAGTTCCGGGTTGTCGAGCAGCTTCTGCAATTCGCTGACGGTCTTGCGCGGGATGATGATGCCCGGCATGCCTTCGGAGCCGGATGGCGCCTCGACGTCGGCGCGCGCCAGGCGATGGCCGTCGGTTGCGACGGCGCGCAGTTTCAGCTCACCCTTGCTTTCGACCGTATGTACGAAGATGCCGTTGAGATAGTAGCGGGTTTCCTCGGTCGAGATCGCGAACTGGGTGCGATCGATCAACATCTTGAGGTCGGTCGCCTTGAGGCGGAACGAATGCGAGAAGCTGCCGGCGGTCAGATCCGGGAAGTCGGATTGCGGCAGGCACTGCAGCGAGAACTTGGAACGGCCCGAGGCGACGGTCATCGCCGTGCCCTCGGCGTTGGTGGCGAGCAGCACTTCCGAACCGTCGGGCAGCTTGCGCACGATGTCGTAGAGCAGGTGCGCTGGCACGGTGGTCGCGCCCGCCTGCTCCACCTGCGCCGGGGTCGCCTCGGTGATTTCGAGGTCGAGGTCGGTCGCCTTCATTTCGAGGCTGGCGCCGTCGGAACGCAGGAGCACGTTCGAGAGGATCGGGATCGTGTTTCGCCGCTCCACCACGCGGTGCACGTGGTTCAGCGATTTCAGGAGGTTGGATCGCTCGAGAGTAATGCGCATGGGATGCCGCTTTCAACCATTGCCCGGCGGGCGAAACGTCCGCCTGAGCGTCAACTGCGAGTGCCCCGGCCGACCGACCGGATAGATGTGGACCGGCAAAATGGCAGAAAGAGCGCCCGGAAAGCAAGGGGTTTGAGGGCTTCTGTCCCCAGATGCGGCACGTGGGCCCGTCGTCTTGCCCTTGCTCTGCCATGGTGGCTCACTCATAAAGACCGGACAGACACATCGGTAAGCACGATCAGGACGTTATAGGTGGAAAAGCAAAAGACAGCGGAACCGGCCGGCGGACAGAGGGAGCGCAGCTACCGGCTGCACAATGTGAGCGTTCCGGCCCGCCCCCTTGATGCCGCGCTCTATCTGGTGGCAACCCCGATCGGCAATCTCGGCGATATCACGCTGCGCGCGCTGGAAACATTGGCCGGCGCCGATGTGCTTGCCTGTGAGGACACGCGGGTCACCCGTGTTCTGCTTGATCGCTACGGCATCACCAATCGGCCCTACGCCTACCACGAGCACAATGCCGACGAGGCCGGTCCGCGGCTGCTGGCAGCGCTCGCCGAAGGGCGTTCGGTGGCACTCGTCTCTGATGCCGGCACGCCACTGGTCTCCGACCCCGGCTACCGCCTGGGGCAGCTTGCGATCGAGGCCGGACATCGCGTCGTGCCGATTCCCGGCGCCTCGGCGCCGCTTGCAGCCCTCGTCGGGTCCGGTCTGCCGAACGATGCTTTCCTCTTTGCCGGTTTCCTGCCGACCAAGGACAAGGCCAAACGCGATCGCCTCAGGGAACTCGCCGCCGTGCCGGCAACCATCCTGTTCTTCGAATCGCCGCACCGGATCGCTGCGACGGTTGCGGCGGCGGCCGACGTTTTGGGGGAGGGCAGGCGGGCGTCCGTCTGCCGCGAATTGACCAAGACCTTCGAGGAATTTCGCCGCGGCACACTCGGCGAGCTTGCGGCTCATTATGAACAGGCGGGGCCGGTCAAGGGCGAGATCGTGCTCGTCATAGGCCCTCCTGATGCCGCGCCCGAACCGGAAGCGGCCGACGTCGATGCGCTGCTGCAAAGCCTGGTCGCCGACATGCCGACCGGCAAGGCGGCAACCGAAGCCGCCCGCCAGACGGGCCTGCCGCGCAAGGAACTCTATGACCGGCTGCTTCACCTGAAGGAGCGCCATGACGACTGATGGTGGCGACAAGCGGAAGCTGAAGGCGCTGAGGCGAGGGCATCTCGCCGAATACCGTGCCGCGCTTTGCCTTCTGCTCAAGGGCTACCGCATCGTCGCCATGCGCCATCGCACCAAGCTTGGCGAGATCGACATCATCGCAAGGCGCGGCGATCTCATCGCCTGTGTCGAGGTCAAGGCCCGCCGCTCGGCCGAAGACGGCGTCTTCGCCGTGACGGCGACAGCGCAGAGGCGTATCCGTGCCGCGAGCGATCTCTGGCTGGCGAAACAGCCGGATTTCAACAGGCTTTCCGTGCGCTACGACATCGTCACCGTGACCCCTTGGGGCTGGCCGCGGCACCTGCCGGATGCGTTCTGAATCGGCGCATAATGACGGAAAATGATTGCGTTGTTCCGCGGGTGCCCTTCATTGGAACATATTCTCGAATTTGTAATCGTTCCGACATAAAAGCGTTACGGGCCTGTCATTGAAGGTCACTAGTCCACTGCCATCCGCAACCCGGTGGAGAGGATTAGTCATGTTCAAGAAGTTTACGCTCGCAGCCCTTACCCTTGCATTTTCCGCGACCTCGTCGCTTGCCGCGACCAACATTACCTGGTGGCACGGCATGGCCGGCCGCAACGGCGAAGTCATCAATGAAGTTTCCAAGAAGTTCAATGAAGCCCAGAGCGCCTGCGCGCTGACCCCGGTTTCCAAGGGCACCTACGAGGAAGCGCTCGCTTCCGGTATCGCCGCTTTCCGCTCGGGTGAACAGCCGAACATCCTGCAGGTCTTCGACGCCGGTGCCGCCACGATCATCAACGCCAAGGGCGCGGTCATCCCGGCCGAAGACCTGATCATCAAGGCTGGTCACAACTTCGACCGCAACGCCTTCATCGATGGCGTGCGCTACTTCTACGCCGACAGCGAAGGCAAGTTCGTCGGCATGCCGTTCAATTCCTCCGCGCCGATCATGTACATCAACGACGAGGCCCTGAAGAAGGCCGGCGTCGAAGCGCCGAAGACCTGGGAAGAGTTCGAGGCCGTCGCCCCGAAGCTGAAGGAAGCCGGTTACATCCCGCTCGTCCAGTCGCAGCTAACCTGGCAGTTCACGGAGAACTTCTTCTCCCGCAACAACATCCAGTTCGCCACCAACAACAACGGCTACGACGCCGTCGCCGACACTGAGCTGAAGGTCACCGACCCGAACCTCGTCATGATGTTCGACAAGCTGAAGGCCTGGAAGGATGAAGGCTACTTCGCCTTCTACGGCGCCGGCTGGAACGACAACCAGAAGGTCTTCGAAGAAGGCAAGGCTGCGTTCTGGATCGGTTCGTCGGGTTCGTTCGGCGGCCTGCAGAAGACGGCGCAGATGCCGTTCTCGGCAACCTTCCTGCCCTATTGGGGCTCGATCAAGGGCGCCGGCACCAACTCCTTCATCGGCGGCGCGGCACTCTTTGCCATGTCCGGCAAGACGGATGAAGAAAACAAGTGCGTTGCCGACTTCTTCCAGTTCCTGACCTCGCCTGAGATCCAGTACTTCTACCACAAGGCCACCGGCTATGTGGCCATCACCAAGGCAGCCTACGAGCTTGCCCAGAAGGATGGTTACTACAAGGAAAAGCCGGTTGCCGAAGTCGGCATCAAGCAGCTGATGCTGCCGGCCGGCGACTGGTCGAAGGGCTACCGCCTCGGCTTCTACCCGCAGATCCGCGAAATCATGGAACGCGAATACGGCCGCATCTTCTCGGGCGAAACAACCGTCAAGGACGCGTTCGACACGATCGAGAAGGAAGGCAACGAGCTGCTCGCCCGTTTCGCCAAGACGGCCGGCTGATCTCGATGTCGACCGCGACAGATCTCCTCCCCGCAGCGCGGGGAGGGACCGGAACAAAGACCGGGGGGCGTCGCTTCGGCGCCTTCCGGATTTTCGGTGGCCAGTCGAATAGTGGAGGCGAAGGCGCTGCAAAGCGCGTGCAGTTCTCCTCGCCGTTCCTGCCATACCTTTTCCTCGCGCCGCAGCTCGCGATCATCTTCATCTTCTTCTACTGGCCGTCGGTTCAGGCGATCCAGTCGTCGTTCTATCTTGAAGACCCCTTCGGTTTCGGCTCGACCTTCGTCGGGATGACCAATTATACCGACGTGCTGAAATCAGGCGAATATCTCGGCATTGCCCGTTTCACCGCCGTTTTCACGGCGTTGGTCACCTTCTTTGCGCTGTCGATCGGGCTACTGCTCGCCGTCAAGGCCGATGGCGTCATCCGCGGCAACGCCGCCTACAAGACGCTGCTGATCTGGGTCTATGCCATTGCCCCGCCGGTCGCAGGCCTCATCGGCATGATGTTCTTCGACCAGCATATCGGCCCGATCGTCGAGCTTGCGCGCTGGTTCGGCTGGGACATCAAGGTTGGTCTGAACTACTTCGACACCGCCTTTTCCATGGTGGTCGTCTCGGTCTGGAAACAGATCCCCTACAATTTCATCTTCTTCCTCTCTGGGCTCCAGGGTATTCCGGTCTCGGTGCGGGAAGCAGCGGCGATCGACTGCCGCTCCGGGTTCCGCCGTTTCTGGACGGTGATCCTGCCGCTGCTCGCGCCGACCGCCTTCTTCCTTCTGATCATTAACGTCACCTATGCGCTGTTCGACACCTTCGGCGTCATCGACGTGATGGTGAAGGACAAGGCTGCCAACAACCCGATCACCCTTGTCTACAAGGTCTACATGGACGGTTTCCGCGGCAACGATCTCGGCGGCTCCTCGGCCCAGTCAGTGATCCTGATGCTGATCGTCTTCGTGCTCACCATCTTCCAGTTCCGCTTCATCGAGCGGCGCGTGCATTACAACTGAGGTGGGGCCGATGTATCGCACCAAGATTTTCGACCACATCATCCTGCTCTTCGGCGTCTTCATCATGGTGGCGCCCGTCGTCGTCGCCTTCATGACCTCGACGCACGAGGCGGCCGACATTCACCGCAACGGTCTCAGCCTCAGCTGGGGCGGCCATTTCGTCGAGACCTACCAGACGGTACTGACGCGCGAGGGCGGCTTCACCGGCAAGATCACCGGCTTCAACATGATGCTGAACTCGATGATCCTCGGCTTGGGTTTCGCCGTCGGCAAGATCGTGCTGTCGATGCTGGCGGCCTATGCGCTCGTCTATTTCCGCTTTCCGCTCGCGACCTTCTTCTTCTGGGTGATCTTCACCACCCTGCTTCTGCCACTCGAAGTGCGCATCCTTCCTTCCTATGAAGTGATGAACACGCTGAAGCTGACCAACACCTATACCGGCCTGATCGTGCCGCTTCTCGCCTCGGCGACGGGCACCTTCTACTTCCGGCAGTTCTTCAAGTCGGTGCCGGACGAGTTGCTGGAGGCCGCGCGCATCGACGGCGCCGGACCCTTCAAATTCTTCATCGACGTACTGGTGCCGCTCTCGCGCACGATGATGGCGGCGATCTTCATCATCATGTTCGTCTACGGCTGGAACCAGTATCTCTGGCCCACCCTGATGACCACCGACGAAGGCTTCTTCACCCTGGTGCGCGGCATCAAGCAGATCCTGCTCGTCTGGGTCGGCTCGAACATCCCCGACTATAACGAGGCCTTTGCGCTGGCGATTCTCGCCATGCTGCCGCCGGTCATGATCGTCGTGATCTTCCAGCGCTGGTTCATCAAGGGCCTGACGGAAAGCGACAAGTAAACGGGGTCGTGGCGGGACAAAAGTCCCGCCCGCTCCTGAAACGACATCAATCTTACGGAGGCAGCCATGGCGGCCATTACCATCGCCGAGGTCTCGAAGATCTATCACGGCAATGTCGAGGCGGTGAAATCCGTCTCGATCGATATCGAGGACGGCGAATTCATCGTGCTGGTCGGCCCGTCCGGCTGCGGCAAGTCCACGCTTCTGCGCATGGTCGCGGGGCTGGAGACGAT
Organism: Ensifer sp. SL37; assembly: GCF_026672675.1. NCBI lineage: Bacteria > Pseudomonadati > Pseudomonadota > Alphaproteobacteria > Hyphomicrobiales > Rhizobiaceae > Ensifer > Ensifer sp. SL37. The sequence goes on along the minus strand of NZ_JAPPRN010000006.1, from coordinate 1,158,116 downwards.
TTCGAAGGGCACGGTGACGATCGGCTCACGCGTGATCAACGAGGTCGATCCGGCCGAGCGCGACATCGCCATGGTCTTCCAGAACTACGCGCTCTATCCGCACATGACCGTCTACGAAAACCTCGCTTACGGCCTGAAGAACCGCAAGACGCCGAAGGCCGAGATCGACGCCCGCGTCGCCGAAGCCGCTCGCATGCTGGAGATCGAGCCCTATCTTACCCGCAAGCCCCGTGCGCTCTCGGGCGGCCAGCGCCAGCGCGTCGCCATGGGCCGCGCCATCGTGCGCAAGCCGGCGGCCTTCCTCTTCGACGAGCCGCTCTCCAATCTCGACGCCAAGCTGCGCGTCTCCATGCGCGGCGAGATCAAACGCCTGCAGAAGCGCCTCGGCACGACCTCGCTCTACGTCACCCACGACCAGCTCGAGGCGATGACCCTTGCCGACCGTCTCGTGGTGCTGAATGGCGGTCGCATCGAACAGATCGGCCGTCCGCTCGACGTCTATCACCGCCCGGCCTCAACCTTCGTCGCCAGCTTCATCGGCTCGCCGGCGATGAACCTGATCAAGGGTGAGATCGAAGGCGGCAACCTGCAGATCGGTCTCTACAGGATCGCGCTTGGCGACCGTGCGCCGGTCGAAGGCCCGGTCACGGTTGGGCTTCGCGCCGAAGATCTCAAGCTCGCCGGCGTCGGCGAGGACGCCATGCTGTTCCAGGTCGACTATGTCGAGGAACTGGGCGCGCAGCGGCTCGTGCACGGCACCATCGAGAGCCAGGCGCTCACCATCGCGCTGTCTCCGGAGACGCCACTTTCGGGTGATCTTGCAGTGACGATCGCCGTCGACCGTCTGCACTTCTTCTCGACCGAGACCGGCAAGCGGCTGGAGCGCGGCACGTCGTTTGCCAATGAAGCGCCGGTTGCAGCGCCACGCCTGGAGACCGCATCGTGATCTCCAAGACCGTCGAGCAGCTTGCCGTTCCTTCGCTTGAAACCCGCGCCAGCTTTGCCGAGATCGTGCGCACCATTGCCGCCCATGACGCAGCCATGGCCGCACGGCCGGAGATGAACAGCGTGGAGGTCGGCGGCACACCGGCCTCCGATACGCCGCTCGCCTTCCCGTTCACCGTTGCTGCCTGGAACCTGGAGCGCTGCCTGTTTCCGGCCGAAAGCGCCGCCCATCTCGCCGCGACGAACGCGCCGGTCGTCCTTCTTTCAGAAATGGACAACGGCATGGCCCGCACCGGCCAGCGTCACCCGACCGCCGAAGTCGCCGAAACACTCGGCATGCACTATGCGTATGGCATCGAGTTCATCGAGATGGGTCTCGGCTCCGATACGGAGCGTGAGTTCTGTGAGGACGAATTCAACGCCAAGGGGTTCCATGGCAATGCGCTGATGGCTGCGGTGCCGTTCTCCCGGCCCTTCATGTTGCGCCTATGGGGCGAACGCCTCTGGTTCACCGATGGCGAGCAGCCGCGCCTTGGCGAGCGCTGTGCGATCGGCGCCGTCATCGAGACGGAAGCCGGACCCTTCGTCGCCGTCTCCACCCATCTCGAGAGTGCGACGACTGCCGTCTACCGAGAGCGCCAGGTCAAGGAATTGATCGATGCACTCGACGAGACTTTCCCCGGCCTGCCGGTGATGATCGGTGGCGATCTCAACACCGGCAACCATGCCGGCGGCGATTTCGAGGCCGAAGGGCTGTTTGCCATGAGCGCCATCAGGGGCTTTACCCGCTATGGCGGGCCGCTCGACGTGATGACCACGCGGCCGAGCCTGATCACCCGCTGGCCAGAGCGGGCGATGAAGCTCGACTGGTTCCTGTCGCGCGGGCTGAAGATCGGCGAGACCACGATCATTCCTTCGCTTGACGAAACTGGCCGGCCGCTTTCGGATCACGATCTCATCACCTGCGTGATCGAAGGCTTCGAATAGGCTCGCCTCTCCTTGCCTAAGGCCCGCCCGCATTCTACATGTCGAGGGCTTTGCCAGTGCGGCAGAGGGCAGCGGTTTTCCCGTCCTCATTCGCTCCGGCGGTTTGAAATCGATCACGCTAAGCGTGATCCATGAGGGAATGGGTAGATGGCGAAAATCGTCAATGTCGGGGTCCAGATGGACCATGTGTCGGGCATCAACATTGCGGGTGACTCCACCTTCGCCATGAGCCTCGAGGCACAGTCGCGCGGCTATCGCCTCTTCCACTATACGCCGGAAAAGCTGTCGCTGCGCGACGGCAAGGTCTATGCGAGCGTGCAGCCGATGACGCTGCGCGACGTCAAGGGCGACCACTTCACGCTTGGCGAAGCCGAGCGCGTGGATCTTTCGACCATGGACGTCATCCTGCTGCGCCAGGACCCGCCCTTCGACATGGCCTACATTACCTCGACGCACCTTTTGGAACGCCTGCATCCGAAGACGCTGGTCGTCAATGATCCCGCCTGGGTGCGCAATTCGCCGGAGAAGATCTTCGTCACCGAATTCGCCGACCTGATGCCGAAGACGCTGATCACCCGCGACCCCGCTGAGATCGCTAGCTTCCGCCAGGAAATGGGCGACATCATCCTGAAGCCGCTCTACGGCAACGGCGGCGCCGGCGTGTTCCACTCGACCCGCGACGACCGCAACATGTCCTCTCTGCTCGAAATGTTCGGCCAGATGTTCCGCGAGCCCTTCATCGCCCAGGAATACCTGCCGGCGGTGCGCAAGGGCGACAAGCGCATCCTGCTCGTCGACGGCGAGCCGGTCGGTGCCATCAACCGCGTTCCGGCAGACCACGACGCCCGCTCCAACATGCATGCTGGCGGACGGCCTGAGCCGACCGAACTGACGGCGCGTGAGAAGGAAATCTGCGCCCGCATCGCGCCTGCGCTGAAGGAGCGCGGCTTCCTCTTCGTCGGCATCGACGTTATCGGCGACTACATGACCGAGATCAACGTGACGTCGCCGACCGGCATCCGCGAAGTGAAGAAGTTCGGCGGCGCCGATGTCGCGAGCCTGCTCTGGGATGCGATCGAGCGCAAGCGCGCCTGATCAAGATCTCGGCCTAGGATCCATCTCGGGTCGATGGCGCTTGCCGCGGGCTTCCGCCCGCGGCCGTTTGCCGAAGCGTCCCGGATACACACCCGCGCCTCCTCAAATGTTCCGTTATTGTTCTTGTTTTTGTGCGCGATCCGTGCAAGGCTTCTGCCTGCAACCCTGGGCGGTTGTGGCGCCCGATAACTGGGCTGCCTGGGCAAGGGGGCAAGCATGGTCGCGCGCGTCAGCACGGTCGCATTTCAGGGTATCGAGGGTCTGCCTGTCGATGTGCAGGTGATGGTCGCGCCGGGCAAGGTCGGCATGCAGATCGTCGGCCTGCCGGACAAGGCCGTCGCCGAAAGCCGCGAGCGGGTGCAGGCCGCCCTTCATGCTTCAGGTCTGGCGCTGCCGGCCAAGCGCGTGACCGTCAATCTTGCGCCCGCTGACCTTCCCAAGGAAGGCAGCCATTTCGACCTGGCGATCGCACTCGGCCTGATGGCAGCCCTCGGCGCCATTCCCGGCGATGCGTTGGCGCCTTATGTGGTGATCGGGGAGCTCAATCTCGATGGCACCATTGCTGCCGTTGCCGGCGCGCTTCCCGCCGCGATCGGTGCCAATGCGCTCGGCAAGGGGCTGATCTGCCCGGCCGAAAGCGGACCCGAGGCGGCCTGGGCCGGGGCCGAGATCGACATTCTGGCGCCCCGCAGCCTGATCGCAATCGCCAACCATTTCCGCGGTACGCAGGTGCTTTCGCGACCCGAGGCCGCGATCCGCTCAGGCGCATCTAACCTGCCCGATCTCGCCGATATCAAGGGTCAGGAAAGCGCCAAGCGGGCGCTCGAAGTGGCGGCCGCCGGCAACCACAATCTGCTGATGGTCGGCCCGCCCGGCTCGGGCAAGTCGATGCTCGCTGCCCGCCTGCCGTCGATCCTGCCGCCGCTCAACCCGGCCGAGCTCCTCGAAGTGTCGATGATCCATTCGATCGCCGGGCAGCTTCCAGGCGGCAAGCTCTCGGACCGACGGCCGTTCCGCACGCCGCATCATTCCGCGACGATGGCCGCCATGGTCGGTGGCGGCTTGCGCGCCAAGCCTGGCGAAGCCTCGCTTGCGCACAACGGCGTACTGTTCCTCGACGAGTTTCCGGAATTCTCGCCGCAGGTGCTCGACGCGCTGCGCCAGCCGCTTGAAACCGCCGAATGCATCATCGCCCGCGCCAACCACCGCGTCAGCTATCCCGCCGCGATCCAGCTTGTCGCGGCCATGAACCCCTGCCGCTGCGGCATGGCCGGCGAACCCGGCCGCAGCTGCGCCCGTGGACCGCGCTGCATGTCCGACTATCAGGCGCGCATTTCTGGTCCGCTGATGGACCGCATCGATATCCGCATCGACGTGCCGGCCGTCAGCGCCGCCGATCTCCTGAAGCCGGCCGCAGCCGAAAGCAGCGAGGTCGTTGCTCGTCGCGTCGCCCGTGCCCGGGCGCTGCAGATCGATCGTTTCGCCGCCCTCGGACATCCAGAGCTGACAAGCAATGCCCGCGCGTCAACCTCGATGATCGAGAAGATCGCAGCACCCGATGCGGCCGGCCTGCAGCTTCTCCGGGACGCCGCCGAAAAGATGAAATTTTCCGCCCGCGGCTATCACCGGGTGCTGAAGGTGGCGCGCACGCTTGCGGACCTCGATGGTGCGTCGACGGTCGGCCGAATCCATCTCGCCGAGGCGATTTCCTATCGGATCGCCGGGGAACGCTTGCCCGTCGCCGCATAGCGGCGTGCCTGGGAAAAAAAGGGCGCCTCGCGGGCGCCCTTTCCGATCAGAAGTTATCCCAGCCTGATCAGCCGCCCAGGCCATCGAACAGCACCGTCGAGAGGTAGCGTTCGGCAAAGGACGGGATGATGACGACGATGGTCTTGCCGGCATTTTCCTCGCGCTGGCCGATCTCGATTGCCGCGGTTAGAGCTGCACCGGCGGAGATGCCGACCGGCACGCCTTCGAGCTTGGCGACAAGGCGGGCGGCCTCGATCGCTTCCGCGCTGTTGACCGTGACGATCTCGTCATAGACCGTGGTGTCGAGGATCGCCGGCGCAAAGCCTGCGCCGATGCCCTGGATCTTGTGTGGCCCGGGATTGCCACCGGACAGAACCGGAGATTCCTCCGGCTCGACGGCGATTACCTTGATCGAAGGCTTGCGCGCCTTCAGCACCTGGCCGGCGCCGGTAATCGTGCCGCCGGTGCCGATGCCGGAGACGAAAATGTCGACAGCGCCGTCCGTGTCGTTCCAGATTTCTTCGGCCGTCGTCCTGCGGTGAATTTCCGGGTTGGCCGGGTTTTCGAACTGCTGTGGGATGATGGCGTCCGGCAGTGTCTCGACCAGTTCCTGCGCCTTGGCGATCGCGCCCTTCATGCCCTTGGCGCCCTCGGTCAGCACCAGCTCGGCGCCGAGCAGCGCCAGCATCTTGCGCCGCTCGACCGACATGGTCTCCGGCATCGTCAGGATCAGCTTGTAGCCCTTGGCGGCCGCGACGAAGGCGAGCGCGATGCCGGTATTGCCGGAGGTCGGCTCCACCAGCGTCGTGCGGCCGGGCGTAATCTTGCCCTGCGCTTCCAGGCTCTCGATCATCGCCACACCGATACGGTCCTTGACCGAGGCGATCGGGTTGAAGAATTCGAGCTTGGCGAGCAGGTTCGCCTTGACGCCCTTTTCCTTGGCAAGCTTGTCCAGCCGCACGATGGGCGTGTCGCCGATCGTTTCCGTGATCGAGGAGTAGACGCGGCCGCGGCCGGGCTTGCGTGTGTCGGACATGGGTTTCTCCCTTGGCGTAAATTGTCGAGCTACGAGAATAGGAACAATGATCGCGCAATTCCAGAACGACAAACACCGCGCAGCGATCCGCCGAAGGAAAAACCACTGGCGAAGTCGTTGTTCGGGAAAAGTTTTTTCAGCTGGCGCGAACGGCGATATAGGCCGCCGTGCCGGCAAGCACGCTGGCCGCAACCCGGTTCAGCGCTTTCAGGGCCTTCGGTTGCTTGAGCAGCAGACGCGCACGCGAGGCGAGCAGCATATAGGGCACGAGAACGCTCAAGAGCACCAGAAAGGTGGCGGTCAGGAGCAGGCCGTAGTCGCCGGGTCCGATCGCCCGAATGTCGATCAGCGTCGGCACGAGCGCCACGTAAAACAGCATCGTCTTCGGATTGCCGAGCGTGATCAGCAGGCCGGACAGAAAGGACATGGCCGCACTCGTCGACGGCTTCGCCTTGATGTCCTCCGGCAGCAGCCCTGCGCTCCACAGCTTCCACGCGATGTAGCCGAGGTAGAGGACGCCGGCAAACTTCACCACCAGGAAGGCTGTGGTGAAGGTCTGGGCAATCAGCGCCAGCCCGAGGATGACCGCGGTTAGATAGATCATGTCGCCGAGCGCGATGCCGAGGCCCATGAAGAAGGTCTCGCGGAAACCGGAGCCGAGCGCGCGCGCAACCAGCGCCGTCACGCCGGGGCCTGGAATGGCCGCAGCGATGAAGAGCGCGCCGCTATAGGCGATGAGGGCCGCGAGCGTCATGGAACGTCCTTCCGAAGATGATGCCGATTTCTACCTCAAGCGACTGAAAAAGGAAATCACCGAACTGCGACCGGCGGGCGTCCGCTGAAGAAATTGACCGGGTGACAAGTCTGGCGTTGTCCGCTGGTGCGAAATGCGTAGAGCTTGGCGAAAACGAGCGAAAGGCGCCTCTCCATGCCCGAGTTGAAGGATATGATCGGCTTTGCCCTCCTGGCCCTTGGCATGGTGCTGACGCCAGGCCCGAACATGATCTACCTGATCTCGCGCTCGATCAGCCAGGGGCCGGGCGCCGGCTTGATTTCGCTCGGCGGCGTGGCGCTCGGCTTCGTCGTCTATATGGTCTCGGCGGCATTCGGTATCACAGCGCTGCTTCTGGCCGTGCCGCTCGCCTATGATGCGCTTCGCATCGCCGGTGCAGCCTACCTTCTCTATCTCGCCTGGCAGGCGGTCAGGCCCGGTGGACGCTCGCCCTTTCAGGTCAAGAACCTGCCGAAGGATGGGCCGAAGAAGCTGTTCGTCATGGGCTTCCTGACCAGCCTGCTCAATCCCAAGGTAGCGGTGCTCTATCTCTCGTTGCTGCCGCAGTTCATCCGGCCGGAGCTCGGCAACGTGCTCGGCCAGTCGCTGGTCTTCGGCTCGATCCAGATCGCGACCAGCGTCACCGTCAACGCCATGATCGCGCTCGCCGCCAGCGGCATCGCCGCTTTTCTTGCCGGGCGGCCGTTGTTCATGGTTGTGCAGCGCTGGGCGATGGGGACGGCGCTCTTCGGCTTTGCGCTGAGCATGGCCTCGGAAGCGCGGCGCTAACGCGCGCTTGCCGATGCCGCCCTCAACTCCGGAGCTGGCTTACTCGAAAACCGGTCGCATGAAGCTGCGCTCGTAGCTGAGGATGCAGCGCGTCTTCTCGGCATAGGCGAAGGCGTCCTGGCATTCCGGATCCGCGGCCATTTCCCGGCGGTAGTTTTCATAGTCGGCAAGGGTCGGAAAGCTGAAGAGCGCCAGGGCGATGTTGTTCGCCCCTTCATGCGGCAGGTAGTAGCCGTGATGCGTGCCGCCCAGCCGATTGACGAGCGGGATCCAGAGCTTGGCGTAATGTTCGAACTCGGCCGCCTTGTAAGGGTCGATAATGTATTTCAGGTAGCAGGTGATCATGCGGTTCTCCCTTCGCGTTCCCGCTTCCTGATAGAAGAGGGAAGGCGAAGTTTCCAGCCGAGAGTCATGCCGGCGGCGGCAACGAGGATCGCGACGGAGCCGGCGATCTGGATCGGCTGCAACTGGTGCCCGAAGGCGAGGCGGTCCACCACAATGGCGGCAATCGGATAGATGAAGGAAAGCGCCCCGGTCATGTGCGTCGGCAGCCGCTGGATCGCGCCGTAGAGCAGCACATACATCAGCCCGGTGTGGATGACGCCGAGGGTCAGGACGATCGACCATTGCGTTGCACCTGACGGGGCGGGTGCGGCAAGCGCCATCGGTGCCAGCATCACGGTGCCGGTGATCACCTGGATCAGCGCAATCAGATGCGGCGGCGTGCCCTTGAGCAGCTTGGTCGCAATCGCCGCGATCGCGTAGAAGAAGGCAGCACCGATCGAAAGGGCCACGCCGATCAGATAATCTTCAGGCGCGAAGCCTTGGCCAGGCTTGGCCGAAATGATCGCAAGCATGCCGGCAAACGACACCAGGAGCCAGAAGATCTTGGTGACGGTGATCTTTTCGCCGAGGAACACGGCGCCGAGGCCCAAGAGCATGAAGGGCTGGGTGTTGTAGACCATCGTCGCGATCGAGATCGATGCGTGGGAATAGGCGGCGAACAGCAGCAGCCAGTTGACCACGATCGCGATGCCGCCGATGACCGAAAGCAGCAGCATCCGTCGGCTGAAGTGGCGACGGTCGAGAAGTCCGAGCGCCCAGGCAATGGCAACGAGCGTTATGGTCCCGAAGACGCAGCGCCAGAACACCACGCTCGTCACCGGCTGCCCCGACATCAGCACGAACCAGCCGATGGTGCCGGATATCAGCATCGCTGCCGTCATCTCGATGCTGCCGCGTTTGAGCTCGGTATTCATGATTTCTGCTCCTATTGGTGATCGCAGAATAGCCGGTGCTCATGGCCTTTCCCATAGATGAACGAAGGCAATTGTGCTAGCTTGCCTAATTATCGAAGTTCTGTTTGTTGTTGTGACTTATGGTGTCGTGATGCTGGACGAGATTGACCGACGAATCCTCGACATACTGGCCGCCAATGCCCGGGTGTCGCTGAAGGAGCTGGCGCAGGAGGCCGGGCTCTCGTCGCCGAGCGCTGCGGATCGGCTCCGCAAGCTGGAAGAGCGCGGTGTCCTCGACGGTTTCACCATCGCCCTCAACCCCGCCAAGGTCGGCTACCCGCTGCAGGCGGTCATCCGCGTGCGACCGATGCCGGGCATGCTGCACATCGTCGAGAGGCTGATCCAGGAAACGCCGGAATTCGTCGAATGTGACAAGGTCACAGGCGACGACTGCTTCATCGCCAAGCTCTACGTGCGTGACATGGCGCAGCTCGACACGATCCTCGACCGGATCGCCGAGAAGGCGCAGACCAACACCTCGATTGTCAAGTCGACACCGGTCAAGCGCCGCCTGCCGCCTTTGGTTTAAGAGCAATCCCAGGAAAAGTGCGAAGCGGTTCTCCGTCCGGAATTGCGCATGTGAGAGCAATCCCAGGAAAAGTGCGAAGCGGTTTTCCGTCCGGGATTGCGTAAGTGAGAGCAATCCCAGGAACAGTGGGAAGCGGTTTTCCGTTCGGGATTACGGCCCAAAGGCCAATTCCGGGAAAAGTGCGAAGCGGTCGCCGTCGGTCGATCAGACGCCGGTCGAGCCGAAGCCGCCGGCGCCGCGTGCCGTCTCGCTTGCGCCGTCGCCCTCACGAACCGTGACCTGCGTGACCGGTGCGATCACCATCTGGGCGATGCGCATGCCGCGCTCGATGATGAACTCCTCGTCGCCGAGATTGACGAGCAGCACCTTCACTTCACCGCGATAGTCGCTGTCGATCGTACCGGGCGTGTTGAGGCAGGTGATGCCGTGCTTGAAGGCGAGGCCAGAGCGCGGGCGGATCTGCGCCTCGTAGCCGGCGGGCACTTCGAAAATGAAGCCGGTCGGAACGAGGGCGCGCTTGCCGGGGGTGAGCATCAGCGGGCGATCGGCGGGGACGCCCGCGCGCAAATCCATGCCGGCGGCGCCTGCGGTCTCGTAGGCCGGAAGCTCCAGGCCTTCGCCGTGCGGCAGACGAACGAGGTTGAGGGTCGGGCGGGATAGGGAAGTGTGCGTGCTCATGCCCGCATAAGCCGGGCCACGGGCGCCTCGGTCAATTGCATAATCGGGGCCGAGCCTGTAAAGGACGCGGCAACTCACAGGATTTTACGACATGGCTGAAACTCTCGCCGAGGCGGTCTCCCGCCGCCGCACATTTGCGATTATCGCCCACCCGGACGCCGGTAAGACCACGCTCACGGAAAAGTTGCTGCTGTTCGGCGGTGCCATCCAGCTCGCCGGTGAGGTCAAGGCCAAGAAGGACCGCATCCAGACCCGTTCGGACTGGATGAAGATCGAGCGCGAGCGCGGCATCTCGGTCGTCACCTCGGTGATGACCTTCGAGTATGGCGGCAACGTCTTCAACATTCTCGATACGCCCGGTCACGAAGACTTCGCCGATGACACCTATCGCACGCTGACGGCGGTGGATGCGGCCGTCATGGTCATCGACGCCGCCAAGGGTATCGAACCGCGCACGCTGAAGCTCTTCGAAGTCTGCCGCATGCGCGACATCCCGATCATCACCTTCGTCAACAAGATGGACCGCGAAAGCCGCGATCCCTTCGAGATCCTGGATGAGGTCGAGGAGAAGCTGGCGCTCGACTGCGCGCCGGTGACCTGGCCGATCGGCCGCTCGAAGACTTTCTGCGGGTCCTACAACCTCGCCGACAACACCGTGCGCGGTTCGGACACGCAGGAAATCCCGACCAAGGTCAACGGCCCGGAAATGGCCTCCCATCGCCTGCCGGAAAACGAGCGCGACGCCTTTACCGAAGAGCTGATGCTGGCGATCGAGGCCTGCAAGCCCTTCGACAAGAAGGCCTTCCTCGAAGGCCATCTGACCCCGGTCTTTTTCGGCTCGGCGCTGCGCAACTTCGGTGTGCGCGATCTCATCAATGCGCTTGGCGACATCGCCCCGCCACCGCGCGACCAGGTAGCGGATATCCGCACGGTGCATGCGACCGACGACAAGATGACGGCCTTCGTCTTCAAGATCCAGGCCAACATGGACCCGAACCATCGCGACCGCATCGCCTTTGCGCGCGTCTGCTCCGGCAAGCTCGAGCGCGGCATGAAGGCGCGCCTGTCGCGCACCGGCAAGCAACTGGGCCTCAGCGCCCCGCAGTTCTTCTTCGCCTCGCAGCGCCAGCTCGCCGACACGGCTTATGCCGGCGACGTCGTCGGCATTCCGAACCACGGCACGCTCCGTATCGGCGATACGCTGACCGAGGGCGAGCCGCTGGTGTTCCAGGGCGTGCCGAACTTCTCGCCGGAAATCCTGCGCCGCGTGCGGCTCGAGGATGCGATGAAGGCGAAGAAGCTGAAGGAAGCGCTGCAGCAGATGGCGGAAGAAGGCGTCGTGCAGCTCTTCTCGCCGGAAGACGGTTCGCCGGCGATCGTCGGCGTCGTCGGCGCGCTGCAGCTCGACGTGTTGAAGGAGCGCCTCAGCGCCGAATACGGCCTGCCGGTATCCTTCGAAATGTCGCGCTTCTCTGTCTGCCGCTGGATTTCGTCCGACCAGCCGGCCGAACTCGACAAGTTTGTCACGGCCCGTCGTGGCGACATCGCCCGCGATCTCGATGGCGACCCGGTGTTCCTGGCGCAGGACAGCTTCTCGCTGCGCTACGAAGCCGAGCGCTATCCGGCGATCAAGATGGTCGCGATCAAGGAATATCACGTCGCCAAGGCGGCCTGATTGTCCTGTGTCCGGCCGGTGCCTAGGCATCGGCCGGTCTCGCGGCGCTCAAGCGCCGTTTTCCGAACGAAATCCCTAAACCGAAAAATCGAAACGCGGCGACGAACGATCGAGCATGGCCATGCTCGGGCGAGCGCCCCAGGTCTGTTCGATTGCCTGCGAAAGTGCCGTGAGCAGGCGTTCGGTGTCCTCGCATGCCGTCTTGTGCAGCGCTTCCGCCACGATCAGCGCATGCGTCGTCTGCGGCCGGATGGCCGAAAGACCGCTCTGCCGGTTGGTCCAGCGCCGGGCATGCGCCCGCCCCTCGGCATCGGCGAAGATCACTTCGCCTGGTTCGGGGCTCTCCGTTTCTCCTGAGAACGTCAGATAGCGTTCGCTGCCGGCCGCCCGGCGGACGTGCAGAAAACCGCTGACGTGGGAGAGGTCGAAGACGGCGATCGGAATGGCGAAGGCGAGCGAAGCGGCGTTGCAAAGATCGATCAGCGGATGGATCGAGGGCAGGTCGCCTTCCTTGCGGAAGCGGCGGAGCAAGGCTTCGGCTGCCGAGCGGTATTGTGTCGGCTTCAATCCCATCTTGGCAAAGGCCCGGCGCCACGCCTGGACCTCGGGCAGGTCGCTTTCCGAACCCGCGCCGAGACGATCATTTGCGCTCGCCTGGAACTGGCGAACATGGTCCTCGACCGAGACGCCGCCATTTATGCCATCGATGAAAAGCGCGCCGGCGCTCAGCTCCGGGAAATCGCGCCAGATGTCGTCTGCGTGCTGGAAGTGCATGGAAGTCCTCGAATTGGATGCGTTCATTCTGGTTCAAACCTCCGCGACCGGAAAGGCGCGTGCCGTCCTTCGGCCGGCGAGGATCTGGGGTAGGGTCAGGCCGAGGACGGCGGCGAGCACGCAGCCGATCCCAAGCAATTGAGGGGCGCCGACCGGCTCGTCGAGCAGGAGAAAGGCGAAGGCGACGGCTGAAACGGGCGCCAGCGCCGTGAAGACGGAGGCCTCGGTGCCGCTTACTTTGGCCGATCCCGCATACCAGAACAGGAAGCCGGCAACGGTCGGGATGAGGGCGTAGTAGAGAACCGCAACGATTGCGCCCCTGTCGATCTCGGCCGTCGCATGCGTCTCGAAGAGCGCAGGGATGATGGCGACCGCGAAGCCGAGGCCGGCCATCAGCGTCGAAAGAGCCAGCGGCGAGATCTCCGTCTTCACGCGCTTGTTGAGAAGGATGAATAGGCCTTCGCATATGACGGCGCCAAAGATGAGGGCGATGCCGAGCGGCGAATGGGTGCCGCCTTCGCCGGGCTTGAAGACGATGGTCAGCACGCCGGCTGCGGCAAGTGCGATCGCCGCAAGCACTTTGCGGTCCGGGCGCTCGCCGAGAAGAAGGATGGCGATGGCGGCGGAAACCACCGGCAGCGTACCGATCACCACGCCGGCATCGGTTGCCGAGGTCAGGCTGAGGCCGGCGATCAAAAGCGTCGTATAGCCGACGCTGCCAGCGCCGGCCTGGGCGATGAGGAGAAGCCAGTCGCGGCCCTTAAGTTTCGGCCATGACGTCCTGGTGAGCCACATCAACAGCAGGAAGAGCGGGAAGGCGACGGCGAAGCGCAGCGCGGTGGCCGTGAACGGTGGCAGGCCCGTCGCGATGATCTTGCTGGCGATCACCGTACTACCGACGAGGATCATCGCCAGCGACAGATAGAGATAGCCTTGAAATTTTCCCGACATGTCCGTTCTCCGTTGCTTCGCCGCGCTTGTCGCTGCGCAGCCGATGCAGCAATGCTCCGGGGGAGGGCTCGGGTCTTGAACGGAATTGCGGGCGCTACTTTTTGGCCTCGGCATAGATGCCCGGCGAGAGGCCATATTTGCTGACGAAGACGCGGGTCATGTGGCTCTGGTCGGCGAAGCCGGCCGCGAACGCGGCCTCCGCCAGCGGCATGCCACCGCCGATCAGGCGGCGGGCGAGATCGATGCGGCGCTGGACGATATAGGCATGCGGCGTCAGGCCGACCGCACTTGCGAAATTGCGCACCAGTTGAAAGCGGCTGAGCCCGGCTTCGGCGGCGAGATCGGCGAGCGTGATCGCGGCCGTCGGATCGTCGTCGATCATCGTCTTGGCCGCCGTGACTGTTGCCGGCCGTTCACGCTGGTGTCGCCTGCCGGTGGCAAGAACGCCTGCAAGCAGCAGCAGGAGCTGCTCCTCGTGCCGGATGGCGTCGCCCATGGCCGTCGGATCGGTGATGGCCGCAAACAGTGCCCGAAAGTGATCTGCGACCTCCCGGTCGTGGAAGGCGGGGGCAGTGAACTCGCCGGAATGCGCGCGGCCCTGGCTGATATCCTCGGCGGCAGTCGCGATGACCGAGGGATCGAAGTAGAGCATGCGCCAGGCGCGGCCGGCATCACCTATCGGCGTTCCGTCATGCACCTCGCCGGGGTTGACGGTGATCATGTCGCCGGCGCCGGCTTCGACCATGCCGCGGCCGCTGAGCGATTTCTGCGCGCCCTCATAGATGAGACCGATGCCGAACTGATCGTGCGTGTGGCGGGCGAAGGACTGGCGCGTTTCGGCCTCGACAGCGTCTATGCCCGCGGCGGCACTGCGCAGCATCCTGATTTTGCCCTTTGCCATCCCGCGCGCCTGCTCCGTTCTCCAGCTTTGTCTTGTACACCGCGGCGCCGCATCCGGCCATCGCAATGACGCCTCCTGCTCCGGCTGACATCGGTGGGTCGTAGAAACTTTCATCTTTCCGGCGTTGCAATCACCGGCCGCATCCTTACGTTGCGGTGCCAGGCGGCTGAGACAATAGGAGATGGTCGAAATGCTGGATCTTCGTGTTCACTTTCTCGAAGCGGACGGGTCTCTGGCGCCGTGGCACGAACGAATACGGGAGGCCGTGCGGGAAACCGCCGAGCGTGTCGGCGCGGCGGTTTCTGCCTCGGACAGCGCCGCCCCCATCGATGTCCTCGTCGAGTATCGTGCGGGCGAGACGATCCCTGAACTCGGTGTTGCGGGCGCCTGCTACCGCAGGGCGCTGGTCTTCTTCACGGTCGATCCCGGCAACGAGAATTTCGAGGCGAGCCTTAGTGCGGGAGAAGTGCGCAAATTGCTGACGCACGAACTGCATCATTCCTTTCGCCACGCGACCTGCGGCTATGGTTCCAAGCTCGGCGAAGCGCTGGTCAGCGAGGGGCTGGCCGATGCTTTCGATGCCGAGATCAACGGCGGCGACGGCCATGTGTGGAATCATGCGCTCAACGCCGCGGATTGGAAAAGTTTGTTGGAGCGCGCCGAACGAGAGCTTTGGGCCGAGACCTATGATCACGCAGGCTGGTTCTTTGGCACCGATCGGTCTCTGCCGCGCTGGGCCGGCTACACGATCGGCTATCATCTGGTGAAGACTTATCTTGCTGTCAATCCGCAGGCGCGCCCATCGCAGATGACGGCGACGCCGGCATCGGTCGTGATCGGCGAAGCATGGGCGCCGCTCAAGGATCGTCTGCTCGTCGCCGCATGATGGTTCAGGCCGAGATGGCTAAGCGTGAGGCGCCTCGTCGCGATCGCGGCCCGGCAGCTTCCTGACGTCGCCGATCCAGGGCAACGCCGAGGAACACCAGATCTGCGACCGCGGTCTGAGCTGCCGGCGCTGGTTGATCGTTCCCACCCGGATGCCAACCTCCAGCGCGTCCTCGTCGGTGCCGGTCGTGTAGATCGGCGAGCCGCAGTTCGGGCAGAAGAACTGCAGCCGCTGCCGCCCGTTTGCGCCGATCTTCACATAGAGCTTCGGTTCGCCGCCGGTCAGCCGAAAGTTCCCCCGTTCCGTGCCGGTGGTGACGCGGTAGGCCGATCCCGTCAGTTGCTGGCAATCGGTGCAATGGCAGATCCCGACATCGGCCGGGTCGATCTCCGCCTCGTAGGTGACGAAGCCGCAGTGGCATTGCCCGTCGATATGCATGGAGCCCTCCCTGAAAGCGGGAAAGCTAGGGCGGTCCGGGCGAAAGGCTATGCCGCTCTCATCCGCCCGAAGCCTCATTGGGCGATCGGGCTCAAGGATCGCAGCGTCTCGCCCCGCCGTTCGGCATGGACGGAGAGCGGTGGAGCGCCACCGTTTGGTTCGCCGCCGCTTACACGCCGGTAAACAGCCACTCGTGTTCGCGGGCGTTGTGGAACTTCCAGATGCGCTTCGGTCCGGCCATGACGTTGAGATAATAGACGTCGTAGCCGTGCACGGCAGCGACCGGATGATAGCCCCTCGGCACCAGCGTCACGTCGCCGTCCTCGACTGCCATGGTCTCGTCGAGCGAGCGATCGTCGGTATAGACGCGTTGCATCGCAAAGCCCTGGGGCGGGTTCAGCCGGTGGTAATAGGTCTCTTCCAGATAGCTCTCGGCCGGCAGGTCGTCCTGGTCGTGCTTGTGCGGGGGGTAGGAGGAAGTATGGCCACCGGGCGTGATCACCTCGACGACGAGCAGCGACTGCGCCGAGCCGTCATCTTCCGGCATGATGTTGGTGACGTAGCGGGTGTTGGTACCCTTGCCGCGGGTCATCTGCGGATGGGTGCCCGGTGCGATCACCTTCGCCTTGAAGCCGTCGCCGCCCGGGGCCGAGCAGATGGCAAGGTCGAGGTCGGAGGTGGCGGTTGCTTGCCAGCGGCTGCCCTTCGGCACGTAGACGGCATAGGGCTGGCCCTCGAAGGGGGTCATGCGCTCGCCGAGCTCGCCGAGGCTTTCGCCGTCGACGGCGACCTTCGCCTTGCCGGACACGAGCACCAGGCAGATTTCCTTGTCGCCGGTCTCGCCCTCGGTCGTCTCGCCCGCTTTCAGCCGTTCCAGCGCGAAGCCGACATAGGTCCAGCCGGCGCTCTCCGGCGTCACGTTTTGCATGAGGCCCGATTTGGCCTTCGGTTTGACGAGCAGCTTGGACATGTCGATCTCCCTGATACTTTTTCTGGAGCCGCGCCGAATGGTTGGCCTGCCCCTCACCCTAGCCCTCTCCCCGCTTGCGGGGAGAGGGGATTTTCGGAGTTTGCGTCGCGCTCCCCACCTCTACGTCGCGAGGGACCGGAGGGCGCGGCATATCCCTTCACCCCGCCGGCGGGGAGAAGGTGGCGGCAGCCGGATGAGGGGCCTCCCTCACCGCGCGGATGAGGGGCACGCCCCGCGAAGTCCGGCGACCGAAAGTGACGGCTTACTTGTCGAGCCCGGCTTCCTTGGCAAAAGCCTTCAGCGACTTCAGCCCGAGTGACTGGTATTCGAAAGGGTTGCGCACGGCCGAATCCTGTTCCGCCTCGATCACCAGCCAGCCGGAATAATCGTGCTCGGCGGCGATCTTCAGTACGGGCAGGAAGTCGACGCTGCCTTCACTGTCGCCGGGAACCGTGAAGACGCCACGGCGCACGCCTTCGAGGAAGGAGAGGCCTTCGCCCTCGACGACCTTGCGGACAGCGGGACGCACGTTCTTGCAATGGATGTGGCGCACGCGGTGCATGTATTTCTTCGCGACCTCGGCCGGATCGGAACCGCCGAACCAGGCGTGGCCGGTGTCGAGCAGCAGCTTGGTCGCCGGGCCGGTGTTCTGCATCAGGAGATCGATTTCCTCACCGGTCTGGACGATCGTGCCCATGTGGTGATGGTAGACGAGGTCGATGCCCTGGTCGGCACAATATTGCGCGATCGCTTCGAGGTCGGCGCCGAACTTCTTCCACTGGTCGGCCGGCAGCACCGGCTTGTCGTTGGCGACCGACTTTCCGTCATCGCCATGGATGGCGTTCGAGGTTTCGCAGACGATTGCCACCTTGCAGCCATTGTGCTTCAGGAGATCGAGATGCGGCTGGATCGCCTTCTTCTCGGCCTCGACGTCATGGGTGAGCAGGTTGGTCGAGTGCCAGCCGGAGACGAAGACGAGATCGTAGGAGCCGAGCTTCTGCTTCAGTGCTTCCGGATCGGACGGCATCTTGTGGCCCTTCTCGATGCCGTCGAAGCCGATCTTCTGGCAATCGGACAGGCAGTCCTCGAGCGTCAAATGCGCGCCGATCGAATGATCGTCGTCGTTGCTCCAGGCGATCGGGTTAGTTCCGTAGCGGATCATGTCTTTCACTTTCTGATGCCATCCGCGGAAGGCGGATATTTTGTGAGCATAAACGGGAAAAGCGCCCGCGCGAAAACGCGGGCGCCGAAAGGGCAATCTTAGCCGAAGCGCTGTGCGGCGAGCGCCTTCTCATAACCCTCGCGCGCCGCGTTGACCTGGGCGCGGCCCGAGACCTCGGGCACTGCGACATCCCACCAGTGGCCGCCGGCCTCGGTCGTGATCAGCGGATCGGTGTCGATGACGATCACGGTCGTGCGCGTCTCGCTCGCGGTCTCCTTGAGCGCTGCTTCGAGCTCGGAGATCGAGCCGACCTTGCGGGTGACGGCGCCCATCGCGCCGGCATGCGCCGCGAAGTCGATCTGCGGCAGTTCGACGTGATGGGTGTCCTTCAAGAGATTGTTGAAGTTGGCGCCACCGGTACCCATCTGCAGCCGGTTGATGCAGCCGTAGCCGGCATTGTCGAGCAGCACGATCGTGAACTTGGCGCCAAGCATGATCGAAGAGGCGATCTCCGAATTCAGCATCATGTAGCTGCCGTCACCGACCATGACGATCACGTCGCTCTCGGGCTTGGCGAGCTTGACGCCGAGACCGCCGGCAACTTCGTAACCCATGGTCGAGAAGCCGTATTCCATGTGGTAGCCGCCGGGCTCTTCCGCCTGCCAGAGCTTGTGCAACTCACCGGGTAGACCGCCGGCGGCGCAGACGAGCGTCGTGTTCTTGCCGCCGCGGGCGCGCTGCACGGCGCCGATCACCTGGGCGTCGGAGGGAAGGGCCGCATTGGTCGTGGCCGTCGCCTTGTCGGCCGCCGCCAGCCATTCCGCCTTGCCGGCCTTGGCCTTCGCGGTCCAGCTCGGATCGGCCTTGTGGCCGCCAAGACCGCCGGAGATGCGGTTGAGACCGGCGCGGGCGTCTGCGATCAGCGGCAGGCCGTTGTGTTTGCCGGCGTCGAAAGGCTGAACGTTGAGGCCGATGATCTTCAGGCCCTCGTTCTTGAAGAGCGCCCAGGAGCCGGTTGTGAAGTCCTGCAGGCGCGAGCCGACGGCGAGAACCACGTCGGCATCCTCGGCAAGCGCGTTGGAGGCGGTGGTGCCGGTCACGCCGACCGAGCCCATGTTGAGCGAATGCGAATGCGGCAGCGCCGACTTGCCGGCCTGCGTCTCGACCACGGGGATGCCGTGGCGTTCGGCGAAGTCGCCGAGTTCCTTGCTCGCTTCCGAATAGAGCACGCCGCCGCCGGCGACGATGATCGGCTTCTTTGCTTCCTTCAGCGCCGCGATCGCCGTCGCCAGTTCGTCGAGATCCGGCTCGACGCGTCGCGGCACCCAGACCTTCTCGTCGAAGAAGTTTTCGGGGTAGTCGTAGGCTTCCGCCTGCACGTCCTGGCAGAGCGACAGCGTTACCGGGCCGCAATCGGCCGGATCCGTCAGCACCTGCATGGCGCGGCGCAGCGCCGGGATGATCTGTTCGGGCCGGCTGATGCGGTCGAAGTAGCGCGAGACCGGGCGGAAGCAATCGTTCGCCGAGATCGTGCCGTCGCCGAAGCTTTCCACTTGCTGCAACACCGGATCGGGGCGGCGGTTGGCGAAGACATCGCCGGGCAGGAAGAGGACTGGCAGGCGGTTGACATGGGCGAGTGCTGCCGAGGTCACCATGTTGAGCGCGCCGGGGCCGATCGAGGTGGTGCAGGCCATGAAGCGGCGGCGGAAGCTCGCCTTGGCAAAGGCGATCGCCGCATTCGCCATGCCCTGTTCGTTCTGGGCGCGGTAGGTCGGCAGCGTGTCCTTGATCGCGTGCAGCGCTTCGCCGACGCCGGCGACGTTGCCATGGCCGAAGATAGCGAAGACGCCGCCGAAGATCGGCACCTTCTTGCCGTCGATGACGGTCATCTGGCGGGTCAGGAACCGCGCCACGGCCTGGGCCATGGTCAGGCGCACGGTCTTCTGGCTCATAATCTGTTTCCTCCTCGTGGTGGAATCGTCCCGTTCCACCCTGTCCGGCATTATCGACTGATATCTGTCGATCCTATGCCGCCTTTGTTTCACCCAGTTGCAGCCAGAGATCGACCAGGGCCTTGAATTTTCCGGCCATGTCGGCGATCGCCTGGTCGTCGCTCATCATGCCGCCGAGCCAGGCCCGGCCGGCATCGGCGAAAATCGTTCGGCCGACGGCAAAGCCCCGGACCGTCTTCGAAGTGCGGGCGGCTGCAAAGCCGTCCTTGAGCTGCTCATAGGGCGCTTCGAGGCCCAAGAGCACCACGCCGCGGCAGAGCGGGTCGCGTGCCTCGATGACGGCATCGATCGCTGCCCAGGCGCCGCGGCTCGCCTGCGGCTCGAGCTTCCACCAATCCGGCTTGAGCCCGGCATCGTAGAGTTCGGTCAGTGCCCGCGGAATGGTCTGGTCGTCGAGCTTGCCGTGCTTGCCGGCAATGATCTCGATCAGGATCTCACGGCCAACCTTGCGCGCCGCTTCGAAGGCGGAGCGGAGCTTTGCCACCTGCTGGGCTTTCAACTCCGCCGGATCGTCCGGGTGGTAGAAGGAGAGCACCTTGATGCAGTGGTCGACCGGCCAGTCGATCAGGCGACTGCCGAGATCCTGGCTGAATTCGAATTGCAGCGGCCGCGAGCCCGGAAGCTCGATCGGCTTGCCGATCCAGAAGTCGAGATGGGCGCCGGCGGCGTAAAGCGCGTCGCGGCCGTACTTGTCGTCGATCAGCATGCCGAAGCCGGAGCGGCCGGCCGCGACCTGTGCGGCGGCCTTCACCGCCAGCACCTTGAAGGCGGGAATGCGGTCAAGCAATGCCTGGTCGCCGGCGGCCATGTCTTCGAGTTGGCTGCGATGATCGATCGCCAGCGCCATCAGAAGCGGGATATCGCGTCGGCGTGTGGTTGCCCAGTGAACGTGGTTGATCGCCTCGTCCTTGCGCAGGGCCCGTTCTTTGCTGCCCTTTTCCAGGAAGAACTGCAGTTCCGTCCAGGTCGGGATTTCAGGCGCGCAGAGCAGGCGCGAGACGGCGAAGGCGCCGCAGGCATTGGCCCAGGTGGCAGACGTCGCGTGCGGCTCGTTTTTGAGCCATCCGCGCAGGAAGCCGGACATGAAGGCGTCGCCGGCGCCGAGCACGTTATAGACCTCGATCGGGAAGCCCTTGCCGACGATGCCGTCTTCGAGGTCGTCGGTGATCGGACCGTCATAGACGATGCAGCCCATCGGTCCGCGCTTGAGCACAATCGTCGCCTTGGAGAGCGAGCGGATCGTCTTCAGCGCCTGGAGCAGGTCACTTTCGCCCGAGGCGATCAGCACTTCCTCTTCCGTGCCGACGATCAGGTCGCAATCGGCAAGAACCGTTTTCAGATGCGCCGAAACGCGATCCGACGCGATATAGCGGCTCTCGCCGGCGTCATGGCCGGCAAGGCCCCAGAGGTTCGGGCGGTAGTCGATGTCGAAGACGACCTTCGCGCCGTTTTCCTTGGCGATGCGGATCGCCTTGCGCTGGGCGGCGTCGGTGTTCGGCTTGGAGAAATGCGTTCCCGAGACGAGCACGGCGCGGGCGGAACGGATGAACTCTTCGGAAACGTCATCTTCGCAAAGCGCGTTGTCGGCGCAGTTGTCGCGATAGAAGAGCAGCGGGAAGGTCTTGTCGTTTTCGACGGCGAGGATCGCGAGCGCCGTCAGCCGCTCCGGATCCGTGACGATGCCGCGCGTTTCGACGCCTTCGCGGATGAGCTGCTCGCGGATGAAGCGGCCCATCTGTTCGTCGCCGACGCGGGTGAGAAGCGCTGACTTCAGGCCCAGGCGGGCGGTGCCGACAGAGATGTTGCAGGGGCAGCCGCCCACTGACTTCGCAAAGCTCGAAACATCTTCAAGCCGCGTGCCGATCTGCTGGCCATAGAGATCGACCGAGGCCCGGCCGATGGTGATCAGGTCGAGCGGCTTTGCTCCCTGTGCCGAAACGTTCTGGCTCACTGCTTCCTCCCCGCGGACACCTTGGCGGGCCCGACCATTTCCGTACTGTGGGTGATGGCCGTATGAAACATAAATTCCGACGTTTCGTCAATATGGAATTTTCATTCTATCTGTTCCGTTTTGCCTAGCCGCCCTCGGCGAGGCGCTGGCGCTTCTCGGCGATGGCGACCGTCAGCGCCATGGCAAACGCCATGCTGGCGGAAAGAGAACGGAAGCCGGCATGGTCGGCCTCGACCAGTTCGAACCAGACCTTCGAGGATTCTGCCAAGGGCGAGAAGGCCGAGTCCGTCAGCGACACGACGGGCACCTTACGTTCGGCGAGAAGCCGCGCCTGGGCCGCACTTTCGGAGGCGTAGGGCGAGAAGCTGACGGCAAAGGCGGCATCGTTTTTCGTTGCCATCGCCAGCATGTCCTCGTCGATGCCGGCGGCCGTGCCGACGAGCTGGTATTTCACCTTCAGCTTGCCGAAGGCATAGGCCATGTAGCTGGAGATCGGATAGGAGCGGCGCTTGGCGATCAGGTAGACGGTGTCGGCCTTGGCGAGGATATCGACGGCGCGTTCGAAGGCTTCAGGATCCACCGAGGAGGCGATGTTGTCGAGCGAGCGGTGGGCGGCAGCGACGAAGCCGTTGAAGATCGAACCGCTTTCGAGCTTGCTGTGGTCGTTGGCGCTGAGCGCCTTCAGCCGGTCCTCATAGCCGGGCGTGCGCTCACGCAGCCGGGCGCGAAAAATCTGCTGCAGGCTGGAAAAGCCCTCGAAGCCGAAATGCTGGGCGAAGCGCACCAGCGTCGACGGCTGCACTTCGGCGGAAGTCGCGATGCTCGCTGCCGTGCCGAAGGCGATTTCATCGGGATTGTCGAGCGAATAGGCGGCAACCTGGCGCAGCCGTTTCGGCAGCTCCGCCTTGCGTTCCAGAATGGCGGCTTTCAGCGCCTCGAAATCCTGCGGCACCTCTGTCGTCGTTTCCGGCATGGCCATGTCTCGCTCGTCTCCCTCGATGTCAGTCTGGCTTTCGGCCTCACCCTAATCGATTAGTCGGGAACGGGATAGAACAGGCATTCTATTTTTCTCGGAGCATGTCCAGGAAAAGTGCGAAGCGGTTTTGCGTCCGGAAATGCGCAGCAAGACGGGCGGCATTTCCAGCAAAAGTGCGTAGCGGTTTAGCGTCCTGACGTGCGTGCAAAAATAGATGGTTTTCCTACGACACGCCGGCCGTCGAAGCCGCCTAGATCCGCACCCATTCGTTTGTCTTGGCCGATTGATAGGTCGCCGAAAGCACCTTCTGCACCTCGTAGCCTTCGCGGAAATCGGTCGAGGGAGACTTGCCGCCGGCGATGGCGTCGAGGAACTCCTTCACCTCGATGGCCTTCAGGTCGTTGAAGCCGATCTGGTGGCCCGGCGCTACGCAGAACGCGCCATAGGGCGGATGCTCCGGTCCGGCCCAGATGGTGCGGAAGCCGCGGGTGCGGATATCATCGCCGATCTTGTAGAGGCGGATTTCGTTCAGCCGCTCCTGGGTGAAGACGATGCTGCCCTTCGAACCGTAGATCTCGAAATCGTGCTGCATCTTGCGACCGGTCGCGATCCAGCTTGCCTCGAAGCTGCCGGTGGCGCCGTTTTCGAAGCGCACGAAGGCGCGGGTGATGTCGTCGACCTCGACGGCGCGGGTTTCGCTGGAGCCAGCGGACACCGGGCGTTCCGGGATCTGGATGATGGTTTCGGCAAGCACCTGTTTGATCGGGCCGACGAGGTGGCGCATGGAGGCGATAATGTGGCTGCCGATGTCGGCAAGCGCACCGCCGCCGCTGGCCGGGTTCAGGCGCCAGCCCCACGGAACCTGCGCGTCGGCCATGAAGTCTTCCGCATGGATGCCGCGCATCGAGCGGATCTCGCCGATCTCGCCGCTTTCGATGATGTCCTTGGCAAGGAAGATCAGTGGGTTCTTCAGATAGTTGAAGCCGACCTGGGTCACGACGCCCGCCTTCTCGGCCGCCTCAACCATCTCGCGGCATTCCGCAACGGTCGGCGCCAGCGGCTTTTCGCAATAGACGTGCTTGCCATGGGCGATCGCCGCAAGCGCCATCTCCTTGTGCAAAAGGTTCGGCGTGGTGATGTCGATGATGTCGATATCCGGATCGGTCAAGAGCTCGCGCCAGTCGGCGGTCGCCTTGCGGAAGCCCAGTTGACCGCGGGCGCGTTCGGCACTCTCGACGGTCACGTCGGCGACCGAAACCAGATCGAGCTCGAAGGGCAGGTCGAAGACCCGCGCGGCAATGGTGAAGCCGAGCGCATGGGCCTTGCCCATGAAGCCCGTGCCGATCAGGCCGATGCCGAGTTTGCGCTTGCTGCCCATGCTGAATTCCTCCCTGGCGGCGCTGCCGTGTTGGTCTGAAATGAAATGAATTTTGCAAGTTTTGTCAATATGGAATGTTTGTTCGAAATAGGATGGCGATACCGACGTTGTGCCGTTTGAAACAGCCAAAACTGTGCGTTCCGGTTAGCTTCACCTTGACGAAAGGGGGAATGTGTTAACGCATTTTTACCATGTTCCGTTGGAACATCGCGTTTCGTCATGGTTAACGAATCGCTCCGCAGTGAACGGAGCGGAGCTGGAGTGAAATCAGCATGTGCCGCTGGGCAGCCTATCGCGGGGAGCCGCTGTATCTCGAGGAACTGGTGACCTCTCCGGCGCACTCGCTGATCGAACAGTCCCATTGCGCGACACGGGCCAAAACCGCCACCAATGGCGACGGCTTCGGCATCGCCTGGTACGGCGACCATCCCGAGCCGGGGCGCTACCGCGATATCCTGCCGGCCTGGTCCGACTGCAACTTGAAGAGCATCGCACGGCAGATCCGCTCGCCGCTCTTCCTCGCCCATGTGCGCGCCGCGACCGGCGGCGGAACCAGGCGCGACAACTGTCATCCCTTCGTCTTCGGCCGCTGGTCCTTCATGCACAACGGCCAGATCGGCGACTTCGAGCATCTGCGCCGTCCGATGGAGAGCATGCTCGACAATGACCTCTATTCGGCGCGCACCGGCACGACGGATTCGGAGCTCCTGTTTCTTCTCGCCATGCAGTTCGGGCTCGACCGCGATCCGCTCGGTGCCATCGCCGAGGCGCTCGCCTTTATCGAACAGCTTGCCGAGCATCTGGAGCGCCAGGTGCTGGTGCGCTTCACCGCAGCTTTCTCCGACGGCCAGGATCTCTACGCTGTGCGCTACGCCTCCGACTGGAAGGCGCCGACGCTCTATGCCGCACCGATGGGCCCGAGCGGTGGCTATTGCCTCGTCTCCGAGCCGCTCAACGACGACGACAGCGCCTGGGTCGAAATCCCCGACGGCACCGCGGTCATCGTCGGCGAAAACGGAGTCGATGTTCGTCTGTTTTCGACCAAGGGCACGCCGGTCAGATCTCGCCAGATGGCCTGAGCCGGTGGCGCTTTCGGATTCGACGAGGACGACGCACCCCTTATCCGGCTGCCGCCACCTTTTCCCCGCAGGCGGGGAGAAGGGACGGGTGGCGCTCGCTCGTCCACGACTGGCTCTTCGAGAAAGCGACCGATTATCATCGTTCACGCCAATGAGCTGGCGGCCGGAACGTTGCTGTCCTAACGCGTGATTCTACGTTCGACCGCTCGTATTGCGAGGTTAGACGGGAGAAGCTAAGCCCGCAGCCAACGGGACGCGATATCGCGTGTGCCGCGTCCCCTCGCCCCGCTTGCGGGGAGAGGGCTCGGGTGAGGGGCATTTGCCATGAGATCGATTGTTTAGCGCGCCAGCTGCTCGGCAATCATCGCCGCCAGCTTCTCCGCCACCGCGTCCTTGTCCATCTCCGGCCAGTCGTCATTGCCGGCATGTGAGATCAGCTTCACCTTATTGCGGTCGCCGCCCATGATGCCGGTTGCCGGCGAGACGTCGTTGGCGAGGATGAAGTCGGCGCCCTTTCGCTCGAGCTTGGCGCGGCCGTTGTCGGCGACGTTTTCGGTCTCGGCGGCAAAGCCGATGACGAGCTTTGGCCGTTTCGCATGGTGGCCGACCGTCTTCAGGATATCGGGGTTTTCAGCAAGCTGCAGCGGCGGCGGCGCCTCGCCCGGCTTCTTCTTGATCTTGTTGCCGGCGGCCGTCGCCACCCGCCAGTCGGCAACGGCGGCGACCATGACGGCGACATCGGCGGGAAGGGCAGCAAGCACCGCATCGCGCATCTCTTCGGCCCGCTCCACATGCACGACTTTCACACCAACCGGATCCGGGATCGTTACGGGGCCGGAGACCAGCGTGACGTCGGCGCCGAGCTTTGCTAGCGCCGCGGCGATCGCATGGCCCTGCTTGCCCGAGGAGCGATTGGCAATGTAGCGCACCGGGTCGATCGGCTCATGCGTCGGCCCTGAGGTGACGACGACGCTGCGCCCGGCAAGCGGTTTTGGCGCGCCTAAGAGCAGGTCTTCAACGGCCGCGACGATTGCCAGCGGCTCACTCATGCGGCCTTCGCCGGCCTCGCCGCTTTCGGCCATTTCGCCCGCTTCCGGGCCGATGAAGCGGAGGCCGTCCCTGGCAAGCGTCGCCCGGTTGCGGCGCGTCGCCGGATGCGCCCACATTTTCGGGTTCATCGCCGGCGCAACCAGGACAGGGCGGTCCGTTGCCAACAGAATGGTCGAGGCGAGATCGTCCGCATGGCCGTTCGCCATCTTCGCCATCAGGTCGGCGGTCGCGGGTGCCACGACGATCAGATCGCATTCGCGCGCCAGCCGAATATGGCCGACGTCCTGCTCGTCCTCGCGCGAAAACAGGTCGAGATAGACATGCGAGGCCGAAAGCGCGCCGACGGCAAGCGGCGTCACGAACTGCTGTGCGCCCGCCGTCATGACCGGCCGCACGCTCGCCCCGCGTTCGCGCAGCCGTCGGATGAGATCGAGGCTCTTATAGGCCGCGATGCCGCCGGAGATGATGAGGAGAATACGCTTGCCCGACAGTGTCATTTGCACCCGGCCCTTCGGCCGTCCTCTCGCCCGGCATGGGCTGCCGAGCCTACGCGATACCAGAATAGTCCAGGCGACCGGCCTCACCGACGCCTTTGATGTCGAACCTACTTGAGCGATCTGCCGGGCGCAACGTGTCCGGAGGGGCCGGCAGGTCAAGGGGGCGGAACAAAAGCCGCGCCGCTTGCGTCAACCGGGGCAGGGGCTGTTGCCGAAGCCTGATAATGCGGTTAATCCGCTCTCAATCCGCGGGGGCTAAGCTTCTTCCATGCGAATAAATGCGATCACAAACTGGGCCTATGGCGTGACCGTCCTTCTGACGGGGCTTTCCGGTGCCGCCTTCATCCTGTCGACCGACAGCGCGATCAAGGAACGCCAAGCGGTTGAGCAACATCTGGTGCTTGACACGCTCGGCGAAGAGCTTGCGCTCGGGGCTGAAACGCGAAGTGACGAGGCACGTCTTTATGTGATGCGCGGCGACGAGCGCCATCTCGAAGCCTTCCACCGCGCCGAGGAAGAAGAACGCCGGCGCGAGGAGGCGACCAAGACCGCGACCAATCTTGGCGCGACGCCGGCGGAGATCGCCGCCTTGCAGGATATCGTTCGCGAGGCGGAAGCGCTCGACAAGGTCGAGGTTGCCGCCATCGAGGCCTATCAGAAGGGTGACCGCGCCGGCGCGCAGGAAAAGCTCTTTGGGCCCGAGCACGAGCGTCTGCAGACCGCCCTTCTTGAAACGGTGGCGCGGTTCAGGGACCTGACCAACGTCCGCACCGGCGCGGCCCTCAACGAGGCGCAGGAGCGCAGCGATTGGTATGCTGCCGCCGCCAAGACGATGCTCGGCATCACCGCCGCCCTGTTCCTGAGCGTGCTCTATTTCATTCTCAAGCGCCGCGTCGCCATGCCGCTTACCCGCATGAGCGGTATCGTCACAAGACTTGCCGAGCAGGATTACGCCGTGGAAGTCCCGCTCGATCGCCGCAGCGACGAGATCGGCGAGATGAACAAGGCGATCCATATCTTCCGCGAAAACGGCCTGGAGCGGGACCGTCTGGACGCGGAGCGGCGGCTGGACCAGCAGACCAAGGATCTCATCCTGCAGATGATGCACCGGCTGCAGGCCTGCCAGAGCCAGGACGAACTGGCCGAGGTCGTCGCCCGTTTCGCGCCGCAGGTCTTTCCCAACCTCGCCGGCCATCTCTATGTGCTCAACGACAGCCGGACGCTCCTGTCGCGCGTCGGTACCTGGCTCGATCCGCAGCACTCGGCGCCGACGTTTCCGTCCAGCGCCTGCTGGGGGCTCCGCCGCGGCCGGCCGCATGTCAGCAACCGTGGCCACAGCGACATCGCCTGCCAGCACCTCGACGATGAAGGCGTGATCGGCCTCTGCGTGCCGCTGACGGCCCAGGGTGACACGATCGGGCTCCTCTACTTCGAGGAACGGTCTGAGGAGGAGTTCGCGGTCGAGGCGTCGCGCCTCTATCTCGAACTGATCGCCGAAAATATCGGGCTCGCCGTCGCCAATCTTCAGTTGCGCGAGAAGCTTACCAATCTCGCCGTCCGCGATGCGTTGACGGGCCTGCTCAACCGGCGCTGCCTCGATGAGGCGCTGAACCGGCAGCCGCGCGGGCAGGCCGGCAAGCCGCTCAGCTGCCTCATGATCGACATCGACCACTTCAAGCGCTTCAACGATGAGTTCGGCCACGATGCCGGCGACGTCGTCATGCAGTATGTCGCGCAGATCATCGTCGACACGGTCGGCGATGCCGGCAGTGCCTACCGTTTCGGCGGCGAGGAGTTCACCGTGCTCATGCCCGACGCCGGCGAAGCCGCGGGCTTCGAGCTTGCCGAGCGGCTGCGGACGCGGATCGGCACGACGCCGCTGTCGCATCGCGGCCGGATTCTGGGCACGGTTTCGGTCTCGGTCGGCGTTGCCTCGGCGCCGGACGATGGGCCTGTAGCCACGCTCCTGACCCGGGCCGATGCCGCTCTTCTCGACTCCAAGAACCACGGCCGAAACCGGAGCGTGCGGGCCTCCGGGCTCGTCTTCGGCGACGACGAGGTGCAGCGCAGCCTCGCCTGATCCCCTGGCCCCCGCAGGTCTGTATCGAAGGGCCTGCCTTGAAACGGGCGCATTCGATGCTATCTATGACCGCGATAGAAATTTGAACAGGATACACGCATCGATGGATTTCACCCTGACCGCCAAGCCGAACCGTCTTGCCATCAGGGAAAACCGTATCCATGCCTGCTTCGATTTCACTCTCCCATATTTCGTGGTCCACGCCTGAGGGCCGAAGCCTCCTTTCCGATCTCGACCTGAGCTTTGGTCCCGTTCGCACCGGCCTTGTCGGTCGCAATGGCGTGGGAAAATCCACCCTGCTGCGACTGGTCGAGGGAACGCTGACGCCGCAGGCCGGCAAGGTCAGCGTCGTCGGCAGCCTCGGCGTGCTCAGCCAGACCGTTCAGGTCGCGGCCGACGAGACCGTCGCCAATCTCTTCGGCGTCACCGACGCGCTTGCCGTTCTGCAGAAAGCAGAAGAGGGGCGCGCCACCATGGACGAACTGGCTTCCGCCGACTGGACGCTGGAGGCCCGCATGGAGGAAGCGCTGGCGCGCGTCGGTCTGGACGCTTCGGCGGAAACGCGCCTTGCCGCCTTGTCCGGCGGGCAGATGACCCGCGTGAAGCTTGCCGCGCTCGTCTTCAAGGAGCCGGACTTCATCCTGCTCGACGAACCCACCAACAATCTCGACCGCGAGGGGCGGGCGGCCGTCGCAGCGCTGATGGCGGGCTGGCGCGGCGGCGCCATCGTCGTCAGCCATGATCGCGAACTCCTGGAAGAGATGGACGCAATCGTCGAACTGACCACGCTCGGCGCCACCACCTACGGCGGCAATTGGAGCCACTATCGTGAACGCAAGGCGATCGAGCTGGCGTCTGCTCGCCACGATCTCGCCGATGCCGAGCGGCGTCTGGCCGAGGTCGAGCGCAAGACCCAGGAGACGGTCGAACGCAAGGCGCGCAAGGATGCCGCCGGCCGCCGCAAGCGCGCCAAGGGCGACGAACCGCTGCTCTTGCTCGACGCCAGGAAGGAGCGCAGCGAAAAGACCGGCGGCGACAATGCCCGTCTTGCGGACCGGCGACGGGACCAGGCGGTCGGCGATCTCGTCGAAGCGCGCGAGCGCATCGAAATCCTGCAGCCGCTGACTGTTCGCCTGCCGCCGACCGGACTGCCTGCCGGTCGCAGCGTCCTGCAGGTCGATAACGTCGGCGTTGGCTATGAGCGGGGGAAGCCGGTCGTCGACCGGCTGTCGCTCTCGATCGTCGGGCCGGAGCGCGTTGCGCTTACCGGCCGCAACGGTTCGGGCAAGACGACCCTGCTGTCGCTGCTGACGGGTGATCTGCAGCCATGGTCCGGCAGCGTGCGCCTGCTGGTCGATCACGCCATGCTCGACCAAAAGGTAAGCCTGCTCGATCCCGCGCTCTCTATCCGCGACAATTTTCGGGGTCTCAACCCTGATGCCAGCGAGAACGATTGCCGGGCAGCGCTCGCGCGTTTCATGTTCCGGGCCGACGCTGCGCTTCAGATGGTCTCGGGCCTCAGCGGGGGACAGATACTGCGCGCCGGTCTGGCCTGCGTGCTCGGTGGTCGCAATCCGCCGCAGCTCCTGATCCTCGACGAGCCGACCAACCATCTGGATATCGATTCCATCGAGGCGGTCGAGGCGGGGCTCAGGGCCTATGACGGCGCGCTGCTCGTCGTCAGCCACGACCGGGCCTTCCTGGAGGCGATCGACATCACCAGGCGGATCGAACTTTCCTGACGGGACTATTCCGCCCAGCGCGCGTCGCCGGTAAAGGCGATCGTCAGCCATCGGTCATGGCCGGGATCACCGATCTCCTCGCCGATCTCGGCGCGGATCCGGTCGAGTTCGGCGAGCGTGCCGACCTTGGTTTCGGGCGTTCCGATCAGATAGACCTCGATCGTCTTGGAGCGCCCGACCTTGGCGACATAGGTGCGGTAATCGGCAAAGCCGTGGCGTGTGACGGCGTTCGCCGCTGCCTGCCGCACGCGCTCGTCAAGCTCGGCGGGTGCGACGAGGAAGATCTCCTTCAGCGCCTGGAAGACCGTGCGGATTGGCAGCGGGATCAGGCAGAGCGTCAGCACGATCAGGATCGCCGGGTCGACATAGGGCGTGACGTATTCGTAGGCCGTTCCCTTCAAGGCGGCGGCGATCGCAAAGGCGACGAGCAGGGCGGAGGTAATCGCGCCGGACATCGCCCAGGCGCGCACGTCGAGCGCCAGGAACTCCGAGCCGATCGGCCGGTTCGCCCGGCGTACATAGAAGAACATGAAGGCGCAGATCACCACGACGACGGCGGCATAGGCGATCGCCCAGTCGAAGGCGAGGTGATTGCCGCCCGACAGAATGGAGCCGACGGCGTTCACCATCGCGTAGAAGGAAAGCAGGGTCAGAAGGCCGGCATTGAAGAGCAGCACCATCGGTTCGATGTGCCAGAAGCCCATCTGGAAGCGTTTGCTCGGTTTCGGGATAAGCTGCGTCACGCCAAGCGCAAGCAGGGTCATGGAGGCGTCGACGGCCGAGAAGACGCCGTCGAACACGATGGAAACCGAGCCCGATAGCAGACCGAAGATAACGCCCGTCACCCCGACGACCACGGTGGCCGCGATCGATTGTTTGAGGACTGTCTGTTCGCTTGGCGCACTCATGATCTTGTTTTTACTCCAGTTTTGGCGCGGTGCTTAGGCGTTGGCAGTGTCGAAATGGTGGCAAGACGGGTGGATGGCGCTGCAAGCATAGCGTTTCGGCCCGCCGCAAGACAGCCGCCAGGGCCTGGCCCGGGGCATGCAGTTGTCTTTCGCCGGTCGTGGGCTCAGAATTGACGAAGGCCCGCGGCAGGAGAATGGGCTATGGAGGGGACATGATCGTCGAGATGCTGCTAGGTGCTCTCTTCGTGTGCGGCACGGTCGCACTGACGCTTGCTGCGTACTTCCTGATGCGGCTGATCATGGGCGGCGAGGCCGAGGGCTATGAAAAGGAGCTGGCCAGTTCGGTCATCTTCCGGATCTCGGCGCTGCATGGCCTGATCCTTGCGCTCGTGTTCGCGCAGGAGATGGTCGAGTACCAGCAGCTCAAATACGAAATGGCGACCGAAGCCGGCGCTATCGCCGACATCTACTATGATGCCGCACGCTACGGTGAAGGCTTCAAGGCACCGATCCAGCAGGCGATATCCGCCTACGTGTCCCAGGTGATCGACGGCGAGTGGCAGTCATTGGCGGACAAGGGCCGTCTTTCAAATGAGGCCTGGGCGTTCTGGGACAATGCCTACCAGCATGTGCTGAACCTCGTGCCGGCCGACAAGCGTCAGGAGAGCCTGCGCAGCCAGATGCTGGAGCGGCTGCACGACGTTTCGCAGAGCCGAACCAAGCGGGAAAGCAACGTCGCGGACTCGATCGACAGCATCTTCTGGTTCGCGGCACTCTCCGGCGTGATCTTCATCGCGCTCGCCTACTATGCCTATCCGCCGAGGCGGCGGAACCTGCTGCTGCTCTGCCTCTTCGGCGCCTATACCGGCATCATCCTGTTCCTGATCTACGCCTTCTCCAATCCGTATCAGCCGCCGGCAGCACTGGCGCCGGGGCCACTCGAACGGGTACAGGAGCAGATCAACGCGTCGCCCGCGACCGGCGGATAACCGGTCTCAAGCGAACTGCCCCAGCCGCAGCAGGTCTCCCGTGGCGGCGCCATCGTCGAGCGCTGTGGTGCGCGCAGCCTCAGGACGCGGCGGCGGTATGGAATGGCCGATCGCAAACAGAAGCGCACCTGCCGCCGCAAATGCCCCGAACAGCAGGAACATGCCGGCGCCGCCGACGGCGCCAAGCGCAAGGCCGCCGGTGAGCGGCCCGAGGAAGTTTCCAAACGTCGAGAGCGAATGGGCACCGAAATAGGTGCCGCGGTTGCCGGCGTTGGAAATTCCATCGACCAGCACATATTCCGACGGCACGACCAGCACCTCGCCTATGGTGAAAAGGATCATCGAGGCGACGAGCATTTCCATTCCGGACGAGGCGGCAAAGCCGATTTCGCCGATCAGGAACAGCAGGCTGCCAAGCGACAGCGCATGCAGGGCGCCGATCCGTTCGATGACGAAGCGGGCCGGCGTGCTGGCGACCAGCACCGTTACCGCGTTGGTCGAAACCAGCAGCGCAAAAAGCGTGACGCCGTCCTCAAAGCCGGTATTGAGATACTGCGACAGGGTCACGGACCACTGACCGTGAACGGCGAGAAGCAGCGTGCCGCCGACGACGAAGAAGACCAGGCGTCGGTCACGCAAGGCGGCGACAAGTCCGCGCCAGCCACCGGCACTCCCTGACGTTCGTTCGGTTTCGATAGCCTGCCTGCTGCTCGCCTCCGGTACCGTGAGCAAGAGTACGAGACCGAAGGCTGCGTGGATGACGCCCGCGATGACGAAAAGCGTCACATAGGCAGCGCCGACCCATACGCCGATCAATGGCCCGATCGCCCAGCCGGCATTGATGGCGAGATAACGCCAGGAGAAAACCTTGAGGCGCAGATGTTCAGGCGCCGCATCGCTCATCAAGGCGCGCGCGACCGGTTCAAAAACGGCGGCGGCAACGGCGGAAACGATGTGGGCCAGCGCGAAGGCGGCGATCGATTGTGCCAGTCCGAGCCCGGCCAGCGCCAGTCCGGCCATGAAGAGTGCGACGGCCAACACGCCTTTTCGGCCAATCCGATCGGAGAGCGTGCCGGCGAAGGGGCTGACGATCGCGCCGAGCAGCGGACCCACGCCGATCAACGCGCCGATGCTGGCAGGGTTGAGGCCGAAGTCACGCTGGAGGCGGATTGCAAGGAAGGTCAGGCTCATGCCCTTGGCGATCGTCACCACACCGGAGCCCGCGATGAGAAGCAGCGCGACGAAGCGGCCGGCTTTTTCGGAATAGGCAGTCATGACGGGCACCTGCTGGCTGGAAACCGCCCGGTCTCCTTAAGGGATGGGGCGGCGCAAAAGGAAGAAACGCCTATGCGATTACAGCCGGCACGTGTGTTCGGCAAGGGGGCGTCGATTCCCCAATGGGTCCCGGCATGAACAGAAAAGCCCGAGGCGGCCGTCGGCCGCCTCGGGGCTATTCGCAACGTGATGGCCGGGCGTTGGCCCGACGGCTCAAGTCTTGGCCAGGCGCTCTTGCCAGGCGGCGTAAAGCGGTGTCGTTTCGGCATCGTCGACCGGCACATGGCGGAAGCGCATGGCCTGCTCGGCGAGCGGTTTTGCCAGTTCCGCATAGATCGCTGCGGTCGAGAGGCCAAAGGGTTCGGCGTCGGCATTCGAGTTCGCATAGGCGATCTCGCTGATCCCGGCCATGCGCATGGCCGCCAGGCACATCGGGCAGGGCTGGCCGCTGGCATAAACGGCGGCGCCTTCGAGCCGCGGGGAACGAAGGTTTTGGGCGGCGGAACGCAACGCGTTCAGTTCCGCATGCGAGGTAGGGTCGCCGGATGACAACATCTCGTTGACGCCGCGACCGACGATCTCGCCGTCCTTGACGACGACGGCGCCGAAGGGGCGTCCGCCTTTCTCGATGTTGCGGCGGGCAAGCGTTACTGCCTCGGCCAGATAGGTCTGTTCCTGGGTCATGAGAGTTCTTTCTAGCGTGCGCCGGCGTCGGCCAGCAGCCTCTCGATCTTGCCATAGCCGCGCTGGCGGGCATGGGTCAGCGGGCTGACACCCTCGCCATCGGCAAGGTTCACGTCGGCGCCGGCCTTGATCAGCAGGCGTACGATCTCGATGTGCTTTTCACCGCCACTGCCGAGGATGATGGCTTCGAGCAGCGCGGTCCAGCCGAGGCGGTTGACGTGATCGACGTCGATGCCGGCTTCGATCAAGGTCTTGACGGTCTCGACATGGCCGCGCTCTGCGGCCGGGATCAGCGCCGTTCCGCCATAGCGGTTGGTGCTCTTGAGGTCGGCGCCATTGGCAAGCGTCAACTTCAGGATGTCGAGATGCCCACGCGCGCCGGCATAAAGATAGGGGCTGTCCTGGATCTTGTCCTTGGCGTTGACGTCGGCGCCGGCCTCGATCAGGGCACGCGCCGCATCGACGCGATTTTCATGGGTGGCGGCGAGCAGCGCTGTCGCACCGCTGGCGTCGCGCGCTTCGATGCTCGCGCCTTCCTTGAGCAGCGCCTTGACCTTGTCTGGATCGCCGGTCTCGGCGGCGGAGATCAGCTGGTTTTCAAGCATCGAGGCCCCCACGGTTTGAGGTGCAAGGCTGAAGGCGGCAATGGATGCGCCGATCAGCGAGCCGAAAAGTCTTGGTCGCATTTGTTCTTTCCGATCATGCGGGCCGGCCGAATGGGTCGGTCGATCGCAATGGTTCCGGTTAAGAGCGGACGAGGAAACCTCGAAAGGGCTCCATCCGTGCCGCTCTTGCTCATCGCAATCTCGTGCTTACTTGAGCCGATCCGTGACCTTTTCAAGGGCGCAAGACACGCGTCGTCGCCGAACGTCTCCCGCGCCCGGCGTGGCCCTCCCGTGTGCGACCATAGGCAGTGCCGCATTCATTTGGAAATTAAATGTATGAATGCTATCAAGTGGAAATATGAATGCTCAACCTTTCGATCTGGATCTGCTGAAAGCCTTCGCGGCGGTGGCCGATTGCGGCGGTTTCACCGCTGCGGCCGGCCGGCTCAATTCCACCCAGTCGACCGTCAGCCAGAAAGTCCTGCGGCTGGAAGAGCAGGCCGGCCATCGGCTGCTCGAACGCAGCCATCGCCAGGTCCGCCTGACGGAAGCGGGCGAGCAGTTGATCGGCTATGCACGGCGCATGCTGGCGTTGGACGCGGAAGTGCGGCAGCTTCTCTCGGGCGCATCGGTTGCCGCGACGCTGCGCCTCGGCCTGCCCGAGGACTTTGCAGCCGGCCGCACGACCAGCACACTCGCGGCCTTTGCCCGCCGCCACGAGAATGTCAGGCTCGAAGTGACGAGCGGGCTCAGCCGCGAGCTGCGGTCGCTCTATGATCGCGGCGAGCTCGATATCGTCGTCGTCAAGCAGCGCCGCGGCACGGGCGATGCCGTGAAACAGTGGCAGGAAAGCCTGTGCTGGATCGACAGCGCCGCCCATCCTGTTCTGGCGCTCGATCCTCTGCCGCTCGTCGTCTTTCCGCCGCGCGGCCTCTATCGCGACGACATGGTGGCGGCACTGGATGCCTCAGGGCGACGCTGGCGCGTGAGTTATACCAGTTCCAGCCTCGCCAGCATTCAGTCGGCGGTCGCCGATGGGCTGGGCATCAGCCTGCTGCCGGCCCGCGTCGTCCACGACCGGCACCGGACGGTGGGGCCGCAGCAAGGACTGCCGATGATCGAGACGATGGAGATCGCCCTCTATTACCGGCCCGAGGCCGGCGCGCTGGTCACGCGGTTGGCCGAAGACCTCTCGGCGCTCATCGGCGATGACAGTCGGGACGAGGTATGACCTCGCCTTCGTAGCTCACCCCAATCCGTCGGCGGAAATGTCCAGAACGGTATCAGAGCATCGAGCGGCTGAGACCACCATCGATGGGCAGCGCCACGCCGGTGATGTAGCTTGCCTGACGGCCCGCGAGGAAGGCTGCGGCCGCCCCGAATTCCGCCGGCGTGCCGTAGCGGCCGATCGGGATGTCGCGTTGGCTGCGGGCTGCGACCGTCTCGATATCAAGCCCTTCGCTTTCGGCGTCCATCCGGTCGAAGCTGAGCGTGCGGTCTGTGGCAAGCCTTCCGGGCAGAAGCAGGTTCACGGTCACGCCGTCGGCAGCGACCTCGCCGGCGAGCGTCTTCAGCCAGCCGGCAACCGCACTTCTGAGCGCATTCGACGCGGTGAGCCCGACGATCGGTTCGCGGATACTGGTGGAGGCGACGGCGATGATGCGCCCGAACTGGCGTTCCCGCATGCCGGGCAGCAGCCGGCCGGCGATGCGCATGCCGGCCAGCACCATGGTCTCGAATTGCGCCCGCCAGAAGTCCGGTTCGATGACCGAGGCAGGTGAGGGCGGCGGCCCGCCGCCATTCAGCACCAGAATGTCGATCGCGCCGAAATCGGCTTCGAGCTGGTCCAGCAGGCCATCGAGGCTTTCGGGCTTCGAGAGGTCGAGGGCGTAGCCGCGCGCCGAAGGGCTGATGTCGCCTGCCACCTTGGCCGCCGATGTCGCGTCGCGGCCGGTGAGCGCCACGATGACGCCTTCGCCGGCGAGAGTCTCGGCAATACCGCGCCCCAGCCCCTTGCTGCCGCCAAGCACCAGCGCACGTTTTCCAGCGATACCAAGATCCATGACCGACCCTCCTCGATTGCGGAATTCAGAATGGCTTGGCATCCGAGCTACACCAGATTTTCTCGCAGCGGAATCGTTTTGACGTCAGTGGATGTCGGAATGCAAAAGCCCGGCCGCACCGCGGCCGGGCTCTCAAGCGCCCTCCCTCATTCTGTCGCTTAGCGGCAGATGCGGATTTTCTTGTAGTAGCGGTTGCCGTAGCTGTCGTAGCGCTTCACCGTCTTCAGGAAGCAATAGGGTTCGTCCTCGTAGTAGTAGGGTCCGCCATAATAGCTGCCGACGTAGCCGACACGGCCGCTCCAGCCATGACCGTAGTAGCCGTTGCCGAAGCCGATCGAAATACCACCGGCCTGCGACGGTGCTGCAAAGGAGATGGCAGCGGTAATGGCGACAGCGGCTGCGACGATGAACTTGCGCATGATGATCTCTCCTCCGGATGGGTTGGGATGAGCCTTCGTCATCCATGAGACGAAAGTCGCATCAAGCCGAGATATTCGCAGTTCCGGATGGAACAGGATGCTGCCGGCGGTTGCGCTGAACCGCGATCGGCCGGCCACAGTCCGTGCCGGTTGCCGGCCGTTGCGGCCTTCAAGCGGCCTTCGGCGCCGCAGGCTCACGAATGCGGGCCATCGCGAACACGTCGGCCAGCACACCGTTCCTCAGCGCATAGGCCCGGTGCGTACCCTCCATCTCGAAGCCGGCCTTGCGGTAGAGTGCGATCGCGGGCTCGTTGTCGGTAAAGACCGTAAGCTCGATGCGGCTGATGCCGAGCCAGTTATCGGCGGCGTCGATCAGAGCGGTCAGCAGCGACTTACCGATGCCCTCGCCGCGATGGTCGTCGTCGACGCTGATCCCAAGGGCCGCGGAATGATGCCGGCGCCCCTTGCTGCGATGCAGTCCGGCCATGCCGAGGATCCGGTCGGCGCGCTCGGCGACGATGACGACGCTGTCGTCCGAGAGGCTCTCCAACCACTTGCGTGTCTGTTCCGGGGTGGCGAACGGCTGGCGCAGCGTGCCCGAGCGGATGCCCGGCTGGCTCATCAGCGCCGCGATCGCTTCGAAATCGACGACGCGGGCCGCGCGGATGTTGATATCTGAAGGGTCGGTTGCGTCAGTCATTGTTTCCTCTCTTTGGTTCCGAGGAAACAGGTCCCAACCCTGCTCGCCTCGGCAGGGTTGGTGGGGGACATTTCGCTTAAGTCAGCGCAACAGGTCTCCCGCACACCCCTGGGGTATGCGTGCAAAGCACCATGGTGAGAATAGAGCGATTGTCCATGCGGGAAGGATAGCAAGCGTGGGTAGAAAGACAAGCCCGCCGCGCCGAATACGGCGCAGGCGGGATCAGGTCACCTGCCATGCGATATAGACAAGCGTGGCGGCGATGAGCCACAGCGCGATGCGGCCGGAGCGCGTGTGTTTCGCTTCCGCCTTGCCGATCGCATGCGCGGTCTCGGCGTCGAAGCGCAGACCGTTTTCGCTCATCGCCATGATCTCGCTCGAAAACTTCTCCGTGCGGGCGGCGATCTCAGGCGCGGCTTCAGCCAGCCTGAGTGCGGCATGCAGGCCGTCGCGCAAATCGGTGACGATGCGCTTTGGTCCGAGATTGTCGCGGATCCACTTGCCGACGACCGGCTCGGAGGCCTTCCACATGTTGAAGCGCGGATTGAGCGTGCGAGCCACCCCTTCGACGACCACCATGGTCTTCTGCAGCATGACGAGCTCGGGGCGCGTCTGCATGTCGAAGAGCTCAGTGACCTCGAAGAGCAACGTCAGCAGCTTCGCCATCGAAATGGTTTCGGCCGGCTGGCCGTGGATCGGCTCGCCGATCGCGCGGATCGCCTGGGCGAAACTCGCAGCATCGTGGTGCGAAGGCACATAGCCCGCCTCGAAATGCACGTCGGCCACGCGCTGGTAGTCGCGGGTGATGAAGCCGAAGAGGATCTCGGCCAGGAACCGGCGTTCCTTCTTGCCGAGGCGGCCGACGATGCCCATGTCGACGGCGACGATATGGCCGGCATCGTCGACGAAGAGATTGCCCTGATGCATGTCGGCATGAAAGAAGCCGTCGCGCAGGGTGTGGCGCAGGAAGGACTGGATCAGCACTTCGGCTAGAAGGTTGAGGTCGTGGCCTGCGGCCTTCAAGCCCTCGATGTCCGACATCTTGACGCCGTCGATCCACTCCATGGTGACGACGTCGCGCCCGGTCCGCTCCCAGTCGACCTTCGGCACGCGGAAGCCGGAATCGTCCTTGGTGTTCTCGCCAAGCTCGGAAAGGGCGGCCGCCTCCAGACGAAGATCCATCTCGATCTTCGTCGTCTGTTCCAGCGTCTTGGTCACCTCGACCGGCTTCAGCCGGCGGGTGTAGGGCAGGAAACGCTCCTGCATATGGCTGACGAGATACATCGCCTCGATGTCGGAGGCGAAGCGCTGCCGCACGCCGGGACGGATGACCTTGACCGCGACCTTCTCAGGGCCGCTGTCGCGCATCACGATCGCAGGGTGCACCTGAGCGATCGAGGCCGCGGCCATCGGCTCGGAAAACTCGGCATAGAGATCGTCGACCGTCCGGCCGAGTGATCCCTCGATCGCGGCCTTCGCCTCGTTCTGCGGGAAGGTCGCCATGCGGTCCTGCAACAGCGACAGGTCTGCGGCAAACTCCGCGCCAACGACGTCGGGGCGGGTTGCGAGGAACTGGCCGATCTTCACATAGGAGGGGCCAAGCCGGGCGACGGCGCGCGACAGCCGGTCGCTACGCTCCTCTCCCGGCACTCTGCGCCGCGCCAAAAGTCCGGCCGCCTTCTGGGCGAAACGGGCAAAGGGTGGCAGGTGCTCCGTCGGGACGGCCGAGACGACGCCTTCGCGCACGAGAACCCAGCCGATCCGCGCGAGGCGGATATATGCTCCAGGCGTGCTCATCGGGATCAGATTTTCCAGCCGGAATGCAGCGCTGCGATGCCGCCGGTGTAATTGGTGAAGGAGACGCGCGAGAAGCCCGCTTCCTTGATCATCGTCGCGAAGTCCTTCTGGTTCGGAAACTTGCGGATCGATTCCACCAGATACTGGTAGGGCGCTTCATCGCCGGTGATCAGCTTGCCGAACTTCGGGATCGCGTTGAACGACCAGGCATCATAGAAGCGGTCGAGCAGCGGCATTTCCACTTCGGAGAACTCCAGCACGAGCAACCGGCCGCCGCGCTTCAGCACCCGGTATGCCTCCCTCAGCGCCACGTCGATGCGCGGCACGTTGCGGATGCCGAAGGCAATCGTATAGGCGTCGAAGGTATTGGCCTCGAAAGGCAGGTCCTCGGCATTGGCCTCGACGAAATCGAGATTGGCGGAGAGCTTCTTCTTCTCGGCGCGCTCGGCGCCGACGGCCAGCATCGAGCCGTTGATGTCGAGCACCGTCGAATGCGCCTTGCGGTCGGAGGCTTCGATGATGCGGAAGGCGATATCGCCGGTGCCGCCGGCAACGTCGAGCGTCCTGTAGCCCTCGCGGCGTGGCGGGTTGAGGGCCGCGATCATCGCATCCTTCCAGGCGCGGTGCAGGCCGGCCGACATCACGTCGTTCATGATGTCGTAACGCTTGGCCACCTTGTGGAAGACGTCGTTGACGAGCGGCTGCTTCTCGCCCGTGCCGACGTTGCGGAAACCGAAAGATGTTTCCATGCCGCCATCGGCCGATACGCGCTGATCCGTCATACGAAGAACTCCACCTGAACCAATTTTTCCGGCACCATAGCGAAAAGGCCCGTCACACGCTATCTCGTGGGCGGGACTGCGGCTGCGGCATAGCGCACCCCTATAGGATAAGAAGCCCGCCAAGGAAATGCCAACCACCGCATCCGGTGGCTGAGATCGAAGGAGTGCATTCATGCCGGAGTTGCCCGAGGTCGAAACCGTCAAGCGCGGCCTGGCGCCGACCATGGAAGGCGCGCTGCTCGTCAATGCGGAATTGCGCCGGCCGGATCTGAGGTTTCCCTTCCCGGAGAATTTCTCCTCGACCGTTGCCGGCCAGCGCATCGTCTCGCTGTCGCGCCGCGCCAAGTATCTGATGATCGATCTGGAAGCCGGTGACGTGATCATCGCCCATCTGGGCATGTCCGGTTCCTTCCGCATCGAGGTGGGGCCAGCGGCAACAACGCCCGGCGAATTCCACCATCCGCGCGGCAAGGATGAAAAGCACGATCACGTCATCTTCCATCTCGACGGTGCGCAAGGCCCGGTGCGGGTGATCTACAACGACCCGCGCCGCTTCGGCTTCATGGACCTTGCTCGCCGCGACACGGTGGCGAGCCACGCCTATTTCCGCGCGCTCGGCGAGGAGCCGACCGGAAACGTGCTCGATGCCGCCTATCTCGCCGCACGCTTTTCCGGCAAGGCGCAACCGCTGAAGGCGGCGTTGCTTGACCAGAAGAACATCGCCGGTCTCGGCAATATCTACGTCTGCGAGGCGCTCTGGCGCTCGCACCTGTCGCCGCTGAAACCGGCAGGCGCGCTCGTCGACAAGCGCGGCAAGCCGAAGGAGGGGCTCGTGCGCCTGACGGATGCGATCCGCGAGGTCATCGCCGATGCCATAGCCGCCGGCGGATCGTCGCTGAAGGACCATATCCAGGCTGACGGCTCGCTCGGCTACTTCCAGCACTCTTTCTCCGTCTATGACCGCGAAGGACAGGCTTGCCGCACGCCCGGCTGCGACGGTACGGTCGCCCGCATCGTGCAGGCGGGACGCTCAACCTTCTATTGCCCGCACTGCCAGAAATGAACGCCAGTCCGTGAGCGGTCTGGTGCATGAACCGGAGGAAACAGAAATGACCTACGAAACGCTGCTGGTCGAAACACGCGGCCGCGTCGGCCTGGTGACGCTCAATCGTCCGCAGGCGCTGAATGCGCTGAACTCGACCGTGATGCGCGAGCTTGCCGCGGCGCTGAAGGCCTTCGACGCCGACAAGGAGATCGGCGCCGTGGTCCTCGCCGGCTCGGAGAAGGCGTTTGCCGCCGGTGCCGACATCAAGGAGATGCAGACGCTCGATTTCGTCGACAGCTATCTCGGCGACTTCATCGGCGGCTGGGACCAGGTGGCGGCAGCTCGCAAGCCTTTGATCGCTGCCGTTTCCGGCTACGCGCTTGGCGGCGGCTGCGAGCTGGCGATGATGTGCGACTTCATCATTGCGTCCGAGACCGCGAAGTTCGGCCAGCCGGAAATCACCCTCGGCGTCATTCCCGGCATGGGCGGTTCCCAGCGCCTGACGCGCGCCGTCGGCAAGGCGAAGGCCATGGACCTGGTGCTGACCGGCCGGATGATGGATGCGGCCGAGGCCGAACGCGCGGGACTCGTTTCGCGTGTGGTGGCGCCGGAGAAATTGATGGAGGAAGTGCTCACCGCTGCCGAGAAGATCGCCTCCTTCTCGCTGCCCGCGGTGATGATGGCCAAGGAGGCCGTAAGCCGCTCGCTGGAGCTGACGCTTGCCGAAGGCCTGCGTTTCGAGCGTCGGCTCTTCCACTCGCTGTTTGCGACCGAAGACCAGAAGGAAGGCATGGCCGCCTTCGTCGCCAAGCGCAAACCGGAGTTCAAACATCGCTAGCCCAGAGCACGGCGCGCAGATTCTGGAAATTGCGCGTTGACGGGGCGGCGGTTTCCCGCTATACGCCGCCCTCAGTTTGGAACGCCATTCTGGGCTTTCCGGAAATACTCCCGAATTGCTTTGATGACAGGTCGCAGTGACCCGGCACGGCGAGGGGCGGAGTTCATGTCAGTTTTCGAAGAGAGGCACAAATGGCCAATACAACTTCGGCGAAAAAGGCGACCCGCAAGATCGCACGCCGCACCGCAGTGAACAAGGCCCGTCGTTCGCGCGTTCGCAACTTCATCCGCAAGGTCGAAGAAGCGATTGCAACCGGCGACCAGGCAGTTGCAGCCGCAGCGCTCAAGGCAGCTCAGCCCGAGCTGATGCGCGCAGCCACCAAGGGCGTCCTGCACGCCAACACTGCATCGCGCAAGGTTTCGCGTCTTGCACAGCGCGTAAAGTCGCTTTCGGCCTAATCCGGCTAAGAAAAATCTGTTAATCGAGAGCCCGGCCCTTGCGCCGGGCTTTTCGGATTCATACTTCTGTCATCGCGATGGTTAATCTGGCGGCTTGGGCTTATGTCAGTGCGATGACAAGATTTATATAATTATTTCAATGACTTGTGAGAGGTCCTTATCAAAAGGATGTCTCTGACTGGGGGTCCGTTCGGCCCATTCTGAGTCAAGCGAATTTTTATTTTTTTTCTTTTTCGCCAGCTAAGCAAAGAGCGAAAAATCAAAACCCTTGATTCAACAGGGATTCTTCTCGGACTCGGAATGCGGCAAGCAAATGGCGGCCGGAGAGTCAACGGCCAGCGCTTAAGGTTGCGTAAAAATCGCGATTGATCTTGCCCATCGATCCTGCCTAAATGCCCTCCACAGGGGACACGGACCACATCTGTAAAAAGAAGCAAAAGAGGCCATTTCGAAGAAATGGTTTCGATGTTTCTGTCCTTTGTATCAGGGCGGCTCCGCGTCGTTCAATCAGACAAGTCGAAGGTGAAAAAAACCGGATGGTTCATACCGCTCCGGACGGGAAACTTTCGTCCTGTGATTGTGAGGCGGCCATCTGCAGCACCTGCGTCCGGTCGGACGCCTAGAGGTCGCTGCGGCGCTTTGACGGCTGCCTGTCTTGCCCTTTGATCGGCTACGACAAAGGAAAGATGCAGGAGGCCTCGATGGAGGGTGCAAGCGGCGCCCGACGCGAGGCCAAGGTCCAACGCGCGGCTCATCGCTTCGTACGAGGGTGCGACGAGCTGTTGACGAGGAGGAGGATCCGGTACGGCGCGGGAGCGCGTCGAAGGGATTGTTGACGAGAGGCGCGAGGGGACATCCTCCGGCCCAGCAGGGCAGGTGGGTGCGCGTAGCGCGCAGCGAGGCGGGAGATGAGGAGCCCGGCGTCGTCTGCGACTGTGACGTTCGGCGAAAGCGGCATGGCCCATACGGGCGCCGCGGGCGACGGACATAAGAGATGAGGCCGGCAGCGATGACGGCATCTGAACATGAATTGGAAGGCGGCAAAATGCAGATGAATTTGGTGACGGCGGGCGCACTTCAGAAAGAAGGAGACGCATTTCAAGCCGGAAGCAATCTATCTCAGGCGGCGGGGGAAAAAACCGACATGAGGCACGACGCACTGTTCGAGCGGGTAAGTGCGCGTCTCAAAGCTCAAGTCGGTCCGGATGTCTTTGCAAGCTGGTTTGGGCGTCTGAAGCTCCATTCCGTATCCAAGAGCGTTGTGCGTCTTTCGGTGCC
Source organism: Ensifer sp. SL37 (assembly GCF_026672675.1). Classification (NCBI taxonomy): domain Bacteria; kingdom Pseudomonadati; phylum Pseudomonadota; class Alphaproteobacteria; order Hyphomicrobiales; family Rhizobiaceae; genus Ensifer; species Ensifer sp. SL37. Next base: position 1,113,875 of record NZ_JAPPRN010000006.1, on the reverse strand, counting down.
GACCACGTTCCTGAAGTCCTGGATCAACAACCGTTATCTTGACCTCATCACCTCGATCTTCCAGCAGGAAGACGGCGAGATCATGAAGATCGAGATCCTGGTGCGCACGGCAACCCGTGGCGCCCGTCCGACCACCCAGGAAGAAGCGCTGCCGCAGGCGGCAGAAGCAGCTCCGGCTCAGCCCGCGCGCCGTCCGGCCGCAGCCCAGCCGGTGGCAACCGTTGCCGCGGCGACTGTCGCAAGCATGCAGAGGCCGACCCAGGCGCCGCTCTTCGGCTCGCCGCTCGACCAGCGCTACAATTTCGAAAACTTCGTCGAGGGTTCCTCGAACCGCGTGGCGCTTGCCGCCGCCCGGACGATTGCGGAAGCCGGCGCCGGTGCGGTGCGGTTCAACCCGCTCTTCATCCATTCGAGCGTCGGTCTCGGCAAGACGCACCTTCTGCAGGCGATCGCCATCCAGGCGCTGCAGAGCGCGCGTGCGCCGCGCGTCGTCTACCTGACGGCCGAATACTTCATGTGGCGTTTCGCCACCGCGATCCGCGACAACGACGCGCTGTCCTTGAAGGAGTCGCTGCGCAACATCGATCTCCTGATCATCGACGACATGCAGTTCCTGCAGGGCAAGTCGATCCAGCATGAGTTTTGCCACCTGCTGAACATGCTGCTCGATTCCGCCAAGCAGGTCGTCGTCGCAGCCGACCGCGCACCGTGGGAACTGGAATCGCTCGACAGCCGCGTTCGTTCGCGTCTCCAGGGCGGCGTCGCCATCGAGATGGACGGCCCGGACTACGACATGCGCCTGGAAATGCTGAAGCGCCGCCTCGACACGGCCCGTCAGGACGACGGTTCGCTCGACATTCCCGGCGAAATCCTGAGCCATGTGGCACGCAACGTGACCGCCAGCGGCCGCGAACTGGAAGGTGCCTTCAACCAGCTCCTGTTCCGCCGCTCATTCGAGCCGCAGCTCTCGCTCGAGCGCGTCGATGAATTGCTCGGCCACCTCGTCAACGCCGGCGAACCCCGCCGCGTGCGCATCGAGGACATCCAGCGCGTCGTCGCCAAGCACTACAACGTCTCGCGCCAGGAGCTCGTCTCCAACCGCCGCACCCGTGTCATCGTCAAGCCGCGCCAGATCGCGATGTATCTGTCGAAGACGCTGACGCCGCGCTCCTTCCCGGAGATCGGCCGTCGCTTCGGCGGACGCGACCACACGACCGTGCTGCACGCCGTGCGCAAGATCGAGGAGTTGATCTCGGGCGACACCAAGCTCAGCCATGAGATCGAGCTGCTGAAGCGCCTGATCAACGAATAGTCGAGGCGCATTGCCGCAAAAAAAGCCCGGGTTCGCCCGGGCTCTTTTATGTTACCGGACCGCTTTCAGTGCCGGCCGCGGCGGACGCTTGGTCGCCGCATTCCCCACACCCTGCTCGGCTCGTGCCTGTTCGATGATCCAGGCGCGAAAGGCCGTGACCGGCGGGCGGTCGAGTGCGGCCGGCGGGTAGACGAGATGGTAGGCAAGCCCGGTCATCACGCCCTCAGGGAAGGGGGCTTCCAGCACACCCTCCGCAAGCTCGCGCGTGACCAGCGACAGGCGCACCAATGCAACGCCGTCGCCGGCCTTGGCCGCCTCGATCGCGCCGTTGCTGTTGACGAAGACCGGCCCTCGCCCGGCGTCCACCCCGTCGGCGCCCGCCGCATCCAGCCACAGCCTCCAATCCTGACGATGGACGTCGTGCAAGAGCACATGCGCGGCAAGGTCACCCGGCATGTCGAGTGGGTTCCTGGCGCGTAGTGCCGGGTGAAGGACCGGCACCGGGTCGTCATCGATCAATCGTTCGCTCACAAGACCGTCATAGCGGCCAAGCCCATGACGGATGGCGATGTCGACCCCATCGCTGTTGAAGTCGGTCAGCCGATTGGTGGTGCTGATGCGCACGTCGATGCCGGGCACCTGTAACTCGAAGGCGCCGATGCGCGGCACCAGCCATTGCGCGGCAAAGGTGGGCGTGCAGCTGACCGTCAGCACCGGCGCACGCTTGCGCGCCGTCAGTTCCTCGGTCGCCTCGCGCATCATTCGGAACGCGCGCCTGAGCGTTGTGAAATAGGTGCTGCCATCCTCCGTCAGCGCCAACTGTCTCGGCCGGCGCTCAAACAGCGTCACTGCTAACGCCTGCTCCAGTTCGCGCACCTGCAGGCTGACGGCGCCAGGCGTCACTTTCAGTTCTTGCGCGGCCTTGGTAACGCTTAGATGTCGCGCGGTGGCCTCGAAGGCGCGAAGCGAGGCAAGCGAAGGAAGGTATGTCGACATGGTTTAGCCAAACTCAATCATGCGGCGAGAAATGATCGTTTGTTCGAAGCTCAATATCCTGAGAATAATGGCACAAAGTCAAGATGGTCGATGCCATCACGGTTTAGCCTGACAAACAAACGAGGGTTAAGGCAATGACACAAGCAACGCAGGTCAAGGTCATGGGCGCCCGGGAATGGGGCATGTTGATCCTGCTCTCCATTCTGTGGGGCGGCTCCTTCTTCTTCATCGGCGTCGCCGTCAAGGCGTTGCCTCCGGTCACGATCGTGGCGCTCCGCGTCAGTCTCGCGGCGCTCGCGCTGCTCGCCTTCGTTCGACTGATGGGACTGTCGATGCCGCGCGACCCGCGCGTTTGGCTCGCCTTCTTCGGGATGGGGCTGCTCAACAATCTCATCCCCTTCTCGCTGATCGTCTGGGGGCAGACGCATATCGCAAGCGGCCTTGCCTCGATCCTCAACGCCACCACGCCGCTGTTCGGCGTGATCGTCGCGCATCTCCTGACCGATGACGAGAAGCTGACAGCCAACCGGTTTGCAGGCGTCGTCGTCGGCTTCCTCGGGGTTGCGATGATGATTGGCCCGGCAGCGCTCGGTGGGCTCGGTTCGAACCTGCTTGCCCAGGTCGCCGTGCTCGGCGCAGCGCTCTCCTATGCGCTCGCGGGTGTCTTTGCCCGCCGCTTCAAGCGCATGGGCGTGGTGCCGATCGTGACGGCGACCGGTCAGGTCTCGGCCGCAAGCATCATGCTGGTCCCGCTGTCGCTGCTGATCGATCATCCCTGGACGCTTCCGATGCCCGGCTTCGACGTCTGGGCGGCGATCGTCGGCATCGCGCTGATTTCCACGGCGCTCGCTTACGTCCTGTTCTTCCGCATCCTGGAAACGGCCGGTGTCACAAACCTGATGCTGGTGACCTTCCTGATCCCGGTCAGCGCCATCCTGCTTGGCGCTTTGTTCCTCGGCGAAACGCTGGAACCCAAGCACTTCCTGGGCATGACCTTGATCGCGGCCGGTCTGGCGGCGATCGACGGGCGGCTTCTGCGCCTCTTTTCCCGACCGGCCGTCGACACCAAGTTAGAGTGCCGCGACAACGCTTGAGCATTTCTGATTTGCACGCATTGCGGGCCGGAGGGCGAAAGCACCACCGGCCCTGTTTTTTTCATCCGGGTTGTCGGCTATTGCTTGCCGCCACCGTCTTTGTTTCAGGAGCTGGAGTTCCGATGCTTTACGCCGTGTTTTGCTACAATCAAGAAGATGTCACGAACGCCTGGACCAAGGAGCAGGACGAAAAAGTCATGCATGATCTGTTGGCCGTACAGAGCAAATATGCGGAGGCAGGCCGGCTTGGGCCGGTGGCGCGCTTGATGCCGACGACGGCGGCGACGACGCTCCGGCACAGTCACAGCGAGACGATCGTAATCGATGGCCCGTTTGCCGAAACGAAAGAGCAACTGCTCGGTTTCTATGTCATCGACTGTGCGTCTCTCGATGATGCGCTCGAGTTCGCCCGTGATCTGAGTTCTGCCAATCCGGCCGCTGGCTCCTATGAAATCCGTCCTCTTGCCATCTACAAACCCAGTGAGCTTGCTTCATGACAGACACAGCCTGGATAGACCTCGCTCTCGTTTCGGCCCGGCCACAGGCCGTGGGCGCGCTGTTGCGCTATTTCCGCAACCTCGACACCGCCGAAGAAGCGTTTCAGGAGGCCTGTATCCGGGCATTGAAGACCTGGCCGAAGAGCGGCCCGCCGCGCGATCCCGCCGCCTGGTTGATCTTCGTCGGCCGCAACAGCGGCATCGACAAGGTGCGCCGCCAGTCCCGCGAAACGGCGCTGCCGCCGGAGGAAATTCTTTCCGACCTCGAGGATCAGGAGGGCGCGCTCGCCGACCAGCTCGACGGCTCCCACTATCGCGACGACATTCTTCGCCTGCTGTTCGTCTGCAGCAATCCGGCGCTGCCGGCAACGCAGCAGATCGCGCTGGCGCTGCGCATCGTCTCGGGCCTTTCTGTCAAGCAGATCGCCCGCGCCTTCCTCGTCAGCGAGGCGGCGATGGAACAGCGGATCACGCGGGCCAAGTCGCGTGTCGCGGCCGCCGGCCTTGCCTTCGAGACCCCGGATGCGGCCGACCGGTCAGATCGGCTCGCCGCCGTCGCCACGATGATCTACCTCGTCTTCAACGAGGGTTATTCGGCGATGAACGGCCCGGAAAGCGTCTCGGCCGACCTGTGCCAGGAGGCGATCCGCCTCGGACGCCTGCTGCTTCAGCTTTTCCCGGCCGAGCCGGAGATCAAGGGGCTGACGGCGCTCATGATGATCCAGCATTCGCGGGCGCGCGCCCGCTTCGACGCCGATGGCGCCGTCATCCTGCTTGATGACCAGGACCGCAGCCTGTGGGACCGCTCGCTGATCGACGAGGCCTTGGCGTTGATCGACAGGGCGATGCAGTACCGCCAACCGGGCGCCTACCAGATCCAGGCGGCGATCGCGGCGCTGCATGCCCGCGCCGAGCGTGCGGATGAGACCGACTGGGCGCAGATCGACCTGCTCTACCAGGCGCTCGAGCGGCTGCAGCCCTCTCCGGTGATCACGCTCAATCGCGCAGTGGCGGTTTCGAAGCGTCAGGGGCCGGAAGCCGCGCTGGCGATGATCGCGCCCTTGGCGGAAAAGCTCTCCGGCTATTTCTATTTCCATGGTTTGAGCGGCCATCTCCTGAAGCAGCTCGGCAAGGTCCGCGAGGCGCGTGTGGCCTTCGACCATGCGATTGCGCTTGCGACCAATGCGGCCGAATGCGCTTACATCCGCATGCAGCTCGACAAGCTCGATGAAACGCCTGGTATCGAGATCTCCGAAAGAAAAATCTGACGGTGCCTGTCGGGATCCCTCATGCGCTTTCGTCCTTGGACCGAGAACGAAATCCAAGGAGAGAAATCAGTGACCACCAGCCTCGTTATGCCCGCCCCAACGGCAAAGTCGATCATCCTCGGCCGCTTCCTCAGCGGCGTGCTAGTCGCCTTCCTGATTTTCGATGCCGTCATCAAGCTTGTGCCGCTTGCTGTCGTCACCGAAACCATGGTCGCGCTCGGCTATTCCGCCGACCAGGGTCTGGCGCGGCTGCTCGGCATTCTCACATTGTTGTGCACGGTGCTCTATGTGATCCCGCGCACCTCGATCCTCGGCGCCATTCTGCTCACCGGCTATCTCGGCGGGGCGATGGCGACGCATCTGCGGGCCGGCAGCCCGCTCTTCACCCATCTGCTTTTCGGCTTCTATCTCGGCGTGATCGCCTGGGGCGGCCTCTGGCTTCGGGATCCGCGGCTGCGCGCCCTCATTCCCTTCAGCAACTGACAGAAACGGAGCGCTCGAAAGACGACCATGACCAAAACAGTCAACGACTACATTGCCGGCCTCTCCGGTGTCCCGGCCGACGTGGCGAAGCGCCTGCATGGTGCCCTCCTGGCCACAGGCGCGCTCAATGACGCCGTCAAATGGGGCCATCCCATCTATGAGGCCGGCGGCGCGGTCTGTCTGCTCAAGGGGGCAAAGGATTACGTGACCTTCGGTTTCTGGCGCGGCGCCGAGATGCTCGATCTCGACGCACGCCTGGAGAAGGGCGGCGGCAAGGGCGACATGGCCTATATTCGCCTGCGCACCACCGATGACGTGGACGACGCTCAGGTCGCCCGGCTGGTGGCTAGGGGCATCGAGCTCAACCGGCTGAAGGGCGATCCGATGAAAGCCGCCTAGACGAAACAAACTTGCATCGTGGCCGAAGAAACAGAGCGCCTTTATCGGCCGCGATGCAATATCTCTTCACGGGAACAGGAATTCACGCCAGATCCCGCGAGGCAGCCATGATCCTCTACTATCAAACCCACTCTCCCTTCGCCCGCAAGGCGCTTGTCTTTGCTCACGAGATCGGCCTTGCCGACCGGCTGAAAGTCATCCACCACGAGACGAGCCCAACGCGGCGCAACGACGAGGTCTATGCCGAAAACCCGCTCGGCAAGGTTCCGGTGCTATTGCGTGAGGGCGAAGAGCCGATCTTCGACAGCGATGTCATCTGCGCCTATCTCGATACCCTGCATGAGGGACGCAAGCGGATTCCCGAGGTCGGCGAACCTCGATGGCGGGCGCTGCGCATGCAGTCGGTGGCGCAGGTTCTTGCCCAGACCGGGATCGGCTTGCGCTGGGAGTGGGAGAGGCGCCCCGAACATCTGCGTTATCCGGAACTCGCCAAGGGCTACGAAGAAAAGATCGAGGCGACCTACGATTGGCTGGAGCAGACGTTATCGCCCGAGGAAGACGTGGATATCGGGCAGATCGCGCTGGCGACGGCACTGTCCTGGATGGCGTTTCGCAACCTGCCGTCGTTTCGCAACCGTCCGAGGCTGACCCGCTGGTTCGATGCATTCGAAGGCCGGCCGTCGATGCAGGCCACGCCGCTGTCAGGTGAAACGTTCGATTGAGTCTGTAGCCGGCGAAGACCGCCTGCCCTCAGGGGCAGGCGAGATCAGCGACCACGGCGTCGAGGATCAGCATGCCGGCCGGCGTGCAGCGCAGACGCGAATTGCCCAGCCGCTCGATGAAGCCGTGATCGATCAGGAACTGCTCGCGCTCCGGGTCCGGGTCGCGGCCGGACAGCGTCTGCCATCGCGCCAAGTCGACGCCTTCCTTGAGGCGCAGACCCATCAGCAACAACTCGTCGGACTGTGCTTCGAGATCGAGGGATTCCCGCTCGATCATGCCGTGACCATGGGTCTCGACGAGCCGCAGCCATTCCTCCGGCTTGCGCTCCGTAGAGGTAGCGATCTTGCCATTGCCGATGCCCAGGCGCCCGTGGGCGCCCGGGCCGATGCCGGCATAGTCGCCGTAGCGCCAATAGGTGAGGTTGTGCCGGCTCTCGGCACCCGGGCGGGCGTGGTTTGAAACTTCGTAGGCCGGCATGCCGATGGCGGCGGTAATGTCCTGCGTCGCCTCGTAAAGCACTGCCGACTGCTCGCCATCAGGCACGATCAGCTTGCCGGCCTTGTGCAGGCCGTAAAAGGGCGTGCCTTCCTCGATCGTCAGCTGGTAGAGCGACAGATGGTCGACCGCATAGGAGACGGCTTCCTTCAGCTCACGCTCCCATTCTTCGACCGTCTGGTTCGGACGGGCATAGATCAGGTCGAAGGACATGCGCGGGAAGATCTTGCGCGCCAGCCGGATCGCCTTCAGCGCGTCCTCGACATTGTGCAGCCGTCCGAGGAACTTCAGATCGCGGTCGTTCAGCGCCTGGACGCCGAGCGAGACGCGATTGACACCGGCAGCGCGGTAGCCGTGGAAACGCGTCGCTTCGACGCTCGACGGGTTCGCCTCCATGGTGATTTCGATGCTGTCGGGCACATGCCAATGGCGAGCGATGCCTTGGAGGATGGCATCGACCGTCGACGGCTCCATCAAGGACGGCGTGCCGCCGCCCATGAAGACGCTGGTGACCGTGCGCGGGCCGGAGAGTTCGCGCACCTCTTCCATTTCCTTAAGGAAAGCTGCAACGAAACGCGGCTGGTCCACCGGCTGGTGGCGCACATGGCTGTTGAAGTCGCAATAGGGGCACTTGGCCGCGCAGAACGGCCAATGCACGTAGACCCCGAAACCGGGGTCCATGCCGTCACCGATCGCCGATAGCGTGGCAGTTTGCATTATTGCGTCTCTCATGGTCACTTTCAGTAGAGAGCGGGATGCGGGCGGAAACCGCACGCACTTTTCCTCATCCCGCTCAGATCAGGCTCCGAGGCAGGTCTCGGCAAAGATCTTGAAGGCGCGGGCGCGGTGCGACAGAGCCTCTTCGTCACCCGGCTTCCAGCCGTGTTTCTCGTCGGCGCTCATCTCGCCGAAGGTGGTCTCGTAGCCCTTGGGCTGGAACACCGGATCATAGCCGAAGCCCTGGCCGCCGCGCGGCGGCCAGACGACGAAGCCTTCGACCTCGCCGCGGAAAAGCTCGACATGACCGTCCGGCCAGGCAAGGCAAAGAACCGAGACGAAACGGGCGGTGCGCTCGGAAGGCGTTTTGGCGCCTTTCTCCTGCAGCGCATCTTCGACCTTCTGCATGGCCATGGCGAAGTCGCGGCTGCCATCTTCGCGCTCGGCCCAGTTGGCCGTATAGACGCCGGGCGCTCCATCGAGCGCGTCGATCGCGAGACCAGAATCGTCCGAAAGTGCCGGCAGCCCGGAGGCCTTGGCCGAGGCGAGCGCCTTGATCGTGGCGTTCTCCTCAAACGTCGTGCCGGTCTCGTCGGGCTCGATGAAGTTGAGGTCTGCCGCCGACTTCGCCTCGAAACCGAGCGGGCCGATCAGGTCGCGGATTTCGCGGATCTTGCCGGCGTTGTGGCTGGCGACGATCAGCGTCTTGTTGTCCAGTTTGCGCATGGTGTCTCGTTTCGTGTTCATTCGATGGACCAGAGGCCCGGTTCCGCACATTCAAGGCTGTTTCCGGCCGGGTCGCGGAAATAGAAGGACCGCGCCCCGTTCGGCCAGCGGGTGTCCGCTTCGATCGCGATGCCCGCCGCTTCCAGTTTCGCCTTCCAGGCGTCCAGCGCTGCGGCGGAAACCCGGAAGCACATGTGGCCCTGGCCGCTCGTGCCGTGCGGGATCGGCGGCTTCAGCGTTTCGGCCGGATTGAAAATCAGAAGCACGCCCGGTCCGCAGCGATAGAAGACGTGGCGGTTGCCGGCACGCGTGATCTTTTCGAGCCCGAGAATGCCACCGTAGAAGGCCTCGGCGGCATCGAGATCACCCACGTAAAGGGCGGTCTCGAGAATGCCTTCCAGCGCCGGGGCCATCTTGACGTTCCTTCCTCAGCCGGCGATCGCCTGCTTCTGCAGCGCGACCAGTTCGGCAATGCCGGTCTTGGCAAGGCCCATCAGGCTCGCGAATTCCTCTTCCGAGAACGGCTTGCCTTCGGCCGTGCCCTGGATCTCGACGATGCCGCCGGAGCCGGTCATAACGAAGTTGGCGTCGGTCTCGGCAGCGGAATCTTCGAGGTAATCGAGATCGATTACCGACTGGTTGGCGAAAATGCCGCAGGAAATGGCGGCGACATGATCCTTCAGGACCTTCTCGACCTTGACCATGTTGCGGGCTTCCATCCACTTCAGGCAGTCGTGGAGCGCGATCCAGGCGCCGGTGATCGAGGCAGTGCGCGTGCCGCCATCGGCCTGGATGACGTCGCAGTCGATCGAGATCTGGCGTTCGCCGAGAGCCGGCAGATCGACCACGGCGCGCAGCGACCGGCCGATCAGCCGCTGGATTTCCTGGGTGCGGCCGCTCTGCTTGCCGCTGGCCGCCTCGCGCCGCATGCGCTCGCCGGTGGCGCGCGGCAGCATGCCGTATTCCGCCGTCACCCAGCCCTTGCCGCCATTGCGCAGCCAGGCCGGAACCTTTTCCTCAAGGCTTGCGGTGCACAGCACATGCGTGTCGCCGAACCGCACCAGACAGGAGCCTTCCGCATGCTTGGAAAAATTGCGCTCGAAAGAAACCTTGCGCATTTGATCGGTTTTTCTGCCGGATGGCCGCATCGTCAACTCCTATCGTATCTCGTGAGCCTTCTACTGCATAATTCCCTAAATCGAAATCGATTTAGGGACAAAATTATGCAGCAGTTTAAGGTGCTGCAGCGACCTTTGGCGCGTCCAAGGATGCGCGGCGCTGCAGAGCATGGCAGAGGTAAAGGGATCCGGTGGAAAGCCGGACATTCGACCGTTTTTTCCCTTTTGCCAACGGACCGCAGGGACACTATATTCCGGCCACGGCAGGATGTGCCTGCATATGTGGAGTGACATGGTACTGCGCAATCCCGGAGCAAAGGAAATCGCCGCGGCGCTCGACGAGCGCTCGGGCGAAATCTTCCGTCGCATCGTGGAGACCTATCTGACGAGCGGCGAGCCGCTTGGCTCGCGCAACCTGTCGCGGCTTTTGCCAATGGCGCTGTCGCCTGCCTCCGTGCGCAACGTGATGAGCGATCTCGAAGATCTCGGCCTCATCTATTCGCCGCATGTCAGCGCCGGTCGCCTGCCGACCCAGACGGGCCTGCGCTTCTTCGTCGACGCCTTCATGCAGGTCGGAAATCTATCGCCCGAAGATCGCGCCTCTATCGACCGCCATGTCCGGCGCGACGACCATACCCAGCCGGTCGATACGCTTTTGACCGAAGCGAGCCAGATGCTGTCGGGCATGTCGCGCGGCGCGGGTCTCGTCATCACCGCCAAGGCCGATCCGGTGCTGAAGCATGTCGAGTTCATCCGCCTGGCGCCGACCAAGGCGCTGGCGGTGCTCGTCGGCGAACATGACCAGGTGGAAAACCGCATCATCGAGCTCCCGGCCGGCGTCACCAGTTCGCAACTCACGGAAGCGGCGAACTTCCTCAACGCCCATCTCGCCGGACAGACGATCGCCGAGGTGCGGGCGCAGCTCGAAAAGGTGAAATTGACGGTGCGCGGCGAACTCGACGCGCTGTCGCAGGATCTTGTCGAGCGCGGTCTCGCCATCTGGTCGGGCAACGAGGGCGACGAGAAGCCGGCGCGCCTGATCGTGCGCGGCCGCGCCAACCTGCTCGAAGGCCTCGAGGGTGCCGAGGACATCGACCGGCTCAGAATGCTGTTCGACGATCTCGAAAAGAAGGACAGCATGATCGAGCTGCTCGATCTCGCCGAAAGCGGCCCTGGGGTGCGGATATTCATAGGCTCGGAAAACAAGCTGTTTTCGCTTTCCGGCTCGTCGTTGATTGTCGCGCCCTATCGCGATGGCGAGGACCGCATCGTCGGCGCCGTCGGCGTCATCGGGCCGACGCGGCTCAACTACTCGCGCATCGTTCCGATGGTCGATTATACCGCGCAGTTGATGTCGCGGCTTTCGCGCTAAGGGCGCTTTTAGTCGTTGCATGTCTCATTGATCGATCTCGATGAAGGACAAAGACATGCAGCAAATCAAAGTGCTACAGCGACCTTTGCGCGTCTGATAAGACGCGCGGCGCTGTAGGAGCGCGATTGAACCCTTGATTTTTCGGCCCCAAACCTCGATATCGGCTTCAAATCCAGTCCCTAAGCATTTTTGCTGAAACGCAGGCTCGCGCTTGCGGCGTGGAAATGCGAAGGACAATAGAGACGACACTGCGGAGAACGTCATGACCGACGATACGAACAAGCACGGACCCGAGGCCACCGACGAGGTATTCGACGCCGCACCGGACGCTGCCGAGGCAGCAGCCGTTGCCGAGCCCGATCCGTTGGAACTCGCCCGGGCCGAAAGCGCCGAGCTGCGCGACAAGTACCTTCGGCTTGCCGCCGAAATGGACAACCTGCGCCGTCGCACCGAACGCGACGTCAAGGATGCCAAGTCCTATTCCGTTGCTGGCTTTGCCCGCGACATGCTTGCGGTATCTGACAACCTGCGCCGCGCGCTCGATGCCATTCCGGCGGAAGCCAAGGAAGCCGGTGAGGCCGGTCTCAACACGCTGATCGAAGGCGTGGAGATGACCGAGCGCTCGATGCTCTCGGCGCTTGAGCGTCACGGCGTCAAGAAGCTGGAGCCGGAAGGCCAGAAGTTCGACCCGAACTTCCACCAGGCGATGTTCGAAATCCCGAATGCGGATGTGCCGAACAACACGGTGCTACAGGTCGTCCAGGCCGGCTACACCATCGGCGACCGCGTCCTGCGCCCGGCCATGGTCGGCGTTTCCAAGGGCGGCCCCAAGGTCGTCGCTGGCGAAAACGGCGACGCGCCGACCGCCTGATCCTGCCGATCAGAATTCAACAAGAACGCCGCGCGAACTTCGCGCGGCGTTCTTGTTTGGGCTAAGCGTCGCGGTGTGCGTTCGTTCGCCGGCGCTATCCGAACAGTTGCTGCAGGTGATCGTTGAGGAAACGTCCCTCGGGATCGACCTTGGCCCTCAGTGCCCGGAAATCGCCCGCTCGGGGGTAGAGTGCCGTCACATCCTCGGCGCCGAGGAAATGCAGCTTGCCCCAGTGCGGCCGCGAACCGTACTGCCTGAGGATCGTGTCCACGTCCTTCAGATATTCCCAATAGTCGGTGCCCGGTTCGCCCGAGACCGAAAGCGTAATCGAATCCTGCTCGAAGAAGGGGCTGATCCAGCCGGTGTCGCCGGCGGTGAAGCGATACTCGATCGGGTAGATGCAGGTCGGGTGCTTTTCCAGCATCAGCTTGCGCACCGCCTTTACCGCTTCCTTGCCGTGGGCGACAGGCACTGCATATTCGAGCTCGTGGAAGTTCGGCACGTATTCGATCGGGTAGATCTCCGAGGAATAGGCGATCTTCTCGAACCCGCGCTCCATCGGCGCTTCCTCGGTGATGTCGATCACCTTCATCTCGCAGACGTCGGAGGTCTTGTCCGTGGTCGACACCGAGGCCGTGTCCGGCAGGCAGTAGCAGTGGCGGCTCTCCGGAACCGGGCACCAGAAGAAACCGAAATGGCGGTGCTTGGCGGCAAGCTCGTCGTGCTGTTCGATCATTTCGTCGAAGGTGCAGCGCCAGAGCTTTTCATGCAGATTGTAGCTCTCCATCGCCTGTAATGTGATCTCCGAGATCACGCCGAGCATGCCGACCGAGACGCGCGCCGCCTCCAGCAGATCCGGCGTGGTCTCGTCGACCACGAGGATGCTGCCGTCCGGCTGCACCAGCCGCATGCCGACGATCTGCGAGGCCATGTTGCCGAGCCTGGCGCCGGTGCCATGTGTGCCGGTCGTCAGCGCGCCGGCTAGCGCCTGGCTGTCGATATCGCCCTGGTTGATCAGCGACAGGCCGTTCTCCTTCAGCACCTTGCCGAGCTGGTTGATGGTGGTGCCGGCCTTGACCGCCGCGCGCTTGCGGGTGCTGTCGATGTTGACGACGCCCTGCATGCTCGAGAGTGTCAGCTGTAGCCCGCTGGTAAGCGCCACTGGCGTGAAGGAATGTCCGGAACCGGCGCAGCGAACGTTCAGCCCTTGCGCGGTTGCCTCGCGCACCATTTCGGCAAGTGCCGCCTCACTCTCCGGCGCGCCGCGATGGCGCACGATGCATGATTGGTTTCCGACCCAGTTGCGCCAGTGGCCACCTGCCTGAAGCATTTTCCCCTCCCTCAAACCGCGGTGAAGCAATTGTCGACGAACAGATGCGTGCCGTTGATGAAGCTCGCCTCGTCACTCGCCAGAAACAATGCCGCGTTCGCCACTTCCTTCGGATCGCACATGCGGCCCTGTTGCGCGGCGATCGCCGCTTCCGAAACGTCGACGCCGTATTTGCTGAGCCCGACGAGCTCGCGCTTGCCGTGGTCGGTGGCGATGAAGCCCGGGCAGACGGCGTTGCAGCGGATTCCGCGGTCGCGGAATTCCACGGCGATGGCGCGGGCGAACATGTGGCAGGCGCCCTTGGTGGTGTCATAGAGCACCTCCATCGGCGTTGCGGCCACGGCCGAAATCGACGAGGTGCAGACAATGCTGCCGCCGCCGGCCGCAAGCATGCCTGGCAGTACCGCCTTGGTCATCAGGAACATGCTGCGCACATTGACCGCCATCAGCCGGTCCCACTCGTCCTCCTCCGTTTCGAGGAAGGGACCGACGGCGAGGATGCCGGCGTGGTTGAAGAGCACGGTGATGGCGCCGAAGGCCGCTTCAACCGCCTTGACGGCGGACGTCACCTCGGCCGACACCGAGACGTCGGCCGGGGCAAAAATCGCCTCGCCGCCGTTGGCGCGGATCGAGGCGGCCACCTCTTCGCCTTTGCTGCGCGGCAGATCGACGATGCCGACCTTGGCGCCTTCGCGCGCGAACAGCTCGGATGCGGCAAGACCGCAGCCTCCCGCGCCACCGCTGATCAGCGCCACCTTGCCTGAAAGCCTGCCAGCCATCTTAATCCTCCCCTTGGCGCATCCTTCGCAGCGGTCGCCGATGACGACCCGCGACGGATCCGGTTTCTCACTCTCCTGGAATTATTGTTGACGAGTGAGGGGCTGTCGATATCCCATGGGGGATACGTAGGGTTGGGGGATGACAAGGGAATGCTCGCAAGCGAGTCCGCCGATATCTCGGCGATGATCGGCCTGATCGGCACGGAAGATTTCGGCCGAGCGCTCGATCGGATGCTCCGATCGGTCACCGGCTTCGATCTCTCGGTCGCGTTTGCCTATCCTTACGATGCAAGGCCGATCGTCCTGCATGACGGCTATACGGCCAAGGTGTCGGCAAGTGCGCTTTCCGCCTATCTCGGCGGCGCCTACCTGCTCGATCCCTTTTACGTCGCCTGTTGTGCCGGCCAGCCGGCAGGGCTCTGGCGAATGCGCGAGCTTGCGCCGGACCAGTTCTTCCAGTCCGACTTCTCGTCGTCGGCGGAAGTGCATCCCTGCGTGTCGATGGAATCCGGCGTTCTCGTCGAGGAGGTGGGCTTCGTCATCCCGCTCGATGGCGGCCTGCAGGCGACCTACTCGTTGATGCGCGGCCGCGGCGGCGAGCCTTTCAGCGAGACGGAGCTGGCCAGGCTGCGCGTCTACGAGCCGATCGTGCGCGAGGCCATCAGGTCGAACTGGCGCCAGCAGGGCCAGACGATTGCGCCGTCGCCCTCCGAGGAGGGCGACGATGCGATGGAGGCGGCGTTCGAAAGCCTGTGTTCAGATCGGCTGACCAAGCAGCAGCGCAACATCGTGCGCCTCATCCTTAGGGGCCACAGCAACCTGTCGATCGGCAAGGTGATGAACATCGCCGAGGGCACGGTTCGCATCCACCGCAAGAACATCTATCGCCGGCTCGGCATTTCGAGCCAGGGTGCCCTGTTCCGGATTTTCATTGATCATTTGAACAGGCGTCAGCTCTACTGAAGCAGGCTTCGAGCGACTGTGCGCATCCTGCCGGATGCGCCCCGTTGTTCAAGCTCAGGCCGCGTGCGAGGTCGCGTCGTCGTCGAGCAGCGTGTAGATCGCGCTGGCGGAATCGCTCGAGCGGATCTTGGCGACCATGTCCTGGTCGCGAAGCACGCGGGCGATACGCGACAGGGCTTTGAGGTGGTCCGCGCCGGCGCCTTCCGGAGCGAGCAGCAGGAATACGAGATCGACCGGCTGGTCGTCGAGCGCCTCGAAATCGACGGGCGTGTCGAGACGCGCGAAAATGCCGATGATCGAGGGGAGATTGTTGAGCTTGCCGTGCGGAATGGCGATGCCGTTGCCGACGCCGGTGGAACCAAGGCGCTCGCGCTGCAGGATCACGTCGAAGATTTCACGCTCGGGAACCCCGGTGATCTTAGAAGCTTTTGCCGCCAATTCCTGAAGGAGCTGTTTTTTCGAGTTGGCCCTCATGGCCGGGATGATCGCATTTTGATGCAGTAGACCTGCCAATGCCATTCTTTTGTCCTCGTTCGCCGGTTAGAGCCGGACAACATCATCACAAATGCGTCGCAATGGCTCTAACCATCTTTGTCATGGCGGATCCCATGCACAGAAAAGTCACATTTCCGGCCTGGCCGCTGAGTTGCGGGAGAGGGACGCCGGCACGCCGGCATCCCTCTTTTTTCGCTCATGCTTTGATATTGGCAGCATCGATCCAGCCAATATTTCCATCGTTGCGCCTGTAGACGATATTCAGTTCGGCCTTGCCGGGAGTGCGGAACATCAGGACGGGTTCGTCCGTCATGTCGAGCGCCATCACGGCGCTTGCGACAGACATCGTCCTTAATTGTTTCGAGCTCTCAGCCACGATGGTCGGCGCATAATCCTCGGGAACTTCGTCGTCCTCGAACGGCACCGAATCCATCACTGTGTAAGCCACCTCGGCAGCGTTCTGTCCGTTGCCGTTGTGGTGATCCTTCAGCTTGCGCTTGTAGCGACGCAGACGCTTTTCAATGCGATCCGACGCCGCGTCAAACGCAGCCTGTGGATCGTTCGCCTGGCCGTTCGCCTGCATTACCACGCCCGTATCGAGATGAAGCTTGCAGTCGGCGCTGAAGCGCGGCCCGGATTTTTCCACAGTGACCTGGCTTGAATATCCTCCGTCGAAATATTTGGTAACGGCCTGCTCGATCTGCTCGCCAATGCGGGCGCGGAACGAATCGCCGATTTCCATCTGTTTACCGGATACACGCACACTCATGGAGTTTCCTCTCTCGTTCGTGATTTGCGCAGCCAGTCTATTCCAAGCGGTCCCGTCATCCAAGCCTTTCAGACTTGCGAGCGCGCCTCTGTCGCAGCCACCGGTCGCACCGGAGGCTTCCGGGGTGAGCAGTCCCCGGCAATTGCGGCGGGCTCATATCGTCTGTGTCGGAGAGAGTCAATCGAAGGTCGCAAAAAAGTTAATGCGCCTTAACTTCCGGTGCTCAGAAACCGGCGGCCTTGGCGAGCGCGCGCTTCTCCCGCCGGCGCTGCACGGAGGAGGGGATATTCATCGCTTCCCGGTATTTGGCGACCGTGCGCCGCGCGATATCGATGCCGGCCTTCTTGAGGACGTCGACGATGTCGTCGTCAGAAAGCACCGCCTCGGTGCTCTCCTCGTGGATCAGCGTGCGGATCTTGTGGCGCACGGATTCCGCCGAATGGCTGTCGCCACCCTCGGCCGAGCCGATCGAGACGGTGAAGAAATACTTGAGCTCAAACAGCCCGCGCGGCGTCAGCATGTACTTGTTCGAGGTGACGCGGCTGACGGTCGATTCATGCATCTTGATGGCGTCGGCGACGGTCTTGAGGTTCAGCGGCCTGAGGTGCCCGATGCCGTTGACGAGGAACGCGTCCTGCTGGCGCACGATCTCGGTGGCGACCTTCATGATCGTGCGGGCGCGCTGATCGAGGCTGCGCGTCAGCCAGTTGGCATTTTGCAGGCATTCGTTGAGGAAGGCCTGGTCGGCGCTGTTTTTCTGTGTGCCGCGTGACACCAAAGCGAAGTAGTCCTGGTTGACCAGAACGCGCGGCAGCGCATCCGGATTGAGTTCGACCATCCATGAGCCGTCGGGCGCTGCCCGCACGACGATATCGGGCACGATCGCCTCGCTGACGCTGGTCTCGAAGCTGGTGCCGGGCTTCGGGTCGAGCTTGCGGATTTCCGCCAGCATGTCGATCAGGTCTTCCTCGTCGACGCCGCAGATCTTCTTCAGCGTCGCGAAATCACGCCGCGCCAGGAGTTCGAGATTGGCAAGCAGCGCCTCCATCGCCGGATCGAGCCGGTCGCGGGCGCGCAGCTGGATGGCGAGACACTCGCCGAGCGAGCGGGCAAATACACCGGGCGGATCGAACTGCTGCAGCGTCAGCAGCACCCTGAGGACATCGGCATGGGCGGCACCCAGCCGTTCGCCGACCTCGCCGAGGTCCGCCTGCAGGTAGCCGGCGTCGTCGAGCAGATCGATGAGATGCTGCGCGATCAGTCGATCGGAAGGAGCCGGCAGCGCGAAGGGCAATTGCTCCAGGAGCGTTTCGCGCAGGCTCTTGCGGCCGGCGACGAAATCGTCGAGGTCGTAATCTTCGCCCTCGCCGCCGCCGGGCATCGATTTCCACTGGCCAAGCAGTTCCGGCGCATCGGCGCGTTGCGGCGTGGTGTCGTCCTGGAAGACATTGGCGAAATCGGCATCGAGCTGGTCGTCGAGCCGCTCGCCGCTTTGCGACGTGGCGCTGTCATAGAGATCCGCCTGGCCGCCGCCGTCGTCGCTTCCGCCTCTCTCGTCTCCGCCGGCCATCTCGCCCTGCTCCGGGGCGACCTGATCGTCATTTGCCTGAAATTCGAGCAGCGGGTTCTTTTCGACTTCCTGTGCGATGAACTGGTTGAGCTCAAGATGCGTCATCTGCAGCAGCTGGATCGACTGCATGAGCTGTGGCGTCATCACCAGAGACTGGGACTGGCGCAGATGAAGGCTGGCGGACAGGGCCATGCTGACGCGAAACTCCCGAGAAATCTCCAGGGGCCGCGGTGCTTCTCCGGTCGCCGGTCGGGCCCTTTTCTTAATTGGCCCAAAAATTGCTTATCGGAAAGGTTTGGTCAAGCGCGTTCGCGGGCGGAATCGCCCGCGAGGCGGTCTCAGAGGCTGAAATTGTCGCCGAGATAGAGCCGACGCACGTCAGGATTGGTGACAATGTCGTTGGCGCGACCATGCGTCAGCACTTCGCCGGCATGGATAATGTAGGCGCGATCGATGAGGCCGAGCGTCTCGCGGACATTGTGGTCGGTGATCAGCACGCCGATGCCGCGCGAGGTCAGGTGCCGGACAAGCGCCTGGATGTCGGCGACCGAGATCGGGTCGACGCCGGCAAAGGGCTCGTCGAGCAGCATGAAGGTGGGGTCGGTAGCAAGCGCGCGGGCGATTTCGAGACGGCGGCGTTCGCCGCCGGAAAGCGCGATCGCCGGCGACTTGCGCAGATGCGTGATGTTGAACTCGCCGAGCAGGTCGTTGAGCTTGCTTTCGCGCCGCTCCAGGTTCTTGTCGTGAACTTCGAGCACGGCGCGGATGTTCTCCTCGACCGTCAGCCCGCGGAAGATCGACGCTTCCTGCGGCAGGTAGCCGACGCCGAGGCGTGCACGCCGGTACATCGGCATGGTCGTCACGTCATTGCCGTTGATCTCTATCGAACCCTCGTCGACGGGGACGAGGCCGGTGATCATGTAGAAGCAGGTGGTCTTGCCGGCGCCGTTCGGCCCGAGCAGGCCCACGGCCTCGCCGCGCCGCACCACCAGCGACACGCCGTTGACGACCCGACGCTCGCGATAGGCCTTGGTCAGTCCGCGGGCAATCAGGGTGCCGTCATAGCGCGCCTTATCGACCGCATGGCCGGAAGCGACCGCAGTGGTCGCCGACGGCTTGCGGACGCGTTTGCGCTTGTGGAGGAAGGGAAGTTGCACGAGCGGTCTACGTCAGTTCGTCTTGCGGGACTTCGGGTCGAGCTGGATCTGCACGCGGCCGCCGCAGGCTTCGAGCTGGGCCTCACCGGTTTCCATCTGGACGTTAAGCTGGCAGCCGACGAAGACGTTCTTGCCTTCGGAGAGAACGACCTTGTCGCCCTTGAGAACGAAGACCTGCTTGGTCATGTCGAACGAGCCGGTATCGGCCGTCGCCTGCTGCGTGCCGGAGCTCAGGAATACTTTCTCGCTGACCTCGATACGGTCGATGTCGGCGTCGCCGCTCGAAACCGAGCCGCCGCCGGACTTGTAGAAGACGACCATATTGCCGGCCTGCAGCGTCGTCGTGCCCTGCACGACCTTGACGTTGCCGGTGAAAATCGCCTTGCTTTCCGGGTCCTTGATTTCGAGCTTGTCGCTCTCGATCTGGATCGGCTTGTCGTTGGACAGCTCAAGGCCCTTCATCTTGCTCGACGTGGCCTGCGCAAAAGCGCCGGAGGCAATAATCAAAGCGCCCGCTCCGGCAATGGCCAGGCTGGCGGAAATCTTGAAAAATGATGCGGTTGTGACCGACATGGAGTGCACCGGGTCCTATTTCGCGTTTTTGCGGATGGCGGCGGGCTCGACGTTCACCCTCACCATACCCTCGAAAATTACAATACGTCCCTTATCCGTCATTCGCAGCGTCTGCGCAATGATCGAACCACCCTTCATGCTGATCGCAACGGGCTGCTTCGTTTCCATCTCGCCGGCATTGATGTCCAGATAGGCCGACTGGAAGTCGGCGTTGATGCCATTATTGACGGAAATGGTGAACGGGGCGTTCATGTCGAGCGTATTGGCGCCGCGATCATAGATGCCGTTGGTGGCGTCGACGGTCGCTATCATCGAATCCTTCATCGGCATTTCTGCATGGATCGTCTGCAGCGTGATGATGTCGGGGTTGGCGATATCCTGAAGCGCCCGCTGGGCCTTCATCGAGTAGCTGATGCCCTGCTTGTTGCGACCGGAGATCGCCGGATTCTTCATGACGATCTTGCCGTCCTCGATCGTCGCGGTCTCGATCTGCAGGTCGACGGGCATGAACGCGCGCACGAAGGACACGGCGGCAAAAATGACGGCAATGACGCCGGCGATGATCGGCAGGATGATCTTCAGGCGGCGCACGCGCGCGGAATGCCGTGCGGCGAGCGCATAGGCGTCGGCGGAGCTCGCACCCGTATCGGCAAAGATGCCCGGGGCTGGCGCGTGGTTCAACATGGAAGGGCCTGTCGGTTCTACTGCTTTTGTCGCTGACCCAACGTGGGGGTCATTTACATACATTGGTGTAAGTCGTCGCAAATATGGATATTTTTTGCTGACGCACAATGGCGCCGCAAAAAAACTCGGGTGAAGCGCAAAAACGCCAGCCGCGGCTTTCAACCGTGGTCAAGCGCGTCTATGGAATATGCCTCTTCGCGCGCAGATAGCACGTTCCCGCGGAAACTGACAGAAGCAGCGCCAACAAATCGGGAGAAACCCACATGGACGAACTCGCCATCGCCGATCGCCGCAGCCTGCGCCGGAAGTTGAGCTTCTGGCGCTTTGTGGTCGCGGGGCTGCTTCTCCTCGTCGCGCTCGCGATCTTTGCCTGGTCCGGGGCTGCCGACGACGTCGGCCACAACAGGCAGCATGTGGCGCGCGTTGCCATCACCGGCCTGATCCAGGATGACCGCGAACTGCTCGAGCGCCTGCAGAAGATTGCCGACAACGATAGCGTCAAGGCGCTGGTCGTGACCATTTCATCGCCGGGCGGCACCACCTATGGCGGCGAGGTTATCTATAAGGCGATCCGCAAGGTGGCGGCCAAGAAGCCGGTCGTTTCCGACGTGCGCACGCTTGCCGCCTCGGCGGGCTACATGATCGCGCTCGGCGGCGATACGATCGTTGCCGGTGAGAGCTCGATCACCGGCTCCATCGGCGTCATCTTCCAGTATCCGCAGGTCAAGGAGTTGATGGACAAGCTCGGCGTCTCCCTGGAATCGATCAAGTCGCGGCCGCTGAAGGCGGAACCTTCGCCCTTCCATCCGGCGAGCGACGAGGCGAAGGCCATGATCCAGTCGATGATTGACGACAGCTACGCCTGGTTCGTCGACCTGGTTGCCGACCGCCGCAAGTTGCCGCGTCCGGATGCGTTGCTGCTCGCCGACGGACGCATTTTCACCGGTCGCCAGGCGCTAAAGGCCAAGCTCGTCGACAAGCTCGGCGGCGAGGACGAAATTCGCGCCTTCCTCACGGAGAAAAAGGTGTCGAAGGACCTGCCGATCGTCGATTGGGAAGCCCCCCGCAAGACCCTGCCTTTTGGCCTCGGCGCGCTGGTCGGCAACTGGATCAAGATGTTGGGATATGACGCTTTTCCGGCAATGAGCGGGCTCGAAAAAATTGCAGGCGACAAGTTGTTTCTTGACGGTCTTGTTTCGGTTTGGCAGGTTGATGGCCAATGAGCAAGGCGACATATACCCAGCCTGAGCCGTCGAGCGATGTCGGTGATTTTGCAAATGCCGCGCACCGCCTTGCGGAAATCACAATGCAGACCGAAAAAGCAAAACAAACAAGAATTTGAGGGGGCGACAGTGATCAAGTCAGAACTGGTGCAGATTGTTGCGGCTCGCAATCCGCATCTCTACCACCGCGACGTCGAAAATATCGTCAACGCGGTCCTCGATGAGATCACCGACGCGCTCGCTGCAGGCAACCGGGTCGAACTGCGTGGCTTCGGCGCCTTCTCGGTCAAGAACCGGCCGTCGCGGTCGGGGCGCAACCCGCGCACCGGCGATTCCGTTTTTGTCGAGGAAAAATGGGTACCGTTTTTCAAGACCGGCAAGGAACTGCGCGAGCGGCTCAACCCGGGCATGAACGGCGAAGACGAGGATTGATCATCCTTGGCGGTCGCCAGAGACCCCTAACGACCCCTTTTATACGAGGCCCGTTGCCGGCAAGCGTCCGGCAAAGCGCACGGGCGTCGGTGAGATGGAGCGATTGAATGTTCAAGAAACTGATCAACATCGTTGTTCTCGTGCCGGTCGCTATCATCCTGATTGTGCTGAGCGTGGCCAACCGCCAGAGCGTAACGCTGGCGCTGAACCCCTTCCGGCCGGAAGACAGCGTGCTTTCCGTGAGCGCGCCGTTCTTCGTCTTCCTGTTCCTTGCGGTCATCGTCGGCGTCATCCTCGGTGCCGCCGCGACCTGGTTCAGCCAGGGCAAGTACCGGCGGCGCGCGCGCAACGAGGCGAACGAAGCAGTGAAGTGGCACCGCGAGGCGGAGAAACACCGCAGCCAGGCGGAAAAGCTCGCAACCCAGGCGACGCTCGCAGCGCCGCAGAACTGATCAGAAGTTCACAAGCCTGCGAAGACCGAGACGGGGCGCCCGTTCGGTCCGCGTCGCCTCTTTAGCTCGCAGCTTCCGCCGTACCGCCGACGGCGGCGCTAAAATCGGCGAAGAATTGCTGCGCCAGTTTCTTGGCGGTTGAGTCGATCAGGCGCGAGCCGAGCTGCGCGAGCTTGCCACCGATCTCCGCCTTGACGTCGTAATGCAGCACCGTTTCGTCCCCGTCCGCCGTTAAGGCGACGTCGGCGCCGCCCTTGGCAAAGCCGGCGATGCCGCCCTTTCCTTCGCCCGAGATCGTATAGCTCTGCGGCGGATTGAGATTGGAGAGCACGACATTGCCGGTGAAGGAGGCCGAGACCGGGCCGATCTTGATCTTCACCACGGCCGCAAGCTCGGTTGGCGACGTCATCTCCAGCGACTGGCACCCGGGAATGCATCGCTTGAGGATTTCCGGGTCGTTGAGGCCGCGCCACACCGCGTCGCGCCCTGCCGCAATCCGCTCTTCGCCGGTCATGTCCATGCGTTTTCCTCCCCCATGCGACGCCGCGCGCCCGATATCGACGCGCAAATGTCGCTTCGACACACTAGACCTGCCGCGGAATTTTGTCGCGAAGCCGGTTCCAGCCCAAGAAAATTCGCAGCGGGTTCTTGCGCGTTATCTTCGCAAAACGGAAACGGCTTTGCCAAGAGCATCAGCGATGCTATTTGCAGCTTCAAGAGATGCCGCGGCTTCAGGCTGCGGCGACAAACCTCATGGCGTCCGCCGGCCCGTCCCGGATACTGCGCAGGCAGGCGGCCCATGCACTAACAAAGCCCAGGGATTTCAGCGTGAAGGAAAAGGACCGGCGGTCGAAGAATGCCTCCGTGACGACGGCCAAGGGCCGTGGTGCCGAAGCGCGTGGCGGCGGCCGCCACGATCAGAAACGTTCGGCACCGCCGAAGGGCGGCGGCTTCAAGGAACGGCCGGCGCGACCGGCGGCAGCGCAGACGGCGGAGACGCGCGAGAAGCCAGCAAAGCATGCGCCTGCACAGGAAACGCCGGCGCGGGTGATCGCGCGGCGAACGGGGGAAAAGCCGGCCGAGCGCATACCGCTCATTCTCGAAACGTCGGACGCATCCGGCTATCACCTGATCGACAGCGGCGCCGGCGAAAAACTTGAGCAATACGGTCCCTACCGCATCGTGCGCCCCGAGGCGCAGGCGCTCTGGCCGCGCAGCCTGCCCGATAGCGTCTGGGAAAAAGCCGACGCGATCTTCACCGGCGACACCGACGAAGACGGCATGGGGCGCTGGCGCTTTCCTGGCGCCGTGCTCGGCGAGACCTGGCCGATGCAGCTTCTCGGCACCGATTTCCACGGTCGCTTCACCTCGTTCCGCCATGTCGGTGTCTTCCCGGAACAGCTCGCGCACTGGAGCTGGGTGAAGGATCAGGTGGAAAGGGCGGGGCGGCCGCTGAAGGTGCTGAACCTCTTCGGCTACACCGGCGTCGCCTCGCTGATCGCCGCCAGGGCCGGCGCCGAGGTGACCCATGTCGACGCCTCCAAGAAGGCAATCGGCTGGGCGCGCGAAAACCAGCAGCTGGCGCGGGCCGAAAACCTGCCGATCCGCTGGATCTGCGACGATGCGATGAAGTTCATCCAGCGCGAAGAGCGCCGCGGCAGCCGCTACGACATCATCCTGACCGACCCGCCGAAGTTCGGCCGCGGGCCGAACGGCGAGGTCTGGCAGCTTTTCGACCATCTGGCGGCGATGCTCGACATCTGCCGCGAGATCCTGTCGCCGGAGGCGCGCGGCCTGGTGTTGACGGCCTATTCGATCCGGGCGAGCTTCTACTCGATCCATGAACTGATGCGCGAGACGATGCGCGGCCACGGCGGCCGGGTGGAGTCGGGCGAACTCATCATCCGCGAGGGCGGGCTTGACGGTCGCGAGCCGGGCAGGGCGCTTTCGACCTCACTCTTCAGCCGCTGGGTACCGCAATGACGAACGACAGAAGCGAACACGGCACCGGTCGTGTCGGTCAGGTGAAGGAGGTCACGAGCCTCACCAACCCGATCATCAAGGACATCCGCGCGCTGACGCAGAAGAAGCACCGCGACGAGACGCGCTCCTTCATGGCCGAGGGCCTGAAGCTGGTGATCGACGCGCTCGACCTTGGCTGGAAGATCAAGACGCTGATCTATGCCAAGGCGGCCAAGGGCAAGCCGCACGTGGAGCAGGTGGCGGCAAAGACCTTCGCCAAGGGCGGCCTGGTGTTGGAAGTCAGCGAGAAAGTGCTGTCGACGATCACCCGGCGCGACAATCCGCAGATGGTCGTCGGCATCTTCGAGCAGCGTTACCAGTCGCTGAAGGACCTGAAGCCGCAATTGGGCGAAACCTATGTGGCGCTCGACCGCGTCCGCGATCCCGGCAACCTCGGCACCGTCATCCGCACCGCCGATGCCGCCGGCGCTTCCGGCGTCATTCTCGTCGGCGAGACCACCGATCCGTTTTCGCTCGAAACCGTGCGTGCGACCATGGGCTCGGTCTTTGCCATGCCGGTGGCGCGCGCCAGCGTCGAGGACTTCATCCGCTGGCAGAAATCCGCCGGCGTGAAGGTCGTCGCGACCCATCTCGCCGGCGCTGTCGACTATCGCACCATTGACTACAAGACCAAGCCAGTCGTGCTTCTGATGGGCAACGAGCAGTCGGGTCTGCCGGAGGAACTCGCTCGAGAAGCCGGTGCGCTTGCCCGCATCCCGCAGGCCGGCCGTGCCGACTCGCTCAATCTGGCGATTGCCACCGGCATCATGCTGTTCGAGGCGCGCCGCCACCTTCTGACCCTGGATGCCCGCGCATGAGCGAGAAGCAGGTGCTGTTTTCGCGGCCGCTGCCGATCGCGGTCTTCATCGTCTTCGCGCTCATCGCCGACCAAGTAATCAAGTATCTGGTCGAGCTTTACCTGCCCTTCAATCAGGCGGTCCATGTCGTGCCGATGCTGGCGCTCTACCGCACCTACAACTACGGCGTCGCCTTCTCGATGCTGTCAGGCATGGAGGGCTGGTTCATCGTCGGCATGCGGCTCACCGTCTGCGCCTTTGTGCTCTGGCTGTGGAAGCGCACGCCGAAGGATCGGTTCTTCGCCCATTTCGGCTATGCGCTGATCATCGCCGGCGCGCTCGGAAACCTCGTCGACCGGCTGCTCTTCGGCTACGTCATCGACTACATCCTGTTCTATACGGAGACGTGGTCTTTCGCCGTCTTCAATCTGGCCGATACCTTCATCACCATCGGTGCCGGCGCGATCATTCTTGACGAACTACTGCACGCGAAAAAAGCGGATCGCTAAGATTTTATCGAAGCCTTGAAGTCATTCGGAACGCCTGTCGTGTTAGCCGGAACGCATGAGCGAACCGTCACGACTGCTAGAGCGGATCGAAACCGGCTTCGGGAGAGACGCCCGGGCGGGTAAGGCTGCGTCGGTTTCGGCGCTCCCGCTCGATGGGCCGGCGTCCCGTCAGGTGTCGGCGCAGCCGGCTTCCGGCGCGCGCTCTGCGCTTAGTTACGTATCCCTGGCGCTGCTCGGCCTGGTCGCTTCCGGCCTTGTCCTCGTCGTCGGCATGACTGCCGGCTTCCACCTGTTCGCCGCGGCGATTGCCGCGGCCGGCGTGGTCGGTGCG
Organism: Ensifer sp. SL37; assembly: GCF_026672675.1. Taxonomy (NCBI): domain Bacteria; kingdom Pseudomonadati; phylum Pseudomonadota; class Alphaproteobacteria; order Hyphomicrobiales; family Rhizobiaceae; genus Ensifer; species Ensifer sp. SL37. The sequence continues at coordinate 1,087,718 of NZ_JAPPRN010000006.1, read as the reverse complement.
CTTCTGCTCGCCGTCGAAGCCATCCGCGCGTTTGATAGCGTGCCGGTTTCCGATGAGGTGGAGCGGGACCAGGATTGGCACCGCTCCGAAACCTCGGCGTTGCTTTCGACCATTCACGATGCGCTGGGTGACCTTGCGATCATGCGCGGCATGGACGGAAAGATCGTCCACGCCAATGCTGTCTTCCATCAGGTCTGCGGCCGGTCGGATGTCCGGGGCATGGCCTGCGGCGCCCTCGGCCTGAGCTTCGAGCCGAAGGCTGCGCCCAATCATTACCTCGTGCGCATCGCCGCGGCCGAAGGCATCCGCCTTTTCGATTGGCATGACGTGATCGCCCGCGATCCGGCGAGCGGCAAGCTCATGCGTCACAGCATTGCGCGTGATGTCACCGAGGAAGCGCGCGCCGCGCGCGAGCGTGAGGCGGCGCGCCGGCGGGCCGAGGAGGCGAGCCAGGCAAAGTCGCGGCTGCTCGCCACCGTCAGCCACGAGATCCGCACGCCGCTTTCGGGCATTCTCGGCATGAGCCATCTGCTCGGCCAGACCCGCCTGTCGAGCGAGCAGCAGAACTATCTCGCCGGCATGCAGCAATCCGGCCACGCTCTGGTCCAGCTCGTCGAAGACCTGATCGACTTCTCGTCGCTTTCAGCCGGCCGCTTCCAGTTTCGCCCCAGCCGCCAGGATCCGCGCGGCGTGATCGAGAGCGTCGTGGAAATGCTCTCCAATCGCGCCCACGAGAAGGGCATCGAGATCGGCGCCACCGTTTCCGTCGACGTGCCCGCGCTGATGGCTTTCGACGCGGCGCGCCTGCGCCAGGTGCTCTTCAACGTCATCGGCAACGCGGTCAAATTCACGGAAGTCGGTGGCGTCTTCGTCAGCGCCGACACGATCGAGGACTGCGTGCGGATCCGTATCGACGATACGGGGCCGGGCATGTCGCCCGACGACCTGAAGCGCATCTTCGAGGAATTCGAGCAGGCCGGCAACGACGAGCAACGCGCCAAGGGCACAGGGCTCGGCCTCGCGATCTCCAGGCGCATCATGCAGGCCTGCGGCGGCAGTCTCACGGCCGCAAGCGCGCCCGGCCGCGGCAGCCGCTTTGAAATCCGCCTGCCGCTTGCCGAAGTCGAGGCGATTGCGTCGGAGCGCCGCTCCACCCTCGCCGGGTCGCATGTGCTGGTCATGGCTCCCGATGGACCGGCCTCGGCGGCGCTGGCGGCAACCATCGCGACGCTTGGCGGGCGCTGTCATCGCGCAACGACGCTTGCCGCAGCCCAGCATGTTCTTGCCGATGTGCAGGCAGGTGGCGCGCCACTCACCGACGTGATCGTCGACCACCGGCATGCGCAGCAGTACGAGCAGCTCCTCGCACTCCAGCCGGCCATCGGCCGGCTGGAGGTTCGCCGCACCTATCTGATCAATCCGGAGGAGCGCAACAGCCACCCCGTCAACCAGATGGATGGCTACGAGGCCTGGCTGATCCGGCCCTTGCGCGAAAAGTCGCTGATTGAAGTGCTGCTCGGACGCCTGAAGGGCATCGAAAAACGCGACGCGATCAACGACAACAGGCCGGTCCTGCGCGAGGAGCCCGTCGTTGAACCCGTCCGCCGGCCGGGACACGGCATCCTGCTGGCCGAGGACGATCCGATCAATGCGTTGATCATCCGCACGCTGTTGCAGCGTTCGGGACACGCGGTGCAGCTCGTCAGCGACTTCGCGGGGGTCGCCGAGACGCTGCGAGCCCCTGCCGGAAACGCCTTGCCGGAACTTCTGGTCACCGACCTCAATATGCCGGGTGGCGACGGGCTTTCCATCATGCGGCACATCCGTAATGACGAGGCAATACGCTCCTTGCCAAGGTTGCCGGTCATCGTGCTGACTTCCGATATCCGCGAGGATATGCGCGACCGCCTGCTTGCCGCCGGCGCCGATGTGGTGTTGGCGAAGCCGGCCGACCCGCAGGTGCTGACCTCGGAGATCGCGCGTCTGCTGCGCAAACGGTAACTCTTGCGATGGTTACGGTATTGATCGGGCGGCGGGGGTTGTACGCAACTTTCATGTCACTATGTTGTTGCAGAAACGTGGTCTAAGCCCCCGCAGACAGATTTGATTCGGGATAACGCGGATGGCCATCGAGCTACTGGATTCAGCGAACGTGGTTGACACTTCTCAGGCTTGCATCGGCACGAAAGCTGCCGTCCCGACGACCGACGTGCTTGGCCGGATCGCCAATCTTGAGACGCGCCTTGCCCGCACGGCATCGGAAATCGATGCTGCCCAGGCCGTGCGCTACAAGGTTTTCGTCGAGGAGATGAAGGCGCAGGTCGGCCCCGAGGCCGATCGGCGCAAGCGCGACGTCGACAGCTGGGACGCGATCTGCGACCACCTGCTGGTTCTCGACACCTCGATCGAAGGCGACGCCGAAGATCAGATCGTCGGGACATACCGGTTGCTGCGCCAGGATGTGGCTGAGCGCTCCGGCGGCTTTTACTCGTCTTCCGAATTCGCGATCGACGCGCTTCTCGCCCGTCATCCGACCAAGCGCTTCATGGAGCTCGGCCGCTCCTGCGTCCTGCCGGACTACCGGACCAAGCGCACGGTCGAACTCCTGTGGCAGGGCAATTGGGCCTATGCGCTCAAATACGGCATGGACGCGATGTTCGGCTGCGGTTCGTTCCCGGGTGTCGTTCCGGCCGAGCATGCGCTGGCGCTGTCCTTCCTGCACCACAACATCCGCGCCCGCGACGACTGGGCCGTCAGCGCACGGCCCGAGCTGCACCGGACGATGGATTTGATGCCGGCCGAGGCGATCAATGCCAAGAAGGCGCTCGCCGCTCTGCCGCCGTTGATCAAGGGCTATATGCGCCTCGGCGCGATGGTCGGCGATGGCGCCGTGGTCGATCATGCGTTCCGCACCACCGACGTTCTGATCGTTTTGCCGATCAGCAATATCTCGGGCCGCTACCTCAACTACTACGGCGCAGATGCCGGACGTTTCGGTGGCGCCGCCTCCTGACCGGGTCCCGGTGAGGTTAACCAATTATTAATGATGGATTTGACTTTCAAGGTCGAAAGAGAGACATGTATTGTCATGTTCTTCTCTAATTTCATGACGAACGAATAGAGAAAATAAATGGAGAAACTGCCGATCTTCCGGGGGTCGACAGGTATAGGGTTCCCAAGACTCCGTCTTTCATTACCTTAAACATAAATGCATTGCCTGTTATTAAGCCCGCCTCCTTTTCGGAAAGCGGGCTTTTCTTCTTTATAGTTGTTTCGAATTGCTACCAATCGGGGTCGCGCGTTGACCCGAATGAAGGCGGCTGCACCAGAATGAAGCAGCCGCCGGACCGGCAATGCCGGTCCTACATGCCGGCGTTGTAGGCCGCGATCGCCGCCATGTTGACGATGTCGGAATCCTTGGCCGACATCGAGACGATCTGGATCGACTTGTCGAAGCCGACGAGCAGCGGGCCGATCACTGTCGAGCCGCCGAGTTCCTGCAGCATCTTGGTCGAAATCGATGCCGAGTGGAACGCCGGCATCACGAGCACGTTCGCCGTGCCCGAGAGGCGGCAGAACGGGTATTGCTCCATGACGCGGGCATTGAGCGCCACGTCGGCGGCCATCTCGCCGTCATATTCGAAATCGACGCGGCGCTTGTCGAGGATATTGACCGCTTCGCGCACCCGCTCAGAGCGTTCGCCCTGGGGATGGCCGAAGGTGGAATAGGCAAGCATTGCCACGCGCGGCACGTAGCCAAGCCGCTTGGCGAGGCCGGCTGCTTCCTCGGCGATATCGGCAAGCTCCTCCGAAGAGGGCATGTCGTGAACCGCCGTGTCGGCGACGAGCACCGTGCGGCCGCGGCAGAGCGCGATCGAGACGCCGATGACGCGGTGGCCGGGCTTCGGGTCGATGCAGCGACGCACGTCTTCGAGTGCCGTCGAATAGTTGCGGGTCAGGCCCGTCACCATGCCGTCGGCATCACCGAGCGCCACCATGCAGGCGGCGAAGTGGTTGCGGTCGTTGTTGATCAGGCGCTGGGCGTCGCGGAAGAGGAAGCCCTTCCGCTGCAGGCGGGCATAGAGATAGTCCGTATAGGCGCCGACGCGCTTGGAAAGCCGCGCATTGACGATCTGGATGCCGGGGCGGTCGAGGTCGATGCCCTCGCGCTCTGCCGTCTCGCGCATGCGCTCCTCGCGGCCGAGCAGGATGGCGGTGCCAAGCTGCTGGTTGGCATAGGCGATTGCAGAACGCATGACCTGCACCTCTTCGCCCTCTGCAAAGACGATGCGCTTCGGCTGGCGCCGGACGCGCTCGTAGATGCGCTGCAGCGTCGAGGCGATCGGGTCGCGGCGGGCGGAAAGCTGGCGGCCATAGGCTTCGAGGTCGGTGATCGGTTTGCGGGCGACGCCGCTTTCCATCGCCGCCTTCGCGACCGCCATCGGGATCGCCGAAATCAGCCGCGGATCGAAGGGGACCGGGATGATGTATTGCGGACCGAAACGCGGACGGTTGCCCTGGTAGGCTGCGGCGACATCGTCAGGAACGTCTTCCTTGGCAAGGCTCGCCAGCGCTTCAGCCGCTGCGATCTTCATCTCGTCGTTGATGGTCGTCGCGCGCACGTCTAGCGCGCCACGGAAGATATAGGGGAAGCCGAGCACGTTGTTGACCTGGTTCGGATAGTCAGAACGGCCGGTGGCGACGATCGCGTCGTCGCGGATGCGGGCGACTTCTTCCGGCGTGATTTCCGGATCCGGGTTGGCCATGGCGAAGATGATCGGCCGCGGCGCCATCGAGCGCACCATGTCTTCCGAAAGGGCGCCCTTGGCCGAGAGGCCGAAGACCACGTCGGCGCCGTCGAGCGCTTCGGCGAGCGTGCGGCGGTCGGTCTTGACCGCATGCGCCGACTTCCACTGGTTCATGCCCTCGGTGCGGCCTTCGAAGATCACGCCCTTGGTGTCGCAGAGGATGATGTTGTCAGAGGCAAAACCCATCGACTTGATGAGCTCGATGCAGGCGATTGCCGCCGCACCCGCACCGTTGCAGACGAGCTTCGTCGTCTTGAAGTCGCGGCCGGTCAGCGCCAGCGCGTTGATGAGGCCCGCTGCGGCGATGATCGCGGTGCCGTGCTGGTCGTCATGAAACACCGGGATGTCCATGACCTCGCGCAGCTTCTGCTCGATGATGAAACAGTCCGGCGCCTTGATGTCTTCGAGGTTGATGCCGCCGAAGGAGGGGCCGAGGAAACGCACGCAGTTGATGAACTCGTCGACGTTTTCGGTGTCGACTTCAAGGTCGATGGAATCGACGTCGGCAAAGCGCTTGAACAGCACGGCCTTGCCTTCCATGACAGGCTTAGACGCAAGCGCGCCGAGGTTGCCGAGGCCGAGAATGGCCGTGCCGTTCGAGATCACGGCCACCATGTTGCCGCGCGTCGTGTAGTCATAGGCGGTGTTGGGGTCCTCGGCGATCGCCTTCACGGGGACTGCGACGCCCGGAGAATAGGCAAGCGACAGGTCGCGCTGGGTGGCCATCGCCTTGGTGGGAGAAATCTCCAGCTTTCCGGGACGACCCTGCGAGTGAAAATCGAGCGCTTCCTGCGCGGTGACGCTCGTCATGGTGCGATCGGTCTTGTCGGTGGCCGGCATGTTTCCTCAATCCTCCTGTGGGCGAGCCTTGCGGCGCGCCTCTTTATGGTTGTCGTCTATAATTCCTTGGCGATAGTGTGCCATCTCTTTTTTCGGGACAATCATGAATTTCGTGACAGACTATTCGACCCGCGCGGGGGAGGTTTTATCCGCAGCCGAATTGGCGAGCGAGGAAAGCCGTTCCACGGCGACGCCGATGATGGAACAGTTCATCGAGATCAAGGCGAACAACCCGGATTCGCTGCTGTTCTACCGCATGGGCGACTTCTACGAGCTGTTCTTCCAGGACGCGGTCGAAGCCTCGCGCGCGCTCGGCATCACGCTCACCAAGCGCGGCCAGCACATGGGTCAGGAAATCCCGATGTGCGGCGTGCCGGTACATGCGGCCGACGATTACCTGCAGAAACTGATCGGTCTCGGCTTCCGCGTCGCTGTCTGCGAGCAGGTGGAAGACCCGGCGGAAGCGAAGAAGCGCGGCAGCAAGTCGGTGGTGCGCCGCGACGTCGTGCGCCTGGTTACACCAGGCACGATCACCGAAGAGAAACTGCTTTCGCCGTCCGAGACCAACTATCTGATGGCGCTGGCGCGCATAAAGAGCGGGTCCGAGCCTGCCTACGCGCTTGCCTGGATCGACATCTCGACCGGCATCTTCCGCCTCGCCGAGACCGCCGAGAGCCGGCTGCTTGCGGACATCCTGCGTATCGAGCCGCGCGAACTGATCCTTGCAGACACCGTGTTTCACGACCCGGAACTAAGGCCCGTCTTCGACGTGCTCGGCCGCGTTGCCGTGCCGCAGCCGGCGGTCTTGTTCGACAGCGCCACGGCGGAAGGGCGCATCAGCCGCTACTTCGGCGTCAAGACGCTTGATGGCTTCGGCACGTTTTCCCGTGCGGAACTCGCAGCCGCTTCCGCGGCGATCTCCTATGTCGAGAAGACCCAGCTTGCCGAACGCCCGGCACTCGGCACGCCGGAGCGCGAAAGTGCCGCCTCGACCTTGTTCATCGATCCGGCGACCCGCGGCAATCTCGAACTGGTGAAGACGCTGTCCGGCGCGCGCGAGGGCACGCTGCTGAAGGCGCTCGACCGCACGGTGACAAGCGGCGGCGCCCGCCTTCTTGCCGAGCGGCTGATGTCGCCGCTGACCGACCCGGACCGTATCAATGAGCGTCTCGATTCCATCGAGATCCTGGCGGAGCAGCCGTCCTTTGCCGGCGACCTGCGCGATGCGCTACGTCGCGCGCCGGATATGCCGCGCGCCCTGTCGCGGCTGGCGCTCGGCCGTGGTGGCCCCCGCGATCTCGGCGCAATTCAGGCCGGCTTGCATGCATCCGCGTCCATTTCACGGTTGATGGCCGCAGGAACGCTCTCGGACGAACTGAAGGAGGCGCGCGCCGCAATCGATGCGCTTCCCGCAGGCCTGCTCGGCCTGCTCGATGCGACGCTTGGCGACGAGCTGCCGCTTCTGAAGCGTGACGGCGGTTTCGTCTGCGAAGGCGCCAATGCCGAGCTCGATGAGGTCCGGGGCCTGCGCGACCAGTCGCGCCGGGTGATTGCCGGGCTGCAACTGCAATATTCCGAAGAGACCGGCATCAAGTCGCTGAAGATCAAGCACAACAACGTGCTCGGCTACTTCATCGAGGTGACGGCGGGCAATGCCGGCTCGATGACCGACACGGACGAGGGCCGCGCCCGCTTCATCCACCGCCAGACGATGGCGAACGCGATGCGTTTCACCACCACGGCCCTTGCCGAGCTTGAAAGCAAGATCGCCAATGCCGCCGACCGGGCGCTGTCGATCGAGCTCGCGGCCTTCGACCAGATGACGGCGGAGGTCGTTGCCGCGGCCGAGGTGCTGAAGGCGGCTGCGTTCGCGCTTGCGACCCTCGACGTCTCCGTCGGTCTCGCGGTGCTTGCCGAAGAGCAGGCCTATGCCCGCCCCACCGTTGACCGCTCGCGCATGTTTGCCATCGACGGCGGCCGCCATCCGGTGGTCGAGCAGGCGCTGAAGCGCCAGGCATCAAATGCCTTCGTCGCCAATGGCTGTGATCTCTCTCCGCCCGAGGGCGAAGAGGGCGGTGCGATCTGGCTGCTCACCGGTCCCAACATGGGCGGTAAGTCGACCTTCCTGCGCCAGAACGCGCTGATCGCGATCATGGCGCAGATGGGCACCTTCGTGCCTGCCGCGAGCGCCCATATCGGCATCGTCGACCGGCTCTTCTCTCGCGTCGGCGCCTCCGACGACCTGGCGCGCGGCCGCTCGACCTTCATGGTCGAGATGGTCGAGACCGCGGCGATCCTCAACCAGGCGACCGACCGCTCGCTGGTGATCCTCGACGAGATCGGCCGCGGCACCGCCACCTTCGATGGCCTGTCGATCGCCTGGGCGGCAGTCGAGCACCTGCATGAGGCGAACCGCTGCCGCGGCCTCTTTGCCACCCACTTCCATGAACTGACCGTGCTCTCGGAAAAACTCGGCCGTCTCTCGAACGCGACGATGCGCGTCAAGGAATGGCACGGCGATGTGATCTTCCTGCATGAGGTCGGTCCGGGCGCCGCCGACCGCTCCTATGGCATTCAGGTCGCGCGTCTCGCTGGCCTGCCGGCCTCGGTCGTGGCTCGCGCCAAGGACGTGCTCGCCAAGCTCGAGGACGCCGATCGCAAGAACCCGGCGAGCCAACTGATCGACGATCTGCCGCTGTTCCAGGTGGCGATCCGTCGTGAAGAGGTGAAGCCCGCCGGAAACTCCAAGATCGACGAGGCGCTGAAGGCGCTGAACCCCGACGACATGACGCCGCGCGAGGCGCTCGATGCGCTCTATGCGCTGAAGAAGGAACTGAGCGCCGCCAAGGCGGGATGACAGGACGTGCGTGCGGTTTTCCGCTCGCACTCTATCACCCGTTGGCCGAAGCGGCGCTACGCCTTTTTCCTGTGCAAGCCGTCTGTAAAAAGGCTATACAGCGCCGCACGCTTTTGCGGGCGCGGCGCTCGAATTGTTGTGTGGTCTTTATTCGGCCTCGGTCGCAAGGATCATGCAGGAGCGCTTGACAGCGAACGACCACGCAACCAGTCGGACAGGACGCCCCTCGGCACTTCATGGGCAGACACGAAACCTTCTTTCCCGAAATCCTCGACGTCGCAGCGCTCCGGGCAAAATGCGACTTCATCGCCTCGGCCCACGCCGAACAGCGCGACCCGATGCGTCAGGCATTGCTGGCGGCTTTCAAGCAGGCAAATGTCGCCGGCCGGGCGAAGGCCCGCGAGCTGTTCAACGCCGATGGTGCCGGCATTCTCTGCGCCGAACGTATTTCCTGGCTGCAGGATCAACTGATCACAGTGCTGCATGATTTCGTGCTGAACGAGATCTTCGACGCCGCCAATGCGCCGCCCGCGTCCCGGATCGCCGTGACGGCGGTCGGCGGCTATGGCCGCGGCACGCTGGCGCCGGGTTCAGACATCGATCTTCTTTTCCTGCTGCCGGTCAAGAAGGCGGTCTGGGCCGAGCCGGCGATCGAGTTCATGCTCTATATCCTCTGGGATCTGGGCTTCAAGGTCGGCCACGCCACCCGCACCATCGACGAGTGCATCCGGCTATCGCGCGCCGACATGACGATCCGCACGGCCATCCTCGAGACGCGCTATATCTGTGGCTCCGAGACATTGTGCGCCGAGCTTGAAACGCGCTTCGATCATGAGATCGTGCGCAACACCGGCCCGGATTTCATCGCCGCCAAGCTTGCCGAACGCGACGAGCGCCACCGCAAGGCCGGCGACACGCGCTACCTCGTCGAGCCCAACGTCAAGGAAGGCAAGGGCGGGCTTCGCGACCTGCACACGCTGTTCTGGATCGCCAAGTACTTCTACCGGCTGAAGGACACCGCCGACCTCGTCAAGCTCGGCGTGCTTTCGCGGCAGGAGTACCAGCTCTTCCAGAAGGCCGAGGACTTCCTCTGGGCGGTGCGCTGCCACATGCATTTCCTCACCGGAAAATCCGAGGAACGGCTCTCTTTCGACATCCAGCGCGAGATCGCCGAGGCACTCGGCTATCACGACCATCCGGGCCTTTCAGCCGTCGAACGCTTCATGAAGCACTTCTTCCTGGTGGCAAAGGACGTCGGCGATCTCACCCGCATCTTCTGCGCAGCACTCGAAGACCAGCAGGCCAAGGACGCGCCCGGCATTTCCGGGCTCATCGGCCGCTTCACCCATCGTAGCCGCAAGATTGCAGGCACGCTCGATTTCGTCGACGACGGCGGTCGCATCGCGCTTGCAAGCCCTGATGTCTTCAAGCGCGATCCGGTCAATCTGCTGCGCTTCTTCCACATCGCCGATATCAACGGGCTGGAATTCCACCCGGCGGCACTGCGCCAGGTCACGCGGTCGCTGAGCCTGATCAAGCCGGCGCTGCGCGAAAACGAGGAGGCGAACCGCCTCTTCCTGTCGATCCTCACGTCCCGCCGCAAGCCGGAGTTGATCCTGCGGCGCATGAACGAAGCCGGCGTGCTCGGCCGCTTCATTCCGGATTTCGGCAAGATCGTCTCGATGATGCAGTTCAACATGTATCATCACTATACGGTCGACGAGCATCTGCTGCGCACCGTCGACGTGCTGTCGCGCATCGAAGGCGGCATTGAGGAGGAGGCCCATCCGCTCGTCGCCAAGCTGATGCCGGGGATCGAGGAGCGCGAGGCGCTCTATGTCGCCGTGCTGCTGCACGACATCGCCAAGGGCCGGCCGGAGGATCACTCGACCGCCGGCGCCAAGGTGGCACGCAAGCTCTGCCCGCGCTTCGGGCTGTCGCCGAAGCAGACGGAGCTGGTCGCCTGGCTGATCGAGGAGCATCTGCTGATGTCGATGGTCGCCCAGACCCGCGACCTCAACGACCGCAAGACGATCGTCGACTTTGCCGAGCGGGTACAGTCGCTTGATCGGCTGAAGATGCTGCTCGTCCTGACCGTCTGCGATATCCGCGCCGTCGGCCCGGGTGTCTGGAACGGCTGGAAGGGACAGCTTCTGCGCACGCTCTACTACGAGACCGAGCTGTTGCTGTCGGGCGGCTTCTCCGAGCTGTCGCGCAAGGAGCGTGCGGCCCATGCCGCCGTCATGCTCGGCGAGGCCTTGACGGACTGGTCCGAGAAGGAGCGCGAGGATTACGTGCGCCTGCACTACCAGCCCTATCTCCTGACGGTGGCGCTGGAGGACCAGATCCGGCATGCGCGCTTCATCCGCGAGGCGGATGCCGCCGGCAAGGCGCTGGCGACGATGGTGCGCACCCACCAGTTCCACGCGATCACCGAAATCACCGTGCTTTCGCCCGACCATCCGCGGCTTTTGACCGTGATTGCCGGTGCCTGTGCGGCCGCCGGCGCAAACATCGTCGACGCGCAGATCTTCACGACCTCGGACGGCCGTGCGCTCGATACCATCCTCGTCAACCGCGAGTTCGCCGTCGACGAGGACGAGATGCGCCGGGCAGCGAGCATCGGCAAGCTGATCGAGGACGTGCTTTCGGGCCGCAAGCGGCTGCCGGAAGTCATTGCCAGCCGCACCAAGGTGAAGAAGCGCACCAAGGCTTTCACGGTGACGCCGGAAGTGACGATCAGCAACACGCTGTCGAACAAGTTCACCGTGATCGAAGTCGAAGGCCTCGACCGTCCGGGCCTCTTGTCCGAGATCACCGCGGTGCTATCCGATCTTTCGCTCGACATCGCCTCGGCCCACATCACCACCTTCGGTGAAAAGGTGATCGACACCTTCTACGTCACCGATCTCGTCGGCCAGAAGGTGACGAGTGAAAACCGTCAGATGAACATTGCCGCCCGCCTCAAGGCCGTCATGGCCGGGGAGGGGGACGAGGCGCGCGACCGCATGCCCTCGGGCATCATCGCGCCGCCCCCGGGCGTTTCCTCCGCTCACAGAACGACAAAAGCCGAAACATGAGTCTGGTCAAGAAATTTGCAACCGTCGGCGGCGCGACACTCGGAAGCCGCCTGTTCGGCTTCATCCGCGAAACCTTCATGGCGGCAGCGCTTGGCACCGGCCCGGTTGCCGACGCCTTCAACACCGCCTTCCGTCTGCCCAACACCTTCCGCCGGCTGTTTGCCGAGGGCGCCTTCAATTCCGCTTTCGTGCCGCTCTTTGCCCGGGAAATCGAGGCGAACGGCATGGATGGCGCGCGGCGTTTCTCCGAGGAGGTCTTTGGCGTCCTCTTCACCGTGCTCCTGTTCCTGACGATCGCGATGGAACTGACGATGCCCTTCATCGTCAGCAACCTGATCGCGCCCGGCTTTGCCGACGACCCGGAAAAACTCGGAAGCACCATCGTCTTTGCGGCGATCATGTTCCCCTATCTCGCCTGTATGTCGCTGGCGGCGATGATGGCGGGCATGCTGAATTCGCTGCACCGCTATTTCGCGGCGGCGATCGCGCCGGTCTTCCTCAATTTCATCCTCATCGGCGTGCTCGGCTATGCCTGGTATGCCGGACAGGACCCGGTCGCAGTCGGCTATGGGCTTTCCTGGGGCGTCATGGCCGCCGGCCTCGTCCAGCTCGCAATCGTCTGGATCGCCGTGCGCGATGCCGGCATCAAGATCGGCCTTCGCCGCCCGAGGATGACCGCCAACGTGAAGCGCCTGCTCGTTCTGGCGCTGCCGGCGGCGATCACCGGCGGCATCACCCAGATCAACCTCCTGATCAACACCAACATTGCGTCTGCCCAGGAAGGTGCGGTGTCGTCGCTCGTCTATGCCGACCGTATCTATCAGCTTCCGCTCGGCGTCGTCGGCATTGCCGTCGCAACCGTGCTTCTGCCGGAACTCGCCCGCGCGCTGCGTTCGGGCAATGTCAACGAGGCCTCGAACCTGCAGAACCGCTCGGTCGAGTTCACGCTGTTCCTGACGCTGCCGGCCGCCGCCGCTTTGCTCGTCATGTCCGAGCCGATCGTCCGGTTGCTGTTCGAGCGCGGCAAGTTCTTGCCGGAATCGACCATCATCGTCGGTCATATCCTGGCAATTTACGGCCTCGGCCTGCCGGCTTTCGTGCTGATCAAGGCCTTCATTCCCGGCTTTTTCGCACGCGAAGACACGCGCACGCCGATGATCTTCGCCGCGATTTCCGTCGTCGTGAACGTGTCCCTGGCGCTCACCCTGTTCCCACGGCTTGGGGCGAGCGGCATCGCCACCGCCGAGATCGTTGCCGGCTGGGTGAATGCCGTGCTGCTTTTCGCAACGCTTGTCTGGCGCGGCCATTGGGGCAGGGACATCCCGCTTCTGACCCGTATCCCGCGTCTCGTCCTCGCGGCGGCGGGTATGGCGGCGGCGCTGTATTACGCTGTCGGCTGGTTCGCTTTCGAACTGTCCTCTGCCGCGTCCCTGCTGACGCGGGCAACGACGCTGACGGGCCTGGTCGCAGTCGCCATGGTGATCTACTTCGGGCTCGCCTTCGGCCTCGGCGGCGCGAGCCTCGGCATGATCCGCCGCAACATCAAGCGGGGCGCGAAAGCGCCTGCGGAGCCTGCAGCAACGCCGGAGGCGGGTGACTGATGCGCCAGACGATCGCACGCATTGCCCTGGTCGTGCCGGATTATGACGCCGGCATCGCCTTCTACTGCGGCAAGCTCGGTTTTGATCTCTTGGAGGACACCGTTCTCGACGCCACCAAGCGCTGGGTCGTCGTCCGTCCCAAGGGGGCCGTCGAAACGGCGCTGCTGCTTGCCAAGGCTGACGGCGAACGCCAGCAGGCGGCGGTCGGCAACCAGACCGGCGGCCGGGTCGGGTTCTTCCTGTTCACCGACGATTTTTCCCGAGACCATGCGGCGATGCTGGCAGAAGGCGTCGTCTTTCTGGAAGCGCCGCGCCATGAGCCCTATGGCACCGTAGCCGTGTTCAGCGACCCGTTCGGCAACCATTGGGATCTCTTGCAACCGGCGGCGTGAACCTACAGTTCTCGACCTCTTGATTGCCTCCCGCCACCCGTGCATAAGCCATGCCGTTAGCAACATGGGCCAGCCGGCCCTGGGGCCCTCCACCAGCCTATTGAGGACGACATGAACGAATTCAAGCCGCTCGTATTCTCCGGCGTTCAGCCGACGGGCAATCTCCATCTCGGCAATTATCTCGGCGCGATCCGCAAGTTCGTGGCGCTGCAGGAAAACAACGATTGCATCTATTGCGTCGTCGACCTGCACTCGATCACCGCGCAGCTCGTGCATGAGGACCTGAAGGGGCAGATACGCTCGATCGCCGCCGCCTTCATCGCTTCGGGCATCGATCCGAACAAGCATATTGTCTTCAACCAGTCGGCCGTGCCACAGCACGCGGAACTCGCCTGGATCTTCAATTGCGTCGCCCGCATCGGTTGGATGAACCGCATGACGCAGTTCAAGGACAAGGCCGGCAAGGACCGCGAGAATGCGTCGCTCGGCCTGCTGGCCTATCCGAGTCTGATGGCGGCTGACATTCTCGTCTATCGCGCCACCCATGTTCCCGTCGGCGACGACCAGAAGCAGCACCTGGAGCTGACGCGTGATATCGCCCAGAAGTTCAACATCGACTTCATGGAGCATATTCGCAGCGCTGGTTACGGTGTCGACATGGTTGTCGGCGAAGAGCCGATCCATGCCTACTTCCCGCCGGTCGAGCCGCTGATCGGTGGCGCTACGCCGCGCGTCATGTCGCTGCGTGACGGCACCAAGAAGATGTCGAAGTCGGATCCCTCCGATCTCTCGCGCGTCAACCTGATGGACGACGCAGAGACGATCTCGAAGAAGATCCGCAAGGCCAAGACCGATCCGGACGCGCTTCCGAGCGAAGTGGACGGTCTGAAGGGTCGTCCCGAGGCGGACAACCTCGTCGGTATCTACGCGGCGCTGTCGGACAAGACCAAGGAGCAGGTGCTCGCCGAATTCGGTGGGCAGCAGTTCTCGGTCTTCAAGCCGGCGCTGGTCGACCTTGCGGTCGAGGTTCTCTCGCCGATCACGGCCGAGATGCGCCGCCTGATGGGCGACACCGCCCATATCGACGCAATCCTTAGGGATGGCGGCGAGCGGGCGCGGGCGCGGGCAGAAAAGACGATGCGCGAAGTGCGCGAAATCATCGGCTTCCTGCAGTAAATTGATTGGGTCCGGGGAACTCCCGGACCCAGTTTCATTTTGATGGTCGGACTTCGCTAGCCGAAGTGAACCTCGACCGGAAAGCCTCGGGCACTTTTCCGTGCCCTCGTCCGAAACGCAAAAATCAGACCTTGCGGCGGCTCGCGCGGGATGTATTGTTCACCCTATGGTCTCGACCCGACTCTCTCGACTTGAAGGACACCGCCGCAAATTCATGGCGGTGATAGACGATACCCCGGAATGCGGGCGCGCCGTGCACTATGCGGGCATGCGCGCCAAGAATTCCAATGGTGGCCTCGTCCTGCTCTATGTGATCGCCGACGGCGACTTCCAGCAATGGCTGGGGGTCGAGGAAATCATGCGTGCGGAAGCACGCGAGGAGGCCGAGGCGACGCTCGCCAAGGTGTCCCAATCGGTCCGCGAGCGGATCGGCATCGAGCCCGAGGTCGTCATCCGCGAGGGCACGGCCACGGAGCAGATCCACGCGGCGATCGAAGAAGATCGCGACATCGCCATTCTGGTTCTCGCGGCCGGCTCGGCGAAAGAAGGCCCCGGTCCGCTGGTGTCGTCCATTGCCGGCAAGGCCGCGGCCTTTCCGATCCCCGTCACGGTCATCCCGGATGCCCTGACGGACGAGGAGATCGACGCGCTCAGCTGACCTGCGTCGCTATGTGCTCTTGCGACCAGACGGCCATGCTCCTATATTCTTTTGAATTATTCTAAAAAGCTGGGCGGATGCCGCTCCGGCGAAACGGAGACAGACATGTTCATTCAGACCGAAGCCACGCCGAATCCGGCGACGCTGAAGTTTTTGCCGGGCAAGGTCGTCCTGGAAAACGGCACGGCCGAGTTCCGCGACGAGGAAGAAGCACGCGCCGGCTCGCCGCTCGCGGCACGGCTGTTTTCGATCCCCGGCGTCACCGGCGTCTATTTCGGCTACGATTTCATTACCGTCAGCAAGGAAGGCCAGGAATGGCAGCACCTGAAGCCGGCGATCCTCGGTTCGATCATGGAACACTTCATGTCGGGCCAGGCGATCATGGCTGGCAGCGGCCGAGCCGAGCAGTCCGACGAGGAAGACGAGTTCTTCGACGAGGGTGACGAAACGATCGTCGCCACGATCAAGGAACTGTTGGAAACCCGCGTGCGTCCGGCCGTCGCCCAGGATGGTGGTGACATCACCTTCCGCGGCTTCAAGGATGGGACTGTGTTCCTCAACATGAAGGGCGCCTGCTCCGGTTGCCCGTCGTCCACCGCGACGCTGAAGCATGGCGTGCAGAACCTGCTGCGCCACTTCGTTCCCGAGGTGGAGGCCGTCGAGGCCGTCTGATATAGCGCGCGCCTGTCCGGCGCGCCGGTTTCGCGTATCGATTTTGCCGCAAAGCCCGATCGGCTTTGCGGCTTGTGGCGTCTGAAAGATCCTGCGTTGAAATGATTGTACTTGCGCTCGACACGTCCGGTTCCGGTTGCTCCGTTGCCGTCTATGACAGCGAAACGGAAGCCGTGCTCGGGCGTTCCGGGGCCGATCTCGGCAAGGGACACGCCGAACGGCTGATGGAATTCGTCGACGAGGCATTGGCTGCGTCCGGCCGGTCGCTTGACGCTATCGACCGCATCGCCGTCACTGTCGGCCCGGGATCCTTCACCGGCATTCGCGTCGGCGTAGCGGCCGCTCGCGGCTTGGCGCTTGCGCTCGGCAAACCCGCCGTCGGCGTTTCGACACTTGCGGTCGTCGCCGAGGGGCTGCGCCGGACGGCCGCCGGAAAGCCCGTCCTTGTCGCCATCGACGCCAAGCGGGACGAGGTCTATCTCCAGGCTTTCGATGCGACCGGTAGCGCCACGGGCGAGCCCGAAGCACTCTCCGTCGAAAGTGCGCGCGAACGATTTGCCGGTTTCGACGGCGTCATCGGCGGCTCCGGAGCGCATCTCGTCGCTGCCGATCTACCGCTCAAGCCTTCAGAACTCATCGATGTCGCCGCCGTCGCCAAACTTGGTGCCGCTGCCGATCCAGCCTCGGCCAAGCCGCGTCCGTTATATCTCCGAGGCCCCGACGCCAAGCCGCAGGCGGGCTTCGCGATTGCCCGAGCATAGACCGAGATGAGCTTCACCGATTACTTCACCCGCCGCACCGAGTTCGACATCT
Organism: Ensifer sp. SL37; assembly: GCF_026672675.1. Lineage (NCBI taxonomy): Bacteria > Pseudomonadati > Pseudomonadota > Alphaproteobacteria > Hyphomicrobiales > Rhizobiaceae > Ensifer > Ensifer sp. SL37. Next base: position 1,070,821 of record NZ_JAPPRN010000006.1, on the reverse strand, counting down.
TCCCCTTGGAGGAAGCGGACCTGATTGCCGCGGCGGCGCTGCACCGTCAGCGTTTCGCGGCCCCGTGGAGCGATGGCGAAATCCATGCGCTTCTGGTCCAAGAGACGGTGTTCGGCTTTGTCGCCCGGCAGACCAATGGCAGCTTTCGCCCGGCATTCGGTGGGTTTGTCCTGTCGCGTGCGGTTGCCGGTGAGGCGGAAATCCTGACGATCGGTGTCGAGCCGCGTTATGCGCGCTCCGGTCTCGGCTGGCGGTTGATGCAGGCGGCAATGCGTGAAGCGCTGGTCAAGGGCTCCGAGGCCCTGTTCCTCGAAGTCGACGAGACCAACCAGCCGGCAATCGGGCTTTACCGTAAGCTCGGCTTCAACAAGGTCGGCGAACGCCGCGCCTATTACCAGGACAAGGCCGGCCAGCGGACCGCCGCGCTTGTCATGCGGCTCGATCTTCGCTAGTCCCGACACGGACAGGGGCAGGATGAGGAAGGCCAAGGCGGTCTTCCGCCCGCATCCCGCATTACCCTATCGGAACAGGTCACGATGATCGCGCCGCGGTTCGGCTCCAGATCATCGCGATTCTCAAGGTCTCGCGCAGGAAAACTCTTCCCGGATGGTCAATTGGCTACGGATCGCGATCTTCGCAGCGCTTCTGGCGCTGGTTTCGCTCGTGCTGATGCCGCTTCAGGTCGTCTGCCTCTGGCTTGATCTGAAACCCCGGCGCCGTCTGCCGCGATATTGGCACCGGCTCGCCTGTTACCTTCTTGGCATAAAGGTGCGCGTTCATGGCATTGCGGATCGCCGCCGGCCGCTTTTGATCTGCGCCAACCACGCCTCCTGGAAGGACATTCTGGTTCTCTCCTCGGTTGCCGACGTCGTCTTCGTCGCCAAGTCCGAGGTGAAGGGCTGGCCGGTCTTCGGCGTGCTTGCCCGGCTGCAGGCGTCGATCTTCGTCGAGCGCGAGCAGAAGCGCTCGACCGGCAAGCAGGTGAGCGAAATCGGCGAGCGCATGGCGGCCGGTGAAATCGTCGTGCTCTTTCCCGAGGGAACGACCTCCGACGGTAACCGTCTGCTGGAGATCAAGACCTCGCTTTTCGGGGCTGCCGCTTCCGCCGTGCCGCATTCGCCGACCGGTCTCGTGCATGTGCAGCCGGTCGCGATCTCCTATACCGGTATCCATGGCATGCCGATGGGCCGCTTCAACCGGCCGATCGCCGCCTGGCCGGGCGACACCGAACTGGTGCCGCATTTGCTCGGCATCCTGCGTGAGGGCGCGATCGAGGTCGACGTCGATTTCGGTGAGGCCATCGATTACGACCGCCATACCAATCGCAAGGAGGTGAGCCGTACGGTCGAGCAGCGCATCCGCAGCATGCTGTCGGATCGTCTGCGTGGGCGGGCCTGAGACGTCCCAGGCAGCGGCGACTGCGCCGAAAATACTTCAACTTCCGACCGCTTTGCACTAAAGAACCCGGCATGACCCAGGAAACCGCCCTTCTGTCGACGACGCCCGCCACGGGCGACGAGCGCGCCCCGGCCCGCAAGGTCTTCGTCAAGACCTACGGCTGCCAGATGAACGTCTACGATTCCGACCGCATGACGGACGCCCTGTCGCGCGACGGCTACGTCTCGACCGATGTGCTGGAAGACGCAGACTTCGTCCTGCTCAACACCTGTCACATTCGCGAGAAGGCGGCAGAGAAGGTGTATTCCGAACTCGGCCGCCTGCGCGATCTGAAGAAGGAAAGGGCCAAGGAAGGCCGCGAGATGGTGATCGGCGTCGCCGGCTGCGTCGCGCAGGCCGAAGGCAACGAGATCCTGCGGCGCGCACCGGCCGTCGACCTGGTGATCGGTCCGACCACCTATCACCGGCTGCCTGAGGCGCTGAAGCGCGCCCGCAGTGGCGAGCGTGTCGTGCAGACGGAGTATGCCGTCGAAGACAAGTTCGAGCACCTGCCGGCGCCCGACAAGGCAAAGACCCGCATGCGCGGCGTCACCGCGTTCCTGACGGTTCAGGAAGGCTGCGACAAGTTCTGCACCTTCTGTGTCGTGCCCTACACGCGCGGCTCCGAGGTTTCCCGCCCCGTCGCCCAGATCGTCTCGGAGGCGGAAAAGCTGGTCGAGGGCGGCGTGCGCGAGATCACCCTGCTCGGTCAGAACGTCAACGCCTGGCACGGCGTCGGGCCCGATGGCCGCGAATGGGGCCTTGGCGACCTGCTTTCGCGTCTTGGCGAGATCGAGGGTCTTGCCCGGCTGCGTTACACCACCAGCCACCCGCGCGACATGGACGACAGCCTGATCGAGGCGCATCGCTCGATGGTAAAGCTGATGCCCTACCTGCACCTGCCGGTGCAGTCCGGCTCCGACCGTATTCTGAAGGCGATGAACCGCAGGCATACGGCGGCGGAATATCTAGCGCTGATCGCGCGCATCCGCGCCGTCCAGCCGGACCTCGCATTGTCGGGCGATTTCATCGTCGGCTTCCCCGGCGAGACCGATGAAGACTTCGAGGACACCATGCGCCTCGTCGAAGCCGTGGGTTATGCACAGGCATTTTCATTCAAATATTCGACCCGTCCCGGCACGCCGGGCGCCGAGCTCGGCGACCAGGTTCCCGAGGACGTGAAAGCCAAGCGCTTGGAAAAATTGCAGGCTTTGCTGTTTTCCCAGCAGCGCGCCTTTGCCGAGTCCTGTGTCGGCCGCGAAATCGACCTGCTTTTGGAGAAGGAAGGGCGCATGCCCGGCCAGCTCGTCGGGCGTTCGCCGTGGCTGCAGCCGGTGAATGTTGATGCAAAAGCATCGCAAATCGGTGACATTATCAAGGTGCGAATCATCAAGGCCGGGCCGAACAGCCTGTTTGCGGAGATGATCGGGTAAGGACCGAAAACAAGGAGCCTGAACCGCTTGAACGGACACGAATTGATCTCTTCATCCACGCGCCAGTCGAAAACAACTGCGACAGACGCCAATCACTTCGTGCTGACCTTCGAGAACAATCGGTTCGCCAGCGAGCTCTTCGGCCAGTTCGATCAGAACTTGAAGCTTCTCGAAGAGCGCCTGCGCATCGACGCTCGGCCGCGCGGCAATTCCGTCGCGATCTCGGGTGACGTCGTCGCCACCAACCAGGCCCGCCGTGCTCTCGATTATCTCTACGGGCGGTTGCAGGGCGGCGCGTCGATCGATACGTCTGATGTCGAGGGTGCGATCCGTATGGCGGTTGCCGCCGACGATCAGCTACAATTGCCGACCATGGAGCGTAAAGCCAAATTGACAATGGCGCAGATTTCGACGCGCAAGAAGACGATCGCCGCGCGCACGCCAACGCAGGATGCCTATATCCGAGCGCTCGAGCGGTCCGAGCTCGTCTTCGGCGTAGGCCCCGCCGGTACCGGCAAGACCTATCTTGCCGTCGCCCACGCCGCACAGCTGCTTGAGCGCGGCGCCGTCGATCGTATCGTGCTCTCTCGCCCTGCCGTCGAGGCGGGCGAGCGCCTGGGCTTCCTGCCGGGCGACATGAAGGAGAAGGTCGATCCCTATCTTCGGCCGCTCTACGACGCGCTCTATGACATGATGCCGGGCGACAAGGTCGAACGCGCGATCACCGCCGGGGTCATCGAAATCGCGCCGCTCGCCTTCATGCGCGGCCGTACGCTCGCCAATGCTGCCGTCATCCTCGACGAGGCACAGAACACCACATCGATGCAGATGAAGATGTTCCTGACCCGTCTTGGCGAAAACGGCCGGATGATCGTCACCGGCGATCCGAGCCAGGTGGACCTGCCGCGCGGCGTTAAATCGGGGCTGGTTGAGGCCCTGCAGATCCTGAGAGGGGTCGAGGGCGTCTCGGTCGTCCGCTTCAAGGATGTCGATGTCGTTCGCCATCCGATGGTGGCGCGCATCGTCAAGGCCTACGAATCCCATACGGCCGTGCACGACGAAAGCGAGCAGGGCGACCGCTAACAGGCGGTCGCTGCGATCATGACGGCATTGGATATCCAGATCAGCGTGGAAGAGGGCAACTGGCCGGACGAAGAGGCGTTGCTCGCCTTCTCGTCGCCCGTGCTCGAAGCGGCGGCAGCCTTTCTCGCAAGCGAAGAAAAGCAGCCGTTGCCGAAGATGCCGCCGGAGCTTTCGCTCGTCTTCACCGACGATGCCTCCATGCGCGCGATCAACGCCGAGTGGCGCAACCAGGACAAGCCGACCAACGTTCTGTCCTTCCCGGCCTTTCCCGTGACGCCCGGATCGATGCCCGGACCGATGCTCGGCGACATCATCGTTGCCCGCGAAACCCTCGAGCGCGAGGCGGTGGAGCTCGAGAAGTCCTTCGATCAGCATCTGACGCATCTTCTCGTGCATGGATTCCTGCATCTTTTCGGCTATGATCATATGGAAGATGATGAAGCCGAAAGAATGGAAAGCCTGGAGACTCGCATTTTGGCGCGTCTTGGCTTATCTGACCCCTACGGGGATCGTACCCCGGATTAACAGTTTGGACCGATGAGCGATTATAAAACACAGCCTGTCGCGCTGGCGACCGAGGAGGCAGATGCCTCCGGAGAGGCGGAGGCGGGCAGTAGTAGCACCGCCACTCGACACGAGGGCACGAAATCCACTTCCACCTTCTGGAGCCGGGCCGCGCGCCTTTTGCGCGGCGCAAGTCCATCGAGCCTGCGCGAGGATCTTGCTGACGCGCTGCAGACCGATGCCGACAGCAACACGGTCTTTTCGCCCGGCGAACGGGCGATGCTCAACAACATCCTGCGTTTCCGCGAGGTCCGGGTCGAGGACGTCATGGTCCCGCGCGCCGACATCGAGGCGGTCGATCAGAGCATCACCATCGGCGAGCTGATGGTGATCTTCGAGGAATCCGGCCGCTCGCGCATGCCGGTCTATAGCGACGGGCTCGATGACCCTCGCGGCATGGTCCACATTCGCGACCTGCTGTCCTACGTCACCAAACAGGCCCGCAATCGCCGGCGTAACGGCAAGGCCCAGGCGTCGACGACGGCTGCGTCCGAAAAGACGCCGCGCTCGCCCAAGGCAAGTTTCGACCTTTCGCGTGTCGATCTCGGCAAGTCGTTGGAAGAGGCAGGCATCGTCCGCCAGCTTCTCTTCGTGCCGCCCTCTATGCTGGCCTCCGACTTGATGCAGCGCATGCAGGCGGCCCGTATCCAGATGGCGCTCGTCATCGACGAATATGGCGGAACCGATGGCCTCGTCTCGCTCGAAGACATCGTCGAGATGGTCGTCGGCGACATCGAGGATGAGCACGACGATGACGAAGTCATGTTCGCGCGCACTTCGGACGATGTCTTTATCGCCGACGCTCGTGTCGAGCTGGAAGAGATTGCCGCGGCGATCGGTCCCGACTTCGACGTGCGCGAACAGCTCGAAGACGTCGACACCCTCGGCGGCCTGATCTTCGCTTCGCTGGGCCGCATTCCCGTACGCGGCGAGGTCGTCCAGGCGATCCCGGGCTTCGAGTTCCAGATCCTCGACGCCGACCCGCGGCGCGTGAAGCGCGTCCGCATCATGCGCAAGCGCCCGCCCGCCCGCCGCCGCGTCCTGCGACCGGAAGGCGAGACGATTGCGGAGACCGGTGCGCTCAATCGCGCCAACGGTGCAGCCGCCCCCGAGGCAGCGGCCGACGAACAGTAATTGTCCGGTTCCCGCGCGTTTCTGCGCGCGCGGGAAGTCCTCCCCCCACCTTTGACGTCTCCCGAGGCTGTGTCGTAAACACCGACCAAGGGCCGGAACCGTCGTCTCGCCCCCTAATCCAGCCCCGAAAGGGGACAAGCAGCCGGTTTTTTGGAAGACTGGCCCCGATTGATTCGGGTGTTGTTTCGCTCCTTCGCCGTGGCAGGCTGCGGGATCGACTGGAGGCTGTATGGCAAGATTGGCTGGCAGGGTGATGCTACTTTCCGGGTTCCCCCGGGCTTTGCTTGCTTTCTTCGCGGGGCTGCTCGCGGTTCTGGCCCAGCCGCCCTTCGGCATCTTCGCCTTTGCTTTCGTCGCTTTCCCGATTCTCGTCTGGCTGCTCGACGGTGCGACCGGAAGTCCGGACGGTGGCTTCATCCGCCGGCTCTGGCCGGCTGCGGTTGTCGGCTGGTGGTTCGGCTTCGGTTACTTCCTCGGTGGTCTCTGGTGGCTCGGCAATGCGCTGCTCGTCGAGGCCGACGAGTTCGCCTGGGCGCTGCCGCTCGCCGTCGTGGGCCTGCCGGCCTTTCTCGCGCTGTTCTATGCGTTGGCGACGCTGATCGCCCGCCTTTTCTGGTCCGACGGCGTCGGGCGCATCGCCGCACTCGCCCTGGGCTTCGGGCTTGCCGAATGGCTGCGCAGCTTCCTTTTTACCGGCTTTCCCTGGAATGCGATCGGCTATGCGGCCATGCCGATGCCGCTGATGATGCAGTCGGCAAGCGTCATCAATCTCGCGACCGTCAACATGCTCGCCGTCTTCGTCTTTGCCGCTCCCGCCCTGATCGCGACGGGCCGCGGGAGCCGGATCGGGCTCACGATCGCCGTCGTGCTTTTTGCCGGCCATGTGGGCTTCGGCTTCTACCGCCTGGCGCAGCCGGCGCCGGCCTCGCCCGAGCCGCCGCTGACCGTGCGCCTCGTCCAGCCGGTGATCGACCAGGCAAAGAAGCTCGATGACGGCGAGCGTGCCGCGGTGTTCGAGGAGCATCTGGCTTTGACCGCCGTGGCTCCGGAGAAAGACGGCAAGCGGCCGGATATCGTCGTCTGGCCCGAGACGTCGATCCCTTTCATCCTCACCGACAATCCGGACGCACTGGCGCGTATCGCCGAGGTGCTTGATGACGACCAGATCCTGATTGCCGGCGCGGTGCGCGTAGAGGATGCCGGCGCCGGTCTGCCGCCCCGCTACTACAACTCGATCTACATGATCGACGGTCGGGGCCAGATCATCGGCGCTGCCGACAAGGTGCATCTGGTGCCTTTCGGCGAATATCTTCCCTTCGAGGATCTGTTGTCTTCCTGGGGCCTGAGTTCGGTCGCCGCGTCGATGCCCGGTGGCTTCACAGCGGCCAAGAACCGTTCGCTGCTGACGCTGCCCAGCGGCCGCACGCTGTATCCGCTCGTTTGCTACGAGGCGATCTTCCCGGACGAGATCGATGGGGCCGCGCGCCGGGCCGATGTGCTTCTCAATGTTACCAACGACGCCTGGTTCGGAGATACGCCAGGCCCGCGCCAGCATTTCCATCAGGCACAATTAAGGGCCGTTGAAACCGGCACCCCCCTTGTCCGAGCGGCAAACAGCGGTATATCAGCAATTGTTGATGCACGTGGGGTTTTAATGGTAGGATTATCCTACAATTATAGGGGAGTGGTCGACACACTTCTGCCGGGAAGGATGCCTACCCCGTTGGACGACGCTATGCGAAGCCGCGTTTTCTGGCTGGGTGCGATCTTCCTCCTTCTGGTTGCAGTGTTTTCGCGTGTTGGTTTTAATATTAGGAAGAATTGACCTAAAACCCCTAAAATTGCATAGTGGTCCGCACCATCGTCCTTGTTGTGCTGGCTCTGTCCTTATCACCCTGGCGGTCGCTTCGGTGAGCGTAGGTCTCATGCTGGGCGATGGATAAACGAAACAGCGTGTTTGGGAACGCAGATATGATCGAAAACAAGAAGAAGCCGAACCCGATCGACATTCATGTCGGAAGTCGGATTCGTCTTCGCCGTACGATGCTTGGCATGAGCCAAGAGAAGCTCGGCGAAAGTCTGGGGATCACTTTCCAGCAGATCCAGAAGTACGAGAAGGGCACGAACCGCGTCGGCGCCAGCCGGTTGCAGAACATTTCAGGCATCCTGAACGTTCCGGTTTCCTTCTTCTTCGAAGATGCCCCGGGCGATAACGCTGCCGGTCAGTCCGGCATGGCAGAAGCTTCCAGCTCGAACTACGTCGTCGATTTCCTGTCGTCCTCCGAGGGGCTGCAGCTCAACCGCGCTTTCGTCAAGATCACCGACCCGAAGGTTCGCCGTCGGCTCGTCGATCTCGTCAAGGCACTCGCTGCGGAAGCAGAAAGCGAATAGTTCCAACGTTCCCCGTCGGGACTTGAAAAACAAAGCGGCCATTTGTGCCGCTTTTTTCTTGCGCACCTTTCCCTCCGGTGCACCAAAGTGATTGGCCGCAATGGCGATATAAAGATATATTTATGTCGTTGTGTGCTTGTTTTTCGGTCGCAAAACCACTAACACCGTGCCAGCGCTTTTTCTTCATTGAGGGGACTTCCCGCATGCGTGCAAACTACCTGTTCACGAGTGAATCCGTAGCCGAAGGTCATCCGGACAAGGTGTGTGACCGTATCTCCGACGAGATCGTGGACCTGGTCTACCGCGAAGCGGCCAAGACCGGTGTCGATCCCTGGGGCGTGCGTATCGCCTGCGAGACGCTGGCGACCACCAACCGTGTGGTAATTGCCGGCGAAGTGCGCCTGCCGCCGAGCCTTCTCAAGAAGGACAAGGACGGCAACGACGTCATCAACCCCTCGAAGTTCAAGTCTGCCGCCCGCAAGGCGATCCGCGAGATCGGCTATGAGCAGGACGGCTTCCACTGGAAGACCGCGAAGATCGACGTGCTCCTGCACTTCCAGTCCGCTCACATCGCTCAGGGCGTCGACAGCGCTGCCGACAAGCAGGGCGAAGAAGGTGCCGGCGACCAGGGCATCATGTTCGGCTACGCCTGCCGCGAGACCGCCGAGCTGATGCCGGCGCCGATCTACTATTCGCACCGCATCCTCAACCTGCTCGCCGCTGCCCGCAAGAAGGGCGAGGGCGAAGTCGCCAAGCTCGGCCCTGACGCCAAGAGCCAGGTCACCGTACGCTACGTCGACGGCAAGCCGGCGGAAGTCACCTCGATCGTTCTGTCGACGCAGCACCTCGATGACACCTGGGATTCGGCCAAGGTTCGCTCGGTTGTCGAGCCCTATATCCGCGAAGCCCTCGACGATCTGAAGATCGCCGACGACTGCACCTGGTACATCAACCCGACCGGCAAGTTCGTCATCGGCGGCCCGGATGGCGATGCTGGCCTCACCGGCCGCAAGATCATCGTCGACACCTATGGCGGTGCCGCACCGCACGGCGGCGGCGCTTTCTCGGGCAAGGACACGACCAAGGTCGACCGTTCGGCCGCCTATGCTGCCCGTTACCTGGCAAAGAACGTCGTTGCCGCCGGCCTGTCCGACCGTTGCACGATCCAGCTGTCCTACGCTATCGGCGTCGCCCAGCCGCTGTCGATCTATGTCGACCTGCACGGCACCGGCAAGGTTTCGGAAGACCAGGTCGAGGATGCGATCCGCAAGACGATGGACCTGTCGCCGACCGGCATCCGCCGTCATCTCGACCTCAACAAGCCGATCTATGCCAAGACGTCTGCCTATGGCCACTTCGGCCGCAAGGCTGGCCGCGACGGTTCCTTCTCCTGGGAGAAGCTCGACCTCGTGAAGCCGCTGAAGGCTGCGATCGAGCAGAGCGGCGCCGTCAACGGCCGCGCTGCCGCCTAAACAGGCGATGGGGCGCGGCGTCACGCCGCGCATTGAAGATAGCGCAACGTCCTGCTATCAGGCGTTTGCGAAAATCAAGGCGGGCGCTCCGACAAGGAGCGCCCGCTTCGTTCATTTTGATTTTGGGTTGGCCTGATCCAGATCGGTATGACCAAGGGAAAGACGACATGACCGAACCGCGCCGCGCCAGAGCAACCGAGGCCTTTTTCGGCCGCCGCAAGGGCAAGCCGTTGCGCGAGCGGCAGGCGGCGCATCTGGAAACCGTGTTGCCGACCCTGAAGCTCGACCTTTCGGGCCCGCCTCCGGCGGACCTGAAGACCCTCTATCCGCAGGGCGTGGACCGCATGCGCCTCGAAATCGGTTTCGGCGGCGGCGAGCACCTGATCCACCGTGCGGCCGAAGCGCAGTCGACCGGCTTCATCGGCGTCGAACCCTTCGTCAATTCCATGGCCAAGCTTGTCGGTCATATCGAGGAGCGCGGCGTCAGCAACGTCAGGCTCTATGACGACGACGCCACCCAGGTCCTCGATTGGCTGCCGGCCGCGTCGATCGACCAGATCGACCTGCTCTATCCGGACCCGTGGCCGAAGCGCAAACACTGGAAGCGCCGTTTCGTCTCCAAGGTCAATCTCGATCGCTTCGCCCGCGTGCTGAAGCCCGGCGGCGTGTTCTGCTTCGCCTCGGATATCGATACCTATGTCAACTGGACGCTGTTGCACTGCCGCGATCACGCAGCCTTCGAGTGGACGGCAGAGACGGCTTCCGATTGGCTGACGCCCTATGAGGGATGGCCGAGCACGCGCTACGAGGCCAAGGCACGCAGAGAAGGGCGAAGCTCCGCCTACCTCACCTTCCGGCGCGTCTAAAGCAATTCCAGGAAAAGTGCGAAGCGGTTTTCTGTCCGGAATTGCGGACTGGAGGATCAATTCCAGGAAAAGTGCGAAGCGGTTTTCTGTCCGGACTTGCGGACTAGCAGATCAATTCCAGGAAAGGTGCGAAGCGGTTTTCCGCTCGCGCTTGCGTCGCTCTCGAGAGCGACGGCTTCCATTCAAACGTCCGATTGCCGTCTCCACCGACGGCAGCCTGTCAGTGCAGGGTGACCGTCTTCAGATCGTCCTCGGCCGCCTTGAAGAAGGTGCTGGAACGGTTGTCTGTCAGAAGGATCGGCGTGCCGTCGGCGCCGAAGAGCGCCCAGAGATCGATACCCGGTCCCATCTCCGGCGCTTCCGGGAAGCAGCGCGAGACTTCTTCCGAGCGCATTTTCCGGATGTAGCCGATTTCGCCTTCGCCGAGATGTGCGAGGTCGTTCTTCGACAGCGACGAGCTGATGTCTTTCAGTCCCATGGTGACACTCCGTGGTCGCCGGTGAGGGGAGAATCCCGCCGGTTATCCTACTCTGGGACTGAAATGTTAATTTTCTTTACCATACGAACCGGTTCGGGACGAACGAGGTCGACGGAGAGCAGGCCGTTGCGCAGTTCCGCGCCCAGAACCTTCATGCCGTCGGCGAGCACGAAAGTGCGTTGAAACTGGCGTGCCGCAATGCCGCGGTGCAGGTAATCGCGGTCGCCGTTGTCGATCTGCCGGCCGCGGATGACGAGCTGGTTCTCTTCGGTGGTGACTTCGAGGTCTTCTTCGGAAAAGCCTGCCACGGCGAGCGTGATGCGCAACCGTTCCGGTTCGTCGGTCGAGGCATCGCCGCGAACGCGTTCTATGTTGTAGGGCGGGTATCCGTCGTTGCCCTTGGCGATCCGCTCAAGGGTCTTTTCCATCGTATCGAAACCCAGCAGAAGCGGGCTCGTAAAAGGGGTAATACGGCTCATTCTTCAAGTCCTTGCGAGATCAAGCGACCGTTGTTCGGACCTGCCTTGCAGCATCCTTTCCGCAATATGGTAGCTGTGCGCAATGAGTGCAAGCCGCTTGCCTCCGGCGTGCACGCAAATCATAGTCCGCTCTCGCAGAATCCGGGAATGGGACAAAGGAACGCCAGGGCGTTTACTCCCGTCCGGCCCAATGCAACGTATCGATCGCGCCGAACAACGTGGTCCAGGGAGGACGAGAAAGTGCCCGTGCCGAGAAAGATAATCATAGACACCGACCCCGGGCAGGACGATGCCGCCGCCATCATGCTCGCCTTCGGCAGTCCGGAAGAGATCGACCTGCTCGGCATCACCGCGGTCGCCGGCAACGTGCCGCTGGCACTGACGGCCCGCAATGCGCGCATCCTGTGCGAGCTCTGCGACCGGCCGAAGGTTCGGGTGTTCTCGGGCGCCGACAAGCCGATTGCTCGCCCGCTGGTGACCGCCGAGCACGTGCACGGCAAGACCGGCCTCGACGGCCCAGAGCTTACCGAGCCGACAATGAAGCTCGAGGAGCAGCATGCGGTCGACTTCATCGTCGAGACGTTGCGAAAGGAGCCAGAGGGCACCGTGACGCTCTGCACGCTCGGCCCGCTCACCAACATCGCGCTGGCCCTGCAGAAGGCGCCTGACATTGCGCAGCGGGTCAAGGAACTGGTGATGATGGGTGGCGGCTTCTTCGAAGGCGGCAACATCACGCCCGCCGCCGAATTCAACGTCTACGTCGATCCCGAGGCAGCCGACATCGTCTTCCGTTCGGGCATTCCGATCGTGATGATGCCGCTCGATGTCACCCACCGGGTGCTGACCCACAAGGCGCGCGTCCAGAAGATCCGCGACATCGGCAGCCGCCCGGCGATCGCCATGGCCGAGATGCTCGAATTCTTCGAGCGCTTCGATATCGAGAAGTACGGCACCGATGGCGGCCCGCTGCACGATCCGACGGTCATTGCCTATCTGTTGCGCCCCGAGCTTTTCACCGGCCGCGATTGCAACGTCGAGATCGAGACCAAGTCGGAGCTGACGGCCGGCATGACCGTCGTCGACTGGTGGCAGGTCACCGGCCGGCCGCACAACGCCAAGGTCATGCGCTTCGTCGACGACCAGGGCTTCTTCGACCTTTTGACCGAGCGGCTGGCTCGCATCTGAGCCTCGGCTCAATCATCGTAGTCCAAACAAAAACGGCGCCCCGAGAGGCGCCGTTTTCTTTTGTCGTTCCGTTGATCAGAACTCTTCCCAGTTGTCCTGGGCAAGCGCGTTGGCGCCGGAGGTCTGGGTCAGCACCCGCTGCGTCGAAGCCGAGTAATTGCTTCGCGATGGGTTCGCCGCCGGAGCGGGCCGCGCCTCGCGGGCGGGGGCCGGGACCGGAGCGGGGCGTTCGGCCGCGCGCATGCGCTCGGCCGTGCCACGCAGCATAGCCGCCGAGGACGGTTGGGCCGATGCGGTCGCCTGCGCGACCCGGAAGCGGGCCACGAGCGTGTTGAGCGTTCGGGCTTCTTCGTTGAGCGCCATGCCGGCCGCGGTCGTTTCCTCGACCATCGCGGCGTTCTGCTGGGTTACCTGGTCCATCTGGTTGACGGCAGAGTTGATCTCCTTCAGGCCGACGGCCTGTTCCGAAGCGGAGCTGGAGATCTGGCGGATGAGGCCGTTGATCTGCACGACCTGCTCGGCGATCTTTTCGAGCGCGCCACCGGCCTTGCCGACGAGATCAACACCTTCGCGCACCTGGCCGGCCGAGGTGTTGATCAATGTCTTGATCTCCTTGGCGGCATTGGCAGAGCGCTGGGCGAGTTCGCGCACTTCCTGGGCGACGACGGCAAAACCCTTGCCGGCCTCACCTGCACGCGCTGCTTCGACACCGGCGTTCAGCGCCAGAAGGTTGGTCTGGAAGGCGATTTCGTCGATGACGCCGATGATGCGGCTGACTTCGTGCGAGGACTGCTCGATGCCCTTCATCGCGGCAATCGCCTTCTGCACCACTTCGCCCGACTGTCCGGCATCGCTGCTGGCCACATCCACCGATTTGGCGGCGACCTTGGCGTTTTCGGCGCTGGCGTTTACCTGCGAGGTCAGCTCGTCAAGAGCCGCTGCTGTCTCTTCCAGGCTTGCAGCCTGCTGTTCGGTCCGGTGCGACAGGTCGTTGGCGGCGCTGCTGATTTCGCTGGTGCCGTTGCCGATGTTGACGACCGAATGGTTGACGGTGCGGATCGTCTCTTCGAGGCTTTCCATCGCCGCGTTGAAGTCACGCTTGAGCTGCGCGTATTCGCCCGGGAAATCGTCGGTGATGCGGAATGCGAGATCGCCGGACGACAGATGCGAGAGACCCTTGCCGAGGCGGGCGACGATGTCGCGCTGAAGCGCGCTCGATTCTGCACGCTCGGTTTCCGAGCGGCCGCGTTCGCGCTCGGCCTGTTCGCGCTCATGGCGGGCTTCGCCTTCGAGGCGCTTGGTGTCGGCAAGCTGATGGCGGAAGCCTTCGAGCGCCTTGGCGACTTCACCGGTTTCGTCGGAACGATCCTGGCCGGCGATCGCCTTGGTGTAGTCACCATGGCTGAGATCGTTCACGTCCTTGACGAGGCTTGCCAGCGGCTTCTGCACGAAACCACGAACCGCGAGATAGAGACCGAGCAGCACAGCGCCGAGCACGACGAGGCCGCCGACGATCATCATGTAGGTCTGATCCTTGACCGGCGCATTGATCGCGGTACGCGGCACGTCGACGAGCACGACCCAGCTGGTGTTCACGCCCGAGAGAGTGAACGGATAGACGAGACGGTCGAAGGGCTCGTTGCCGTCATAGGAGAGGTTGGAGATGATGCCCGGCTTGCCGGAGGCGAGCGCGTTCTTGACGACCTCGTTGCCTTCGCCGTCATACTCCTTGAGCAGAAGGTCCGGGATCGGCGCGACCAGCCATTTGCCGGTCTGCGACAGCAGGTAGACGCGGCCGGTGTCGAAGGGCTTTAGCTTCGAGAGGCCATCGCCGAGCGAGGCGAGCGAAATGTCGACGCCGGTGACGCCGAGAAGCTTGCCGCCGGACATGACCGGGTAGGCGATCGAACTCATCGCGGTCGGAACGTCGGTGTCCTGCGCGGTGTAGGGCTGGGTGATTGCACCCTTGCCGCTTTTTGCAGCGAGTTTGTACCACTCGGCCGCATAGTCAGCGCCGAAAGTGGAGTACTGGATTTCGTTGGTGCGGCTCTTCGACCAGTAGGGCGTGAAGATGCCCTTGTCGTTACCGCCCAGTTCCTTGTTGTTGACGAGGTCTTCCTGGCGACCATCGAAAGCCTTGGGTTCTTCCGCGAACCAGCTGCCGAAGGCGAACGGGTTCTGCTCGAGGTTTGCCCTGAGGATGTTGATCACCCCGGTGCGCTCCAGCGACTTTTCGGCATGTGCGCGGCCGAGGATGCCCGCCATCGAGCGGGCAGCACTTGCAAGCTCGCCGATGTCGCCGGCAATGTCGGAGGCAATCGCGCGGGCTTCGCCGCCTGCCTGTTCGAGGACCAGCGTTTCGACGCGGTCCTGGGTCTGGGATATGAGAACGAAATTCGAGGCAAGCAGGACAAGTGCGATCGTGCCGCCTGTCACCGCGATCAGTTTGGTCGCCAGCGATTTGGCTTGGAACTTGAACATGAAATCCTCACGTGCTGGGAGGTTCGCAGGTTTTCACCTGCGGTGGACGCATTTCGCAATGGGGGTGAACTCCATCATGGAGCGTCAGATGCCGACCGGCATGTTGGAGACGACCAGGCGCTTCGGCCGGTTTTCTCACGGTCCTGAATAGACTGGAGATTCTTAAGATAGGGCCAACACGGACGCTGTTTTACGCATCGCTTGCATAAAATTGCACGCAAAGTTTTATGTCCGCGACATCGGCTGTCCGGATTGCGCAAGCGGCCGTCGGGAGGGTGAAATCTATGCGGGCCAGGGCCTGGGAAAAATGAGACGGGCGACTTCGCCCGTCTCAAGTGCGTGCTTTTTCGCGCAGGATTTAGAGACGCGACGCCACGTCCGCAGCGAGCGGGATCGAGGGCTGGGCGCCGCTCTTCAGGCAGGCGAGAGAGCCGGCGACTGCTGCGCGGCGCAGAGCGTCGGGGAAGGCGATGCCGGCATCGAGGCTGGCTGCGAGATAACCGCAGAAGGTGTCGCCGGCGCCGACGGTATCGACCGGCTCGATCTTCAGGCCCTTGGCGCGCTGGATCTCGCCCTCATGTACGGCCACCACGCCTTCGGCGCCAAGCGTGACGATGACCGTCTGGCCGGTCTCCGCGTGCAGCGCCTTCATCGCTTCTTCGCGCTCAGTGCTCCCGATACCGCTCTTGCCGGCCAGCAGCTCGAATTCGGTTTCGTTGGCAATGACGATATCGGCCATGCGGCCGAGGCGGGCTGCGTCCGGTGTCAGCGGCGCGATGTTGATGACCGAACGCACGCCCTTCTGTTTGGCGGCGGTGAGCGCCTTCTCGACCGAGGCGGCCGGAATTTCGAGCTGCAGCATCAAGGTATCGCTGGGCTTCATGCCGTCGACGGCCTTCACCGCATCGGCTTCATCGACCGTCGCATTGGCGCTGGCGACGACGACGATGACATTTTCGCCGTCGCCGCCGACGAGGATATGGGCGGTGCCGGTCGGCTCGCTGACCGTCTTGGTCAACGACAGGTCGGTGCCCGCACCCTTCAACAGCTCGAGCGCGCCGTCAGCAAAACTGTCCTTTCCTACTGCGCCTGCCATCTGCACCGTCGCGCCGGCACGCCGTGCGGCCAGCGCCTGGTTTGCGCCCTTGCCGCCGGCGGCGGTTGAGAAGCTGGTGCCGGCGACGGTTTCGCCGGGCTTCGGAAGGCGTGCGGTGGTGGCGATCAGATCCATGTTGATGGACCCAAAAACAGTAATCATGTGAAACTATCCTGTCGGCTTTGCGAATTGGCCCGGAGAGTGCCCGACAGCCTCAGTCCTCGTCAACCACCCGCAGGCGCAATTGCCCGACCCGATTGTCGACCGCGGCACGTGGTTCGTCCGCGTCCCGTGTGCCGCCTTCCGCTTGCAGTTCTAAGGCCTCGATCTTGGCGCCGCGGCGGGTGAGCTTGCTGGAGGAAACGAGGATGTCCTCGACATCCTTCTGGCTCATGGCGAAATGGCCCTGCAGCTTGCGCACGCGCTCATCGAGACGGCCGAGATCCTCCATCAGCCGCGCGACTTCGCCCTGGATCAGGTGCGCCTGCTCGCGCATGCGTGCATCCTTGAGGATCGCCTGGATCACCTGGATCGACAGCAGCAGCAGGGAGGGCGAGACGATGACGATCCGCTGGCGGTGCGCCTTCTGCACGATCGCTTCGAAATGCTCGTGGATCTCCGCAAAGATCGATTCCGAGGGTACGAAGAGGAAGGCGGTGTCCTGCGTTTCACCTGGGATCAGGTACTTGCCGGCGATGTCGCGCACGTGCGTTTCCATGTCGCGGCGAAAGAGTTGGGCGATCTGCTGGCGCCGCTCCGGGGTCGGAGCATCCCGCATCGCGTTCCAGGCTTCGAGCGGAAATTTGGCGTCGATGACCAACGGCGGCTGGCCGTTCGGCATGCGGATGGTGCAGTCGGGCCGCACCCCGTTCGACAGCGTCGCCTGGAATTCGAAGGCCCCCATCGGCAGCCCGTCGGCGATAATCGCTTCCATGCGCGACTGGCCGAAGGCGCCGCGCGTCTGCTTGTTCGATAGAATCGCCTGAAGTCCGGCCATATCCTTGGCGAGCGACTGGATGTTGTTCTGGGCCGTGTCGATGACCGCGAGGCGCTCCTGCAGCCGGCGCAGGTTCTCGTGTGTCGCCTTGGTCTGCTCGCTGATCGAGGCGCCGATGCGATGGGTCATGCCGTCGATGCGCTGGCTGAGTGTCTGGTTGAGCTCCGCCTGCCGGGCGCCGAACACCTCGGCCATGGCCGCGACCCGCCCTTGCATCTCCGTCTGTGCTGCTAGCAGCATTGCCATCTGTTCCTGCCGCTCGTCGTCGCGGGGATTGCGCCGGCGCGAGAGCGCCATCAGGCCGGCAACAGCCAGCACAAGGCCGGCGGCAATTGCCAGATGGCCCAGGGTAATCGGCAGGGTGCCGATGAAAAACAACGGCTGGGCGAAGGGAAGGGGCGCGGGTTCCATGCGCCAAACCTAACAGATTCTCTCGCGAAGTGTAGATCAAAACGAGAACATATGTGCGCGGCGGTTAACGCCCGACGAGGGACGAGCGGGTGCCGCAGGTGGCAAGGCAATTTCCTTGCGCGTCGATGGAAAGATCGGCTATGGGAGCATCATGACCATCAAGCCGCTTATCATCCTTCCCGATCCTGTGCTTCGCCAGGTTTCAACGCCGATCGAAACCGTCGACGCGGACGTCCGCCGTCTGGCCGATGACATGCTCGAAACCATGTACGATGCCCCCGGCATCGGCCTTGCCGCGATCCAGATCGGTGTCGCCAGGCGCATGCTGGTGCTCGACGTTTCGAAAGAGGGCGACGAGAAGACGCCGCTTGTCTTCATCAACCCCGAGATCGTCGCTTCGTCCGACACCTATTCGGTTTACGAGGAAGGCTGCCTGTCGATCCCTGACTACTACGCCGAGGTCGAGCGCCCCGCCGTCATCACCGTCAAGCACCTCGACCGCGACGGCAAGGAACAGACGATCGAGGCCGAAGGCCTGCTCGCCACCTGCCTGCAGCACGAGATCGACCACCTGAACGGCGTGTTGTTCATCGACCACATCTCCAAGCTCAAGCGCGACATGGTGATCCGCAAGTTCACCAAGGCTGCCAAGACGCGCGGCGCAAAGGCGATCTGAGCCTTCGATCGCGGTAGATCACGCGAAATTTTGAAGGCGGGAACCCATTGAACATTCCAGGAAGAGCGTGAAACGGCTTTCCTGGAATTGTCCTGTTTTTAGAGAATGAGATCATTTCGCCGTTTCCCCGCATGAAGTGATCTGAAAGGACGGAGTTACCGCCTTGTCGCTTCGCATCATCTTCATGGGCACACCGGAATTTTCGGTGCCGACACTGGCGGCACTTGCCGAGGCAGGTCATCAGATCGTCGCCGTCTACACCCAGCCACCGCGGCCGGGTGGCCGCCGCGGGCTCGATCTGCAGAAATCGCCGGTGCACCAGGCGGCCGAGCTTCTGGGCATTCCGGTGCTGACGCCGGTCAACTTCAAGGACGAGGCGGACCGCCAGACCTTCCGTGATTTCGACGCCGACGTCGCCGTCGTCGTCGCCTATGGCCTGCTTCTGCCCGAGGCCATCCTCACCGGCACCAAGCTCGGCTGCTACAACGGCCACGCCTCGCTGCTGCCGCGCTGGCGCGGTGCAGCCCCAATCCAGCGCGCGATCATGGCCGGCGATCATGAGACCGGCATGATGGTGATGAAGATGGAAAAGGGGCTCGATACCGGCCCGGTCGCCCTCACCAAGACGGTTCAGATCGGCGAGACGATGACCGGGGGCGAATTGCACGATCGCCTGATGCAGGTCGGCGCCAGTCTGATGCGGGAAGCGATGGCAAAACTCGAGGCCGACGATCTGCCGCTGACGGTCCAGGCCGAGGACGGCGTCGTCTACGCCCAGAAGATCAGCAAAACGGAAACCCGCATCGATTTCGCCCGTCCCGCCCGCGAGGTCCACGACCATATCCGCGGCCTGTCGCCATTTCCGGGCGCCTGGTTCGAACTTGAGATCGCCGGCAGGCCGGAGCGCATCAAGGTTCTGAACTCGGAGCCCGCTTCCGGCGAGGCCGAGGCCGGCACGGTGCTCGACGATAATCTGACGATTGCCTGCGCCGAGGGCGCCGTTCGGCTCACCCGCCTGCAGCGCGCCGGCGGCAAGGCGTTGGGTGCGGCCGACTTCCTGCGCGGAACGCCGGTTGCGCCCGGCATGAGGGTCGGCTGATGCCGCGGTTCAAGCTGACCGTCGAATATGACGGCTCGGACTATGTCGGCTGGCAGCGGCAGGACAACGGAGAGTCCGTGCAAGGGGCGATCGAAAAGGCGATCCTGTCGCTGACCGGAGAGACCGTGTCGATCCGCGGCGCCGGCCGCACCGATTCCGGTGTGCACGCCAGTGGCCAGGTCATGCATGCGGATCTCACGCGTCCGTGGAAGCCCTACACGCTGCGCAACGCGCTAAATGCCCATCTGGGGCTTGCGGGCGAGCGGGTGGCGATCCTCGGGGCCGAGGAAGTGTCCGAGGAATTCGACGCGCGCTTCTCGGCGCTGCGCCGCCACTACCTCTACCGCATTATCTCGCGGCCCGCGCCGCTGGCGCTTGAAGCCCGGCGCGCCTGGTGGGTGCCGAAGCCGCTCGACCATGAAGCCATGCATGCAGGCGCCCAGCGCCTCGTCGGCCATCATGACTTCACCACCTTCCGCTCCGCCCATTGCCAGGCGGCGAGCCCGGTGCGCACGCTCGATCGGCTGGACGTCGCGCTTGTCGCCGGCGTTATCGAGATCCGCGCAACGGCGCAGAGCTTCCTGCACAACCAGATCCGCTCCTTCGCCGGCTCGCTGAAGCTGGTGGGCGAAGGCAAGTGGACGCCGGATGATCTGCAGGCAGCGCTTGAGGCCCGCAACCGCAAGGCCTGCGGCCCCGTGGCGCCGCCCGATGGGCTTTATTTCCTTCAGGTGGATTACTGATCCTGAGGTCCTAGCTTGTCGGGATCAGACCGAAGAAGCGCTGCAAGAGATCGCCGATCATCATCGACGGCAACAGGAACAGCGCCGTCAGCGCCGAGGCAAGCAGCGTCTGGTTGCCGGTCACCATGCGCAAGAGCCGGAAGAGCACCGCAACGCTGATGACGAGCAGCGTCAACCAGATGAAGCTCGTCAGCCCCTGGCTCCCGGGAATGACGACACGGATCGCCGCCGGCACCGCCATGGCGTAGGAGAGCGGAACCGAGAGCCAGTTTGTGGTAACGACGATCGGTACCACCGCTCCGGCAAATCCGAGTGGGCGCGAGAGAATGGCGATCAGCACCAGCGGCAAGAGCCAGCTGACGAGATCGACGACGAGCAGCTTGAAGATGAAGCCGATGCCGATCGTGGTGCCATCAGGCATGACCGAGAGGTAGTAGAGCCGCCAGGACGCCCAGGTGACGGCGATCGCCGGCAGGCACCAGAGCATGGACGTGAACGAGCGCCAGAGGCCACTCTCGCTGAAATCGAGCCAGCGGAAGCCTTCTTCGTTACCCTGCGCCAGGAGCCAGAGCCCCCGGATATAGGCAAGCACCTCATCAAGCAGCGGCATGGCCGAACCAGCGGGCGATGAAGGTTTCATAGATATTGGTCAGGGTCTCGAGGTCGGCGACGGCGACCCGTTCGTCGACCATGTGCATCGTCTGGCCGACGAGGCCGAACTCGACCACCGGGCAATAGTCCTTGATGAAGCGCGCATCCGAGGTTCCGCCGGTCGTCGACAGCTTCGGCTGGCGCCCCGTCACGGCTTCGACCGCGCCGGAGAGCGAATCGATCAGCGCGTTGTTGCGTGTGAGAAACACGTGGCTCGGGCGCTCCGCCCAGACGATTTCGTAGCGAACGGGGGCGCGGTCCGGACGCAGGCTACCGCTTGCCGCGGCACGGTCGAGCCGGGCGATGATCTCGGCCATCAGGCTATCCGCCGTCCATGTGTCGTTGAAGCGGATGTTGAAGGCGGCCGTCGCCTTGGCCGGAATGACGTTGACGGCACTGTTGCCGACATCGATCGTCGTCACTTCGAGATTGGACGGCTGGAAGCTCTCGGTGCCGTTGTCGAAGGGCGGGTCCATCAGCGCCTGCGTCAGCTGCAGGATGCCGCGCACCGGGCTGTCGGCGAGATGAGGATAGGCCGCATGGCCCTGCACGCCGTGAACGGTGATGCGCCCGGACAGCGAGCCGCGCCGGCCGATCTTGATCATGTCGCCAAGGCTCTCCGGGTTGGTCGGTTCGCCGACCAGGCACGCATCCCAGCGCTCGCCCTTGTCGGCCGCCCATTGCAAGAGCTTGGTGGTGCCATTGATCGCCGGTCCCTCTTCGTCGCCGGTGATGAGGAAGGAGACCGAGCCCTTCGGGGCGCCATGCTTTTCGACATGGCGGGCGATTGCCGCGACGAAGCAGGCGATGCCGCCCTTCATATCGACGGCGCCGCGGCCATACATCTCGCCGCCGGCAATGTCGGCCGAAAACGGACCGTGGCTCCAGGCGGCCTCGTCGCCGACGGGAACGACATCCGTATGCCCGGCAAACATCAGATGCGGGCCTTCGGTTCCAAGCCGCGCATAAAGGTTCTCGATGTCGGGCGTGCCAGCCTCCTTGGCCATCACGCGGTCGACCGCGAAGCCGAGCGGCTTCAGCATGGCTTCAAGGGCTGCAAGCGCGCCGCCTTCGGCCGGGGTGACTGAGGGGCAACGAATGAGGGTGGCGAGATTGGCGATCGGATCGGTGGAGGTCATCTAACGTTATGCCGTCTGCATGGCCACGAAGGGCCTTGGGAATGGAGGCTGCTGGTTTATCCGATCGCCAGCGAACTGTCACGCAGGATGGGGCACGCGAGACGGGAACTGTGACGTCGAACGCAGAACGGCGCCGCGCCTGGGCGGAGGCGCAGCGCCGCAGCTTCAACGGGCCGGAAGGATCCGGCCTGCCTGAAGATCGCGAAGGGAATGGAGAAGGGCTTATTCTCCGGGTGCGAGATGCGGCGCCTCGATATGGGCTCCCGCGTGCTTCAGAGGCCGCTCGCCAGCGAGCTTGCGGATCAGCACGTAGAACACCGGCGTCATGAAGATGCCGAAGGCGGTGACGCCGATCATGCCGGCAAAGACCGCGATACCCATGGCCGAGCGCATTTCCGCACCGGCGCCGGTCGACATGACAAGCGGCACCACGCCCATGATGAAGGCCATCGAGGTCATCAGGATCGGGCGCAGACGCAGCCGGCTCGCTTCGATCGCCGCCTTGACCGGCGTGCTGCCCGAGAGTTCCAGTTCGCGGGCGAACTCGACGATGAGGATGGCGTTCTTCGCCGATAGCCCGACCAAGACGATCAGACCGATCTGGGTGAAGACGTTGTTGTCGCCTCCGGTCAGCCAGACACCGACGAGTGCCGCCATGATGCCCATCGGCACGATCAGGATGATGGCGATCGGCAGCGTCAGGCTTTCATACTGGGCCGCAAGCACGAGATAGACGAGCAACAGCGCCAGCGGGAAGACCAGGATGCCAGAGTTGCCAGCCAGGATCTGCTGGTAGGTCAGGTCCGTCCATTCGTAGCCGATGCCTGGAGGCAGGGTTTCAGCGGCGATGCGTTCGATGGCTTCCTGCGCCTGGCCGGACGAGAAACCCGGTGCCGGGCCGCCGTTGATGTCGGCCGACAGGAAGCCGTTGTAGCGGATCGCCCGTTCGGCGCCGACCGTCTGCTCGACCTTCAGAAGCGCCGACAGCGGGATCATCTCGCCGGATTGCGAACGCACCTTCAGCTTGCCGATGTCGTCGGCATGGCTGCGGTAGTTCGCATCCGCCTGGACGCGCACGCTGTATGTGCGGCCGAAGGCGTTGAAGTCGTTGACGTAGAGCGAGCCGAGGTAGATCTGCAGCGTCTCGAAGACGTCGGTGACGGCCACGCCGAGCTGGCGTGCCTTCACGCGGTCAAGGTCGGCATAGAGCTGCGGCACGTTGATCTGGTAGCTCGAATAGAGACCGGCCAGCTCCGGTGCCTGGTAGGCCTTGGCGAGGAAGGCCTTGGTCGCCTCGTCGAGCGCCTGGTAACCGAGGCCGTTCTTGTCCTCGAGCTGCAGCTTGAAGCCGCCGGTCGTTCCGAGACCCTGGACGGGCGGCGGCGGGAACATGGCGATGAAAGCATCCTGGATGACGCCGAATTCCTGGTTGAGCTGCATGGCGATCGCGCCGCCGGACAGTTCAGGCGTCTTGCGTTCCTCGAAGGGCTTGAGCGCGACGAAGACGATGCCGGAGTTCGACGAGTTGGTGAAGCCGTTGATCGACAGGCCCGGGAAGGCGATGGCGTTTTCGACGCCCGGGTGCTTGAGCGCAATTTCGCTCATCCGCTTGATCACGTCTTCCGAGCGGTCGAGCGTGGCTGCGTCCGGAAGCTGGGCAAAGCCGATCAGGTACTGCTTGTCCTGCGCCGGTACGAAGCCGCCGGGGACCGCGCGAAACAGCGTGAAGGTGACGCCGAGAAGCACGACATAGACCACCATGATCAGCGACTTGCGCGTCAGGATGCGACCCACGCCGCGGCCATAGGCTTCCGAGCTTGCCCCGAAGAACCGGTTGAAGCCGCGGAAGAACCAGCCGAAAAGCCTGTCCATCACCCGCGTCAGCCAGTCCTTCGGCGCGTGGTGGTCCTTCAAGAGAAGGGCGGCCAGCGCCGGGGAGAGCGTCAGCGAGTTGAGCGCCGAGATCACGGTCGAGATGGCGATCGTCAGCGCGAACTGGCGATAGAACTGGCCGGTGAGGCCGGTGATGAAGGCGAGCGGCACGAACACCGCGACGAGCACCAACGCGATCGCGATGATCGGACCCGAGACTTCCTGCATGGCGCGGTAGGTCGCCTGGACCGGCGACAGTCCCTGCTCGATGTTGCGTTCGACGTTTTCCACCACGACGATCGCGTCGTCGACGACGATGCCGATCGCAAGCACGAGGCCGAAGAGGCTGAGCGCGTTGATCGAGAAGCCGAAGACATACATGACGGCGAAGGTGCCGACGATCGAGACCGGAACGGCGACGAGCGGAATGATCGAGGCGCGCCAGGTCTGCAGGAAGATGATGACGACGAGCACGACCAGCGCGATCGCCTCGAGCAGCGTGTCGACCACGGATTCGATCGAGGCGCGCACGAACTGTGTCGTGTCGTAGACGATGCCGTAGTCGACGCCTTCAGGCATGGTGAGCTTCATCTCGGCCATGGCATTGCGGACGTCGTCCGAAATCTGGATCGCGTTTGATCCAGGTGCCTGGAAGACCGCCATGCCGACGGCCGGCTTGTTGTCGAGCAACGAGCGCAACGAGTACTCGGACGCGCCCATTTCGACGCGGGCGACATCGCCGAGCCGAGTCACTTCGCCCTGGGCGCCGGATTTGACGACGATGTTCTCGAAATCCTCAGGCGTCTGCAGACGGCCCTGCGCGTTGACGGAAAGCTGCAGGTCGAGACCCGGGACGGAAGGCGAGGCGCCGATGACGCCGGCCGCCGCCTGGACGTTCTGGCCGCGCACCGCGTTGGCGATATCGCCTGCGGCAAGGCCGCGCTCGGCTGCCTTCTGCGGGTCGATCCAGATGCGCATCGAATAGTCGCCGCCGCCGAAGATCTGCACCTGGCCGACACCTTCGATGCGGGCCAGCCGGTCCTTGACGTTGAGCACACCGTAGTTGCGCAGATAGTTGATGTCGTACTGGCCGTTGGGCGAAAGCAGGTGCACGACCATGGTCAGGTCGGGCGAGCTCTTGACGGTGGTGACGCCGAGGCGGCGCACCTCCTCGGGCAGCCGCGGCTCGGCCTGCGAGACGCGGTTTTGCACGAGCTGCTGCGCCTGGTCCGGATCGGTGCCGAGCGCGAAGGTGACGGTCAGCGTCATGAGGCCATCGGCGGTCGCCTGGCTCTGCATGTAGAGCATGTCTTCGACGCCGTTGATCTGTTCTTCAAGCGGTGTCGCCACCGTTTCGGCGATGACGGCCGGGTTTGCGCCCGGATATTGCGCGCGCACGACGATCTGCGGCGGGACGACTTCGGGATATTCGGAGATCGGCAGACCGGTCATGCCGATCAGGCCGGCCACGAAGATCAGGACCGATAATACGCCCGCGAAGACCGGGCGGTCGACGAAGAAGCGTGAGAAGTTCATGGTATCCCCCTTGGGATGCGTTCGGGCAGACCTCCGGCGGGCGCGGCGAAAAAACGCGCCGCGCGGCCATGTCTGCAGAGTGATGCCTTGGCTGGAGCCTCTTCACACCGGGCGAAGAGGCGCCGGGATTACTTGGCGATAGAGGCGGTCGTTTCCTCGACCTGCTGCGGCGCCACGACGACGCCGGGGCGAACCCGCTGCAGGCCGTTGACGACGATGTTCTCGCCGGACTTCAGGCCGCTTTCGACGATGCGCAGACCGTCGGAATTCGGCCCCAGCTTCACCTGGCGATACTCGACCTTGTTGTCGGTGCCGACGACGAAGACGAATTTCTTGTCCTGGTCGGAGCCGATGGCGCGGTCGCTGATCACAAGCTTTTCCTCGGGGTCCGGCTCGCCGATGCGGATGCGGACGAACTGTCCGGGGATCAGCCTGCCGTCGGCGTTTTCAAGCGCCGCGCGTACCCGGATCGTGCCGGTTGCCGCATCCACCTCGTTGTTGATGAGCTGGATATGGCCCAAGATCGGCGTGCCCTCGTCGGCGGCGGTGCCGACCTGGACCGGCAGGCGCTCGATCGCGTTGCCGCCGGCCGATGCTGCGAGCCGGGCGAGAGCGGTGGTGACCACTTCTTCGCTGGCGTTGAAGCTCGCATAGATCGGATCGACCGAGACGAGCGTTGTCAGCACAGGCGAGGCGGAACCGGCAGCAACGAGGTTGCCGGCGGTGACGTCGAGCCGGCCGACGCGGCCGGAGATCGGCGCACGGACCTCGGTGTATTGCAGATCGAGTTCGGCCGTGCGCAGCGCCGCCTTGGCCGAACGCACCTCCGCCTGAGCTTCGTCATAGGCGCTGGCGCGCTGGTCGACGCTGCTCTGCGGCACGGCGCTGGTGGTCACCAGCTTGCGGCCGCGCTCGAGCTCGATCTTGGCGAGCGAAACACGCGCTTCGGCAGCCTCGACCTGGGCCTTTGCCCGCTCGACGGCGGCGGCATAGGGCTCGGGATCGATCGTCACCAGGAGGTCGCCCTGCTTGACCAGCGCGCCTTCGCGGAAGTGGGCCTTCAGGATGGCGCCGCCGACGCGCGGGCGCACCTCGACACGCTCGATCGCTTCAAGGCGTCCGGAGAATTCCTCCCAGGTGGTGATGCGCTTGGACTGCGCCCGCGCCACCGAGACCGGCACAGCCGGCGGAGGAGCGGCGGACGCATCGGTCGCGGCATCGGCCTCGAAATGCTGCGGCAGGCCGAACATGACGGCGGCGGCGCCGCCGACAGACAAAAGGATACTCAGGCCGGCGCCCCAGAGGGCCCGGCGGGTCACTGTCGATGTCATCTTTTCTCTCCTTGCCGGTTGGGAGCCGGCGCTTTGCGTTCGATGCCAGATCGGGGAATGAGCCTCTGAGCGGCCCCGCCTAACGCACCGTCATTTCCGCCGGCTTTGCCCCCGCCTTCTGGAAGAAGCGGGCGAAGATGCCGGTAATTTCCTTCTGCTGTGCCGACCAGCTTTCGCCGGTGCCTGCGTTCTGCGGCAACCATCCGGCGCGTCCGGGCAGCACGTGGGATTCTACCGCCACGCCCGCCTTGCGCAGGCGCTCGGCATAGGCTTCAGCCTCGTCGCGCATCGGACACTCTTCGCTGGTCACGATCAGCGAAGGCACGAGGCCGGCGAGCCGCGTACAGTGGGCCGGCGCGGCGTAAGGGTGGGTGAAGCCACCGTTCTGGCCGAGATAGCGCTGCCAGCCGTCGGCGATCGATTGCGCCGAGGACTGGGGACAGTATTGACGGAACGATGCCGTTGCCAGGCACGGATCCAGCATCGGCGACAGCAGGATCTGGCCCTTGAGATCGGTCAGATACTGGTCTCGCGCCATCAGCGCGGCCCCGGCGGCGACATTGCCGCCAGCCTCTTCGCCGGCCACGAACAGCGACGACTTCTTGTGTGCGAACTGCGGGCAGCGCGCGCGCATCGACGACAGCATGGCATAGGCGACATCGAGGGCCGCAGGAAAGGGATTGAGGCAGGCCGCGGAATATTCCGGAGATATCACCACCGCTCCGGCTGCCGCGAGTGCCTCGGCAACGCGCTCGCCGGCAGCGATCGTTCCGCCGACGAAGGAGCCGCCATGCAGGTGCAGTACGATCGGCGGCGGATTGAGCAGGGTCTCGCCGCGGTAGACGCGTGCGGTGCACGAGCCTTGGCCCGTCTGCATCGTCTCCACTTTGAACTGTTCGCCCATCTCTCTTGCCTTCGGCCCGAGCCAAACCCACATGTGGCGACAACACGCCACGATAGGAGAATAGCATTGTCTTCTGTCTGGAATAGTCTTTTCAATCTGATTACACTATTCGCATTCTCGAACAATTACGGCTCTTGAAAATGGACCAGCTCACGGCCATGCGCGCCTTTCTCCGGGTCGTCGAAACCGGAAATTTCACCCGCGCTTCCGCTTCGCTGAATATGCCCAAGGCGACATTGACCAATCTCATCCAGGGATTGGAGGCGCACCTGCGCACAAAACTTCTGAACCGCACCACCCGCCGGGTGCTGGTAACGCCCGATGGCGCGCTCTATTACGAACGCGCTGCCCGCCTTTTGACCGACCTCGACGAACTCGACGGCAGTCTTTCGAGCGCCCAGACCTTGCCGAAGGGACGGCTCAGGGTGGAGATGGCAAGCGCGATTGCCAACCTGATCGTGATCCCCGCGCTACCGGAGTTTCACAAGCGTTATCCCGACATCCAGATAGACCTCGGGGTCTCGGACAGGACGGTGGACTACGTGGCCGAGAATGTCGATTGCGCCATTCGCGTCGGTGCGCTCACCGACCAGTCCCTGATCGCGCGCCGCATCACCGAGATGAGCTTCGTCGCCTGCGCAGCGCCCGATTACCTCTCGCGCCACGCGATCCCGCAGCATCCGTCGGATCTCTCGAAGAACTGCTACGTCGTCGGCTACTTCCGGCCGCAGACCGGGCAGCAGTTGCCGTTCTACTTCAAGCGCGGCAACGAGGAGATTGAAGTGAACGGCCGCTATGCCGTGGCGGCGAATGAAGCCACCACCTATCTCGCGGCGGCGCGAGCCGGCCTCGGCGTCATTCAGGCGCCGCGTTTCATGGTGCGCGAGGACCTCGAGACCGGCGCCATGCGGCCGGTGCTGGAGGATTGGGAAGTCGAGCCCATGCCGATCTATCTCGTCTATCCGCCGAACCGGCACCTGAGCAGCCGGCTGCGCGTCTTTGCCGACTGGGTGGTCAAGATTGTCGCCCAGTCGCAGCTCGACGCTGCCTGACCGTCACGCGCGCCGGCTCGGTGCCATGCATGATCCACGTTGCGCTGAGCGTCCGGGCGGAGTGCCGGGACCGCTCGCTCCCCGGTCCTCGGAATAACAAAAAAAGGCGCCGCGATCGGATCGCAGCGCCTTGTTGATTGGCTTTTGGGTTGCCGTCGCCGGGCTCAGCCCTGGCGGTTCTTGGCGTTGCCCTTCGGCTTGGTTTTGGGCTTGAAGCCGCCGTCCTTGCCAGCGTCCGTCTTGCCCTTCTTCTTGTTGCCCCAGGGCTTTTCGGCGCCCTTCGCCGGCGGCCTGTCCTCGGTATGGGCGGGCCCATCGCTATAGGCGGCCTTCTTTTCGAACTTGCGCTTCGGCTTGAAGTCGCCGCGGTCGTCATTGCGAGCGGCGTCGTCGGAATAGGGGCGCTTCTTGGCAAAGCCCGGCTTATCCTTGGAGAAGTTCGGCTTGTCCCTCGAGAAACTCGGTTTTTCCTGGCGCTGCTGCGACAGATCCGGCGCACCGGCGAGCGGCTTCACGCGGATGCCCTTCTCCAGCATCTTGTCTTTGCCGATCGCCGACAGGAAGCGTTCGGCGCCTTCGGCGGTCATCTCGACGAAGGTCTCTTCCTGCTGCATGCGGATCGCGCCGATGTCGCGCTTGGTCAGCTTGCCGTGACGGCAGAGCATCGGGATCAGCCAACGCGGCTCCGCACTCTGCTTGCGGCCGACGGACAGCGAGAACCAGCTGCCGTCGCTGAAGTCGGCGCGCTCGGCGCCGAAGTCCTCGCGCGGTGCACGATCATCGCGCGGTGCGCGTTCGTCGCGGCGCGGCTTGGCGCCGACAGCGACTTCGATCAGGTCTTCCGGAGCGGACCGTCCGGAACGGAACTGGCGTACGAAGGCGGCGGCCATCTGCTCGGCACCGTGGCGCTCGATAAGTGCTGCCACGATCGCCTGTTCGTCCTCGCGGATCGGCTCGGCAAAGCTCGTATCGGCAAGCAGGCGCTCGTCGTCACGTTGGCTGACCTCGTCGGCCGACGGCGGGCGTGCCCAGGTCGCGGTAATCCGGCCGCCGTCGAGCAGGCGCTCAGCCTTGCGGCGCTGGTTGACCGGCACGATAAGGGCGCTGACGCCCTTCTGACCGGCGCGTCCGGTGCGGCCGCTGCGGTGAAGCAGCGTCTCGGAGTTGGTTGGCAGATCGGCGTGAATGACCAGTTCCAGGCCCGGTAGGTCGATGCCGCGGGCGGCAACGTCGGTCGCAATGCAGACGCGGGCGCGGCCGTCGCGCATGGCCTGAAGGGCGTGGGTGCGTTCGTTCTGGCTGAGCTCGCCCGAAAGCGCCACCACCGAGAAGCCGCGGTTATTGAAGCGGGCGGTCAGATGGTTGACCGCGGCGCGGGTCGAGCAGAACACGATGGCGTTGCGCGCTTCGTAAAAGCGCAGCACGTTGATGATCGAGTTTTCGCGATCGTTCGGCGCAACGGTGAGCGCGCGGTATTCGATGTCGACATGCTGCTTCTGTTCGGAAGCGGTGCTGATGCGTACGGCGTCGCGCTGGTAGTTCTTGGCAAGCGTTGCGATCGACTTCGGCACGGTCGCCGAGAACATCAGGGTGCGGCGATCGTCCGGGGACTCTTCGAGAATGAATTCGAGGTCTTCGCGGAAGCCGAGGTCGAGCATTTCGTCGGCTTCGTCGAGAACGATGGCGCGCAGCGAAGAAATGTCGAGCGAGTTGCGGCGAATGTGGTCGCAAAGGCGACCGGGCGTGCCGACGACGATGTGGGCGCCGCGTTCCAGCGTGCGCTTCTCGGTGCGCATGTCCATGCCGCCGACACACGAGGCGATCGTCGCGCCGGTCTCACCGTAGAGCCACTCAAGCTCGCGCTTGACCTGAAGCGCCAGTTCGCGCGTCGGTGCGATGGCGAGCGCCAGGGGGGCACCGGCAGGCCCGAAGCGGCGTTCGTCGCCAAGCAGCGTCGGCGCCAGCGCCAGGCCGAAGGCGACCGTCTTGCCGGAACCGGTCTGCGCCGAAACCAGGGCGTCGCGCCCGGCGAGTTCCGGATCGCGCATCGCCTGTTGAACCGGCGTCAATTCGTTGTAACCGCGTTTTGCCAACGCCTCGGCGATCGCAGGCGCGATCCCTTCGAATTCAGTCATATCTTGTCTTTCGGATATCGGTCGTAGAGCCCAGGACGAATGGATCGTCTCGGCGCCAATTGCCGCGGCCAACACGTCGCGGGCCTGTCATGGCGCGCTACATACGCGCTCACGCGGTTCTTGTACAGGGGCGAAGGGTTCAAGGGCCGGGTTCGTCGCTGCGCGCGCCGAACTCGTTGGGCCCCTGATCGCCCGGCCAGAGGCAAAGGGCGATGAAGACGACCGGGCTCAAGACCGGGATAAACAGAGTGAGGGAAAGCGGGCCGGGATAGCCGATATCGTGCAGGCGCTTGATCGCCAGCATGGCGATGGAGGGCAGCGAGACGAGGCTCGAGACGACGAATGCCAGCGTCCAGAGCGCCAGCACCGTCTCATTGCCCTCGTTGGCAACCATCCGGGCGACCATGAAACCGCCGATCAGGAACCAGAACAGCCAGGAGAGAAAGAAGGGCAGGCGGCCGATGCGACCGGAGGGGCTGAAGAACAGCCAGGTCATGCTCGGCTGCGGCCCCTCCGGTGTCATCGCGATCAGTCCCGAAGCAGTTCGTTGATGCCGGTCTTCGAGCGGGTCTTTTCGTCGACGCGCTTGACGATGACGGCGCAATAGAGGTTCGGCGCCGGCTGGCCGTTGCCCATGGTCGAGCCCGAGGGCATCGAACCTGCGACGACGACCGAGTAGGGCGGCACTTCGCCATAGGTCACTTCGCCGGTGGCGCGGTCGACGATCTTGGTCGACTTGCCGATGAAGACGCCCATGCCGAGGACGGAGCCTTCGCGCACGATGCAGCCTTCGACGACTTCCGAGCGGGCGCCGATGAAGCAGTTGTCTTCAATGATCGTCGGGCCGGCCTGCATCGGCTCCAGCACGCCGCCGATGCCGACGCCGCCCGAAAGGTGCACGTTCTTGCCGATCTGGGCGCAGGAGCCGACCGTTGCCCAGGTATCGACCATCGTGCCTTCGCCGACATAGGCGCCGAGATTGACGAAGGAGGGCATCAGGATGGCGTTGGGGGCGATGTAGGCCGAACGGCGCACGACGCAGTTCGGAACGGCGCGGAAACCGGCCTTCTCGAACTCGTTGACGCTCCAGCCGTCGAACTTCGAGGGCACCTTGTCCCACCAGACCGACTGGCCCGGGCCGCCCTTGACGATTTCCATCGGGTTGAGGCGGAAGGAGAGCAGTACGGCCTTCTTCAGCCACTGATTGACCGCCCAGTTACCGTCTTCGCCGCGCTGTGCGACGCGGACCTTGCCGCTGTCGAGCAGGTTCAGCGCCGTCTCGACGGCATCGCGCACCGCGCCGCGCGTTCCGGTGTTGACGGAGTCGCGGTCTTCAAAGGCGGCTTCGATCGTCTGCGACAGGGAGGCGAGGTCGTGGTTCGTCATCGGAATTCCTTAAAGTTCGGCGGTTATCCTGCGAAAGCTCTACTGCATAAATCCGAAAATCGGAATCGATTTAAGGACAAAATTATGCAGCAGATCTAGCTGCTGCAGCGACCTTGACACGTCCTGAGCGGCGGTGGCTGCACGACGTGATCCTGAAAAGTTGAAGGGCTTTTCAGGTCCCTGGAGTGGCCGGGGCTTGGCAAACTGAGGCGAACACGGCACTACAGCGCCGCGTACCCGTTCGGGATGCGCAAAGGCCGCCGCAGCGCGCTGATGCGCTTGCGACCTTCATGACCGAGGATTGAGGATAGGACGCGTCTGGACGAGATGCCGATTGTCCGGAACGCGACGGGAAAGACGAGAATATGGCACGCATGAAGAAGCGCGCTCTGCGCCGCAAAGATGGGGTCTGGGATCCGCTGGCCGACAGCTCGCAGAGCCGGCAACGCGCACAGACCGTTCCGGTCACGCCGCAATCGGCTTCGCCTTCCTATCGCCTCGCCTATATCGACGACGATTTTCTCTGCCGCGAGGAACTGCGCCCGATCCGGCTGCAGCTCGAACTCCTGAAGACCGAAATGATGCTGGAAGAGCGCGGCATCAACTCCACCGTCGTCATGTTCGGCGGCGCTCGCATTCCTGAGCCCGGCGGCGACGCCTGGGCGGCGAAGAACGAGACGCAGCGCAAGAACCTCGAAGCCGCCTCGGTCTATTACGAGGAAGCACGCAAGTTCGCGCGGCTCTGCTCCGAGCATTCGGCCAAGCTGCACTACAAGGAATATGTCGTCGTCACCGGCGGTGGGCCGGGCGTGATGGAAGCCGGCAATCGCGGCGCCGATGATGTCGGCGCGCCGTCGATCGGCCTCAACATCGTGCTGCCGCACGAGCAGGCGCCCAATCGCTACGTGACACCGGAATTGTCGTTCAACTTCCACTACTTCGCCATCCGCAAGATGCATTTCCTCTTGCGCGCCAAGGCCGTCACCGTGTTCCCGGGCGGCTTCGGCACGCTGGACGAATTGTTCGAGACGATGACGCTGATGCAGACCGGGCGTCTGGCGCTGGTTCCGCTCATTCTCTTCGGGGAAAAGTTCTGGCGCTCGATCGTCAATTTCGAGGCGCTCGCCGAGTTCGGCACGATCGCGCCCAACGATGTCGACCTAGTCCACTTCGTCGAAACGGCCGAGGAAGCCTGGGAGATCATCTCCCGCTTCTACGAAACGGTCGATCCGAAGTCGGTGCCGATGGCGAACGGCCGCCGCTGAAACGATCTCGCGCGGAACGCCTCCGACAATGCGCATAGCCCCTCGCTGGGGGGAGCAAGGGGCTATGGGCTAGCCGGGAGCCTCTCCACCGGGCGGTGGGGAGAGAGAAGAGCTCCCGTCAGATCTTCTTGGTAAAGTCGGCCGCGTCGATGACGCCGTCGCCATTCTTGTCACGCCGCTTGAACATGGCTTCCGCGGCGCCTGAAACCTCGCTGGCACTCAAGGAGCCGTTGCCGTCGGTATCGACGCGCTTGAAGGCCTTGGGCCGCAGGCCAGGCAGCATGGCCGGGCGGGCTTCCTTCAGCTTGGCAAGGGCGGTCTCGCGCTCCGTGCCGGTCTTTGCCTTGGCGTCCTTCCAGGCCTTGCGCGCCTCACGGAAGGCCTCGCGCTTGACCTTCATTTCTTCGGCGCTGATCTGCCCGTCGCCATTGGTATCGAAGGTTTTGAAATTGTCGGAGATCCGCGCCTGGAACTCGGTGAGCGAAACCTTCTGGTCCTTGTTGGTGTCGAGGCGCTCTATCATGCGCTGGCCGCGCTGCTCGGGCGTCATCTTTTCGCGGGCAGCAAAGGAGGGGGAGGCCATTCCGGTGACGGCGACGGAGAGTGCAGCCACGCCGAGGATCAGGGTCTTGTTCGGCATCATGCGTCCTTTCGATCGGTTGTTTCTGATCGCAAGGATAGACGCGGGTGCAGCCGACGCCAGTTAAACTTTGGTAATTTAAGTCATTGGCCGAAAAGGGGTTTTTCGGCGGCAAAATTGTGTCGCAGCGGACGGGACGCCGTCTTTGCGGCGTCCGCCAGCGCCACTCTAGAGATCTGTGAGGAGGCTCCGCAGGAAGCCGGTGAGGTCTTCCGTCACGTAGTCGATCTGCTCGTCGGTGTCGTTCGACTTTTCCCACGATTCCGCAAAGGTGTATTCGAGGTTCTGCGGCACCAGCAGCACCGTCTTCATGCCCAGCGCCTTCGGCACGAGGAGATTGCGCGGCAGGTCCTCGAACATCACGGCATTGCGGGTATCGACCCGGTGCAGGCTCATGAACTTGTCATAGGTCTCGCCCGCGGGCTTCGGCACGAAGTCGGCGGCGACGATATCGAAGATGTCGTCGAAATGGTCGAGGATCCCGAGCGCCCGGGCCGTCATCTGCGCATGGGCAACGCTGCCATTGGTGAAGATGAACTTGCGGCCGGGAAGCGACTTGATCGCTTCGCCGAGCGCCGGGTCGGCCGGAACGATCGAATAGTCGATCGCATGGGCCTGCTCGAGGAACTCGTTCGGGTCGATGCCGTGATGGACCATCAGGCCTTTGAGCGTCGTGCCGTGGTCGCGGTAATAGTCCTTCTGCAGCTTCTTGGCGTCGGCCGGATCGAGCGACAAAAGCTTCGCCACATAGGCCGTCATGTTGCGGTCGATCTGCGCAAACAGGTTGACGTGGTGGGGATAGAGCGTGTTGTCGAGGTCGAAGACCCAGTCGGTGACATGGGCGAATTCGGAGCGGGTCGGCAGGCGGTCGAGCTTTTTCATGACCGCCTTATGACACGACCGACCGTGGCGGCAAACGGGAAAATGGCGATGCGGGGCCGGGCGTAATGCTGGCGCATAGATTAGCGCTTTGAATTGGCGGTTGTGCGTGGCATCTTCCGGCTCGCGCGGTTTTTGGCTCGGGGATGCGGATGCCAATGTCGAACGAAGTATTCTATCTGCTCTTTCTGTTCGGGTTTTACACGTTCACCGTCGTTACCTATTTCGCGCTTGGCTATGGCATCACATGGCTCAACGAGCGCAATCCCGAGCGAAAGATCCAGAAGGGACGCGGTTCCGACAAGCGCCGCAGCGCCGAGATCCGCCAGAGCCTCAAATCGATGTTCAGCGCCTGCCTGCCGCTGACGATCGGACTCTACGCCCAGCAGAAGGGCTGGGCGCCGGCGCCCTGGACGCTTACCTGGTGGAACGCCCTGCCGCTCTTCGTGCTCAGCATGATCCTCTACGATGCCTGGTTCTATTTCATGCACCGGCTGCTGCACACCAAGTGGCTCTATCCGCTGCATGCCCTGCATCATAAAAGCGTGGCGCCGACGATCTGGAGCACCTATTCCGAGGACGTCTTCGACAACTTCCTGCTTCAGAGCTTTTCGGCCGTCGTCGTTTTCGTCGTGCCGTTTCCGCCGCTGGTGCTCATCGCCCATCGGCTGTTCGAACATTTCAACGGCATGATCGGCCATTGCGGCTTCGAGTATTTTGCCGCCTCCACCGCGCGCTACCCGTCTCCGCTGCTGTGCACGACGTTCCATGATCAGCACCATTCGGGCTTCAGGTACAATTACGCCAACTACTTCTCCTTCTGGGACCGTGTGCTCGGAACGCTCGCGCCGAACTACGATCAGCGGGTAAAGACCTTCGAGGACGAGGCGCCCCGGATCACGATCAGCGAGAGCACGGAGCTCGCAGAGGCGCGGGAAAGGGCGGACTAGCAACCGGTCCGTTAGGTGGTCCTTGGCAACGAGCCGGCCTGCATGCTAGCTCGAAACGATGGAAACCTGGGTCCTCATCACCATCGCCGCGGCCTTCCTTCAGAACGTCCGCTCCGCAATGCAGAAACACTTGAAAGGCGTCATGGGCACGACGGGCGCGACCTTCGTGCGCTTCGGCTTCGGCCTGCCGTTCGCCTTCCTCTATCTCGTTGTGCTCTGGCAGGTGGTGGGCCGTCCGCTTCCGGTGCCGAACGGCACTTTTTTCCTTTGGGCGGTGATCGGGGGGCTGGCGCAGATCGCCGCAACCTTCCTGCTCGTCCATCTCTTCTCCTTCCGCAACTTCGCCGTCGGCACCGCCTATTCGCGCACGGAACCGGCGCAGGCAGCGCTCTTCGGCCTGATTTTCCTCGGCGAAAAGGCGAGCGAGGGCACGCTGGTGGCAATCGCCATCTCGGTCGTCGGCGTGATGCTGATTTCGGTGGCGCGCACGACCCTGAGTGCGCGCACGCTGGTGACCTCGGTATTCTCGCGCACGGCCGGCATCGGCTTGCTGTCCGGCACCTTCTTCGGCCTTTCGGCCGTCGCCTACCGTTCGGCGTCGCTGGCACTGGCGCCGAGCCTGCCGGCACCCGACTACATGATGCAGGCAAGCTTCACGCTCGGCTTCGTCATCCTCTTGCAGACCGTGGTCATGCTGATCTGGATCGTGGTGCGCGAACGCGACGAGCTGCCGCGCATCGCGGCTGCCTGGAAGCCGGCCTTTGTCGTCGGTTTCGTCGGCGCGTCTGCCTCCTTCGGCTGGTTCATGGCGATGACCCTGCAGCAGGCGGCCGTCGTCAAGGTCGTCGCCCAGGTGGAAATGCTCTTCACCTTCGCCTCGTCCTTTTTCATCTTCCGCGAATGGATCAACAGACTGGAGCTATTGGGTTGCCTGCTGATCGTGCTCGGTGTCGTCATGCTGGTGCTGATCTGAAAAATAGACGCCCGAAAACCGGCGTCTCCCGAGCCGTGGTCATGCTAGAACCGCGGCATGTTGTTCGATCTTCCCTCCGATGAAACGCTCTACGACGCCTTGATGGCGAGCAGCAGCGAATACGAAGGTTCGGCCTTCGTCTGCGTCAAGACAACAGGCGTCTTCTGCCGCCTGTCCTGCCCGGCCCGCAAGCCGAAGCGGGAAAACACGATCTTCGTCGGCTCTATCGGCACCTGCCTGGAGACGGGGTTCCGTCCCTGCCAGCGCTGCCGGCCGCTTGCCACGTTCGGCGCCAAGGATCCGCTCGTCCAGGAGCTTCTGCAGGCGCTGGAAGCAGCACCGGAGCGCCGTTGGAGCGAGGACGACATCGTGTGCCGCGGGCTTGATCCCTCGACCGTCCGGCGTGCCTTCAAGCGCGCGCTCGGCATCACCTTCCTCGATCTCGCGCGCCATCGTCGCCTGGGGCTCGCCGCCCGCCAGCTCGCCGACGGTGGTCGGGTGATCGACGCCCAGCTCGAGGCCGGCTACGAGTCGCCGAGCGGGTTTCGCGCAGCCTTCCAGCGCCTGCTCGGCGATGCGCCGGCGGCAGCGCAGGGGAGGGCGCTGCTCTCGTCCGACTGGATCGAAACGCCGATCGGGCCGATGGTCGCGGTTGCCGATGCGACGCACCTCCATTTGCTGGAGTTCCACGAACGCAAGGCGCTGCCGACGGAACTGGAGGCGCTGAAGCGCGCGACGCGCTCGGCCATCGTCCCCGGCCGGACGGCGCCGATCGATCAGATCGAAGGCGAGTTGAAGAGCTATTTCGCCGGCGAGGCGGGCGGATTTCAAACTCCGCTTGCGCCCGGGGGAACGCCCTTCGAGCGCAACGTGTGGGCGAAGCTCGTGAAGATTCCCGCCGGCGGGACGCGTTCCTATGGTGACATTGCCCGCGAGGTCGCTACGATCCAGTCCGCACGTGCGGTCGCCAAGGCCAACGGTTCCAACCGGATCGCCATCGTCATTCCGTGCCACCGTTGCATCGGCGCGGATGGCTCATTGACCGGTTACGGTGGCGGGCTCTGGCGGAAACAGTGGCTGCTTCGGCACGAGGCGAAAATGAAACCAGTCAGCCTGTTGGTGGAGGAAACACAATGAACCAGAAGGAAAAGGCGCTCGCCTTCGCCGCCCTGCATAAGAAGGGTGACCCGGTAGTGCTCTACAACATCTGGGACGCCGGCAGCGCCAAGGCCGTGGCAGAGGCCGGTGCCAAGGCGCTTGCGACCGGAAGCTGGTCGGTGGCGGCCGCCCACGGCTTCGGCGACGGCGAGAAGGTGCCTCTGGCCTGGCTTGCCGATATCGCACGCCTGATCGTGGCGAGCACCGACCTGCCCGTCAGCATCGATTTCGAAGGCGCCTACTCCGACGACGCTGCGACCGGTGCCGCCAATGTCTCGCGCATCCTCGACGTCGGCGCCATCGGCATCAACTTCGAGGACCAGATCGTCGGCAAGGGCGGCGTGCACCCGGTCGAAAAGCAGGCGGAGCGCATCCGCGCCATCCGCGAGATGGCTGACCGGCGCGGCATCCCCCTGTTCATCAATGCCCGCACCGATCTCTTCCTGCAGGAGGGTGACGAGAGCCGGCATGCCGGCCTCGTCGACGAGGCGATCGCCCGCGGCAAGGCCTATGCCGAAGCGGGCGCCAGCGGCTTCTTCGTACCGTGGCTGGTGGACGAGGCGCTGATCGCCAAGGTCTGCGCCGCCTCGATCCTGCCCGTCAACATCATGATGCGCCCGGCCGCACCCGACCTGAAGACGCTCGCCCGCGCCGGCGTGTCACGCGCCAGCTACGGTCCGGGCCCATACCGCGTGATGATGGAAGAATTGAAGGCGGCGGCGACCGAGGTCTACGCTCCGCGCTGAGCTCGGGGCTCGATGAAATCGCGCTGCGCAAGTTGCGCGATTTCACCGCGAAAACGTACGTTTTTGGCCGCAGCCTGGAGCTGTTATTTCCGCAATCTTCAGCTTTATCGTGTCTCTGGCAATTCTTTGCGACCCAAGAGGCACCGTATGAAGATTGTTCTGCTCAATCCGCCGCATACGGCCATCGGCAGCCGTATTCCCGACGATCATCTTCCGCCGCTCGGCCTGCTCGCCGTTGGCGGGCCGCTCATCGATGATGGCCACGCCGTGCGGCTCATCGATTGCGATTTCGGCCCTTTGGGCTTCGAAGAGATTGTCGCACGCGTGCTCGACGACTGCCCGGATCTTCTGCTGATCGGTCATTCGGGGTCGACGTCGGCCCACCCGACGGCCAAGCGTATTGCCAGCGATGTCAGAATGACCGCACCGTCCGTCCGGGTGATCTATGGCGGTGTGTTCCCGACCTATCATTGGCGCGAGGTTCTAAGCGAGGGCGGCGCCTTCGATTACATCGTCAGGGGAGAGGGCGAAGAGACAGTGCGACGGCTCGTGCGCGCCCTGTCATCCTTAGAACCCTTGAGCGAGGTTCCGGGCATCGCCTATCGCGATGATGACGGGGTTGCGCTCGCCACCCGTCCGACCGAGGCGATCGCCAATCTCGATGCCTACCGCATCGGCTGGGAGTTGATCGAGCATCGGCACTACAGTTATTGGGGCGGAAAACGCGCTGTCGTGCTGCAGTTTTCGAGAGGGTGCCCGCATTTGTGCAACTATTGCGGCCAGCGCGGTTTCTGGACGCGATGGCGGCACCGGGATCCGGTCGCGTTCGCTAAGGAGATCGCCCGCCTCCACCGTGAAGAGGGCGTGGAACTGATCAATCTCGCCGACGAAAACCCGACCTCGTCGCGCAAGGGCTGGCTCGCCTTCCTGAACGCCATGATCGCCGAGAACGTGCCAGTGCAGATCGTCGGCTCGACGCGGGCAGACGATATCGTGCGCGATGCCGACATATTGCGCCTCTATCGCAAGGCCGGTGTCGTGCGTTGGCTGCTCGGAATGGAAAACACTGATGACGCGACGCTGAAGCTGATCAAAAAGGGCGGGACGACCACGAGCGACCGGCAGGCAATCGCGCTCCTGCGCCAGCACGACATTCTTTCAATGGCCACCTGGGTGGTCGGCTTCGAGGAGGAACGCCTGAGCGATCTTTGGCGTGGTTTCAGGCAACTTCTTTCCTACGACCCGGACCAGATCCAGGCGCTCTACGTCACGCCGCACCGGTGGACCCCGTTCTTTGGCCTCGCCAGGGATCGCACCGTCATCGAGCCGGACATGCGCAAGTGGGATTACAAGCATCAGGTGCTGAAGATGAAGCACCTTCACCCGGTCGTGCTTTTTCTGAGCGTGAAATTGATCGAGGTCGCGATCCAGGCGCGGCCAAAGGCCCTTGCGCGCGTCCTCCTGCACCGCGACCCGCAGCAGCGCCATTCGATGCGGTGGTACACCCGCATGGGGCGCAGGGTCTGGTTTCACGAGCTCTACGAATTCGCCTTCCGCCGCCGCCATTTCGCCGCCGGGCCGTCGCTTGAGGCGTTCTGGGGAGCGCCGCAGGAGGGCGAGGAGGAATCGATGTTACCGCCCCGCAGGCGCCATCCATCGGACAGCGCGGCCGCATAAAAAATCCGGAAGCTGTGTGAGACGGCTTCCGGATCCTCGTCATGTCATTGCCGATCGGGTTGCGTCAGGGCACGATCAGCGTGCCGGCGCCGCGCTCGGTGAATATTTCGAGCAGCACCGAATGGGCCGTCTTGCCGTTGAGGATGACGACGCCCTGAACGCCCGCCTTGATTGCGTCGATGCAGGTCTCGACCTTCGGGATCATCCCGCCGGAAATCGTGCCGTCGGCGATCAGCGCGCGGGCCTGGGATACTGAGAGTTCCTTGATCAGGTTGCCCTGCTTGTCGAGCACGCCGGGAACGTCCGTCAGGAACAGCAGGCGCGTGGCGTTCAGCGCACCGGCGATGGCGCCGGCGAAGGTGTCGGCGTTGATGTTGTAGGTGTGGCCGTCACGGCCGGGCGCGACCGGCG
Source organism: Ensifer sp. SL37 (assembly GCF_026672675.1). NCBI lineage: Bacteria > Pseudomonadati > Pseudomonadota > Alphaproteobacteria > Hyphomicrobiales > Rhizobiaceae > Ensifer > Ensifer sp. SL37. The sequence goes on along the minus strand of NZ_JAPPRN010000006.1, from coordinate 1,030,091 downwards.
CGATCACCGGGATCATTTCCGAGCGGGCGAGCAGGTCGATCAGCGTGCGGTCGACTTCGACCACTTCGCCGACGAAACCGAGATCGAGGACGCGCTCGATATTGCTATCCGGATCCTTGACGGTCTTGCGTGCCTTTTCGGCGAAGACCATGTTACCGTCCTTGCCGCAAAGGCCGATCGCCCATTCACCCGTCTGGTTGATGAGCGCGACGATCTCCTTGTTGATCGAGCCGGCGAGCACCATCTCGACGATCTCGACCGTCTTTTCGTCGGTGACGCGCAGGCCGCCTTCGAACTTCGATTCGATGCCCATCTTCGTCAGCATGGCGCCGATCTGCGGGCCGCCGCCATGCACGACGATCGGGTTGACGCCCGACTGCTTCAAAAGCGCGATGTCGCTTGCAAAAGCGCGACCGAGCTCGCTGTTACCCATGGCGTGGCCGCCATATTTGACGACGATCGTCTTGTTCTCGTAGCGCTGCATGTAGGGCAGGGCCTGGGTGAGCAGGCGTGCCTGGATTTCACTTTCATTGGCGGACATGGCGGACCCTCGAAAAATACCGGCTGCTGTTTAGCGCAAGTTCCGGATCGATGGAATGATCGGAGAGCAACATAAAGGCCGAATGACGATATGGCTGGTTCAAAGTGAACTGCGCCCTATCTCTGGAGAGATGAGGCTTCGGGGCGCGTTCTATGATCGATGAGGATATAGCCGGCCTGCTTGGCCGCGTTTCGCTCGGCGATCGCGACGCCTTCGCCGAACTGTATCGGCAGACCAGTCCGAAACTCTTCGGCATCTGCCTGCGTATTCTTGGCAATCGGGGCGAGGCGGAAGAAGCGCTGCAGGAAATCTACGTCAAGATTTGGCAGCGGGCTGGCCGGTTTTCGCAAGGACAGGCGGCTGCGGGTTCCTGGCTGGCGGCAATAGCGCGTAATCAGGCCATCGACTTCATCCGGGCGCGCAAACCGGCTGCCAATGTGATTGACGAAGCCTACGATTTGGCTGATCCTGCTGCCGATCCGGAAAAGTTGGCAGTCGTGAGAGCAGAAGGCAGGCGGATCGACGCGTGCATGGAGGAGCTTGAAGAAGACCGCGCGGAAGCGGTGCGGCGCGCCTACGTCGAAGGCCTGAGCTACCAGGAACTGGCTGACGTCTTCGCGGTGCCGCTGAACACTATGCGGACTTGGTTGAGGCGCAGTCTCCTGAAGTTGCGAGAGTGTATGGAGCGATGACGACACCAACCCCAGAGGGCCGGGACTTTCGCCGCGACGAGGTGATCGCGGGCGAGTATGTGCTCGGCGTGTTGTCTGCCGACGATCGCCGCAAGGTCGAGGCCCGGCTTGCTTCCGATCGCAACTTTGCCGCCATGGTCGACCGCTGGCAGAGCAACCTTTCCTCCTTCGACGACGCCTATGATCCGGTGGTGCCCCCACCCAGGACGTTCTCCGCGATCGAACGGCAGCTTTTCGATACGTTGCGGTCGGAACCTGTACGGTCCCGCGGGCTCTGGCACTCGCTGGCACTCTGGCGAGGATTGGCGCTTGCCTCGTTCGCCGCGCTGCTGGTGATGGGCGCCTCCATGGCCGGCCTGTTCGAGACGCGGTCGACCGGTGCCTCGCTTGTTGCCGAACTCTCGGGGAAAGGCAGCGCCATCGATCTCGTCGCCCGCTTCGACCGGGCATCGGGCCGCTTGCAGGTAACGCCGGTGGCCGCCAGCCAGGCGGAACAGAAATCCCTCGAACTTTGGCTGATCAACGGCAGCAATCCGGCAATCTCGCTCGGTGTCCTGCCGCAGACCGGGGAGGGCGAAATCGCCGTGCCGTCGACCTTCCGCTCGCGGATCTCCGCCGGCTCGGTTCTTGCCGTCAGCGTCGAGCCGCTCGGCGGTTCGCCGACCGGCGTGGCCACCGGACCGATCATCGCGCTCGGCAAGGCGCGAAACCTCTGAGCGCGTAATCTCGATAAATACCCTTATTTATCAATCGACTAACTTTCCTGAAAATTCCTGAAACTCTTTCTCCCGTCCTTCCGTTGCTTGTCTTGTTCCCCCACAGGGAACGGCAGCTTCGGCGGGCGGCCCATGCGCCGCCTCCCTCAACAGGAAGGAAGAGAAGATGTTCACGTCTGCCATCCGCTTGGTCGCAACAGCGTCCGTCCTCGCAGCAAGTGCCTTCGTCGCCCATGCCGAAAATCCGATGGTCGGCGGCGCGCCGATGTATGCGGAGAAAAACATCGTCGAGAACGCCGTTAATTCCAAGGATCACACCACGCTGGTCGCCGCGGTCAAGGCAGCCGGGCTGGTGAAGACGCTGGAGGGCAAGGGGCCGTTCACGGTCTTTGCGCCGACGAATGCCGCCTTTGACGCACTGCCGGCCGGTACCGTCGACACGCTTCTGAAGCCGGAGAACAAGGACAAGCTCGCCAAGGTCCTGACCTGCCATGTCGTTGCCGCCGACGCGATGTCGGCGGCCATTGCCGAGATGATCAAGAAGGACGGCGGCGAGCATGACGTCAAAACGGTCGGCGGCTGCGTGCTGAAAGCCAGGGAAGACGGCGGCAAGCTGATGCTGACCGATGAAACCGGCGGTATGGCGACGGTAACGATCGCCGACGTCAAGCAGTCGAACGGCGTCATCCATGTGATCGACAAGGTGCTCCTGCCGAAAGGCTGAGTTCGGCGGCGCCTGGCCGCTGCCGGCGGCCTGGCGCTTACCATAGGTCGTATCACCGATGGCCTTTCACCGCGTCACGATGCTTTGAACGGCATTGTTTTGCAGCGGGTGTGTCCGGGCGGTATCGTCTATCGCGACATCCGACAAATCGACAACGTACAGCGCTCCGCGCGAATGATCGTGACGCGCTTTAGGCCAAGTGGGAGGTTAGCATGATCAGCCGGCGCGTCTTCCTGATGGCAGGCACGGCATTGGCCGCAGCATTCGCGTTGCGCGGGCTCACGCCGCTTGCATGGGCAGCGGGAATCGAGCCCTTCGAGGTCGTCAAATCTGATGCCGAATGGCGGGCAGCCCTCACCGACGACCAGTACCGGATCCTTCGGCACGAGGACACGGAGCGCCCCTTTACAAGCGCGCTTAACCACGAGAAGCGCAAGGGCACCTTCCAATGCGCCGGTTGTGCATTGCCGCTCTATTCGTCCGAGGCGAAGTATGACAGTGGCACGGGCTGGCCGAGCTTCTGGCAATCGCTCCCCAATTCCGTGGCGACACGGGAAGACAATTCGCTGCTCATGACCCGTACGGAATGCCATTGCCGCCGTTGCGGCGGCCACCTCGGTCACATCTTCGACGATGGCCCGCCACCGACCGGCAAGCGCCATTGCATCAATGGCCTGGCGCTCGCCTTCGTGCTGTCTCGATAAGCCAGCCGGACGATTAGGCGCCGGCGGGCGGTGCAGCCGCTGTTGTGCCGGAGAGCGCTGCCTGCAGCTTCTGCTCCTGTTCGGGCGAAAGCGACGTTTTCAGCACGCGGCCGCGCAGGTCGGGGAATTCGGCGAGAACCTTTTCCGGCTGAACCTTGCGCACCAGGATGAACAGAGCGGAGGAATTGTTCGGGATGGTGTTGCCGAGCGACTTGATGAATTCGTCGTCGATACCGTAGTCGCTGAGCGAGCCCGAGAGGGCGCCGGCACCCGCTCCGAGCGCACCGCCGATTGCAAAGCCTGCCAGCGGATTGAGGAACAGGAGGCCGACCAGGCCGCCCCAGAGCGAGCCGGAGAGCAGGCCCGAGGTGGCGCCGACGGCGGTCAGGTTGAGGCTCTGCTTGAGGTGGACCTTGCCTTCGGTGTCGCGCACGACGACCACCGCATCCTCGAGGTCGATCAGATATTCCTTCTTCAGCCCGGCGAGCCGGACCAGAACCCTGTCAGCCTCCTCGGGGGAATCGAACCCGACAACGATCAAATCGGACATGTCTCACTCCTATCTCTGGCCGCGCCACCGTTCTGGACGCAACGCAGAGATAGAGCGGATTGCATGTCGGGGTAGTGACAGAGATCAAAGACATCGATTTCGCATGGGCGGGTGCTTGCAGCGCGATGCCGGACGCCCTGAAGCCCCCCTTAGCGCGCGATCGCGATGCCGATTGCCGCCCGCAGCTCGTCGAGCCCTTCGCCCTTCTCCGAGGAAGTCGCAAGGACTTCCGGGAAGGCGGCGGGATGCTTCTTGATCTTTTCGAGCGTCTCGGCGATCAGCCGCGGCACGCCGGCGGCCTTGATCTTGTCGGTCTTGGTCAGCACGAGCTGATAGGAGACGGCTGCCTTGTCGAGCAGGTCGAGCACCTCGTCGTCGTTCTTCTTGATGCCGTGGCGGCTGTCGATCAGCACGTAGACGCGCTTCAGAGTCGAGCGGCCGCGCAGGTAGTCGAAGACCAGTTTTGTCCAGGCATCGACCTGTTCCTTCGGCGCCTGGGCATAGCCGTAGCCGGGCATGTCGACGAGCGCCATCGGCGGCAGGTCGTCGGCCTCGCCGGAAAATCCATCCGGTACGAAGTAGTTGAGTTCCTGCGTGCGGCCGGGGGTGTTGGAGGTTCTTGCCAGACCCTTGTGGCCGACCAGCGCGTTGATCAACGACGACTTGCCGACGTTCGAGCGACCGGCAAAGGCAATCTCGGCCGGTCCTTCCGGCGGCAGGAATTTCATGGCGGGGACGCCGCGAATGAAAATCCACGGCCGGCCGAACAACGGCTTGTCGTCTTTGGGTCTGGTATCGGCCATCGGCGGTCGGTCCTTCATCGAGAAAGTCCTTGGCTTCGAGGTTTTGGCCGTGGATGTCAAGGCGTCGGCGTGCGGACCGGCCGTGTGGGGATGGTTTGCGTCCGCCGGAATTCGTTGAGCAGGTAGGCCAGCAACGCCAGAAGAATGAAGGTGCCGCCGACGATCGTCCGGCTGCTCGGCACCTCGCCATGGATGATCGCGACCCAGAGCGGCCCCAGCACGGTTTCCGCCGTCCCGAGCAGCGCGGCCAGCGCCGAGGGCACCAGCCGGGCACCGGTCACGAAGAGCGCCATGCCAAGCCCGAGGTTGAAGGCGCCGAAGACGAAGAGCAGCGCGAGCTCGCCTCCAGTCACCGCCAGGCCCGAGGACTGACTGGCGGCAATGCCGCTTGCGGCAAAGCAGCCGAAGCAGGTCGCCGGCGTCATGCGCACATGCGGGTATCGGCGGGTAATGACGGTTGCCAGCGCGAAGACGACGGGGATCAGCAGCGCCAGCGCATCGCCGACCGGTGACATTGTTCCCGTCAGGCTTTCCGAGACCATGATCCCGACGCCGAAGATGACGGCGGTGATCGCGCCCCAGGTGAAGCGCGAGACCCGCTCGCGAAACAGCACCCAGCTCATCAGCGCCGCAAACAGCGGCACCCCGGCGCCGAGCAGAACGACATTGGCGATCGTCGTGTAGGAGATCGCAATGATGAAGGAGGTCGAGGCGATGGTGAAACAGAGCCCGACGGCGATGCCCGGCCAGCCCATGCCCTTGAACAGGGCCACCGTGCCGCGCGGTCCGTCACGCACCAGCATGAAGGCGAGCAGGAACAGGCCGGCAAACAGGCAGCGCCAGAAGACGATCGTCCAGCTGTCGGAAATGTGCAGGAACCGCGCAATCGCGCCGCCAAAGCTCCAGAAGAAGGCCGAGCCGAAGACGAGCAGGGCGCCAAGCTTCTCGCTGGCGGCGAACGGGGCGGAGGTGGCCGACGGATCGGTCATGACAAATTGTCCTGGAGCAGGGGCGCGCTGATTTCAATAACGCCAGATGCCCGGACCGCACGTCCGCGTCAACGCCATCCGCGTGTCGCGCCGCGGCGTGGAAACAAAAAAAGCCCCGGACCGAAGTCCGGGGCTCTGCGATTGTGCTACCGGCTGGCGTCATTCCGCCGGTTTGGGCTTCTTCGAGAACAGGCCCTTGAGATTGTCGAAGAGCTCGATCTTCACGCCCTGGCGCTTCATGATGATCGACTGCTGCAGCACCGAAAGCGTGTTGTTCCAGGCCCAGTAGATCACGAGACCGGCCGGGAAGGAGGCCAGCATGAAGGTGAAGACCACGGGCATCCAGGTGAACAGCATCGCCTGGGTCGGATCCGGCGGCGTCGGGTTCATGCGCATCTGCACGAACATGGTAACGCCCATGATCAGCGGCCAGACGCCGAGGTGCAGGAAGGCCGGACCGTCGAACGGCAAGAGGCCGAAGAGGTTGACGATCGTCGTCGGATCCGGCGCCGAAAGGTCGTGGATCCAGCCGAAGAACGGCGCGTGGCGCATCTCGATGGTGATGTAGATCACCTTGTAGAGCGCGAAGAACACCGGGATCTGGATGAGGATCGGCCAGCAGCCGGCCAGCGGGTTGATCTTCTCTTCCTTGTAGAGCTGCATCATCGCCTGCTGCAGCCCCATGCGGTCGTCGCCGAACTTCTTCTTCAGTTCCTCCATCTTCGGCTGAACCTTCTTCATGTTCGCCATCGATGCGTACTGCTTGTTGGCAAGCGGGAAGAACAGACCCTTGACGACGATCGTGGTAATCAGGATCGCGATGCCGAAGTTGCCGAACAGACGGAAGAAGAAATCCATCATTTTGAACATCGGCTTGGTGATGAAGTAGAACCAGCCCCAGTCGATCAGCTTGTCGAAGTTGGGGATCGAGTAGGCCACTTCATAGTTGTCGACGACAGGAACTTCCTTGGCGCCGGCAAACACGAGGTTCTTGATTTCCGAGGACTGACCGGGCGCGACCGTGATCGCGTCGCTCTTGTAGTCGCTCTGGTAGCGCGCGCGACCGTCGGTGAAGTGCGTGAAGCGCGTGTCGTAGGGGGTTGCCTGCGGCGGAACGATCGCCGCTGCCCAGTACTTGTCAGTAATGCCGAGCCAGCCGCCGGTTGCCTTGCCCGGCTCGACCGACTTTTCGTCCTCGATCTTGCCGTACTTCAGTTCCTGCAGGCCATGCTCGCCGAGCACGCCGATGAAGCCTTCATGAAGTACGTAGACGCTCGGCGTCGTCGGCTTGTTGAAGCGGGTCACGCGGCCGTAGGAGGAAAGGCTGAGCGGCTCGGCTGCACCGTTCTTGATGCTGTCGACCACCTGGAACATGTAATGTTCGTCAACCGAGATGGTGCGGTTGAAGGTGATGCCCTTCTCGTTGGTGAAGGTCAGCGTCACCGGGGTCGCCGCGGTCAGCTTGTCGCCGCCCGAAAGCGTCCAGACGGTCTGCGGGCCGGGCACGGTGCCGGTTGCGTCGCTGCCGACATAGCCAATTTCGGCGAAGTAGCCGTCGACCGTTTCGGCCGGGCTGAAGAGGGTGATGACCGGGCTCTTCGGATCGACCGTCTCGCGGTATTCCTTGAGCTTCAGGTCGTCGAAGCGGGCACCGGTCAGGTTGATGGAGCCGGAAAGCGCCGGCGTGTCGATCGCAACGCGGGCCGATTTGGCAATCGCCTGGTCGCGGTTTTCACCGGCGCCCGGGATCGCGCCGCCGCCCGGCAGAGCCTGGCCCGGCGTCGCTTGAGTCGGCGTTGCCGACTGCGATTGCGCCTGCTGGGCCTGCAGCGCTTCCGCAGCGATGCGTTCCTTTTCCATCTTCGGATTGACGTAAAGGAACTGCCAGGCAATGAGGATCAGCACGGACAGGCCAATCGCCACGAAATAGTTGCGGTTTTTTTCCATCATAGTTTCCTGGAACCGGCCGGCGGCCGCTTCTGTTTCGGCTTGTTTTCGATGCGCTCGTGAAGGCCCCGGGTCAAGGCGTCGAAGGGAGCATTCAGGAGTTCGCGTCGGGCGACAATCACATAGTCGTGTCCGGGTTTCATTGCAAACCCGGCGGAAAGCCGCACCGCCTCTTTCAGGCGTCGGCGCATCCGGTTTCGCTCGACGGCATTGCCGTGTTTCTTGGTGACGGTGAAGCCGACGCGGGCTTCGCCTTCCGGATCGTTGCGGTCGAGCACTTCGAGGAGAAACAAGGGGCCTCTGCGACCTTCTCCTGCCCGAACGGCCAAAAACTGCGGACGGCTTTTCAGCCGCCCGACAGTCGTTTTGTCTTTATCTGACGTCGTGTGCCCGGACACTGGTTTCGGGCAACTTCGGCTTAAGCCGAAAGACGCTTGCGGCCACGGGCCCGGCGGGCCGAGAGGACCTTCTGGCCACCCTTGGTAGCCATACGCGAACGGAAGCCGTGGCGACGCTTGCGGACAAGCTTGGACGGTTGGTAGGTACGCTTCATTTATTTAATACCGCGGTGTGCGGCCCTTCTTGGGTTTGCGTGTAGCAAGGAGCGTTTACGTTATCGGACATGGCTCCGCCATTTCGGGCAGGAGGGCTTGACCGGACGTGCGCGGCTTATAAGGGGAATTTTCCCGGAAAGTCAATTGCGGGCGGCGATTCAGTGGCGACAGCACCGCAAAAAGCGCCGGCGCACCCGCCAAAGGCGATCCGTCGGGCCGCGAAAAGGAAGGCCAACTAGCCGAGATTGGTAAATGGAGCCCTAACTGGATCTCCCCAGAATGCCGGTCGAGGGCGACGGGCTTTATTAACCACGCCTATTTTAGGGTCCCTCCGGTGCATATGGGGCGGCGGCATGTCCGATAATCGGAAGCTCTCGTCACTCCGTGGAGGTCGGGATGAAAATACGCGGTAAGATCAATCTAATCGTCGGCATCATGAGCGTGCTGGCGGTTGCGGTGACCGGCATGTCGCTGGTTGCTGTCAGTAAATACAACGAAAAGTTCCACCAGTACGAGAACGTGGCGAAGCGCGCCTTCTACGCGGAACGCCTCAATCGTCTGGTGACCGCGGTCGTCATGGAATCGCGTGGCATCTATGCCGCCCCGACCATCGAGAAGGCCAAGCCCTTTGCCGAGGGCATTCGCAAGAATCTCGACAAGATCGACACGCTGCTCGCCGATTGGCGCCCGCTGATCCCCGCCGACACCAAAGCGTCCTTCGACACGCTGGTCGCCCGCGCCGCGGAATTCAGGACCTTCCGCGTCGAGACGGCGCGGCTTGGCGAAGAAGTTTCACCGCAGGCTGGCAACGAGCAGGGCAATACCGACGCCAATCGCGCCAACCGCAAGGCGTTCCAGGAGCAGATCGACGGCGTCGTCGACATCAACCTGAAGACGCTTGAAGTCGTGACGGCTGACGTTGCCACCTTCGAGCGCAGCGTGATCATCACGATTCTTGCTATCGCCGGCCTTGGCCTCATCGCCGGCATTGGAGCGGCCTTCTACATCGCTACGAACCATTTGAGCCGTCCGATCCTCGAGTTGACCGGCAAGATGAAGCAACTGGCTGGCGGCGATCTCACCGCGGACGTGCCCTTCGTGGGCCGCAAGGACGAGATCGGCGAAATGGCAGAAGCCGTTCAGGTCTTCAAGCAGAACGGCCTGGCCGTACGCGACCTCAACGCGCAGGAAGCGGTACTGCGTGAAAAGAGCGCCGACCTGCAGTCGAGCATCGGCGTCGTTGTTGCGGCCGCTGCCGCCGGTGATTTCACCAAGCGCATAGGCAAGGACTACGAGAACGACGACCTCAACCGCTTTGCTGGCAGCGTCAACGAGCTGGTCGGCAGCGTCGATGCCGGTATCGCCGAAACCCGCCGAGTGATTGCGAGCCTTGCGGCCGGCGACCTGACCCAGAGCATGAACGGCCATTATCAGGGTGCCTTCGCCGAGCTGCAGAAGAACGTCAACGAAACCCTTTCCACGCTGCAAAAGACGCTGCGCGAGGTCCGTGTGACCACCGACTCGATCAACGGCAATTCGTCCGAGCTGCGTTCGGCCGCCGACGATCTGTCAAAGCGGACGGAGCAGCAGGCCGCAGCCCTTGAGGAAACGTCTGCAGCGCTCGACCAGATCACGGTTGCGGTCAAGAGCTCCACCGAGCGGGCGCAGGAAGCGACCGTCATGGTCAACGAAGCCAAGCACAGTGCCGCGCAGTCGGCGGCCGTCGTGCGCAACGCCGTCGACGCCATGGGCCGCATCGAGCAGGCCTCGAGCGAAATCGGTCAGATCACCAACGTGATCGACGAAATCGCCTTCCAGACCAACCTGCTGGCGCTGAACGCCGGCGTCGAGGCAGCCCGTGCCGGCGATGCGGGCAAGGGCTTCGCGGTCGTCGCACAGGAAGTGCGTGAGCTCGCCCAGCGTGCCGCAAGTGCCGCCAAGGACATCAAGTCGCTGATCTCGAAGTCGGGCAGCGAAGTGGCAACCGGCGTCCGCCTGGTACAGGAGACCGGTTCGGCACTTGGCGAGATCGAGGAACGGGTCCTGAAAATCAACGACCACATCCACTCGATCGCGACGGCCGCGCGCGAACAGTCGACGGGCCTCAGCGAAGTCAGCACTGCCGTCAACCAGATGGACCAGGTGACCCAGCAGAACGCCGCCATGGTGGAAGAGGCGAATGCCGCAACCCACAAGCTCTCCGGCGAAGCCAACAATCTCGCGAGCCTGATCGCCTACTTCAAGGTCGACAATGTTGCCGTCCGGCCGATCGCCGTGGCTCGGGAGACGGCCCAGCCGGTCGCATCGCCCGCCCGCCGCATGATGGGCAACGTCGCCCGCGCGTTTGGCGGCGGCGGCTCCGCTGCGGCGGTTGCCAAGGACGATTGGGAAGAGTTCTGATCGGCGAATTGCCTTGCCAAGTGATTGGAGCCCGCGGTGCCATAAGGTGGTGCCGCGGGCTTTCTGTTTCGTGAGCCTTCCAGACTTGCCCTCGATCAGGCCGCACGGCTGTCCTTGTCGTCCGCAAGGCTCGCCACTCGAACTGTTCCCTGGGTGACTTACACCGATGCCAATTCTGTGCAGGTAGGTCGAGCCGAGGCGGCGGCGCGCCGAAATTTGCTTCGGCGATGCAAGGGGAGAAAAATGGGCGGGACGCGATCCTTTGTCATGATCGACGGCACGAGACGAAGAGACAGCCGCGCCTATGCCGCACCCTCTAAGGTCCGTCTGCGATTGGAAAAACGGCGGCCATCTCCTATTATGCGCCCCAGGCGCGATGCCCCATGGCCCGGATGTTCATACGGGGTCCCAGGCGTTTTGGTTGACGGGCAGGAAAGTTTGTAAGGCATGGCGGAAGAAACACGTCCGGCGATGGCAGGCGAGGCATTGAGAACCAGTGCCGGGTTTTTCCGCGGCCTATCCGGCAAGCTGCTGCTCTTGACCATTGTCTTCGTCATGCTGGCGGAAGTGCTGATCTTCGCGCCGTCGGTTGCCACCATGCGCATTCGCTGGCTCGAGGATCGGCTGAATACGGCAGCCGCTGCTGCCGTCGTCGTCGATGGTCTGCAGAATGTCGAACTGCCGCGCAGCGTCCAGAAGGACACGCTGATGGCGACCGGCACGAAGGCGATCGTCATCCGGCGCAAAGACGCCTCGCGCATGATCGCGCTCACCGACATGCCGCTTGAGATCCAGGGCGAGTACGACGTCGCCAATTCCACAGCCGTTGCAGCCATCCGCGATGCTTTCGATACGCTGCTCTTCGGCGGCGACCGCGTGATCCGCGTCTATGGGCCGCTCGGCGAAAGCGATGCGACGATCGAGCTCCTGATGAAGGATGCGAGCCTGCGCAAGGCCATGCTCGTCTACTCGCGCAACGTCTTTGTCCTGTCGTTGATCATTTCGCTGATCACCGCGGCGCTGATCTTCCTGGCCATCAACCGCATGCTGATTGCGCCGATCCGGCGCATGACGGCCAACATGCAGGAGTTTTCCAACGATCCGGCCGATCCGGCCCGCGTGCTCGTGCCGCCGCAGGGGCACGACGAACTCGCCGTCGCCGGGCAGCATCTCGCCAGCATGCAGCGCGAGCTGCAAAAGACGCTGAAGCAGCAGAAGAGCCTGGCCGAACTCGGGCTCGCCGTGTCGAAGATCAACCACGACATGCGCAACATCCTGTCCTCGGCGCAGTTGATTTCCGACCGCCTGGCCGACGTGGACGACCCGGTGGTCAAGCGCTTCGCGCCGACCCTGCTGCGCACCATCGACCGCGCCGTCGGCTACACCCGCGAGGTCCTGTCCTACGGTCGCACGACCGAGGCCGAGCCGCATCGACGCTTCGTTGCGCTGAAACCGCTGGTCTCCGATGTCGCCGAATTGCTGGCGATCGATCCGCAATCCGGCATCGATTTCCAGATCCAGATGCAGGACGACCTCGAGGTCGACGCCGACAGCGAGCAGCTCTTCCGGGTGGTGCACAACATCTGCCGCAACGCCGTGCAGGCGCTGACCAATCACGAGCCGGAGGATGGCCGCCCACGCACCGTTGCCGTTTCCGCCATGCGCATCGGCAGCGTCGTCACCATTTCCGTGGATGATACCGGGCCCGGCATGCCGCCCAAGGCGCGGGAAAACCTGTTCGCCGCTTTCCGCGGCTCGGCGCGCTCCGGAGGCACGGGGCTTGGGCTGGCGATCGCGCGCGAACTGGTGTTGGCCCATGGCGGCACGATCGCGCTCGTCGAAAAGCCGACGCCGGGCACGCTGTTTCGCATCGAGCTGCCCGACCGGCCGGTGCCGCTCGACGCCTTCCGTTCGAAGTTCCGCCATTAGCGCCGCACATTCACCCTCTTGAGTGTCGAGCCGGAACCGTTGGTGATTCCATATTTGGGCGGGGTCTGACCGACCACCGCGCGCGGCTCGTCTGGCGCATGGGCGGCGGAGGTGGCACCCTTCAATTATTTTTCGCAGCCAGGTCCTGCGGCGGCACCCCTTGCTTTCCAGCGGGTTCAGCGCCGGCGCGGTTGCCTCGGTCCACAGCAAAGCGGGCGTGCCGTCGTAAAAATGAAATTTTTTACAGAACGGCGCTTGCAATCCCCGAAAGGACCCTTTAGAGAACCGCTCACGCAAGCGGTTCGACCGCTTCAGGCAAAAGCACCCGTAGCTCAGCTGGATAGAGCACCAGACTACGAATCTGGGGGTCAGGAGTTCGAATCTCTTCGGGTGCGCCATTCTTTTCAAAGGCATAGATGATGTCTAGATCCGGTTCTTCCGGATCGCCACCTGGGTCGCGCGTCGCGACCTTGCGTTTCGCGACGCGCCTCTCACATCCTTCAAGTGTCTTCGTTTGCAGCGTTCCGCGGGCCAGGCTTGCGGCTGGTGAATCGCGGTGCCGCTCCTTCATTGGATCCGAATCGAGCAGTCAGCGGCCCTGAGGGTTCGCGTTCCCTCAATCCGGTAGACCGATCAGGACTGGCCCAGGCTGTAGCCCTTCTCGACGAGCCAGGCATCGTGAAGCCACTTTTCCGTTCCGCGGCGTCCGGGAAAGCTGATCCAGTGAATGTCGCGCTCGAAGACCATGACCTTGCGGTCCGCGCCGACGATGACCCACATCCAGAGGCCGTCGGCCTGGTTGCGCATCTTGACCTTCATGCCCGTGAGGGTCAGGTCCTCGGTGCGTCCCTTGCGGGTAACCCGTAGCGGCTCGTCATGCGGGTCGATCCAGCTGATCCTCATTCCCGGCAGAAGGTCCGGCGCCGCTTCACGCAGGAAGTCCATGGCGATTGCCTGCGCTTCCTCGCGTGTCGGCAACGGGTGGCGGACTAGGTCCAGATCGATCCGGGCAAAACCCTTGAGGCGGCCGTCGTCGGCGATGACGGTGCTGAAGTGCTCGCCGCCGAGGGCGGCATTGCGTCCGTCGGCGCGCTCGTAGCGGACGAGTTCCGCAGCTTCACCATCGACGACGGCGGTTCGGCGGCCTGCCTCGCGGTAACCGGCGGGCATGAAGGCGCCGATGGTGGCGGCTGCGGGGTGGGCACTGCCGGTCGCGGCTGGCGTTGCCTTGGTCTCTGCCTGGGCCATGTTTGCGGTTGCCGTGACGGCGACAAGGCCGAGGGCGGCAAGGGCCGCGAGAGGGCATCTATGCGGCATGTCCAGAGCTCCTTTTGTCTGGTTTTGGGGGGGGGCGGAAGGTGGTCATGAGATCGAGCCCTGCGATCGCGGATCGCCAAGGAGAGCGCTCAAGAAGCTGACGTTGCCGACAACGGAAGCGGAGTCGGCGCGGGCCGAGCCAGTAGGGCAAGTGAACCCACTAGCGTAACCTGACGTCAAGTGTAGATTATGCATGTGCCAAATCCCATTCGTGCTGCGCTTACTTTTGCCGCGCCTCGGAGATCAGCCCGTGCATGCGGGCGATGTTGTTTTCGAGGTCCCGTTTGAATGTCGAGAGCTCGTCGAGTTGGGCATTCGTCTTGTCGAGTTGGGCTTGCAGGATTTCCAGCACGCGCTCCTTTCCCCGGATGCCGCTTGCATCCTCGAAATAGAGGTCGATGACAGCGGCGATCTCGTCGAGGCTGAGACCGAGACGTTTCAGCGCCGCGATCTTCTCCAGTCGTTTCGCGGCGGTCTCGTCATAGTAGCGGTAGCCGGCCCCTTCGCGCTCGGCCGGCTTCACCAGGCCCAGCCGCTCGTAGTAATGGATCGTGCGGTGGCTCACGCCGGCCCGTTCCGACAGTTCCCCAATTTGCATGAGCGACGACAATCCGGCACCTATCTAAACCTGACGTTGGGTGTAGATTTAGAAGGCAATCTGCCATTCGTCAATGGTTGTCGTGCCGCTTGTTTCGCGCGCGTCAGCGGGAGCTCCGGCAACGCTGACCCTCGAAAGGATTAGGAGACAATAATATATGTTAGTATATAATGATTTACACTGCGCGCGCGCGGTGTCGCGGCGGCAATGGGCCGGGCTGCAACGATCAAGAATCCGATCACGAAAGCGCGGGCGGGTTCACGATCTTTTGACGCCGAAGTGTGAAAATCGGTCCCTCGGCTTCCTATATGAAGGAGGAAGGGGCCGCTGAAGAAAGGAGGTGCCGATGTATCGCTATATGATGAAAGAACTGCTGGTGATTGTTGCTGGCCTTTCGGTTTGTGCCTTCACGATCCTGTTCTTCCTGATCCATTCGACGCCCAACCTCTGACGGTCGCCGAAACGCGCATCTTGAGCGCTTGAACGCCGGCATCAATGCCGTTGCGCCAGGATTTCCATAGTGCGCCGATCCTTCTCTCCCGCGAAATAGCGCGCAAGCGCCGCTCCGAACGGCCCCCCGTCTTTCTCGACCTCGCCAAACAGGGTCATCGATGACCGGAACTTCATGTCATCGGGGCTGGAGAAAATGTCGTGGGCCGATCTGCCCGTAACCGCATTGGTCCGCTCGGTGCATTCGCGCAGCCTGGGGCCGAGCACCGGATGGGCGAGATAGGCCGACGCTTCGCCGAGCCCGGATATCGCATAGCGCTCTGCCATTGCCGAATGGCCAAGGCCAGCAAGCTGCGGAAAGACGAACCACATCCAGTGCGTTCGCTTTTGGCCGTGCGCGAGTTCATCGAGGACCGCGGCATAGACGCGGTCCTGTGCGGTGACGAACCGCTGCAGATCGAAGGGATCGCTCATGTCGCTGCCCCCCTTGGTCGCCCCGTCGGTGAGGCGTCAGTTACCAGCGATCATGAACATGAACCTTCACCAGCCGCGCGTAAACCGCGGCAATCGCCGCCTTGGTCTCGTCGTCGATGGCGGCAAGCGCGCTGGCAGCGGCGTTGGATTGCGCCTGAGCCTCATTGCGGGCGCCCGGGATTACCACGGAGACCGCCTGCTGCTCGAGGATCCAGCGGAGCGCAAACTGCGCCATCGGCACGCCCTCGGGCACCAGCGGGCGAAGCTGCTCGACGGCTTCCAGCGCCGCCTCGAACGGCACACCGGCAAAAGTCTCGCCGACATCGAAGGCTTCGCCATGGCGGTTGAAGTTGCGGTGGTCGTCGGCTGCGAATGCGGTATCCTTGCTGATCTTGCCGGAAAGCAGCCCCGAGGCGAGCGGCACGCGCACGATGACGCCAGCATTCTTTTTCTGCGCTTCCGCGAAGAACAGCTCGTGCGGACGCTGGCGGAAGATGTTGTAGATGATCTGCACGGTCGCAACGCCGGGATATTCGATCGCCTTCAGCGCTTCCTCTACTTTTTCGACCGAGACGCCATAGTGGCGGATCTTGCCCTTGGCAACGAGCCGGTCGAGCGCGCCGAACAGTTCCGGCCGATAGTAGACCTCGGTCGGCGGGCAATGCAGCTGCACCAGATCGAGCATCTCGACGCCGAGATTTGAAAGGCTGCGGTCAATGAAGGCCTCGATGTTTTCGCCGGTATAGCCTTCGGTAACATGCGGGCTCAGCCGGCGGCCGGCTTTGGTTGCGACGAAGGGCTTGTCGCCCCCGCGCTCCTTCAACACCGCTGCAATGATCTTTTCGGAGCGGCCGTCGCCATAGACATCGGCGGTGTCAACGAAGGTGACGCCAGCATCGAGCGCGGCATTGAGCGCGCGCTTGCCGTCTGCCTCGCTGACATCGCCCCAGGAGCCGCCAATTTGCCAGGCGCCGAAGCCGATTTCGGATATGGTTGCGCCGGTCTTGCCAAGAACTCTCGTCTTCATCGTGCTGTCTCCTGTTTGTGCGTCGCGGATCATACGCTGGCTGGGGCGCTTCTAATATGACTGTTCGGATCGAGTAAATTAGCGCGGGATGTGGCGCAGGATACCGCGCACATTTTTCGGCAGTGACCCGTTCGTTGCGGTCCGCACTGCGCTGTGGGGTTTCTCGGACCTAAGGGGCTAGTCGTCCAGCGAAACCACGGCCTTGCCGCGGCTGAGGTCAACGACCATGGCGAGGATCGCCTCCGCCTCGTCCTTGCGAACCTCCACCGTCAGCACAGGCCCCTTGTCGGTGAAGCTCTCATTGATGATCGCCACATCGCGCGCGAGAAGCCGCGCCTTGATCAGCGCCATGTCGGAAAAGTCGAGGGCGACGGTGGCGCGCACGGTCTCGATCATCTCGATCTTTTCCGCCGCCCTGAGGCACAACGCCGCCGTGCCACCATAGGCGCGCACCAGGCCGCCGCTGCCGAGCAGGATGCCGCCGAACCAGCGGGTGACCACGACCGCGACGCGGTCGAGCTCCTGGCCGTCTATGGCCGCGAGGATCGGTTTCCCGGCCGTACCGCTCGGCTCGCCGTCGTCACTGAAGCGATAGGCCTGGCCGATGCGCCATGCCCAGCAATTGTGATTGGCGGTGGGATCGGAATGGGCGGCGAGGAAGTCTTTTGCCGCCTGCTCATCGGTAATGGGCGCGGCAAAGGCCAGAAACCGGCTCTTCTTGACGTCCTGGTTTGCCGTTTCGATGCGCTTGAGGGTGAACATGGCTGCTTCCGTTTCTCAGACGCTGATAACGGATTGTTGGGGGCGGCGCCACGGTGGATGCAGCTTGTGCTCTGGTAGATGCGGTCACGATGGAGACCGCACACACTTCGCCATTGTCCCGGAACGAGTGCAGGGGCGAGGACGCCCTATTGGTGGAATGTCAGTCAGTTTAGCCCCCTCCCACGACGGGGAGAGGGCGCTTTGCAAGATATGGAACCGATCAGCCGATCGCCATCAGGCTGGCATTGCCGCCGGCCGCTGCCGTGTTGATCGAGGTCGAGACCTCCTCGAGCAGCCAGTTCAGGCAATAGGCGTCGGGGTTCTTGACGATCTCTTCGCTCGAAGCCGCCTGGACGAGAACGAGCGGGCCGGGAAGGCCGGCGATCGTCTTGCTGACTTCGCGCACGCGGGCGCCGTCACCTTCGACGAGCGCGCCTGCGAACGGACCGTCGGCGGCCCAATCCTTCGACCAGGAAAGGCGTGCGGCGATGCTCGCCGGCAGATCCTTCAGCGAAGCCTGCAGACCGGAAGCCGCGTCGACGACGACGGTGTTGCCGGTCGCAAGGGCGGCACCCAGCTGGTGGTAGAGGCCGGTTTCGGTGGTCGGAACCAGCAGCACGCGGCCACGCGGATGCAGCGCATAGAGGTTGCGCTCGCCGACCGGGCCCGGAAGCTCGGAGTGGAGCCCGAGGGCCGAGTTGCTGCCGGCGGTGCGGGCGGCTTCGGCTTCCGCCTTTTTACCCTTGCCGTCGAGCCACTTGGCAAAGTCGAGCAGAACAGGATCGGTGTGAACCGAGCTGTGCTGCGGCGGGACCGGGGCGGTGGCGACGAGGCGGCCGAGATAGAGCGGGCCGCCAGCCTTCGGGCCGGTGCCGGAGAGGCCACGTCCGCCGAAGGGCTGAACGCCGACGACGGCGCCGATGACGTTGCGGTTGACGTAGAGGTTGCCCGCCTTCACCCGCGAGGTGACGTGGGCGATGGTCTCGTCGAGGCGCGTGTGCAGACCGAAGGTGAGGCCGTAGCCGGTGGCGTTGATGTCGTCGATCAACCGGTCGAGATCGTCGCGGCGGTAGCGGATGACGTGCAGAACCGGACCGAAGACTTCGCGCTTGAGGTCCGAGAGCTTGTCGAGCTCGACGATCGTCGGTGGCACGAAGGTGCCCTGTTCGGTGCCGGAAGCAAGGCCGATCTGCTCGACCTTGCGGCCGAGGCCGCGCATGGCATCGATGTGCTTCTCGATGATGCCCTTGGCCTCAGCGGTGATAACAGGGCCGACATCGACCGAGAGCCGGTCGGTGCGGCCGATCTTGAGCTCATGCAGCGCACCCTTCAGCATCGAAAGCGTGCGGTCGGCAACGTCTTCCTGCAGGCAGAGTACACGCAGCGCCGAGCAGCGCTGGCCGGCGCTGTCGAAGGCCGAGGCGATGACGTCGCCGACGACCTGTTCGGCAAGTGCCGAGCTGTCGACGATCATGGCGTTCTGGCCGCCGGTTTCGGCAATCAGCGGGATCGGCCGGCCGGCCGGCGACAGTCGATCGGCAAGCTGCGCCTGGATCAGGCGGGCGACTTCGGTCGAGCCGGTGAACATCACGCCGGCGATCTCAGGCGCGGCAACGAGCGCCGCACCGATGCGGCCGTCGCCGGGGAGCAGCTGCAGCGCGTCGGCGGGAATGCCGGCCTCGTGCAGAATGCGCACGCCTTCGGCGGCGATCAGCGGGGTTTCTTCAGCGGGCTTCGCCAGCACCGGGTTGCCGGCGACGAGCGCGGCGGCAATCTGGCCGGCGAAGATCGCCAGCGGGAAGTTCCATGGGCTGATGCAGACGATGGGACCAAGCGCCTTGTGAGCCGGGCCGAGCGTGCGACGCGTCTGTTCGGCGTAGTAGCGTAGGAAGTCGATCGCTTCGCGCACTTCGGCAATGGCGTTCGGCAGCGACTTGCCGGCTTCGCGGGCGATGAGGCCGAGCAGGGTTGGCATGCGCGCCTGCATCAGGTCGGCAGCGCGGGTAAGGCAGGCGGCGCGCTCGGCGGGCGAGACGGCGGCCCAGCTCGCGGCGGCCTTGGCGGCAAGCGTCGCTGCCTGGCGGGCGTCGGCTTCCGATGCCTCGGTGACCGAGCCGACCACGTCGCGGTGGTCGCCGGGGTTGACGACGGCGCGGGTTTCGCCGGAGGCGGGCCCCGTTGCCAGCTGCGGAACGGCCTTCCAGTTAACCGTCGCACTTGCCTGGAGCGCTGCGGTCAGCGAGGTCAGGCCGGCTTCGTTCGAAAGGTCGAGACCGGCGGAGTTGCGGCGCGTGTCGCCGAAGAGGTTGTCGGGCAGCGCGATCTGGTCGTGCGGTGCGCCGACGACCGGCATCGCGCGCACGATCTCGACCGGATCGGCAATCAGTTCGTCGACCGAGACCTTCGGGTCGGCGATGCGGTTGACGAAGGAGGAGTTCGCACCGTTTTCGAGCAGGCGGCGAACGAGGTAAGCCAGCAGCGTCTCGTGCGTGCCGACAGGCGCGTAGATGCGGCAGGGACGGTCGAGATTGCCCTTGCCGACCACCTCGTCATAGAGCGGCTCGCCCATGCCGTGCAGGCACTGGAACTCGTACTTGCCGACCTTGAAGTCCCTGCCGGCCATTTCGTAGATGGTCGCCAGCGACTGGGCGTTGTGGGTCGCGAACTGCGGGAAGATCACGTCGGTTGCAGCCAGCAGCTTCTTGGCGCAGGCGATGTAGGAGACGTCGGTGTAGATCTTGCGGGTATAGACCGGGAAGTCTTCGAGACCGTCGAGCTGCGCGCGCTTGATCTCGGCGTCCCAGTAGGCGCCCTTGACGAGGCGCACCATGACGCGGCGGCCGGCGCGGCGCGCAAGGTCGATGATGAAGTCGAGCACGTAGGGGCAGCGCTTGCCATAGGCCTGGACGACGAAGCCCATGCCGGCCCAGCCGGCGAGATCCTTGTCGAGGCAGAGTTCTTCGAGCAGGTCGAGCGAAAGTTCGAGACGGTCGGCTTCCTCGGCGTCGATGTTGAGGCCGATGTCGTATTTCTTGGCGATGACGGCGAGCGCCTTCACCTTCGGCAGAAGCTCTTCCATGACACGCGACGCCTGCGAACGGGCGTAGCGCGGGTGCAGCGCCGAAAGCTTGATCGAGATGCCGGGGCCTTCATAGATGCCGCGGCCGGCCGATGCCTTGCCGATGGCATGGATCGCCTGCTCGTAGTCGCGGTAGTAACGCTCCGCGTCGGCAGCCGTCGTCGCCGCTTCGCCGAGCATGTCGTAGGAATAGCGGAAGCCCTTCTGCTCGAGTGCGCGCGAACGGCGCAGCGCCTCGTCGATGGTTTCGCCGGTGACGAACTGTTCGCCCATCATGCGCATTGCCATGTCGACGCCGCGGCGGATGACCGGCTCGCCGCAGCGGGCGATCAGGCGGGTGAGCGCGGCGGAAAGGCTGCGGTCGTTGACGGTTGAGGTCAGCTTGCCGGTGACGACGAGACCCCAGGTGGCGGCGTTGACGAACAGCGAGCGGCCACCGCCGATATGCGACTTCCAGTCGCCGTCGGCGATCTTGTCGCGGATCAGCGCGTCACGCGTCGCGGTGTCCGGAATGCGCAGCAGCGCTTCGGCCAGGCACATCAGCGCCACGCCTTCCTGGCTGGAGAGCGAATATTCCTGCACGAGGCCTTCGACGCCCGAACCCTTGTGCTTGGCGCGTAGCGCTTCGATCAGCTTGCGCGCCGTCTTGGCGGCGGCCGCGCGGGTGGTGGCGTCGAGCGTTGCGGCTTCGACCAGCGCCGGCAGCGCTTCCGTTTCCGGCCGGCGGTAGGCGGCGGTGATCGCCTGGCGCAGCGTGCTCTGCGGTCGGACTGGCGGGGCGAACTCGGCAAAGGGAGCCTGAGGCGCGCCGGTCTCTGCAGTGGTCTTGTGAAGCGGTGTCTGGCTCATCGAGCGCTATCCTCCGGGAAGCGGTTTTGAAGGCGCGGCGCGCCCTCGATCGTGGGCGGAAAATACGCTTCCTTTCGCCGTACATCCATCCGGCAAATTTGATCTTTGGCGGAATGTTTCACCGTCCCACGCGCACGGCGCCGCAGAGGATGCGGAATGTTCGCAATATCGCCGGATGATCCGGTGTTATGCGGCCTTGCCGAAATGCTTCTCGCGGGCCATCAGGCACTCGTCATCGCCCGGCATGCAGGTGCGACAGACGATCGGTCGGATCGCGTAGATCTTGCAGCCGACATGGTCGCCGAGCTTGCCGTTGAGCGCCAAGCAGCGATCGTCCTCGCAACGCATGCCACCGAGATCGGCGGACACATACTCCGCCGGGATCAGGTCGAGCTCCTCGTCCGTCTCCAGCGAGAAACGCGGCCAGTCGGCCGAATAGGCGCAGCAGGCGCCGCAGCTCTGGCAATCGAAGCTTTCGTCGAGGGATACGGGTTCGGTCATGCCGTCAAACTAGCATGAAGGCCGTGCGTTCGAAATGGCCTTACGCGATGGCGGCATCCCGGCGAGCGATCTCGTAGTCCTCCGTAT
The DNA here is from genome assembly GCF_026672675.1 of Ensifer sp. SL37. Taxonomy (NCBI): domain Bacteria; kingdom Pseudomonadati; phylum Pseudomonadota; class Alphaproteobacteria; order Hyphomicrobiales; family Rhizobiaceae; genus Ensifer; species Ensifer sp. SL37. Next base: position 1,008,398 of record NZ_JAPPRN010000006.1, on the reverse strand, counting down.
GCACCAGCACGCCATCGGCGGTCACGACAGCGATGCCATAGGCTGCCGGCTCGTCGACCGACAGCGACGCGTCCGGTGCGTCGAAGGGCATCGGCTGCTGGTGCACCGGGCTCTTGAAGACCGAGAAGGGAATGCCGCGGGAAGAACCACTGATCGTGCGGTGCACATGGCCGGCGAAGATGTGCCGGACATTGCCGTGCCGTTTGACGAGATCATAAAACTCCGCCTCGTTGGCGAGCCGGATCATGTCCATGCCGCTAAAGCCGGTCCTGTGCGGCGGGTGATGCATGAAGATGAGCACCGGCCGGTCGCCGGCATCGGCCAATTGCCGGTCGAGCCAGGCGAGCCGCTTGGCGCAAAGTACGCCGGCATGGCTGGTCGGATAATCATAGGGCGGGGCAAACAGCGTATCGAGCAGGAGGACGCGGCAGTCGGCAAAATCGATCGCCTGCTGCACGAAGCCGTTCTCGTCGGTCTCGGCATCGGCAAAGACGTCGCGGAACACCTCGCGCCGGTCATGATTGCCGATGGTGATGGCGACCGGCGGCGTAAGCTGATCGATCAGCCGCTTCAGGCGCTCGTAGGACGCGCGGTCCGCGTAGTGGGTGAGGTCGCCCATGAAGACCACCCGGTCTGCGTCCGCATGGTAGCGGTTGACATGCGCGATGCCGTTGGCCAGCCGCTGATGGGGGTCAAGGCCGATGATTGTCGTACCCTCGGGCACCATATGCAGGTCGGTGAAGATGATCAGCTTTGTCATGGAGTTCCAGAGGGTTGCGTCCGATTGGCCCAAGCTGTCGCGCCGACGGGCGTGCGTCAAGCCGCATCTTTGGGCTCGACAGACGAACTGCGGCCCGCGGTTTTTCTTGCGGGCGCCCGCGGAAAGCGGTAATGCAGGCGCATCTGATATATCAGCCATGGTCGCCGCTAAGGCTATGGCAAACGCGTTGGAGAAACGGCATGCGGTGGAAGCGCACGATCCAGTTGCTGGACGTTCATTGCGAGGGTGAAATCGGCAAGGTCGCGATCGGCGGCGTGCCGAAGATCCCGGGCAACTCGATCGCCGAGCAGCTCAACCATATCAACACGGTCGATGACAGCCTGCGCCGGTTCCTGTGCCTGGAGCCGCGCTCCGGCTCGATCGGATCGGTCAACCTTCTGGTGCCGCCGAAGCGGCCGGAAGCTGATGCCGGCTTCATCATCCTGCAGGCCGACCAGGCCCATGCCATGTCCGGCTCGAACTCGATCTGCGTCACGACCGCGCTCTTGGAATCCGGCATCATAGAGATGAAGGAACCCGAGACCGTCGTCATGCTCGACACTGCCTCCGGCCTCGTCAAGGCGACCGCCACCTGCCGCGACGGCCGCTGCGAAAAGGTGAAGCTGACGATGGTGCCGTCCTTCGTGCATGAGCTCGACGTCGAGGTCGAGACGCCGAAGTGGGGCAAGATCAAGCTCGATCTCTGCTATGGCGGCATCTTCTACGCCCTGGTCGATGTCGGCCAGATCGGTACCACGATCGACAAGGCGAACGCCCGCGAGATCGTCGAAGCCGGCATGATCCTGAAGGATATCGTCAACCGCACCATCCCCGTCGTTCATCCGGAAATCCCGGAGATCAAGGGCGTCGCCTATGTGATGTTCCGCGATGTCGAGGCTGACGGCACGATCCGCACCTGCACCACGATGTGGCCGGGCCGCGTCGACCGCTCGCCTTGCGGCACGGGCAGCTCGGCCAACCTTGCGACCCTGCATGCGCGCGGCAAGGTCAAGGTCGGTGACGTCCTGAAGTCCCGCTCGATCATCGGTTCGGAATTCGAAGTGGGCCTCGAAGGGGTCACGACTGTTGCCGGTCGCGAGGCGATCATCCCGACCATTGCCGGTCGCGGCTGGACCTTCGGTCTGCACCAGGTGGCGCTCGACCCGTTCGATCCGCTGGCCGATGGCTTCGCGCTCACCGATACCTGGGGGCCGCAGGCAGGCGAAATCCGCTAGTCGGCCGCGTTCTTAGGGGGTGTTCTAAACGAAAACGCGGGCCGAAGATCATGGGATCCCCGACCCGCGTGGCCCTTGGGAGGCGTGTTCGATTACTTGATGCGGCTTGCCTTGGGGAGCATGGCTGTCTCAAACCCATCGCTTACGCTGAGTGCGGCGAGCTTCTGGCCGGCAAACGCATCGCCTTCATTGGCGGCCTTGCGGAAGATTTCCCGTGCCGCGGGGATGTCCTTGTTGATGCCTTCGCCGTTCTCGAGCATCAGGCCGAGATTGACCATGGCATCGACATTGCCCCTGTCGGCGGCAAGCCGGTAGAACTTGGCGGCCTTCGCGTTGTCCTCAGCGACCAGCTTTCCTTCATCCAGGATGACCGCGAGATTGAAGGCGGCGACGTCGTCGCCGGCGAGGGATGCCCGCTCGAACCATGCGATCGCGAGTTCGCCGTTGACCGAGGTTCCCATGCCGTCGCGATAGGAGACGCCGAGATTGTAGGCGGCGAGAATGTTGCCGGCGGCGGCGGCCTTCTGGTTCAGCGCGAATTCAGTTGCGGTATCGCCTTCTTCGCCGACGAGAACGGCATAGTTGGTCATGGCCAGCGCGTGGCCATGTTCGGCGGCTTCGCCGAGAATGCGTTGCGACTGGATCTTCTGGCCGGCCTTGTCGAGAACGCGGGCCAGCTGAAACTCGGTGCGGGCGCCACTCTTCTGGTTATAGGCCTCGCGGCAGGCCGACAGCGCGACGCCGATCTTGATGTCCTCAGTGGCAACGGCCGGGAAGGCCATATTGCGTTGCAGGTCGAAAATGCTGCCTGCCTCGCGGTCGCAGACGTCGGCTGCGGAAAGCTCGGCGGCGCGGGCTGAAGGAAGTGCGATCGCAGCAACCGCCAGCAAGCTGACGACAGCCAGGAATACGGCGTTGATGATGCGGGTGCCGGATGCGCTGCGATTTTCCATGAAGCTCTCCCTTCTCTTGACGGTGAACTTATCCCTGCTCATTGGAGACGGCTGTTCCGGCGGGAACAGCCCGGCAACGAAAGCTCGGGCGAAGTGGCGAGGGATTGCTGCGGGCCGGCCCTGCGCCCGCTTGCATCCGGGAGCGCCGGGGCTATCCTCGCAAGGCGGCAGCGATACGGGAGATAAGCGATGGAAGATCTGGCAGCGTCGATGCGCAAGATGCTGGTGAGCCGGCGCGTCGTCGTCGGCGGTCTGTTGCTGACGGCGGCCGGCGGTGGTGCTACGCCCGCCTGGGCAGGCTCAGCCCTTGGCGAGGCAACGGAGATCCGCGGCGATGTCCGGCTGAGGCAGGCAAAAAAGGATAAGCCACTCGCCGTCGGCGGTCAGCTGTTCGAGAACGACCGCGTGCACACGAACGCCGAGAGTTTTGCAACCTTGAATCTGGGCACGGATACGCGCGTGCTTCTGGGCGCCGAAACCGAACTGCTCGTCGATAGCTTCATTGCCGGGCAGGGCGGCACGCTCGAGCTTGGAACGGGTCGCATGGTCTTCGACCGGCCTGAGGGGCTGCCGAAGGTCGATGTCGCCGTCCGCACGGCCTTCGGCATGATCGGCGTGCGCGGCACCAAGTTCTTCTGTGGTCCGAGCCGGGCCGCCTTTGCCGTCTTCGTCGAACATGGAAGCGTTTCGGTCGCGCGCGGCGGCGTAACCAAGATCGTCGCTGCGGGGCAGGGGGTGGAGTTTCATCATCGCGGGGACGCCCCGAGCGAGCCCGCCAACTGGGGCGAGGCGCGCATCAAGGAGGCCTATGCCAGCGTCGGCCTGACGCGCTGAGCTGACGCCGACATTATCCGAAGCGGCGGGTGCAGACGGCGCGCCGCCTCAGTCGGCGACCGTGAACAGTTCCATCGTCGAGAACCCGCGGATCTCGTGGCTGCCAAGCGGGCGAAGCGGCCTTTTGCTTTCCTGAGCGGCAGCGGGCCCGACGCAGATCGCCGTGCCGAGAAACTTGTTTGCCTCCTGAAGGCGTGCCGCCAGATTGATCGCATCGCCGTGGGCCGTGTAGTCGAGCTTGCCGCCGGCGCCGACCTCGCCGACGACGGCCGGTCCGGTCTCGATCCCGATCCGCGTACGGCCGAAACCGTTGGAGGCGAACTGCGGACGCCTGCGTATCTCTTCCGTCAGCGCATGGATCGCCTTGGCGCAATCGATGGCCCTGTCGACATGATCAGCCAGATCCTCCGGGGCGTTGAAGAACGCGTGCACCGCATCGCCCACCACCTTGTCGACCATGCCGCCATGGTCGGCCACCAGCGCGTTGACTTCGGCAAAATAGATGTCGAGCAAGGCGATGAGCTCCCGCGGCTTGAGCCTCTGCGACAGAGTGGAAAAGCTCTCGATGTCGGTAAAGAGCGCGGTCACCTGGCGCTCCTCGCCAGCCATGCGGGCAAGTCCGGGATTGTCGATGTAGCGAGCGACCACCGACTGCGGCAGATATTGCGAAAACTTCTGCCGGGCCGTCGCTTCCGCGCGCCGGACCTGGGCAAATTGCAGGACGCTGGTCACCGCGAGGACGGCAATAAGCGCGACCGAGACGCTGACGGCATCGATGAGCCAGCCGCTGGCATCGTAGACGACGGCAGATGCAGCGACTGCGGCGGCGACGGTGCAAAGGCCGAGCGCCGCCGATGTCAGCGGCCGCAGGCGGGTGGCGGCAAAGGCGATGCCGAGGCCGGCGACAAGTGCGGCCACGGCTTCGGCAAGCGGCAATCGGCCGTCGCGCTGCGGCAGGAAGCCGGTCATGATCGCGTTGGCGATGTCGGCGTGGATCTGCACCGAGGGTTCGAGCGGCATCGAGGCGCTCGGTCTGAGGCCTCCGAGGCTTGGCAGGCTGCTGCCGATCAGCACGAGTTTGCCGGCGAAGCGTTCGGGCAAAGCCTTGCCGGACAAGACGTCGGCCGCCGAAACCGTACGTTCGCTGAGCCGTTCCTGAGAACTTGCGACGAAACGCAGGCTTCCGGTGTCGTCGAGCAAGATCGTTTGCCCGTCGATGCGCATCCAGGCCGGCTGGCCGCCGAGGATGGGCGTGCCGCCGCCCCGCATCTGCCGGGCCGCTTCGATCGCCAGCGTCGGATAGGCGTCGTTGCCGAGGATGGCATAGGCCTGAACCCGGCGTATGCGCGCATCCTCGTCGCCGACGAGAAACGAGGCCGCCGCCGCGCGCGCCTGATCCATGAAGGCCCGGCATGACGTTTCCGCGCCGTCGAGAAACCACAGTTCGGGTGCGGTGAAGGGTCGGCTGAGCGCCAGCGGCGGCACGGGACGCGGCCGCTCCTGCACCGTATCGGCGACGAGAAAACCGAGAACGACGGCGGTCTTCGAAAGTGCTGCGGCAAGCGCCGGGTTGCCGTCGGAGCTGGGGTCGCAATCGGCGCTGAAGACGAAATCGACTGCAATCACCTTGGCGCCCGCGGTCGCGAGTCGCGACAGAAGCTCGGCGGTCGCTGTCCGGTCCCATTCACCCGAAGGGCGCGACTGGTGGGCCTGCCGGTCGATGTCGACGACGACGAGGTCGGGCGACTGGGGGGCAGGAACCCATTGCGTCAGACTGTCGAAGAACAACTCGCGCTGGGTTTCGAACAGCGGTCCGGCGTAGAGATAGAGTGCTATGGCCGCAAGCAGGCTCGTGAGGCAACCGCCGGCGAGCGGCGTGAAACGCAAACGCCGGCGCGGCTCAACGACCATGCGGTCTAGTCCTCCTCGGGGTCAGCGATGCTCTGCAGGCGACCGACCTTGCAGGCGATGATGCCTTCGTTGCGCTTGATCGCGCCGCTCTCCTCTAGCCACTGGATGGCGCGGTTGACCTTGGGTCGGCTGGCGCCGAGCACGCCGGCGATGTCCGTCTGGCTCATGGTCAGCCTGAGATTGGCACTTTCCGGCAACTCGTTGCCGTGGATCTGCCGGAGGGTCGCGAGGAAGAAGCGCGCCACCCGGGCGTTGAGGTCGTAAAGCGCGATGGTTTCCAGCCGCTCCGTCGTGTCGCGAAGCTGGGCGCAGAGAAAGCGGATGACCGCTTCGGCCGCCTCCCGTCGATTGGTGACGATGTCGAGAAAGGCCTTCTTGCCGATTACATAGCCCTCGGAGGCGGTCGTGGCGGTCGCATCGGCCGAACGGGTCTGACCGTCCAGCACCGCCATCTCGCCGAAGATCGCGCCGGCTTCGTGCTGGCGCAGCATCAGTTCGCGGCCCTGCGGCGTGATTAGCGACAGCTTGATGCGCCCGGAGATGACGACAATCATGTAGTTGCCTTCGTCGCCGCGCTGGAAGATCACGGTGCCGGCCGGCCATTTCCGATAGGTCGCGATATTGGCAAGTTCGGCGATAGCGTCCTTGTCGAATTCTTCAAAGATCGGAAACGAGCGCCAGAATGCCGGGCTCCTGTTGATTTCGTTCATGACATTCCCCCGCGCGGCGTCCCCTGCCGCGCCGAAATTCTTCGCCCAGCCGCTCCGTCGTTGCAACATAAAAGAACGAGGCGTCGTCGTTGTAGTTCCGCATTGCCTTGCAGTCCTGCGTCGAGAAGTGGCCGATAGAAGGTTGACGATGCGTCATCGGCGTTTCATTTTTGTGAACGATCTGTCGCCCGCGCAACGGCTAGATGATTTTGAAAATACTGATACTTCTGTTGCCAACGAACCGTTTCTCACAGGAGTCTTCCATGTCTCAGAATGTTGTCGTCCTCGTCGGACGCATCCTGCTTTCGATCATGTTTATCACGGCCGGTTTCGGCAAGCTCACCGATCCGTCGGCGACCGCCGGAATGATCACCGGTGCCGGCTGGCCCGCGCCGACGCTGCTTGCCTATCTCGCCGGCGCCTTCGAACTGGTTGCCGGTCTTGCCGTTCTCGTCGGTTTCCAGACGAAGATTGCGGCCTACCTGCTGGCGGCCTTCACGCTCGTGACCGCCTTCGTCTTCCATAGCGGTGCGATCAACATTCCGACCTTCCCGCCGGAAGCCAACGGCCTGCTGAGCGTCTTCAACAGCCTGATGATGATGAAGAACATCTCGGTCGCCGGTGGCTTCCTCGTGCTCGCCGCCTTTGGCCCGGGCGCGCTGTCGATCGACAAGCGCGGCGCCTGAGGCACGGATTTCACTTGATGAAATGCAGGGCCCGCCGGTTCGCCGGCGGGCTTTTTCGTTGTGTGCGAAGTCTCAGGGATAAATCACGCCCTTGCGCAGGATGACGTTGCCGTAAAGCCGTGGCTCGCTCGTCTGGACCACAGTGTGGGCGGCCCTGACGCGCGGATAAAAATCGGCGCCGAGCAGAGGCACAACGCGGCGGTTCGGTTCGTGCTTGCCGCAGCGCGCGACGATCTCTTGGTGGACCGGGTCGAGCGTGTCCTTGTCCTGTTTGACAGTGGCCCGGAAGATCGCCTCGGGCACAAAATCGTCGATCGGCAAGACGCTCAAGATAGCGTCGAGCACGGGGATCAGCGGGTGCCCGTCGAGCCGGATGAGACGGCGCGCATGTTCCTGGCCGGGGTAGTTGCCATCCACCAGCGCGATCTCGTCGCCGTGGCCCATCGCTCGCAGCGTTGCGAGCAGTTCGGGACTGAGGATCGGGTTTAGGCCTTTCAGCATCAGCCGAGCTCCTTGAAGAGGACATTGGTGTCGAGCAGGTAGCGGGAAAAGAGCGGCAGGCTCGCGCCGCCGATGGCGCGCGCATGGCTGCCGACCATGCCTTCCACCAGTTCGGGAATGGTTACACCCTGAAGGTCGAGGTCGTAGAGCGCTTTGCGCGTGGCGGAAAGCAACCGCGCCCGCACCCAGGGCGGGAAGCCGCCGTCGATGACGACGGCCGAGAAGTCGACGATCGAAACGGCGGAGACGACGGCCTGGGCGAGGGCTGCGCCGCAGTCGTCGATCCAGATGTCGAGCGGTTCGCCGAAGTCGATCCAGTCGTCGGCCGAGTACCAGAGCGGCCGCGGATCGATGCCGCGTTCGCGCAAGAGGTTTTCGAGCACGAAGACCGAGGCGATCTTGAGCAGCTGGATGGTTTTGCCGTCCTTGCCCGAGACCGGCAGCGGACCGACGGCGCCAGCCGTTCCTGTTCGCCCGGAGAAGAGTGCGGAGTTCAGCACAACACCGCCGCCGATGAACGAGCCGATATAGAAATAGACGAAATCCGGATAGCTGGCGCCGACGCCGAAGGCGAGCTCGGCACCGCAGGCGCTGGTGCCATCGTTCTGCAGAAACACCGGATAGGTGGTACGGGCAGCGATCGCCGCCTGCAGGTCGACGTCGCGCCACCTGTTCATCTCTTCGCGCGGCGCGCCCACTTCTTCGGCCCAGTTCCAGAGCTCGAAGGGTGTGGCGATGCCGATGCCGGCGATGCGCTTGCGCTGGTCGGGGCCAAGCTGCTGTTCGAGCTTCGCCATGCCGGAAATGATGAAATCGACGAGATCGCCGGGCAACGGATAGGGATGCACGTGGTGCAGATGCAGCCGGATGTTGCCGACGAAATCCATCAGCACCAGATCGGCGCTGCGCCGGCCGATCTTGACGCCAAAGGAATAGACCGCGTCTGGGTTGAGCCGCATCGGCGTCGAGGGCTGGCCGACCTTGCCTCTGACGGGATCGCCTTTGACCAGAAGGCCGTCGCTTTCGAGCGCGCGCATGATCACCGAAACGGTCTGCGCCGACAGGCCGGAGCGCCGGGCGATGTCGGCCTTGGAGAGGCCGCCGTGGCGCCGGACAAGCGACATGACCAGCCGTTCGTTATAGGCGCGCACGCGCGTCTGGTTGGCGCCGCCGCTCGGGTCGATGACTTCAGGTTGCGTCGGTCCCCGGTCGGGGCCGTCTGTCAGTGACATGCCACCGTCTCCTCCCGTTGGCATTGGATTATGTGAGCGGGATACGGGCGCAAGCCGCCTGCATAGTTCCTCATCCCGTTCTGCCGCCCGCTTGGCGCAGGTCTCTTGTTTCCACTTGTCGCGGCTCTGTCAATTTGGTCGGCGCGCCAATCCTCCGGTGGAGCGCTGTTATCCCAAGAATGCCACATCGAAATAATAATTCAATTTGATTTATTTATTGACACCCCGGAAATTTAGTGTTTGTTTTTGTCTCGGAAGCGCCAGTTGCAGCGGAGGAGAATGCTGCGGTGGTGTAGCCAGGGCCGGTCCGCCGGCACGATTTTCAATCCTTGGGAGGATTTCATGAAGAAGACTGTTCTTTCCGCTGCTTTTGGCGCGCTGTCGCTTGGCGTTGTCTTCGCCATGCCCGCGCAAGCCGCCGATGTCGGCGCCTGCCTGATTACCAAGACCGACACCAATCCCTTCTTCGTCAAGATGAAAGAGGGCGCGACTGCCAAGGCCAAGGAACTCGGCGTGACGCTGAAGTCCTATGCCGGCAAGATCGACGGCGACCATGACAGCCAGGTGGCTGCGGTCGAATCCTGCATTGCAGACGGTGCCAAGGGCATCCTGATCGCCGCCTCCGACACCAAGGCGATCGTCGATCAGGTCAAGAAGGCGCAGGAAGCCGGTCTGCTCGTGATCGCGCTCGACACGCCGCTCGATCCGGCAACCGCCGCCGACGCGACCTTTGCCACCGACAACCTGCTCGCCGGCAAGCTGATCGGCCAATGGGCCGCCGCCACCATGGGTGATGGTGCCAAGACCGCCAAGATCGGCTTCCTCGACCTGACGCCGTCGCAGCCGACAGTCGACGTTCTGCGCGACCAGGGCTTCATGATGGGCTTCGGCATCGACACGAAGGATCCGAACAAGATCGGCGACGAGGACGATCCGCGCATCGTCGGCCACGACGTCACCAACGGCAACGAGGAAGGCGGCCGCAAGGCGATGGAGAACCTTCTGCAGAAGGATCCTGATATCAACGTCATCCACACCATCAATGAGCCGGCCGCCGTCGGCGCCTATCAGGCGCTGAAGGCCGTCGGAAAGGAAAAGGACGTGCTGATCGTTTCGGTCGACGGCGGTTGCCCGGGCGTCAAGTCGGTCGCCGAAGGTGTCATCGGCGCAACCTCGCAGCAGTACCCGCTGATGATGGCGGCTCTCGGCATCGAGGCGATCAAGAAGTTCGCCGACACCGGTGAGAAGCCGAAGCCGACGGAAGGCAAGGACTTCTTCGATACCGGCGTCTCGCTCGTCACCGACAAGCCGGCAGCCGGCGTCGAATCGATCGATACCAAGGTCGGCACGGAGAAGTGCTGGGGCTGATTGCCCGCCTTCTACCGTCACCATGTAAAGGCAACGGAAGGGCGGCCCCGGCCGCCCTTCGCGTAAGCGCCGATGTCTTTGACAAGGCGACGAAAACCGCGCAGCTTTTAAAGAGTGCTATTGCCCGCGTCATTGTGGGCGGGCTGTGCACGACACCATCGCAACCCCTTGGGAGTGGGGTTCACGGGAGGAAGGTCCATGGGCGAGCCCAACACAGCCGCGCAGCCATCCCAGGAATTCGAAAAAGTCCTGGTCAACAGTTCGACGCAGGTCGCGTCGTTCGATACGCATGACAAGACAGCGGTCCAGAAGATCCAGCATTTCCTGCATTCGACGCCGGCCGCTGTGCCGTTCATCGTGCTGATTGCAGCGATCCTGATCTTCGGCATCGCCATCGGGGGTAAGTTCTTCTCGTCCTACACCCTGACCCTGATCCTTCAGCAGATCGCCATCGTCGGCATTCTTGGTGCCGCACAGACGCTGGTGATCCTGACCGCCGGCATCGACCTTTCGATCGGTGTCATCATGGTGCTGTCGGCTGTGATCATGGGCAATTGCGCCGTCACCTACGGCCTTCCGGCACCGATCGCGATCTTCATCGGCTTCGTCGTCGGCGGCGCCTGTGGCTTCCTCAACGGCTTCCTCGTCTCCAGGGTCAAGCTTCCGCCGTTCATCGTCACGCTCGGCACCTGGTATGTCATCATGTCGACGAACTTCATCTATTCGGCCAACGCGACGATCCGCGAGGCCGACGTGACGGCCGTCACCCAGATGCTCCACCTCTTCGGCGTCAGCTTCAAGGTGGGCTCCGCCGTCTTCACGCTCGGCGTGGTGATGATGGTCGTGCTGGTCGTCGGCCTCTGGTACGCGCTCAATCACACCGCCTGGGGCCGCCACCTCTATGCCGTCGGCGACGATCCGGAAGCGGCGAAACTCTCGGGTATCCGCACCAGCCGCGTGCTCTTGAGCGCCTACACGCTGGCGGGTCTGATCGCGGCGCTTGCCGCCTGGGTTTCGATCGGCCGCAACGGCTCGATCTCGCCGTCCGCCGCCGTCACCGACTACAATCTGCAGGCCATCACCGCAGCCGTGATCGGCGGCATATCGCTCTTCGGCGGCCGCGGCTCGATCCTCGGCACACTGATCGGCGCGATGATCGTCGGCGTCGTCTCCATGGGGCTCAACATGCTCGGCGCCGATCCGCAGTGGAAAGTCTTCCTCACCGGCGTCTTGATCATCACCGCCGTCGCAATCGACCAATGGATCAGAAAGGTAGCAGGCTGATGGCTCAGGAACCCATTCTCACCGCGCGCGGCCTGGTCAAGCGTTACGGTCGCGTCACCGCCCTCGATCATGCCGATTTCGATCTCTATCCCGGCGAGATCCTCGCCGTGATCGGCGACAACGGTGCCGGCAAGTCCTCGATGATCAAGGCGATCTCCGGCGCCATCACGCCGGATGAGGGCGAGATCCGGCTTGAGGGCCAACTGATCAACTTCCGTTCGCCGATGGAAGCGCGAACGGCCGGCATCGAAACGGTCTATCAGAACCTGGCGCTGTCGCCGGCGCTGTCGATCGCCGACAACATGTTCCTCGGCCGCGAAATCCGCAAACCTGGCATCATGGGCAAGCTCTTCCGCACTCTCGATCGCGCGGAAATGGAAAAGCGGGCGCGGGCGAAACTGTCCGAACTCGGGCTGATGACCATCCAGAACATCAACCAGGCGGTGGAAACGCTCTCGGGCGGCCAGCGCCAGGGCGTGGCCGTGGCGCGGGCCGCGGCCTTCGGCTCCAAGGTGGTGATCATGGACGAGCCGACGGCGGCACTCGGCGTCAAGGAAAGCCGGCGGGTGCTGGAGCTGATCCTCGACGTGCGCTCGCGCGGCCTGCCGATCGTCTTGATCTCGCACAACATGCCGCATGTATTCGAGGTGGCCGACCGCATCCACGTTCACCGTCTCGGCAAGCGGCTCTGTGTCATCAATCCGAAGGAGCATACGATGTCGGATGCGGTTGCCTTCATGACCGGGGCGAAGGAGCCGCCGCGCGAGGCGCTTGCGGCATGAATGTCGAGCCGATTGCAAACGAAATCCTGAAACGGGCGGCCGGTGCCGCCCGCTTCGTCGTCGCCATCGCCGGGCCGCCCGGTGCCGGGAAGTCGACGCTGGCCGAGGCGCTTGGCGAAACCCTGGTTGCCGGCGGCGAAAGGGCGGCGGTTCTGCCGATGGACGGCTTCCACATGGACAATGCCGTTCTTGAGGAAAAAGGTCTCCTCCCACGGAAGGGGTCGCCGGAGACGTTCGACGTCAGGGCTTTTCTTTCGACGGTCGCCGCGGTGCGCGCCAATGACGGCGAGGTGCTGGTTCCGGTCTTCGACCGCTCGCGCGAGATCGCGATCGCCTCTGCCAGGATCGTTGCGCCCGAGACCCGCATCATCCTGGTCGAGGGCAACTACCTGCTGCTCGACGAGGCGCCGTGGGACGGGCTCGAAGGCGCCTTCGATTTCTCGATCTTCATCAATCCCGGCGTGGCAGAACTGGAGCGGCGGCTTTTGCAGCGCTGGTACGATCACGGCTATGACGAGGAGGCGGCGAAGCGCAAGGCTCTCGGTAACGACATCCCGAACGCGCATCGTGTGGTCGACCATCAGCGGGCGGCGGATCTGGTGCTTGCGGATTTCTGAGCGATGGTCGGATTGCGGATTGTGTTTGCGGGCGCATTGGTGATATCGAGACGCGGTTCCACCACATGAGAAACCGCCCGCCACCCGCGTACCCGCCGGCTCGCAAAGCTGCGCGCGCGGATCGGGCGCGAGCCCGGGGCTGCGGTTTTCCGTCTGCGCCTGCTCTGACCTAGGAGAACGCTGACCATGCAAGACCTCGTTATCCGCCGCCCGGATGATTGGCACCTTCATTTGCGCGACGGCGACATGCTGAAGGGCGTTATCGCCGATACCAGCCGCCATTTCGCCCGCGCGATCATCATGCCCAACCTGGTGCCGCCTGTCGTCACGACCGCAGACGCCTCCGCCTATCGCGAACGTATCGTCTCGGCGATTCCGGCCGGGGACCGGTTCGAGCCGCTGATGACGCTCTACCTGACCGCAGGCACCAATCCCGACGACGTCGAAGCCGGCCACAAGAGCGGTCTCGTCAAGGCGGTCAAGCTCTACCCGGCAGGTGCGACGACCAACTCGCACAGCGGCGTGCGCAACATCGACGAGGCGATGCCGGTGCTGGAGCGCATGGCAAAGATCGGCCTGCCGCTCTGCGTGCATGGCGAAGTCACCAGCTCGGACGTCGACATCTTCGACCGCGAGGCCGTGTTCATCGAGACCGTGCTCGATCCCTTGCGCAAGCGCCTGCCGGAACTGAAGGTGACGATGGAGCACGTCACCACCAAGGACGGCATCGACTACATAAAGGCGTCGAAGGCGAACCTTGCAGGTTCGATCACCACCCATCACCTGATCATCAACCGCAACGCCATTCTCGTCGGTGGGATCAAGCCACACTATTACTGCCTGCCGGTCGCCAAGCGCGAGAACCACCGCCTGGCATTGCGCGCGGCTGCCGTCTCCGGCGACAAGCGCTTCTTCCTCGGCACGGACTCCGCACCGCACGTCGATCCGCTGAAGGAATGCGCCTGCGGCTGCGCCGGCATCTACACCTCGATCAACACCATGAGCTGCCTGGCGCATGTGTTCGAAGAGGAGGGCGCGCTCGACAAGCTCGAAACTTTCGCCTCGCTGAACGGTCCCGCCTGGTACGGGCTGCCGGTGAACGAGGAAACGATCACGCTCAGGAAACAGGCAGAGGCGATCACCTATCCCAAGAAGATCGAGACCGGTGCCGGTCCGGTCACCGTTTTCGATCCGATGTTCCCGCTGCACTGGGCCGTCGTTTGATCGCTTGAAGTTTTGAAGGAGAGTTTGATGTTTTCCAACGCGTTCACCGACAAGGCCGTCATGGCCGAGCTGGTCGCCAAGATGCTCTGGGAGATCAAGGCCGTGCATTTCAGCGCCGACAAGCCCTACAAGCTGTCGTCCGGCATGGCGAGCCCCGTCTATATCGACTGCCGCAAGCTGATTTCCTATCCGCGCATCCGTTCGGCGGTGATGGATTTTGCTGCAGCGTCGATCCTGCGCGAAGCCGGTTTTGAGAAGTTCGACGTGGTTGCAGGCGGCGAAACCGCCGGCATTCCCTTCGCCGCCATGCTTGCCGAACGTCTCGGTCTGCCGATGATCTATGTGCGCAAGGCGCCCAAGGGCCACGGCCGCAACGCCCAGATCGAAGGCCATATGCCGGAAGGCGCCCGCGTTCTCGTCATCGAGGACCTGACGACGGCTGGTGGCTCGATGTTCAAGTTCATCGACGCGATCCGCGCAGCCGGTGGCATCGTCGACCACGGCATTGCGCTCTTCTACTACGACATCTTTCCGGAAGCGGTCGGCGAGATGAAAGGCAAGGGCGTCGACCTGCACTGGATCGCCACATGGCGCAACGTGCTTGCGGTCGCCCGCGAGCAGAAGCTGTTCGACGAAAAGACGCTCGGTGAGGTCGAGGCCTTCCTCAACGCGCCGCTCGCCTGGTCGGGCCGCAACGGCGGCGTCAGCGCCTTGGCGTAATCTCTGGCGAGGCCCCGGTTCTGCCGGGGCCTCGTAGCGTCTTCAGTCATAATTTTTAAATCGATTGAAAATCTGTCGAGGAGGATAAGCCGATGATCGTATGCTGCGGAGAAGCGCTGATCGACATGCTGCCGCGGGACACGACCGCGGGCGAGAGTGCCTTTGCGCCCTATGCCGGCGGCGCGATTTTCAACACGGCGATCGCCCTTGGCCGCCTCGGCATCCAGACCGGCTTTTTCACGGGTCTCTCCGACGACATGTTCGGTGATATCCTGCGCGACACGCTGAAGGCAGCGAATGTCGATTTCGGCCCCTGCGCGACGCTGTCGCTGCACACGACGCTTGCCTTCGTCAAGCTGGTCAACGGCCATGCCAGCTACGCCTTCTTCGATGAAAACACTGCCGGCCGCATGATCACCCGCGAGCACCTGCCAACGCTCGGCGATTTCTGTGAGGCACTGCATTTTGGCGCGATCAGCCTGATCCCCGAGCCCTGCGGCTCGACCTACGAAGCATTGATGACGCGCGAGCATGAAAAGCGGGTCATTTCTTTCGATCCGAATATCCGCCCCGGTTTCATCAAGGACCGAGAGGCTCATCTCGCCCGCATGAACCGCATGGCGGCGATGTCCGATATCATCAAGTTCTCCGACGAGGATCTTGCCTGGTTCGGCATGGAGGGAAGTCACGACGATCTCGCCGCCGAATGGCTGAGGCGCGGCCCGAAGCTGGTGCTGATTACCAAGGGCGCCGATGGCGCCGTCGGTTATACCGCCCGCCACAAGGTCGAGGTTGCCGGTGAGCGCGTGACCGTGGTCGATACGGTTGGCGCCGGCGACACTTTCGATGCCGGCGTGCTGGCATCGCTGAAGCTCGCCGGTCTCCTGAGCAAGGCCGATGTCGCCGACCTTGGCGAGACGGCGGTTCGCAACGCGCTGGCGCTCGGTGCCAAGGCGGCGGCCGTCACCGTCTCGCGTGCCGGCGCCAACCCGCCGTGGAAGCACGAAATCGGCCTTTGATCGTTAGTCCGGTTCCGGGCGGTATTCCAGGATATCGCCCGGTTGGCAGTCGAGTGCTGCGCAGATCTTTTCCAGCGTGTCGAAGCGCACGCCCTTCACTTTTCCGGATTTCAGCAGCGAGATGTTCTGCTCGGTGATCCCCACTTGTTCGGCAAGATCGCGTGAACGAACCTTGCGTTTCGCCAGCATCACATCGAGATTGACGACAATCGGCATGCGCTAGACGAAGCTCCTGTTCTCCGCCTCGACCCCCGATGCGATGACCATGACATGGCCGAGGCCGACGACGAGCCCGGCCATTAGAAGCACGATCATCCTGCCGCCATTGATGTCGAACATCACCGCATGTCCCGTGGTGCCCGGGTTGTCATAGGTGACAGCGAGGATGCCGATCCCATTGCTGACGGTCATGCACAGCGAGCCGAAAAGGGCGGTCAGTCCCACCCGCCGCAACAGCACGCCATTGCGGCCGGACAGGATCTCGCCGCGCTGGAAGCTGTCGAAAAGCTGCCAGGCGAATGCGAGGCCGGCAATGACGAGCGCGTTGTTGATCGCAGTCAGAAAGGCGACGGTCCCGATGGCTCGATAGGACAGAGTGATGATCTCGACCCGAGGGAAGACGATGTCGCGAACGCCCTGTTCGAAGCCTTGCCGGTCGAAGAAGATCTGCCAATGCGTGTAGACGACCGCCGAACAGAACAACACTCCGCACAATATGATCATGAGCTTCATGAAGCGGCTGAGCTTGCGCAGCCTTTCAGCGGAGTTCGTCATACAAAGTCCCTTATCGTTTCACTTGTATTTTTATCGTAAAACAATAAATAATTGCCGTCAATTGTGATGTTGGACGCGACCCTGGAGCCTTCCTGGCAGGAGGGGAGCGCGCCTGCGGAAAGCCAGAGCTATGCGCTCGACGTTCACGCGGGCGGTGGGCCGGCTGCGGCGCTCGGGAGCCGCGTGCCACCGGGAGAAACGCTCTATCTCCTGGCTCTCGCCGAAGCGGATGCTGCGCGCTTGCGGCTGTTGCAGGAAAAGATCGCACGCTCGAAACGGGGCGAGCCTAACCACGGCAGCCTGTCGGCCGGGTTCTCCGGACGTTGCTGGCGTGGCGCCTTCCCGTCAGGCCAAAGGTCATGGCCAATGCCTGGATGCAGATGGGGTCGGACACGGACTATTTTCCGCTGCTGTTGAAGCTCGATCTGATGCAGGTGCTGAAACCCGGCGCCACGACGTTGCCGGGTTGTGCAAAATGACGAGGCTTGAGACGCGACAAGCGCCTCAGGCCTCTATCGTCTGGAGCGGTGCGGTTCCGGGGAGAACCGAGCGGATTTGTTTAATGGGCGGCTTTCAGCAAGGCTGCCACCAGACCCGCCGTCGACGAATCGTGACCATCGGCGCTTTCCTTACCTTCGACGACGGGAAGCAGGCCGGTCGCCAGCTCCTTGCCGAGCTCGACGCCCCACTGGTCGAAGGAATTGATGTTGAAGAGCGCGCCCTCGACGAAGACGCGGTGCTCGTAAAGCGCGATCAGGCGGCCGAGCGCGAAGGGATCGAGCTGGTCATAGACGATCGTCAGCGACGGGCGATTGCCGGTGAAGACGCGGTGCGGCGCAATCTTGTCGGCCTTGGAATCGGCCATACCCTTGGCGGTCAGTTGCGCCTTGGCTTCCGCGAGCGTGCGGCCCTTCATCAGCGCTTCCGACTGGGCCAGGCAATTGGCGATCAGCAGCTCGTGCTGGTGACGCAGGTTCTTCTCGTGGCCGTTGGCGGCGATCATGAACTCGGCGGGAATGACGTCCGTGCCCTGGTGGATCAGCTGGTAGAAGGCGTGCTGGCCGTTGGTGCCGGGCTCGCCCCAGACGACCGGGCCGGTCGAGTATTCGACCGGCGTGCTCTCAAGCGTCACCGCCTTGCCGTTCGATTCCATATCGAGCTGCTGCAGATAGGCGGGGAAGCGCGACAGGCGCTGGTCATAGGGCAGGATCGCCCGCGACGGGTAGCCGAGCACGTTGCGATGGTAGAAGCCGAGAAGGCCGAGCAGGACCGGTATGTTCTGACGGATCGGTGCGGTGCGGAAATGTTCGTCTATGGCGTGGCCGCCATCGAGGAAGCGGCCGAAATTCTCCTTGCCGACGGCGATCATCAGCGGCAGGCCAATCGCCGACCAGATCGAGTAGCGCCCGCCGACCCAATCCCAGAAGCCGAAGACACGGGCCTGGTCGATGCCAAAGGCGGCGACCTTGTCGAGCGCGGTCGAAACGGCTGCGAAGTGATGGCCGACGGCAGCCTCGCCGAGCTTACCGGCGATGAAGGCGCGGGCAGTCGCCGCGTTGGTCATCGTCTCGATGGTGGTGAAGGTCTTCGAGGCGATGATGAAGAGCGAGGTTTCCGGATCGATCAGCTTCAGCGTATCGGCGATATGGGCGCCATCGATGTTGGAAACGAAGTGCAGGCGCGGGCCGTCGTGGAAGGGCGCAAGCGCCAACGTCGCCATGACAGGACCGAGGTCCGAGCCGCCGATGCCGATGTTGACGACGTCGGTGATCTTCTTGCCGGTCGCACCTTTCAGCGCGCCCGAGCGGATGCCGTCGGCAAAGGCGCCCATGGCGGCAAGCACGCCGTTGACATCGGGCATCACGTCCTTGCCGTCGACGAGGATCGGGCGGTTGCCGCGGTTGCGCAGCGCCGTGTGCAGCACGGCGCGCTCCTCGGTGATGTTGATGATGTCGCCGCGGAACATGGCGTCCCGCTTCTCCTCGACCTTGGCGGCCCTGGCGACCGCCTCCAATCCGTCCAGCACCTTGTCGTTGACGGCGCATTTCGAATAGTCGAGCAGCAGGTCGCCGAGCGTGGTGCTGAAACGCGCGAAACGTTCTGCGTCGGCGGCGAAGGCCGCGCGGATATCGGTTGCGTTGGTTTGAGCGGCGGTGGCTTTGAGTTGGTCGACAAGCGCTTTCATCGCGGGGCTCCTTGGTCGGACAGGGGTGTCGGACAATCGCCTGCGTAGCTATTCGCTTTAAGTGGACCAAATCAAGACTGGAAAACCGCCGAGGCGGCGGTTTTCAGGATTTTTTAAATCGTTTGAATTTCGGAGTAGTTTATCCGCGCAGATCCTTGCGCAGGATCTTGCCGACATTGGTCTTCGGCAGTTCGGTTCGGAATTCGACGAAACGCGGACGCTTGTAGTTGGTGAGGTTGGCGGCGCAGTGGCGCTTGACCTCTTCCTCCGTCAGTGCTGCATCCCTCTTGACGACGAAGAGCTTGACCGCTTCGCCGGAATGCTCGTCCGGAATGCCGATCGCCGCGCATTCGAGGATGCCCGGATGGGTCATCGCCACTTCCTCGATCTCGTTCGGGAAAACGTTGAAACCGGAGACCAGGATCATGTCCTTCTTGCGGTCGACGATCTTGACGAGGCCGTCGGCGTTCATGAAACCGATGTCGCCCGAGCGGAAGAAGCCATCCGGCGAGATCGCCTTGGCGGTCTCGTCCGGCCGCTGCCAGTAGCCGGCCATCACCTGCGGCCCGCGGATGCAGATCTCGCCGACTTCGCCGATCGCCAGCGTATTGCCCTGGTCGTCGCGGATCTCGACATCGGTGGATGGGATGGGCATGCCGATCGTGCCGGTGAACTCGGTCGCGTCGAGGATGTTGGCTGTTGCCACCGGCGAGGTCTCCGACAGGCCGTAACCTTCGGCGATCGAGCAGCCGGTCATCTGCTTCCAGCGTTCGGCGACCGGGCGCTGGATCGCCATGCCGCCGCCGAAGGTCAACATCAGCGACGAGAAATCGAGCTTCTGGAACTCCGCATTGTTCATCAGCGCGTTGAACAGCGTGTTGAGGCCCGGGAAGATATTGGTGTTGTGCTTGCCGAGTTCCTTGACGAAGCCCGGGATGTCGCGGGGATTGGGGATCAGGATGTTGTTGCCGCCGGTGGCAAGGCCCATCAGCGAATTCACGGTCAGCGCGAAGATATGGTAGAGCGGCAGCGCGCACATGAAGACGAGATTGTCCGGCCGGGTGCGCGAGCGGAACGCCGTCTGGAACCAGATTTCCATCTGCGCCATGTTCGACAAGAGGTTCGAATGGGTCAGCGTCGCGCCCTTCGAGACGCCCGTCGTCCCGCCGGTATATTGCAGGAAGGCGACGTCGCTCGCGGCGACGTTGGGCTTCGTCAGCTTGGCTCGCGCGCCCTTGGAAAGAACGTCCTTGAACGAGAGGTGGCCGGGGATCGACCAGGCGGGAACGAGCTTCTTGACGCGGCGGACCACCAGATTGACGATCGCACCCTTCAGGCCCAGCATGTCGCCCATGGTCGCGACGACGACGTGCTTGACCGCGGTCTTGTCGACCACCTGCTGCACGGTGTGCGCGAAGTTTTCCAGAACGAAGATCGCCTTGGCGCCGGAATCGGTGAGCTGGTGCTGCAGTTCGCGCGGCGTGTAGAGCGGGTTGACGTTGACGACGGTAAAGCCGGCCCTGAGGATGCCGTAGACGATCACTGGGTTCTGGAGGATGTTCGGCATCATCACCGCGACGCGGTCGCCCTTGGCAAGGCCGATCGATTGCAGCCAGGCGCCGATCCTGGCGGACTGGGCGTTGAGGTCGGCAAAGGTCAGCGTCTTGCCCATGCAGGTGAAGGCCGGACGGCTCGAATAGCGGGCAACGGCGTGGTCGAAGAATTCGCCGATCGACTTGTAGGGCAGGGGGCCAATTTCGGCGGCTATTCCGGGTGGATAGGATTTCAGCCAGATCTTGCCTGGGCTGATACCCGTCTGTTGTGCGCTGACTTCCGCCATGACCTCTCTCCCTCTGGTCGCCACAGGCTGGCCTGATGCGGCCTGAGAAAATCCCTCCCGATCCTCTCACGCCGATGAGGATGATGCTTTTGCGACACCTCTTCAAGCTGAGATTCGGAATTATATAACTTTGACGTAAACGTCAACTGAGCTTACGGTTAACAGGCTTCTGCGAGCCTTGCGAAAAAGTATGACGAGAACCGCAAAAGCTTTGCCTGCCGCAGGAAAAGCCTGTATTGCATTGCAGCATATCCCTGTTGGTCCAATCCAACATCCGCCGACATATCCCCCAGATTTTTCTCCGGCCGCAAGGCACGGCGACACTGGCCATTGCCCATGAGTGAGCCCATGTGTGACGAAGCCTTCTCCTCTGCCGTCGATCCGCGCCGCGCCCGTGTTTCTACCGCCGAAGTGGCGCTCGCCGTCGGCGGCTTCGGGATCGGTACCGGCGAGTTTGCGATCATGGGTCTCCTGCCGCAAGTCGCCGAAGACGTATCGGTATCGGTGCCCCAGGCTGGTGCGGTCATCAGCGCCTATGCGCTCGGCGTCGTCGTCGGTGCGCCGCTGATCGCGGTGCTTGCCGCCCGCTTCTCGCGCTTCCGGGTGCTTTTGGTCCTGATGCTGGTTTTTGCCGTCGGCAACTTCGCGAGTGCCGTCGCTCCGGATTTCTACACGCTGATTGCCGCGCGCTTCTTCGCCGGTCTGCCGCATGGCGCCTATTTCGGCGTGGCTGCCCTGGTGGCGGCCGGCCTTGCCGCGCCGAACCAGCGGGCCCGCGCCGTCGGCCGGGTGATGATGGGACTGACCATCGCCACTCTCTTCGGCACGCCGCTCGTCGCCTGGTTCGGCCAGGCGCTCGGCTGGCGCTCCGCGTTTGCCATCGTCGGCGCCATCAGCCTCCTGACCATGGCGCTCACCTTCGCCCACGTACCGCGGGACAAGGGCAACCCGAAGGCGACGCCGCTTCGCGAGCTGGGTGCGCTCGGCAAGCTGCAGGTCTGGCTGATGCTCGGCATCTGCGCCATCGGCTGTGGCGGCATGTTCGCCGTCTTCAGCTACATCACACCGGCGCTGACCGAAGTCGCAGGTGTTTCGCTTGGTAATGTGCCGATCATGCTTTCGGTCTTCGGTGCCGGCATGATCCTCGGCAACATCGTCGGGGCGCGGCTTGCCGACTGGGCGCTGATGCCGGCGATCGGTATTGCCATCGTCTTCAACATCTTCGCCTATGTGCTTTTCTATTTCACCATGGGCAATCCGTGGATCGCCATCGTCAACGTGCTCTTCATCGGCGGTGGCTTTGCCGTCGTCCCTGGCGTGCAGACCCGGCTGATGGATGTCGCCGGCGAGGCCCAGACGCTGGCTGCTGCCCTTAGCCACTCCGCCTTCAATCTCGCCAATGCGCTAGGCGCCTGGCTCGGCGGCGTTTCGATCGCTGCGGGTTATGGCTGGACCTCCACCGGTCTCGTCGGTGCCGTTCTCGGCGTTGCCGGCTTCGGTATCTTTCTCGCCTCAGTCTTCGTCGATCGCGCACAGCCTGCGCGTATGGCTGCAAAACCTGCGGCGGAATGACCGGCTTTATCGAAAGAAAGCCGGGGGCTCTTGAACCCTCCTAAATTTTTCTGTCATGTCCCGCCGCTAGCGTCGGCCACGGCCCTGAAACTACCGTAAAGCAGGGGCAAAGGGGCGGCGCGCGGTGTCAGAGTGGCTGGCAAGGCCGCGGGTTTGCTGTAAGCTCGTCGGAAGACGGAGGATCATTGGTGCAATTGGGTAATCGCGAACGAGAGAATTTCGCCGTGGAGCCACGGCTCCTCGGGCACACTGCCATTTCGCGCCATGCCCTTGTCGGCCCCATGACCGCTGCCCGCTGGATGCTGGTCTTCGTTCTGCTAGCCGGCGTCTATTTCTTCCATGGTTTCGTCGTTCCGGTTCTGGCCGCTGTCGTCATCGGGTTTGCCAGCTGGCCGATCTATCGCCGGCTGCTCGCCGGTGTGAACGGCAACCGGACGCTTGCCGCCACCATCGCGATCGTCTGCGTCATCTCCTTCATCGTCGTGCCGATCTCGATTGCCGCCGTCTATGCGGTCGACGAAGTGCGCGACTGGGTCGTCTGGGCCGTCGAGACCAATGCCAACGGCGCCGTCGTGCCCGCATGGCTGTCGAGCATTCCGATCGCCGGTGTCTGGCTTGGCGAGCAATGGGTCAAGCATATCGGCCATCCGGGCGCGCTCGGCGAACTGGTCCAGCTCGTCAGCGGCTCCAACATCGGCAATATCTACCGCGGCGTTCTGGTCGTCGGTGCCTCGACGTTCCATGCCTTCCTGACGCTGCTGTTCATGCTGATCACGCTGTTCTTCGTCTATCGCGATGGGCAGTCCTTCTCCGGCCAACTCGACAAGCTCGGCGAGCGCATCTTCCCGATGCGCTGGGAACGGCTGTCGCGCGTCGTGCCGCTGACAATCAGCTCGACGGTCACCGGCATGGGCATCATTGCCATCGGCGAAGGCATCGTGCTTGGCGTCGCCTATTGGCTTGCCGGCGTGCCGTCGCCGGTCACGCTCGGCATCATCACCGGCCTGATGGCGCTGATCCCCGGTGGCGCGCCGCTCTGCTTCACGCTGGTCTCAGTCTATCTCGTCGCCAGCGGTTCGCCCATTCACGGCCTGGCGCTGTTCACCTGGGGCACGACCGAACTCTTCATCGTCGACAAGACGCTGCGTCCGCGCCTCGTCGGCGGCCCGATCAAGCTTCCCTTCCTGCCGACCTTCTTCGGCCTCGTCGGCGGCGTGAAGACCATGGGTTTCCTCGGCCTCTTCGTCGGTCCGGTGCTGATGGCGCTGCTCGTTGCGATCTGGCGCGAATGGATGCGCGAAGCCACCACGCCCACCGAAACGAGCGTGAACGAGATTATCAAGGGCTAGGTGCTCTTTTGCCGAACCGGCGGTCGCATACGGGCGGCCTCGGGATCTCTTCAGCTTGTGGCAGATAGGCCGATACCGGACTGGTCCTGCGCCTATGAAGGTCGCCTCCCGCGCTCCCGAACGGATCTTTGCGGGCGTCTTTATCTTTTCCTTATGCCTCCTTCCGACCATCGCAATCGATAATTGACCCGCTGCGGGCGCAAGATCCGGACTTCAACAGTCCGGAGAATTTGCATGTCCGATGTTCTTTTTCTTGCCGCCGGAATCGGCGGCTTTGTCGTGTTCGCGCTTTATGCGCGCGCGCTGAGCCGGCTTTAGGAGGGCGTCATGTTCGAAGCCCTGCTCGGTCTTGCCGTCGCCATCGGTCTTGCGGCCTACCTCGTCGTCACCCTCGTTCGCCCGGAACGGTTCTGACCCGGTTGACGGGGATCGAACCCGTTGGCCGTTCGCATCAGCCGGGCGCCTTTGCGCCGTCCGGCCGCCCTTAGCGGAGTAATCTCATGTCTATCATCGGGTGGCTGCAGATCAGCCTCCTCTTCATCGCCGTCCTGATCGTCATCAAGCCGCTGGGGCTTTACATGGCGCGGGTCTTCTCCGGTGAACGCAACGTTTTTTCACCCGTCCTCGGTCCCGTCGAGCGCGGCCTTTATCTTGCGGCCGGTGTCGATCCGAAGAAGGAACAGGGCTGGCTCGCCTACACGATGTCGATGCTCGCCTTCAGCCTCGCCGGCTTTGTCTCGCTCTATGCGATCCTCCGGCTGCAGGCCTACCTGCCGATGAACCCGCAGGGCTTCTCGGGCATGCCGTCCGATCTCGCCTTCAACACGGCGGTCAGCTTCGTCACCAACACCAACTGGCAGAACTACGGTGGCGAAACCACGCTCAGCCATTTCAGCCAGATGGCCGGCCTGACGGTGCATAACTTCGTCTCCGCCGCGACCGGCATCGCCATGGCGCTTGCCGTCACCCGCGCCTTCGCCCGCTCGAACGCCTCGACCGTCGGCAACTTCTGGGTCGATCTCACCCGTTCGACGCTTTACGTGTTGCTGCCGATCGCCGTCGTCATGGCCCTTGCCATGGTCTGGACCGGCTTGCCGCAGACCTTCCACGCCGATCTGTCGGCAACCACGCTCGAAGGCGCCAAGCAGACGATCTCGCTCGGCCCTGTCGCCAGTCAGGAAGCGATCAAGCAGCTCGGCACCAATGGCGGTGGCTTCTTCAACGTCAATGCCGCCCATCCCTTCGAGAACCCGACGGCCTTCTCCAACTATCTCAACATTTTCGCCATGTTGTCGATCTCGGCGGCGCTCGTCTACACGTTTGGCCAGATGGTCGGTAACCGCCGCCAGGGTTGGGCCTTCATCGCCGTCACCGCGATCCTGCTGATCTCAGGCGTTGCGGTCGTCTACTGGGCGGAAGCCCACGGCAACCCGATCCTGACCGCCCTTGGTCTCGATGCCGCCCAGGGCAACATGGAAGGCAAGGAAGTCCGCTTCGGCCAGGCGATGACGGCGCTCTATGCGGCTGTCACCACCGGTCTGTCGGATGGCGGCGTCAACGGCATGCACGGCTCGCTGACGGGCCTCGGCGGTCTCGTGCCGATGTTCCTGATGCAGCTTGGCGAAGTCCTGCCGGGTGGCGTCGGGTCCGGTCTCTACGGCATGGTGGTCTTTGCGATCCTCGCCGTCTTCGTTGCCGGCCTGATGGTCGGCCGCACGCCGGAACTGCTCGGCAAGAAGATCGAATCCCGCGAGATGAAATACGCGATGTTCGCCGTCCTCATTCTGCCGGTGACGATCCTCGGCTTTGCCGCCGTCTCCGCGATGCTGCCTTTTGCCGTCGCAAGCATCGGCACGGCGGGCCCGCACGGCCTGTCCGAAATCCTCTATGCCTTCACGTCGGCGGCCGGCAACAACGGCTCGGCTTTCGGCGGGCTCACCGGCAACACACCCTGGTACAACACGACGCTCGGGTTCGCGATGCTGCTCGGCCGCTTCGCCTATGCGGTTCCGGTCATGGCGATCGCCGGTTCGATCGCGGTGAAGACCCGCGTGCCGACGTCCAAGGGTACCTTCCCGACCGACACGCCGCTCTTCGTCGGCCTGCTTGTCGGCATCATCCTCATTCTCGGCGGGCTGCAATTCTTCCCGGCGCTCGCGCTCGGTCCCATCGTCGAGCATCTCTCGATGCTTGCCGGTCAGACCTTCTAAAGGAATTCGACACATGTCTTCCAAACCTATCGCACCCAGTCTTCTGGACCCGGCGATCCTGCTGCCGGCGATCAAGGCGGCGTTCATCAAGCTCGACCCGCGCCAGCTCGTGCGCAATCCGGTGATCTTCGTCACCGAAGTGGTCGCAGCCGTGGTCACCGGTCTCTTCGTGCGCGACATCGCCACCGGCACGGGCAGCCCGCTGTTCTCCGGCCAGATCGCCGCCTGGCTGTGGTTCACGGTGCTTTTTGCCACCTTTGCCGAAGCCGTCGCCGAAGGCCGCGGCAAGGCCCAGGCCGACAGCCTGCGCCGCACCAAGTCCGAACTGACGGCGCGCAAGCTCGTTGCCGACGAAGGCCGCGAGACCCAGACGATCCCGGCGACATCGCTGAAGGTCGGCGACCTCGTGCTCGTCGAGGCTGGCGAACTGATCCCCGGCGATGGCGAAGTCGTCGAGGGTGTCGCCTCTGTCAACGAGAGCGCCATCACCGGTGAATCGGCGCCCGTCATCCGTGAATCCGGTGGCGACCGCTCGGCTGTCACAGGCGGCACGCAGGTGCTGTCCGACTGGATCAAGATCCGCATCGGCGTGGCACCCGGCGACACTTTCGTCGACCGCATGATCGCGCTGATCGAGGGCGCGCAGCGCCAGAAGACCCCGAACGAGATCGCCCTGTCGATCCTGCTTTCGGGCCTGACGCTGATCTTCCTGGTGGCCGTCGCCACGCTCTGGGGGCTCGCCGGCTATTCCGGTACCGTGCTCTCGGTTACCGTGCTCGCAGCCCTGCTCGTCACCCTGATTCCGACCACGATCGGTGGCCTGCTTTCAGCCATCGGCATCGCCGGCATGGACCGTCTGGTGCGCTTCAATGTCATCGCCACCTCCGGCCGCGCTGTCGAGGCTGCTGGCGACGTCGATACGCTGCTGCTCGACAAGACAGGCACCATCACCTTCGGCAACCGCATGGCGGCCGACTTCATGCCGGTGCCCGGCGTTACCGAGGCCGAGCTTGCCGATGCCGCACTGCTTGCAAGCCTTGCCGACGAAACGCCTGAGGGCCGCTCGATCGCGGCGCTTGCCACCGGTGAATTTGGCCGCCAGACGCCGGATGTGTCGCTGCCCGCGTCCGACAAGGGCGAGGTCCTGGCGCTCGCCGTCGGCGGCGGCGCAAGCCGGGCCGGCGCGACCCGGATCGACGCGGTCATTCCCTTCGCTGCGGAAACGAGGCTTTCGGGCGTGGACTTCGGCGGCCGCCGGCTGCGCAAGGGCGCCGTCGACTCGATCCTGAAGTTCACCGGTATCCGCGACGAGAACGTGCCGAACGAGTTTCGCCGCGCCGTCGACCAGGTGGCCCGCACCGGCGGCACGCCGCTCGCCGTTGCCGATGGTCCGCGCCTGCTCGGCGTCATCCATTTGAAGGATGTGGTGAAGCCCGGCATCAAGGAGCGCTTCGCCGCTCTTCGCGCCATGGGCATCCGCACGGTGATGGTCACCGGCGACAACCCGGTGACCGCGGCCGCCATCGCGTCCGAAGCCGGCGTCGACGACTTCCTTGCCGAAGCGACCCCGGAGGACAAGCTTGGCTATATCCGCAAGGAGCAGCAGGGCGGCCGCCTGATCGCCATGTGCGGCGACGGCACCAACGACGCGCCGGCACTCGCCCAGGCCGATGTCGGCGTCGCCATGCAGACGGGGACCCAGGCCGCCCGCGAGGCCGCCAACATGGTGGACCTCGATTCCAGTCCGACGAAGCTCATCGAGATCGTCGAGATCGGCAAGCAGCTGCTGATGACCCGCGGGTCGCTGACGACGTTTTCGATCGCCAACGACGTGGCCAAGTACTTCGCCATCATCCCGGCGCTGTTCATCACCACCTATCCGGCATTGGCGGCGCTGAACGTCATGGGCCTCGCCTCGCCGCAATCGGCGATCCTCTCGGCGGTGATCTTTAACGCGCTGATCATCGTCGCCTTGATCCCGCTGGCGCTGAAGGGCGTCAAGTACCGGCCCGTCGGTGCGGCTGCCCTTCTGCGCCGCAACTTGGCTGTCTACGGCCTCGGCGGCATTGTCCTGCCCTTTGCCGGCATCAAGCTCGTCGACCTCGCCGTCAACGCACTCAATCTGGTGTAACCATGCTGAACCAACTTCGCCCCGCCATCGTCATGATCGTGCTCCTGACTGCGATCACCGGCCTTGCCTATCCCTTTGCCATCACTGGCGCGTCGCAGGTGCTGATGCCCGCGCAGGCAAATGGCAGCCTGATCGAAAAGGACGGCACCCTCATCGGCTCCGCCCTCATCGGCCAGAACTTCACATCCGACAAATACTTCTGGCCGCGGCCCTCCGCGACCGGTCCGGACGCCTATAACGCGGGGGCTTCGAGCGGCTCCAACCTCGGTACCACCTCGGTCAAGCTCAGGGATCGTGTCGCAGCCGATGTCGAGCGCCTGAAAGCTGCCGGCCTTGCGGGGGAAATTCCGGCGGATGCGGCAACCACGTCAGGTTCCGGGCTCGACCCGCATATCACGCCGGCCTTCGCCGAAGCCCAGGTCGCCCGCGTCGCCAAGGCGCGGGGCTTGAGCCAAGCGGATGTTGCCGCCCTGGTCGCCAAGGCGACGGAGGATCGGCTGTTCGGGGTCGTAGGCGAGCCGCGCGTCAATGTGCTAGAACTCAACCTGGCCCTTGATGCGCCTCGAACCTAGAGCGGGATGAGGAAAAGTACTTGCGGTTTTCCGCCCGCATCCCGCTCTAAGCTATTAGAATCGATCACGCCTGAGACAATGCATGCCCGACAGTGAACGCGACGCCAAAGGTCGCCCGGACCCAGACGCACTGCTGGCGCTTGCCGCGCAGGACCGCCGGGGAAAACTGACCGTATTCCTCGGCGCCGCTCCCGGCGTCGGCAAGACCTATGCGATGTTGTCGCGGGCCCGCCGGCTGAAGGACGACGGTGTCGATATCGTCGTCGGTCTGGTCGAGACACACGGGCGCAGCGAGACCGCTGCGCTCATTGACGGATTGGAGATACTGCCGCGCCGCGATGTGAACCATCGCGGCCGAATGCTTTCCGAGTTCGACCTGGATGCGGCCCTCGCGCGGCGTCCCCGGATCATCGTCGTCGACGAACTGGCCCACAGCAATCCGGCCGAAAGCCGGCACCCCAAGCGCTATCAGGATGTTGAGGAACTGATCGCCGCCGGCATCGATGTCTGGACGGCGCTCAACATCCAGCATCTCGAAAGCCTCTCGGATATCGTCGCCCAGATCACCGGTGTACCCGTGCGCGAACGGGTGCCGGATACCGTATTGAAGCGCGCTGACGACGTACTACTTGTGGATCTGTCGCCGGCCGAGCTGATCGAGCGGCTGAAGGAGGGCAAGGTTTATCTGCCCGACAGCGCACAGCGCGCCGTCGACCGCTTCTTCCGCCTTGGCAACCTGACGGCACTGCGCGAACTGGCGCTCAGGCGGACAGCCGACCGGGTCGACGACCAGATGGTCGACTACCTCAAGCAGAACGCCATCGAAGGCATCTGGGCAAGCGGCGAGCGGCTGCTCGTCTGCATTGGTTCGGACCCGTTGTCCGAAAAGGTCGTGCGCACGGCAAGCCGGCTCGCCGAGGGATTGAATGCCCCCTGGATCGTCGTCTTCATCGAGCGCGCCGACCGCGAGAGCGGCGACGGCGAAGACGTGCGCCGGCTCGACGAAACCTTCCGTCTTGCCGAACAGCTCGGCGCCGAGACGCGCCGTATTATCGGCAACGACTTCGTCGAGGAAATCCTGAAGCTCGCGCGCCGGGAACACGCGACGCAGATCGTCATCGGCGCGCGCCGCCAGCCGTTCCCGATGCGGCTGTTTCGCCAGTCGCTTCCCGACGCCTTGGCCGAGCGCGTGTCCGGCATCGGCATTCACCTTGTGACCGATCGCGAGACGGTGCCCGTCAAACGGCGAACGAAGATGAAACGGACGCTGCCGCCGGGAAGTGGGCGCGCGATCGGCATCGCCGCCGGGTCGGTCGTCGTCTCGACCGCCGTCGGCCTGCTGCTTGGCCGTTTCGTCGTCCTGCCCAACATCTCGTTGCTTTATCTGCTCGCGGTGCTGGCCTCGGCGACCTATGCCGGTCACATCGCGGCAATCGCGGCAGCACTTTTTTCGGTGCTCGCCTATAACTTCTTTTTCATCAAACCGACCGGCACCTTCACCATCGCCGAGCCGCACGAGGTTTTTGCGCTCGTCGTCTTCCTCGCTGCCGCAGCCCTTGCCGGCAGCCTGGCATCGCGGGTACGGGAGCAGGCAAAGACCGCCCGCCAGCGCGCCGCCGCGACTCAGGCGCTCTATGACTTTTCGCGCAAACTTTCAGGCACCGCCAAGGCCGACGACGTGCTCTGGGCGGCGGTGACGCAGATGCAGTCGACGCTGAAACGCAGTTCAGCGCTGCTTCTGCCTGAGGACGGAGACCTGCAGCTGAAAGCCGCCTGGCCGCCGGACACCGAGCTCGACGTCACCGACATCATGGCGGCGCGTTGGGCGATGGACAAACGCGAGCCGGCCGGCAACGGCACGGGAACCCTGCCGAACAGCCCTTTCCATTTCCGGCCGCTGACGAGCCCGCACGGCGTCGTCGGCGTCTGCGGCTTCGTCCAGGCCGACAAGCCACTGGAGATCAACGAGGAGCGGGCGCTGGCAGCGATCCTCGACCAGACGGCGATCGCCGTCGACCGCGCCCGCCTGTCACGCGAAAGCCTCGACCAGGCCGCAAAGCTCGAGGGCGAGCGCTTCCGCGCTGCCCTTCTTTCATCCATTTCGCATGATCTGAGAACCCCGCTTGCGACCATTACCGGCGCCGTCACCAGCTTGCGCCAGCTCGGTGATCGCATGCCGCCGGAAAGCCGCGACGACCTGTTGCAGTCGATCGAGGAGGAGGGCGGTCGGCTGACGCGCTTTGTCGCCAACCTGCTCGACATGACGCGCATCGAGGCCGGTACCGTCAATGCCAAGCGCGATTGGGTCGATGTCGCCGACGTGGTGCGGGCGGCGGTCGATCGCGCTCGCAAATATTTTCCCGAGCGCGAGATCGAAACCAGCATCGCCCCTGACTTGCCCCTGATGCGGGGCGACAGCGTGCTGCTCGGCCAGGTGCTCTTCAACCTGCTGGACAATGCCAACAAATATGGCGGCGAAGAGCCGATCAGCATCTATGCCCGTACCGACGGCAACGAGATCGTGCTGTCAGTGACCGACCTCGGCAAGGGTATTCCGCCGCGGGACCTCGAGCAGGTCTTCGAGAAATTCTTCCGCCGCGGCAAGGCGGATGGCCGCACTCCGGGAACGGGGCTGGGACTGTCGATCGCCAAGGGCTTCGTCGAAGCGATGGGCGGGCAGATTAAGGCGGAGAGCCCGGCGCTTCGCCGCCGCGGCACGCGCATTTCCATGCGCTTTCCCGCCGCCAAGGCTGAAATCTCCGAAAAGGACCGTGCATGAGCGTGGAGCGTATCCTCGTCGTCGACGACGAACCCCAGATCCAGCGTTTCCTGAAACCCGCGCTGAGTGCTGCCGGCTATGACGTTCGTGAGGCGATGACCGGCGCCGAGGCGCTGAAGGCGGCGGCGACGATGGCGCCGGATGTCGTCATCCTCGATCTCGGCCTGCCCGATATGGATGGCAAGGAGGTCATCGCCAACCTGCGCGGCTGGTCGCAGGTGCCGATCATCATCCTGTCGGCCCGCGACCGGGAAAGCGAAAAGATCGCAGCACTCGATCTCGGCGCCGACGACTACATCGAAAAGCCCTTCGGTATCGGCGAACTGACGGCCCGCATCCGTGCGGCCCTTCGCCACCGGGTGCAGATGGAAGGTGGCCAGACGCAGCTTTCCGCCGATGGCGTGGCGATCGACACGATCAAGCGGGTGGTGACGAAGGACGGCGAGCCCGTCCGGCTGACGCCAAAGGAATACGACCTCCTGGTGATGCTGGCGCATCACGCCGGCCGTGTCGTCACCCACAAGACGCTGCTTACTTCGGTCTGGGGCGTCGCGCACGGCGAAGACCTGCATTATCTGCGCGTCTTCATCGGCCAGCTGCGCGGCAAGATCGAGCGCGATCCGGCCGATCCGCAGATCATCCGTACGGAGCCGGGCGTCGGCTATCGCTTCGTCGGCGACGAGGGCTGACGGCGGGCTGCCGCCAAGCCCTTACTTTATCTTCACCGGCGTCGGCATGTCGGTTGCGAGCGTGTCTCCGACGACCACCTTCTTCTTCTTCGCCGGCTGCGGGTTTTCGAGGATCGACACAGGCGCCGAGACCGTCACGGCCGCGACGTTGCCGACGTTTCTCGCCGTGCCGGCAACGACCGCGGCAATGCCGGTTCCAACCGAGATATCGGAATCTGTGAGCGTCTGCCCCGTGGCGAGCCGCGTGCCGATGAGCTGGACGATCTCGGGGCTTTCCGCAAACTTTCCGTGGTGCAGGCCGTCCTCAGACTTGACCTTTGTCAGATCGATGGCAGTGATGCCGGCCCTTTCAAGCTGAGTGCGATAAGGCTCTGCCGACGGGTCGATTGCGCCAAGGCGTGAAACGTCGCCCGAGATGAAGCTCGAAAGCGCCAAGGCGCGGTCGTCCTGCGAAACGAAGATGGTGAACTTCGGCCGTTTCTTGCCCATCTCGACAAACTGCTTGGCGAAGACATCGAGATCGATATCGGGCGAGGCGAGGATGACGTTCTCGATCTTGGACGGCACGTTGCCGTCGCGGATGCCCATCTGCCGGAGCGATTCCATCGTCAGCCAGGTACCCATGGAATGGGCGAGGATGGTTATGCTTTTGACCTTCGGCGCGTCGGATAGCTTTTTCAGAATGTCTTCGAGCGCCGTGCGCGAATAGTTCGTGCTTTCCTTGTCGTAGTTGTAGTCGAACACGTTGGCGCGCGAAGGCCAGGTGAAGAGAACCGGCGTTGCCTGGACCTCCGAGTCATGCACGATCTGCGCCAGCCGGTAGACCGAATCCTCGTAGCGATTGTTGAAGCCGTGCACGAAGACGAAGGCATTGCCGCCGACATCGTGCTGCAGGAACCAGGACTTGGCTTCATCGAGCGACTTGAGCTCGTTCACCCGCGTGACGGCGAATTCCTTGGCCGGATCCGGCGGCAGCTTGCGCGGCCATTGCACCGTGCCCGACTTGCGTGCCGTTTCCGGCGGGATCGAAACCGCGACGTCGGTAAGGAAAGTATTGGCGTCGCGCTCGCCGGAAAAGAGCGTTGCCGGATCGCCGGAGGGTTCGCGCGTGGTTGCGACAAGCATGTCGACGGTGGATGCGCCCGGGACCGGAGTGGTGAGTGCGACGGGCGCCATCACACCCTTGGCATGGCCGCCGCAGCCGGCAAGCAGCGTCAGCGCAGCAAGCACGAACATTGTCCGCCCCCTGCCTGCGCCTCCCCGATGTAACGAACCCTGAACTCCCACCCATTCGAACATCGGCATCCCCACATACGCCTGAACTCGACTGCATCTGATCGCGCTTTCGCGAAATGCAGATGACAATACTCGGCGTCAATATGCAAGCAGGCGCTGATTGAAGATTCGCTACAGAGTTGTTGATGGATGTCGTTTCCCGTGTCGCGGGCTTGCCGCGACACGAAACCGACGCGGGCGATCTGCCGTTACTTCGCCGCCGCTTCCAGCGACTTCAGGATCGCGTGGGCAGCCTTGATCCTCTCGGGGTTCGGGTAGTTGCGGTTGGCAAGCAGCACGATTCCGATCTTCTTCTCCGGTACGAAGGCGACATAGCCGCCGAAGCCGTTGGTGGAGCCGGTCTTGTTGTAGAGCGTCGAGCCATCGGGCCGCTTCGGGGGATCCAATGCCTTGACCGGGTTGCTTTTCAGGGCCATGTCGCGCGAATTGCCGTCGAGCAGCCGCTCCAGCGAAACGGGGTAGGGGTATTGTTCCCAGCCCAGCCCCTGCACCATCTTGCCGCTATCGAAATATCCGACATGGGTGCCTTCGACCGCCTTGCGGATCGCGCCGTCGAGAAGTTCAGGCTGGATGTTGGTTTCGACGAAGCGGATCATGTCTATCGCCGATGACTTTACGCCATAGGCCTCCGCGTCGAACGTACCGGCAGTGACGCGAATTGGCTTGTCGGCCTTGCCGTAGCCCCAGGCGTAGCTGCCCATCTGGCTATCGGGAACGCGGACATAGCTGTGCTTCAGGCCGAGCTTGGGAAAGATCTCGCTTTCGAGAACCGCGCTGAAGCTACCGCCCATCGCTAAAGCCGCGGTGTGGCCGAAGAGGCCGATGCTCGGGTTGGAATAGCGACGCTTCTTGCCGGGCTTGGCCTCCGGTTTCCATGTGCTGAAATAGCCGACCATGTCGGCGTTGCTCTTGACCGCATCGGGAAACTGCAGCGGCAGTCCGCCAGCCGTATAGGTGGCAAGATGCAGGAGGGTCGCCTTGTCGATTGGCGTGCCCGCAAAGGCCGGGATGTACTTGCCGGGATGATCGTCGAAGGAGAGCTTGCCGGTGACCTGCGCATAGGACGCCAGTGTCGCGGCGAAGGCCTTGCTGATCGAGCCCAGTTCAAACAGCGTATTCTCGGTAACCGGTGCGTTCGTTTCCTTGGAAGCGACGCCGTAGTTCAGGAAGTAGTGCCGGCCTTCAACGGTGACGGCGACGGCCATGCCCGGCACCTTGTGTTCGCGCATGATGGGGCGGATCGCCTTGTCCACGGCAGCGGCAATCTGCGCCCGCTCGCCGCCTTCGGCGAAGGCGCTGGACGCCAGGGTCGCAAGGATTGCAGTAGAAAGACCTAATTTAATTGTCGCCATTCTATCCATTCGATGTGTTCTCTCTCGATAGGTATGCTGTCGGTGGCGCGGGCGTGGGAGGCCGGCCGGCCACGGTCGGAGATGGTGTGTCGGATCCGAGCCGGCGCTTTGCTGGCCCATGTCCCGCCAGGCCATGGAGACCCTGCAAGAAGTGCCCAACGGGACGGCAAAGAGCTAGACCGCCCGGCCCGACGGCACAAATGACGATATTTCGAGGGAGACCCTAGAAAATCTAAGGTGAGATGTCGCCGTGCGGGAGACGATTTCCAGAGGTCGAAAGGGCGGCGGGGAGGGGCGCCGGCGCCGTGCAATCTACAAAATCACGCTGTCCGTTGTCATCGGGGGTTCTCGGGCGTAGTATTCGCCGGCAGTTCAAGGCCCTGTTGTTGCCAGACTGCATGTCTATCCGCGAGCTGCTTCTGATCCAACAGAAGAGTCTCCCCCGATTCCGGGAGAATATTCGGAAGCTTATTTACGTCCGACGCCACTCAATGGCGCCTCCGCCGATCTCTATTGCAATCAGACGGCCATATTGGAGGATAAGATGAGCAAGCAGACCATAACTATCGTTCTTGCCGGCGCCCTAGCCTTATCGGGGTGCCAATCGGCCTATATGTCCAAGAGCGGTTCGACCGGCAACGAATTCGGCTGCATTGCCGGAACCGTTGGTGGGGCCATTGTCGGCGGCC
Organism: Ensifer sp. SL37; assembly: GCF_026672675.1. NCBI lineage: Bacteria > Pseudomonadati > Pseudomonadota > Alphaproteobacteria > Hyphomicrobiales > Rhizobiaceae > Ensifer > Ensifer sp. SL37. The sequence continues at coordinate 973,124 of NZ_JAPPRN010000006.1, read as the reverse complement.
TGATCGGCTCGACCATTGGTTCAGGCACCGGTCAGCTATGGGCCGTTGGTGGTGGAGCGACACTCGGCGCTGCTGCCGGCAACGCGCTGACATGCCGCTATTATTGATCGAGGAACAGAGCAGAATGAAGAAAATCGTTCTCATGAGCGTGCTTGCGCTCGGCCAGATCACACCGGCGATCGCGCAGCAAGCTGCGACGATGAACCAGGGACAGATGAGCGCGCTCGACAGCGACAAGGACGGCGCGGTCGAGCGGTCCGAGTACGAGGCCTTCATGGCGAGCGCCTTCGACAATCTCGACAAGAACAAGGACGGAAATCTTACGTCCGATGAGACGAAGCAGGCGCTGAACGCTCAGCAGTTTGCCGCCACGGATACCAACAGTGACGGCAAGATCAGCCGGAACGAGTTTCTTGATCGGGTGATGGCGGATTTCAAGACCGCGGATCGAAGCGGCGACGGCAGCCTGAAATGATGCTCGGAGCCGATGCCGACCGCCCTTGATCCGGGACGTTCGCGGCTGGCGGGCACGGGCTTCGGCCCGGCTCTCGCGCAAGCAAAGACGGCGTGCGCGCGCGCACGTCCTCATTTTCCGGTTGCAATTGCCGGGCGTTCTGTTTCTCATGTCTAAAATTCACCGGCAGCTGGCCAGCTGGCTGCCGGTGCTCATGCCGCTCTTCCTGATTGTCCCATTCGGCTTTCTGACAAGCGACCAGGTTCTCCACGCAAGCGTGCGGAAGGGGACGTCGATGACAGCGAATGGGAATTCTCGCGATTGCCCCGCCGGCCGCGTATGGCCGGCGCCGTGACGTCCAAGCCGGGGGATCTCCCGGGCTCGTTTGTTGATCGTTGTGCCTGGATAGGAGAGACCATGTTCGACCGACCTCGTTCTTTGCGTGCGCCAACGGTGGCGTTGCTTGCCTTGCTGACGGGTTCGTTTGCGGTGGGCACTGCGCTGGCGCAGGAGCAGGCCGCCGCCCAGGCGGCGACCGAAGAGGCGCCGCAACCGCTCAGCGAAGATGAGCTCGAGGTCCTCGTCGCGCGCATTGCGCTCTATCCCGACGAACTCGTCGCACTCGTGACCTCTGCCTCGCTCTACCCGCTGCAGATCGTCGAGGCCGAGCGCTTCCTCGAGGTTTCGCAGACCAAGAAGGACATGAAGCCGAAGGACAGCTGGGACGGCAGCATCGTCTCGCTTCTGAACTATCCTCAGATCGTCAAGATGATGAGCGACGACCTCGACTGGACCCAGTCGCTCAGCGACGCGCTCGCCTATCAGCAGAAGGACGTGCTCGTCGCCATCCAGCAATTGCGCGACAAGGCGGTCGCCGACGGCGTCATCAAGTCGGACGACAAGGTGGTGGTGAAGCAGGAAAACGACAACGTCGTGATCCAGGCCGCCAATCCGGAGAAAATCTACGTCCCCCAATACGAGCCGCAGATGCTCTATGATCCGGGCTATCAGCCGGCCCCGATCGCCTATTATCCCGAGCCCTATCCGAACTATTACTATCCGACGGCGACCTTCTTTGCCGGCGTGGTCACGGGTGCTGCCTTTGCCGCGGTCGTCGACTGGGACGACTGGGGCGTCTGGGGCGGGCGCTGGAACGGCGGCGATGTCGATATCGACTGCAACAATTGCTTCAACAACGTCAACGGCAAGGTGAAATTCAACGACGTCGACTGGAAAAATGTCGACCGCAGCAAGATCAGCTTCGACAAGAACCAGTTCGCCAAGATCGATCGCACCTCCATGGAGCGGGACTTCAAGTCGGCGAAAGGCAACAACATCGCCAACCGGGCGAAGGTGGCCCGCACCAACGAGATCGGCGCGGCGGCAAATAGATCCGGTAGCCGGATCTCGGTCGACGATGTCCGCAAGAGCAAGGTCGAGGCGCGCCAGCGGGAAAATCTCGGGCGAACCAACGCAGCTCCTGGCGACCGCAAACCGGGCAACCAGGTCAAGCAGAGGCCTCAGGGCGACAAGATCGGCAATGCCAAGCCGGCGGCCCGGGCCGATCGCCAGGTCGCCAAGCCGAAGCCGGGCGGCAAGATCGATCGTGGCGGTGGCGGAAAACCATCCGCCCTTGGTCAGGTCCAGAGCGGACGGGTGACCAAGATGCAGTCGGACCGCGGCCGCCAGGCGCTTGGTGGCGGCCAGCGCGGCGGTGGCCAGCCGCACCGTGAGATCAGGCGTGGTGGTGGCGGCGGCGGCGGACGGCACCGGTAACTCGAGGGAGGAGAACGAAAATGACCAAGCGCGTACATGATCTGCTCCTGTCTTCCTTTGCAGCCGCCGTGCTCGCCAGCGGCTCGGCGACGGTCGCTTCTGCGCAGGATCCCGCGGCGCACACGCCGCTCTCCGACTATGCGGCCGCAAGCGATCCGCCGGCGTTCGACACACCGGAACAGGCAATCGATGCGTTCAAGGCCGCCGTTGGTTCGGGCGATTTCGACAAGCTCGCGAACCTGGTGGGGCTGGATGCGGCCAAGGCCAAGACCAGCGACGGGGTGATGGACGCCTACGCCGATATCCAGGCGGGCGTAAAGAAGAAGGTGGCCGTACAGGACGTCGAAAACCGAAAAGTACTGGAGATCGGCGAAGTGCTCTGGCCCTTCCCGTTCCCGATTGCCAAGGGCGACGACGGAAAATGGGCCTTCGACACCTATACCGGTCTCGAGGAGATCGCCAATCGCCTGGTCGGCCGCAACGAACTCGACACGATCGCGACGGTCCGCGCCTATGTCGAGGCGCAGGAGGAATATGCGCAGGAAGATCATGACGGCGACGGCGTGCTCGAATACGCGCAGAAGCTGATCAGCAGCGAGGGCAAGACCGACGGGCTCTACTGGCCCGCGGGCGAGGGCCAGCCACAGAGCCCCGCGGGTGAAGCGCTCGCCGATGGCGCAGTGCTTGCCAGGGCCCAGGCCGGCAAGGGCTATTTCGGTTATCGCTACCGCGTGCTGACGAGCCAGGGCGACAACATCGCCGGCGGCAAGTTCGACTACATCATCAACGGCAACATGATTGCGGGCTTCGCTCTGGTCGCCTGGCCGGTGAAGTATGGCGCAACGGGCGTCCACACCTTCGTCGTCAACCGTAACGGCACCGTCTACCAGGCCGATCTGGGCGACAAGACCGAGAGCGTTGCTGAAGGGATCCGGCAGTTCAATCCCAACGACAACTGGCAGGTCGTGGAGGATTGAGCGCCATGAGCGGAGCGGACCCAGGCGCCAAGGCATCCGGCGGCGACGCGGCGGATGCCGCGCCGGCAGCTCGGCAGGGAAAGATCGCCGAGTACCTCGCGTCCCATGGCGGCCCGTTCTTCGAGCTGCAGGCAAGGCTGAAGCTGTTGCGTGCGAACGCGCTGCAGTCAGGAAAGCGGGCTTTGCTTTTCGTCGCGCTTGCCTGGGGCGTTCCCTTTCTGCTTGGCCTGCCCGACAGCCTGTCGCTCGACCATAGCCAGGGCGCCTATCTGACCGATCCGGGCGTGTGGGCAAAGTTCTTCGTCGCGATTGCCGCTTTCGTGCTGGCCGAACAGCAGGTCGAGCGGGGGCTTCGCATCAAGCTCGGACAGTTTTCGCGCGCGCCGCTCATCGCTCCGACCTCGATGCCATCAGCCGCGCGCGCGATTTCCAACGCGCTGAAACAACGCGATTCCGGGCTGGCGGAAACCGTCTGCCTGGCACTCGCCGCGGTCGCGGCGCTGCTTTCCTTCCTGAACTTCCATACGACAGACGCCTCGTTCTGGGCCGTCGAGCATACGGCCGAGGGCAACAGGATTACCGCTGCCGGCTGGTGGTCGATCTGCGTCAGCCTACCGCTCTTCGTCTTCCTGTTCCTGCGCGGCGTATGGCGGCACCTCGTCTGGGCGCGACTTTTGCGCAAGATCGCTCAACTGGAGCTTCGCCTCGTCGCCGCCCATCCCGATGGCAAGGGTGGCCTCGGCTTTCTGTCGCAATATCCGAACGCCTACATGTTCTTCGTCTTCGGCATGAGCGCGGCGATCGCGGCAGCGGTCATGAAGCACCTGCTGCAGGAGACGCTGTCGATGACGACGTTCAGCATGATCATGAGCGGGTGGCTGGCGATCGTGATCGCCTTCTTCGCCTATCCGTTGTCGGCCTTTTCCAAGCCGCTGGCACGGCTGAAGGAAACCGGGCTGCTGATGTTCGGCGTGCAGGCGACCCGCTTCCAGCGCGCAGCAGAGCGCAAGGTGCTCGGCCGCAACGTGGCAGCCGACGCGACCGAGGAACCCGACGACGACGTGGCCGACCCCGGCAAACTGTTCGATGCGACCAAGAAGCTTTCGACCATGCTCATCAGCCGCGACGCCGTCGTGCCGGTCGCCGCCGCCGCTCTCATTCCCTTCGCCGTCGCCGGCGCGACAAGGCTGCCTTACAAGGAAGTGTTTTCGGTGCTGAAGAAGCTGTTGCTGCTGTGACGAGCGTCGCTTCGTCGGGGAGGCCGTACCCCGATCAGGCTCGGCCTGTCTGTTTGGGCCCGTTGTGGTGAGGTTCGAAACAGAAAATCCGGCTTTCCGTGGTCCAGGATGGGGAAGCGTCTTGACCTCAACTTAAGTTGAGGTCTTATGAACTTGTCCGATAGAGCCAATTGCCATGTGACGGATCGGACTTCATGCACATCTCCAGATTAATTCTGCCGGCATCGGACGTCGCCAATAGTGCTGCCTTCTTTCGCGATGTCCTCGAACTGCCGACGGCCGGGAACTCCATCCAGGTGGGCTGGAGCGAAATCCAGCTGATCCCGGCCGCTGAGGGAGCGCCACACGGCGTGCACCTGGCCTTCAACGTCCCCTTTGCGCGTTTTGACATGGCCGTCGCTTGGCTGGAGGGGCGGACATTGCTCCAAAAGGAGCCGGGTGGAGACGCGTGCTTTGCCCTTGAAGGAGATTGGCAATCGAAGTCGATCTACTTCGACGGCCCCGACAATGCCGTGCTCGAATTGATCGGCCGCCGCAGGCTGATCCATCCTGCGGACAAGCGACCGTTCAGCGGCGCTGACCTGTCCTGCCTGAGCGAGGTCGGCGTTCCCTCCGATGATGTCGAGGGCATGGTGGCCGAGGCGGCTTGGACGTTCGGTGTCGGAACGGTGGGGCCAGCCTCGTCCAGCTTTGCCGCGATCGGCAATGATGAAGGCATGCTGATTGCCGTCGACCCGAACCGGCCGTGGTTTCCGCAAAAGCGTCAACGACCGGGTGCCAATGGACTGGAGATTTGGGTGACCGACGTGAAGTCACCTGGAACCGTGTCTGATGCCCAGCACGGCTGGAGCGTCCGAGCGAGATAGGGCAATCTCGGCAATCGATTGTCCGACGACAGAGTGGTACTTTCGCCGTTGGCGATCGTGCTTTTCTTTTCAAGGAGGAATGGTGCCGCTTACGTGACTCGAACACGTGACCCCATCATTACGAATGATGTGCTCTACCGACTGAGCTAAAGCGGCCCGGAGGCAGTTCCGCGGAAGCCCGCGGAACGAATGTGAGGCGCTGATAAACGCAAAGCGCCGAGATTTCAAGCCATCAGTTGCGAGAACTTGAAAATTCCTTGTTGGCTGTCGCTGCGGCTGCGGAGTGCAGGCCGAGGCGGGTGCGCGCCGCATCGTATTCGCGCTCGAGCCGGTCGACCATGCGGGCGACGGATGTCACTTCCTTGACCGCGCCGATGCCCTGGCCGCATCCCCAGATGTCCTTCCAGGCCTTGGCGCCGTCGGTCGCCGCGCCGAAGTCCATTTTCGACGGGTCGGCCTCGGGCAGATTGTCCGGATCCATGCCAGCGGCCGAGATCGAGGGCTTCAGGTAGTTGCCGTGGATGCCGGTGAAGTAATTGGAGTAGACGATGTCTGCGGCGTTGCTGTCGACGATCATCTGCTTGTAGGCGTCGCTGGCGCGCGCTTCCTCCGTCGCGATGAAGGGTGAGCCGATATAGGCCATGTCGGCGCCCATCGCCTGGGCCGCCAGAATGGCGCCGCCGGTAGCGATCGCGCCCGAGAGAAGCAGCGGCCCGTCGAACCAGGAGCGGATTTCCTGGACAAGCGCAAACGGGGAAAGCGTGCCAGCATGGCCGCCGGCGCCGGCGGCCACCGCGATCAGGCCGTCGGCGCCCTTGCGGATTGCCGAATTGGCGTGACGGTTGTTGATGACGTCGTGAAGCACGATGCCGCCATAGGAATGGATGGCGGCATTAACCTCGGGCACGGCGCCGAGCGAGGAGATGACGACCGGCACCTTATATTTGATGCAGAGCATCAGATCCTGCTCGAGCCGCGCATTGGATTTGTGCACGATCTGGTTGACGGCAAAGGGGGCGGCCCGCCGGCCGGGATTCTTGGCGTCGTGGTCGGCAAGCGTCTCGGTGATCTCGGCCAGCCATTCGTCGAGCTGCGATTGCGGGCGGGCGTTCAGCGCCGGGAAGGCGCCGATCACGCCAGCCTTGCACTGCGCGATCGTCAGCTTCGGATTGGAAATGATGAACAGGGGGGCGCCGACAACCGGCAGTCTCGTCGTTCCGGAAAGAATTGGCGGAAGCGGCATCGGTTTCTCCATCCCTCGGTAAGGCGCGCCAAATTTTTGACGTTTGCGTAAACGTCAAAATAGATAGCAGCAAGTTTGCCGCTTGCAAAGGGTGGTTTGGCCGCGATGTCGCCGCCTCTTTTTTCGCACAGGCGCCGTGAAGGAAAGCGTTTTCCCCGGCCTTGGCCGGTCGCGCCCGTCGCCGGACTTGCGGATTCTGGCAGCAGCGGTTACGCAATTGTTAACAAAACCAACGGCGTGCCTCCAGATTTAACCCTTATGCCCTTGCGGTTGGATCGAGAGCGGTGGTCAACCGCGGCGCGCCGGCAGGTCCAAAGCCCTGCCTACACAGAAGGACTTGATGTGAGCGGACTTGAGACTGCAATCAGAAATGCCCTTGAGCGCTCCGATCGCGCCAATGCGGAAACGCGGGCGCGCATCTATCAATCTGCCCGTCAGGCGCTCGAAACCGGGTTGCAGAAACAGGGGATCGAGGACGGCAACGTCATCGCCCAGCAGCGCCATCGGCTCGAAGCCGTCATCCATGCGATCGAAACGGAAGAGAGAGCGGCACTGAGGACGCGACAACCGGCACCTCCGGTGGTCAGTCTCGACGATGCCGCGCGGGCACGCGGGCCGGCACAGCCACGGGTCGAGCCGCAAGTCCGGTCACCGACGCAGGCCCAACCCCAACCTCAAGCCCAGACTCCGCCCCAGAGCCAGCCACAGGCCCCGGCGGCCGGTCGTCGGGAACCCGGTTTTGCCGGCGACGCGCCGCGCCAGGCGGCGAGCGATGGCGGTCTCGGTGGTCTGCGTGCCGATCGCGACGGTCCGGTGGTATCGACGCGTGCAGCCGCCGAGAGCACGGCAGATGCTGGCGAAGCTGCGAGCATCGCGCCCACGGTCCGCGGAGATACGCGCAAACGCCGGCGTAAGCGCAGCCGCTTTCTGTCCTTCACCATGGTCGTCGTCACGCTTGCCGCCGCAGCAGGGGCCGCGGCCTGGTGGGTGCAGACCAATGACCTGCTGAAATCTGCCGCCGAACGCGACACGAATGTTGCCAATCCCCCGGCATCGGTTGCGTCGGAAGACTTCGATGGCGCGGCGGGATTGCGGACACTCGGCGCGCAGCAGGGCTTTACCGGCGATTGGGTCGAGGTCTTCACGCCCAAGGAAACCGGCGTGATCGCACCCGGAGCGCAGGCAAAGGTCGAGCCGGTGGACGACGAAGGCGGGCGACGCGTGCAGCTGACATCGGCGGTCGCCGACGCGGAAGGGGATATCACCATCGAAATCCCGGCCGCGGTCCTGGCGGAACTCTCCGGCAAGACGTCGACGCTGGCGTTGACCGTGCAGGCCGAGCCCGGCAAGACCACGGAGTTCGCGGTCGAGTGCAATTTCTCCTCGCTCGGCGAATGTGGGCGCCATCGCTTTACCGTGCATGACGAGCGGCTCGACATGCTTTTCAAGATCACCTTCGACCGTAGCCTGGCGCCGAGCTCGCCGGGCCAGATCGTGATCAACAGCGATATCAGCGGTGAGGGCAAGAGCCTCAGCCTCTACGCCATCCGCGTCCTGCCGGGGCAATAAGCCCGGTCGCCAAGGCTTTCCGAGGTGGGGCGGCGGGAAAACCTGCCGGCCCCATCGGCGTCATCGGTTTTGACAGGGCCGGCGTCTATTTCAGGAAACCGGGGCCGGATCCGATGATCTTGTCATCGACCTCGCCGATCGCGCCCTTGTCCTTGCCCTCGTAATCGAGCGAGGAAAGGATGTGGCGGATCAGGTTGAGTCGGGCTCGCCGCTTGTCGTTGCCGCGTACCACCGTCCAGGGTGCATGATCCGTGTGGGTCTCCTTCAGCATCTCGTCGCGCTTGGCGGTATAATCGTCCCATTTGTTGAGCGCCGTGATGTCCATCGGCGACAGCTTCCAGATCTTCAGTGGGTCGTGGCGGCGATCGTGGAAGCGTTTCAGCTGCATCTCGCGGCCGATGTTGATCCAGAATTTGAAGAACTGGATGCCCTCATGCACGATCATCTTCTCGAAGCGGGGAGCCTGCTTCAGGAACTGCTTGTGCTCTTCGGGCGTGCAGAAGCCCATGACCGGTTCGACGCCGGCGCGGTTGTACCAGGAGCGGTCGAACAGCACGAATTCGCCGGCCGTCGGCATGGTCGCGACATAACGTTGGAAATACCATTGCCCGCGTTCGGTTTCGGTCGGTTTGGTCAGAGCGACGACACGCGCCCAGCGAGGGTTGAGGTTGTCCATAGTCGCATGGATCGCACCGCCCTTGCCGGCGGCGTCCCGGCCCTCGAACAACGCCATCATGCGCTTGCCGGTCTTCTGCTGCCAGAGCTGAACCTTGACCAGTTCGACCTGCAGCTTTTCCAGCGTTTCCAGATATTCGTCGTCGTCGAGCTTCTTCTTGTAGGGGTAGTCGTCGGAGGAAAATGCCGCGTCGTCGATCCACTTCGGCAACTCGGGATTGTCGATGTCGAAAACGCGACTCTTGCCGCCGATTTCGAGTTCCACCGCGCGGTTCTCCGCCTTGTCCGCCGTATCCGTCGCTGCCATCGGTTCGCCCTTTCGGCTTGGCGCACGGGCCCGAAAACCGGCTTCGATCATCGGAAGGATCATGCGCGTTTTCAAACTTTCGGGCCTGCGCCTGTCATCGGATATACAAGGCGCTCGCGACCCGATTTCGTTGGAGGAGGCCATAATTGCGTTGCGGATTCAAGCCGGTCGTGAAAATCATGTCATGAAGGATCGCTATTCCTCGACCATTTTGGTCCGGGAGGAAAAGAAAGTGATTCATGAGGATGTCGAGGTGGACGGTTCGAAGGCGTTCTGGCGGAACCTGGTTCCGCGGCTGAAAGCAGAGCGCTGGCTGCTGGGGCTCACCGTGCTCCTGGCGATCCTTGCGACCGTCGCGGGTATTCATTTCCTGATTGTCCTGCCCTTCTGGATCGTTCTCGTCGCCGCGTTGCTCAACCGTAGCGCGCCAACCTCGGTTATTCTGAGCCCGGCCAAGGCGGTGGTCGCTGCCGGCCCGGCGAGCGACCCGCTGGTGCCCGCGCTGAACGCGCTCGACATGCCGGTTCTGGTGATTGCCGCCGACGAGACGGTGGTGTTCCAGAACATTGCAGCCGAGAAGGCCTTCGGGACCATTCCGCCAAACACCTATCTTGCCGCTCGGGTGCGTTCGCCCGGCATCCTCGACATGGTCCGCGAGACGATGGCGACCGGCAAGGCGAACCAGATCGAGCATAACGAGCAGTTGCCGTCCGACGCCGTCTATGTGGTGCGGGTCGCTCCGGCTGAAATTCCGGGCGACGGGCCGGTCAAGCGGATCTTCCTGTTGACCTATCGCGACATCTCTCAGGCGCGCCGTATCGACCGCATGCGCTCGGACTTCGTCGCCAATGCCAGCCACGAGCTACGCACGCCGCTGGCATCCTTGCGCGGCTTCATCGAGACGCTCCAGGGTCCGGCGCGCAACGATCTGAAGGCGCAGGAAAAGTTCTTCGGCATCATGCACGAGCAGGCGACGCGCATGAGCCGGCTTGTCGACGATCTGCTGTCGCTGTCGCGGCTGGAGTTGCGCTCGCATATCGCGCCCGATGACCCCGTCGATCTGGCGCCGCTGCTCGGGCATGTCCGCGACAGCCTGCTGCCGCTGGCGAAGGATCTGGATGTCACCGTCTCGCTCGTGGTGCCGGACAAGCCCGTGGTCGTCCGCGGCGAACGCGACGAACTCATCGAGGTCTTCGAGAACCTGATCGAGAATGCGTGCAAGTACGGCCAGGAAGGCAAGAAGGTGGACGTAATCCTGCATGGCGGCGAGGGAGGCGAGGCCGAAGTCGTCGTGAAGGACTATGGCCCGGGCATTCCGGCCGAGCATGTGCCGCGCATCACCGAGCGGTTTTACCGGGTCAATGTCGAGGCCAGCCGCTCGAAGAAGGGCACCGGCCTGGGCCTTGCCATCGCCAAGCACATTCTCACGCGGCATCGTGCCCGGCTCCTCATCCATTCAGAGGTCGGCAAAGGCACGACCTTTACGGTCCGCTTCTGACATATTGGCGCGGGAAAACCCGGGGGTGTTCATTTTTCATTAGCATTTTCAATGACATGAGCTGTCATAAATGTTTCGTCGAACTGACATAAAAGGTGTGGCCATCGGCAGCTAGTTAGGGGCAGCCGATAAGACGGCGAAGAGCGCTGCAACGCTTGGCGCACACCAACACAAGCCCATTCCGGGAGAACTTTTATGAAAGCTCTTAAACTCACTGTCGCGGCGCTGGTCGCTTCGGCCGCATTTGCCGGCGCAGCCGCTGCTCGCGATCAGGTTCAGGTCGCTGGCTCCTCGACCGTTCTTCCCTACGCCAAAATCGTCGCCGAGACGTTCGGCGAGACGTTCCCCGACTTCAAGACCCCGGTGGTCGAATCCGGCGGCTCCTCCGCTGGCCTGAAGGAATTCTGCAAGGGCGTCGGCCCTGATACCATCGACATCGCCAACTCCTCGCGCAAGATCAAGGACAGCGAAGTCGAGGCCTGCAAGGCCGCTGGCGTCACCGAAATCCAGGAAGTGAAGATCGGTTATGACGGCATCGTCTTTGCGACCGACGCCGGCAATGCCGACCTCGCCCTGAAGCCGGAAGACCTCTACAAGGCGCTCGCTGCTGAAGTCGTCGTCGACGGCAAGATCGTCGCCAACCCCTACAAGAAGTGGTCCGAAGTCAACGCCGCCCTGCCGGCCGTCGAAATCGCCGCTTACATCCCGGGCGAAAAGCACGGCACCCGCGAAGTCTTCGAAGAGAAGATCCTCGCTGCAGGCTGCAAGAACGCTGGCGCCGTTGACGTGATCAAGGCTGCCGTTGCCGATGAAAAGCAGCAGCACAGCAAGTGCGTCGCAGTCCGCAAGGACGGCCTGGCTGTCGACATCGACGGCGACTACACCGAAACGCTCGCCCGTATCGCTGCCAACAAGAACGGCATCGGCGTGTTCGGCCTGTCATTCTACGAAAACAACGCCGACAAGCTGAAGGTCGCGACCGTCAACGGCATCGTACCGTCGACCGAAACGATCGCTTCCGGCGAGTACCCGGTTTCCCGCCCGCTGTACTTCTACGTCAAGAAGGCACATCTCGGCGTTATCCCGGGCCTCAAGGAATATGTTGAGTTCTTCCTCGACGACCAGATGATCGGCCCGGAAAGCCCGCTCGCCGAATACGGCCTCGTTGCCGCTCCGGACGCTGAGCGCGAAGAAATCCGCAAGGCTTTCTCTGCCGGCAACATGCTCTGATAATGACAAGCCCCGGCGCGATGTCTTCGCGCCGGGGCATGCCTTCATTCGATTTGCCGGCACCCATGACGGGCGATGCCGGGGAGACGTGCGGATGAGTACTTCGCTCCTTCTTTTGCTCATTATTGTTATTGGTTTCATTGCTTATTTTGCAGGCCGCGCCCGTTCGCTGGCGCAGTCCGGCGGCAAGCTCTCCAACCTGCATTCACTGCCGGGCTATCACGGTAGCTACGTCGCCATCTGGGCGATGCTTCCGGCCGCACTCGTTCTCGGCACCTGGCTGTTCGCCGCTCCCGTGTATATCGACGGAAGCACGCGCGCGGCCTTGCCGGATACCGTCCAGAGCCAGGGCCCTGCCGCCGTGCAGCTCGCGCTCGGTCAGGTCAAATCCGTTGCCGGTGGCCTTCTGCGCCTGAGCGGCGAGGAACTCGCAGCCCTTGAGAGCGGCTCCGCCAATCTTCGCGCGACGCTTGCGTCCAAGGGCGTTGCCCTTGCTGGCGAAGGCGATCCCTACATGGTCACCGTCGCCAAGCACTTCAACGCGATGACCGCGACCAACCGCTGGCTGATGACGGTCGCCGTTCTGCTGATCGCGATTGCCGGCGGCGTCTACGCCATCCGCAACGTCGCGACCCGCTTCCGCGCCCGCAACCAGGTCGAGCGGGTCATTCTCGGCTCACTGATCGTCGCGTCCTCCATCGCCATCCTGACGACGGTCGGCATCGTCGCCTCCATGCTGTCGGAAGCCGGACGCTTCTTCACCATGGTCTCGCCGTTCGAGTTCTTCTTCGGCACGGTCTGGGATCCGCGGTTTGCCGCTGCCGGCAGCGGCGGCGCTTCGGGCCAGTTCGGCCTCATCCCGCTTCTTGCCGGCACGCTCTACATCGCCTTCGTCGCCATGCTGTTTGCGGTGCCGATCGGCCTCTTCGCGGCGATCTACATGGCGGAATATGCAAGCCCGCGCCTGCGTTCGACCGCAAAGCCGCTGCTCGAAGTGCTCGCCGGCATCCCGACCATCGTCTACGGTTTCTTTGCGCTGGTGACCGTTGGCCCGTTCCTGCGTGACATCTCCGCCCAGATGAACGGTCTCATGACCGGCAACTACCAGAACTTCATCCAGGCACAGAGCGTTCTGACGGCGGGCATCGTCATGGGCATCATGCTGATCCCATTCGTGTCGTCGCTGTCGGACGACATCATCACCCAGGTGCCGCGGGCACTTCGTGACGGCTCGCTCGGCCTTGGCGCCACCCGCTCGGAGACGGTCAAGAAGGTCATCCTTCCGGCAGCCCTCCCGGGCATCGTCGGCGCGCTGCTGCTCACCGCCTCGCGCGCCGTCGGCGAGACCATGATCGTGGTGCTGGCAGCCGGTGTGGCGGCCCGCATGCAGATCAATCCCTTCGAGCCGATGACGACGGTGACCGTTAAGATCGTCAACCAGCTGACAGGTGACCTCGAGTTCACCTCGCCGCAGACGCTGGTGGCCTTCGCACTGGGCATCACGCTCTTCGTCATCACGCTCGGCCTCAACATTTATGCGCTCTACATCGTGCGCAAATACCGGGAACAGTACGAATGACCGACATCGCTTCCCCGACCGTCCGGATCTCCGCCCGTCCCGCATCCGCCAAGCGCGATATCGGCATCAAGCGTCGCTATGCTGCCGAACGCCGGTTCCGCTTCTACGGCATGGCCGCGATCAGCACCGGTCTCTTCTTCCTGGCATTGCTGCTGTGGACCGTCTTTTCCAACGGCTACACCGCATTCCAGCAGACGACGATTACGCTGCCGATCGAATTCACCGAAAAGGTCATCGACCCCAAAGGCGAACGCGCGACCGACGGCAAGGTGCTGATGACCGCCAACTATCCGCTGTTGGTGCGCGACGCGCTCGTCAAGCAGCTCGGCATCGACGCCACCAAGCGGCCGCAGGTCAAGCAGGCGACCGACATGGTTTCCGCGAGCTCCCGCACGCTATTGCGCGACATGGTCGCCGCCGACCCGTCGATCATCGGCAAGACGGTTCCTGTCACGCTGCTGGCCGAGGCCAACATCGACTCCGCCTTCAAGGGCCAGATCGATCTCTCGGTCGATGAGGGCAAGCGCAAGGTCAAGGACCAGCAGGTCACCTGGATGAACGAGCTGGCGAGCGCCGGCATCCTGAAGAAGAGCTTCAACACCGGCATCTTCACCTTCGGCGCCTCCAGCCGTCCCGAAGCGGCAGGCGTCGGCGTCGCTGCCCTCGGCTCGCTCTACATGATGCTGATCGTGCTGGTGCTGTCGCTTCCGATCGGCGTCGCCGCCTCGATCTACCTCGAGGAGTTTGCGCCGAAGAACCGGCTGACCGACCTGATCGAGGTCAACATCAACAACCTCGCGGCCGTTCCGTCGATCGTCTACGGCCTCCTGGGTCTCGCCGTCTTCATCAACTTCGCCGGCATGCCGCGCTCGGCAGCCGTCGTCGGCGGCTTCGTGCTGACGTTGATGACCCTGCCGACGATCATCATCGCCACCCGTGCGGCGTTGAAGGCGGTCCCGCCGTCGATCCGCTCGGCGGCCCTCGGTCTCGGTGCGTCGAAGATGCAGACCATCTTCCACCACGTGCTGCCGCTGGCGATGCCGGGCATCCTGACCGGCACCATCATCGGTCTTGCCCACGCGCTTGGTGAAACCGCGCCGCTGCTCCTGATCGGCATGGTCGCCTTCGTCGTCGATTTTCCCGGTTCGCCGATGGAACCGTCGACGGCACTGCCGGTGCAGATCTACATGTGGGCCAATGAGGCGGAGCGCGCCTTCGTCGAGCGCACCTCCGGCGCAATCATCATTCTTCTCATCTTCCTGGTCGTCATGAACCTTGGAGCCATTCTGTTGCGACGTCGCTTTGAGCGCCGCTGGTAGTGAGGTAATTACTATGAACATCATGTCAGAAGCAGCAGTCGAGAAGGCTCTGGATCAGAAAATGAACACCGTGCCCTACAAGATGATCGGCAAGGATGTGTCGGTCTATTACGGCGAGAAGCGTGCGCTTTTCGACGTCAACCTCAACATCCGCGAGAACACGGTCACGGCGCTGATCGGTCCTTCGGGTTGCGGCAAGTCGACCTTCCTGCGCACGCTGAACCGCATGAACGACACGATTGAGAACTGCCGCGTCACCGGCAAGATCACGCTCGACGAGGACGACATCTACGACCCGACGATCGACGTCGTCGAGCTTCGCGCCCGCGTCGGCATGGTCTTCCAGAAGCCGAACCCGTTCCCGAAGTCGATCTACGACAACGTCGCCTACGGCCCGCGGATTCACGGCCTTGCCCGCACCAAGGCCGACTTTGACGAAGTGGTCGAGACCAGCCTGCAGAAGGCCGGTCTGTGGAACGAGGTAAAGGATCGTCTGCAGGAGCCCGGCACCGGCCTTTCCGGTGGTCAGCAGCAGCGCCTCTGCATCGCGCGTGCCGTCGCCGTCAGCCCGGAAGTCATCCTCATGGACGAGCCGTGCTCGGCTCTCGATCCGATCGCGACCGCCAAGGTCGAAGAGCTCATCCACGAGCTGCGCACGAACTTCACGATCGTCATCGTGACCCACTCGATGCAGCAGGCCGCCCGCGTTTCGCAGCGCACCGCCATGTTCCACCTCGGCAATCTCGTCGAGGAGAACGACACCGACAAGATGTTCACCAATCCGGATGACCAGCGCACCCAGGATTACATCATGGGCCGCTTCGGCTGAGGCCGCATAAGGCTGCAACAGTAACTGCAAAGCGCCCGTAAGGATCGACGATCATGTCCATGCATATCATGTCCGCCTATGACGAAGAACTGAAGTACCTGACGCGCCGCATCTCGGAGATGGGCGGCCTCGCCGAACAGATGGTCGCCGAGTCCGTTCGCGCGCTGGTCAACTCCGACCTGGCTCTCGCACAGAAGGTGATCTCGGACGACACCGTCCTCGACGACGCCGAGCGCCAGATCGGTGAGAAGGCGATCGTCACGATCGCCAAGCGTCAGCCGGTCGCCGCCGACCTGCGTGAGATCATGGGGTCGATCCGCATCGCCTCCGATCTGGAACGCGTCGGCGACCTTGGCAAGAACACCGCCAAGCGCGTGATCGCGGTCGCCGGCTCCGGCATTCCGCGCAAGCTCGCCCGTGGCCTCGAGCATCTGGCAGAGCTCGCTCTCGTCCAGCTCAAGGAAGTGCTCGACGTCTACGCCTCGCGCTCGCCGGAAAAGGCCAACAGCATCCGCGAGCGTGACGAGGAGATCGACGCGATCTACACCTCGCTGTTCCGCGAGCTCTTGACCTACATGATGGAAGATCCGCGCAACATCACGCCCTGCACGCATCTTCTGTTCTGCGCCAAGAACATCGAGCGCATCGGCGACCACGCGACCAATATCGCTGAGACGATCTATTACATGGCGACGGGTGCTCAGCCGGAAGGCGAGCGTCCGAAGGATGACACCACGTCGACGCTGGGCTCGGTCAACGACTGAGCGCCAAGCGCGCCGTAAGCATGCATGCCCCTTGAAATCTGATCCGGTCGCGGCTTCGGTCGCGGCCCCGAATTCCTGTATCTGAAGCATGCGGTTTTCGCCCCGCCTTTGAAAACGGCGGATGTGCTCCAGATTTAGAGTGTCTGAGCGCCGGCCGGGCCGATGAGCCCAAAGGCCGCCCGCGGTAAGGAGACGTTACCTGATGTTGCCAAAAATCGCCGTAGTCGAAGACGAAGAGGCGCTGAGCGTTCTGCTGCGTTACAATCTGGAAGCCGAGGGCTTCGACGTCGATACGATCCTGCGGGGCGACGAGGCGGAGATCCGGCTTCAGGAGCGGCTGCCCGACCTGCTTATCCTCGACTGGATGCTGCCCGGTGTTTCCGGCATTGAACTTTGCCGTCGGCTGCGCCAGCGTCCGGAGACCGAACGTCTGCCGATCATCATGCTGACGGCGCGCGGCGAGGAAAGCGAGCGCGTCCGGGGTCTGGCGACGGGTGCCGACGACTACGTGGTCAAGCCCTTCTCGACGCCGGAGCTGATGGCGCGCGTCAAGGCGATGCTGCGCCGGGCAAAGCCCGAGGTGCTCTCGACGCTGCTTCGCTGCGGCGACATCGAACTCGACCGCGAGACCCACCGCGTTCATCGCCGCAGCCGCGAAGTGCGCCTCGGCCCGACCGAGTTCCGTCTTCTGGAGTTCCTCATGTCCTCGCCGGGCCGCGTCTTCTCTCGCTCGCAGCTTCTGGATGGCGTCTGGGGGCATGACATCTATGTCGACGAGCGCACCGTCGACGTGCATGTCGGTCGTCTGCGCAAGGCTCTGAACTTCTCGAACATGCCCGACGTCATCCGCACCGTTCGCGGCGCCGGCTATTCGCTCGAAAGCTGAGCGGTCTGAAAGTCGCCAACAAAAAAAGGGGCCGATCGGCCCCTTCCTTTATCAATGCGGTCCAGCTTCTTAGCGAGCCCTGCGGCGCTCCCCCGACGGCTGGTAGGCCAGCCGAGCATGGAAGGTGCAGTAAGGCGAGGCTTCCGGGGAATCGTTGCCGCAGAAGTGAAACTCTTCCTTCAGCGGGTCGCCGATCGGCCACTTGCAGGTGCGCTCGGTGAGCTGGGTCAGCTCGAGGCGGCGCGACATCGGCACGACAACGTCGGTGCGGGTGCTGAAATCCTGCTCGGCAACGAGATCGACTTCGATTTCTTCCTTGAGAACGACAGCGCCGGCCGCGCGTGCAACCGGGCGGGTCGAAACGCGCGAAGCGTAGTTCGGTGCGCGCGGTGCCGAAGTCGGGCGCTTCGGACGGGCTGCCGTCGTGGTGCTGCCGCCGGCCTTGGCGCGACCTGGCAGGCTCAGGCGGTGAACCTTGCCGATGACAGCGTTACGGCTGACGCCGCCGAGCTGCGCCGCGATCTGGCTTGCGCTCAGGCCCTCGGACCAAAGCTTCTTCAGTTTCTCCACCCGCTCGTCAGTCCAGTTCATTTCTGCACTCTCCGTTCTCAGCGTTGGGGATGGCAGAATCCCTCACCGCACCCCGGCTAAACCCCGGGGTTGCAAACGCGATAACTCTTTTGGTGACTAGGTCCGCCGCATGCGTCTAGTAATTGAATGTTAACGTACTGACCGCTGGACTCTGTGGCAAGAGTCCCAGGAATCAGGCCGAATCGATTTCGTAGTTTTCCCCAACTTGCTCGGCCAGCGTTGCATTTTTGCAAGCCCTCCCGGACGATTTTTCTGCTGCCAGGAATCGACCCTTCATGTTGCGCTGCAAGGCTTGGTTTTGTTGACATTGCAGCGCGAAATGGGAATAGTGCCTGCGCCGCCGAAAGGCGGCATTTTTGATTTTTATCGGCCCGCGTGAGGCGCGGGATCGATGTCGATCTGGAGTGAAGGAGAGCCTCGCATGACTGCAACCACGCCGCTTTACGATACCTACATGCGCGCGCCGTTGCGTTTCGAGCGAGGAGAGGGCGCCTGGCTGATCGCTGAAGACGGTACGCGTTATCTCGATTTCGGTGCCGGCGTTGCCGTGAACTCGCTCGGCCACGCGCACCCGCACCTGGTCGAAGCGCTGAAGGCGCAGGCCGACAAGGTCTGGCACCTGTCCAACCTTTATGAAATTGCGGGCCAGGAAAGCCTCGGCCGCCGGCTGACGGCGGTGACCTTTGCCGACAAGGTCTTCTTCACCAATTCGGGCGCGGAAGCGCTGGAATGCGCCATCAAGACGGCACGGCGTTACCACTTCTCCAAGGGCCACCCGGAGAAGTTCCACGTCATCACCTTCGAAGGCGCCTTCCACGGCCGCACGATCGCGACGATCGCCGCCGGTGGTCAGCAGAAATACATCGAAGGTTTCGGGCCGAAGGCGCCGGGCTTCTACCAGGTTCCGTTCGGCGACATCGCCGCGGTCAAGAATGCGATCACCGAGGAAACCGCAGCGATCCTGATCGAGCCGATCCAGGGCGAGGGCGGCATCCGTCCGGCGACCAAGGAATTCATGCAGGAACTGCGCGCGCTCTGCGACGAGTTCGGCCTGCTCTTGATCCTCGACGAGGTCCAGACCGGCGTCGGCCGTACCGGCAAGCTGTTTGCCTATGAATGGGCGGATATCCGCCCGGATATCATGGCGGTCGCCAAGGGTATCGGCGGTGGCTTCCCGTTCGGCGCCTGCCTCGCGACTGAGGAAGCCGCATCTGGTATGGTGGCGGGCACGCATGGCTCCACATATGGCGGCAACCCGCTGGCCATGGCCGTCGGCAACGCCGTGCTCGACGTCGTTCTGGCCGACGGATTCCTGACGCATGTGCGCGATGTCGCGCTGGTCTTCCGCCAGGGCCTTGCGTCGCTCAAGGACCGTTTCCCTGATGTCATCGAGGACATCCGCGGCGACGGTTTGATGCTGGGCATCAAGGTGAAGGGCCCTTCGGCCGATCTGCTGAAGGAAATCCGCGCCGAAAAGCTCCTGGCCGTGCCGGCGGGCGAAAATGTCCTGCGTCTTCTGCCGCCGCTGACCGTGACGGCGGAAGAGGCGCGCGAGGGGCTCGCACGTATCGAACGCGCCGCCGAGGCGGTTCGCAAGGCAAGCGGCAACGCCGCGGCCTGAAGGTAGCGACCCAGGGCCGACTAAGGCGTTAGAATGACCTCCGTGCGGGCACGTCGATAGCGTGCCGCACCAGGGACCGATTTTTCAGACAGGAACCGAGTACGATGGCAGGCACCAGACATTTTCTCGATCTTTCGGCCATGACGGCCGCCGACCTCCGGACGATCATCGACGATGCGCGCGTCCGAAAGGCGGCGACCAAGGCCGGAACTGCCGAGAAGCCGCTCGCCGGCAAGATGCTGGCGATGATCTTCGAAAAGCCCTCCACCCGCACCCGCGTTTCCTTCGATGTCGGCATGCGCCAGCTCGGCGGCGAAACCCTGTTTCTGTCGGGCACCGAAATGCAGCTCGGCCGCGCCGAGACGATCGGCGACACGGCCAAGGTGCTCTCACGTTACGTCGACGCCATCATGATCCGCACCACCGACCATCGCCGCCTTCTGGAACTGGCCGAGCATGCGACGGTCCCCGTCATCAACGGCCTGACCGACGATACGCACCCCTGCCAGATCATGGCCGATATCCTGACCTTCGAGGAGCATCGCGGTCCGGTAAAGGGCAAGACGATTGCCTGGACCGGCGACGGCAATAACGTGCTGCATTCGCTGATCGAAGGTTCTGCCCGCTTCGGATACCGCATGAACATGGCCGTGCCGCTCGGTTCCGAGCCGCAGGACAAGTTCCTGAACTGGGCGCACAACAATGGCGGCGAGGTCCTTTTGTGTCATGACGCCGAACAGGCCGTCGCCGACGCCAATTGCGTCGTGACCGACACCTGGATCTCGATGAACCAGGAACATCGCGCCCGCGGGCACAACGTCTTCCAGCCCTACCAGGTCAATGAAGCGCTGATGAAGCGTGCGGCCTCCGATGCGCTGTTCATGCACTGCTTGCCGGCGCACCGCGGCGAAGAGGTCACCGACGAGGTGATCGACGGCCCGCAGTCGGTGGTCTTCGACGAGGCGGAAAACCGGCTGCACGCACAGAAGTCGGTCATTGCCTGGTGCATGGGGCTCGTCTGAGCCGGCTGCCCGGTCGCGCGCGACGGCGAAGAGGCTTCAGTGCGCTCCGCCGAGCGTGCGCCATATAGGGGCGTGTTCACCGCACTTGACATTGTCCACGTGCGACACGATTTAGGCGGCATACGGGCGCTCCTGAAAGTAGTGAGCGCGCAACCGTCGAGGTGGTGCGTTGCTATGGCGGCGGCACATACCTGGTGGACAATCCGTTTATCGCGGGATCAACTGAGACAGCGAGCACGTTGCGCGGGGATAGCAATATCTCTGGTGCAGCTTGGTGGCTGAAGGCAAGGAGCAAGACATGACTGACATGACGCCAGGGCTTGGTGAGTTCGACTTTGCCGGTGACGATCACGTCGTGCCTTTCCAGGTGGAAGGCCTCGACGTGCGCGGCCGCGCCGTGCAGCTCGGCCCCATGCTGGACGCAATCCTCGAGCGCCACAACTATCCGCTTCCGGTCGCGCGTCTGGTTGCTGAAACCGTTGTACTCACCGTGTTGCTCGGGACCTCGCTGAAGTTTGAAGGCAAGCTGATCGTCCAGACTCAGGGCGATGGCCCTGTCGATCTGGTGGTCGCTGATTTCTCGACGCCGGATCGCGTGCGCGCCTATGCCCGCTACGATCAGGAAGCGCTTGCCGCTGCCGAAAAGGACGGCCGAACCCTTTCGCACGAGCTGCTCGGAAAGGGCGTGCTCGCCTTCACCATCGACCAGGGCGCCCATACCCAGCGTTACCAGGGTATCGTTGCGCTCGACGGAGCGACGCTGGAAGAAATCGCCGGCGTCTATTTCCGGCAGTCGGAGCAGATCCCGACCAAGGTGCGCCTTGGCGTGGCCGAGCTTCTCGATCGCGACGAAAACGGCAAGCCGCGCCATCGCTGGCGCGCCGGCGGCATGGTCGCCCAGTTCCTGCCGGAAGCGCCGGAACGCATGCGCCAGCCCGACCTTTCCGGCGGTGATGGCGATGATGGTGAAAGCGCGTTCGGGGACGACGATCTCTGGGCCGAAGCCAAGGTGATGGTCGAAACGATCGACATGGACGAGTTGACCGATCCGATGGTCGGAACCGAGCGGCTGCTCTATCGCCTGTTCCACGAGCGCGGCGTCCGCGTCTACGAACCGCAGGCGGTCTACGACCGTTGCAGCTGCTCGCGCGAGAAGCTTCAGTCGGTGTTGTCCAATCTGAGCACGGACGACCTCGAAAGCACCATCGACGATGGCGAAGTCAAGGTGACCTGCGAGTTCTGCTCGACGACCTATCGCTTCGAAGCAAGCGAGGTGCGCCCGCAGTAGCGGGCGCTTCCGGCCGACTGGCCGCGATTTAGAGCGACGCTAGTCCGAAGGACGCGCTTCAGTTCAGGGTGCGCACGAGCCCGGGTGAATCGAGCGAGAAGGCGGGGATGGCAACGTTGAAGGTCTCTCCGCCTTCCGATTCCATGCTGTAGTGGCCGAACATGACGCCTGAGGGCGTATCCAGAGGGCATCCGGACGAATACTCATAGGTATCGCCGGGATTGAGCAGCGGCTGCTCGCCGATGACGCCCGGACCGCTGACCTCGTCGACTTGCCCGTTCTCATCGGTAATGTGCCAGTAGCGCGTCATCAACCGCACGGACGCGTCCGAGTGGTTTGAGATGACGATGCGATAGCCCCAGACATAGCGGCCGTCATCGGGATCCGACTGCTCTTCGAGATAGTACGGCTCCACCGTAACTTCTATGTCGCGGGTCAAAGCGCGATACATGGGCATCACCTTGCTTCAGGTCTTTCAGGGTATTCTACAGCAAGATGGTTTCGTCAAGAATAACGGCAAGATTGTGCGATCCCATGATGGGACGGATGGCCGTGCTGACGCGATCGAGCGGGTGAAACGTGCCTGGCACCTTGGCGCCGCGCCGCCGGAAACCATCTCGTGACGGCCGGCAAGGGGCGTCGGCCGCCGTTGATCACGGCGGCCGTGTCTTCGTAAAATCAGGCCTTCACGGCCTTCAGCGCGCGGGCGAAATCTTCCACCACATCGTCGCTGTCCTCGATGCCGGCCGAGAAGCGCACGGTTCCGGCGGAAATGCCGAGCTCTTCGCGGGCCTCGTCGGTCAGGTTCTTGTGCGTGGTCGTTCCCGGATGGGTGATCAGGCTCTTGCTGTCGCCGAGGTTGTTGGAGATGCGCACGATCTCCAGCGCATTCTGCAGCGCGAAGGCTGCATCCTTGCCGCCCTTCAGTTCGAAGGCGACGAGCGTCGATCCGCCGGTCATCTGCTTGGCGATGATGTCGGCCTGCGGATGATCCTTGCGGCCAGGATAGATGACCTTGGCGACCTGCGGCTGTTCTGCCAGGAAGTCGGCCACGCGGCGGGCCGTTTCCGTCTGCTGACGCACGCGTAGCGGCAGCGTCTCGATGCCCTTCAGCAGCGTCCAGGCGTTGAACGGCGACATCGCCGGGCCGGTGTGGCGGAAGTAGTCGTGCAGGTGCTCGTTGATCCATTCCTTGTCGGAAAGCACGACACCGCCGAGGCAACGGCCCTGACCGTCGATATGCTTGGTGGCGGAATAGACGACGATATGGGCGCCGAGTTCCAGCGGCTTCTGGAAGAGCGGCGTCGCAAAGACGTTATCGACGACGACCTTGGCGCCGATCTGGTTGGCGAGCTTGGCAACGCCGGCAATGTCGATGACTTCGAGCGTCGGGTTGGTCGGGCTTTCGAGGAAGAAGACCTTGGTGTTCTTCTGGATCGCCTTTTCCCAGTTGGCGAGGTCGCGTCCGTCGACCAGCGTGCACTCGATGCCGTATTTCGGCGCCAGCGTCTCGACCACCCAGCGGCAGGAGCCGAAGAGGGCGCGGGCGGCGACGATGTGGTCGCCGGCCTTCAGCTGGCAGAGAATGGCGGCGGTGACGGCAGCCATGCCCGATGCCGTGGCGCGCGCATCCTCGGCGCCTTCCAGCATGCACATGCGCTTTTCAAACATGTCGTTGGTCGGGCTACCGTAGCGGGCGTAGATGAAGCCTTCGGTCTCGCCCTTGAAACGAGCTTCCGCAGCTTCCGACGTCTCGTAGACAAAGCCCTGGGTAAGGAAGATCGCCTCGGAGGTCTCTCCGTGCTGGGAACGGGTGGTCCCGCCATGGACCAGTTGCGTTGCGGGGCGCCAGTTTTTGCTCATGTGACGGTCACTTTCAAAAACAAAAAAACCGGCCGCGTGAAGGGCCGGTTTGACACCCGGCCTTTTTAGCTACTTGTTTAACGTGGCTGCAAGCCGACCGGCCAAATCACCACGGGATAAAGCTTCAATACTGCCAGGGTACGCTTGCGTCAATTCCCGGAGTTTGGTTTTGTCTCGCAACTGAAAAGAGGACTGCAATGGGCCGCGACACTGGGATTTTGGCCGATCGCGCGATCGCCGCGCTGTTAGAATCGGGACGCCTCAAAAGCGAGAAGCCGCTGGATGACGATCAGATCCAGCCGGCAAGCCTCGACCTGCGCCTAGGCTCGAAGGCTTTCCGCGTCCGCGCAAGCTTCATGCCGGGTCCGTCTCACCTCGTTGCCGACAAGCTCGACCGGCTGAAGCTGCACGTCGTCGATCTGACCGATGGCGCGGTGCTGGAAACGGGCTGCGTCTACATCGTGCCGCTGATGGAAAGCCTGGAACTGCCTGAGGGCATGTCGGCCTCGGCCAACCCGAAAAGCTCGACCGGTCGCCTCGACATCTTCACCCGCGTCATCACTGATCGCGCCCAGGAATTCGACAAGATCCCGGCCGGCTACAGCGGTCCGCTCTATCTCGAAATCAGCCCGCGCACCTTCCCGATCGTCGTGCGCCGCGGCTCGCGCCTGTCGCAGATCCGCTTCCGCATGGGCCAGTCTATCCTGTCGGAGCAGGAACTGCAGGCGCTGCACGAGAGCGACGTGCTGGTGGCGAGCGACAAGCCGAACGTCAGCGGCGGCGGCATCGCGCTGTCGATCGATCTGAAGGGCACCGGGCCGGAAGGCCTGATCGGCTATCGCGGCAAGCATCACACCGCCGTCATCGACGTCGACAAGAAAGCGCAGCACGCGATCTTCGATTTCTGGGAGCCACTCTACAGCCGTGGCCGCGACGAACTGATCCTCGATCCGGATGAGTTCTACATTCTCGTCTCGCGCGAGGCGGTGCATGTTCCACCGCTTTATGCGGCCGAGATGACGCCGTTCGATCCGCTGGTCGGCGAGTTTCGCGTGCATTATGCCGGCTTCTTCGATCCGGGTTTCGGCCATGCCTCGGCCGGCGGCACGGGCAGCCGAGCCGTGCTCGAAGTGCGCAGCCACGAGGTGCCGTTCATCCTCGAACACGGCCAGATCGTCGGCCGCCTGATCTACGAACACATGCTGGAACGGCCGGATGGTCTCTATGGCCTCGGCGTCGGCTCCAACTACCAGGCGCAGGGCCTGAAGCTCTCGAAGCATTTCCGCGCCGAGTAGGGGATTTCGCAGCACCCTTACGCGATCCCGCGCAAGGGTGCTTGACAGATCGCCCCGGTTCGGGAAATTTCGCAGGCACCGCGGGTGTAGTTCAGCGGTAGAACGCCAGCTTCCCAAGCTGGATGTCGTCGGTTCGATCCCGATCACCCGCTCCATTCTTTCTCGTCCCGTTCCTTGTGTAACCGCGTTCTCGTGGCGGCCTATGGTCAGCTGCGCTGCGGCCGGTTACTTTACCGCTCGATGAATCACCGCGGTTCCAAGGGCCGCCCCTGCCACATGAGACGTGCCGGCCGCTGCCCATGAAAGTTCTTTCCCTTTTCGCCCTTTGCGCATCCTTGATCGCGACGCCGCTTGCGGCCGAGGCCAAGGATCTGCCGCTGCTGTTCGACGCGCGCGAACGCATCGCCAAGCCCGATCTCACGGGCCTGGCGCGCCTGCGTTTCTTGACGACGGTGGATTTTCCGCCGTTCAACTTCATCGACCAGTCCGGCAAGCTTTCGGGATTTCATGTCGATCTCGTGCGCGAGATCTGCCGCGAGCTCGACATCGAAGCCAAATGCCAGATCCAGGCCGTGACCTATGCGGAGCTGCTGCCGGCACTGGAAGAGGGGCAGGGCGAGGCGGTGGCCGCCGGTATCGCCGTCGGTCCGGAACTGCGCCAACGCTTCGGCTTTTCCCGCGCCTTCATGCGGCTTCCGGCGCGCTTCGCCGTCAACACCAAGGCGGCGGGAGCAGTCTCGGCACCGAGCGATCTCAAGGGGAAGCCGGTCGGTGTCGTCGCCGGAACCACGCATGAGGCGATGTTCAAGGCGTTTTTCCCGAAGATCGAGGCCAAGGTCTATCCCGACCGCGAGGCCATGCTGACGGCTCTGCAGAAGGGCGATGTGCCGGCGGTGTTTTCCGACGGCATGCAGCTGTCCTTCTGGATCTCGGGTAGCGCTGCTGGCGGCTGCTGCACGCTTGTCGATGGCGCCTACTTCTCGCAGCGCTTCCTCGGTGAAGGCCTGACGATCATGAACCGCAAGTCCGAGGCTGCCCTGACCCAGGCGATCGATCACGCGCTGCTGGCGCTGTCGCGCAGTGGCCGCTTGGAGGAAATCTACCTGCGCTACTTCCCAAACGGAATCTACTAGGCGCCAGGACTTCTCGGCGTGATCACCGGCCGGCCTATCGGCGGAAGCGGGCGAGCGCGCCGCGCTCGATAGCGGCGCAAGTCAGCTTGTCGAGGCCAAGCCGGTCGCGCAGCAACTGCAGCAGGCGGATTTCTTCGTTGCGGATGCGCTGGTCGGCGGCCGCGATCTCGACGGCGAGCGCATAGGCCGTCTCGTGGAACTTCTCCGGCAGCGCTTCGCGCACGATCTCGAGCATGATGTCGAGCCCTTCGGGCGCCGCCAGCTGTGCCGAGCATTCATGGCCGATATGGACGAGGCTGTCCTCGTCGAAGCCGTCGAACACGGGCAGGAATTGAACCAGCCGGCCGATGCGGGCAAACTCGTCGTCGCTCATCTCGCGGTCGACCGCCGACATCATCACCATGACATAGATGAGAGCTTCGTGGTGGCTGAGGCTTGGTTGCATGGGCTTTCCGGCGGTAGAGCGATTCCAGGATGGGACGGTTCCTGATCCGGAATTGCGTCGTTTGAAAGAGTTGAGCCATCTGCCGCTTTCGGCAGACGGTCGAGAGCTGGGAATTGTCGCGGCTATTTACAAGTCCGGCTGCGAGGCGTCCACTCCGATGCCGAGGGTCGGATCGTCGAATGTCATCGGCGTGTGGTTGAGGTCGCGCGGATCGTCACCGTAAAAACCGAGCTTCGCCTGGCGTGCTGCGTCGGCGCGTTTTTCGAGGGTCGAGCCGGGAACCGGCGTTGCCCAGCCATTGTCGACGAGCCAGGTGGCAAGATCCTGTCCGCCAAGCGTGCAGGAGGCGGTGGCCGAAGGGCCGGAATCTCCTTCGGGCAGATCGCAGCTGACCGCACGTGCGCGCAGGAAGTTTCTGAAGGCGGTTCGCGCGACGATGCCGCAGGGCCAGCTCTTGCCGGCGCTTTCGCAGGTCCGCTCCGCTTGTTCCGGCTCGATGCCGTCGATCTGCAGCGTCAGCTTGTCGAACTGGATCACACCGGCGGCGACCGCGACCGGGCGATAGAGTACGGTCGGCCCGGCGGCCTTCGCTTCCTTCTTCGGTTCCGACAACGGCGCGCGCGGTTCCACCCGTTCGAGTGGCGCACTGGTGACCGTATCGGGCAGGCCGAACTGCTGTGGCTCGATGGCGCGCGCCGCATTTTCCGTCGTGGGCGATTGTTCGCTGGTCGTCGCCGCGCCGCCGGGGTCGAGCGGGACCTCGTCGTCGGCCTGATCCGGCGTCGCCTCGAAATCTGTCATGTCGGGCGTTTCGAGAACGAGTTCCGGTGTGGCGGCGGTCTCACGGTCGCGGATGGCAACAGCGCCCGCATAGAGGATGCCGGTGAAAAGGGCGATTGCGGCGATGCCGCCGGCAAGGGTGTAGAAATGTTGCCGCATCAGGAAGGACGTCCTATTGGCTGGCCCAGATAATTCGGGCGATCCATTCGATCTGGCTGGTCTCGAAGCTCCGGTTCGGATGCTCGGGATTGAGCGACAGAAGTTCGATCACACGCGGCGTCTGGCGCGTGAGCACCTTTGCCATGACCTCGCCTTCTTGCGTCTTCACCACGACCCGATCGCCACGCCGGATCGGCGCGCCGGGGTCGACGATCAGGATGTCGCCGTCGCGGTAGAGCGGCAGCATGCTGTCTCCCTGCACCCCGAGCGCATAGGTGCCGCTGCGCTTTTCCGCATCCGTCGGAAAATCGATGACGTCCCAGCCCTGACCGGCGGGAAAGCCGCCATCGTCGAAGTAGCCGCCGGCACCCGCCTGGGCAAAGCCGATCAGCGGGATCGTGGCAGCGGCCACCGGTTCGGAAGACGCTGGGGCCCCGTCCGGCTGCAGTAGGCTTGTGAACTGGTCCATGGTGGCGCCCGTCGCCCCCAGCACCTTGGCGATCGATTCTGTCGAGGGCCAGCGCTCGCGCCCGTCGGCGGAGCGACGTTTGGATTTGTTGAAGGAGGTCGGGTCGAGGCCGGCACGGCGCGCGAGGCCGGACGGCGAGAGCTGGTGGCGCTCGGCCAGGGTGTCGATAGCGTGCCAGATCGTGCCGTGAGACAACATGACGAGAGATCCAGGCCGGGCAGGCGGCCACTTGCTGCTTTGGTTCCCGGCCACACTACCGAAACGCTGCAGGGCGGTAAAGAATCGGGAGGAAAATAGTCCTCTTTCCGTCATTTGCTTTGCGGGACGCGGCCCCTATAGTTCCGGTGATGGGCAGGACAGGCTTTCGGTGGAGGGCGTTTTGTTGATGCGCATGAAAGCGGAACGCCTGCTGATCGTCGCCATGCTTGCCGCGGTCGCCGGGCTTGCGCTCGAAGATCGCCTGCTTGAGATGGGGCGCCTCGCAACGCTTCTCGGTGCCGCCGGTCTGGTGGTTGCGATCGTGCTTGCTTCGCTGCGGGTGTCGCATCACGCCGAGGTTCTGGCATCCAAGGTCGGCGATCCCTATGGCACGATGATCCTCACGCTGTCGGCGGTGCTCGTCGAAGTCGTCGTGCTGGCGATCATGATGACCAGCGAGACCTCGCCGACGCTGGTGCGCGACACGATCTATGCGGCCGTCATGCTCGACATCAACGGCATCCTGGGCCTTGCAGCCCTTCTCGGAGGTCTGAAGCACGGCGAACAGCCCTATAATGACGATTCCGCCCGCACCTACAGCGTGATGATCCTGACGGCGATGGGGATTTCTATGATCGTGCCGGAATTCGTGCCGGCGGCGAAATGGCATCTCTACTCGGCCTTCACCATCGGCGCGATGATCACGCTCTACGCCCTGTTCCTGCGCATGCAGGTGGGCGTGCACAGCTACTTCTTCAGCTACAGCTATCCGAAGGCGAAGGGCGAGGGGAGCGCGAGAGAGGGCGGCCCGGACCAGCCGGTGCTGCCGTCGATCGTGATCCTGATCCTCGGCATCGTGCTGATTGGTGTGCTGGCGGAAGTGATGTCGTCGCTGCTGACATCGGGCTTGAAAGGGAGCGGTGCACCGCCCGCTGTCACGGCCATCGTCGTCGCGGCGATTTCCGCCTCTCCGGAGATCATGACCGCCATGCGCGCCGCTCTCGCAAATCGCATGCAGGCGGTCGTCAATATCGCGCTCGGCGCTTCGCTTTCGACCGTCATCCTGACGGTGCCGGTGATGGAGGCGATCGCGCTCTATACCGGCCAGCCGTTCCTGATGGCGATGTCGCCGGTGCAGACGGTGATGGTGACGATCACGCTGATCGTTGCCGCGATCAACCTCAATGACGGCCAGACCAACGCCATCGAGGGCATGACGCATTTCGTGCTGTTTGCCACCTTCGTCATGCTCTCGGCGATCGGGCTCTGAACCGGCCGCCGGGCGAGCGTCAGGCCGTCGCCTTTTCCTGCGCCTTCCTGGCGACCACCTCTTCATAGGCGGCCTGGAGCGTGGCGCGCACCCGCGGCGGGCCATCGAGCGGCATCCCCAGATGGTCGTGCCGCAGCTCTTCCATGAAGCGATCCCAGAGCGCCGGGCCGCCGTTCTCCATGAGTTCGGCGCGAATGCTGAGCTCTTCGCTGACCGCCAGGTAGCGCCGTCCCCAGGCACCGAGCTGGGCCATGATCGGCACGAGCGCAATCGTCATTTCCGTCAGGCTGTAGATCGCCTTCTGCTTGTGCGTGGGGTCGTCGCGCTTCGTCAGCATTCCCTGTTCGACCAGCATCTTCAGCCGATCCGCAAGGATATTCGATGAGATACCCTCCTGCGATCGCAGCAGCTCCCGGAAGTGCCGTTTGCCGCCGAAGATCATGTCGCGAATGATCAGCAGGCTCCATTTGTCGCCGAACACTTCGAGCGAAAGATTGATCGGGCAACCCGAGCGCATGTCGTCCTTCATTGGCACCTCTTTAAAACCGCTTGCATTATCGCATCACTGACGCTAACGTTCAACTGATTTCAAAATTATAGCAGTTCATATTCGAAACCAGTTGCGTATAAGCCATCGGTTTCCGACCCAGAGGAGGCAGGACATGACTGACAGATCCGTGGAACATTCGAGCTTCACCATTGAACGCAGCTTCAAGGCGACACCGGTTGAGGTGTTCAGGGCGTTCTCGGAGCCAGCCGCAAAGGAGCGCTGGTTCGTCAACGTCGAAGCCGGGGCGCAGATCACCCACGACTTCCGCGTCGGCGGCCGCGAAAGCGGTCGCTTCAGCGTGGACGACGGGACGACCTATTACGACGATACCGTCTATCTCGATATCGTCGAGAACCGCCGGATCATCTTTGCCTATACGATGACGCAGAACGACAGGCGGATTTCTGCCTCCGTCGCCACGGTCGATATCCAGCCTGCGGGCACCGGCACGCGCCTCGTCTTTACCGAACAGGTGGCCTTCCTCGACGGGCTCGACAAGCTCGAGTACCGCCGCGGAGGCTGGGAAGAGTTGATGGGGGCGTTGGCCAAGGAACTCGGCGAGGCGGTTGCTGCCTGAGCACAACGTTTGGCCGCGCATAGCGATCGATATCCCGGAGGACACGTGCTGGTCCTCCGGGATTTTTTTGCTAGTGCATGGCGGCAATCGCGCTGCCGGCGATGCCGACGGAGAAGAGCGTGAGGCAGACGGCGGCGATCCGCCGCGGCAGGTGCGAAGCCGAAAGACCCTTGGACATCTGCACCAGCAGGGCGCCGGCCCCGATCCAGGTCGACCCGGCGGCGATGACCAGCAGGGAGAAGCCGGCGATCCAGGGCCAGACGGCTGCCAGTCCTGTCTGCGGCAACAGCACCAGGGCGACGATCAGGGCTTTCGGATTGAGCAGCGTCGTGACGAAGACTTGTCGGATGGAGATGACGACACCTTCGCTGCGCTCGGCATCGGTCGTCCAGAGCGCATAGGCGAGGTAGAGAACCCAGCAGGCGGCAATGAGCCTCAGCGCCAGGCCGAGGTTCGGATGGGCGGCAAGGAACGGTGCGAGCAACGCGACGGCGGGAATGATCACCGCGAGATAGCCGCCGAGCTCGCCGTTCAAAAGCGGCAGCGACCGGCGAAACCCGGCCGATGCGCCGGAGAGCCAAAGCAGCGTGTTCGTCGGACCGGGCGTCGCGAGCAGGACGAGGGCGGCAAGGGCAAAGGCGAGCGGCTGCATGTCGTTGGGACCCGAGTTTCATGGTCGTTATCGCTGCCTTCTAGCAGCGGCGCAAGCGCCGGTTCTTGATCTCCATCAAGCTTGCTGTCCGATCCGTGGTGCAGGCCACCCCAAGAAATCGCCACAGCGCCGCCCCGACATGCCCCTTCCGCGCCCGTCGCGGCCGCGCTATCAGACGGGCTCCGCCGCTTCTCCTCCCGCCGGCGTGATCGAGGCTCCCATGAACAAGACCGTCCTGTCAGGCATCGTCATGACGACGTTTTCCTATTTCCTGTTTTCGCTGCAGGATGCGTCGGTCAAATGGCTGGTCGTCGGCTACTCGGTCTGGCAGATCCTGTTTACCCGCAGCATCACCATTCTCCTGCTCTGCCTTGTGATCGGTCGCGGCAAGCTGGTGCGCAGCGCCATCTCGTCGCCGGTGATCAAACCGCTCTTCGTGCGCAATCTTTTGCTGCTCGCTGCCTGGCTTTCCTATTTCAACGCGGCGCGCGACCTCGGCCTGGCGGAGATGACCACCCTTTACTACGCCGCGCCGATCATCGTGACGCTGCTTGCTGTACCGATCCTGAAGGAGGACGTTCCGCCGATCCGCTGGTTCGCCGTGTTCATCGGTTTCGTCGGCGTGCTCATCGCCTGCGATCCGCTCGGCACCGGCATGAAACTGTCGCTGCCGGTGTTCCTGGCGCTTATCGCCGCCGTCTTCTGGGCGATCGGCACGGTGATGCTGCGCAAGACGGCACTTCAGGAAACGACCCTGGTGCAGATGACGATCTCCAACGTCTTTTTCATCGGCATGACCGGGCTTGCCGTCGGCTTTTTCTGGACACCGCCTGCGCTCTTCGACGTCGCGCTGATGGCCGGAACCGGCGTCATCGCCGGCATCGCCCAGTACGCGCTGTTCGAGGGCATGCGCCGGGCACCGATCTCGGTGATCGCGCCGTTCGAATATACCTCGCTCGTCTGGGCCTTCGGGCTCGGCTTCCTGATCTGGGGCGACGTTCCGGCCATGAACGTCTTTGCCGGCGCCGGGCTGATCTTTGCGGCTGGCCTGCTGATCATCGTCGGCGAACGACTGGCGCATCGGCGCGCCGGTGCCGCCGCTTAGAGATACGGAACGGACGGAAATCGTCGTCATGCTTTGATGACGAGCGCCTCGGGAACACGGCCGGTCAGCCGGAAGAACATGTGTGAGGTCACGAGCACGTTTGGATCGGCAAGATGCCGGTCGAGTGCTTCCAGATCGGCATCGAGCTCGGCCTGGCCGATGAAGCCTTCGGCGACAAGCCCGCCGCGGACATTGTCGATGAAATCCCGAAGGATCGGCCGGCGGTCGTGACCCGGCGGATAGACATGCTCGACAGCGTCGACGGATATCGCCTCGATACCGGCGTTCCGGAACAGACGATGCAGCCGGCGACCGATATTGAGGTCGATGCCTCTGGCGGCGGAATAGGCGACATAGGCGGCAAGCAGCCGGTCCCAGGCGGCAAGCGGCGGATCGCAGATATGTCCGAGGAAATCGGCCTCGAAGCTCGCAATCCAGCCACCCGGCCGTACCAATGACACCATTTCGAGCACGATCAGCTCTGGCCGCGGCACGTTGACGAGCACCAGCCGCATATGAGCGCCGTCGAAGGAACGGCGCGGCAGGCCTGTCGCATAGGCATCGCCCTCGCGCACTTCCACCTGGGGGAGCGCATGGCCGGCGACGAAGCGGCGGGCGAGTTCGACGAAATTCGGATCGCGTTCGATGCCGAGCACCGATCCGTTTGGCCCGACGCGTTTGCCAAGTAGGTGCAGAACTCCACCGGGGCCGCAGCCAAGATCGACGACGCGTTCGCCCGACCGGATGCCGACCCGTTCGAGCTGCTGGTCGGAATCAGGGGCGAGATTGGCAATCTGTCGTTTCAGGCGTTCTTCTTCGGGCCCGGCGCGCCCAAGAAGATAGAGATCAGGCTCGCTCATGGCGTGTCCCCCTCTGACCTCGCGGAGGATGCGCCTGCGCGCGAAGAGCGTCAATCAGAAGATGCTGATAAGCTTAACGCACGCCGGACGTCATGAAACGTCGCTCGGGAGTTTCCTCGTAGATCACAAGACCTTCGCGGCGATAGAAGGCAACCGCCGGGTTGGTCGTCAGCACGCTCAGACGCAAGGGCAGGCCGATCGATGCCGCCTCGGCAAGCACCTGCCTCAGAGCGAAAGCGCCATGGCCACGCTTCTGATGTTTGGGCGCGACATAGAGCTTGTTGACCCAGAGATGGTCTTCGCGCCGCGTCACCGAAACGCAGCCGACATCTTCGCGGTCCGACACGACGATACGATGCTCGCCAAGGATCAGCGCATCCGCCGGCCGCGGCCGCCAGCTGCCCCAAAGCGCGATCGCATAGTTGCGCATGCAGGCTTCTTCCAGCCAGTGCAGATAGGGTTCGTCGCCGGGGACGGCGGGGCGGAGGGCGGCTTTGGTCATGGCTTCGTCATGGAGTGTGGTTCAATCCGCGCAGGCCTAGCACCACAACCGTAACAGAGTGATGGCGGCCGGGTGGGCGCTAAGCCGGCAAGGGCCTCGAGCAGGCCGTGCTCAAACGAAAACAGGCCCTCGAGCGGGCCTGCTTCCAATGCTATTCAGCGAACCTTACGCCGCCTGCTTCTTCTCGCCATAGGGGTCGAAGCGGCCGTAGAAGGTCTCGCCGCGTTCGGCCATTTCCTTGAGGAGTGCCGTCGGTTTGAAGTGGTTGCCATAATCCTTGGCGAGCGTCTCGCACATCTCGACGAAGGCCTTCACGCCCATGCCGTCGATGTAGGAGAGCGTGCCGCCGGTATAGGGCGCAAAGCCGAAGCCGAGGATCGAGCCGACGTCTGCTTCGCGCGGATCGGTGACGATGCCTTCTTCCATGGTGCGGGCCGCTTCGAGCGCGATCGTCGCCAGGAACCGTTGCTTCAGCACCTCGACGTCGATCGTGTCTGCGTTCTTCTGCGGATAGAGGGTTTTCAGCTCCGGCCACAGATACTTCTTGGCGGGCTTGGCCGGATACTCGTAGAAGCCCTTGCCGTTCTTGCGACCGCGACGGTCGAGATCGTCGACCATCTTGTTGATCAGCGCCAGGTGCTTGGGATCGACGGCCTTTTCGCCGAGGTCGGCGACGGTGGCCTTGAGGATCTTCTGGCTGAGGTCGATCGCCACTTCGTCGTTGAGCGACAGCGGGCCGACCGGCATGCCGGCCATCTTGGCGGCATTTTCGATCATCGCCGGCGGCACGCCTTCGATCAGCATGTCATAGGCTTCGTGGATGTAGCGGAAGACGCAACGGTTGACGTAGAAGCCGCGGGTGTCGTTGACGACGATCGGCGTCTTCTTGATCGCCGCGACATAGTCGAGTGCCACGGCGAGCGCCCTGTCGCCGCTCTCCTTACCGAGGATCACTTCCGTCAGCATCATCTTCTCGACTGGTGAGAAGAAGTGGACGCCGATGAACTGGCCCGGGCGCTTGGAGTTCTTGGCAAGACCGGTGATCGGCAGCGTCGAGGTGTTGGAGGCAAAGATCGCGTCTTCGGCAATCACCGCTTCCACCTTCTCGATCACGTCCTTCTTGACCTGGCGATCCTCGAACACCGCTTCGACGACGAGGCCGGCGGTCTTCAGGTCATTGTAGTCGGCCGAAGGGGTGATACGGGCAAGCAGCGCCTCGCCCTCTTCCTTGGTCAGGCGGCCCTTGCCGATCGAATCCTTGACCAGGCCTTCCGAATGCGCCTTGCCCTTTTCGGCCGCTTCCATGTCGCGGTCGATCAGCGTCACCGCAATGCCGGCAGCAGCCGTCACATAGGCGATCGAGGCGCCCATGAAGCCGGCGCCGACGACGCCGACATGCTTGAATTCGGACTTCGGCACGCCGGCCGGACGACGGGCGCCCTTGCCGAGTTCCTGCATCGAGACGAACAGCGAGCGGATCATCGAGAAGGCTTCGGTCGTTTGAAGGATCTCGGTGAAGTAGCGCTGCTCGATCTTGAGCGCCGTGTCGAACGGTACCTGCAGGCCTTCATAGACGCACTTCAGGATCGCGACGGCGCCCGGATAGTTGCCGTAGGTCTCGCGGCGCAGGATGCCGGAAGCGGCCGGCCAGAGCTGGGCCGAAGCCGGCGTCCAGATGCCGCCGCCCGGAACCTTGTAGCCCTTTTCGTCCCACGGCTGGACCGGCTTCAGGCCGTTCTTGATCATCGCCTTGGCCGCGTCGACCAGCTTGTCGGCATCGACGACTTCATGCACCAGGCCAAGCGCCTTGGCGCGGGCTGCCGTCAGCGACGAGCCTGTCGTCATCATCTGCAGCGCGTCCTGCGCATTGGTCAGGCGCGGCACGCGCTGGGTGCCGCCGGCGCCCGGGAAGATGCCGACCTTGACTTCCGGCAGGGCAATCTTCACCGACTTGGAATTCGACGCGACGCGGCCGTGGCAGGCGAGCGACAGCTCGAAGGCACCGCCCATGCAGGTGCCGTTGATCGCCGATACCCATGGCTTGCCCGAGGTTTCGAGCTTGCGGAAGAGCCCGGTCATGCGGCCGACGAGATCGAAAAGCTTCTGGGCGGCGTTATCCGGATCCTTCTTCTTTTCTTCCTGCTGGAAGGTGAACATCGACTTGATCATCGAGAGATCAGCGCCGCCGGAGAAGCTCGACTTGCCGGAGGTAAAGACGACGCCCTTGACGGCGGCATCGGCCGTGGTCTGGTCGACGATCGCGTTGAGCTCTTCCATCACCTCCTGAGTGAAGACGTTCATCGACTTCTCAGGCATGTCCCAGGTGACGAGCGCGATGCCGTCAGCGTCGGTCTCGATCTTGAAATTGGTGTAATTCGTCATGGTTCTCCCCCTCAGTAGAGAATGGGTTCGATCTGCAGCGAGACGTTCGATCCGCCGCTGTAACGTTGCTTGCTGGTGTTGGTGGCGATCAGCCGGCCGTCGCGCTCGACGCGGATGGTGAAGCCCGCGTCGACAGCCTTGTCGAGTTCGGGCTTCGGCACCTGCAGCACGAAGGGCACGCGGGTGGCCTTGCCGTCGCTGACAACCGAAGTCTCGGCGATCAGTTTGGCGGCGACGTCCATCACGCCCTGCTCTTCGAGCCGGATCGTGACGGTGCCGGCCGGAACCGGGCCGCTCGCGACATTGGAGATCGCACCGGTGAGCGTGAAGCTGTCGCCGCCTTCCTCCTCGTCGGAGACGCAGCCCGCGGCTGCAAGCAGCCCCAGGCCCATCACTCCGAGAAGGGTGCGGCGCATCACGTCCATCGTCAGACCCTTTCGATGATCGTGGCCGTGCCCATGCCGGCGCCGATGCAGAGCGTGACGAGCGCGGTGTTGAGATCGCGGCGCTCCAGTTCGTCGAGCACGGTGCCGAGGATCATCGCGCCGGTTGCGCCGAGCGGATGGCCCATGGCGATCGCGCCGCCGTTGACGTTGATCTTGTCGTGCGGGATGTCGAAGGCCTGCATGTAGCGCAGCACGACGGCCGCGAAGGCTTCGTTGAGCTCGAAGAGGTCGATGTCCGACAGCTTCATGTCGGCGCGCTTCAGAAGCTTTTCGGTGACGTCGACCGGGCCGGTCAGCATCAGTGCCGGGTCGGAGCCGATGTTGGCGAAGGCGCGGATGCGGGCGCGGGGCTTCAGGCCCATGCTTTCGCCGCCGGCCTTGGAGCCGAGCAACACGGCAGCAGCGCCATCGACGATGCCCGAGGAGTTGCCGGCGTGGTGCACGTAGTTGATCTTCTCAATTTCAGGATGCGCCTGGATGCCGACGGCTTCGAAGCCGCCCATTTCGCCCGGCATCTGGAAGGACGGGTTGAGCGAAGCGAGCGCCTGCATGTCGGTGCCCGGACGCATGTGCTCGTCGCGGTCGAGGATGGTCAGGCCGTTCTGGTCCTTGAAGGGCACGACGGACTTCTTGAAGTAGCCCTGTTCCCAGGCGTGCGCCGCACGCTTCTGGCTTTCGACCGCATAGGCGTCGACGTCGTCGCGGCTAAAACCGTACTTGGTGGCGATCAGGTCGGCCGAAACGCCCTGCGGCATGAAGAAGGCCGGCAGGTTGACCGAGGGGTCCATGAACCAGGCGCCGCCCGACATGCCGAGGCCGACGCGCGACATCGATTCAACGCCGCCGGCAATCACGATGTCGTCGGCGCCTTGGGCGATCTTGGCTGCGCCAAAGTTGACGGCGTCGAGGCCGGAGGCGCAGAAGCGTGAAATCTGCATGCCAGGCGCACGGGTCGAATAACCGGCTTCGAAGGCGGCAGCCTTCGGGATCACCGCGCCTGCGTCCATCACAGGATCGACGCAACCCATGATGATGTCGTCCACGGTCGAGGTGTCGAGGTCGTTGCGGTCACGCACCGCTTCCAGCATCTTGGCTGCCAGGCGAACGGACGGCACTTCGTGCAGCGATCCGTCCTTCTTGCCACGGCCGCGCGGTGTGCGCACGTGGTCGTAAACGAAGACTTTCGTCATGTCTCATCTCCCTTTCGGCAGCACCGTCAGGTGCTGCCCGTCAAAACATTTTAGATCGAACCCGCGGCGGGATTAGAAAGCGGCCGCATCGAGCGCCATCAGCGTGTCGGCGCCGGTTTCGATGCGGGCCTTGCGCAGGGCCGTTTCCGGCAGGATCCTTTCCATGAAGAAGGTCGCGGTGATCAGCTTGTTCTTCAGATAGTCTGCGCGCGCCGTTTCGCCAGAGGCAAGCTTTTCCTCGGCGGTCTTGGCGATCTTCGCCCACATGTAACCAAGGACGACGAGACCGAAGAGGTGCATGTAGTCGGTCGAGCCGGCGCCGGCATTGTCGGGTTTGGCCATGGCGTTCTGCATGAACCACATGGTGGCCGCCTGCAGGTCGTTGAGGCCCTTCTTCAGCGCCTTGGTATAGACGGCGAGCTTTTCGTTGCTGCGGTTTTCCTCGCAGAAATCGCCGATCTCCTTGAACAGCGCCATGATGGCGCGGCCGCCGTTGAGGCCCAGCTTGCGTCCGACGAGGTCGAGCGCCTGGATGCCGTTGGCGCCTTCATAGATCATCGCGATGCGGGCATCGCGGACATACTGGCTCATGCCGTGTTCTTCGATGTAGCCGTGACCACCGAACATCTGCTGCGCCATGACGGCATGGTCGAAGCCCTTGTCGGTGAGTACGCCCTTCAGGATCGGCGTCATCAGGCCGAGGACGTCGTCGGCCGTCTGGCGGTCGGCATCATTGTCGGAGCGGTGGGCGATGTCGGACTTGAGCGCGGTCCAGAGCGTGAAGGCGCGGCCGGCTTCGTTGAAGGCCTTGATCGTCATCAGGGTGCGGCGCACGTCCGGATGCACGATGATCGGGTCGGCCTTCTTGTCCGGCGCCTTCGGGCCGGAGAGCGAACGGCCCTGGATGCGGTCGCGCGCATAGTTGGCGGCATTCTGGTAGGCGATTTCGGCAATCGAGAGACCCTGCAGGCCGACGCCGAGGCGCGCCTCGTTCATCATCACGAACATGGCGTTGAGGCCCTTGTTCTCCGTGCCGATGAGATAGCCTTCGGCCTCGTCATAGTTCATGACGCAGGTCGAGTTGCCGTGGATGCCCATCTTGTGTTCGATCGCGCCGCAAGAAACGCCGTTGCGTTCGCCCGGCTCGCCGGCGGCATCAAGCTTGAACTTCGGTACGATGAACAGTGAAATGCCCTTCACACCCTCGGGCGCGCCCTCAATGCGGGCGAGCACCAGATGGATGATGTTGTCCGACATGTCGTGTTCGCCGGCAGAGATGAAGATCTTCTGGCCGGAGATCTTGTAGGCGCCGTTGCCGGTGGGCACTGCCTTCGTGCGCAGGAGGCCGAGGTCCGTCCCGCAATGCGGCTCGGTGAGATTCATCGTTCCGGTCCAGGTGCCGGCAACCATCTTCGGCAGGTAGGCCTGCTTCTGCTCGTCCGTGCCATGCACGAGGATCGCGGCGATCGCGCCCTGGGTGAGGCCCGGATACATGGTCAGTGCCATGTTGGCCGACGACATGTATTCGCCGACGGCGGTGTGCAGCGTATAGGGCAGGCCCTGGCCACCGAATTCTTCGGGCACGGCAAGGCCAAGCCAGCCGCCTTCGCGGTACAGGTCGAAGGCTTCCTTGAAGCCCTTCGGCACGCTGACCGAACCGTCGTCGCGACGCTTGCAGCCTTCCTGGTCGCCGGAAAGGTTGACCGGAAACAGGGCTTCTTCGGCAAGCTTGGCAGCTTCGCCGACGATCGCTTCGATCATGTCGGGCGTCGCATCGGCAAATCCGGGCAGGTTGTTGTAGCGCTCGATGCCGAGCACGTCGTTCAGGATGAAGAGGGTATCGTCGACCGGAGCCTTGTAGATGGGCATTCTTTCCTCGCCTTTGGTGCTTCGGGCTGCCGTCTCTCGTCGTCGACGCCCGGTTGCAGGATGCCGGATGCGCCGCCATCCTCATTGATTCCAGGGCATCGTCTCCCTCCCGTGCTTCCACGGGACAGCGGGATGCTCCGGGGCGGTCTCGCATCGTTGGACGGATGCTACAAAATTTTGACGTTTGCGTAAACGTCAAAAATTGCGTGTCGTGCAGTTTGGTGGCGTGTGGGGGAGGTCGGCGGCACTGCGGCGCCTCAACTTCGCACGATCCTGCCAAATCGTTAAAAAATCATCCGCAGGTTAACCGCTTGTTTACCACGTTTCGTGAAAGGTGCGTGTTGAGATGGTCAAAGCTGCAACCTGTCCTGGCGTCGCATCGTTGTAGTTTTGCCCGCGTCGGAAGCGCCACAGGGGTGAAGAAAGCAGTTTTCTTCCGTGACGACTTTCGAGATGGCCGACGACAGGGGCGAAGAACAACATGAGCGGATTGCGATCAAATCCTCAGCGCGCAGGCAGCCAGTCCTATAGCGAGCGGCCGTCGCTCGACGCCTTGAACCGCACCATCGAAGGATTGGAGGCGCGGATCGAAGGCCTGATGAGCGGCACGGCTCGCGACCCGGCGCCAAGGCCGCCCGAGCGCCAACCCGCCCGCGAACC
This sequence comes from Ensifer sp. SL37, assembly GCF_026672675.1. Lineage (NCBI taxonomy): Bacteria > Pseudomonadati > Pseudomonadota > Alphaproteobacteria > Hyphomicrobiales > Rhizobiaceae > Ensifer > Ensifer sp. SL37. The sequence goes on along the minus strand of NZ_JAPPRN010000006.1, from coordinate 932,987 downwards.
CGTGCGGGAAACGGCCTCGCCCCGCGATGCCGTCGCCGAAATCATGCAGCGCCAGCGCAGCCTCAGCACCTCGCGTGAGCGCCCGACGCTTCGCGACCGGGTGCCGCAGCGCGAGCCGGAACGTTATGCCCCCGAACGCCCTGTTTCCGAGCGCCCGATCTCCGATCGTTACGTCGAAGAGCCGCGCCAGCAACCGCTTCACAGCCAACCTCCGCGGCCCGCCTCCGCGGTCAACGATATCGCCGAAGCGCTTGTCGGTTTGCGCCAGGACCTGAAGCGCGACATCACTGACGGCCTGACGCGCGAGATGAATTCGCTGCGCACCGAAATTCGCGGCATCAAGGCGCAGGCGCAGGATCACAGCTTTGCCGAAGACGTGCGCGGCGACATGCAGCGCCTTGCCGATAGCATCCAGCATCTCGGCCGCCAGGCATCGCCCGCCCAGGCCGATGCGCTGCGCGGCGATTTTGACGACCTGCGCGCGATGATCGACGGTCTCGCGCGCGAAGACAGCATGCGCCGGATGGAAAACCGCTGGAGCGGTGTCGAAGACCGGTTGATCGCCTTTGATCAGAACCGCGACGACGAACTGGTCGCGCTCGCCTATCGCCTGGACGAAATCAAGTCGCAGATCGGCTCGCTCCAGGGAAGCTCCGCCGTCGACGCGCTGGAAGACAAGCTGATCGCCGTCGCCCAGGCGATCGAAATGCTCGGTCGCCAGATCCAGCCGGACGATCGCCGCCTCGTCTCGCAGTTTGCCGATCTCGACAGCCGTCTCGACGAAATCAGCCGCGCCATCGCGGCCAACACTCGCACGACGCCCGGGCTGGATTCCGGCTTTGTCAATCGCCTGGAAAGCCGGCTTGGCGATCTCTCCCGCCAGATCGACAGCCTGTCGCGCCCGAACGACGGTGGGCTCGGTGCGCGCCTCGAAGCCTTGACCGTCCGGGTCGAGGATCTCGCCGGTGAAAAGGCGGCTGCCCGCTTGGAAGAGCGGCTGGACCAGCTGTCGATGATGATGGAGCGCAGCAGCAGGACCGCGCAGTCGGACCTCAACGATTACCTGTCGGACATTTCCCGCAAGATCGAAGCTCTCGACCAGGGCAGCGTCAATGATGCGCTCGCCGAACGGCTGGACTATCTCGCCCGCCGAATTGACGAGCTTGACACCCATGGCGCCCAGCCCGCGTCCGATCCGCGCTTCGACCGGCTGGAAGATCGCCTGGTCGGTATTGCGCAGCGTCTGGAAGAGACCTACGCCGCGCCGTTCGACGACCGCGCGGCACTTCAGAACCTTGAAGCCCAGATTGCCAACCTGTCGACGCTGGTCAGCCAGCCGCGGGCGGACGTCGCCCAAAGCGCCATGCCCGTCGACTACGAAAGCCGCATGACCGCGCTCGAGGACTATTTCTCGACCAGCGACGAGTACATCGTGGAAGCCGCGCGCCAGGCCGCCGAAGCTGTGATGGAAGCCTATTCCAAGAACGGCCCTTCGCAGGCCTCCGCCGGTGGCGATCTGGCAGCGATCTCGGCACTCGCCGAAGACTTGAGGACGCTTGAGGACTTGAGCCGCTCCAGCGAAGAGCGGACTGCGCGCACCTTCGAGGCGCTGCACGAAACGCTCGTCCACATTGCCGACAAGCTGGAGCGCATCGAAAACCGCGAGCCGGCAATGGCGGCGCAGCCTGCCATGGCGGTGGTGCGCGAAGCGGCTCAGATGCCGCGCGCCGCACAGCCGGAGTTCCACGACCCCTTCGGTGGCGGCGATCTTGATGATCGCTACGACGACCTGCAGCGCAATGTCCGTGCCCTCCAGGCAGAGGACCAGGCCGTCGCGGTTCAACCCGCCGAACCGGCAACAGCCCTTGCCGACGATGCGCAGATTTCGACCGTCGAGCTCGAAGAAGAGCGCGAGCCGGCTGCCGCCGCCCGCACCGGCCTGCTCGCCGGCCTCACCTGGCGCTTTTCCGGCAAGCGCTCGGAACCGGCGCCGGAACAGGCACGCAAGCTCGTAGAGCCGACCCCGTCGATCGATCCCTCCGAAATGCTCGCGCCGGAAGAAGCGAACCAGCTGCTCGAGCCGGGCTCCGGCGTTCCCGACGTGAAGAAGATCCTGGAACGCGTGCGCGCCGGGCAGATGAACAAGGCAGGCATCCAACCGGCCGATGGCGACAAATCGGACTTCATCGCCGCCGCCCGCCGCGCCGCCCAGCTTGCCGTCGAAGAGACCGACACCCTCAACAAGACCGGCGACAAGGCCGCGACGTCCGGCATCGGCGGCGCCTTCGCCCGCCATCGCCGGCCGATCCTCATGGCCGTCGGCGCCGTTCTTTTGGCGATCATGTCTTACCCGCTGGTCAGCTCGATGCTAAACAAGGACGAGATGCCGGTCGAACCGGTCGCGGTCATCGAGCAGACGGTCACTCCGCAGGCAGCCGAGTTCAAGGCCGCCGACGACCATCTGGTGCAGGGCACGACCGTCGCGGGGCAGGAAGCACCGGTTACCGCGTCTGAGACGGCCGTTGCGACACCGCTCGATTCCGTCGAAACGCCCGTGAAGCCTCCCGAGGCCTCGATCGCGGTGACGGCAACGACCGTGCCGACGACCACTTTTGCAACGCCCGAAGACAAGGCGCCGATGCTTGCGCCGGTCGCCGAAACGAAGACGCCGGTCACCGAGTTCCAGCCGGCTCCGGCCGCAGCGACGCCGGTGGCGAACGCTTCGCTCGCCAGCGCGCCGGCCGATGGCGCCGCGATGACCCCGGCGACGACAGCTGCTGCCGCTGTGCCCACCGACGTCGTGTTGCCGGAAGGTTTCGGTCCGGTCGCGCTGGTGACCGCGGCCAAGGGCGGCGACCCGCTCGCCTTCTACGAAATCGCCGTGCGCTTCACCGAGGGCCGTGGTGTTCAGGAAAACATGGCTGAAGCCGCCAAATGGTATCAGCGCGCCGCCGATGCCGGTGTCGTGCCGGCACAGTACCGCCTCGCGACCCTTTACGAGAAGGGCACCGGCGTGACGCGCGACGCGGCGAAGGCGAAGGCGCTCTATATCGCTTCCGCTGGCCAGGGCAACGCCAGCGCCATGCACAACCTCGCGGTGATGCTGGCAAGCGGCCGCGATGGCGCGCCTGACTTCAACGAGGCAACGAAGTGGTTTGCGAAGGCGGCCGAGCTCGGCATCCGCGACAGCCAGTTCAACCTTGCGGTTCTCTATGCCCGTGGCAACGGCGTGCCGCAGGACCTGACGGAATCCTACAAGTGGTTCTCGGCGGCTGCCCGCGAAGGCGATCTCGATGCCGGCGCCAAGCGCGACGAAGTTGCCAAGGCGATGAAGCCGGAGCAGCTCGAAAGCGCCAAGGCCAAGGCGGAAGCCTGGAAGGCTGAGCCGGTCGACGCCAAGGCAAACAGCGTCGACGTTCCGGATGCCTGGGTTGGCCCGGCCAACAAGACCGCCAGCGTCGACATGAGCAAGGCGGTCCGCAACATCCAGGCGATCCTCAACAACAACGGCTTTGACGCTGGCAAGCCGGATGGCCAGATGGGCAAGAAGACCGTCGCCGCCATCAAGGCCTTCCAGAAGTCGGTCGGCCAGGAGCCGACGGGCGAAATCACCGAGCAGCTGGTCAAGGAATTGCTGAAGCGCAATTCCTGACCCTTGGGCCTTGCGCCGTAATAAAGCCGCAGAGCCGGGCGACACGGGTTGCGGGTGGCGCAGCCATCCGCCATGTGGCTGAAAAGGTTGAAATCTCGGGCTGCTGCATAATTCCTTAATCGGAATCGGGCTAAGGAAGAGCCGATGCAGCAATCAAGGTCCGATTCGTGGCCTTGGCACGTCCTGGCGGAAGCGCAACGCTGCAGGAGTGCATGACGGAGGCCGCCTCGCCCTCGGGAGAGGTGCCGGCCCTTCGAATATTCCCTCAATCGTGGTGATTTGATTGCCACACTGACTGGTTCGCCCGCATCGCGGGCCGTTGGCATATCGAGGTCCCGGCGTGTCGATTTATCTGCCCATCGCAGAGTTGTCGGTGAACATACTCATCATTCTCGGTATGGGCGCCGCAGTCGGCTTTCTGTCCGGCATGTTCGGCGTCGGTGGCGGGTTCCTGATCACCCCGCTCCTGATCTTCTACAATATTCCTCCCGTCGTAGCGGTAGCGACCGGTGCCAACCAGGTGGTGGCCTCGTCGATTTCGGGGGCGATCACGCATTTCCGGCGTGGCACGATCGACATCAAGCTCGGCACGGTGCTCTTATGCGGTGGTCTTGCCGGCGCGACCGTCGGCGTCTGGCTGTTCTCGCTGCTGCGTCGCCTCGGCCAGCTCGACCTGGTGATCTCGCTGCTTTACGTCGTGCTGCTCGGCACCGTTGGCGGCCTGATGCTTTGGGAGAGCGTCGTCGCCATGCGCAAGGCGGCCAAGAACCAGCAGACGACCTTGCGTCGCCCTGGCCAGCACAACTGGGTGCATGGCCTGCCCTTGAAGATGCGCTTCAAGAAATCGAAGATCTACCTGAGCGTCATCCCGGTTGTCGCCCTCGGCTTCTGCATCGGCATCCTGACCTCGGTCATGGGTGTCGGCGGCGGCTTCATCATGGTGCCGGCGATGATCTATCTCCTGCGCATCCCGACCAACGTCGTCGTCGGCACGTCGCTGTTCCAGATCATCTTCGTTTCGGCCTACACGGTCATCGTCCAGGCTTCGACCAACTACACCGTCGATATCGTGCTCGCCTTCGTACTGATGATCGCCGGTGTCATCGGTGCCCAATACGGCGTACGCGTCGGCCAGAAGCTGCGCGGCGAACAGCTGCGCGCATTGCTGGCCTTGCTTGTTCTTGCCGTCGGCATCCGTCTGGCAATCGAGCTCATCATTCCGCCGAAGGACGTCTATTCGGTCGTATCCGCGGGGTTCGGTTTCTGATGATCCGCCTCGCCCGCACAGCTCTCGCTCTCCTTGTTCTGGCTTTCGCCGCCCCGGCGCAGGCAGCCATCCAGGACGAGAATGCCGATTTCACCGAGAAGCTGGAGATCGGCATCTCGACCGACGAGATCGCCATCACTTCCGATTTCCGCGGCGCCGACCTGACGATCTTCGGCGCCGTCGACGGCTTCGATCAGGGCCTGCTGGCCCAGGGTCGCTACAACATCGTCGTCAGCCTCGAAGGGCCCAAGGACAACGCGACGGTGCGTAAGAAGGAGCGCGTCTTCGGCATCTGGGTGAACACCAGCTCCATGACCTTCGAGCTGGTGCCTGAATCCTATTCGCTGTCGTCGACGCGCGATATCGAGACGATCGCGCCGCCCGGCGAGATGGGCAACATGGGCATCGGCGTCGACCACATGCGGCTGGTGCCGCTCGGCTTCGTCGGTGACGGCAGCAATCTCGGCGAATTCCGCAACGCCTTCCGCCGGATCCGCGAGACCAGCGGCGTCTACGAGCGCGATCCCGGCGGCGTGCAGTTCATCAGCTCCAGCCTCTTCAAGGCCTCGGTGCGCTTGCCGGCCAACGTGCCGAACGGCGTGCATGTGGTTCGCGCCTATCTCTTCCGTGATGGCGTCTTCGTCGCCGCCAAGGCGCTGCCGCTGCGTGTCGTCAAGACCGGCCTGGAACAGTTCATCACCCAGGCGGCACACCAGCAGCCGCTGCTCTATGGCCTCATGGCCGTGCTGCTCGCCGTCATCACCGGCTGGGGCGCCAGCGTGATCTTCCGCAAGGAATAGTGACGGGCGATCTTCGCCGACGTTTCCTTTTGCGCGCCGGAGCGCTATGGAAAGGCATGCCGAATGCGTTTCATCAGCGCATGCCGTGGCAAATAAAAAACAGAGGAAGCTCGATGAAACCGATTTTTGTCCAGTTGCAGTGCGCTCCCGGCAAGACCTACGAGGTTGCCGACGAGATCTACCGCAAGGAGATCGTTTCGGAGATGTATTCGACGAGCGGCGATTACGACCTGATCATCAAGGTCTATATCGAAGAAGGCCAGGACATCGGCAAGTTCATCAACGACAACATTGCCACGGTGCCGGGCATCTCGCGCTCGCTGACGACGCTGACCTTCAACGCCTTCTGATTACCGGCGGATCCCCGGCGCGGGAGAGCCGCGCCGTTTTCCCCGCCCTCTTCAGGCGATGAGATTGGCGAAGCGAACCGAATAGATCCGGTCGCGCCCGAGCATATGGGCGACAAGCTTGCTGCGGTCGAAGAGGCCGGTCATCGCCCGGTGCCTGAGATCGAGCCCGCCAGTGGTGACCCCGAAAGCCGGCATCAGCATGCGCGTGCCATCGGTCGCAAAGCAAGCGCGGCGCACCGCTCTTTCCCGTCTTACCACCGTTGCAGCCGGATGCAGGTGCCCGGCGATCTCGCCGACGGCATCGCCGCGCTTCGGCTCGTGCCGGAAGGTCAGGCCCGCATGGCCAAGTTCGTCCATCGAGGCGCCCGGCAGCCCGAAAGCGCCGTCCGGGTCGTGGTTGCCGTTGATCCAGACCCATTCGCGCCCGTGCGCCATGGCGGCAATCATGTGCCGGAAATCATCGGGCATTGCCGCCGAACCGACGCGGTCATGGAAGTTGTCGCCGAGGCTGATGACGAACTTCGGGTCGTGCCGCGCGATCGCCGCTTCAAGCACACGCAGCGTCGCCAGCGTATCGTAAGGCGGCAAAAGCATGCCGCGGCGGGCAAAGGCGGAGCCTTTCTCCAGATGCAGGTCGGAGACGACCAGCGTGCCCGTCTCCGGCAGGTAGAGGCTACCGAGCGGATCGCAGATCGCGATGACGCCGTTGACGATTGTCTGGGCATGGAGGAGGGGGGCAGTCGTCTGAGCCGAGAGGGCGTGGGCGAGGCGGTGCATGGTCACGGTCTCGCACATTGTGTTGCGAGGATAGTACCCCCCTCTGGCCGGCAGGCCAGAGGGGGGTAACCCGCCGACATCGACAGACTGCTCATTCTCGAAACCATTTTCCTATCAATCCACATCCAGACCGCCCATCGCCTCGTGGATCAGGTCGTCGGCGGCTTCCGACAGCAGGAAGTCCTGCGCTTCGCCCTGGACCATTTCCTTGCCGATCTCCAACATGACGGGCACCGCCAGCGGCGAGATCCGGTCGAGCCGTCGATGCGTGATGTGGCCCTTGATTCGCTTCAGCATATCCCCGAGGCGGGCGATGTCCAAAAGCCCCGTCGCCGCATCGTTGCGGGTCGCTTCGAGCAGCAGGTGATCCGGCTCGTGCGCGTGCAATACGTCGTAAATGAGGTCGGCCGAGACCGTCACCTGCCGGCCGGTCTTTTCCTTGCCGGGATGGCGCTGGTCGATGAGGCCGGCGATGACGGCGCAGTTGCGGAAGGTCCGTTTGAGCAGGAAGGATTCGTTGAGCCACGCTTCGAGGTCGTCGCCGAGCATGTCCTCGTCGAAGAGATCGGCAAGCGCGCCGCGCCTGAGTTCGAAGGTGGCCCCGAGGTCGTCGAGCGCCCAGACCGCTAGCGAGTAATCGGTGGCGACGAAACCGAGCGGTTTCAGCCCGGCGCGATCGAGCCGGCGGGTAAGCAGCATGCCGAGCGTCTGGTGGGCCAACCGCCCTTCGAAGGCATAGATGACCATGTAATGGCGGCTGCCGCGCGGAAAGGTCTCGATCAGAAGCTCGTCCTCGCGCGGCAGCATCGAGACGTCCTTCTGCAGGGACAGCCAGTCGCGCACCTGTTCCGGCAGCGCTGCCCGGCGCGCCGGATCGGCAAGCATCCTGCGGACCTGCTCGGCGAGGTAAGTCGAGAGTGGGAACTTGCCGCCGGCATAGCTCGGCACCTTGGGATCGAACGTGAAGGCCTGGCTGACCAGGCACTCGTTTTCGCGGATGCCCTCGAAACGCAGCACCTTGCCGGAGAACATGAAGGTGTCGCCCTGGGACAGCATTTCGAGAAAATATTCCTCGACCTTGCCGAGCGGCATGCCGCCGCGGCCAAGCGAGCCGCGCGCGTTGCGCTTGACCAAACGCACGTTGAGCATCGGCGATTCGACGATGGTGCCGACGTTCAGCCGGTACTGTTGCGCCACCAGCGGATTGGAGACGCGATAGAGCCCGTCCTTGGTCTTGCGGATGCGGGCATAGCGCTCGTAGGTCTTCAGCGCATAGCCGCCGGTCGCAACGAAATCGATGACGCGCTCGAAGGTCTCCCAGGCGAGCGTCGCATAAGGCGAGGCGGTGGTGATTTCATCGAACAATGCGAGCGGATCGAAAGGCGCGGCGCAAGCCATGCCGAGCACGTGCTGGGCGAGCACGTCGAGAGCGCCCTTGCCGACGGGTGGCGTGTCCTGCGCGCCGATATAGTTGGCGTCGAGTGCGGCCTGGCATTCCATCACCTCGAAGCGGTTGGCCGGCACCAGGATCGCCTTCGACGGTTCGTCCATGCGGTGGTTGGCGCGGCCGATGCGCTGGGCAAGGCGACTCGCGCCCTTCGGCGCGCCCACATGCACGACGAGATCGACATCGCCCCAGTCGATGCCGAGGTCGAGCGTCGAGGTCGCAACGACCGCCCGAAGGCGGTTCTCCGCCATCGCCGCCTCGACTTTGCGGCGCTGGGCGACGTCGAGCGAACCGTGATGCAGCGCGATCGGCAGGTTGTCGTCGTTGATCGTCCAGAGCTCCTGGAAGAGCAGCTCCGCCTGGCTGCGGGTGTTGACGAAGAGCAGGGTGGTGCCGTGCTCCTTGATCGCTTCGTAGACATCGGCGATGGCGTAGCGTGCCGAGTGCCCGGCCCAGGGCACATGCTCCTCGGTCTTCAGAATGGAAATCTGCGGCTTGGCCCCGCCCTGGACCTGGACGAGACCGGCATGGTTGTGCGCGTCCGGCTCTTGCGGCGCCAGCCAACGCTGCAGATCCATCGGGTCGGCGACCGTTGCCGAAAGGCCGATCGTCTGCAGCCCGGGCGCCAGCCGGCGCAGCCGCGCCAGACCGAGGGAGAGAAGATGGCCGCGTTTGGAGGTGACGAGCGAATGCAGCTCGTCAAAGACGACGTAGCGCAGGTCCTTGAAGAAGCGTTGCGCCTCGCCGTTGGCGAGCAGCAGCGCCAGTTGCTCCGGCGTCGTCAGCAGGATGTCGGGCGGATTGAGCTTCTGCCGCTGACGCTTGGCGGTCGGCGTATCGCCGGTACGGTTTTCGACGCGCGCAGGCAGTCCCATTTCGCCGACCGGTTTCATCAGGTTGCGCTCGATATCGACGGCGAGCGCCTTCAGAGGCGAGATATAGAGCGTGTGGATGCCGACGAAGGCTGCGCCCGGCGGGATCTTGCCGCGCCGGGTGAGATCGACCAGCGAAGGCAGGAAGCCGGCGAGCGTCTTGCCGGCGCCGGTCGGAGCGATCAGCAGCGTGCTTTCCCCGGCCCCGGCGCGGGCGAGCAGCTCCAGCTGGTGCGCACGCGGCCGCCAGCCCTTCTCGCCGAACCAGCGCAAAAAGGGAGCGGGCAGGGTCAGGGCATCGCCCTGCGGCTCTCTGGAATCGATCCTGTTCACGGAGAACAAAGGTAGATCAAATCCGCCAAAAGAGAAGCCTGTCCGATGGGTGCAATCACAGGCATTGACTCTCGGTCTAATCATAGATAAGAATTATCCACGATTAAGGAGCCGCCCATGAAACTCGGTGACGGGGTCGAGCAGGCCATTCACAGCGTGACGATGCTGAGCTGTCTTCAGCCGGGCAGCACCCTGTCGGCGGCCGCTCTTGCCGAGTTCCATGGCGTCTCTACGAGCTATCTCTTGAAGCACCTGCAGGCGATGTCCGGTGCCGGACTGCTGGAGGCAGTTCCGGGTCCTAAGGGCGGTTACCGGCTCGCGAAGACGCCGGAGAAGATTACCTTGCTCGATATCGTACTTGCGGTCGAAGGCCCGGAGCCGGCGTTCCGCTGCAACGAGATCCGGCTGCGCGGTCCCAATCCCTATGCCTGCAAGCCGACCGCGCCCTGCACCATCAATGTCGCGATGCTGAGAGCCGAGCAGGCCTACCGCACCGAACTCAGGCGCGTGACCATCGCCAGCATCCTGGATGACCTCAACGCCAAGGATGACGGCAGCGTATGGGCGCGAACCGAAGCCTTTCTGGCGATCAACGAGCGCAAATCGTCCGCCAGCGCCTGACCCCCATCAACCCGTTAAGCCCAAGGAGAAGTCCATGCAGCCGCGTTTCAACTTCGTTCAAGCCGCTCCCGATGCCTACAAGGCCGCGGCCGCCTTCGACAGCTACATCGTCAAGGAATCCGGCCTGGAGCCGCGCCTGATCCACCTGATCAAGCTGCGCGCCTCGCAGATCAACGGCTGCGCCTATTGCATCGACATGCATGTGAAAGAGGCGCGCCACACCGGTATGAGCGAGCAGTGGATTCACCTGATCTGCGCCTGGCGGGAATCGCCGATCTATGACGCGCGTGAGCGCGCCGTGCTCGCTTGGACGGAATCGCTGACCAACCTTGCCCAGACCGGCGCACCCGACGCGGATTTCGAGCCGCTGCGCGCGCACTTCAGCGAGGCTGAAATCACCAAGATCACCATGGCGATCGGCGTCATCAATGTCTGGAACCGTGTCGCTGTCGGCCTGCGCTCGCAGCATCCGGTCGATCAGCCGGTCAAGGCCGCCTGATATCGCGTGAGGAACTTCCAGCTAGCCCCGAGGTCCGCTTCGGGGCTAGCTGCTCTGCATCCTAGAGCATCCGCGTTCAGATGAACGCACGGCGTTCTAGAGCGCGATGTAACGATCAGCGCGGTGGTTGATGGCCACGAACAGGTTCAAGACGACAGCACCGAGTACCGACCAGGCAACGACGGTGGGCGAGGTCACGCCGAAGGCGAAGACAAGCACCACCATGTCGATCGCAAGCTGCACGAGGCCGGCGCGAATGCCGAAGCGCTCCTGCAGATAGATGCCGAGAATACCGACGCCGCCGAGGCTGGCGCGGTGGCGGTAGAGCGCAAGCAGGCCGTAGCCGAGCAGAAGTCCGCCGAGCAGGGCCGCCCAAGCCGGCTGGATCGTGCCGATCTGGAAAAGGCGCGACTGGATGTCCGTCAGGAACGAGGTCACGCCAATGGCGATGAAGGTCTTGACCGTGAAGGCCGGGCCCAGCCGCTTCAGCGACAGGTAGAAGAACGGCAGGTTGAGCAGGAAGAAGGCGAGGCCGAAATTGATGCCGAAAGCATAGTGCAAAAGGAAGGCGACGCCCGCCGTGCTGCCGGTCAAAAGGCCGGCGCTTGCGAGGAAATAGAGGCCGAGCGCCGCAATCAGGCTGCCGGTAAAGATGCCCTGCAGGTCCTCGACGGCGGAGTGCCGGGTCGGGCTGGTGTTCCAGAGACCGAAAACGCTGCTGATCTGGGCCATGGCAAATCCTCGATTGCGATGGCTTGAGCAATGCTGCAATGCACAACAACAATCAAGAAAAATATGTCAGTTATGCTGACCTATTTTTGCGACTCTGCCTTGCGTTTTATGCAGGCTTGCGCGCCAGGAGCAGGATGCCGAAGACTGGCTCTCCCGCATCCATGCGGATGACCGAGTGCTCCATGGCCACAAGCTCCAGTCCATGCGTTGCGCAGAGGCCGCGGACATAGGTCTCGCTGTGAGCGTAGCGCAGCGACGGCCGCAGCAGGAACTCCTCCCCATCGCCGGCGTCCTCCACCGAGAACGCAAAATGGCCCTGAGGGGCGAGCAGGCGCGTGGTGATGTCGAAGACACTGTCGAGATTGCCGAGATACATGAGAACGTCGGCGGCGCTGACGAGATCGGCTCGGGCGGTGGCGAAGTTGCCGAAGATGCCGGAAACCTCCGGCGAAAGAGAGAGATCGGCGCGCGCCAGCCGATCGTAGGTGGATTTCGCCTCGGCCTTGGCGAGCATGTTGATGGAGATGTCGAAACCTTCGAGGAACTGTGCCTGATCCCGGATGCGCTCGCCGAAGAGGCCGGTGCCGCAGCCGAGATCCGTCACATGCTCGAAGATGAGGCCTCCCGTGTGGCTTTGCCCGATATGACTCTGAATGAGGGCTGCGAGCTTCTGCGGCACGGTGTAGCCGAGCTTTTCCACCAGGGCCTTGTCGAAGCGGTCGGCATAGTCGTCGAAGAGGCGCTCGACATAGAGGCTCGGGGGCTGTTCGGGCATGGCCGCAGCGCCAAGCAGAGCCAGTTTCAGGCCGGCGCCGAAGATATCCTGGGGGCTGAGCGCCAGCGTTTTCCTCAGCGCTTCGATCGCCGCCTCTTTCCGGCCAGATTTTTCTTCATAGTCCGCGAGCCGAAACCAGCCGGCTGCCCAGTTGGGTGCCTGTTCCAGCGCTTGCGCCATGAGTTCGGCCGCACTTGCGGGCTCGCCGCCCTCGGCAAGCATTTTTGCGTAGTCGGCGCGGCGGTCGGCGATCAGGTCGCCGGAGGAGAGCTGGTTGAGCGTCATCAATGTGAGATGTTGGTTGCGATTAGCGCTTCTGACGCCGGATGCCGCAAAATACAAGCGGAATCTGGCGCGATCGGAAGCGCGGGCCGTGCCCGCCGGGGCCGGTGACTTGCGACGCTGCCGATCGCGGCTTATGTGAAGACAAACAGGAGAAGTTCGCTGATGTCGGACGGAATGAACAGATTCTTGGGTGACTCGCCGCTGCGTGTGCTGGTCAAGCTCATCGTGGTGTCGATCCTCGTCGGCTTCGTGATGAGGATGTTCGGCTGGTATCCGACCGATATCTACTTCGCCGTCCGCAACTTCCTGCTCGACCTCTGGTACACCGGCTTTGCAGCGCTTGGTCGGGTGGGCGACTATCTGCTGCTCGGCGCCGTGATCGTCGTGCCGGCCTTCGTCATCCTGCGCGTCCTGAACTTTCGGCGTTGACGATGCAGGACCGCCTTCGTCTGATCGAACGCCGCGGCCTGCTGCGTGCGACCGCCATCCTCTCGCTCGGCGCCCTTGCCGGCTGCACGACGTCCAAGGTGCTGATGCCCGAAAGCGGCACCGGCAGCGACCAGACGGCAGCGAGCCTCGGTTATGTCAACAAGCTGCGCAAGGGCAAGGGCCTGACCGAGCTCGTTGCCGACCATGCGGCGTCCGTCGCTGCGATGAACCAGGCGGCGCGCATGGCCAAGGCCGGCAAGATGCAGCACCTGATCGGCTGGAACGACAGTTTCTACGACCGCATGAAGGGCCAGGGCGTGACGCTTCCGGCCGCCGAAAACATCGCCGTGGGCCAGGACGATGCCGAACGCGCCTACGACGCCTGGTACAGGTCGCCCAAGCATCTCGAAAACATGCTCGGCAATTACCGTGGCCTGGGCGTTGCCGTCGCGCATAACGCAGCCTCCGGCAACCGTCCGTTCTGGGCGATGGTACTTTCGGGCTGATAGCGTCCACATTCGTATGGAACTGCGCCCCTCATCCCCCTGCCCGGACAATCTCCCCGCAGGCGGGGAGAAGGAGGCTTGCCGCGCCCTTCCAATTCACTGTGACTGATATCCGGACTTTCCTTCGGTCGATGCCGGGGGTGACGTTGCGTTCGCCACGTCCCCTCTCCCCGCTTGCGGGGGAGAGGGCTAGGGTGAACGGCTCTTGCCGCATTGGGACGTTTTCGCCGAGCTGCACGACGCGCTTGCATCCCCCCATGCTCATTCCCTAAAACGGTCATCTCTCACCTACCACGCCCGGACCGTTCGATGACCGCCTCTTCCGCCTCGCCGAGCGACGCTGCCGGCCCGTTCCATGTCACCCATCGGCTGATCCTGGCGATCGCGCTGCCGATGACGCTCGGCTTTCTGACGACGCCCTTGCTAGGCCTCGTCGATACTGCCGTTGTCGGCCGCATGGGGCAGGCAACCTTGCTGGCGGGCCTTGCCGTCGGCGCCATCCTGTTCGACCTGATCTTCACCAGCTTCAACTTCCTGCGGGCAGCGACCACGGGCCTGGTTGCCCAGGCCTATGGCCGCGGCGACCGGCGCGAGCAGCAGGCGGTGTTCTGGCGCTCGCTGATCATCGCGCTCGTTTGCGGCACGATCAGCCTGCTCGTTTCGCCGGTGCTTTTGTCCGGCGGCCTCTGGCTGATGGGACCGGAGCCTGAAGTGGCTGATGTCACCAGCACCTACTTTCTCTGTCGCATCCTTTCGGCACCGGCGGCGCTTGCCAACTACGCCATCCTTGGCTTCGTGCTCGGCCGCGGCGAAGGCACCATCGGCCTGATGCTGCAGACGTTGATCAACGGCATCAACATCGTGCTGTCGATCCTGCTCGGCCTGGTGTTCGGCTGGGGTGTGATGGGAGTGGCGCTCGCAACCGTTACCGGAGAGGTGATCGGCGCGCTCGTCGGCTTTGCCATCGTCTGTGGCCGCTTCGACCGCAAGGATGCGCCAAGCTGGGCCGAGATCTTCGATCGCGAACGGCTGAAGCCGCTCTTCGGCCTCAACCGCGACATCATGATCCGCTCGTTCCTGCTTCTGGCCGCCTTCACGCTGATGACCCGCATCGGCACCGCCTTCGGGCCTGTGACGCTTGCCGCCAATGCGGTGCTGATGACGATCTTCCTCGTTGCCGGCTACTATCTCGACGGCCTTGCCAATGCGGCGGAACAGCTCATCGGCCGCTCGATCGGCGCCCGTTACCGCCCGGCCTTCGACCGTGCGCTGCGGCTGACGGCGGCCTGGTCGCTGGGGCTTGCACTGGTGACGACCGTTGCCTTCCTGCTGTTCGGCGGCAGGCTCATCGATCTTCTGACGACGGCCCCGGATGTTCGCGCGGCGGCTTACGAATATCTGCCCTGGGCGGCAGTGACGGCGATGACCGGCGCGCTCGCCTTCCTGATGGACGGCGTCTTCATCGGCGCCACCTGGTCGCGCGAGATGCGCAACATGATGCTGGCGGCCTTTGTCGGTTATGCCGCAGCGCTCGCCGTGCTGGTCCCCGCCTTCGGCAATCATGGCCTGTGGGCGGGGCTCAACCTGTTCCTGTTGATGCGCGGGCTGTTCCTCTTGTCGCGGATCCCGATGAAGGCGCGTCAGACGTTCCTGCCGGCCCAGTAGTCGAGACGGCTGTCGCGGATATCGCGGATCGAGGTGAGACGCTCGCGCTCACAGAGATCCGAGAGGCCACGTACGATGCGGCCCGGCAGGGCAGGGCCCTCATAGACCATGCAGGAATAGAGCTGAACCAGATCGGCGCCGGCGCGGATCTTTTCGGCCGCGGTTTCGGCCGAGCTGACGCCGCCAACGCCGATGATAGGCAGCTTCGGGCCGACACGCTTGCGCATGCGGGCAAGTACCGCCGTCGACTTTTCAAACAGTGGCTTGCCCGAGAGGCCACCGGACTCCTTCGCTTGGGCCTGATCCTTGAGGCCGTCGCGCGAAAGCGTCGTGTTGGAGACGATCAGGCCGTCGAGATTGTGTGCCAGCACTTCGGCAGCGATATCGTCCATGCCTTCTTCGGTGAGATCGGGCGCGATCTTCAGGAAGACGGGAACGCGGCGATTGCTGCGCAGCGCCTCTTCGTCGCGCGCGGCAAGCACCGCCGACAACAGGGCGGCGAGGCTTTCGCGCGCCTGCAGGTCGCGCAGACCCGGCGTGTTCGGCGAGGAGATGTTGGCGGTGAAATAGCGGGCGACCGAGTAGAACGTATGGATGCCGCTGACATAGTCGGCGATGCGGTCGGCGCTGTCCTTGTTGGCGCCGATATTGACGCCGATCAGCGCATCGCGCGAACAGGCCTTCAGCCGGGCCAGCGCTGCGCCATGGCCTTCATTGTTGAAGCCGAGGCGATTGATCACCGCTTCGTCCTCGACCAGGCGGAAAATGCGCGGCTTGTCGTTGCCTGCCTGCGGCTTCGGCGTGACGGTGCCGATCTCGGTGAAACCGAAGCCGATCTTCAGAAGTGCTTCCGGCACCTCTGCATTCTTGTCGTAGCCGGCCGCCATGCCGATCGGGTTCGGAAAAACGATGCCAGCGACTGTCTGCGCAAGCCGCTTGTCGGCCCTGGCGGGACAGTTCGGCACGAGCCCGGTCTTCAGCGCCTTGATCGAAAGGCCGTGCGCGGCCTCCGGATCGAAGAGGAAAAGGCCGCGGCGGGCAAGGCTGGTCAGCGGGTTCATGCATCAAGTTCCGGGAAGATATGCGCGCCGTCAGCGCCGAGCGGCAGGGGCTTTTCCCAGAGAACGGCCGACAGGAAGAGGGGGGCATAGAGATGTGGGAAGAGGGCGCCGCCGCGCGAGGGTTCATAGACCAGCTCTTCGCCAAGTGCGTCGCCGTCGACGGCGACCAGAAGCAGGCCTTCCTGTCCCTCGAAGTAGCGCGCTGCCGTCTCGACCACCTGTTCACCGGTCGAAAAATGGACGTAGCCGTCGGCGAGATCGACCGGCGCGCCGTCGAAGCGTCCGCTGCGCTTGGCTTCCTGCCACAGCAATGCCGGAACGATTTTGTAGATGATGGAACCCATGGTGCCCGTCTGTCCCCGTAATCTTCTGTCGTGGCCTTGCCGTAAATATCGGCGATTGTCCATCGCAGAAGGACGACGATTCGCGCATAATCGGCGGTGAAGACCGATTTCGCTCTTCTCGTTCGCGCACATGTGATGTTCCGACAAGGATCGTAACGGAGAAGATGTCATGAAAAACGCTGCTGCCATACTTCTGCTCGGTACCGGATTGGCTCTGGCCGGCGGCGCCAGCGCGCAGGATCCGTCCCCCGGACGCTACAGCATGCAGAAGTCCGACACCGGTATCGCCCGGCTCGATACCCAGACCGGCGAGGTATCGCTCTGCCAGGAGAAGGACGGCCAGTTGGTGTGCCGCATGGCCGCCGACGAGCGGGCCGCTTTTGAACAGGAGTTGGACCTCCTGACGAAGCGGGTCGAGGCTTTGGAAAAGACGGCCAAAGCCGGTGAAAGTGTCGCAAAACAGGACCTTCCGGCTGAGGAAGAGATTGACCGGGCAATGGGCATCATGGAAAGAATGATGCGTAGGTTCATGGATATCGTGAAGGATCTCGAAGGCAGCGACCCCGCTCAGGAGCCGCAGAAGACCTGAGTTTCCGGATCGGCCATGCGGGATGCGGATCGGCGCGTGGGGGCGTGCAGATTTCAGCCCGGGCTCTTGGGAGGGAGCAGCATGACACCGGACATGACCATCATCATCGCGGACGACCATCCGCTGTTTCGGGGCGCAATGCGCCAGGCACTGAGCGGCGTGGACGGCGCGCCCGCCATCGTCGAAGCCGGCGATTTCGCAGCCGCGCGCAAGGCGGCGGCCGACAACCCTGACGCCGATCTCATGCTGCTCGACCTGACCATGCCCGGCGTCAGCGGGCTTTCCGGTCTGATCGCACTTCGCGCCGAATTTCCGAGCCTGCCGGTCATGGTGGTTTCCGCCCATGACGACCCGGCGACGATCCATCGCGCGCTCGATCTCGGCGCGTCCGGCTTTCTTTCGAAATCGGCCGGCATCGAGGAAATCCGCGAGGGGATCGAGAAGGTGATGGCCGGCGAGGTCTTCGTTCCCGCGGGCTACGACCAGGCCCAGGAATACGAACCCGAGGTCGCCGATCTGCTCCAGCGCCTGCAGACCTTGACGCCGCAACAGTCCCGCGTCCTCAGCATGCTCGGCGAGGGCCTGCTCAACAAGCAGATCGCCTACGAACTCGGCGTCTCCGAGGCGACGATCAAGGCGCATGTCTCGGCAATCCTGCTAAAGCTCAATG
Source organism: Ensifer sp. SL37 (assembly GCF_026672675.1). NCBI lineage: Bacteria > Pseudomonadati > Pseudomonadota > Alphaproteobacteria > Hyphomicrobiales > Rhizobiaceae > Ensifer > Ensifer sp. SL37. The sequence goes on along the minus strand of NZ_JAPPRN010000006.1, from coordinate 915,313 downwards.
TCGACAGCCGCACCCAGGCGGTCATCCAGCTTTCGAAGATCGGCACCGTCGCCGCCGCCTGATGCGGCCGGCCTTGGCTTTGTGATTTCTCTCGTCCCAGGCGGCCCCACAACGTGGGAGCCGTTCATTCCGCAGCCGTTCGTGCCGCCGTCGAAAGTTGCGTCAGCCAGGCGCGCATCGCCGCCGGGCGCACCGGCTTGTTCTGGATCGCGATGCCGTCGCGTTCGGCCGCGGCGCGCACTTCCGGCGAGCGGTCGGCCGTCACGAGCAGCGCCGGCGTCGCTTCGCCGGTCGATGCCCGAATGCGGGCGACCGCCTCGATGCCGGTCCCGTCGTCGAGGTGATAATCGGCGATGACGGCGTGTGGCTTCTCGCCGGGCTCCACGCCGAATTCTGAACAGGCAGAAAGCGATTCCGCCGTACTCACGATACAGCCCCAACCTGACAGCAGCACCCGCATACCCTCGAGGATCCGAGGTTCGTTGTCGATGCAAAGCACCCGCAGGCCGTTCAGCGCCTCGCTTGCCTTGCTCTGTGGCACCGGACGGACAGCGACCCGTTCGCCGGCGCTGGCATCAAGTGGCAGGGTCACCTTGAAGCCCGTGCCCTTGCCGGGCGTCGATTGCAGGCTGACGGGATGGTTGAGCACGCGCGAGATGCGGTCGACGATCGAAAGGCCGAGCCCAAGACCGGACGCCGTGCGGGCGCCTTCGTCGAGCCGGGCGAATTCCTTGAAGACGGTGCGGAACTTCGACTGGGGAATGCCGATGCCGGAATCGAGCACCTCGATCGTCGCCATGGCGCCATGCCTGCGCACCCCGACGAGCACCTTGCCGGCCAGGGTGTATTTGATCGCGTTGGAGACGAGGTTCTGGACGACGCGGCGCAGCAGGTTCGGATCGCTGCGCACGACGAGCGATGTCGGCATGATAATGAGTTCGAGATCCTTGGCCCGCGCCATCGGGGCGAAATCCGTCTCGATCCTTCTGAGCAGCTCGTTGAGCGGAACGGACTGTATCCGCGCCTTCATGGCGCCGGTGTCGAGGCGCGATATGTCGAGCACGGCACCAAGGATGGCCTCGACCGATTCCAGCGAGGAATCGATGTTTTCGACCAGCGTGCTGTTGTCGGACTCGCCGAGCCGCTCGACGAGCGACGAGGAATAGAGGCGGGCGGCGTTCAGCGGCTGCAGGATATCGTGGCCGGCGGCGGCGAAGAACCGCGTCTTGCCGATATTGGCCTCTTCCGCGGCCGCGCGCGCCTCGGCGAGCTCCCGGTTCACCCGGGTCAATTCGCCGGTGCGCTCGGCCACGCGCAGTTCCAGTGTCTCGTTCGCCTGCTTCAGCGCCATGTCGGCGGCGACGCGCTGGGTGATGTCGGTATAGGTGGTGACGATGCCTTTGTCGGGCATGGCGTTGGTGCGCACTTCGATGATGCGCTCGCCGTTGCCCAGTTCGAGCAGGAAGGGTTTGTCGAGCGTCAGGAAGTTGGCGATCAGCCCCTTTTCCTGATCCTTGCGAATATCGCCGCGCTTGGTGAGGATCGAGACGATATCGGCAAGCGGGAAGCCGACCTGGCCGGCTGCCTCCGGCAGGTCGAGAAGCTGGCGGAAGCGCCGGTTCCAGATGATCAGGTTGTTGGCATTGTCGAAGACGGCGATGCCCTGGTCCATCTGCGAGAGCGCAGTCTGCAGCATATCCTGATTGTATTGCAGCGCCTCACTCGCCTGGTCGAGCAGCCAGGCCGTCTCGGACGATGTGTCGTCGCCGCGCTGCAGCGCCAGGGAAAGCACCAGCCGGGCGGAGGACGAGCCGATGGCGCTGCCGAGCAGTTGCTCGGAGAAATGCACCACCGCCATGTCAGCTGGCGCATTGTCGTCCAGCCAGCGGCCGGTCTGGCGCTCGTACGTATGGAACGAGCGCTGCATGCGCTCAGCACCCATGTAACGGGCGATCGTCGCCTTGAGGTCGCGCACCGTGACCTTGGTCTTGCGGCCGCGAAAGGCGCCTTCGGTTCGCGACCGCCGGGTGATGAACACGCCGGCCTGGAAGCGTTCGATCGGCTTCGGTGTGCGGGTCAGCGATCCGAGAACATAGGTGGCGCAGTTGACGAGCAGGCTGAGCGCCGTCGCGTTGACCAGCGGATCGGCGTTGGGGCCGGAGAAGAGGTCGGTGAACGGCAACAGGAAGCTTAAGATCGTCGTCGCCACATGGGAATTGTCGGGTCCGCCAAGGCTCGGCAGGAAGAGCAGATAGGCCCAGACGAGGAAGCCCGAGACCATGCCGGTGATCGCGCCGCGGGCATTGGCCTGTCGCCAGATGAGGCCGCCGAGCAGCGCCGGCGCCATCTGCGAGATGGCGACGAAAGACAGAAGGCCGAGCGAGGCGAGGCCGGCGCTGATATCGGCGGAGCGGTAGTAGCCATAGCCGAGCAACAACACCACGAAGATCGCCGAACGGCGAATGTTGAGCAGCGTTCCCGCGAGGTTTTCCTGCAAGCCGCCGCGCTGGCTGAGGTTGCGGCGCAGGAACACCGGCATGACGATATCGTTGGAGATCATGATCGACAGCGCCACGGATGCGACGATCACCATCGCGGTCGCCGCCGAAAAACCGCCGATGAAGGTGATCAGCGTCAGCACCGGCAGGCCGTTGGCGAGCGGCAAGGTCAGCAGGTAGAGATCCGCGTCGCCGGAACCGGAAAAGGTGAGGATGCCGGCTATCGCGATCGGCAGCACGAAGAGATTGATGCCGATCAGGTAGAGCGGAAAGAGGATGCCGGCGGTGCGAAGCTCGCCTTCGGTGCGGTTTTCGACGACCGTCACGTGGAACTGCCTGGGCAGCATGATGATCGCGAAAGCCGACGTGACGATCAACAGCACCCAACGGGCGATAGGGGTCTCGTAGGAGAGCGCCGACTGCACGGCGGGGCTCTCTGCCGCCAGCGACCACAGGTGAGCCGGTCCGTTGAATATGACGAAGACGATGTAGAAGCCGGCGGTGACAAGCGCGACCAGCTTGACCAGCGATTCCATAGCGATCGCAAGGATCAGCCCGTCCTGGTGCTCCGTTGCGTCCGTATGGCGCGTGCCGAAGACGATGGCGAAGCAGGCGAGAAACAATGTGACGAGCAGGGGAAGATCGACGTAGCTCTGCCCGGCGCCGATGCCGTAGTCGCTGGTGTTGATCATCGCTGCGACCGAGCTCGAAATCGCCTTCAGCTGCAGCGCGATATAGGGAATGGCGCCGACCAGCGAGATCAGCGCGACGATGGCGGCCACCGCCGGGTTCTTGCCGTAACGCGCGGCGATGAAGTCGGCGACGGAGGTCAGCTTCTCGGTTTTGGCCAGCCGGATGATCTTGCGGATCAGCGGCATGCCGAGCGTGAACATCAGGATCGGGCCGATATAGATGCCGGTGAACTCGAGTCCGCGTTCGGCAGCAAGGCCGATGCCGCCGAAATAGGTCCAGGAGGTGCAATAGATGGCAAGGCTCAGCGCATAGACGAGCGGTCTGCCCTTCAGCGCAGCGCTGTTCCTCCTGGCCCGCCGGTCGCCATAGCTAGCCACTGCAAACAGCAGCAGCAGATAGGCGAAGGCCGAGGCAAAGATGACCGAACCCGAAAGCATGCCTCATTCCTCCAGGGCGGAGCATAGGACAAGTCCGCCGGGTTGAGAATTGCCTGCCGCATGAGTCTTAAGTTCAAGGCTCGACACGAGAAATCGGTGTCCAGCACAGGCTGCCTTCCCGTTCCTGCTCCATCCGCTGCCAATTGACCAAAGGCAAAGAAAGGTTTTCTCGCTGCCCGCTTTGGTTTAGTTTCCGTAAACGCTTGCAGCGCGGGACAGCGCCGCCAGCCGTTTTCAAACGGGGATAATACGGAGAGATTTATGCTGAATGAGTTCAAGGAGTTTATTGCCCGCGGGAACGTGATGGATCTCGCGGTCGGTGTCATCATCGGCGCCGCCTTCAACAAGATCGTAACGTCGGTCGTCGAGGACCTGGTGATGCCAATCGTCGGTGCGCTGACCGGCGGCGGTTTCGATTTCTCCAATTATTTCCTGCCGCTCTCGGCGAACGTGACGGCGACGTCTCTCGCCGCCGCCCGTCAACAGGGTGCCGTCTTTGCCTATGGCAACTTCATCACCGTGCTCATCAACTTCCTGATCCTTGCCTGGATCATCTTCCTGATGATCAAGGCGGTGAATCGCATGCGCGCTTCGATGGAGAAGAAGAAGGACGAAGCACCGGCCGCGCCCCCGCCGGAAGACATTCTGCTTCTCGGTGAAATCCGCGACCTGCTGAAGCAGCGCGCGTGACTTTCCTCGCGGCCCTGGCTTCGCCGGGGCCGCGAAACATCACAAAAATCGATAAACCGGTCAGATAAAGTCGCGTGATCGCCTTGGCGAAAGCGGCTAGAAGCAACGGGCGAACTGGAGCGATCGATACGCGCTCTAGTCCATTGGAATCTTTCACGATGATCTAAAGGCCGCGGCCTTTAACGTCGTGCATCCGGAGCCCGCCGATGACCATCCTCAGCACCATCAGTCCCCGTGCGCTTTCGGCACCCGAAAGCGGCATCGTCGAGGTGGTGAACTATGCCCGCGGGCGCGATGGCCTGATCCCGCTGTGGGTCGGAGAAGGCGACCTGCCGACGCCTGCCTTCATCAGCGACGTTGCGCGCGATGCGCTTGCCGGCGGCGAGACCTTCTACACCTGGCAGCGCGGTATCCCGCCGCTGCGCGAGGCACTGTCGCGCTACTATCAAAGGCGCTTTCAGAAGTCGCTTTCGCCCGAGAATTTCTACGTCGTCGGCTCCGGCATGCAGGCGATCAAGCTCTCGATCGAGGCGATCGCCTCGCCCGGCGACGAGATGGTGCTTCTGACGCCGGCGTGGCCGAACTTTGCCGCCGCCGCCGATCTCTCCGGCGTTCGCCCGGTCTCGGTGGAGCTTCGTTTCGAACACGGCAAATGGCAACTCGATCTCGATCGGCTGCAGGCGGCGATCGGTCCGAAGACCAAGGCGCTGTTCATCAACACGCCGTCGAACCCGACCGGCTGGACCGCGACCCGCGACGAACTGGCCGCGATCCTGACGCTGGCGCGCAGGCACGGGCTCTGGATCATCGCCGATGAGATCTACGCGCTCTATTATTATGGCGGCGCCCGCGCGCCGTCCTTCCTCGACGTGATGGAGGAAGGCGACCGCATCCTTTTCGTCAATTCCTTCTCGAAGAACTGGTCGATGACCGGGTGGCGTGTCGGCTGGATCGTGGCTCCACCCGCGATCGGCCAGGTTCTCGAAAATCTGGTGCAGTATTCGACCTCGGGTGTCGCCCAGTTCATGCAGCGCGGTGCCGTCGTGGCGCTCGACGAGGGCGACGCCTTTGTCGATGCCAATGTTGCCAAGGCGGCGAAGAACCGGGACGTCTTCTGCGACGCGCTGATCGCCACCAACCGGGTGGAAACGCTCAAACCCGACGGCGCGCTCTATGCGTTCCTGAAGATCGACGGCGTCACCGATTCGCGCGCGGCGGCGATCGACATCGTCGACAAGACCGGCGTTGGCCTGGCGCCGGGAACGGCGTTCGGCGACGGCGGCTCGCTGTTCATGCGCGCCTGCTTCCTGCGTGATCCGGGCCACGTGAAGGAAGCGGCGGACCGTCTCCAGGGTTACATTCTCGGGCGCTGACGGCCGTAGATTGAAAGAGCGAGGCGGCGAGGTTATTCGTCGCCGGTTTCGCCAAGCAGCTTCTGCTCATGAGCGATCGCGTGGCCGATCAGCCGCGCCCAGATGTCTTCGTAAAAATCAGGATCGAGGTTGACGCGGGCAGCGTTCTTGCGGGCATTCTCGCGCACTTCCATCACCCGCGCCGGAATGTCGGCCTTCAGTTTCAGCGGCGCCTTGATCTCGGCCGCGCGGTCAATATAGCCCCAGCGCTCGGCAAACAGCGCCATCAGCGCCTGGTCGAGACGGTCGATCTCGGCACGCACGTCGGCCATGGTTTCGCATTGCGCGGGGGTTTTCTGCATCTGTCTCGTCCAATTGCCTGGATGCGGCCAAGCGCGGGCCCAGGATGTTCGAGCGTCCCTCGGCTCTCAGCAAGCGGGGCGCTTCTGCGGCGCACTGCTAACAAACGGCGAGCTATCTTGGAAGGGGCAACAGGGTCGCAGCCGGCGACCCTTGAGGTGGTCACCTCAGCAGGCGATCGCTTTGCAGGGGAGGAGGGTGCGGTCCTGTCTCCGTCTGCGGCGATCGCCTGCTGACGTGTTAAGGGAAGTTAGCCGGCCAAGCTTGAGCGAGGCTTTTTAGAACGGGATGAGGAAAAGTGTCTGCGGTTTTCCGCCCGCATCCCGCTCCAATGGATCGACTACGTTCCGATCATCAGCTTGATCGCAAGGCCGACGAGGGTGACGGCCGCCACCCCCGCGCACCAGAGGCTGACGAACCAGAGAAGCTTGCGGCCGGTTCCTGTTTCGCTGGTCAATGGTAGCCCTCCTCCGGATCGACCTTGCCGCGGAACACCCAGTAGGAATAGGCGGTGTAGGCGAGAATGATCGGCACCAGCACCAAAGCGCCGGCAAGCAGGAAGGAGAGGCTTTCTTCAGGCGCGGCCGCGTCCCAGATCGTCAGCGATGGCGGCACCATATAGGGGTAGAAACTGATGCCGATGCCGGCATAGCCGAGCACGAAGAGGCCCAGTGCGGCGATGAACGGCCGGCTGTCGTGGCGCTTGCGGATACCCGTGATCAGCGCATAAAGGCAGCCGAGAACGAGCGCCGGCACGATGACGCTGAAGATCGCCGTCGGATAGCCGAACCAGCGGTCCAGATACTGCGGCTCCAGGAACGGCGTCCACAGGCTGACGATGCCCATGGCGGCGACGGTGGCGAAGGAGCATTTGAGCGCGAGGTCGCGGGCCCGGTCGGCAAGGTCGCCGTGGGTCTTCATCACAAGCCAGGTGGCGCCGAGCAGCGCATAGCCGACGACGACGGCGATGCCGGTCATGATCGAGAACGGCGTCAACCAATCCCACCAGCCGCCGACATAGGCACGGTTCTCGACCGGAATGCCCTGGACGAGCGCGCCAAGCGTGATCCCTTGCGCGAAGGCGGCCAGCATCGAGCCGCCGGAGAAGGCCCAGTTCCAGAGATATTCGGCCCGCCGCGTGCGCCAGCGATACTCGAAGGCGACGCCGCGGAAGATGAGGCCGATCACCATGGCGATGATGGGCGCGTAAAGTGCGGGCAGGATGGTCGCGTAGGCCAGCGGAAACACCGCCATCAGGCCGCCGCCGCCAAGAACCAGCCAGGTCTCGTTGCCGTCCCAGACCGGGGCGACGGAATTCATCATCACGTCACGGTCGTGCTTCTCGGGGAAGAACGGGAAGAGGATGCCGACACCGAGGTCGAAGCCGTCGAGAATGACATAGGCGAGCACCGCAAAGGCGATGATGCCGGCCCAGATGAACGGCAGATCAAACTCCATGATGGCCTCCCTTGGTGTTCGCATGGCTGCTGTGGATGGCGGGGCCCGGCATGATGCCGGAACTGCGCAATGGTCCTTCGCCGAGTTCCGGCATCGGATCGCGCGGCAATCGCGCCATCAGCCGGAGGATGTAGAAGGTGCCGGCACCGAAGACGAAGAAATAGACGATGATGAAGGCGATCAGCGAGGCGGCGACCGCGGGTGCCGCGATCGGTGCCACTGAGTTTGCCGTCAGCAGATGGCCGTAGACGGTATAGGGCTGACGGCCGACTTCGGTCGTGACCCAGCCCGCGAGCACGGCGACGAAGCCGGCGGGCCCCATGGCGATCGCGGCACGGTGCAGCCAGACATTGCTGTCGAGCGTGCCGCGATAGCGACACCAGAGCGACCAGAGCCCGATGCCGAGCATGGCGAAGCCGAGGCCGACCATCACCCGGAATGACCAGAACACGATACCAACAGGCGGGTGAAGTTCTTCCGGGATCGTATCGAGACCGGCGAGCGGCGCGTTCAGGTCATGCTTCAGGATCAGGCTCGAAAGCTTCGGGATCTCGATCGCGTAATCGACGCGCTTTTCAGGCGAGTTCGGAATGCCGAAGAGGATGAGCGGCGCGCCGTCCGGATGGCTCTGGTAGTGCCCCTCCATCGCCATCACCTTGGCCGGCTGGTGCTCCAGCGTGTTGAGACCATGCATGTCGCCGGCGAAGATCTGGATCGGCGCGACGATCGCCGCCATCCACATTGCCATCGAAAACATCTTTTGCGCCCGCCGCGGCGCCGTCTTGCGGATGAGGTGCCAGGCGCCGCAGGCGCCGACGACGAAGGCGGTCGTGAGATAGGCCGCCAGCACCATATGGGTGAGGCGATAGGGGAAGGAGGGGTTGAAGACGATCGCCCACCAGTCGACCGGGACGAACTGGCCCGCCTCGTTCATTGCGAAACCGGCCGGCGTCTGCATCCACGAGTTCGCCGAAAGGATCCAAGTGGCCGAGATCAGCGTGCCGACGGCGACCATGACGGTTGCCAAGAAATGCAGCTTCGGCCCGACGCGGTTGAGGCCGAACAGCATGACACCGAGGAAGCCCGCTTCGAGGAAGAAGGCGGTCAGCACCTCGTAGCCCATCAGCGGCCCGATGATCGGCCCGGCCTTGTCGGAAAAGACGCTCCAGTTGGTGCCGAACTGATACGACATGACGATGCCGGAAACGACGCCCATGCCGAAGGCGACGGCAAAGATCGTCTTCCAGAAATTGAAGAGTTCGAGATAGACCTCGTCCTTCTTCCACAGCCACAACCCTTCGAGCACCGCGAGGTAACTCGCAAGCCCGATGGAAAAGGCGGGGAAGATGATGTGGAAGGAAACGGTGAAGGCGAACTGGAAGCGAGCGAGCAGGGTCGCATCGAAACTCTCAAACACGGGCGCAATCCTTTCAGACACGCGGATGCGACGCCTCACGGAAGCGTAGGCCGCAATGCTCTGGCTGCTGCATCATTTGTCCGGTGACCGATCGTCGATCAGGGAACCTGTCTTGGCCTCTGGCCGAGGCAAATGCTGGGGTTGCACCGGCTTTTCAGCATGCACTTGAATCTGCGCCAAATTTGCCAAACGTCAATGACAGCGCGTCCGCCACGTTGTCACACTGCGGCAATGTTGCGCTGCGGCATATTGGCGAAAGGTGAGCGGGATATCAGCGGCGCGCGAGATAGGCCTCGGCAAGCTCCGTCCAGAAAGCCGCGCCGATCGGCAGCAGGTCGTCGTTGAAGTTGTAGCCGGGGTGATGCAGCGGCCTGTCGTCGTCGCTGACCTTCGAGCCGAGGAAGAAGTAGGTCCCCGGCCGCTCCTTCAGCATATAGGCGAAATCCTCGCTGCCCATAAAGGGGCGGGCGAGATCGACCACCTTGTCGGCGCCGGCGAAGCGGACCGCGAGATCGCGGACGAAGTCCGTCTCAGCCTTGTGGTTGATCGTCGCATCGTAGCTGCGCTGGTAGTCGACGGTCGCGCGCATGCCGAAGCTCGTCGCCTGCGCCTCGGCGATCATGCGGATGCGGCGTTCGAGTTCGTCGCGCACATCGGGCTCGAAGGAGCGGATACCGACGACGATCTCGGCGCGTTCGGGAATGATGTTGCTGGCCGAGCCCGCATGGAAGGCGCCGACGGTGACCACAGTCGGATCCATCGGATGGATGTTGCGCGAGACGATCGATTGCAGCGCCATGACGATCGAGGCGCCGCAGACGATGGGATCTGCTGTTTCCTGCGGCTCCGCGCCATGCCCGCCGCGTCCATGCACGGTGATGCGCGCCTCGTCGACTGCGGCCATGATCGGGCCTTCTCTAAGGGCGAACTGGCCGAAAGGCAGACCCGGCTCGTTGTGAAGCGCGAAGACGGCGTCGCAGGGAAACTGATCGAACAGGCCCTCGTCCATCATGATCTTGGCGCCGCCGAAATTCTCCTCGGCCGGCTGGAAGATCAGGTGGATCGTGCCGTCGAAATTGCGCCGCTCGGCAAGCACGCGGGCAGCACCCAGCAGCATCGTCGTGTGGCCGTCGTGGCCGCAGGCATGCATGAGGCCCGAGGTCTTGCTGGCATAGTCCAGCCCGGTCTCTTCCAGGATCGGCAGCGCATCGATGTCGGCGCGGATGCCGATCGAGCGCTTGCCGGTGCCGTTCCGGAGCGTGCCGACGACACCGGTCTTCGCAAGCCCCGTTGTTACCTCATAGCCGAGACTTTCGAGGTGCTTGGCGATGAAGGCGGAAGTGCGCGTCTCCTCCAGTCCGAGTTCCGGATGCGCATGCAGGTCGTGGCGAATGGCGACGAGTTCCGGCATGGCGTTGGTAATCGAGGGGGAAAGCTTCATGTCAGGCACCGCGGGTTGGTATGCGATTTTCGAAGGTGCGGAAAGCCACCACCAGAATACCGGTGAGGCACATGTAGATGAGCGCGAGCAAAAGCAGCGGTTCGTAGGTGAGGAAGGTTTCCTGCCGCACCTTGGAGATGACCGCATAGACGTCGACGACGGTCACGGTCGCGACAAGTGGCGTCGATTTCAGCTGCAGCACCGTTTCGCCGTTGAGCGTTGGCAGAGCCCGATGGATGGCGCGCGGCAGCCAGATGCGGCGGAACATCGTCCAGCGGCCCATGCCATAGGCCTTCGCCGCCTCAAGCTCGCCGTTCGGAACGCCGGCAAAAGCGCCGCGCATGACTTCGCCCTCATAGGCCGCAAACGAAATGGTCAACGCCGCCACGCCATAGGGCCACGCTTCGCGCAGGTAAGGCCAGAGGAAGGACTGGCGGATCGCCGGAAACTGCGGGAACAGCGAGCCGAGACCGTAATAGAGCAGCCAGAGCTGCAACAGCAGCGGCGTGCCGCGGATCACGGTACAAAACACCTTGGCCGGCAGTTTCAGGAACCAGGGGCCGGTGACCTGCACGAGGCCGATCGGCACCGCCAGCAGGAAGCCGAGGATGGCGGTGCTGAACAGCATCATCAGGCTGACGAGGATGCCCCAGCCAAGCCGTGGCAGGTAGCGCGGCAGCCAGTCCCAGCGCATGAAGACGGCGACGGCGACGACGAAGGCGGCAAAGACCAGCATCATGAGGATGCGGTGCGGCAGGAAGAAGCTCTTCGCCGTCGGCAGGTCTTCGGGCGTAAACGCAACGGCGTGGGTGGTTTCGTCGGTCATCGGCTCTCCGCAAAACCGCGTCGGGCATGGCGTTCGAGCATGCCGATGAAGACGTTGGAGATGAGCGTCAGCGCCAGGTAGAGCGCGCCAGCCGCCAGGAAGAACAGGAGATAGGCCTTGGTCGTGCCGGCCGCCTGGCGGGTGACCAGCGTCAACTCGCTGAAGCCGACGACGGCGAGAAGGGCCGTGTCCTTGGTGGCGATCAGCCAGAGATTGGAGAGGCCGGGAATGGCATAGGGCAACATCGCCGGCAGGGTGATGCGGCGCAGAACCATGGCCGGCGACATGCCATAGGCGCGCGCCGCCTCGATCTGCCCGGCGGGCACCGCCTTGATCGCGCCGCGCAACACTTCGGTCGAATAGGCACCCTGGACGACGCCGATGACGAAGATGCCGGCCATCAGGCCGCTGATGTCGACCGGGCCAACCGAAAACAACGCCAGAACCTGATTGAGGAGGTCGGTGCCGGCATAATAGAGCAAGAGGATCAGCACCAACTCGGGCACTGCACGCACGACCGTGGTGTAGCATTCGAGCAGATCGCGCAGGACTGGGCCGCCATAGAGCTTGCCGAATGCACCGCCGATGCCGAGCGCCAGGCCGAGCGTGAAGCCGCCGACGGCGATCTGGATGGAATTGAAAAAGCCTTGCAGCAATACGCCGCCCCAGCCGGGTGCTGAAAGCGAGAGCAGGCCCCAATTGATGAGGGAATCCGCAGCCATGCGTCGTCGAGCTCCGATGGCGCCGGCCGGCGATCGCTGCAGCGCTGCGGTCTTTGTCAGACGCGACAAGCGCTGCGACGGTTCGATCGCCGGCCGATCGCGCCTTATCCGCCGTAGATGTCGAAGTCGAAGTACTTCTTCGAGAACGTATCGTAGGTGCCGTTGTCGCGGATCGCCTTGATGGCGGCGTTGATCTTGTCCTTGAGCTCGGTTTCGCCCTTGCGCAGGCCGACGCCGACACCCGGGCCGATCACGGCGACGTCTTCGGCAACGTCGCCCTTGTATTCACAGCATTCCTTGCCCTGGTCGGTCGCCAGAAACGCCTTGAGCGCGATGGCATCCGCCTGCACCGCATCGAGGCGGCCGGCGGCGAGGTCGTTGTTGGCCTCGTCCTGCGTCTGGTATTCCTTGACCTCGACGCCCGCCGGCGCGAAGTGCTTTGCGGCATAGGCCTGGTGGACCGTCGAGACCTGGACGCCGAGCGTCTTGCCCTTCAGCCCTTCCGGCGAGGAGTTCATATCGACGCCCTTGGTGCCGATGATGCCGGTCGGGGTGTTGTAGTACTTGTCGGAGAAATCGATGGTCTTCAGGCGCTCGTCGGTGATCGACATCGAACTGATGATCATGTCGATCTTCTTCGACGTCAGTGCCGGGATGATGCCGTCCCAGGCAACGGGCGTCAGCACGCATTCGAGCTTGGCCTCGGAGCACATTGCGTTCATGAACTCGACTTCCCAGCCTTCCCATTTGCCGCTGGCGTCAGGCGCTGTGAACGGCGGATAGGGCTCCGCTGCGACGCCGACCTTCAGCGCTTCCGCCGACGCCGCGACGCCGCCGCTCACGGCGATCGCCGCCGCAACGGCCAGGACTTTCAATGCCTTCTTCATGCTGTTCCCCTTTTTGGTTGTTTAGCATTCAGGAATTCAGTGAATGGAACTGATGAACTTCTTGAGTCTTTCCGATTTCGGTGCGCCGAAGATGGCCTCAGGCGGGCCCTGTTCTTCGATCACGCCGTTGTGGAGGAAGACGATGTGGTTGGCGACGTCGCGCGCAAACTTCATCTCGTGGGTGACGAGGATCATCGTGCGCTTTTCGCGCGCGAGGTCCCCGATGACAGTGAGAACTTCGCCGACGAGTTCGGGATCGAGTGCCGAGGTCGGCTCGTCGAAGAGCATGACGAGCGGCTGGATGGCAAGCGCCCGGGCGATCGCGGCACGCTGCTGCTGGCCGCCGGAAAGGAAGGCCGGGTAGGCGTCGCGTTTCTCGTAGAGGCCGACGCGTTTCAGCAGGGTTTCGGCGGTGGCGACCGCTTCCGCCTTCGGCTTGCCGAGCACATGGATCGGGGCCTCGATGACGTTTTCAAGGATGGTCATGTGCTGCCAGAGATTGAAGCTCTGGAACACCATGCCGAGCTGGCTGCGGATGCGCTGGACCTGTTTGCGGTCCTCCGGCACCAGGCCGCCGCGACCGTCGGATTTCATCCGGATCTTTTCGCCATGCACGCTGACGCTACCGGCGGAGGGGAGTTCGAGGAGGTTGATGCAGCGAAGGAAAGTGGATTTGCCGGAACCGCTGCCGCCGATGATGGCGATCACGTCGCCCTGCTTCGCTGTGAGCGAAACTCCCTTCAGCACTTCCAATGGCCCGAAACGCTTGTGCAGGTCAGTGACCGCGATTGCCTGGGCCGCATCCGTCATCGGCGCGCCGCTCCCATGGCTCTGCGAGCTTTTTCTGTCAGCATCGAAACAGTTCCCCTGTCGTCTTCCGTGCGGCATCTTTGGCCTGTCACGGGTTTTTGTTGGCCGGCATGGTTGCACTTGTGCCGCTATTGTTCAAGCGTATAATAATAGACGTCGTCGATTTTTTGACGCCCGCCGATCGTTCGATTTCCCGTAGGAGCCGCCCATGCCGCCGTTCTGGCCGAAGCCTTTGCCGACCGCGCCTGAACAGCATTTCGCGCCGGTTCGAGAGCAGAGTGCCGCATGAACAGACGCAGTTTTCACCGCGCGCCGGAAGGCGAGCGCCGCCAGGAATTGATCGAAGCGACGCTCGACTGCATCTCGGAATTCGGGCTGAAGGGCGCAACCGTTCGGCAGATCGCAATCCGCGCCGGCGTGACCGCCGGGCTGGTGCGCCACTACTTCGAATCGAAGGACCAGATGGTTGCCGAGGCCTATCGCGCCGTCATCGCCTCGCTCACCGAAAAGGCGAGCAAGGTCGAGGGCGATCCGGAAACCCGGCTCCGGGATTTCATCGCGATCAACCTCACCGAGCCGGTGGCAGACAGCCGCAGCATCTCGCTCTGGGCCGCCTTCATCAGCCAGGTCCGGGTCGATCCGGTGCTGTCGGAGATCCACCGCGAAGGCTATCTCGCCTTTCGCAATTCGCTGCAGGAACTGCTTGCCGATTTCCTTGCGACCAAAGGCAAGCCGGCCGACGCCGAAACCTGCCGGGCCTTCGCCATCGCCATCAATGGGTTGGTCGACGGCCTCTGGGTCGAGGGCTGCCTTGCCGGCGATCTCTTTCGCGAAGGCGAGCTCGTCGCCATCGCCATGTCTTCGGTCGAAGCGCTGCTCGGCACGAAGATCGGAACTGCAAAACAATGAAAACGGGAGAAAGCACCATGCGCTACGCGTCCATCACCGAACGTCTTGCCGATCTTGGTTCGGGCAAATGGTCGCTGCATATCCGTGCCCGCCAATTGAAGGCGAGTGGTGCCGACATCATCGAACTGACGATCGGCGAACCGGATCTTCCGCCGGACCGCGCCCTGCTCGATGAATGCCAGCGCGCGATGAATGCGGGGCGCTATCGCTACTCCAACGGCCGCGGTGAACCGACGGTCGTGGCGGCCGTCGCGGAGAAATACCGTCGTCGCCGTGCCGATGTGACGAACGAGAACGTGCTCTGCTTCCCCGGCACGCAGACGGCTCTCTTCGCCGTGATTCTCGGGTTGGCGGAGGCCGGCGATGCCGTTCTCGTCGGCGATCCGCTCTATGCGACCTATGAAGGCGTGATCCGCTCGACCGGCGCGCATCCGGTGCTGGTGCCGCTGAAGCCGGAATTCGGCTTCCACATGCAGGCCGAAGATCTGGAAAAAGCGATCACACCGGAGAGCCGCGTGCTGCTGCTGAATACGCCACACAATCCGACCGGCGCCGTGCTGACGGCGGAAGAAATTGCCGCGATCGGCGAGGTCGCGCGCCGTCACGATCTCTGGATCGTCTGCGACGAGGTCTATGAGGAGCTGGTGTTCGACGCCGTCTTTGCCTCGCCCTTCGACAATCCGGATCTCGCCGAACGCACGATCGTCGTCTCGTCGATCTCCAAGTCGCACGCCGCGCCCGGCTTCCGCAGCGGCTGGGCGGTCGGCCCGGTCGAGTTCACCGAGCGGCTGCTGCCGGTCTCCGAAACGATGCTTTTCGGCACGCAGCCCTTCATCGCGGACATGACGGCCTATGCCCTGACGCATGACATAGATACGGCGCGCCGGATGCGCTTGTCCTACAAGTCGCGGGCAGAGCAGATCGTCGCCGGCCTTGCCGGGGCGCCCGGCATCGAGGTGTTCGCGCCGGAAGCCGGCATGTTCATCTTGATTGATGTTTCCGGAACCGGTCTCGACGGCGATGCGTTTGCCTGGGCGCTGCTCGAAGAAGAGGGGGTTGCCGTCATGCCCGGATCGTCCTTTGGCGATGAAGCACAGAACTATCTGCGCGTCAGCCTGACCGTGCCCGATGGTGCCATCGACGAGGCCTGCCGCCGCATCAAGGCCCTTGCCGAACGGGCCAGCCTGCGCAAGGAGCGCCGCGCATGACCATGGAAAGAACGGTTGGAGAAGTCCTGGTCGACCTGCTCGAGGCCAATGGCGTCGAGGTGGTTTTCGGCATTCCCGGCGTGCACACGGTCGAGCTCTACCGGGGCCTCGCGGCATCCAAGATCCGCCACGTGACGCCACGGCATGAACAGGGCGCCGGCTTCATGGCCGACGGCTATGCCCGCGTCAGCGGCAAGCCGGGCGTTGCCCTCGTCATCACCGGGCCTGGCCTCACGAACACGATCACGGCGATGGCGCAGGCGCGCCAGGATTCGATCCCGATGCTGGTGATTTCAGGCGTCAATCGCCGCGATTCGCTCGGCCATGGGCGCGGCCTGCTGCACGAGCTGCCCGACCAGCACGGCATGATGAAGACGCTGGCGCTCTATTCGCACACGCTCCTCAATCCGGAAGACCTGCCTTTCGTCGTCGACCGCGCCTTCTCGGTGCTCGTCTCCGGTCGGCCGGGACCGGTGCATATCGAGATCCCGACCGACGTGATGTCGGCGAAGATCACGCCGCAGGCGCTGCGGCCGGCAACGGCCACCCGGCCGCGCTCCGACAGCGAGACGCTGCAGCGCGCGGCGATCCTCTGCGCCGACGCCTCGCGCCCGGTCATCATCTGCGGCGGCGGCGCGCTGACGGCGGAGGCGGAAGTTGCGGAGCTTGCCGAAAAGATCGGTGCGCCCGTCGTCACCACTGTCAATGCTCGCGGCATGTTCTCGGGCAGTCCCTTGAGGGTTCCTGCGAGCCCCAGCCTGAAGGCGGTGCGGTCGCTGCTGAAGGAGGCCGACCTGGTGCTGGCGCTCGGCACCGAAATGGGCCAGACCGACTACGACATGTATGCCGATGGCGGCTTTCCGGCCCTGCGCAACCTGATCCGCACCGACATCGATGCGGCGCAGCTCGCGCGCGGGCCGCATGCGGCGCTCTCCATCCTCTCCGGCGCCAAGGCGGCGACGGCGGGCATCCTCGCCTTGCTCCCCGGTCATGCTGCGAAGGATGGCGCGGGACGGGCCGAAACGGCGCGGAGGGCGGCGCTGAAGGAACTGACGCCGAAGATGCGGGCCGAGATCGGCATCATCGACACCATCTACAAGGCCCTGCCGGATTGCACCGTCGTCGGCGACTCGACCCAGGCCGTCTATGCCGGCAACCTCTACTGTGATGCACCGCGGCAGCGTAGCTGGTTCAATTCGGCGACCGGTTACGGTTCTCTGGGCTATGCGCCGCCAGCAGCCGTCGGTGCAGCCGTCGCCGATCCGTCTCGGCCGGTCGTCTGCCTCGTCGGCGACGGTGGCTTCCAGTTTTCGCTCGCTGAAATCGGGTCTGCCGTCGATGCGCAGGCGCAGGTCATCTTCCTCGTCTGGAACAATGACGGTTACCAGGAAATCGAAAGCTACATGGTCGATGCCGGCGTTACGCCGGAGGGCGTCAAGCCTTCGGCGCCGGACTTCCTGATGGCGGCGAAGGCCTATGGCGTCGAGGGACGGCGGCTTGCTTCCGTCGCCGATCTCTCACAGGCGCTCGCCGAGGCGGCGAAGCGCAAGGGACCGTCGCTTATCGAGATCCACGAGCGGCGAACGAGCGGCATCACGGCCTGAGCAACGACAACCACGAAACGGGCCGGATTTGACTTTTCCGGCCCGGAATGGTGTTAAAGGCGCCCATGCTCGATTCCGGCCACGTTCTCTAGGTAAGATCGGGCATTCGGGCTCAATTTTCGTCTCGCTGGCGTGCAATCGCCAGGGAAAGGGACCGCGTCCTCGATGGACCGCATGAGTGGTGGCAGCAAGAACATACAGGCCGGCCGGCTTCTCGCTGTGCTGTGGCTGTTCTGCGCCTCCTTCGCAATGCAGGTCATCTCGGTCGGACAGAGCATCCCGTCCCGTTCGGCCTCCGGTGCCCAGGCCGGCAACGTCACCGACACCGGTTCGACTGACCGTCCCGCCGCCCGGCAACTCTCGCGGGCGACACCGCTTTCAGACCTTCGGTTTACGGCCGAGCGCAAGGACGCCAAGTCCGCGGCCGATGATGGCTTGCCGGCGCTCTTGCCGGCATCGCTCGAACTCGAACTTCCCCGTTCGTCGGACGGGCGGATTTTCCGCGAGTTCGCTGCGTATCTTGGCGGGGCCTCGAACCCTGGCCCCCATATTCGCGCGCCTCCCGGCGCCTGATCCACAACGCGGATTTTGGCTGGCTGGCGGCTTCGGCTGCAGCTCTGCCCTTTATGAAACAAGCCCTGACGACGCGCCCCGTGCCCGCGCAGGCTCTTCTGGAACCACAACATGCGTACATCGAAATGGGCGATTCTCGTCTATGTCGTCGTGATCATCTTCGGATGTATCGCGGCGCTTCCGAACGTGCTGACGCCGGCACAACGTGAACAATTTGCAGGCTGGCTGCCGGTCAAGCCGGTGACCCTCGGCCTCGACCTCAAGGGCGGCTCGCACCTCGTGCTCGAAGTCGATGCCGCCGGCCTTCGCAAAGCTCGTCTCGAAACGCTGCTTGACGATACGCGCCGGGCGCTCCGCGCCGAGCGCATCTCGGCCTCCTCGGCCCGCATCGCCGGCGATACCGTTACCGTGAAGATCGAAGATCCGGCCGACCGCGAAAAGGTTCTGCCGAAGCTGAAAGAGCTGGCGGCCCCTGTCGGCACGCTTGGTTTCGGCGGCGCGGCTTCCGATATCGAGGTGACCGAGAACGGCGACAGCATCAACATCGCGATGACAGAGGCCGGCCTTGCCGACCGCACCACCAAGGCCGTCGAACAGAGCCTCGAGATCATCCGCCAGCGCGTCGACACCGTCGGCGTTGCCGAGCCGCTGATCCAGCGTGTCGGTTCCGACCGCATTCTCGTCCAGCTTCCGGGCCTCGAGGATCCGACGGCACTGCGCCAGCTCTTGGGCTCGACCGCGCAGATGAGCTTCCACATGGTGGACCAGACCGTGGATCCCAACCAGCCGGCGCCGCGCGGCGTCGACATTCTGCCGGGCGCCCACGACAACAACAAATACGCGGTCGAAAGCCGCGTCGCGATTTCGGGCGAGCGCCTGGCCGATGCCAAGGCCGGCTTCGACCAGCGCACCAACGAACCGATCGTGTCCTTCACCTTCGACACGCTCGGTGCCCGCCAGTTCGCGGAAATCACCCAGGCTGCCGTCGGCCGGCCCTTCGCGATCGTTCTTGACGGCAAGGTCCTGACGGCTCCTGTTATCCGCGAGCCGATCATCGGCGGCAACGGCCAGATCAGCGGCAACTTCACCGCACAGGAAGCGACCGTTCTGTCGGCGCTGCTGCGCTCCGGCGCGCTTCCGGCACCGCTCACCGTTATCGAGGAACGCTCCGTCGGCCCGAACCTCGGTTCCGACTCGATCCGCATGGGCATCTACACCGGTCTTGCCGGCTTCGCGCTCGTCGTCACCCTCATGGTCGTGCTCTACGGCGCCTGGGGCATGATCGCCAATGTCGGCCTGGTGCTGCACACGATCCTGACCATCGCGCTTCTCGCCATGCTCGGCTCGACGCTGACCTTGCCGGGTATAGCCGGTATCATTCTCGGCATCGGCATGGCGGTGGACGCCAACATCCTGATCAACGCGCGTATCCGTGAAGAAACGGAAGCGGGTGCCGGCGCGATGAAGGCGCTCGATATCGGCTTCAACAAGGCCTACGCGACCATCATCGATAGTAACGTCACGACGCTTTCGGGCACCGTGCTCTTGTTCGCCTTCGGCTCCGGCCCGGTCAAGGGATTTGCCGTCACCATGATGCTCGGCATCATCATCTCGATGTTCACCTCGATCACCGTCGTGCGCCTGATGATGCGTGAGGTCGTCGTCCGCCGGAAGATGAAGAAGCTCGAGATCCCGTCGCTGTTCGGCAAGGTTCCGAAGCTTCCGTCCTTCTCCTTCATGAAGGGCCGCTTCGTCGCCATCGGCATGTCCGCCTTCCTGTCGGTCAGCTCGGTGGTGCTGTTCTTCACGCCCGGCCTCAACTACGGCATCGACTTCGTCGGCGGTATCCAGGTCGAAACCACCTCGAAGAACACGCTCGACCTTCCGACGCTTCGCCACAATCTCGAAGCGCTCAACATCGGCGAAGTGGCGCTGCAGGAATTCGGCCAGGACAAATCGGTCCTGATCCGCGTCCAGCGCCAGCCGGGCGGCGAGCAGGAACAGACGGCAGCGCTCAACCGCATCAAGGATGCCGTCGTCCAGACGATCCCGGATGCGAGCTTCGAGCGCACCGAAGTCGTCGGCCCGACCGTCAGCACCGAGCTTGCCCGTTCGGGCTTCCTCGCTGTCGGTCTCGCGATGGTGGCGATCCTGCTTTACATCTGGTTCCGCTTCGAATGGCACTTCGCCGTCGGCGCGATCGCGGTCCTCTTGCTCGACATCACCAAGACGATCGGCTTCTTTGCGTTGACAGGCATCGACTTCAACCTGACGGCCATCGCCGCGCTCCTGACGATGATCGGCTACTCGGTCAACGACAAGGTCGTGGTTTATGACCGCATGCGCGAGAACCTCAGGAAGTACAAGTCGATGCCGTTCTCGGATCTCATCGACATGAGCATCAACCAGGTGATCGCGCGATGCATCTTCACCTCGATGGCGACGGCCTTCTCGCTGGTGCCGATGGCAATCTGGGGCGGCGATGCCGTCAAGAGCTTCGCCTGGCCGATGATCTTCGGCGTGATCGTGGCAACGACCTCGTCGATCTATATCGGCGGCCCGATCCTGCTGTTCCTCAATCGCTGGTGGAAGGATCGCGAAGCATCCCGCGGTGGCACGACCACGCCGCAGGCGGGCACGCCTGCTGCCTGACATCCGGCACTGGAACACAAAACGTGAAGGGGCGGCCCGACGGGCCGCCCCTTTTTTGTCCGAATGTGCTGTCTTTATCCACCCGTGCCTTGCAGACTGATTCTTCGCTTCCTAAATAGCGTAGGTCTCCGGTTCCGGAACGGGTGGATGGATTTTGCGTACATCGCCCCTTGAATTTAAAGGGTGAAGAAATTTTTTCTGCGTCTTCATCTTTTTAATTGACGGAATTGGTAGATTATTCTAGTTTGCCACTACGTGAACGCGGGGAGTCCGCCTCACGGTTGTTCATCGAACGCTCCGGCATTGCTGATGCCGGGCCAGCCAAAGGAGAGTGACATGTCCGAAACCGTCTCGACCGCCGCCTTCTTCGGCACGCGTCTCCTTTGTCGCGCAACAGAGAAAAAATGGCTCATTCGCAATCTTTGCCGAATGTGACCTTCGAACCCCTCGAACTTTATCTTTTGCCGAAATTGAAAGTTTCCGCGCCGACAGCGTGGATGGAGCGTTATTTGTATGAGCAAGCAGGTTATCGAATTTGGCGGCGAAGCCGTCGGCGTTGTTGTCCCGGATGAAGATCGCTTCAAGTTCCTGGCGGTGAAGTATCACGTCTGGGACCTAGACGCGAAGCGCTTCGGCTCGGCCGATGAAGCGCGCGCCGCAATCCGGCAGCTGTTGGCCCACCAGGCCGTCCAGGCCAAGCGGCAGAACCACGGCGCCGCTGCCTGAAGCCGCACTTGAAGCGGATGAGAAAAGCCGGTTTCGGCTTTTCTCCCGCATCCACCGCGAAGACATCCGCAAATCTTGCCGCATCGGCCGCACGCAATTGCCCGCGACATCGGTCAATTCCCCACTATAATTATATGTTGGCAGTACGTTTCTTGTGCTATGCCAATATATATTTGCATTTGCGCGGATGATTCCCGTTTTCTGGGGTGCCGCCGCAGGGAAAGCGTGCCGGAATGCTGACGAAGAAGGGAAAGTACGGCCTGAAGGCCTTGGTCGATCTTGCTCGGCTGGAGCCGGGGGAAACTGCCTTCATTACCGAGATCGCGCAGCGCAACAATATCCCGAAGAAGTTCCTGGACACGATCCTGCTTGAGCTGCGCAACGCCGGCATGCTGCGCTCGAAAAAGGGGCCTGGCGGCGGCTATTCCCTCTCGCGGCCCGCTTCGGAAATCCGTATCGGTCACGTGATCCGCACGCTGGACGGGCCGCTTGCGCCGATCCGCTGTGCGAGCCGCACGGCCTACGAGGTCTGCGAAGATTGTAACGATCCCGAGACCTGTCAGGTGCGGGTGTCGATGACGACGGTCCGTGATGCCGTTGCCGCCATTCTTGATTCGATGACGCTCGAAGAATTCGCGGCCGACAAGTCGATGCCGCTGGAAATGGAAGAAAAGCGCGCCGGCTGACGAAAACGCCGCGGTTCACGCCAGTTTTCCCCCGAACTCTGCTTCCAAGACTTGGTTTGCCAAGAAAAAGCGCTTATCTGCCGTCAATGGTCTGGCGGGCAAATTCGTGCCTGTTGCTTAAGTCTTCGCAGAATTGGGGTCATCATGGGTTTGAGACATGCATCGGCGGATGACCGCACTGCACTTGCGGCTTTGGAGTCGATCGGCCGGACGCTGACGACCGCGATGGCCGGCATCAAGGCGCTGGCGGACCAATTTGGCGCTGACGAAGTTTTTGCGCGCAGCGTCGTCGAAGCCGTCGAACTGATCGGCGAAAGCCAGGGGCGCGTCGTCGTCTCCGGCGTCGGCAAGAGTGGCCATATCGGCCGCAAGATTGCAGCCACGCTGGCATCGACCGGAACATCCGCCTATTTCGTGCACCCGACCGAAGCGAGCCATGGCGACCTCGGCATGGTCACCTCGCAGGACGTGCTGATCCTGCTCTCCTGGTCGGGCGAGACGGCCGAGCTTGCCAACATGCTCACCTATGCCAAGCGCTTCAACGTGCCGATCGTCTCGATCTGCGCCAACCGCGACAGCGTGCTTGCCCGCAACTCCGAAGTGCCGATCGTCTTACCGAAGGTTCAGGAAGCCTGTCCGCACGGCCTCGCGCCGACGACCTCGGCCATGCTGCAACTCGCCATCGGCGACGCGCTCGCCATCGCGCTTTTGGAGCGGCGCGGCTTTTCGGCCGAGGATTTCAAGACCTTTCATCCGGGCGGCAAGCTCGGCGCGCAGTTGCGGCTTGTTCGCGAGCTGGCGCATGACGGCGCCCAGATGCCGCTTCTCAGCGTCGGACGCCCGATGAGCGAGGCGCTGATCGAGATGTCGTCCAAGGGTTTCGGTGTCGTCGGCATCATCGACGATGGCGGCAAGCTGGCCGGCGTGATCACCGACGGTGACCTGCGTCGTCACATGTCCGGCGACCTGCTGCTGCAACCGGTCGAGGCGGTGATGTCGCGCAATCCGCGCGTGATCCGCGGCGACGTGCTTGCAAGCGGCGCCATGGAATTCATGCAGCAGCATAAGGTGACCGTGCTCTTCGTCGTCGACGACGGCGGGGCGCCGGTCAGCATCCTGCATATTCACGACCTGCTGCGCGCCGGCGTCGTCTGAGACTGCCAAGGCGGCTCTCCGCCTGGCGAAAGCAGCCTACCCCTTCACCACGGCGGGCCAGTCGCTCGTCGTGCCCGGCTGCACCGGCCGTTCCAGATAGGTGGAAAGCACCACATAGCTGCGCGTCGCCTTGACGCCCGGCGTGTCGTAGAGCCGCGCCAGAAGCCCTTCGAGCGCATGCGTGCTTTCTGTGCGCACCTTGAGCAGCATGCAGGTGTCGCCGGCGACCGAGTGGATCTCTTCCACTTCAGGGCATTCCTCGATCGCAAGCAGCGCCTGCGTCTTGCCCCAGCCGGTCGTGTCGACATGGACGAAGGCAAGCAGCGTCTTTCCGACCGCGTCCGGATCGATGAGCGCCGACACGCGGCGGATCGCGCCCGAACGCCGGAGCCGCTTCACCCGTTCATGCGCCGCCGGCGGCGAAAGTCCGACGCGTTCGCCAAGCTCGGCATAGCTTGTGGTCGCGTCCTCGACGAGGACGCCTAATAGTTTTCGGTCCATAGCGTCGAGGTCGCGCTCCGGCGGACGCTTCCGCCGAACGTCATCTGTATTTTGGTCCATACCGAGAATTCCTCTTGTTGCTGAAGTTCATTCTGCAAAAATGAAGGAATGACGAACATCAATCAACAAATTTCGCCAAATTCGATCGACAGGACCTCGATCGACAGGGCGCGCATCCCGCCCTTCGCCTATGTCCTGACCGTCTGCATCGGCGTCATCGGCTCCAACTCGCTGGCGCTCGGACCAATCGCGCCGGAGGTGGCGCGGAGCCTCGGCACGGATGTTCCATCGGTAATGGTCGCTTCGGCCGCCTTCGGACTGGGCACGGCCGTCAGCGCCATCTTCCTTGGCCGCTTCATCGACCGGTACGGCCCTCATCGCATTCTGGCTGCCGCGCTGTTGCTTCTGGCCGCCGGGCTCACCGGTAGCGCGCTTGCGCCCATGCTGGCGTTCCTGGTCGCCGCCCAACTCGTTGTCGGCGTCGCCACCGGCATTGCGCTTCCGTCGATCTACACGCTGGCCTCGGTCATCGCGCCGGCCGGACGGGAGAGCGAGACGATCGGCCTGGTGCTGACCGGCTGGACGCTGAGCATGGTGGCCGGCGTGCCGCTATCGGCAGCGATTGCTGACTTTGGAGGATGGCGTGCCGTTTACTTCGTCGTTGCCGTAGCCACGCTGGTTGCTTGCGCGGCCGTCAGGCTCGCGCCGGTGCGGGAAGGTCTGGCCGGCAAGACGACGTCGCCGCTCGCGGCGCTTGGCGTGCGTGGCGCCGGACCGCTGTTGATCGCCTGTGCCGCCTTCATGGCCGCCTTCTACGGCGTTTATGCCTATATCGGCGAACACCTGCACGCAGCGCTCGGGTTGCCCCTCAGCGCCAATGGCCTCGTGGCCGTTTCCTACGGCTTCGGCTTCGGTGCGGCGGCACTACTCGACCGGCTGATCGACCGCTTCGGCGCTGGCAGGTTGCTGCCTCTGATTTTTCTCGTCGTCGCCGGCGTCTATGCGGCGATGGCCGCCGTGAGTAGCTCCTACACGGCCATGCTGGTCGTCGTCTTTTTCTGGGGCCTTGCCAACCATTTCGGTCTCAACGTGCTGATCATGCGGCTGACGGCGCTCGATCCCACAAGGCGTGGCGCGATCATGGGGCTGAACAGCGGCGTCACCTATCTGTCGCTCTTTTTGGGAACGCTTGGTTTCGGCGTGGTTTATGGCGGGGCTGGTTTTTCCGCGCTGCCCTTGGCCGCGACCGGCCTGATGCTGGTCGCCGCCATCGCCGCAGCGCTCGCGCCGCGCTAGGTCCCCGCGATGTGAAAACGGCTAGCCTTGGCGGGAAGCGGAAGGCGCGCGTTTCGCAGGCTTTTGGCGCGGCGCGGGGTCAATAAAGGCGCCAGGTTCGTTGAGGCTGCTTTCGTTCAGCCGCCGGGCAATCGCTTCCGCGCCGGCATCGGTTCCGGCGCGGGAATAAAGGTTGCCGCGCACCTGGATCGACGCGGCAAGCAGGCGGAACATTGCGACACTAAGTTCAGGCTCCGGCGCCTGGGGCGCCTGCCAGAAACCGTCGAGTGGCTGCTGGTCGGTCAGACCGGCAATATCGAAGACGGCAGTGCCGAGCACTTTGACCGGCCGCCCTTGCTTCAGGGCGTGCAATCCGGCCGTCGAATTCACCGTGACCATGCCGGCGCTGGCCTCGCCAAGCGTATCGAGATTTCCGCCGTCCAGGTAGAAGACGCGCCCGCTCAAGCCAAGCGCCGCTGCTCGCTGCTCGATGAAGCTGCGCCACGGGATCAGGTCGTTGTCGAGCGGATGCACCTTGAAGACCAGGCGTGCATTCGGCGCGGCAAAGGCGCCGAACGAGGTCAGGACGTCAGCGATTGCATCCTTCTGGCTGTGGAAGGGCGAATGCGCCCTGAGCTGAAAGTCGGTTTCGAGCTGAAGCGGATAGACGAAGTAGGGGGCATCGTCCGAAAGGAGCTTCGTAACGGTCGCCACCGCTTCCGCGCTGCGCCGTTTTTCGGAGAGCAGCCGGCGCACCCAGCCGGCGTATTCGGCGAGCGGATGGAAAATCCCGTGACGGCGGTAGTGCGGAAACAGGAACCAGAAAAAGACGTTCGGCAGATTGTAGAGCAGATCGTAGCTCGCATCGGCGAGGAACGTCTGGCTGTAGCGCTTGCGCCAGTCCGGCTCCGGCAGGTTTGACGCTGCTGAAAGGATCTGACCGGCGTCGTTCGGAAAATGGGAGTTCGACGACATGCCGTTGCGCTCGAGCGTCAGCCAGTCCGGCCGCAGATAGCCCATTTCGATAATCGCGACACTGACGCCGGCGCGATGGGCGACGGCAGTCGCTGCCTGGTGATAAGGCCGCTCTTCGCCAAGCAGCAGCATGTCGGTGACGCCGTGGATGGCGATGAATGTCTCGAGATAGCCGGGCCAGGCGGCCGCCGTACCGCGATAGTTGAAGCCGCCCTTGCGGCGCCAGAAGATCTGGTCGCCGACGTTCAGGTTGATCCTGAGACAGCGGTGGCCAAGGGCTTCGAGCCGGTCGGCGATCTTGCGGAAGATCGGCGAGGAGGGGCCCTGCAGGAACAGGAAGACCCGCTGTCTCGGCCGTGCGGCCCCACCGGCCGATGTCGTCGAAGCGTTCTCCATCCGCAGACCGCCGCTAGCGCAGCGTATCCTTTCTCAGGTTCGCGTGGTTGAGAAGCGCCTCGATCAGGTTCCAGGCCTCGACGCTGCTCGGTGCGGCCGGCTTATGGGACGACCGCTTCGCCTTGGCGAGCGGCACGATCAGATAGTCGGTGCGCGGATCCGGGAAGGGGTCGGCGAAGGATTTGAGCAGCGGTGCGTGATCGCCGTAGAAGACGAGCCAGACCGGACGGTCGAGCTTGTCGAGGTGTTCGCTCAATGTGTTGAGCGCCGCATCGGACTGCTCGAGGATGGCCAGATAGATGTCGACGGGATTGGTGAGGTCGCCGACGCGGCCCGGCTCCCATGGACCGTGATTGGCCATGGATGCGACGAAGATGAAGCCGCTTTCGTCTTCGGGCAGCTTCTCGCTTGCGTCGATCACCTTCGCCGCGAGCTTCTCGTCGGAGACGTAGGGTCCGTCTCGCTCTGGGCGATGGTCGAAACCGTCGAGCATCGTCAGCTTGGAGAAGCCGAGCTGCGGCATCGCCTTGTGCCTGAGGAAGAAGGTCCGGTCATAAGGATGGATGAAGTGGGTATTCCAGCCGGCACGCTTCAACTTTCCGGGCCAGACGACGTCGGCATAGTGCGATGCGCGCAGATAGGGATAGCTGGCGTCGACATGAATATCGTCGGGCACCAGGCCGCTGATCACGGCGAATTCGGTGCGCAGCGTATAGCCGCCTTCGAACACGCTGCTGAGCCGGCCCCACTGAACCGCCTCGCGCCGCAGCCGGTCGAGCGTCGGCAGTTTCAGCGTATCGACGCCGAAGTGCCGCATGTCGATGAAGGATTCCGATTGCCAGACGACGATCAGCGGCGAGCCATCGTCACCGATCAGATCCTGCACGGCGGCCCGGACGATCTTGGAGAGATCCGCGACGATCTTTTCGCGACGCACACCGAGCCAGATGATGAAACGGAAGACGACCGAGCCGAAGGTACCGAAGCGCACCGTGTTCATCTTGACGTCGAGGACCTTGAGCAGCCGCTGTACCAGCGCGGCCGTCGGGCGGTTCACCGGGCCGTAGAAGAGCAGGAGCCAGGGACCATAGGCGATGCCGAGCATCACGAGGATCCAGAAGGCCTTCCCCCGGTCCGGCAGAATGGCCGGCTCGAAATACATGTAGAGGCTGGAAACGCCAAAGACGTAGAGGAAGGCGACGGTCCAGAAGACGACGTTCAGCGAGCTCGCATAGAAGATCGTCTTGTACTTGAACACGTCGACGACCAGCGCGATGTCGGAAAAGATCAGCGGTTCACGGATGAACTTGAACTTGGCGCGGGAAATGCCGGTGAAGATGATGAAGAAGCTCATCGTGCCCGCCGCCGCATAGAGCGGACGCCAGGATCCGGCGAAGAAACCGGCAAAGACCAGAGCGATGACAGGCAGGCGGGCAAGCACGTCGATCACGTCCTGCGTGCGTCCGAAAGGCGAAGGATTGGCGCGCCGCTCCCGCTTCGGCAGGGCGAAACGGTCGGTGAAGAAGATCACCGCACAGGACAGCAGATAACAACTAAGCGTCAGTGTTATCGGGTAGTCGTGCAGCTGAAAGGGAAGCAACGCCAAGCGGAAACCTTCATGTCTTCATGCCGGCCGATGCCGCTTTATGCGGCACAGCGTCCGCCCGACACTTAGATCTTATCGATGCTAGGTACAAGCACCGTCAGGTCCGGTGCTCGGACACTCCACGATTATGCGTCGCCGTGTTGCCGCACCGCACAATCGCCCGGTCGAACCACCAGTTGAGCAGGGGACGAACGGCGGGAGCGAAGCGTCCAAGTAGAAACAATGTCGTGCCGAAATAGACTTCGAACCGGCCGCGGTCGGTTCCCTTGACGATCCGCTTGGCCACCGCTTCGGCCGGCCAGGGCCGGACCGTGCCCATGATCGTGGCGGCTTCCGGCGGGCGAGCCGCCAGCTCGCGCTGAAACTGCGGCGTTTCCGTATCCGGCGGAAAACAGACGGAGACACTGACGCCGTGCGGACGGGCTTCTGAACGCAGCGCCTGGGCGAAGCCGTGCACGGCGAACTTGGAGGCGCAATAGGCCGAATAGCCATAGATGCCGAGTAGCCCTGCGCCGGACGAGATCATCATGATCCGGCCCCGACGCCGCCGCTTCATGCTGTCATAGACCGCCCGGACCGCATGCACCGTGCCGGAGAAGTTGGTGTCCATCTGCTGCCGGAACGAGGCGCTGTCGAGCTCCTCGAACCGGCCGGGTTCGACGATGCCGGCCGATGCCACCAGGATATCGCAGGGGCCGAAGGCCTGTTCGCACCGACGAATGGCCGCTTCGACGTCGCTTTCCACCGCGACGTCGGCGGCCTCGATCCGGATGCTGTCGGCGTTGGCCCCACTGGATGCGATAAGTTTTGCCTGCGCGTCTTCCAGGAGGCCACGGGAGCGGGCAATCAGCGAGAGGCGCGCCCCGCGCGCCGCGTAGATCGATGCGGCCGCAAATCCGATACCGCTCGAGCCACCGGTAATGATCACATGCGCCATGCTGGTATTCCGCTCCAGAGTTCGGGAGAGTACGAAGCGGCTCTGCTTCGGCAACCGCGTGACCCGGCAGCAAATGCGACCAGGTCAGCGCGCCGAGAGCGCTTTCATCATCTGGTCGATGTCGATGCCGCCAAGGCCGAAGTTGCGTTCGGTAAGGTCGGCCAGACGCTCGGCCGTGAGTGTTACCGTGCGCCGGATCTGCTCTTCCGTGTGGTCGCTGGTGATGAAGAAGCGCAGCCGAGCCAGGCCTTCCGGGACCGCCGGGTGGATGATCGGCAGCGCATTGACCCCTTCGGCAAGCAGGTCGTTCGACAGCTGCACCGCTCGCAGGGAATCGCGAACCAGAACCGGAACCACGGAAAATCCGCTGCTGAGGCCGGTGTCGAGCCCCGCTTCCTTGGCAAGCTTGAGGAAGAGCGCGCCGTTGCGGCGCAGCGCCGCCGTGCGCGTCGGCTCCCGTTCCAGCACCTCCAGGCTTGTGGTTGCCGCGGCCGCCAGCACCGGCGCAAGGCCGACGCTGTAGACGAAGCCGCCGGCCGATGCCTTCAGCACCTCGACCAGCGCTGCGCTGCCGGCGATGTAGCCGCCGCAGCTCGACGTGGTCTTGGAGAGCGTGCCCATCCAGATGTCGATCTCGCGGGGATCGACGCCGAAATGCTCTGCAAGCCCGCGGCCGGTCTTGCCGAGAACGCCGAGCGAATGCGCTTCGTCGACCATCAGCCAGAAGCCGTATTCGGCCCGGAGCTTCAGAAGCGCCGGCAGGTCGGCGACATCGCCGTCCATCGAGTAGATGCCCTCGACGATGACCATGATGCGGCGATAGTCGCCGGCGACCGTGCGTAGCACGTGTTCGAGGTCGGCGACGTCATTGTGCTTGAACAGGCGTCGAGTCGCGCCCGAGAGCTTGACGCCGGCAAGGGCGCTGTTGTGGATGAACTCGTCGTGGACGACGAGGTCCTTCGGTCCCATCAGGCAGCTGATGGCGGCGACATTGGTGAGATAGCCGCTGACGAAGCAGACGGCGGCATCGACGCCATAGAAGCCGGCGATCTTCTCTTCCAGCGCCACATGCACCGGGCGCTCGCCGGCGACGAGGCGGCTCGCCGAGGCGGAAATGCCGAAGGTGCCGATGGTATCGCGTGCCCGCGCAAGCACCTCCGCATGGCGATTGAGGCCAAGATAGTCATAGGAGGCGAAGTTGATCAGCTTCCGGCCGTCGATGACGGTGGTCGCGCCGGCGGCCGTCTGATGGGCACGATAGAACGGATTGGCGATGCCGAGCTGTTCGCTTGCGAACTTCTGGGTCATCACTTGCTTGTATTCCGGCAGGTCTTCAAAACGGGCCTGCTGCCGGCGCGCCGGCGGCGGCATCTCCCGCTCCGAGCGCGCCATGCGGTTGCGCTCGGAGGATTGATGCGTGTTTCTCATCCGGTCCAGCAGGTTCTCTTTGAGGCTGCTGGTCATCTTGGATGCGCCTGGACCGTTTCCGTTCGTGCTCATTGGCCTTGTGCTTTTTCCTTCGCCGTTCCGACGTGCCGCTGCGCAAGTTCGCTGACAATCTTGTCGTCGGCGGGCTCGGCATCGTCGCTCTGGTCGCGCTTGCTCACCTTCTCATAGAGCTTGCGGGCGACATCGCCAACCGTCGTGTTGTCGGCGACGCCGCTGAGCGGCATGTCGAAGCCGGTGTTCTGCTGGAAGCTCATGCCGAGTTCGACGGCCATGAGGCTGTCGAGGCCGATTTCCTTCAGAACCTTGCTGCGCGTGACCGTATCCTTCGATACGCGCAGGATTGCGGCGATCTCGCCGGCGACGAGGTCGAAGAGAATGTCTTCGGCTTCCTGCGGCGACTTGCCCTCGATCATCGCGACGAGGTCCATCTTGGTGCCTTCGCCGCCCGTCGCATGCTGGTCGGCGCTGCGCAAGATGACTTCGAAGAGCGCGTTCTTGGCGACAGGCAGATTGCGTGCCGCCGACCAGTCGATCTCCGAGATCATCACGGTTGCCGCATCGACGGTGCCTGGATCGAAGGCCAGGTGGCTCTCGACCATGTCGAGTGCCGTCTGCGCCTTCAGCGCGGTCTTGCCGATGCGCTTGGCGAGGATGTCGTTCACATCCGTGTTCTGGACCAGATAGCCCCTGTCGGCGATGGCGCCGAACCCGACGGCGAGACCCGCAAGGCCGCGTGCGCGACGGGCGCGGGCGAGACCTTCGAGATAGCCGTTGGCTGCGACGTAGTTCGCCTGTCCGGGGTTGCCGACGAGTGTCGTCGCCGACGAGAACAGGATGAAGTTGTCGATCTTGTCGTTGCTGGTCAGTTGATCGAGAACCGCGGCACCCTTGGCCTTGGTGTCGATGACCGGCCGGTTTCGCTCGCGGTTGAGGTTGCTGATCAGCGCGTCGTCGAGCACCATCGCGGCATGGACGATCGAGCGCAGCGGTGCCACGGCGCGCAACGTCTTGAGCAGGCGCTCCGTCGCTGCCGGATCGGTGACGTCGCAGGCATGAACCGTGGCGGATACGCCAGCCTTCGTCCAAGCTTCGATCATTGCCGTCGTTTCGGCGTCCGCCAGGCCGCGGCGTGAGCAGAGCGCGACCTTCGTCGCACCCTTTTCGACGAGCCAGTTGGCGGCAGCCAGGCCGAAACCGCCGATGCCGCCGACCACGAGATGCATGCCGTTCGGATCGACCTTCATGCCGCCATGCGGACGCTTGGCAACGCGATGCGTGCCGGCGACCGGAGGAAGCACGACGATCTTGCCGATATGCCCGGCATTCTGCATCAGTCGGAAGGCGTTGCCGATCTCGTCGAAGTCGAAGGCGCGATAGGGAAGCGGCGTCAGCTTGCCGTCTTCGAACAGCGCACCGATCTCGGTGAAGATCCGCTTGGTCAGCTTCGGCTGATTGACCAGCAACTGGTCGGCGTCGATGCCGAAATAGCTGACATTGCGGCGGAACGGCCGAAGGCCGATCTTGCTGTCGGCGTAATAGTCGCGCTTGCCAAGTTCAAGGAAGCGGCCAAAGGGCTTCACCAGCGCCAGGCTCTGCTCCATGGCCTCGGCGAACAGCGAGTTGAGCACGAGATCGACGCCTTCACCGCCCGTCACGGCGCGAACGTCGTTGACGAAATCGAGCGAACGGGAATCGAAGACGTGATCGGCACCCAGCATCGACAGGAAGCGACGCTTCTCGCGCGATCCTGCCGTGGCGATGATCCTGGCGCCCTTCAGCTTTGCGACCTGCAGCGCGGCAAGGCCGACGCCGCCGGCGGCGCCATGGATGAGGATCGTTTCGTCAGGCTGGATCCGTCCAAGCTCGACCATCGCGTAATAGGCAGTCAGGAACGCGACCGGAACCGTCGCCGCGGCGACGGGGCTGACCGATTGCGGCAACCTGGCGACGCCGGCGCGCGAAACGACCGCGTGGGTCGAGAAGGCGGAGGATGCAATCGCCATGACGGCATCGCCCACGGCGAGGTCATCGATGCCGTCGCCGACCGCGACCACGTGGCCGGAAAGCTCCATGCCGATCGTCGCGCCTGCGAAGCCGTCTTCGAGCGCCTCTTCCGGCAGAAGGCCCATCGCCCACATTACGTCGCGGAAGTTGAGGCCGGTGGCTGCGACCGCGACGACGACTTCACCCGGGCCTGCCGAGGGGATGTCGCTTTCTTCCCAGACGATGCTGCCCACCTGAGAGCTGACGCGCTGGCGGATGGTTGCAGCCTTGAAGTCAGCCGTTGCCGCGTGCCCATTGTCGACTGGGCCAGGCACGGCGCGGATCTCCGAAAGCGCAGCGCCAGCTTCGCCTTCGAGCAGCCATTCGCGGTTTACTCCCATCGCGCCAAGCAGCGGCAATGCCGCAGCCATCTGAGCATCCGTCGTCGGTGAACCGTCGATGTCGAGCGAGTGGACGTCGAGGAACTCGTATTCGTTCTGAAGCACGCGTGCGAAAGCCCAGAGGCCGGCATTGACGCCGTCGCTTGCGACCGCCGCGCCGACCGTCCGGCTGGCGATCGGTGCGCCGCCCGGCGCGACAAGCACGAGACGGGGCCGTTTGTCGTCCGCTGGCTCCGTACCGCCGATATGCTGGCGCAATGCTTCGGCAAACGTGCCGAGCGCGAGGATCTGTGTTTGTAGAGAGGCGGAATCGTCGGTGCGCGACGCGGCCGCCGGCAAGGCAAGGAAGACTGCCCGAAGCGGTTGGCCCCCCAGCGTCTCGAAGGCTGGCAGGAGCGCGGCCTTGTCCGCAGCCGCGTCGCCGGTCAGGCTGACGCGAATGGCTGAACCAGAGGGCTCGCGCTGTTCGTGCCCCGCGATCTCCAGCAGCAGGTGGGGGACGGATGCCGGCACCGCCGCGTCTGCGGAAGCAGTTGCTGCGCCACGCGCTTCGAGCAGGATGACGTTGCCGCTTGCACATTCGCGGTCGGCAATGTCGGTGTCCCGCAGGTCGAGATCGTCGAGGCATTTCTGCCAGTGCGGCGCCGCCGCGAGGTTGCCGATCGGAAACTCCGCCGTCTGGCTGCGCGCGAACCAGCCCTCGGACAGGCCAAGCGCGAAGTCGTTGAACAGCGATGGCGCGCTGACCGCGGCAATCAGCCCACCCGTAGGGCGCAGTGCCGTGCGCAACGCTGTGCGAACCGCCACATCGTCCTCGATCAGGCCGTAGAACCCGTCGGACGCGCTGACAGCAAGATCGAAGGCCGCAAGCGTCGCGAGTTCGCCCTTCTTGAGGATGTGTACATGGGCGTCGTTTTCGAAGGCCAGCTCAAGGCCGCGCTGGGCGTTATCGCGTGCTTCGAACACGGTGAGGCTTGCACCATGCTTTTCGGCAAGAGTCGCCAGCCGCTTAGTGAAACCGGCGGATACGCTGCCGAGTTCGACGATGCGCAGGCGCGCTCCGGCGGACTGTGCCGATAGCGCCGTTTCGAGAGCCTCCAGCACGAAGGCCATGCGCTGGCGGCTTGCCTCCGAATGAACCGCCTGATGGTCGATCGTGGCGTCGCTGATGAAGCTCGATCCCGAGGCCGCTTCGTCGCCCGCATGCAAGGCGTCGATGCGGGCAAGGGCTTCCGCATAGGCGTTGTTGATCAGCACGGCCTCGACGGCGCGGTCAGGCCGTTCGCCGTAAAGTTCGCTCAGAATTTCAGGCACGCTCGGCAGGTTGAATTCCTGCGCGACGGTCCACACACCATCCTTGTGCTCACAGAGCCCGGCATCTTCGAGCACGTAGAGGCAGCTCGTCAGAAAACACTGGAAGGCGAAATCGCCAGGCAGATTGCCGCCCTGGATCGTGGAACGCCCCTTACCGAGCTTGAGGGCGATCTCCTGGCAGGCGCGGTAGATCGCGGCATTGAAGAGCAGCGTCGCATTGTCGACACCAGCCTCGCCGGCGGCCGGCATTGCGATCGATACCGGCGCAAGGCTGTTGCGCAGAAGGCCTGGCAGGGCGGCTTCCGATTGTACTGCCTCGTAGTGGAAGGACAGCGCATCGAGCGTCTTGTGCTTGCGCAGATAGGTGCGGCGGAAACGGCAATCCTCGAAATGCGCGATCGGCTCGCCCGACTGGCTGAAGAAGTGGAACTTCGCCTTGATCGAATTGGTGCTGACGCGTTCAATTTCGATCATCGCGCGCGCGATCGGCAGGCCGCCATTGACGACACGAACCGAACCGAAGCGGACGGGAATATAGGGTGCGCCGCTCTTGTCGCCGGTGAATCGGTCGAAGAGCGCCACCAGCCCGTGGAAGGTCGCATCGACCGAGATCGGGTTCAGGGCATAGCTGACCAGCGGGTGTCCGGTGGCTTCGGCCGTCTTCAGCTCGACATCGACCAGGCGGTCGCCATAGGCAACCGCTTTTGCGAGTAGCTGGAAGCGAGGACCGTAGTCGAGGCCGAATTGCCGCGCCGTCTCATAGGCGCGACCCGGTGCCACCGTTGCCGTCTTGGCGAGGCCTGCGAGCGACGGATAGGCGCGGTCCCCGGCCGGCAGCGGCTTGCGGCAGCGGGCAACCGCGTGCACGGCCCAGTCGTCTTCCGACAGCCGTTCACGCGAGCGGATTTCGAGGTCGCCGGTCTCTGGCGAAAGGACGGTCGACAGCTCCATGATTTTTGTGTCGCTGAGTTCCAGCGGCCGGACGATTTCGAGATTGGTGATCTCGACTTCTTCGCTGCCATAGAACTGCTGTGCCGCAGCAACGGCGATCTCGATGAAGCCGCTGCCCGGCAGGATCGCCTTACCGTCCACCACGTGTTCGGCAAGATCCGGGAAGAGATGGGCGTCGATATGGTTTTTCCAGCTGCCGCTGTTCGGATCGCTGCGCCAGCCGGTCAGGCGGTATGGTCTGGCAATCCGGCCGAACAGGTCGGTGGCATCAGTTGTTGCCGCTGGGCGCAGTTCGACGGGCTCGAAGGGCAGGCTTGGCAGGGCGATCGATGCATTGCGCTTGCCGAATACCCGGGTCGTATCCACGACGGCGCCGTGCGCAACGGCACGTGCCATCGCGGCCGAGATCGGATCCTGGCCGCTTTCGGCGACGTCTCTGAGCAGCGTGGGCACCACCATGCCGGGGGCTGCTGCCTGCTTGATCGTCTCCTTGACGTAGGACGACAGGATCGGGCGCGGCGAAATCTCGATGAACAGGCGGCAGCCCATTTCGATCGCGGCTTCCGCAGCCGCCTGGAAGCGGACCGGCTCGCGAACGTTCTTCCACCAGTATTCCGGATCGAGCTGCGTGCCCTCGAGCGCGGCACCCGTGACCGTCGAAAGATAGGCGAGTTCGGTGCGGCGCGGTGCGATATCGGGGATGTCCGAGAGGAAGGCATCCTTCGCCCGATCGATGATCGGATGATGGAACGGATAGTTGATGTCGAGGATCTGGACCGGGATCTTCGCCTTGCGGGCGGCATCGCGGAAGGCCGAGATCTGGTCGGCCGGGCCCGAGATCGTCACGGAATTATGGGCGTTGACCGCAGCAACGCAGAGTTCGTCAAGACCGCGAGCCTCGGCAAAGGCGCGAGCAGCCTCTTCACCGAGCATGACGGCCGCCATCGTGCCGTGGCCGGCAAGCAGGTCCTGATGCAGCGAACGTTTCGCAACGATCGAAACGGCATCGACGAGCGATAGCGCGCCGGCGGCATAGGCCGCGGCGATTTCGCCGACGGAGTGACCGAAGACGGCGACCGGCTTGATGCCCATGGCAACCAGCGAATCCGACAGGGCGGCCTGCACCGCAAACAGCAGCGGCTGGGCGATCTTCGTGTCGGCAAGCTTCTTGTCGAGATCAGGATCGGTCAGGAGATCGGTGAGCGCGATATCCGAATGGAACTTGAACAGCGCGCTGACCGAGGTGAAACACTGGCGGAAATGCAGGTTTTCGCGGAAGGCTTCCACACCCATGCCGGCCCATTGCGAGCCGTTGCCGGAGAACACGAACGCGACCTTGGCGTCGCGAACGACGGCCTCGCCGACCTCACCGATATCCGAGCCGGGCTTTTCCAGGTGGCTGGCGATCGCACGGACGATATCTTCGGGCTGGTCGCTGCGAGCGGCAAACCGATGGCGCATATGGGTGCGGTTGGCACCCGATGCGGCGATCATCGCACGGGCTTCACCCTTGGAAGCATGCGCGAAAGCGGTCTTGTAATCCTTGAGAAGGGCTTCCAGGCTCGACTGCGTATGAGCGCTTGCGAGGAACACATGTCCCGAAGACGACGGGTTTGCGGCCTTTTCATCGGCGGCCGGTTCCGGGTCGCTGATAACGACGTGCGCATTGGCGCCGCCGAAGCCGAACGAGTTGATGCCGGCAAGACGCACGCGTTTGCCGCGCAGAAGCTCGATCGGGTTTGCCGTGACACGGACGTTCAGGCCGTCGAAATCGATATGCTCGTTCGGCGTGTCGAAGTGCAACGAAGCCGGCAGGTAGTTGTTCTCAAGCGCCATCATGGCCTTCAGCATGCCGAAGAGGCCGGAGGCG
The DNA here is from genome assembly GCF_026672675.1 of Ensifer sp. SL37. NCBI lineage: Bacteria > Pseudomonadati > Pseudomonadota > Alphaproteobacteria > Hyphomicrobiales > Rhizobiaceae > Ensifer > Ensifer sp. SL37. The sequence goes on along the minus strand of NZ_JAPPRN010000006.1, from coordinate 878,551 downwards.
GGTTCCGTATGGCCGATGTTCGACTTGATCGAGCCGATCGGCACAGGCGCCCGGCGCTTGGCGCCGATGACCGTTCCGATCGACCAGACTTCCGCCGGGTCGCCGACCTTGGTGCCGGTACCGTGGCCTTCGACGAAGGCCACCTGATTGGCGTCGATGCCGTTTCCTTCGTAGATCGCTCTCAGCAGGTTGGCCTGGGCTTCGCGCGACGGCAGCGAAATGCCGTTGGTGCGGCCGGCCGAATTCACGCCGGTCGCGACGATGCGCGCATAGCTGCGGTCTTTCTCGCGGCGCGCCCGGTCGGAACGGCGCAGCACGAAGACCACGCCGCCTTCGGCGCGCACGTAGCCGGCGCCGTCGTTGTCATAGGCGCGGCAGAGGCCTTCCGGCGACAGCATGCGTGCCTGGGCGAAGCCGACGAAGGGCAGGGGGTGGGCAAGGATGTTGACGCCGCCGACGATCGCCGTGTCGATCTCCCCGGCGTTGAGCGCCCGCATCGCCTGGTCGAGGGCGACCAGCGAGGAGGAACAGGCGGTGTCGACCGTCATGCTCGGGCCGCTGAGGCCGAAGATGTGCGAGATGCGGTTGGAGACGATCGACAGGGTGTTGCCGGTCATGAAGTACGGGCCAGCCGCGGCCGGATCCTCGACCGTCAGATTCGCATGGTCGAGGCTCGATGCGCCGATATAGACACCGACGTTTTCGCCGTGCAGCGACGTCGCCGAGATGTTGGCGTCTTCAAGCGCCCGCCAGGCGAGCTGGAGCAGCACGCGCTGCTGCGGGTCCATATACATGGCCTCGCGCTGCGACATGCCGAAGACGGCCGGATCGAAATCATAGAGTTGATCCAGCACGCCGGCCGCGAAGGAATAGGTCTTCCCCTGCGTGCCCATGACGGGATGCCAGAATCGCGCCACGTCCCAGCGATCCGATGGAATGCTGGTGACGGTGCACTTGCCCTGACGTAGAAGTTTGAACAACGCCGAGGGCGATTCTGCTCCAGGGGCGAGGCATGCACGCCCAATAATCTCAACAGCCATGTATGATCGAACGCTCTAAAATGCCGTTAAAGTTGCACCTGCGATTGCGCGGCGGAAGTTGAAATGCAATCGCCAATCGTCATGCTTGCGGGCTATCCCCAGCTATATTCGTTCCGCCTCATTAGTCAGCTTTTAACTTAAAGTCCCTAGCTTTCAACCCCAAAGACTGAAGATATACACGCTGTCAACGCCAGTCCAAGTCGGATTGGGCGACAAACCACGCTCAAGGTATCGAAGGTATGACCAGAAAGACGCGGGCTCAAATAAATTGCCCGTCTTGGTCTTGAGGTGACTTGTTGTGGGACGGCGATTGTGCTTTTCAGAGACCGGCGAAATTCCCTGCCGGGGGATGATGCGGCGCGGAACCATGAGCAAAATCATGGCTGTGCCGAATGTGGAGTGTCGTAGTTGAAACGAGTCAGTGCCCTTCTGCTTTGCTCCGCCCTCGTCGGGTGCCAGGCTGTGCCTGGTGAAGGGCCGCTGGCCGGAGCGATCGTCAAGGACGCCGGCCAGTCAGGCGCCGAGATCGGCCGCCAGAATGCAACGGTTTTCGACATCGTCGATGTGGACGGACGCTCCGCGCGTCTCGTTTCCGATTATGTCTCCTCGACGCTTAATCGCCGTTTCGGCATTGGCGGCGGTGTTGGCCGCGTCGTCATCGGCGTTGGCGACCAGCTTAAGGTCTCGATCTTCGAAGCCGGCAGCGACGGCTTGTTCTCGACGCAGGACTCCAAGCAGACGAGCATCGATCTCGTCGTTCAGCCGGATGGCAAGGCTGCCATCCCCTATGTCGGCCCCGTCAAGTTTGCCGGCCTGACACTGGAGCAGGCGCGCCAGGAAATTCTGGAAGCGCTGAAGCAGAAGGCGGTTGAGCCCGACGTCATCGTCACGAGCATGAGCACCGCATCGCGTAACGTTACGGTTTCGGGTGCCGTCGGCAAATCGTCGGTGGTGCCGCTGAGTCTCGTCGACGAAACAATCAATGAGGTCATCGCCAAGGCCGGTGGCCCGGTCGCGCAGCCCTATGAAACCTTCGTCACATTGGTGCGCGGCAAGAAGACCGGAACGGTTCTCCTGAAGTCGATCATCGAGAACCCGTCGGAAAATATCCACGTCAAGCCGGGCGACCAGATCTTCGTGACGCGCGATCCGCGCCGCTTCACGATCCTCGGTGCGGTCAAGGCCAACCAGCGCGTCGAATTCGGCGCCAACGATCTCAATCTGCTCGAGGCGATGGGCCTTGCGGGCGGTGGCTCGGACTACACGCTCGACATGAAGGGCTATTTCATCTTCCGTTACGAAGAGCCTGATGTGGTCATGAGCCTGCTCGGTCAGCAGCGTTTCAACGAAATGCTGCGTAAGGGCATGAAGACCGACAGCGTGGGGCGCTACCCGATCGTCTACCGCTTTGACATGAGCAAGCCTGACAGCCTGATTGTCGGCCAGACCTTCCCGGTCAAGAACCGCGACGTCATCTATGCCTCGCGTCACCCGTCGGTCGATTTCTCGAAGTTCCTGAACTTCGTCGCCCAGCCGGTCGGCATCGCCAATTCCGGCTTCTCGATCGCAGATAACATCAACAATCTCGGAAACTGATCGTTTTCGATCGCATTTGTTCGAGGGCGTCCGCCATGGCCGACGCCCTTTTTGCTTATCTGCCCTTCCGATCTCGGAAGCCTGCGGAACTGGCTTGTCGTCGCTCAAATTCTGTGATTGATCTTGGACTTAAATCGATTTTGGTGATCGATAAGCAGTTGATCGTCCAGAGGTGAATGATGGCGGATAAAGCGTTGATCGTCGTGGATGTGCAGAACGATTTCTGCCCGGGCGGAGCGCTTGGTGTTGCGGGCGGCGACGAGATCGTGCCGATGATTAACGGGCTGATCGACCGCTTCGAGCATGTGGTTCTGACCCAGGATTGGCATCCGGCCGGCCACTCCAGCTTTGCCTCCAGCCATCCCGGCAAAAATCCCTTCGAAATGATCGCCATGCCCTATGGCGCGCAGACGCTCTGGCCGGATCATTGCGTGCAGGGCAGCGCCGGTGCCGATTTCCATCCGGCGCTCGAATGGACCCGCGCCGAACTTTTGATCCGCAAGGGTTTCCGAGCGCAAATCGACAGCTATTCCGCCTTCTTTGAAAACGACCGCCGGACGCCGACCGGCCTTTCCGGCTATCTCAGGGACCGCGGCATCAAAAAGGTGACGCTCTGCGGGCTCGCGACCGATTTCTGCGTCGCCTTCTCCGCGCTCGACGCGGTGGCGCAGGGGTTCTCGACCACGGTCGTTCTCGAAGCCTGTCGGGGCATCGATCTCAACGGCTCGCTTCATGCCATGGTGACGCGTATGCGTGATGCCGGTGTCGAGCTGAACTAACCGAGATGATCTAGCCTCGCCCAAGAGGAAGGAGCAATTTCACCGATGACGAAGACCGATATCGCCAGGCGCGTCTACAATCATGCCTGGAAACTCGACCCGATCGTACGCAGCCTGCTGGACACGGATTTTTACAAGCTCCTGATGCTGCAGATGATCTGGCAGCTCTATCCGGATGTCGATGCGACCTTCTCGCTGATCAACCGCACGAAGACGGTGCGGCTCGCCGACGAGATCGATGAGCAGGAACTGCGCGAGCAACTCGATCACGCGCGCGAACTGCGTTTCTCCAAGAAGGAAATGATCTGGCTTGCGGGTAATACCTTCTATGGCCGCAAGCAGATCTTCTCGCCGGAGTTTCTCGCCTGGCTCGCCAAGTTCCGCCTGCCGGATTATGAGCTGAAACGCAGCGACGGCCAGTTCGAGCTGACCTTCCGCGGCCGCTGGGCGGAGACCACCATGTGGGAGATCCCGGCGCTGGCGATCATCAACGAGCTGCGCTCGCGCTCGGCGATGAAGGGCCTCGGTCCCTTTACCCTCGATGTGCTCTATGCCCGCGCCAAGGCCAAGATGTGGTCCAAAGTCGAGCGGCTGCGGCAGTACCCTAACCTCAGGATCTCCGATTTCGGCACGCGCCGCCGCCACAGCTTCCTTTGGCAGCGCTGGTGCGTCGAGGCGTTGAAGGAAGGGATTGGCAGTTCGTTCTCCGGGACCAGCAATGTCTTGCTCGCCATGGACAACGATCTGGAGGCGCTTGGTACCAACGCACACGAATTGCCGATGGTGGCCGCGGCCCTTGCCCGCAACGACAAGGAACTGGCCGCCGCCCCCTACAAGGTGCTGCAGGACTGGAACCAACTCTATGGCGGCAATCTCCTGATCGTGCTGCCCGATGCCTTCGGCACAGCGGCGTTCCTGCGCGACGCGCCGAAATGGGTGGCGGACTGGACGGGCTTTCGGCCGGACAGCGCGCCGCCGATCGAAGGTGGCGAAAAAATCGTCGCCTGGTGGAAGAAGATGGGACGGGATCCCCGGGAAAAGCTGCTGATCTTCTCCGATGGTCTCGACGTCGACACGATCATCGAGACGTACCGCCACTTCGAGGGGCGCGTGCGCATGAGCTTCGGCTGGGGCACCAACCTCACCAATGATTTTGCCGGTTGCGCGCCGACGGAAATCAGCGGCCTCAGTCCGATCTCGATCGTCTGCAAGGTCAGCGAGGCCGATGGCCGGCCGGCGGTAAAACTCTCCGACAATCCGCGCAAGGCGACCGGTGACCCGGCCGAGGTCGAGCGCTACCTCAAGTTCTTCGGCTCGCAGGATTTCGTGGAGCAGGCGGTCAAGGTCTAACCGCCAAGTAACGCCAAGTACGAAACGAGCGCATCAAAAAAAGAAACCGGCAGGAGCCGGTTTCAAAAGGGGATCAAAGATGTTGCGATTGTCCATCATCGCAATATCAAATCTGGCAGTGGAATCTTAAGGTTGCGTTAATATGCCAACCTGCCGTTGCATTTTGCTTCTCTAGAATACGAACATGTAGAGAAGGATGATGACGATGAGCGGCACGCCCATAAGCCAGAGAACGATACCTTTCATTGAGAAGCCTCCGCGTTGCTGCCTTTGAAACGTTAACGCAGCATCGGGAAATACGTTCCGCGTGTCAGCGAGGGAGGCTCTCGTTTCGGTTTATCGCCAGCAGCCTCGCTTCGCCCTTGTTCAAGAAGTAGGCCTTGTCGAAAAGCCGGAGATCGACGGGGTTCGGCATCCGGATATCGTCCAGGTCCGGAAGTGGTTTCACGGCGGCTTCGAAGGATCGATCGATCTGCGATATGAAGATGATGATCAGCCCGCGTTGCCGCGCGAATGCCCTCAATTTGCGCACCTGATCGCCAAGTGCGGGATTGTCACGTCGCTGATCGAGAAGCTGGAGGTAATCGACGACCACCAGCGTGCCGGGATCGGCCTTGGACAGCTTGCCGACGATATGGTCGGCGCTGATCGTGTCGGAGCAATCGATCTCGAACAGCGGGGCAAACCGGCCATGGTCGGCCCTGATGGCCGCAAAACGCTCGATGACGTCCGTCACGGTATATTCCAGTGTGAAGAAGTAGGCGCGATGGCCGGCCCTCATCGCCTCTACGGCAAGCTCGAGGCTCTTCAGCGTCTTGCCCTGGCCGGGGCGTGCGGCGAGGACCACGAGATCTCCGGGAGCGAGCCGGGCAAGCATACTCGCCGCGGTGCCGGCAGTCGCTTGTCGTGCCGCAAGCAGGCTCCAAGTGGAGTAGCCCTCCTGAACGGCAATGCGATCAAGCGCTTCATGGAGCGGGATGGCTTCTTCACGGCACAGGCGTTTCGCCCTGCGTTTCAAATGGTAGATCGGTGCAGTCAGTTTCATCGGCAACCTCCTGGTACGAGCGATCGTCGCAGTCCCTCCTTGTGCGCATTGCCCCAACAGTCGGTTCGATGATGAGAGTGCCCGGCATGAAATCTACTTTCCCGATCGGAGGGGGGGAGGCGTGGGCGCGCCCGAATCGCAGCATAACGCAGATGGCAGCAGGCGAAAATTGCATCCGATGAGAAATTCTGCGGCCTGGGGCGCGTCTTTCGCGGGCGCCGTAGATCCTGCTCGTTTGGGGCGATCGGACAGGCGAAAACATTCGCAGACCGCAAAAGCACACGGTGCTACGAGCGAGTATCAATTTGATTTCTTTAAGAGAAAACTGGTGCTGCTAGAGAGATTTGAACTCTCGGCCTCTCCCTTACCAAGGGAGTGCTCTACCCCTGAGCTATAGCAGCATCTGGCGGCCGGTTCGTGTGTCAGCCGCATCAAGCGAGGGGGCTATTGCCATAGCTCAGCGGCGAGTGCAAGCCGCAATTCGAAGTTTTTCGCGAAGAGCTGTGAGAAAAGTCACCGGTGCTTCCGAAGACCCTGGTTTTGCGCTATGGCATGGGCATGCAAACAGACGACGAAGAAGGCGGCAAAGCCGTGCCTCCGCCTGACGAACGGCAGGCGGATGGCAAGGTGCGCCAGAAAAAGATAAAGGATACGACCGAGGCGGACCTGAAAAAGGCGCGTCTTGCCAGGACCTTGCGCGACAACCTCATGCGCCGCAAGCAGCAGATGCGGGCGCGCCGATCTGGCGCTGCCGATGACGTCAGCGGTCTTCCTGCCGCAAAAACGGACGAATCCCAAGATTAGTACGGGCAGGAAGCGGCATCGCCGCTTCGTTCTCAATTTGCCGGTGGCATCTCCATCGGCGTTCGATTGCACAGGTCCGTTAAATCGGGACCGATCGCGGGGGAAAACTGTGCAGCGACCTAAATGTTACAGCGCCAGGCGTCCGAAGGGATGCGCGGCGTTCAAGGCACTTCTAATTTCGCGGCGTCTCCACTAAAGAGGCGCCTTCAGACAACATCGGATTATTTTGGAAAGGCGGGCCAAGCCCGTTCGAGAGGCCTCATGGATCGCATCAGGATTGTAGGCGGCAACAAGCTCAACGGCGTCATCCCGATTTCGGGCGCCAAGAATGCGGCCCTGCCGCTGATGATTGCGTCGCTTCTGACCGACGACACGCTGACGCTCGAAAACGTGCCGCATCTGGCCGACGTCGAGCAGCTGATCCGTATCCTCGGCAACCATGGCGCGGATATCTCCGTCAACGGTCGCCGCGAGCGCCAGGGCGAGAGCTACGCCCGCACCATCCATTTCACCTGCCGCAACATCGTCGACACGACCGCCCCTTACGAGTTGGTCTCGAAGATGCGCGCGAGCTTCTGGGTTATCGGCCCGTTGCTTGCCCGTGAGGGCAAGGCGCGGGTATCGCTGCCGGGCGGTTGCGCCATCGGCACGCGTCCGGTCGATCTCTTCATCGAAGGCCTGCAGGCGCTTTCCGCCAACATCGAGATCGACAGCGGTTACGTCAACGCGACGGCGCCGGCTGGCGGCCTGATCGGCGCGCGCTACACCTTCCCGAAGGTGTCGGTCGGCGCCACCCATGTGCTGATGATGGCAGCGACGCTTGCCAACGGCACCACGGTGCTCGGCAACGCCGCGCGCGAGCCTGAAGTCGTCGACCTCGCCAACTGCCTGAACGCCATGGGCGCCAAGATTACCGGCCAGGGAACCTCGACGATCACCATCGAGGGCGTTCGCTCGCTCTCCGGCGCCCGTCACCGCGTTCTTCCCGATCGCATCGAGACCGGCACCTACGCCATGGCCGTTGCCATGACCGGTGGCGACGTCATCCTCGAAGACACCGACATGGCGCTGCTCGACACGGCGCTGGAAGCGATCCGCCGCGCTGGCGCCGAGATCACCGAGACCAACAGCGGCATCCGCGTCGTGCGCAACGGCGCCGGCATTAAGCCGGTCGATATCGTCACTGATCCCTTCCCGGGCTTCCCGACCGACCTGCAGGCGCAGTTCATGGGTCTGATGACCATGGCGAAGGGCACCTCGCACATCACCGAGACGATCTTCGAGAACCGCTTCATGCACGTGCAGGAACTCGCTCGTCTCGGCGCCAAGATCTCGCTTTCCGGCCAGACGGCGAAAATCGAGGGCGTCAGCCGCCTGAAGGGCGCGCCTGTCATGGCGACCGACCTTCGTGCCTCCGTCTCGCTCGTCATCGCCGGCCTAGCCGCCGAAGGCGAGACCATGGTCTCGCGCGTCTATCATCTCGACCGCGGCTTCGAGCGGCTCGAAGAGAAGCTTACCCGGTGCGGCGCGCACGTCGAGCGCGTCAGCGACTGATTTGAACGGTTGCGCCTGATACCGTTGCGGTTTCAGGCGCAACATCCTATGTCCATTTCAATTGTGGCACGGCAAGATGTGCGGCGAAACGAAAGGAATGGATGGCATGACCGGATTGAAGCTGCTGGCGCTCGACGAGGAGGATCTCGCTGTCGTCTCCGCCCACGTCCAGGATGCCGTGTTCAAGGTTTCGGGCCTGGAATACGACGCGCGTCGCAAGCAGTTTTCTCTCATCGTCAACCGCTTCGTCTGGGAGACGGCCGATGGCAAGCGCCGCTCCTTTGAGCGCCGGCGTGCGGCTCTCCTCTTCAAACGTGTGAATGCAGTGCGCTCCGTCGGCTTCGACCGGCGTGACGGCGAGGCGGTGCTCGATCTGCTGACGCTGAAGTTCGCGCTGCAGGGCGAGGGGCCGGAAGGCACGCTGGAGTTGGTTCTGGCTGGCGACGCCTCGATCGCGCTTGACGTCGAATGCATCGAAACGCAGCTTGCGGATACCGGCGGGGCGTGGGAAACCGCTTTCAAGCCCAAGCATCCCGAAGGCGCTTGACGCTGATCGACCCGACCGACACTGGCATACAAGGACGTCCCCTTTGGCAATCAGGCTCAATTTTCTCGACGGTGACTTCGAACAAAAGTTCGCGGCATTCCTGACGACCAAGCGAGAGGTGTCCGAGGACGTCAATGCGGTGGTCAAGGCGATCATCGACGACGTGCGGGCACACGGTGACGCGGCGCTCGCCGAATACTCCAAGCGTTTTGATGGCGTCGATTTCCAGACGACGCCGATGGCGGTCAGCGCCGCCGAGATCGATGCGGCGATCCAGGCGGTCGAGCCGGAAGTTCTCGGCGCGCTAAAGGTCGCCGCCACCCGCATCGAGGCGCACCATGCCCGCCAGCGCCCGAAGGACGATATCTACCAGGACGCCATGGGCGTCGGCCTCGGCTCGCGCTGGACTGCGGTCGATGCCGTCGGCCTCTATGTGCCCGGCGGCACCGCGAGCTATCCGAGCTCGGTGCTGATGAACGCGCTGCCGGCAAAGGTTGCCGGCGTGTCCCGCATCGTCATGGTGGTGCCGGCAACCGGCGGCAAGATCAACCCGGCGGTGCTGGCTGCTGCACGCCTTGCCGGCGTCGAGGAAATCTACCGCATCGGCGGCGCGCAGGCTGTGGCCGCCCTTGCCTATGGCACCGAGACGATTGCACCGGTTGCCAAGATCGTCGGCCCGGGCAATGCCTATGTGGCTGCGGCCAAGCGCCAGGTCTTCGGCACGGTCGGCATCGACATGATCGCCGGCCCCTCCGAAGTGCTTGTTATTGCCGACAAGCACAACGATCCGGACTGGATCGCTGCCGATCTTCTCGCCCAGGCCGAGCACGATGTCGGCGCCCAGTCGATCCTGATCACCGACGATGCGGATTTCGGCCAGGCGGTCGAGAGCGCGGTCGAGCGGCAGCTGAAAACGCTGCCACGCGCCGAAACGGCGTCGGCAAGCTGGCGCGATTTCGGCGCCGTCATCCTCGTGCCCGATCTTGAGAAGGCCGTGCCGCTCGCGAACCGCATCGCTGCCGAACACTTGGAGCTGGCGCTTGCCGACCCCGAACCGATGGTGGCCAAGATCCGCAATGCCGGCGCGATCTTCGTCGGTCGCCACACGCCCGAGGTCATCGGCGACTATGTCGGCGGCTCCAACCACGTGCTGCCGACCGCCCGCTCCGCGCGCTTCTCCTCCGGCCTTGGCGTGCTGGATTACATGAAGCGCACGTCGATCCTGCGGCTTGATGCCGAACAATTGCGGATCCTCGGACCGGCGGCAATCGTGCTGGCAAAATCCGAAGGCCTTGAGGCTCATGCGCGCTCCGTCGCCATTCGCCTCAATCTCGGGGACGCTGGATGAAGGCGGACCGCAACCAGCGTCTCTGCGATGTCGTTCTGGACGAGACCATCGGCCGCTCGACCCCTGACGTGGAGCATGAGCGCGCGGTTGCGATCTTCGACCTGCTCGAAGAAAACCTGTTCGAGCCGGTCGGCCATCCAGGCGGCCCCTATAAGCTCAATCTCTCGCTCGTCGACGCCAAGCTCGTCTTTGCGATCTCGACCGACAAGGGCAGCGACGTCGCTACCCATATTCTGTCGCTGACGCCGTTCCGCCGGATCGTGAAGGACTACTTCATGATCTGCGAAAGTTACTACGAAGCGATCCGCTCGGCGACGCCGAGCCAGATCGAGGCGATCGACATGGGGCGCCGCGGTATTCACAACGAGGGTTCGCAGACGCTGATGGATCGCCTCTCCGGCAAGATCCGGCTGGACTTCGATACCGCCCGCCGCCTGTTCACGCTCGTCTGCGTGCTCTACTGGCGCGGGTGAGGGCGGCGACCGGCATGGCGGGAACCGAGGCTCAGCGCTTGAAAATGCCCCGCTCGGTCCTCTTCATGTGCGGCATGAACGCTATTCGCTCGCCGATGGCCGAAGCGCTCGCCAAGGCGGCGCTGCCGGCCGGAACCTATGTCGCCTCTGCCGGCGTGCGGCATGGCGAACGCGACCCCTTCGTCGACGTGGTCATGGCCGAAGTGGGCCTGAGCCTCGGTCGCCACCAGCCGCATACGCTCGATGAACTCGAGGATGACTATTTCGACCTTATCGTCACGCTGGCGCCGGAGGCGCATCACAAGGCGCTCGAATTGACGCGCTCCATGGCCGTCGACGTGGTCTACTGGCCGACGCCGGATCCGACGGTGGCTGCCGGCACGCGCGAGCAGATCGTCGATGCCTACCGCGCCGTGCGCGATCACCTGTCGACGCTGATCAATCATCGGTTGATCGGCTCCAGGAAGTCGGAAGACGCTTGAGAGTGTTGCGAAAAATCCCCGCGCGGTCTGCAGTCTCCGTCGCTTCCATGCCGGCGTAAATCTCGATCGATTTAAGACTAGAGACATGGAGCGGTACGAAGTGCTATAGCGGCTTCGCGCTTCTGATCCGACGCGCGGCACAGTAGCCCGTCACAAAAGCGCAAAAGCCGGTCTTAGATGGTTCACAAATCCTCGTCGATTGTGTAGTTTCCGGCGAATTTTTCGGGATACCTGACGGTTCCCTAAACAAAGATAGAAAGAACAGTCCTACATGGCGAAAGAAGAAGTCCTTGAATTTCCGGGCGTGGTCACCGAATTGCTTCCGAATGCGACCTTCCGCGTGAAGCTCGAAAACGAGCATGAGATCATCGCTCACACTGCTGGTCGTATGCGCAAGAACCGCATTCGCGTGCTTGCCGGCGACAAGGTTCTCGTTGAAATGACCCCGTACGACCTTACCAAGGGCCGTATCACCTACCGCTTCAAGTAAGCCGCTCCGGCTCTTAGCAATTCCTGGAGCATTTCCGCTTCTACTTCGAATCGCGAAAACGCTCTAACCTTTGGTTGGATTGCAATTCCAGACGTAAACCGCCTATCGCATTTTGCTGGAATTGCTCTGGAGTGACGGCTCGTTCCGATGACAGTGGCCAAGAAACTGATACTTGCGTCCGGTTCGCCGCGTCGCGTCGAGCTTCTGGCGCAAGCCGGCATCGAGCCCGCGCGCCTGATGCCGATGGATCTCGATGAGACGCCGAAGCGTGCCGAACATCCGCGTTCGCTCGCAAGGCGCCTGTCGGCCGAAAAGGCGCGAGCGGCGCTTGCTGCAGTCAAGGGCGAGGCCGGCTGGGACGGAAGCTACATTCTGGCAGCCGATACGGTCGTTTGCGTTGGCCGCCGCATCCTGCCGAAACCGGAACTCGTCAGCGAAGCCTCGAGCGCGCTGCATCTTCTTTCCGGCCGCAGTCATCGCGTCTACACCGGCGTCTGCCTGATCACCCCGGACAAGACCGTGCGCCAGAAGGTCGTCGACACCAAGGTGCGCTTCAAGCGCCTGTCCGGTTTCGATATCGAGAGCTATCTCGCCTCGGGCCAATGGCGCGGCAAGGCGGGCGGCTACGGCATCCAGGGCATCGCCGGCAGCTTCGTGGTCAAGCTCGTCGGCTCCTACAGCAACGTCGTTGGCCTGCCGCTTTACGAAACCGTCAGCCTGCTTGTCGGCGAAGGCTATGACGTGCACAATCGTTGGCTGGAAGGCTGAACGAGTGACCGACGAAACGAAGAAAAGCGCTTCGAACGTTGCGCCCCTGCGCGCACCGCGCCCATGTCCGGAATGTGGCCGGCCGTCGCATCGGGAACACTATCCTTTCTGCTCCGACCGCTGCCGCAACGTCGACCTCAATCGCTGGCTCTCCGGCTCCTACGCTATTCCGGTCGCCGACGACGAGGCGAAGGCCGACGACGGCGACGACCGCTAGGCGTACCGCTGCGGCCGGACCCGCCGGTCCGGCTTTTCCTTCCCCACATCCTCTTTGCCGCGAACGACGCCTCGAAGATCCTCGCGCGTCACCGGGTGCGTGCAATCATCTTTTTCGGCTTCCAACGGCCACTTTCCACGAAAAATGGACCAGGGAGAGGATGCGATCTCTCTGAAACTCCTCGCTTTTTCGGCGTTTCGATTGTCCACAGGATTTCGGTCAAAAAACTTTCATTTGGCGCTGGACACCGCCGAACAAGATGCTATAACCCCGCTCGTTCCCGGGGCAAACACAAGCGCCCCGATGGTTCCGAAAGGAGCCGATGCCCGAAACGGCAGGATGCCCGGATAGCTCAGTTGGTAGAGCAGCGGATTGAAAATCCGCGTGTCGGTGGTTCAAATCCGCCTCCGGGCACCATTCTTTCTTCTCGAAGATCTTGGTTCCTTCAAGCGCTGCCGTGTCGTTTCCTTGCGTCCGCTGTGCGGCTGCGCTCCCTCAATACGTCGTCCACTCCTGCACCAGCATCTCGCGAAAGCGGATGGCGGCCGGTGATAGTCTGCCGCCGCGGCGTTCGACAAGGCCGATGGTGCGGCTGACGGTGGGGGCGGTCAGCGGCACGGTGGCGATAACAGGGTGTTCGACCTGGGGTGTGGCCAGCCGCGGCATCACGGAGATGCCGAGGCCCGCCTCGACGAGGCCGAGCGAGGTCGAGAGGTGGTTGACCTCGTAGAACCAGTTGAGCTGCACCTGGGCCGTTGTCAGCGCCCGGTCGAGCACGGCACGGTTGCCGCTGGTCTTGCTGACGCCGATGAGCGGGTGGCCGGTCAGATCCGCCCAGGTCAGTTGCTTCGAGGTCGCCAGCGGATGATCGCGGCGGCAGGCGAGCACGAACGGGTCGTCGACAAGCGGCGTGAAGCTGAGATCAGGGCGCGCCGCGCCAGTGATGTTGATGCCGAATTCGACCTCGCCGTTGGCGACCGCATCGAGCCCCTCATTGGCCGAGAGATCGAGGATTCGGAAGCGGATGCCCGGGAATTTCTCGTTGAAGGATTGCACAACCCTGGGAAGAAAATAGAAGGCCGCGGTCGGGACCGAGGCGATGGTGACCTGGGCGCGGTGTCGCCCACCGAGGTCGCTGATCGAGAGGATCGATTCCTCGAATTCGTCAACCAGACGCCTGACCAGTGGCAGAAGCTCCCGCCCGACCTGCGTCGGGGCCACGTGCCGGGTCGTGCGTTCGATCAACTGCGCGCCGACGGAGGCTTCAAAGCCCTTGATCCGCCGTGAAAGCGCAGGTTGTGAAAGATTGAGCTGGCGGGCAGCTTCGTTGAACGAGCCGAGGTCGAGTACGGCGAGAAAAGCCTTGAGGTCGAGGAATTCGAAATTATTGCGCATATCGGAATAATTACGTCATTCTTTGCATTTCACAACAGATTTGATCCGTGAGATCCCTCCGATCAGCCGGTTGCGGCCGGTTCGAAGGAGCATGCGGAATGGATGACTTGATCAGGATACCCTGCGTGATGATGCGCGGCGGAACGTCGAAGGGACCGTTTTTTCTGTCTCGCGATCTTCCGGCTGATCCCGTCGAGCGCGACCGCCTGCTGATCGAAATCATGGGCTCCGGCCACCCGCTGCAGATCGACGGTCTCGGCGGCGGCAACTCGCTGACGAGCAAGGTCGCGATCGTCGGTCCGTCGAGCCGTCCGGAAGCTGATGTCGATTATCTCTTCGCCCAGGTGAAGGTGCTGGAGCGCAGCGTCGATACGGCGCCGAACTGCGGCAACATGCTCTCGGCCGTCGGCCCCTTCGCCATCGAGGCCGGCCTGGTTCTGCCGACCGGCGACGAAACGGTCATCAAGGTTCACAACGTCAACACCGGCAAGATCATCGACGCCCGCATTCAGACCCCCGGCGGCGCGATCGCCTATCAGGGAGAGGCCGCCATCGACGGCGTGCCGGGCAAGGCCGCCCCTGTCTATCTGGCCTTTCGCGATGCGATCGGCGCCAAGACCGGCCGACTGCTGCCGAGCGGCAAGGCGACCGATGTCATTCTCGGTCTTGAAGTGACGCTGCTGGACGGCGCAACGCCGGTGGTGATCATCACCGCCGAGGATATGGGCTACAGCGGCTCGGAGCCCGCTGCAGCTTTCGACGCCGATACGGATTTCATGGCCCGGCTCGAGGAAATCCGGCGGGAGGCCGGAAGGCTGATGGGGATGGGGGATGTCAGCCAGTCGGTTCTGCCGAAGCCAGTGCTGATCGGGGCGCCCGCGAACGGCGGCGATCTGGCCGTGCGCTATTTCACGCCCGCCAATTGCCACACCGCGCTTGCAACGACCGGTGCCGTAAGCCTCGGTTTGGCGGCAACGATCCCGACCGGCCTGGTGGGTCGGCGTTTTCCGGAGCTTTCGCTGCCGGCGACGCTCGCCTTCGAGCACCCGACCGGTGAACTGCGGGTAAGGGTCGAGAAGGCCATAGGAGACAATAGCCCGACTGTGTCTGTGATGCGCACCACGCGTCGGCTGTTTGAAGGTGCGGCTCTTGTTCGCAAAGACGCTTAGGGTCTTGCAGAGCAACATGTCGCGAATGCATTAACGAACTGGGAGGAGAACAAAATGCCCATGAAATTTACCCGTCGCGTCGCCCTGGCCCTGTGCGGGGCCGCCATGACCATGTCGGTCGCAGCCCCTGTGATGGCGCAGGAAGCCTATCCATCCAAGCCGATCACGCTGGTGGTTTCCTATGCCGCCGGCGGCGGCACAGATGCCATCGCCCGCGTCTTTGCCGCGCGGCTTGAAAAGGCGCTCGGCGGTCGCGTCATCGTCGAAAACCGGCCGGGTGCCGCCGCCAACCTTGGAACCGAAGTCGCCGCTGCGGCTGATCCCGACGGCTACACCCTGCTGATCGGCAATCAGGGCCCGATGGTCGTCAACCCGCATATCTTCAAGCTGAAGGCCGATCCGGGCACGGACCTCGATCCGATCGCGATGATCGCGGATGCGTCCCTCGTCGTCGTTGTCGGACCATCGCTCAAGGTCAACACGCTCGGCGAACTGGTCGAGGCGGCCAAGTCCGGCGAGCTGGTCTATGGTTCGGCCGGCAACGCCTCGGCCAGCCATCTCGGCGCGCTGCTGCTCGGCCAGACCGCCGGCATCAAGGTCAGGCACGTTCCTTACAAGGGCGCAGGCCCGGCGGTGAACGACCTCGTCGGCGGCCACATTGACTTCATGGTCACCACCATTCCCTCGGCGATCGGGCTGATCGAGAGCGGCACGCTGAAGGCGCTTGCCGTCACCGGCGACAAGCGCTTTGCGAGCCTGCCGGATGTGCCGACCGCCATTGAAGCCGGCGTTCCGGGCTACACGGCCTCGGCCTGGTATGGCCTCGTCGGCCCGAAGGGCATGCCGGCGGACGTAAAGTCGAAGCTCGAGGCGGCGACGACCGAGACGCTCAGCGATGCCGACGTGCTCGACAAGCTGAAGAACGACGGCGCCGTGCCGTCCTCCATGGGCCCCCAGGCCTTTGCCGATTTCATGGCCAAGGAGCGCGCGCGCTGGGGCGACGTGGTGAAAGCGGCCGACATCAAGGTCGAGTAAGATGGAAGCCACGTCCACGAACACTGAAACCGAGCCCTCTGCGGGAGGGCTCGGCCGGGAGAGGCTTGCCGGCATCGTGCTGGTCGGCCTCGGCGGGCTTGGCCTGTGGGCCGGCTCCGATCTGCCCTTCATGACCTCGGAAGGCGTCGGCTCGGGGCTGATGCCGCGGCTGCTTTCCCTCGTCATCCTAGGGCTCGGGTTCCTGCAACTGGTGCTGAGCCGAAAGGATCCGGGGCCTTCGACCGGCCGCTGGGCGATCCGCGAGACGATCCCCGTCATCCTCGGCGTCGTTCTCTTTGCCGTTACGGTGCGTGGCTATCATCTCGGTCCGGTTACCATTCCCGGTCTCGGCCTCTCGATCGCCTGTCCGCTGGCGGTCGTCGCTTCCGGCCTGGCCGCGCGCGATGCGCGCCTTGGCGAACTTCTTGTCTTTGCCGCCGTGCTAACAGCCTTCTGCATCGGCCTCTTTCGCTATGCGCTCGGGCTTTCGGTACCCGTTGCGCCCTGGCTTCTAGGATACTGAGATGCTGGACGTCTTTATCAATCTCGGCCTCGGCATGACCGTGGCGTTCACCCTGCAGAACATCGCGCTCTGCTTCATCGGCTGTCTCATCGGCACGCTGGTGGGCGTGTTGCCCGGCGTCGGCCCGGTTGCCACAATCGCGATCCTGCTGCCGGTCACCCTCTCGCTCGATCCGACCGGCTCGTTGATCATGCTCGCCGGCATCTATTACGGCGCCCAGTACGGCGGCTCGACCACGGCGATCCTCGTCAACATTCCCGGTGAGGCGACCGCGGTCGTCACGGCCATCGACGGCCACAAGATGGCACAGAAGGGCCAGGCGGGGCTTGCGCTCGGCCTGGCGGCGATCGGTTCCTTCTTTGCTGGCACGGTTGCCACCATCGTGATTGCCGCTCTCGGCGTTCCGATGACGCGCATGGGCCTTCTCTTCGGCCCGACCGAGTATTTTTCGCTGATGATCATGGGCCTCGTCTTTGCCGTCGTGCTGGCGCACGGCTCGCTTCTGAAGGCGGTTTCGATGATCCTCGTCGGCGTGCTGCTCTCCTGTGTCGGCGCCGATATGGAAACGGGTCGCGAGCGCATGACCTTCGGCCTTGAAATGCTCCAGGACGGCATCGAATTCGTCGTGCTGGCCATGGGCATCTTCGGCTTCGGCGAGATCTTCAAGAACCTTGCCGATCCGGAATCCCGCGATGTCGTGCGCAGCCGCATCGGCCGCCTGTGGCCGACGCTGAAGGAGCTGAAGGATAACTTCCCGCCGATCCTGCGCGGCACCTTCCTCGGCTCTGTCCTTGGCGTTCTGCCGGGCAACGGCGCGATCCTCGGCCCCTTTGCCAGCTATGCGGTGGAAAAGCGTATGTCGAAGCGGCCGCAGGACTTCGGCCATGGCGCACCGGCGGCCGTCGCCGGCCCGGAAAGCGCCAACAATGCCGGCGCGCAGACCTCGTTCATCCCGCTTCTCACCCTCGGCCTGCCGCCGAATGCGGTGATGGCGCTGATGGTGGGCGCGATGATGATCCAGGGCATCGTGCCCGGGCCACAGGTGATCGAGCGCAATCCGGAACTGTTCTGGGGGCTCATCGCCTCGATGTGGATCGGCAACCTCATGCTGGTCATCATCAACCTTCCGCTGATCGGTCTGTGGGTGAAGCTGCTGCGCGTGCCCTATCGCCTCCTGTTTCCGGCCATCGTCTGCTTCTGCTGCATCGGCCTCTACTCGATCGCCAACGATGCGGCCCAGGTAATGATGGCCGCCCTGTTCGGGATCATCGGCTACGCCCTCTACAAGCTCGAATTCGAGCCTGCGCCGCTGGCGCTCGGCTTCGTGCTGGGCCGCTTGCTAGAGGAGAAGCTGCGCCAGTCGCTGATTATCTCCGGCGGCAGCCCGCTGACCTTCCTGCAATCGCCGCTGTCGGCAATTCTGCTGGCGATCGCCGTCATGGCGCTTGTGATCGCCATCTCGCCGTCGATGCGGCGAAACCGCGACGAGGTCTTCAAGGAAGCCTAAGGGTTGCTTCTAAACGTTGGAAAGGCCACGGGCACGCCGCGCCCGTGGCCTTTCTGTTTTCGGGCAGGCGCGCGAGGTATCGTCGCCGATCGGTCAAGAACATCGCTCTCTTCACAAGTGCGCGGAAGCGGCGTAATCTCCAAGGATATTCTTAAGTAGAAATAATTTAAGTAATAGATCCTGCGGGGACAAAGGAATGGCTGCGACGGGAGCGCGCGGCGACAGGCGGGAGCAAATTGACGGGCTTCGCGTGATCGCCATGACGGGGGTATTGTACGTTCATTACTGGAACGAGCATCCCACACTTGAATCTGTTCGAGTTTCACTCTTCTTCATCATCAGCGGCTTCTTGATCGGGGTGATCCTGCTGTCGGCAAAAGACACCCAGGCAACGATCAACGTCACCAATTTCTACATTCGCCGCTCGCTTCGCCTGCTTCCGGCGCTGTTCCTGATGCTGTTCGTGGCGGCACTGTTCAACATGGATGGTATACGCAACAGCCTGGCGTGGCACACGTTTCAGATGTCGAGCCTGTATTTCGCCATCACCCAGGACTGGGAGCCCTGGGTTGCCGCGCATCTCTGGAGCCTCAACATCGTCGAGCAGTTCTACCTTACCGCTCCGCTGATCATCATCTTCCTGAGCCGGCGGCACATATTCGTGGCTTATGTGCTCATCTTCACGATGTCGGTGATTGCCCGAACCTATAGCGACGAGCTCGGTCTTCTCGCCTGGTCAAACATCGTTCTTGCTTTCGACCCGGTGGCGGCAGGGGCGATCCTGGCGCTGGTCAAGGACAATGCCGATGTGCGGGCGGTTCTGACGAGCAAGCTCAACAACCTCGCGTCTGTCGCGATCATCGCGTCGCCTCTCTTCGTCGGTTTCAAGTTCGGCCATTCGGAAACCTATAAGTTGCTTTGCATCTACGCGCTGGCCTCGATCGTTCTGAGTTCCTACATCGGATACAAGGGCGTGTCGGCCTATCTCCTGGCAAACCCCGTCACGCGCTTCCTCAGCCGCGTCAGTTACGCGACCTATGTGTACCACATGGCGCTCTGGTGGCTGGTCGCAGAACAGTGGCCGGCGCTCTACAGGGCGGGGCCGATGACGTTCCTCATCATGAGCACCATCACGGTCATCGTCGCGACGATTTCCTGGCATCTGGTGGAAAAGCACTTCGACGCCCTGAAAGCCCTGTTCCCCGTAACCCAACCGGTGCCGCTGGCGGTCGAGCGTGCCTGACCCCGCCTGCAGGGCGAGGAGCAAGGGCGCAATTATTGCCAACCATCGGAAGGGCTGACGCAATATTTGCGCCCCGAGGCGAGGTTTCTTAAGTCGGTGTTAACCACGTATTTGGTTCTATCGCCACAATCACAGAGGCCCATGAAGGGCATTTTTCAATTTTAAGATGTCACTAATATGGTCAGCATTCTCACGAACGCTGGAGCGATTTCTGCGCTCCAGACTCTGCGTACGATTAACTCCGACATGGCTCAGGTCCGCGGGCAACTGAACTCGGGCCTGAGAATTCAGACGGCGGCCGACAACGCCGCCTATTGGTCGATCTCGACAACCATGCGCTCCGACGCCAAGGCCGTGTCTGCGGTCCAGGACGCGCTCGGGCTGGGAGCGGCCAAGGTCGAGACGGCCTATGCGGCGATGGATGCCGTTACCGGTATTCTCAGCGAGTTCAAGGCCAGGCTGGTGACGGCGAGGGAGCCCGGCGTCGACAAGGGCAAGCTCCAGAAGGAGCTCGACCAGCTCAAGCAGCAGATCCTGAGCATCGTGGATTCGGCGAGCTTCAGCGGACAGAACTGGCTGAGAACCAATGTCTCCGACATCTATGACAGCGATCTGAATCGCACGTCCGTCGCCTCCTCGTTTTCGAGAGACGCCCGAAACGGCGTGTCGCTGAACACGGCCGACTTTTTCCTGCGGGACTCCTCGCTGTTCAACAGCACCGGCGGCGGCATCCTGCAGGCCGACACGCGGGATCTGAGGACCGTCGGCGGGATCCGCTTCGTGACCTCGGTCGATGTCGACGGCTACACCACCAACAGCAACTACAACAACCGGGCGGGCCAGGCTGGCGAATTCGTGTTCCATTTCACGGGGCCGCTCAGTTTTTCGAACGCGGGCGACAAGATCACGTTTGACGTCATCGTCGACAAGGACAGCAGCTCTCAAGGTCTCTCGCTGCCGCTACACGCCGGAAAGACGACCTCGGTCACCGTCGATCGCACCACCGTCGACACGGTGCTCGGCGCCGCTGCCAACGGCGTGATATCGGACTACACGCAATATGCAGCAGTGCTCGACCACGCGGTCAAGCAGGCGGGGGCCGGCGCCACGGTCAAGACATATAGGCACCCCTATGAGCCTTACGCCCCCATTATCAATCAAATCGGCTTCATGACACAGCAGAATTCCGGCCTCGACGGGTCCTATGTCGAGGTCGCCAATCTGGTCGTCAGCACGTCGAGTGGCGGCGGAGCTGGTCTCGTTGAAAACTCGGATTTCGGCGAGCGCGGATCGGAGATGACGCTGACGTTCGAGCAGTTCGAGGTCTACAAGGACGTCGTCATATCCTTCAATTTTTCGGTGAACGGCGAAGCTCCCAGCACCCATTCCTTCGACCGCAATCAGGTGAACGCGCTGCTGGGCAAGGATACCGGCAAGATCGAAACGGTCGACGAGATGGTGACGGTGCTTCAGTCGCTCATCACCCGGCCGAACACCATCATTCAGAACAACGGCTCAGGCGGCATCCTGATAAAGTCCGATCCGGCCGTCGATCGGAAATCCGGTGCCGGAACCTTTATCGGCTTCACCAACATTGACGTGAACATCGAACCGATCGCCCGCAGAAACTTCCTTGACGTCGATATCGCGGCCAACCCGCAATCGGTCGATTCCTATCTCCACTACATCGAAGTCGTCCTGCAGCGGACCATCGATGGTGCAGCGGCGCTCGGTTCGCTGCTGTCGCGCATCGACATGCAAACGACCTTCGCTCAAACGCTGATGGCGACGATCGACAAGGGGGTCGGGCGCCTGGTGGATGCCGACATGAACGAGACATCGACGCGGCTGAAGGCCTTGCAGTCGCAGGAGCAGCTCGGCATTCAGGCTTTGCAGATCGCCAACTCCGACGCTCAGAACATCCTGCAGCTCTTCCGCTGAGACAAGCCGCAAAGGTGGATTTGGAGGGCGCGGCTAGGAGGGGAGAATATCGTCGGCGCTTCGGACCTAGCTTCGACTGACCCTGGAACTTAACCCAGCCGAGACTCCTCGGCTGTCACCTGCGTTACAGGCGTGTCGCAGCTTCTGCCTATTCTGGCGCCCGGGAGGACCTGAGCGGCGCAGTTCGTCGCCGCACAATTTAGGCCGCGACATCCGGAAAAAACGGGGGCGCGGCCGGGTCAACGAGGATTGGACATGCGTAAACTTGCGACACTCTCTCTGGCAGCTTTGGTGACTGCGACGGTCGCCGTGGTCGGCGTTGCTCCGGCATTTGCCGGCGGAAGCTACTACAAGGGCGTATCGACAACGCCCATCAACGAAGGCCACAAGAGCGAGAAGTACAACCCTGAGGCCAAGGTCGTGAACCGCCCACCGCCGCGCAACGGCGCCTATTACAAGGGCATCATGCGCAAGTAATGCGGTATCCGTGGGGCGTGCGTGGTCAAGCGGCCTTTTTGCCCGTCGCGCTACCCGGCATAACCTGCGAAACAAACGAGGGCGCCAGCGGCGCCCTTTTATATTTTAAAGCAGAACGTGGTTGAGGATGTCGCTTTCGCTGACCACTAGGTTCGGCAGGTGCCCCTTGCGAAGATAGTGCTTGCGATCGCTGTCGGCCGTGACGAAGACGGCAGTGCGGGCAATTTCGTCCGGCGTGAGTTCCGTTGTACCGGGAACGACGGCGATATGGGAGCGCAGGCCAAGGTCACGCAACAGCTCTTCGATCGCACCATGGTCTTCGACGCCGTGCAGCACCAGACGATCGATCTCGGCGACCGCGTTCGTGTGCCACATCACCGTCTGCAGGGCGACCATGAGCGGCAGAACGCCCTTTGATCGCTGCAGTTCGGGATGGTGTTCGAAGCCGCCGAGCATCAGGCGGGTATAAAGCTCATAGGCGCGGATGTAGTCCTTCTTCGCGAGCCACATGCGCAGGGCGACCGTCATGCGCAGCATGGTGAAATCCCTCACCTGCGCATCGAGATATGCCCGGCGCTCCGGTGTTAGCCGCACCGCGCCGCGCTTGGCACCGGAATAGAGGAAATATTCAAGGCCGCCGCGGTAGCTGTCCCAGGCGGTGAGCACGTCGGCATGGCCGGCTTGCGGCCGGTCGCGAGCAATCTTCGAACGGGTGACCTGTCGGTAGAACGGCTTTCTCAGGAAGGCGACGGCGCCCTGCTCCAGAAAATGGGCGAGATAGGCGAAGGCCCAGTAGGCGAAGTTCCTGGGCACCCAGGCCGACCGTAGTGCCGACGCCCGGTAGATGCCGATTTCCGGAAACACGTGTCGCTCGCAGAGGAAGTCGAACACTTCCTCTGAAGCGCGCTTCTTGAACTTCGTGTCCTTGTCGACGATGTAGAACGGCGGATCATCGCGCTCCTCGACTTCGTCATGCGTGTACCAGGGCGCGTAGCAAGCGGTGACTTCCGGATTGAGATCCAGGTAGCGGATCGCCTCGCGCATGCCTTCGTTGATCAGGATGTCGTCGTCGGCGAGATAGAGCACATATTCGCCGGTCGCGCGGCTGAAGGCGCTGACGACGTTGGCGCCGGAACCGTAGTTTTCCGCCTGCCTGAGGTAGCGGATCGGCAGGCCCTTGGCGATGAAACGCTCGGCCACGTCGCGCGTGTCGTCCGTAGACGCGTTGTCGGAGATGATGATCTCGTACTTATAGGAGAATTGGTAAAGGTCGACGAAATAGGCGAGCGACTTCTCGAGAAAGGCTGCGCGATTGTAGGTTGGAATGCAAATGCTCAGCTTAACCTGGCTCACGCGCCTCTCCATGGTGCTTTTCTCGCGCGGTTTCCAGTCTCTTCGGACGTTGCCGTTGCCCGCATCGCCAGCCCTGGCGCTGCCCGCACGGCGCAGGTGTCCCGCGCATACAGGGAACGCCCCCTGCACATTCCTTATTCCGCTTCGATCTTGTGTGAGCCTTGTCTTGGATAGGCGATGTCGGCCCCCTCTCGGCGCCGGTCGAGCGCAGTTAACGCTTTGTTAACCATGCTGGCGCACTCTCGGATCAGGCTCACGCCGCCCCTTGTGCGACGGACCGGAGCTGCCGGACGGGATACGCCGTCGCGTTCGTTCCGATGGAGCCGAGGTAAGGGTGTACGATATGGCAGAGCACATGATGAAAATGCTGATGAGCATCATGGCCGCGCTCTCGTTCGGCTCCCTGCTCTTTCTCGTGGCCATCCTCTAGGGCTCTCTGCCCTCAAGGCCACCGCGTCCTTCGACGCCTGTCAGGGATAAAGGTAGAATTCGTCCCAGCTCTCGTGCGGCACAAGCTCACCGATCTTGTATTCGAAGGACAGGACATCCAGGTGCTCGGCGTCGGTGCGGCACTTGAACTTCAGCTTGTACCATTCGCCCTTGCTGCGGAACACAGCGCCCGGCGCCTTCATCTTGTCTTCCTTCACGACCGGTTCGGCGAAAGTATAGGCAATCACCTTGTCCGGTTTGAAGCTCGACTTGTCGGCGTTGATGCGCTCCATCGCTTCGGTGTCGCAGCGCTGCTCCAGGCGGGTCTGGGGGTCGAGCTTCTCGAACTGACGTACCAGGGACTGATCCATCGCCAGCGCCGGGGAGAATGTGGCGGCGAAGACGAGCGGGTACGCGAGTAGCTTCATGCTTGACGGACTCCTGGGAACGGAAAGGACCAACCCGGCAAATCACTGCCGGGCGCGCGCTTGCGGTTTCAGTTAAGCTTTGTGGCCATTCCAAGGCATGCCCCGTATCCGCAACGGCAAACTACGCTTCCGATACGTCGATCCACTCGGCGCCGGTCAGCTCGGCGATGCGGGTCGGGCTGATGTGCACAGCCGCATTGGTGGCACCGGCGGCCGGCACGACGATGTCGTAGGCCTTGAGCGACAGGTCGCAATAGATGCTGTGCGGCTTGGCGAGACCGAAGGGGCAGACGCCGCCGACCGGGTGGCCGGTCTCGGCTTCCACCTCGTCGAACCCAAGCATGCGCGCCTTTGTGCCGAAGCGGGCCTTGTACTTCTTGTTGTCGAGGCGGGCGTCGCCACGCGTGACGATCAGGATCACGTCGTCGCCGACGCGAAGCGCCAGCGTCTTGGCGATCTGGGCGGGCTCGACGCCGTGGCCCTCGGCCGCAAGAGCAACCGTGGCGGTGCTTTGTTGTAGCTCGATGACGTCGATATCTGGGGCGTGCTGGGAGAAGAAGTCTTTGACGGAGGTCAGGCTCATGGCGAACAGTTCACGTTATTGAAAAGGCAAGGGGCGGCCGCCGCGGCGCAAGGAGCGCTAGGGTCCTTCGTGCCGGGCGCGCAAATCTCTCAATCGTCGTTGGAAGCGTCAAGGTCTTCCGGGCGCAGACCTTCCTGCTGCGGTGGCAGGTAGCCGTGATTGGTGAACCAGTTTTCGAGGATCGCGATGATCGCCTGATCCCGTGTCTGCATTCCCGGGTGATCCGCAATGAACGACTTGAGCGCCGTTTCGATCTTGTCGGTGTAAAGAGCGTTCATGCTCGCCTCCGTCTGGCTATGTGCGATGTCCCGTCCAGCAGATCACAGTGCTACAGCCCCCTTCGCGCGTCCAGATGGAACGGCCGGGGATATCCCGGGCGCGAAGGGTACTGCGGCCGGCGATGGGTCAGGCCTGTTTGACGATGCGGATCAGCACCAGAAGGATGACGGCACCGATCGTCGCGTGCAGGATCGCTGAAAGGATGCCGGTGCCGAGGCTGATGCCGATCGCCGGAAAGAGGAAGCCGGCGATGAAGGCGCCGATGATGCCGACGACCATATTGCCGATGAGGCCGAAACCGCCGCCCTTGACAATGAGGCCGGCGAGCCAGCCGGCGACCGCGCCGACGATCAGGAAGACGAGAATGCTTTCAATGCCCATGAACGGGTCCCTTTCCGTTGAATCTCGAAGGGAAAGATAGATCAGGAATTGAAATCAGATAGGGGGCAATTTCATCGCGCAGCGATTTTTTGAGCTGTCGAGGGTGGGATGCGGCGCCGGGCCTCAAATGGCAGCCCGGCGCCGCTCGTTTCAGGGTCAGACGATACCGCCCCCGCCGCCGGCAACGGCCGGGCGCTCAGCCGCGACTTTCGCGCGGTAACCGCTCTTGCGATAGGCCGCGACAGGTGCGATTGCACCGCCGCTTTCGAGCCGCGCCATTGCGAGAATAGGCTCGACGTCGGTGCGGAAGGCTACCTTCAGCGTCTCGCTGGCCATCAGCGCGTCGTTGTCGTCCTGGTAGCCCGCGAGCGCCTGGCGGTCGACAATCAGCGCTTGGGAATAGGCGCGGCAGACCTCGGTGGCGCTCGTCATCAGGCTTTCGATCGGGTCGGTGACGTTGTGGCTCTGGTCGAGCATGTGCGCCGGCTGGAACCCCTTGGCCTTGCGGGTCTCCGCATCGACGAGTTCGTTGAAGACGAGGAACAGCCGGTAGGGATCGATCGAACCGGTGTCGAGATCGTCGTCACCATACTTCGAATCGTTGAAGTGGAAGCCGCCGAGCTTGCCGAACTGGATGAGGCGGGCGACGATCATCTCGATGTTGACGTTCGGCGCATGGTGGCCAAGGTCGACGAGGCAGAAGGCCTTGGGGCCGAGCTCCTGGGCGATCAGGTAGTTGCTGCCCCAGTCCTGGACGACGGTCGAATAGAAGGCCGGCTCGAACATCTTGTGTTCGGTGTAAACGCGCCAGTCATCCGGCAGCGCCGCGTAGACCGATTTCATCGCGTCGAGATAACGCTCGAAAGCGCGGGTGAAGTTGCTCTGGCCGGGGAAGTTGGAGCCGTCGCCGACCCAGACCGTCAGCGCCTTGGACCCGAGCTGCCGGCCGATCTCGATGCATTCGAGATTGTGCTCCACCGCTTGGGCGCGCGTGGCGGCGTCGGCATGCGACAGCGAGCCGAACTTGTAGGAATGTTCCTGGCCCGGCGCGTCGGAGAAGGTGTTGGAGTTCATCGCATCGAAACCGAGGCCGAGCGACGTGCCCTTCTCCTTTAGTTCGGAAATGTCGCGCACCTTGTCCCAGGGGATATGCAGCGAGACTGTCGGCGTCGCCCGGGTCAACTGCTGGATGACCGCGCAATCCTCGAGCTTGTCGAAGATGTTGCGCGGTTCGCCCTTGCCGGGGAAGCGGGCAAAGCGCGTGCCGCCGGTGCCGACACCCCAGGAAGGGACGGCAACACCGTAGGCGGCGACCTTCCGCTTGATCTCGTCGATCGCGATGCCGCGCCGGCTGAGCCTTTCACCGAGGCTCTCATAATCCCGGCGAAGTGCGGTGAGCCGGCTTTCGTTCTCGGCCTCGACGGTCGCCTGGCTGATCATGGTGGTCGTCATGAAACTCTCCTCGATCAGCGGGTGAAGGACTGGGCATTGCCCGCGTCGACATTGATGATGTTGCCGGTCGATTTCGCCGACATGTCGGAGGCGAGGAAATAGATCGCCTCGGCGATATCCTCGGGGAAGACGCTGAGCTTCAGCATCGAGCGCTCGCGATAATGCGCCTCGAGGTCGTCCACATCCATCTTGTAGGCGGCGGCGCGCTGTTCCTTCCACTCGCCAGTCCAGATCTTCGAGCCGCGCAACACCGCGTCGGGGTTCACGACGTTGACGCGGATCTGCGCGCCAGCCCCTTCGAGCGCCAGGCAGCGGGCGAGGTGGATTTCGGCCGCCTTGGCGGTGCAATAGGCAGATGCGCCGGGGGAGGCGGCAAGGCCGTTCTTGGAGGCGACGAAGACGACGTTGCCGCCGGCCTTCTGCTGGCGGAAGATGCGGAAGGCTTCACGCGAGACGAGGAAGTAGCCGGTCGTCAGGATGTCGATGTTCTTGGTCCAGAGCGCCAGCGTCGTGTCTTCGATCGCGGCCGACGAGGCGAGGCCGGCATTGGAGACCAGGATATCGAGGCCGCCGAAGGCGAGCAGAGCGTCGGCAAAACCGCCCTCGACCGCCGCTTCGCTGGTGACGTTCATGCTGACGGAGCGGACGAAATCCTTGCCGTAGCGCTTGGACAGTTCGCCTTCGGCCGCCGCAAGCGCGGTCTCATCGATATCGGCGAGCACGACGCAGGCGCCTTCCTGCATCAGCCGGTTGGCCGTCGCCTTGCCGATACCGCCGGCGCCGCCGGTAACGAGCGCGATGCGGCCGGCGAGGCTCTTCGGCTTCGGCATACGCTGCAGCTTTGCTTCCTCCAGCAGCCAGTATTCGATGTCGAAGGCTTCCTGTTCCGGCAGGCCGACATAGGTGGAAACGCCGGAGGCGCCGCGCATGACGTTGATGGCGTTGACGTAGAACTCGCCGGAGATGCGGGAGGTCGCCTTGTCCTTGGCAAAGGTGATCATACCGACGCCGGGCACGAGATAGACGACCGCGTTCGGGTCGCGCATGGCGGGGCTGTCTTCGTGCTTGCAGCGCTCGTAGTAGGCCGCATAGTCGGCGCGATAGGCGGCGATCGCTTCGGGCAGCGCTGCCAGCGTCTTGTCGACATCGGGACTGGCCGGATCGAAATCGACCACCAGCGGTCGGATCTTGGTGCGCAGGAAATGATCGGGGCAGCTGGTGCCAAGAGCGGCCAGCGGCTTCAGATCCTTCGACGTGACGAAATCGAGCACGGCCTGGCTGTCGTCGAAATGGCCGACCTTCTTCTCGTCGGCGCTGATCAGCCCGCGGATGACCGGCATCAGCTTGCGGGCGACGTCGGCGCGGGCGGCCGCGTCGAGCGCCGGCTTCACCGAGCCGCCAAAAGCAGGCTTGGTGTTCTCGGCCTCGAACCAGGCGATCGCCTTGTTGATGATCTCGACCGTCGTCTCGTAGGCTTCTTTCGCCGTGTCGCCCCAGGTGAAGAGGCCATGGCTTTCAAGCACCACACCGCGTGCGCGCGGGTTTTCCAGGCAGAACTTTTCCAGCCACAGGCCGAGCTCGTAGCCCGGGCGCTTCCACGGCAGCCAGCCGATGTCGTCGCCGAAGATCTTTGCCGTCAGCTCGCGGCTGTTCTTGGCCGCGGCAATCGCGATGATTGCGTCGGGATGCATGTGGTCGACATGCTTCTTCGGCACGTAGGCATGCAGCGGCGTGTCGATCGAGGCGGCGCGTGGATTGAGGTTGAAAGTGCAGTGCGGCAGGTAGCCGACCATCTCGTCTTCGAACGCGACACCGCGATAAATCGACTTCAGCGCGTTGAGCTTTTCCATGTAGAGAGTGGCAAAACCGTCGAGCTTGATCGTTCCGACGTCGCCGCCCGAACCCTTGACCCAGAGCACCTCGACCGTGCCGCCCCCAAGCGGATCCTTCTCCATCACCTTGGCCGAGGTGTTACCGCCGCCGTAGTTGGTGATGCGCTTGTCGGAGCCGAGCAGGTTGGAGCGATAGAGCAGGCGCTCGGATTCGCTCATGCCGGCAGCCTTTGCCTCGTCCCAAAGGTTTGCAAGTCGCGCACCCTGCTGCTTGTCGAGCATCTCGAATTTCCTCCCGGTCTGATATCGCGCGGCTTGGCGACCGCGCAGAGATGTGGTTGGCATCAGATCACAGGACTTGAGCGTTAAAGTCAATCAAAAACGATCAAGTTCGCGCATATTGCGCTGCACAATGAAAAAATATGATTGTTTGTGATTGACAATGGTCGATCGTGATGGAAGCATGAACGCCATCGGAGGAACGAATGCACGAGAAAGAAAGACACCGGATCATTCAGTCGGCGGTTCAGGAAAAACCCGTCGTCACCGTCCAGGAGCTGGTCGATCTGACCGACAGTTCCGAGGCGACGATCCGGCGCGATATTGCAGCCCTCCACGTGCAGAAGAAGCTGCGACGGGTGCGCGGCGGCGCCGAGGCGATCAATCCGCCGCAATTCGTCGGCCTTGCCGGTCGTCCGTTCAAGGTCAACGAGGGCCTGCACGCCCGCGAAAAGCAGGCGATCGCCAAGGAGGCGGTGGCGCTCTGCGAGGATGGCGAGCCGATCATCATCAATGGCGGGACCACGACCTTTCAGATGGTGCATTTCCTCAGCAATCGGCGAATGCAGGTTTTCACCAATTCCTTCCCGATCGCCGAGCATCTTTTGAAGCATTCGAAGAACACGGTGATGCTGTCGGGCGGCACGATCTACCGCGAGCAGAACATCATCCTCAGCCCCTTCGACAATGACGTGACGCGCAATTTCTATGCGCGCCGCATGTTCATGGGGGCACAGGGCTTAGGCCCGCTCGGCCTGATGGAGGCGGATCCGCTGTTGATCCAGGCGGAGCAGAAACTGATCGACCAGGCCGACGAACTCGTCGTGCTGGTGGACTCCTCGAAGTTTCACAAGCGGTCGAGCCTCATCCTTTGCGGGCTGAAGCGGATCGCCACTGTCATTACGGATTCGGGCATCGAGGACAGGCATGCCGCGATGCTTGAAAATGCCGGTGTGCGGCTGGTCGTTGCCAGTTCGAGAGCCGGCACAGATGCGGAGAACATGTCCTCGTCCGCCTGAGGGGTGGGCGAGGAGAGGGGAAGGTGACGCTCACGGCCGGAGGGGCCGGGGCATCGCCAATGGAGGAAATCGCGCCGGCGACGCTTGTCGCGTGCCGGTCATTGGGAGGAAATGAGCATGAAGATCCTGAAGTCACTGATGGTCACGGCCGCCGTTTCGCTGGCGCTGATGGCCAATGCCGCGCATGCGGAAAACAAGAAGATCGCGCTCGTGGTCAAGGCGCTCGGCATCGGCTTCTTCGAAGCCGCCAACAAGGGCGCGCAGGAAGCCGCCAAGGAGCTGGGCGACGTCGAGGTGATCTATACCGGCCCGACGACGACGACCGCCGAAGGCCAGATCGAGGTGATCAACTCGTTGATCGCCCAGAAGGTTGACGCCATCGCCGTTTCCGCCAACGACACCGACGCCCTCGTTCCGGCGCTGAAGAAGGCGATGGATCGCGGCATCAAGGTCATCTCCTGGGACTCAGGCGTCGCCAAGGATGGCCGCCTGATGCACCTGAACCCGTCGTCGAGCCCGCTGATCGGCAACATGATCATCAAGCTCGCCGCCGACAACCTGCCTGAGGGCGGCGATGTCGCGGTGCTTTCAGCAACGGCGACCTCGACCAACCAGAACACCTGGATCGCCGAGATGAAGAAGGTCCAGGGCAACTACAAGGGCATCAATGTCGTCGCGACCGTTTATGGTGACGACCTCGCCGACAAGTCCTATCGCGAAACGCAGGGCCTTATTCAGTCCTATCCGAACCTGAAGGCGATCATCGCGCCGACCTCGGTCGGTATCGTTGCCGCCGCCCAGGCCGTCACCGACGCCGGCAAGATCGGACAGATCAACGTCACCGGTCTCGGCCTTCCCTCGGAAATGGCCGGCCACGTGAAGTCGGGCGCCTCCAAGTCTTTCGCGATCTGGAACCCGATCGACCTCGGCTACTCCGCAACGATGGTCGCCTACGACCTGATCAACGGTGCCGAAGCCAAGCCGGGTGCTGAACTGAAGATGGGCCGCATGGGTGCCGTCAAGCTCGACGACAACAACGAAGGCGCGATGGCCGACCCGTTCGTCTACGATGCCAAGAATGTCGAGGAATTCGCCAAGATCTTCTGATCCGGCGAAAGCCCCTCATCCGCCTGCCGGTCCCTTCTCCCCGCTTGCGGGGAGAAGGGACAAGCGGCAACGGTTTGCCCCCCTTCCCGACGAGGAGGGAAGAGAGCGGCATGCCCGTGCCTTCTCACCGCATGCGGGGAGAAGGTTAGGGTGAGAGGCAAGCCGCGCGGGCGGATACGAGGGCATACGAGGCCCGAACGACTTCGCGTTATCGAAACGACTGAATGGTGGACTGTCTCTTGCTGCAGGATACGCTCACATCGCGGATGAAGCCCGCCATTGCGCTCGAAGGGATCTCGAAGTCCTTTCCCGGGGTGAAGGCGCTCTCCGATGTTTCGCTGGCGCTCTATCCGGGGTCGGTGACCGCGCTGATCGGCGAAAACGGCGCCGGGAAATCGACGCTGGTGAAGATCCTGACCGGCATCTACCAACCGGACGAGGGCACGATCTCCGTCGGTGATCAGGAGGTTCATTTCCCGACGGCGCTGGCGGCCGCACGCGCCGGCGTCACCGCGATCCATCAGGAAACCGTGCTCTTCGATGAGCTCTCGGTCGCCGAGAACATTTTCCTCGGCCACGCCCCGCGCAATCGCTTCGGGCTGATCGACTGGAAGAAGCTCAATGCCGATGCGCGTGCCTTGCTTTCGCGCGCCGGTGCCGATCTCGATCCGACCATCCGCCTGCGCGATCTCGGTATCGCCAAGAAACATCTGGTCGCAATCGCCCGCGCGCTGTCGATCGATGCGCAGGTGGTGATCATGGACGAGCCCACGGCCGCCTTGTCGCACAAGGAAATCCACGAACTCTATGCCCTCGTCGAACGGCTGAAGGCAGACGGCAAGGCGATCCTGTTCATCAGCCACAAGTTCGATGAAATCTTCCGCATCGCCGACCGCTACACGGTGTTTCGCGACGGAACGATGGTCGACGAAGGGCTGATCGCCGATGTCAGCCAGGACGAACTGGTGCGCCTCATGGTTGGCCGCGCTGTCGGTTCGGTTTACCCGAAGAAGGACGTGGCGATCGGCGAACCGGTGCTCGCGGTCTCCGGTTACCGCCACCCGACCGAGTTCGAGGACATCAACTTCGAGCTTCGCCGCGGCGAGATCCTCGGCTTCTACGGCCTGGTCGGCGCCGGCCGTTCCGAGTTCATGCAGTCGCTGATCGGCGTCACCCGGCCATCGGCCGGTGCTGTCCGGCTCGATGGCGAGGTGCTGGTGATCCGCAGCCCGTCCGAAGCGATCCGGGCTGGCATCGTCTATGTGCCCGAAGAGCGCGGCCGCCAGGGTGCGATCATTGGCCTGCCGATCTTTCAGAACGTCACGCTGCCGTCGTTGTCGCGCACCTCGCGCTCGGGCTTCCTGAAGCTTGCCAACGAGTTCGCGCTTGCCCGCGAATATACCACGCGCCTCGACCTGCGCGCCGCCTCGCTCGATCAGGATGTCGGCACACTTTCGGGCGGCAACCAGCAGAAGGTCGTGATCGCCAAGTGGCTGGCGACGAAGCCGAAGGTGATCATTCTCGACGAGCCGACCAAAGGCATCGACATCGGTTCCAAGGCCGCCGTGCACGCCTTTATGAGCGAGTTGGCGGCACAGGGCCTGAGCGTCATCATGGTCTCCTCGGAAATCCCGGAGATCATGGGCATGTCCGACCGCGTCATCGTGATGCGCGAGGGGCGGATCGCCGGGCGCTTCGAGCGCGCTGAACTGACGGCGGAAAAGCTGGTGCGTGCCGCAGCCGGCATTCAGGAGGCCGCGTGATGGCAAACATCCTCAGGAATCGCGAACTGCTGCTGGTCGGCGCGATCGCCGTGCTGCTGGCGCTGATCACCTGGCGTTTCCCGCCCTTCGTCGCGCCCGCGAACCTCGGGCGCGTCTACAACGACACGTCGATCCTGATCATTCTGGCGCTTGGCCAGATGGCGGTGATCCTGACGCGCTGCATCGATCTTTCGATGGCCGCCAACCTCGCGCTCTCGGGCATGGTGGCGGCGATGCTGAACGCCGCCTTTCCGGGCCTGCCGATCCCGCTGATCATCCTTGCGGCAGTTGCGCTCGGCACTTTGCTCGGCATGATCAACGGCGCGCTCGTCTGGAAGCTCGACATTCCGCCGATCGTCGTAACCCTCGGCACGCTCACCATCTATCGCGGCCTGATCTTTCTCTTGAGCGGCGGCAAGTGGATCAATGCCCACCAGATGAGCGACGCCTTCAAGGCATTGCCGCGCGACGAGCTCTTTGGTTTCCCGGTTCTCTCCTGGCTCTCGCTGGTGATGATCGCGCTCGTTTTCCTGCTGATGAGCCGCACGGCGCTCGGACGCGCCTTTTATGCGGTCGGCGGCAATCCGCACGCGGCGGTCTATACCGGCATCGATGTCGGCCGCACCCGCTTCTCGGCCTATTGCCTATCCGGCGCGCTTGCCGGGCTCTCGGGTTATCTTTGGGTGTCGCGTTATGCCGTCGCCTATGTCGACATCGCCGCCGGCTTCGAACTCGACATCATCGCGGCCTGCGTCATCGGCGGCATATCGATCGCCGGCGGCATCGGCACGGTAGCAGGCGCGGTGCTCGGTGCGCTGTTCCTTGGCGTGATCAAGAACGCCTTGCCGGTCATCAATATCTCGCCCTTCGCCCAATTGGCGATTTCGGGCATGGTCATCATTGTCGCTGTTGCCGTCAACGCCCGCGCCGAGCGGCGCAAGGGCCGCGTCATCTTGAGAAAGGCGGAGGCTGTCTGATGGCCGAGACCCACCTTACCCCACGACATATCCCCGATCGGCTGGAAGGCCGCGGCGCGCGCCTGCTGAAGAGCTGGGAAAGCCTGCTGCTTGTCGTCGCCTGCCTCATCTTTCTCGGCAACTCGCTGGCCTCGCCCTACTTCCTCGACCCGTGGAACCTCTCGGACGCGACCTTCAACTTCACCGAAAAGGCGATGATTGCCTTCGCCATGGCGCTGGTGATCATTTCCGGCGAGATCGATCTGTCGGTGGCCTCGATCATCGCGCTCGCCTCGACGGCGATGGGCTATGCCGTGCAACTTGGCTTCGACACGCCGGCGCTGGTGGTGATCGGTCTCTCTGTCGGGCTTCTTTGCGGTGCGATCAACGGCCTCTTGATCACCGGTCTCGGGTTGCCCTCGATCGTGGTGACCATCGGCACCATGAGCCTCTTCCGCGGTCTCTCCTTCATCATCCTCGGCGACCAGGCTTTCACCGGTTATCCCGACAGCTTCTCGTGGTTCGGCCAAGGCTATGTCTGGTGGGTGTTCTCCTTCGAGTTCACGCTCTTCGTTTCCCTCGCGGTCGTCTACGGCGTCGTCTTGCACAAGACAAATTTCGGCCGCGCGGTCTATGCCATCGGCAACAATCAGACGGCGGCGCTCTTCTCCGGCATCCGCGTTGCGCGCATCAAATTCATCCTCTTCCTCCTGACCGGGTTGATGGCCGGGCTTGCCTCGATCTGCCTGACCTCGCGCCTCGGCTCGACGCGCCCGTCGATCGCGCTCGGCTGGGAGCTGGAGGTGGTAACGATGGTGGTACTCGGCGGCGTCAACATTCTCGGTGGCTCCGGCACCATCCCGGGCGTCGTGCTGGCCGCCCTGATCATGGGTATGGTGACCTTCGGTTTCGGCCTGCTCAACGTGCCGGGCATCGTCATGTCGATCTTCATCGGCCTGCTGCTGATCTCGGTGATCGCGCTACCCATTCTCTGGCGGCGCGCCCGTCAGCGTCTCGCACATTGAGGATCCGATGGAAAAATACGCGTTCCGTATGCGCCTGAACCCAGGCATGGCCGCCGAATACAGGGCGCGGCACGATGCCATCTGGCCGGAACTGGCCACCCTGCTGAAGGAGGCCGGCGTCTCCGACTACTCCATCCATCTGGACGAGGAGACCAGTCTGCTTTTCGGTGTGCTCTGGCGGACCGACGATCACCGCATGGCCGACCTGCCGTCCCATCCCATCATGCAGAAATGGTGGGCCTATATGGCCGATATCATGGAAACCCATGGCGATAACGAACCGGTGGCGGTGCCGCTGACGACCGTTTTCCATTTGGACTGATAAGATGCGGGTTGTTGGCGTTATCGATATCGGCAAGACCAATGCCAAGGTCGCAGCCGTTGATCTCGACCGTTTCGAGGAGATCGCCGTCCGCAAGACGGCGAATGCGGTGCTGACTGATGGTCCTTATCCGCATTTCGATGTCGAGCGTCTCTGGGCCTTCCTGCTCGAAAGCCTCGCGTCACTCCATGCCGAACACGCCTTTG
The DNA here is from genome assembly GCF_026672675.1 of Ensifer sp. SL37. NCBI lineage: Bacteria > Pseudomonadati > Pseudomonadota > Alphaproteobacteria > Hyphomicrobiales > Rhizobiaceae > Ensifer > Ensifer sp. SL37. The sequence goes on along the minus strand of NZ_JAPPRN010000006.1, from coordinate 843,354 downwards.
AGGCGATCTCGATCACCACCCACGGCGCGACCGCCGTCGTGCTCGACGCATCAGGCAACCTGGCGCTTCCGGTTTTGGACTATGAGCACGCCGGTCCCGACAGCCTCGCCGCCGAGTATGATAATGTCAGGCCGCCCTTTTCCGAGACCGGCTCCGCGCGCCTGCCGATGGGCCTCAATGTCGGCGCCCAGCTCTATTGGCAGCAGAAGACCTTTCCCGACGACTTCGCCAGGGTCGCCTCGGTCCTCACCTATGCGCAATATTGGACCTATCGACTGACAGGTACGCTCTGTAACGAGCTGACCTCGCTCGGCTGCCACACGGATCTCTGGAACCCACGGGCAGGGACATTCTCGTCTCTTGTCGAAAGCCAGGGCTGGACGCCCCTCTTCGCACCGGTGTTGAAGGCGAGCGATATCGCCGGAACGCTACTGCCAGAGCTTTGTTCGGCAACGGGCATTGCATCAGGGACCCCCGTCTATTGCGGCATTCACGATTCCAACGCCTCGCTGCTACCGCATCTCCTGACACGTACCTCGCCCTTCTCGGTGGTCTCAACCGGCACCTGGGTGGTGATGCTTGCGGTCGGTGCCGAGGCGAAGATGCTCGATGAACACCGCGACACGCTGATCAACGTCAACGCGCTTGGCGATCCCGTACCCTCCGCCCGCTTCATGGGCGGCCGCGCCTTCCAGCTTCTGTTGGGGGAGGGGGCGCCCCCTGTGTCGCCGCAAACGGAAGAGGCGGTGGCCGGGGCCGGCCACATGCTGCTGCCGTCCATTCCCGAGGGATCCGGTCCCTTTCCGGCCGCAAAAGCGATCTGGACGACGGACGAACGGGAGCTTGGCCCCGCCGAACGCTTTGTCGTCGTCTCGTTCCATCTGGCGCTGATGACAGCCACCTGTCTCGACCTGATCGGCGCGCGCGGCGATATCGTCGTCGAAGGGCCCTTTGCTTCCAACAGGACCTATCTGCGCATGCTCGCCGCAGCGACGGGCCGGCCGGTCTTTGCCGATCCCCACAATATCACGGGTACGAGCCTCGGTGCTGCGTGTCTGGTTAAGGGATCCGCGGTCAGGACCGGGGTCGAGCCGCTTGCGGGCGAGATCGCGGAGAGCCTCGCCGCCTATGCGCAGGCATGGCAAAAGGCGACGCAGGACCATGTGGGCAAAGAAAAGCGGCCGTAGAACATCCGTCCCCGGCCGCAGAGATGCCTGGTTGTGTCAGTAAGAGACGGGCTAAAGCCCGATCAAAACACAGAGCTGCGCTTTGCCGACCGGTTGTGCTCGATGTTGAGCACGATCGATACTGCCATCATTGTCAGGATTGCTGTGAGTGCGGCGCCAATGCCAAGAACAATCATTGTTCGTTTCCTGTAAGCGCATCGTCATGATGTCGCTTTGCGTGATGCGAAGGTTTCTTCGCGCATGCAGCGCCCACTTCACTTTCGCTTCGATACGCGAGCGCAAGTCGAACTACAATTCTAAACTCTTGTGATTGAGAACCTGTTGGTTTCAGGCGTGTTTATTACAGTTTTGTTGCAGCGCAAAAACGGCGCGTGAAAACACCCTGTGAATTTTAGTGATTCCGATTAGAGGCGAGGGACCGTTAACCTTCAAGCAAGGAATTAACCATAAACATGGTCCCACACGTCGGAATGGGATAATTCACAAGTCTCCTCAAGGCATGATGCCGCCCCGCCGTACCGGTTCCGGTCCGGTATCCATTCTTCACCGAATTTACTTGCGGGATGAACGACAGCAGACGCTTTTCGGCGGAGGCTGATCTCATCGATGTGGCGTGCACGTCCGGTGGACCGTGGCTCTCCCTGATGCTCCCCAGGCAAGTTCCGAACGTGCAGCACCGGGGATCAGCGTTGAGGCAGCAAGCATCGTCAGAACAGGCAAAAAAGGGCCAGGCAGGCAGCCTGCTGGAGCGCCTGCGCTTTGCCGGGCTCGACGACGAGAGCTGCAACCGCGTCCGCGATCACAGGCAAAAGCTGTCTCCCCGGATTGATCAGGCGCTTCGCGACCTCTTCCAGCGCCTCCAGACCTATCCGGACGCCGCCCGCCATTTCGACAGCGACCGCCAGATCGACCGCCTTCAGGATCTTCAGTCGTCGCACTGGAACGTGCTGACCGACGCACGCTTTGACGGGCTTTATGCCGAGCGCATCAAGGTGCTCGCAGACACCGCAAGCCGCATGGGCCTCGACCCGCGCTGGCAGATGGCAAGCCATGCCGTCGTGCTCGAACATCTCATCGTCGGACTGATCGAAGACGCCTGGCCGCGATCCTTTCTGCCGATGGGCAAGGCGCGCCGCCGCGAACTTTGCGACCTCGTCGCCGCTCTGGTGCGCACGACCTTCGTCGACAGCGAGATCGGCGTTTCGCTCCGCTTCAACGCCCTCCGCCAACAGCACCAGCGGCAGCTCGCCGAGCAGCGCAGCGCCGACGAGCTGGAGGTCAAGGCACTCTTCGGCGACTTTGCCGAAGGCGTGAGTCAGGGTGATCTCGGCGCGCGGTTGCCGGAAACGGCGGTCGAAGCCTATCAGCCGATCGTGGCGAGCCTGAACGCGGCACTCGAACAGATCCAGCAAAGTCTTCAGGCCTCCGATCAGCGCAGCCAGGCTGCCGGGGTACTGGTCGACCGCATGCGCGACGGCGCGACAGCCTTCACGGACAAGGCGAGCGCTGAAGCCGACGCGCTTTCCGGGCAGCTTGCCGTGCTCGCCGACATGGCCGGACGCATGGCGACCGGTTCGGGCCGGATCAGCGCCACGGAAACGAAGGCCAACGAGACCCGCATTGCCGTCGAGCGCAGCGGCGAGATCGCCGGCCAGGCGATTTCCGCCATGGCCGACATCGAGGCGTCGGCCGAAAAGATCGGCCAGATCATCGGCGTCATCGACGAGATCGCCTTCCAGACCAATCTTTTGGCGCTCAACGCCGGCATCGAAGCGGCGCGCGCCGGCGACAGCGGTCGCGGTTTTGCCGTCGTCGCCCAGGAAGTGCGTGCGCTGGCACAGCGCTCCGGCGAAGCGGCGCGCGAAATCAAGCAGCTCGTTTCCGGCACCAAGGCGCAGGTCGAGACCGGCGTCGAGATTGTCGGCCGCACCCAGGACGCGATCAGCAGCATCGTCGAGCAGGTCACGTCGATCAATTCCGCCGTCTCCGGCATCGCCCGCGAGGCGGAGCAGCAGGTCGGCGACCTCCGTGGCGTCGCGACCGAGATCGGCACGATCTCCAGGGGTGTCGAGGCAAGTGCCGCGCTGGCCGGCGAAACCGTCCGTTCGTCGGACGATCTTCATACGGTCATCGTCGAGCTCGGCGAGACCATCCGCCAGTTCCGCCTGGAGCGTCGCCATCCGGCCGCATCGGCGCGCGCCGGCCGCGAGCCCTTCCGTCACACATCCGCCGTCGTAGCCGAAGAGCCGGCCGCACCGTTGTTTGACGACGGGTTGCAGCGGCAGCTCGCCGGTTGGCAGCGCTGATATCAAGGGCAGTAGAGAGTTAGCAGTCGAGGAAGACAGAAATGGCCAGCAAGAAGACCGCCCAGAAGACGCTTAGCCTCGCTCCGGTTCTGGACCTGAATGAGGCAACGGCACTGCACGAGAAGCTGCTCGCGCTCAAGGGCAGCGATATCGTGATCGACGCTTCCGCGGTCGAGCGGGTCGGGACGCTTTGTGTTCAGGTGCTGATGGCCGGCGCCAAGACCTGGGAAGAGGAACATTTGTCTTTCACCTTCAGCAAGGTGTCGGACGCTTTCGAGAAAACGACACAGCTCATCGGGGTCGAGATCGACCACCTGATGGCAAAGGAGATTTGAGAAAATGAAGAAGCGAGTTCTGACGGTCGACGACTCCCGGACGATCCGAAACATGCTGCTGGTCACGCTGAACAATGCCGGTTTCGAAACGATTCAGGCCGAGGACGGCGTCGAGGGTCTTGAGGTCCTGGAAGAAGCCAATCCGGACGTGATCGTCACCGACATCAACATGCCGCGTCTCGACGGCTTCGGCTTCATCGAAGGCGTGCGCAAGAACGATCGCTACCGCGCCATTCCGATCCTGGTACTGACCACTGAAAGCGACGCGGAGAAGAAGAACCGCGCGCGTCAGGCGGGTGCAACCGGCTGGATCGTCAAGCCGTTCGACCCGACCAAACTCATCGATGCAATCGAGCGCGTAACGGCCTGAAGTCCGGGGATAGCCTCCAATGGATATGAACGAAATCAAAGAGATCTTCTTCCAGGAATGCGAGGAACAACTCGCCGAACTGGAATCGGGTCTGCTGAAGCTCAATGATGGCGACCGCGACCCGGAAACGGTCAATGCCGTTTTCCGTGCGGTGCACTCCATCAAGGGTGGCGCCGGCGCCTTCGGGCTGGACGACCTCGTCTCCTTCGCGCACGTGTTCGAGACGACCCTTGATTGCGTTCGTTCCAATAGGCTCGATCCCGGACCGGAAGTTCTGAAGGTGATGCTGAAGTCGGCCGACGTACTCGCCGACCTCACCAACGCTGCGCGCGATGGCGGCAGCGTCGACGAGGCGCGCAGCCGCCAGCTGATCAAGGAACTCGAGGCGCTCGCAAACGGCGAAGTTCCACAGGCGTCGGCAGCGCCGGCCGAACCGGTTGCCAAGCCCGTCGCTGCCGTGGCTCCGCCGCCGGTCAACGACGAAGGCTTCCAGCCGGTCGCCTTCTCCTTCGATGACTTCGACGCGGCTGAAGAGCCGCCGCTGATGGAAATGCCCACATATGAGATCGTCTTCAAGCCGAAGTCCGATCTCTACGCCAAGGGCAACGAGGCAACGCTGCTTCTGCGCGACCTCTCGCGCCTTGGCGAGATGAGCATCCTTTGCGACATGGGCGCACTGCCGACGCTCGATCGGCTGAGCCCGGAGAGCGCCTATTTCTTCTGGAAGATCTCGCTCAAGACCGACAAGGGCGAGGACGCGATCCGCACGGTTTTCGAATTCGCCGAGTGGGATTGCGACCTGGAGATTTCGCTGGTCGAAGACGAGGCGGCGACGCAGTCGGGCGAAGAGCTGCCGATGCAGCCCGTTCCCTTCGACCTGTCGATCCTTGACGACGAACCGGCGGTATCGGTCGGTGTCGTCGAGGAAGAAGAACAGCTTGCCTCCCAGCAGCAGGATCGCGACGCCGCGGTTTCAGCCGCCGGCACGGCGAGCAACGTGCTGCAGATGGCGCAGTCCGCCGCCCGCGCACCGGCTGAGAAGGCAGCTCCCGCGGCCAGCGCCGCCGCCCAGAGCGCTGCCGCCCAGCAGGCCGCCGCGTCGGCTGCAACGCCGACCATTCGCGTCGATCTCGATCGCGTCGACCGCCTGATCAACCTTGTCGGCGAACTCGTGATCAATCAGGCGATGCTCTCGCAGAGCGTCGTCGAGAACGACACCAACGGCACGTCCTCGATCAACATGGGCCTCGAAGAGCTGCAGCAGCTCACCCGCGAGATCCAGGATTCGGTGATGGCAATCCGCGCCCAGCCGGTGAAGCCTGTCTTCCAGCGCATGTCGCGTATCGTTCGCGAAATCGCCGACATGACCGGCAAGTCGGTCCGCCTGATCACCGAAGGCGAGAACACCGAAGTCGACAAGACCGTCATCGACAAGCTCGCCGAGCCGCTGACCCATATGATCCGCAACGCGGTCGACCACGGCCTCGAAACGCCGGAGAAGCGCCTTGCCGCCGGCAAGAGCGCCGAAGGCACTGTGCGCCTGACGGCGAAGCACCGTTCCGGCCGCATCGTCATCGAGCTTGCCGACGACGGTGCCGGCATCAACCGTGAGAAGGTGCGCCAGAAGGCGATCGACAACGACCTGATCGCCGCCGACGCCAACCTCTCGGACGAAGAGATCGACAACCTGATCTTCCACGCCGGCTTCTCGACGGCCGACAAGATCTCCGACATCTCCGGCCGCGGCGTCGGCATGGACGTGGTCAAGCGCTCGATCCAGGCGCTCGGCGGTCGCATCAACATCTCCTCGAAGCCGGGCCACGGTTCGGTCTTCACCATGAGCCTGCCGCTGACGCTCGCCGTTCTCGACGGCATGGTGGTCACCGTCGCCAACCAGACACTCGTCGTGCCGCTGACCGCGATCGTCGAAACACTGCAGCCGGAAGCCGCAGCGATCCACTCCTTCGGCTCCAACCAGCGGCTGATCTCGATCCGCAACTCCTTCTGCCCGCTGGTCGATGTCGGTCGCATCCTCAACTTCCGCGCCATCCAGGCAAACCCGGTCGAGGGCGTCGCGCTCTTGGTGGAATCGGAAGGCGGCGGCCAGCGCGCCCTGATGGTCGATGCGATCCAGGGCCAGCGCCAGGTGGTGATCAAGAGCCTCGAGGCCAACTACACCCACGTGCCGGGTATCGCCGCGGCGACCATTCTCGGCGACGGCCGCGTGGCGCTCATCCTCGATGTCGACGCGATCGTCGCCGCCTCGCGCGGGCATTCGCTGAAACCTGAAATGTCACTGGCTGCAGTCGGATAATGACAATGACCTATGCCGCAAAAAATCTGACCACGGGCGGACGGGAGCTGATCGCTTTCCGCGTCGGCGATCAGGAGTTCTGCGTAAACATCATGCAGGTGCGCGAGATCCGTGGCTGGACGCCTGCGACATCCATGCCGCATGCGCCATCCTATGTGCTCGGTGTCATCAACCTTCGCGGTGCGGTGTTGCCGATCGTCGATCTCTCGGCCCGGCTCGGCATGACACCGGCCGACCCGACCGTGCGTCACGTCATCATCGTCGCGCAGGTCAAGAGCCAGGTCGTCGGCCTTCTGGTCGACGCCGTCTCCGACATCCTGACGATTACAGACGACAAGATCCAGCCGACGCCGGATGTCATCTCGTCGGAGTTCGAAAAGAGCTTCGCGCGCGGTGTGCTTGCGATCGAAGGCCGGATGATCTGTCTCATTGAACTCGAAGCGATCTTCCCGCAGGAAGAAAGGGAAGCCGCATGAGAAGTCAGCCCATCGCCGAACAGAAACTGTCGCCGGACGAGTGCCTGGCGAGCGGCGAGTATCCGTTGACCCGCCGCGATCTTACCGAGATCGCCGCGATGATCTATGCGGATGCCGGCATCTATCTCAACGAGACCAAGGCGTCGCTTGTCTATTCGCGGCTGTCGAAGCATATCCGCAATCTCGGGCTCAGGGGCTTCCGCGAATATTGCCAGCTGGTCGCTTCGCCCGCCGGTGCGGCTGCGCGGCGCGACATGCTTTCGCATCTGACCACCAACTTCACGCGGTTCTTCCGCGAGAACCATCACTTCGAGCACCTGAAGACCGACGTGCTGCCGGAGCTCATCGCGCGCGCTAAGGCCGGCGGCCGGGTGCGCATCTGGTCGGCCGCCTGCTCGGACGGCCAGGAGCCCTATTCGATCGCACTGACTGTCCTGTCGCTGCTGCCGAATGCGGCCGATTACGATTTCCGGATCCTGGCAACCGACATCGACCCGAAGATCCTGGCGCTCGCCCGCGCCGGTGCCTACGACGCAACCGCGCTCGAAACCGTCAATCCGGCCATGCGCAAGCAATATTTCTCCGAGGTCAACAGCGGCGGCCGCTTCAAGTGGCAGGTCGACGATCGGGTCAAGCGGCTGATCACCTTCAACGAACTGAACCTGATGGCGCAATGGCCGTTCAAGGGGCCGTTCGACGTTATCTTCTGCCGCAACGTCGTCATCTATTTCGACGAGCCGACGCAGATGAAGATCTGGTCGCGCTTCGCCGGCATGCTGAACACCGACGGTCACCTTTATATCGGCCATTCCGAACGGGTGTCCGGTGACGCGAAGGCGCACTTCGACAACATCGGCATCACCACCTACCGCCACACCGGCAAATTTCATGGAGGACGGGCATGACCACTCCCGCTCGCGTTCTCGTCGTTGACGACTCCGCCACAATGCGTGGCCTGATTACAGCCGTGCTCAACGCGGATCCAGACGTGACCGTCGTCGGCCAGGCGGCCGACGCCATGGAAGCGCGCCAGGCGATCAAGCAACTCGATCCCGATGTCGTCACCCTCGACATCGAAATGCCGAACATGAACGGCCTCGAATTCCTCGACAAGATTATGCGGCTGCGGCCAATGCCGGTCATCATGGTCTCGACGCTTACCCACAAGGGCGCTGAAGCCACAATCGCAGCACTCGAGATCGGCGCCTTCGATTGTGTCGGCAAGCCGCATCCGGGCGATCCCCATCCCTTTGCCGGTCTCGTCGACAAGGTAAAGGCGGCCGCCCGCTCGCAGCGCAAGTTCATCATCACCGGCAATAAGGTCGCGGCGCCGGCTCCAGCCAATGCGAATACGGCGTCTGAGTACCGGGCCGGCCGCAAGATCATCGCCATCGGCGCCTCGACAGGCGGCGTTGAAGCCCTGATCACGGTGCTGCAGAAGTTCCCGGCCAATTGCCCGCCGACGGTCATCACGCAGCACATGCCGCACACCTTCACCAAGAGCTTCGCGGAGCGGCTGAACCGTCTCTGCGCGCCGGCGGTGCAGGAGGCGACGGACGGCGCGCGGCTCGAAATCGGCAAGGTCTACCTGGCGCCCGGTGGCGAGCGCCATCTGCAGGTCGCCCACCCGACGGCACCCTGCTGTCGCCTGGTGGACCGCGACCCGGTCAACGGGCATCGGCCTTCGGTCGACGTGCTGTTCGATTCAGTCGCCGAGCTTGCCGGACGCAATGCAATCGGTGTCATTCTGACCGGCATGGGGCGCGACGGCGCCTCCGGTCTCCTGAAAATGCGGCATGCCGGAGCAAAGACCTTCGGCCAGAACGAAAAGACTTGTGTCGTCTACGGCATGCCGAGAGTCGCCTATGAATTGGGCGCCGTTGAAACCCAGCTCCCCCTCGGATCCATCGGGGAGGAGGTCCTGAAAGCAGCGGCGCTCCGCAAGGAAGGAAGCGAATAATGTCCATCGCCGAAAAAATCAAAGTTCTGATCGTCGACGATCAGGTGACGAGCCGCCTGCTCCTGGGTGACGCCCTGCAGCAGCTCGGCTTCAAGCAGATCACCGCCGCCGGTGACGGGGAGCAGGGCATGAAGATCATGGCTCAAAACCCGCACCACCTCGTGATCTCTGACTTCAACATGCCGAAGATGGACGGGCTCGGCCTGCTGCAGGCTGTCCGTTCGAACCCGGCGACCAAGAAGGCGGCCTTCATCATCCTGACGGCCCAGGGCGACCGTGCCCTGGTTCAGAAGGCAGCGGCCCTCGGTGCCAACAACGTTCTGGCCAAGCCCTTCACCATCGAAAAGATGAAGGCTGCGATCGAAGCCGTATTCGGGGCGCTCAAATGAACATGGAAGCCGCCGGCAAGCGCGTGCATGTCATCCAGGGTGAGTACAAGGTCTTCAACGATCCGAACATCGTGCTGTCGACCATTCTCGGTTCCTGTGTGGCAGCCTGCATGCGCGATCCCGTGGCCGGCGTCGGCGGCATGAATCACTTCCTGCTGCCAGGTTCCGCGACGTCGCCCATGTCCGGCGGCGACGCGACCCGCTACGGGGTCCACCTCATGGAATTGCTCATCAACGGTCTCCTGAAACAGGGCGCCCGGCGAGATCGTCTCGAAGCCAAGATCTTCGGCGGCGCCAAGACGATCGCGCGGTTTTCCAATGTCGGCGAACAGAACGCCGCCTTCGCGCGCCAGTTCCTGCTCGACGAGGGCATCCGCATCGTCGGCGAGAGCACCGGCGGCGAGCACGGCCGCAAGCTCGAATACTGGCCGTCGTCTGGCCGCGCCCGGCAATACGCCCTGACCGGCGTCGAGACGCAGCGCACGGTGCAACTGGAGGAACGCCCGATCGTCGCGCCGAAGCCGGCCGAAAGCTCCATCGAATTCTTCTGATGCTGCGAGGCAGACGCCTCGCAGGCCTGAAAAAACGACTTCTACCGCAGCCCCGAGCCACGTGAGACATACACATGCAGACCGACTACCTGGGCCACATGCCGCACGTGGAAGAAGCGCTCCCCGAAGTGCTGATGCGCATCGTCACCGAATTGCATGACGTCGCCTATCTGATCGAGCGGATCGAGCCGCAACTGGCCGGTGACCACGGCGCCGATGCGCTTGCCAATCCCGACAAGATGATGGTGCTGCAGGGCATCGACCTTGCCGTGCAGAAGACCCGCGGGCTGGCCGAGTTCATCGACACGATTACCGCATCGATCCCGGACGCCTGGATGGTCGACGTCACCACGGCCGTCAATCTGGTAAAGCTTGCCGATATGAAAAAGGCACTTGGCAACGGCATGTTGCGCCACGGCCACTCCCAACCGCTGACGAAGGCGGCCGGTGATTTCGAAGCGTTCTGACGCTCCCAGAGAGCCTCGCAGGACGCGGGTTCAAGAAACATCCATTTAAAATCAATGGCTTGATGTACCGAATTCTGACGCGGACGCGACTTTGTGCGCAGGTTTGGCTTCGTCCGACGGTCCGTTTCGCCCCAGTGGATAAGTTTTGCGGCGGCGCCTCCGCCGCTTCGGTCGGGCGCATCAAGCCAAGTTCGCGCAAGTTTCGTTTCCTACGGTCCGGATCGGGACTGGTGGATTCGCGCGCATTGGAAGTCGATACTCGGCATGTCGATACCCAGAAAACCCGAATGTTGGAACTGCGCAGGGCGCTCGGCCGATGATCGGCCCGTTGACCTTGCGATACTGGGTGCGGAAACAGAATGAGTCTGTTGGATCAACTCTCGACGTTCACGAAGAACCTGAGCAGTCTCGGGCAAGGCAAGCTGATCGCGTTGGCGGCGGCTGGCATTGTCGCGGTCGGCATGGTGCTCGGGGCCGGAATTTACGTCAACAGACCCTCGTTCGAGACGCTCTATGTCGGGCTCGAACGCAGCGATGTCACCCAGATCAGCATCGCGCTGGCCGAGGCCAACATCGACTTCAATGTCGGGGCTGACGGCGCCAGTCTGCAGGTTCCCGTTGGCATGACCAGCAAGGCGCGCCTGCTGCTCGCCGAGCGTGGCCTGCCGAGCAGCGCCAATGCCGGTTATGAACTCTTCGACAATGTCGGCTCGCTCGGCCTCACCTCCTTCATGCAGGAAGTGACCCGCGTGCGTGCCCTCGAAGGCGAAATCGGCCGCACCATCCAGCAGATTTCCGGTATCGCCGCAGCCCGCGTCCACATCGTGATGCCGGAGCGCGGCAGCTTCCGCAAGGCAGACCAGAACCCCACCGCCTCGGTCATGATTCGCGCCAGCGCCACGGTCGGCCGCAGCGCCGCCGCTTCGATCCGTCATCTCGTCGCCTCGTCCGTACCGGGGCTCGACGTCGATGACGTGACCGTGCTCGATTCGACCGGGCAGCTTCTCGCATCGGGCGACGATCCAGCCAACAGCGCCCTCAACCAGTCGCTCGGCGTCGTCCAGAACGTCCAGACCGAGCTTGAGAAGAAAATCGACAACGCGCTCGCTCCGTTCCTCGGCATGGACAACTTCCGTTCGAGCGTCACGGCACGTCTGAACACCGACACGCAGCAGATCCAGGAAACGGTGTTCGATCCGGAATCGCGGGTCGAACGCTCTACCCGCGTGACCAAGGAAGAGCAGAAGTCCAGCCAACAGCAACCGGACAATGCAGCGACGGTGCAGCAGAACATTCCTCAGGCCGCCCCGAAGGGCGGTGCCGGCCCGCAGTCGAGCGACCAGGCCGAGAAGAAGGAAGAGCAGACCAACTACGAGATCAACAGCAAGACGATCGCCACCGTCAAGAACAGCTATACGGTCGAGCGGCTCTCCGTTGCCGTTGTCGTCAACCGCGGCCGCCTGGCAGCGATGGTCGGCGAACCGGCCGATCAGGCCAAGATCGACGCCTATCTCGCTGACATGCAGAAGATCGTCGCTTCGGCTGCCGGCCTCGATACCAACCGCGGCGACGTCGTGACCCTGACCGCCATGGACTTCGTCGAGACGCAGCTGCTCGACCAGGCGGTTGCCGGTCCGGGTGTGATGGAGACGCTCACTCGCAATCTCGGCGGTATCATCAACGCGCTCGCCTTCATCGTCGTCGCCTTCCTGGTGGTCTGGATGGGCATGCGGCCCCTGGCACGCCAGCTCGGTCTCGGTGGCGGTGCCGGTCAGATCCAGGGCGAAGCAGCCGGCCTCGAACTGCCCGACTTCTCTCCGGCCAATGCCGGAGCCGGTGGCGCGCTCATGGACGGTTTCGGCTCGGACTTCGGCTTCGACAGCACCGACGACCTGCTCAGCATGGGCGACGACAGCGGCGGCTTCAACCGCCGCGTCAAGGAAGGGCCGGAACGGCGCCTGGCCCGCATGGTCGAGATCAGCGAAGAGCGCGCGGCGAAGATCCTGCGCAAGTGGGCTCTCGACAAGGCGGCCTGACACTCAGAAAACAGCTTTGGAATTTCTTGCAAATCCCGCCCTCGTGGCGGGATTTTTCTTGTCCCCGCTGCCTGAGATCGCGCTTGCGGTGGATTTCGATGTTCGGAGCAAATATTGCGGGAGTCCGGCCGCCGGTTTTCATCTGCCTTCAAAATTGCTTCAAGTTTCGAAGGGAGCTCGCGTGAGTCCCGGTGGAATCCCGGATGGTAATATTTTAACGATATCTTAATTTATAGATTCCGCGCGCCCGCATGACGTGCATTGTGCTGTGTCATCTACTATGGCGGATTCGAGCAATACAGAGTTCAATCGAAATATATCTTTGTTATAGCCGAAATTAATTCTATGGCTTTCACAATTTATATATCGATAAAATGAGCGATGTCTGAAAATAGGCTGGTGCATTTGAGCAACAGCTATGAAAACAAAGTATAATATCGCGCCAGTTCGAAATTCTCTGTACGCTAAGAACCGTCCTTTTTTGGGATGAAATTCCGGTATTTTCCACTTGCAACGCTGCATCGGATCCCGCCTGAGGCGCGGAAATTGCGGATTTTCAGAAGAAAAATCTCTGCTTTTCAATGTGTTGCGATGCCGCGCCGGTTCTGGCGGTGGCGCAGGGGCGTTGGCAGGGGTGACTGATCGCGAATCGCGACATGCCAGCGGCACGAAGTAAATAGCCAGAAGAGGGCGATGTTTTTTTTCTCGCGTCGATGTACATTTTTAGCAGTTGATTCGTGTCCTGATCTGCGACTGGTGGTGATATTCGGCTTCGGCCGGCTGTTGGCGGCGGCAGCGCAAATGCAGTTCCGGGATGTGGATCCGGCACAGGGGCTGAACTCATGGACATTTCGCAAGCAGACATTGCTGTCTGGCCTTTGCCGACGGCACCGACACGCGCACGCGGCGGCGGGTTTTCGCGCGAGCAGCTTTTGCGACGACTGGGCGAAGTCGCCGGGCGCGGTGCTCTCGGAAGCGGCCTTTCGGCGCTGACGGAATATGTCGGCGCAAGCCATTATCTGTTGGCGCGCTATGATCTGTCACAGGACAGCGGTCTCGACCATGTGGTCTGCTCGGACTGGCCTTTCGACGTCGTCCGGCGGCTTTCGGGTGTGATCACCGCGCTTCATGCCAAGACCACCGAACTGGAAAAGTGCCTCGCGGTGTTGCAGCCGTGTTTTCATGCGCTGCCAGACAATACCGAGCTTCCGCGCGGCATCAGCCGCGAATATTGCGCGATCACCTTCAATGTCGGGCGCCTGCGTTTCTCCCTGATGCTCCTGGTCCCGGAAGACGTGATCCTGTCGCAGGAGAGCCTGCGTGACGTGACGTTGCTGGCGGGCTATCTGGCAAGCTTCACCACGCGCGCCGAAGTCCGCCATGACCGCGATTTCGAGCTTACGGAGCGCGAACTCGAGTGCCTGTTCTGGATTGCCGAAGGCAAGACGAGCGAAGAGATCGCGGTGATCCTCGGCATTTCGCGCAATACCATCAACAACTACATCACCAGCGTCATGCGCAAGACTGCGACCAGGACGCGGTCGGAAGCGATTGCCTACGCGGTGCGCAACAATCTTGTGTAAGGGACGGGCGCGATGACGCATTTTCTCGGCGGCGGGCGGATCGAGGACGAGCAGAAGCTCGCGAGGAACGGCAACCGCGCCGCGCGAGCGGCCACCTTGGTCACGCGCCTGCAAGCCATGCAGCGTCAGATCAACGCCAAGCACTTTGCAGTCCTGCGGCTCAACGGCAAGGGAACCGGCAGCGCCCGAAAGCTCACCTGCGTCCTCGACAACTGGGGCGTCGCTGCCGAAGCGAACGCCCATGATCTCGTCAATGCCTATGGCGAAGAACTCGTCGCTCATCTCGACCAGTCGCTGCTGCCGGTCCTTTGGGACGGCGCCGGCGAGCACCAGGCGGCAGAGCTTTCCGAGCTGGCGCCTTTCGCGCATCGCCTGAAGGGCCGCAAGCTTCCCTATTCCGGCATCGCCTTTCCCGTCAGGCTCGGCGCCCAGGGCAACGGCTATGTCGTCTTCGCAGGCAGCTACGTCGATGCCTCCACGGAGCAGGTGGTCGATCTGCACGGCCGCAGCTGCATGATCATGACCGATCTGCTGGCGGCCGACGAGAAGCGTGTCGCACCGGCGGAAACCTTGAGCGACCGCGAGATCGCCTGCCTGCAGATGGCGGGCGACGGTCACATCAGCGAAGAGATCGCCGAGCGCATGGGACTTTCGGTCCACACGGTCAACGCCTATCTGGGCGCGGCGACGACGAAGCTCGATTCGGTCAACCGCATCCAGGCGATCGCCAAGGCAATCCGCCTCGGCTACATCAGCTGACTCTGAACTAGACGGGTCGCTCCGGCCTTTTGAGCAGCGGCGCCGACGGAATTTAACCTGCCAGCGTCAATCGCACGTCCGCAAGAGACCCGTCGGAGCGGTGCTTTCAGCTCGCCAGCGGCAACTCATAGGACTTGATGAATTTCGCCTCTGCCAGGCTCCGAGCCAGGAAGGCCGTGTTCTCGTCCGGGTCGGACGAGGGGTTCTGGAAATTGATGTGGCTGATCTCGATCCCGGCCGTCTCGTTGCCGAGCGACAGGCGGACATAGATGGTCACGCCGCGGGGTTTCAGTTCGAGGTCGAGCACGATTTCCGGCTCGCTGTCCCAATCCAGATTGTAGTTGCCGCCGAGGCCGAAATTGACCGTGCCGGGCAGAAAATAGAGCTCCGCTGCCGATTCGACGAGGTCAGCGAGGCTGGCATAGGACTCGAACCGCAATAGCGCGATGAAATCGGCGGCGTCGATGAGACGCAGTTCGGTCGCCACGGGGCGAATTGCTTCAGCTACGATCTGTTCCCGCTTTTCGGAGAATTCGCACTTTTTCATCGGAGTTATGTCATCCGTTTTGGTTGCGACGCATGCACCCGGTGAATGAGTTCGGCAACAGCCTTGTAAAACACCGGTGGAATCACACTATCGACCGAGACTTGTGCAAACATGGAGCGTGCAAGCGGCGGATCTTCGAAGACCGGAACACCGTTTTTCTCCGCAATCTCACGGATTTTGAGGGCAACCAGGTCCTGGCCCATTGCTACGACCACGGGGGCGTCGCTCTCCTCGCGGACATAACGCAAGGCGACGGCATAGTGGGTCGGGTTGGCGATGACGAGCGTGGCGCGCGGCACAGACGAGATCATGCGCTTGCGCGCCCGGTCGCGCTGCATCGAGCGCAGGCGCGATTTGACGATCGGGTCGCCCTGCGCCTGTTTCATTTCCTCCTTCACTTCCTGCTTGGTCATCATCAGTTCGGTGTACCAATGGTGCCGCGACCAGAAGAGGTCGGCGATCGCCAGCACAGCGGTCGACAGCAGAATGACGATCATGATCTCGTTGAGGTCGCTCGCCATCGTCGAGAACATCGTGACCGGATCGGAAAACATCAGGTCGAGCGTGGCGAAATAGTCGTTCCAGAGCACCAGAACGACGACGACTGACACGATGATGATCTTGAACAGCGACTTGCCGAATTCGACCAGGCCCTGGATGCCGAAGATCCGCTTGAGCCCCGCCATCGGCGAAACCCGATTGAGCTTTGGCTGGATGCGGTCGAGAACCGGCACGGGCAGGTTCTGGAAGATGGAGGCGCCGACGCCGAAGACGATGAGCAGGACGAAAGCCGGGACAACCAGGGCTGTCGATTTCCAGATAAGATGGGTGATCAGTGCCACGACGTCGGTGGCGTTTTCCAGCCGCCAGGCCTCCGGTTGCTCGAAGATATCCTTGAGCGCCTCGGTGAGGGTGGCGACGCCGTCGGTCAGGAAGAAGACGAAGAAGATGTAGATCGCGAGCGTCGATGCGAACATCGTGGCTTCACGAGAAAAGGGCACGTTACCCTTTTCGGCGGCGTCGGAGATCTTCTTCTCTGACGGGGCTTCTGTTTTGCTGTCTTTATCCTGATCGTCCGACATGAGACAGGACGGCTCCCGGTTCCTCTACAGCGACGCGCGTCCGGCGGACATACGCCCTGCATTGCGCCTCCTGTAGTGGACCGAGCGCGGGAACCAGGCAAGAGTTGAGCCCCGGCATTCGCCGGGGCTCAACAGAAATTACCCTTTGGGGAGCGGTAGCCCGGCCGCTTTGTGCGGCTCGTCAGACGGAGGCAGGCCTCAGGCCGCCTGCACGTCCTTTTCCTTGAGCTCGAGCTGTCCGTTCGCAGCCAACCTGATGGCTTCCTGCGTGATCGAGCGGCGTGCGATGGCGATATCGCGCGGGTTGATGCCGGCATCGCCCATGGCGAGATCGGACTCGATCATGCGGCGCTGGCGCGCGCCGATCGAGGCGAGTACCGATTCGCGCAGTTCCGACGTCGAGCCGCGCAGCGCCATCGTGATGATGTCGGTCGACACGTCGTTGAAGAGCTGAACGCGGCTGCGCTGCGGCATGTAGAGCACGTCGTCGAAGAGGAAGATCTTCGGGCGTACCTTGTTGGCGGAGGCGGTGCTGAGCGATTCGAGCGAGGCGAGCAGCGTATCGACCTGCGGCTTGTCGAGTTCGTTCATCACCTCGGCGATCTTGGCCGGGCCCGCCGAATTGCGTTCCGCTTCCATCTCGCCGATCATTTCCATGACGCGGTTTTCGATGATCGCAGCGGCCTTCGGGTTGACGTCCTTCATGTTGACGGCGCGCTTCAGGATGTCCGGGCGCTGTTCTTCCGACAGCTGCAGCAGCACCTTGGCGCCGAAGCTGGAAGGCATCATCGACAGCACGTAAGCGATCGTCTGCGCATGTTCCTTGGCAAGCTGGACGGAAACGGCAACCGGGTCGCACTCCTGCAGGCGATCCCAGATGTTGGCTTCGTAGGACTGGAAGGTGGCGCGTCGGCCGAGCAGGCCATCGACTTCGTCCGGCGTCAGGCCTTCTTCGAGAATGCTCTCGATCGCCTTGGCGTTGTCCATGAGGCCGGCACCCTCGGTGAAGAGGTCTTCGAACTCGTTGACGAGCGCTTCGAGCTCATGCGGCGGAATGGCGCGCAGCGACTGCGCCGAGGCGATGATCGACTGCAGCTCGCTCTGGGTGAAGAACTTCAACAGCTTGCTGGCGACGCCCTTGCCCATGGCAAGCAGAACGGCCGCCGCCTTGTCCGTCTGGCTGAGCGGCCTTGATAGCGCCTGAGCCTCGAAACTTTCGAAATCCATCATGGATTCATCCTTCGCCCAATCATTGGGCCCTACGACTTCTTATTGCCCTTGATCTCGATGAGTTTGACGCCGAAGCGGGTATCGTCGCCTTCGAGAACGGTAATTTCGCCACGGCCGATCACGCGACCGTTGACCATGATCTCCACCGGCTCGCCGATGCGGCGATCCAGCGCGATCGTTGCGCCTTCGCTGAGGTTCATGAGGCCCGAAACCTGCATCCGGCTCGAGCCGAGCACGATCTGGACGTCGATCGGAATGTCCATGATCAGGTCGAGATTGGCGTTCATGCTGCTGCCGGGCGGTGTATCGACGGCCACATCAGCGCTGTCGAAGGACGTCGCGGCAAAATCCGTGCCGCCGAAGTCGCTCGTCGCGGCCGCGCCGCCGAGGTCGGCGCCGAAGTCGCTGGAGCCGAAATCGCCGCCGAATGCGTCGAGGCCGCCAGCGGCCGGTGCGCCAAAATCACTGCCGAAATCGGTCGTGCCAAGCGTTTCGGCGCCGAATTCGGAGCCGAAAGCATCAGGCGTGTCTGAATCCTGCTTCAGGACACCGCGCAGGTCATTGATCGCCTGGTCGAGTTCCATGTCTCCGACAGCGACTTCGGCCTGTTCGTTGATGGGTGCTTTTTTGGGTGCCATGTGAGAACTATTCCAGTTGAAGCTTGCCTCAGGCATGCTGCGAGCGCGCGGCAGGCCGATTTAACTCATGATGTGGCGAAGGATGTCCTGTTCGGATCCGTGCGTATCCTTGACCCGAACCGTGTATTTCGATCCGGCGCGCCCGAATTCGCAGACATAGAGGTCGCGGCCATTGGCGTTGACGTCGACGCGAACGTCCTGGGCGTCGAGGAAGGGAATGACGTCGCCCGGTTGCAGGCGGCTGATCGTGTCGAGCGTCAGGCTTTCGAGCCGGATGCGCGCCTCGATCGTCACCGCCGAACGGCGAACCTGTTCTTCCAGCTGCTCCGTCCACTCGGCCTTCGCCTTGCGCTGCTGTCCGCTTCCCTTGGGGAAGACGATCGTTGTCTTCAGAAGCACGCTTTGCGGAACGATGATCGAGAAGGTGGAAAGCACGGGGCCGAAGCCGATCGTCATGTCGATGGCGCCGGCGTGAACGTCCTCGATCATCGGATCGGGCTTGGCGCGCGCCACGCTGTTGAGCGGGCGTTCGACGATCGGCTCGAAACCGCCGGGGGCATTGACGGCGGTCCTGAGCACGTCGGCGATCTTCTCGAACAGCGGCACGGCCACGTCGATCTCGATCTGGGAGAGCGCGCGCGGCTGCGGCTCTTCGATGCCGGCGGGCTCGGCGCCGAGCAGCGCCTCCACCAGAGCGATGATGATCGGGCTGTCGCAGCCGATCTGAAAGTCCGCGCACCAGTTACGCAGCGAAACCTCGCTGATGAGCACGCCGGTGCCCATCGACGCGATCAATTCGCGGCGCATGCCTGTCCGATGGCCGGCATAGCCGATGGTGATGTCGAGACCCGTCTCCGCTCGGCAGATATCCGGCAGGAATTCGCCGAAGACCTGGCCGAGTTCGAGGGCCAGTCGGCCGATCACCCGGTCGTCGCCGAGCGCGCCGGTCATGCGCGCCAGAAGTTTACGGTCGAATGCGTGAACGTTGGAGGTCATCAGATCAAGCCGCCTTGCTTTCGCCGCCGCCACCGGGGTTCATCATTTCCTGCTCGACTGCGTCGATCGACGGACGCTCGTAGGCCGAGATGGTCTTGCGGCCATATTCGAGAGCAACCTGCGGAACCGAACCGTTCATGTAGGCAAGCAGCGTCTGCTTGACGATGATGTAGAGGCGGTTCTGCTTTTCGCGCACCGATTTGACGTTGGCGACCAGCGGCGCGACGATCGAATAGGAGAGAAACACGCCGAGCAGGGTGCCGACGAGGGCAGCCGCGATCTTGGCGCCCAGAACTTCCGGCGCCTCGCTGATAGCACCCATCGCCTTGATGACGCCGAGAACGGCTGCGACGATACCGATCGCCGGGAAGGCGTCGCCCATCGTGTTCAGCGCGTGATAGCACTTCATCTTGTCGTGGGTGATGGTCTGGATTTCCTCGTCCATCAGCGCTTCGATCTCGTGCGAACGGGCGTTGCCGATGATGATCAGGCGCACGTAATCGCAGATGAAAGCGGTCAGTTCCTTGTTCTTCAGAACCGTCGGGGCCGACTGGAAGATCGAAGATTCCTCGGGGTTGTCGATGTGGCTTTCGATCTCGTTGCGCGACTTGGTGCGCAGGTCGCGCATCAGCGAATAGAGAACGCCGAGCGTGTCGAGATATTCGCGCTCTTTCGGCACCTTGTGGCGAAAGGCTTCGCCGAGCGCCTTGCCGGTATCCTTCACCACCTTCATGGAGTTGGCCATGATGAAACCGCCGACGCCGGCGCCACCGATGATCAACAGTTCGAAGGGCTGGTTGAGGACTTCCATGTGGCCGCCCATCGCCAGATAGCCGCCGAGGATACAGCCGAACGTCACAAGAAGCCCGATGATGATATTCATTTTCGATACCTGCCGCGATCTTATTTTCCGCTAACGGGATACGGTTTCATCCTTGCGTGAGGCTGGCCGGTCCTGGCGACAAGGCCACCTGGCGGAACAGGTTCGCGCAAGGCTGTCCGGTCAGGATTTGTCAGGGCAGGCTCAGGGGCTGCCTGTCTCATTCCGGCAGGGGCGGAGCGATCGTGACCACGACCTATACGAGCTACAAGCTGATTACGGCCGACTTGACGAAGTCGCTGGCCCGCGTTGCCGAGCAGCCGGATGTGGCGCGCGAGACCGCGTACTATCTGTCGAAGATCGGCGACGTCAAAACGATCGACGACTTCTTTGCCGATACCCGCCTCTACAATTACGCGATGAAGGCGCATGGCCTGGAAGACATGGCCTATGCCAAGGCCTTCATGCGCAAGGTGCTGACCGAAGGCGTCGACAACGAAGATGCCTTTGCCAACAAGCTGACCGACAACCGCTACAAGCAGCTCGTCGAATCGCTGAATTTTGCCGCCCACGGCGCGGCCGCCACATCCTTCGACCGTGCGCAGAAGGGCGTCGCAGAAAAATACACGCGCCAGACCCTGGAACAGGACGCAGGCGAAGAGAATGCCGGCGTCAGGCTTGCCCTTTATTTTTCGCGCATGGCGCCGACGATCGACAGCGGCTACGCCATCATCGCCGATGAGGCGATTGCCCAGGTGGTGCGCACGGCGCTGCAGCTGCCCGACGAATTCGCAGCGACCAATGTCGATCGCCAGGCCGAGACCTATGAACAGGCGCTCGATTTCAAGGACTTCCAGGACCCGACCAAGGTAGCCGAGTTTCTCGACCGGTTCACCGCGCTCTGGGAAACCAAAAATTCAACGGACGGTTATGATCCGCTCGCGGTCTTCGGCTCATCGAGCGGCTACGGCATTTCTTCCGATCTTCTCCTGTCCATCAACAGCCTGAAACTCGGGGGAAACTGAGCGTGCAAACCGGTCTTTACGTCGCGATTTCGTCGCAGATGGCGCTTGAAAAGCGCCTCAATACGCTTGCAGACAACATCGCGAACGCCAACACCGTCGGCTTCCGCGGCACCGAGGTGAAGTTCAACGAGATGCTCGGCGACACGAAGCCGACCAAGGTTGCCTACGTCAACAAGGGCGAGGAGTTCCTGAACACCAGCAACGGTTCGCTGACGCGCACCGGCTCGGCGCTCGACTTCGCCGTCAAGGGCGATGCCTGGTTCCAGATCGAGACGCCCGCCGGCCCGGCGCTCACGCGCGACGGGCGGTTCACGCTGACGGATACCGGCGAACTCGTCACCATTCGCGGCTATCCGGTGCTCGACGCCGGCGGCGCGCCGATCCAGCTCAACGGCAACGGCGGCGACATCACCGTCGGCGCCGATGGTGCGCTTCACCAGAACGGTGTCGCGGTCGCCTCGCTCGGCCTTTACGAGGCCGATTTCAGCAAGGGTTTCATCCGTCTCGACAACAGCGCCGTTCAGCCGGCGGCACAGGTCGAGCCGGTCGTCGACCGTTTCGATGTCGGCGTCATGCAGGGCTTCCTCGAGGAGTCCAACGTCAATGCCATTCAGGAAATGTCGCAGCTGATCATGGTCACCCGCGCCTTCGACAACATCACCGCCCTGCTGCGCGACAGCGAAGGATCGCTCGAAGAAGCGGTCAAGACGCTTGGCGGCAGCCGCTAATCTGTGACGGACATCGGCATGCAAAGCGAAGGCCAGAAAACGAGCACGGGATCGACATCTCTGGCGGCACTTGCCGGCCTGGTCGAACGCTATGCCAAACCCGAATTCTCGATCGCGCCCGGCGGTCACGTCCAGACGATCTCGCCTGGCCACTATACGGTGACTGGCCTGTCGCGGCATGTCCGGCTCGGCGATTTCGTCGCCCACAAGAGCGTCACCGGAACCCATCTCGGCGAGGTCGTTCGGGTCGAGCCGGAGCGGGTGGTCGTCTGCCCGATCGAGCCCGGCGATCCGATCGGCATCCACGACACGGTCATTCGCAAGGGCGCCTTCCGTGTCGCGCCGACCGACCAATGGTGCGGCCGCGCGATCAATGCGCTCGGCGAGCCGATCGATGGTCTCGGACCTCTCCAGCAGGGCGACGTGCGCCGCTCGATCACCAACACCGCGCCGCCGTCGATGACGCGCAAGCGAGTCGAGAAGGGCTTCCTGACCGGCGTGCGCGCGATCGACATTTTTTCGCCGCTCTGCCTTGGTCAGCGTCTCGGCATCTTTGCCGGTTCGGGCGTCGGCAAGTCGACGCTGCTCTCCATGCTGGCGCGCGCCGATGCCTTCGACAAGGTGGTGATCGCGCTGGTCGGCGAACGTGGCCGTGAAGTGCGCGAATTCATCGAGGATACGCTGGGCGACAATCTGGCGAAGTCCGTCGCGGTCGTCGCGACCAGCGACGAAAGCCCGATGCTGCGCAAGATGGCGCCGCTGACCGCCGTCACCATCGCTGAGCATTATCGTGACAACGGCGACAATGTTCTTCTGATCGTCGACAGCGTCACCCGCTTCGCCCACGCGATCCGCGAGGTCGCAACCGCGTCCGGCGAGCCGCCGATCGCGCGCGGCTATCCGGCCTCGGTCTTCACCGAACTGCCGCGCCTTCTGGAGCGCGCCGGCCCCGGCACCGAAGGCGCCGGCACGATCACGGCGATCATCTCCATCCTCGTCGACGGCGACAACCACAACGATCCCGTCGCCGACTCGACGCGCGGTATCCTCGATGGGCACATCGTGCTCGAGCGCAGTCTTGCGGAGGAGGGGCGGTATCCGCCGATCAATCCGCTCGCCTCTATCTCGCGCCTGGCGCGCAAGGCCTGGACCCCCGACCAGGAGAAGCTGGTCTCGCGCCTGAAGGCGCTGATCCACCGCTTCGAAGAGACCCGCGACCTTCGCCTGATCGGCGGCTATCGCCCGGGTGGCGATCCGGATCTCGACATGGCGATCAAGCAGGTGCCGGTCATCTACGAGGTACTGACGCAGACCGCCGGTGAGCGCCCGGCACAGGATGCCTTTTCCGATCTCGCCAACGCGCTGAAGGCGGCGGCGATGGGCAATCAGCCGGGTGCGAGAGCGAGGTGATGACCATGACCGATTATGATGCGGACGAGATGGTGCATCAGCGCAAGCGCAGCCGCATGCCGATGACCGACAAGTTCCTGGCCGCGACCGGCGTGGCGCTTGCCGCTTTCGCGACCTTCTTTCCCTGGTATGCATTCTTCCACCAGGACAAGTTCACCATGCCGCCTTTGTGGCAGGGCTCGACCCGTGATCTGCCGGAACGCGCCGCGCGCAACGTCGTCTCGGTTTCTCCGCTCGCCATGCCCGACGCGGACGGCGACACCGTGGCCGCCATCGACCAGTTGACGACGGCGACCGTGCCGGGCATCGGCGCTGGTCCGGGACCGGAAGGTACGGCTGCCGAAGAGGGGCTGTCGCAGCCCTTTCCCGGCAAGTCCGGCTTCAAGCTGATGCATGTCGCCAACGGCCGGGCGCTGATCGAGGATGCCAGCGGCATGTATATCGTGCGCATCGGCTCGGTTCTGCCCGACAACACGCGTCTTGCCACGCTCGAGCAGCGGGATGGCCACTGGGTGATGATCACCTCGTCCGGCGAAATGTACCAGGCCAACTGACGTAGACCCGCATTCCTTGCCCGTGACCGCCGCGCCATCTCTGACGGATGACGCGGCTTTCCGTCTTTTGCAGGCAATCTCCGGCAGCAGAGGCCCCGATCCCTTGGGCATCGCTTTCCGACGAAAGTCCCACGCAAGATTACCGGCCTAGGTTCGCATCACCAAGCATGGAGCTTTTGATGCAACCGATTCAGCTTTTCGAACTCGCGTCCCGGCAGGCCCAGTGGCTGACCGTTCGCCAGAACGTGGTGGCCGGCAACATCGCCAATGCGAACACGCCGCACTACAAGGCCAAGGACGTCAAGCCGTTCGAAAGCGTGCTGCAGGACGCCGGCATCCAGATGGCGGCGACCAACAAGATGCACTTCACGGACGGCCTCGCAGCCTCTCAGGTGGCTGAAGTCGGCATGGTCGACGGTGTGCAGATCCAGCAATCCGGCAACAGCGTCGCGATCGAGCAGGAAATGATGAAGACCGGCGAAATCAAGCGCGACTACGAGCTCTCCGCCGGCCTTGTGAAGGCATTTCACCGAATGATGCTAATGGCGGTACGGAAGTAAGAACCATGGATCCATTGACCTCGGCCCTCAAGGTATCGGCCTCCGGCCTGCAGGCGGAATCGACTCGCCTGCGCATCGTCTCCGAAAACATCGCCAATGCCCGCTCCACCGGCGATACGCCGGGCGCGGATCCCTATCGCCGCAAGACCATCAGCTTTGCTGCCGAAGTGGACCGCGCAAGCGGCGCCTCGCTGGTCGAAATCGAGCGGCAGGGCACGGACGATTCGAATTTCAACATCGAGTTCGATCCGGGCAATCCGGCCGCCAATGAAAAGGGCATGGTCAAGCTGCCGAACGTCAACATTCTGGTGGAGATGGCCGATATGCGCGAAGCCAACCGCGCCTATGAGGCGAACCTCCAGACCATCAAGCAGTCCCGCGACCTGATTTCCCAGACAATCGACCTGTTGAGAGCCTCGCAATAATGATCGATGCAGTTAAATCCCTCGGCGCGTTCTCGGTCACCAAAGAGACCGACGGCACCCACTCCACGTCATCCTCGTCGTCGATCTTCGGCATGCCGGCCGCCACCCAGGGCGTGCCGCAGGGGCAGAGCTTCGCTTCGGTTCTCGGCGACATGGCGAGCGACGCCATCGGCGCCATGAAGAAGGCCGAAGGCATGTCACTCGACGGCATTCGCGGCCAGGCAAACACCCGTGAGGTCGTCGATGCGGTGATGAGCGCCGAACAGTCGCTGCAGACCGCGATCGCGATCCGCGACAAGGTGGTCACCGCCTACCTCGAAATCGCGCGCATGCAGATCTGAAGGAACGAGACATGAAGGCCCTTTCCATTGCCGCCACCGGCATGAACGCCCAGCAGCTGAACCTCGAAGTCATCGCGAACAACATCGCGAACATCAACACGACGGGTTACAAGCGTGCGCGCGCCGAGTTCTCCGATCTGCTTTATCAAACCGAACGCGCCCAGGGCGTGCCGAACCGCTCCAACCAGGCGATCGTTCCGGAAGGCGCGATCATCGGTCTCGGCGTGCAGACGGCGGCCGTACGCAACCTTCACATCCAGGGCAGCATGGTTTCGACCGGCAACGAGTACGACCTGGCGCTGATCGGTCGCGGCTGGTTCCAGGTCGAGACGCCCGATGGCGAGACGGTCTATACCCGTGCCGGCGCCTTCAACAAGAATGCGCAAGGCCAGCTCGTGACGATCGACGGCTACACCGTTGTTCCGGGCATTACCGTTCCGCAGGACGCCACCGACATCGTCTTCACGAGCTCCGGCCAGGTGATGGTGCGCATCGGCAACGACCCCGCCATGCAGGAAATCGGCCAGCTGACGATCGCCAACTTCGTCAACGAGGCGGGCCTCGAGCCGCAGGGCGAAAACCTCTTCAAGCAGACGCCGGCCTCCGGCGACGCGATCGTCGGTACGCCTGCCGATCCGGGCTTCGCGCAGATCAAGCAGAAGTATCTCGAAGCGTCCAACGTCGATCCGGTCAAGGAAATCACCGACCTGATCTCTGCGCAGCGCGCCTACGAGATGAACTCCAAGATCATTCAGGCCGCCGATGAAATGGCGGCCACGGTGAGCAAGAACCTCAGGTAACGAAAGAGGGGGCAAACATGACGTTTCGCCGATCCGCAGACATCAAGGCTTCGAAGGCCGGCCGCGCCAGCGCGCGGCGGCTGGCGGCTGGCGCGCTCTTCGCCGCCGCTTTCCTGTTGCCTTCGGCAGGTTATGCGGAACGGCTGACGGCGGTGATCCCCACGCAGACCATCTATCCGGGCGAAACCGTCGATGCGAGCCGCGTCGAAGTCGTCGACGTCACCAACCCTGATCTCGCCGACGGCTACATCAGAACCCTGGGCGAGATCGACGGCAAGGTCACCAAGCGCACGCTTCTTCCCGGTCGGGTGATCCTCGCGAGCGCGCTTCGCGAGCAATATGCCGTCGAGCGCGGTTCGACCGTGCGCCTCGTCTTCAGCAATGGCGGCCTGACCATCAGCGCTGCCGGATCGCCGCTCCAGGACGCCGCCGTCGGCGAACTGATCCGGGCGCGCAACATCGATACCGGCGTCATCGTTTCCGGAACGGTGATGGCCGACGGCACTGTCCATGTGGTGGCGAAATGAAAATGCTTGCATGCAAATGGTTCCTGTCGCTGGCCGTCGCGTTCTCCATGGCGCTGACGCCCGCCTTCGGCGCATCCAGGATCAAGGACGTCGCCTCGCTTCAGGCGGGCCGTGACAACCAGCTTATCGGATACGGCCTCGTCGTCGGCCTGCAGGGCACGGGCGACAGCCTGCGCTCGTCGCCGTTCACCGACCAGTCGATCCGCGCGATGCTGCAAAATCTCGGCATCTCCACCCAGGGCGGCGAGTCCCGGACGCGCAACGTCGCGGCCGTACTGGTGACGGCGAACCTGCCGCCTTTCGCCAGCCCCGGCAGCCGCGTCGACGTGACCGTAGGCTCGCTCGGCGACAGCACGTCGCTGCGCGGCGGCACGCTGGTCATGACCTCGCTTTCGGGTGCGGACGGGCAGATCTATGCGGTCGCGCAAGGCTCCGTCGTCGTCACCGGCTTCAACGCGCAGGGCGACGCCGCAACCCTCAACCAGGGTGTCACGACGTCGGGTCGCGTGCCGAACGGCGCCATCATCGAGCGCGAGCTGCCGTCGAAATTCAAGGACGGCTTCAACCTCGTGCTGCAGCTGCGCAATCCTGATTTCTCGACTGCCGTCGGCATGGCCGCAGCGATCAACAAATACGCGGCCCAACAATATGGCGGCCGCATTGCGGAAGCGCGCGACAGCCAGGCCGTTCTCGTCGAAAAGCCGAAGATGGCGGACCTCGCGCGGCTGATGGCCGACATCGAAAACATCGTCATCGAGACCGACGTGCCTGCGCGCGTCGTCATCAACGAACGCACCGGCACGATCGTCATCGGCCAGGATGTCCGGGTCAACGAGGTGGCGGTCAGCTACGGAACATTGACCGTGGAAGTCAGCGAGACGCCGACAGTGGTGCAGCCGCTGCCCTTCTCGCGCGGGCAGACGGCGATGGAACCGAACACGACGATCAACGCGCAGTCCGACGGCGGCACGGTGGCGATCCTCAACGGTTCGAGCCTTCGTTCGCTCGTCGCCGGACTCAACAACATCGGCGTCAAGCCGGACGGCATCATCGCCATCCTGCAGAGCATCAAGACGGCCGGTGCCCTCCAGGCGGAGCTCGTGCTGCAATGATCGCAAACGACAATCATTCTCTCGGCCGGACCCGCAGGCTGCTGCTCGCTGCGGCGGTTGTCGCGTCCATGCTTTCGATGCCGGGCGCCTTTGCCCAGGACGTCACGGCGCCGCCCGCAAGCGACGCGACCCAGAACGAGATCCAGCAGTTCTGCACCAACATCGCCGACGCCGCGCGCGACCAGCGTTATGTGCTGCAGCGCAAGGATCTCGAAACGCTGCAGGCAAGCATCGACGAGCGCATCGCCACGCTCGAAAAGCGCCGCGAGGAATACGAAGACTGGCTGAACCGCCGCAACGATTTCCTGAAACAGGCGGAACTCAACCTCGTCGGCATCTACAAGACGATGAAGCCGGACGCAGCCGCCGGCAAGCTTGAGATGGTGAGGCCCGAGATTGCCGCCGCCATCGTCATGCAGCTGCCACCGCGCCAGTCATCGCTGATCCTGAGCGAAATGAGCGATGAGAAGGCGGCGATCCTTACCAACATCATCTCGAGCGCCAGCGACCCGAACACCTCGAAGGAACCATCATGAAAACGCGTCTAACGGCTATACTGACCGGGGCCGCCCTCCTTGCGGGATGTCAGAACCAAGCGCTCAACGAAATCGGCCGCGCGCCGTCGATGAGCCCGATCGGCAGCGGTCTGCAATATTCGCAGACGCCGCAGCTCGCCATGTATCCGAAGCAGCCGCGCCAGATGGTGAATGGCTATTCGTTGTGGAACGACCAGCAGGCCGCGCTCTTCAAGGACGCGCGCGCGATCAATGTCGGCGATATCCTGACGGTCGACATCAAGATCAACGAAGGCGCAACCTTCGACAACAAGACGGACCGTAGCCGCAAGAACTCGAGTGGCTTCAACGTCGGCGCCAGCGGAAAGTCTCAGACGAGCGATTTCGGCTGGTCCGGCGACCTGAAATACGGCTCGAATACCAAGACCGAAGGTGACGGCACGACGGAGCGTTCGGAAAAGCTGCGGGTGCTCGTTGCCGCCGTTGTCACCGGCGTTCTCGAAAACGGCAACCTGTTGATCAGCGGTTCGCAGGAAGTGCGCGTCAACCACGAGCTGCGCATCCTGAACGTCGCCGGTATCGTCCGGCCGCGGGACGTCGATGCCGACAACGTCATCTCCTACGACCGCATCGCCGAGGCGCGCATCTCCTATGGCGGCCGTGGTCGCCTGACTGAAGTGCAGCAGCCGCCCTACGGCCAGCAGTTCATGGATCTATTTTCGCCGATCTGATCGGCAGGGAACGGCAAGATGGAAGAACTCGATTCCAACGCTCCGAAGCCGCCGTCGAAGGTGCTGACCATCGCGGCCATCGCCGTGCTGACGCTGCTTGCCGGCGGCGGCGGCTGGCTGGTCGGCGGCCTGCTCGCACCACCGCCTCCGAAGGAGCAGGTGGAAGCGACCAAGGAGCCGGCCGCCAATGCGACCGGCGAAGAAGGCCTGCCGAAGGTAGCGACCGAAGCGAACGGCGTCGTCCAGCTCGACCCGATCACCACCAACCTTGCCTATCCCTCTGAAAACTGGATCCGCCTGGAAGTGGCGCTGCAGTTCGACGGCGTGCCTGACCCCAAACTCGCCGAGCAGATCCACCAGGATATCGCCGCCTACCTGAAAACCGTTTCCCTGCAACAAATCCAGGGACCACGCGGCTTTCAATATCTCCGGGATGACATCCAGGAGCGGGTTGACCTGCGCTCCGATGGGCGCGTAACCAATGTGATGTTCAGAACCTTCGTCATCCAATGATTCGATAAATGGTCCGGCTAGTCGCCTTTATAGTTGCCATGATGGCGATGTCCGGTATTGCCGGCGCCCAGAGCTTCCCCTCTGATATCCTGAATACGCCTATCGACGGCTCTGCCGCCTCGTGGATCATCCGCACCTTCGGTCTTCTGACCGTGCTGTCGGTGGCCCCCGGCATCCTGATCATGGTCACCAGCTTTCCGCGCTTCGTGATCGCCTTTGCGATCCTGCGCACCGGCATGGGCCTGGCGACCACGCCATCCAACATGATCATGGTTTCGCTGGCGCTGTTCATGACCTTCTATGTCATGGGGCCGACCTTCGATCGCGCCTGGCGGGACGGCATCGACCCGCTGATGAAGAACCAGATCACAGAGGCGGAGGCGATCCCCCGGATCACCGAGCCTTTCCGCGACTTCATGCTCGCCAACACGCGCGACAAGGACCTGCAGCTCTTCATCGACATCGCCAAGGAAAAGGGCCAGACGGTCGTCGTCGACGACAAGGTCGATCTGCGCGCGGTCGTGCCGGCCTTCATGATCTCGGAAATTCGCCGGGGCTTCGAAATCGGCTTCCTGATCATGCTGCCGTTCCTGGTGATCGATCTGATCGTCGCTACCATCACCATGGCCATGGGTATGATGATGCTGCCGCCGACGGCAATCTCGCTTCCGTTCAAGATTCTCTTCTTCGTCTTGATTGACGGCTGGAACCTCCTCGTCGGCAGTCTGGTGCGCTCCTTCAGTTAGAGCTGTCGCACGGAGAGTGCGCGGCGCGCTGGCGACGGCGACAAATTAAAAGCTCAAAGAGAAGACGCGCATCCCGAAAACCGCGATGCGCTTGCCTTCGGCGCATGGCGCTCCGGATCATCCGCGCCATCGGGCTTTGCGATCCTCGAAACGGGACAACAAAAAAGGCAGCGCCGCGGCGCTGCCTTTTGTCTTTCCGGGATGATCGCCATTCAGCGTTCGAACGACCCGATGCGCGGCGGCAATGCCGGAACGTCGATGTGATCAGGTGCCAGTCCGCTCTTGGCGCGGTCGGCCATCATTTCGTAGCCCGTTTCCAGGTGCTGGCAAAAACGCTCCGCATCGAATAGCGGCATCCGGAACCGGTTCTCGTCCAGCCTCTTTCGATAGTCGGCGATCCTGTCACGGTTGTTGTAGAGCGCGACAGCTTCCTTGACGTAATCCTCCGGCCCGCTGGCCACGAGTTCCGGTACGCCGATGGCGTTCAGCAGGCTTTCGCTGACGCGTGAGGCGAAGTTGGTTCCCTTGAAGGTCAGGACCGGCAGGCCGGTCCAAAGCTTTTCGGACGTGGTGGTGTGGCCGTTGTAAGGGTAGGTGTCGAGGCCAACGTCGGCGAGCGGAATACGATTGATATGCTCCTGGTACTGCGCCTTGTTGCACAGGATGATGCGTTTGGTGTCGATGCCGCCGCTCTTGAACTTGGCCAAGAGGTTCGCGCGCGCATCCTTGCGGTCGCACATGATCCACAGCAGGCTGTCCGGCGTTTGGCGGAGGATGTCGATCCAGAGATTGATCGTCTGCAGAGAGATCTTGCGGTTGGTGTTGAAGGACGCAAAGACAAACGCATCTTCGCGAAGGCCCACCATCTGCCGGGTGATGGAGATGGAACCGGCACGCGGCCGTTCGTAGGGATCGTTCGGCTGGTAGGTCTCCGGCAGGCGGCAATATTTCTCGCGGTAGAACGCCTTGCTGGCATCAGGAAGGACGTATGGATCGCCGATGATGTAGTCGAGATCGACGTTGACGGTCGTTCCGGGAAAGCCGAGCCATCCGACCTGGACGGGGGCCGCCAGGTGATTGAAGATCGAAACGCGACTGTCCAGCGTATGGCCCTTCAGGTCGACGAGGATGTCGATGTTTTCCTGGCGAATGACCTCGGCCACCTGTTCGTCGCTGAGATCACCGATCTCGACGACCCGGCCCCATTTTTCGCGGATCTCCTTGTCGCGGATCGCGTGCACTCTGCCGGTATGGCAAAACAGGGTTACCTCGAAGCGGCTCTTGTCATGCGCCATCAGCACCGACTTCAGAAGCTTCATCGTTGCGTGTTCGTCCCAGAAGTCTGAGGAGACGTAACCGATGCGGATGCGTTTGTTCCAGCTGTGCGGCGCACTGCGGCGCGTTTCCGTCAGGCCCGGGGGAAATGGATTCACTTGGGCGCCGGCAAGGCGGTTCAGGCGTTCGTCGCCGCACCAGGTCGCATGATAATACGGCGCCTCGGCGGCGAGAAAATCGGTCTGCCCTGCCTTCAGCGCTTTCTGGATGTCGCGATCATGTTTCTCGACATCGGCAAAATCATTGGCTTCGCGCGCATAGACGAGATAGGCCGACCGCAACGTCGCGTTTTTCGGATTGTTGCGGAAGAGATTGGCGAGCGCATCACGATCCTGCAGGTCGTTGATCTCTGCGGTCAGCAGCTTGTAGGCAAGTGCGTTGTGCACGCGGTTGGTGCTGAGCGTCAGGGGCGCCTTGAAGAGGGCGAGGATCGCTTTTTCACCCCGCTTGAGGAAAATCGATGCAATGATGAAGGCGATGTCGGGGTCGGTCTTTGCCTTCTCCAGGAGCGGCAGGCCGATGCTCAGCGCCTCGTCTTCGTTTCCGTTGGCGAAGTATAGCTTCATTGCCTCCGTCAGGTAGTCTTCTGCGCGTGAGCCGCCGGCCTCGCCAGCGAGCTGGTAGGCGCGCGCCGCTTCCGGCTTGAAGCCCAGCTTGGAGAGTACCTTTGCCAGGAGCACATAGGTCTTGGAGTCGCGGTTAAGCTCCATCAGGGCGTTCAACTGATTGAGCGCGTCCGTGTACTGCCCTTTCTGGTAGTGACGGGAAGCTGTCGAAAAAATGGCTTGGGCGTTCACTCAGGGCTCCGTCGAAGTTGCGCGGCGACCGGCGCCGGCTTGCTAGACCTTGTTTGCCGTCGAGCCTACCCGGGGGAGCTTGCCTCAGGCGTGAGAGATCCCGCGCTCGGCGGTGTCCGTCCGTGCCACATCAAGCGGGGTGAAAGCGTACCTGAACGCTGAGTTAAAGTCTTGTTAAGTATAGATGACCTCGGCTCGATTGCCCGATCGCGCTTAATCAATTTGCAAGCTTTGCCGGCGATAGTCCCTTTCACATGACGGGTTTGGTTTCTTCCGAGATAG
Organism: Ensifer sp. SL37; assembly: GCF_026672675.1. NCBI lineage: Bacteria > Pseudomonadati > Pseudomonadota > Alphaproteobacteria > Hyphomicrobiales > Rhizobiaceae > Ensifer > Ensifer sp. SL37. Next base: position 810,907 of record NZ_JAPPRN010000006.1, on the reverse strand, counting down.
TTGGAACCGAGTGGCATGAAGCCGATCCGCCATCACCGGGAAGTCCGGTATGTCCCCTAAATCGTCTAAAGTAATCAAGGGACACTCTAATGACGAGCATCATCACCAATTCTTCCGCCATGGGCGCACTCGCCACCCTGCGTTCGATCAACTCCTCGATGGAAACCACCCAGGAGCGCATTTCGTCGGGTCTGCGCGTCGGCACCGCAGCTGACAACGCTGCTTACTGGTCGATCGCGACCACCATGCGTTCGGACAACAAGGCTCTTTCGGCCGTTCAGGACGCCCTCGGCCTCGGCGCTGCCAAGACCGACGTTGCTTCGTCGGCCATGGAAAACTCCAAGGACGTCGTCGACGAAATCAAGAAGAAGCTGGTAACCGCCAGCGAGCCGGGCGTTGACAAGAGCAAGATCCAGAAGGAAATCAAGGAGCTTCAGAACCAGCTCGTAAGCATTGCCAAGTCGGCTTCGTTCTCTGGCGAAAACTGGGTTTACACCGACCCGAACAACGCTGCCGGCACGAAGTCGGTTGTCGGTTCGTTCAACCGCGACGCCAAGGGCAATGTCAGCCTGACGACGCTGCAGTACGACACCAACAAGAGCTCGCTGATCGAAGTCGACGCCTCCGGCAACTATGCATCGACGGCCGGCACGGGCCTGCTCTCCAGCAATATCTCCTATTCCGACACGACCGGCGCGACCGTATCGCTGTCCTTCAGCGTCCTGACGCTCGACATCACCAACATGACGACAGGCGCTCTGTCGCAGGCGCTTTCGGGTGTTGACTCGGTCCTGACCCAGATGACCGACGCAGCTGCCGACCTCGGTGCGCTCAACAGCCGTATCGATCTGCAGAAGGGCTTCGTCGAAAACCTCTCGGACTCGATCGAGAAGGGCGTTGGCCGTCTCGTCGATGCCGACATGAACGAGGAATCGACCCGCCTGAAGGCTCTGCAGACGCAGCAGCAGCTCGGCATCCAGGCGCTCTCGATCGCCAACTCGAACTCGCAGAATATCCTGTCGCTGTTCCGTTAATCGGCAGGTTGAGAAGGGCGGGTTACGGCCCGCCCTCGATGCAAGATACGAAACCGCGCTTCGCAAGAGGCGCGGTTTTTCTTTGTCGCCAATGCACTGATAAATCTTCGAAAAGTTTCTGCGGATTTTAGGGTTCGTTAACCACGATGGTGTTTGTTGTAACCATCGAAACGACGGGTTGACCCGAACAGATTAAAGCGTCAGCAGGCATGAGGCTGACCGTCGTTTCCCGGTAATCCCGGAATGTCCCTTTCCATTCCATCTTTGCCAACAAGGGGCACTCAGCCAATGACGAGCATTCTGACCAACTCTTCCGCCATGGGCGCACTCGCCACCCTGCGTTCGATCAACTCCTCGATGGAAACCACCCAGGAGCGCATTTCGTCGGGTCTGCGCGTCGGCACCGCAGCTGACAACGCTGCTTACTGGTCGATCGCGACCACCATGCGTTCGGACAACAAGGCTCTTTCGGCCGTTCAGGACGCCCTCGGCCTCGGCGCTGCCAAGACCGACGTTGCTTCGTCGGCCATGGAAAACTCCAAGGACGTCGTCGACGAAATCAAGAAGAAGCTGGTAACCGCCAGCGAGCCGGGCGTTGACAAGAGCAAGATCCAGAAGGAAATCAAGGAGCTTCAGAACCAGCTCGTGAGCATTGCCAAGTCGGCTTCGTTCTCTGGCGAAAACTGGGTTTACACCGACCCGAACAACGCTGCCGGCACGAAGTCGGTTGTCGGTTCGTTCAACCGCGACGCCAAGGGCAATGTCAGCCTGACGACGCTGCAGTACGACACCAACAAGAGCTCGCTGGTCCAGGTCGATGCTACCGGCGCTTACGTCGCGAGCGGCACCACTGCAACGGGCCTGCTCTCCACCAACATCACCTACTCCGACACGACCGGTTCGCCGGTAACGCTGGGCTTCAGCGTCCTGACGCTCGACATCACCAACATGACGACAGGCGCCCTGTCGCAGGCGCTTTCGGGTGTCGACTCCGTCCTCTCGCAGATGACCGACGCAGCTGCCGACCTCGGTGCGCTCAACGCCCGTATCGACCTGCAGAAGGGCTTCGTCGACAACCTCTCGGACTCGATCGAGAAGGGCGTTGGCCGTCTCGTCGATGCCGACATGAACGAGGAATCGACCCGCCTGAAGGCTCTGCAGACGCAGCAGCAGCTCGGCATCCAGGCGCTCACGATCGCCAACTCGAACTCGCAGAACATCCTGTCGCTGTTCCGTTAATCGATCGACCGAACATGACGGGCGATCTTCGCCCGTCACTTCGAAAAGAAGCCGCACATCCCCCGTGGATCGTGCGGCTTTTTCCTTTTGCGCTCCGGTAATTCCATGGCCGCCAGGCGTGCCGAATGCCGCCGGCATTCTTTCCATGGGTGACGGTACGCATCTTAACGCTTCGTCCATCTTCCCTTACTTTTGTTCACCTTTGTTACCGACTTCCTAACGACATTAACCATTTATTAACTATGAGATCGTTACATATTGGTTAAGAGCGAAGGGTCGCCTCCAGGGCAAAACAGGGGCGATTCGCATGATGCCAGTCCCATCGCTGCCGGTAACACTCCGGAATGTCCTTAGGAATTCATTCGGGACAGGTGACCAATGACAAGCATCATGACCAACACCGCCGCCATGGCGGCTCTCCAGACATTGCGTTCGATCAACTCCGACATGGCGGAAGTCCAGGACCGCATCTCCTCGGGCTACCGCGTGCAGACGGCTGCCGACAACGCCGCCTATTGGTCGATCGCGACCACCATGCGCTCCGACAATGCCGCGCTCTCCACCGTTCAGGACGCCCTCGGCCTCGGCGCCGCCAAGATCGACACGGCCTATGCGGCAATGAATTCGTCGATCGAGGTCGTTAGCGCGATCAAGAGCAAGCTCGTCGCGGCGAGTGAGCCGGGCGTCGACAAGCTGAAGATCGACAAGGAAATCACCGAGCTCAAGAACCAGCTTATCTCGGCCGCCCAGTCCGCATCCTTCTCCAGCGAAAACTGGCTCTACAACGCCGCCACAGCTCCGGTCGGCACGAAGTCCGTCGTGGCCTCGTTCAACCGTGACGCCAACGGCAATGTGTCGGTCACGACGCTCGACTTCGACACCTCGCAGTCGATGCTGATCGACAAGCAGAACGCGAGCCGAGGCATCCTGACCAGGAACTACGACGCCTCCCAGCTCACCTCTCCGCCCGGTACGGCGGGCGCGCGCCTGTACCACCTGATCGGCGCACCGGCGACGACGCCGATCGGTACGACGGCGGAAGTCAAGCTGACCGCATCGACGACGCCTGCCGAAATGGCCGATATGATCAGCGTCGTCGAACGTATCCTCAACCAGCTGACGGACGCCGGCTCCACGCTCGGCGCCATCACCAAGCGCATCGAGTTGCAGGAGGGCTTCATCGCCAACCTGATGGATACGATCGACAAGGGCGTCGGTCGTCTCGTCGATGCCGACATGAACGAGGAATCGACACGGCTGAAGGCGCTGCAGACGCAGCAGCAACTGGGCATCCAGGCGCTCTCGATCGCCAACACCAATTCCGAAAATATCTTGCGCCTGTTCCAGCAGTAAGGCGCAGCGGCGGACAGCGGCCGGAACCGGCCGCCGATCCGCCAAACTGAGCCCACCACCCCGAATGCGGGTGACGGCACTTTGAGTTCTGCCACGTCGTCGGTCACGGCACCCGGTGGAAACGGTTGGACCGCGCTAATTGCCCTGGCGCGGTCCAACACATTCATTTTCGCACAAGTTTGACCGAATAGCCTTCCCTCGCAGTCCTGTCGGATGACTGCCGGCCAAAATGACCTTTGCGCCGCCGCCTGCATCAGATCGCTCCGGGAACAACCGACCCCGGATCACGCTGATGTACGTCAAGAATGCTGGGTCTGCCGTATCCGACGGTCGGGCCCGAGGGAGACATGTCAGCAGTGCCAGGAGCAATGGAAGTCCGCGCCAGGGAGCGCCGCCTCTCAAGCAGATGGGGATCGCCGCATTGCCGCAGGTCCGCTGCAGGGGGCCGGCCATGAGTGCAATGCTCTCCCGTTATCTCAAGGACTTCAGCGCACCGAAAGTCGAGCTGTCGCTGATGCCTCCGAAATATTTCCCCGATCTGGATACCGACTATGCCGATGGCGAGCGCCTCGGCGCGAGACCAGCCATGCCGGAAATCGATATCGACGCCGAACGCCGGCGCGCCTTCGCCGAAGGGCGGGCCGAGGCGACCGCCGAACTCGTCTTCGAACAGGAAAAGCAGATAGCCGAACTTCAGGCGGCGCACGCGGCCGAACTCGAGGCGCTGACGCGGCGCTTCGAAGAGGAAACCGCGAACCGTCTCGCGCTGCGCATCGACGAAATGACCGAGGGGCTTGCCGTCGCACTCGGCGATCAGGCCGCCCGCGTGCTCGCGCCCGTCATGGGCGATGCCCTCATGCAGCGCGCCGTTGCCGATATGGCGCAGATGCTGCGCCAGGGACTTGTGGCCGGCGAAGGCTACACCATCGTCGTCAAAGGCCCGGCGTCTCTCTTCGAGGCGCTGAAGCGCCAGCTCGGAGAAGACATGCCGTCCTTGCGGCACGTCGAATCCGACGATGTCGATCTCGCCGTCGAGATGGATGGCACCATCCTCGTGACGCGCATGGCCGCCTGGGCCGATACAGTTCGGAAAGTTCTCGCATGAGCGACGAAAACCACCACAACGGCAAGCACGAGATCATCATCGTCAAGCGCCACAGCGGCAGCCATGATGGTCACCACGGCGGCTCCTGGAAGATCGCCTATGCCGACTTCATGACGGCGATGATGGCCTTCTTCCTCGTGATGTGGCTGATCAATGCCGCCAACGAAGAGACGAAGGCGGCGATCGCTTCCTATTTCAACCCGGTGCAATTGACCGACCAGAAGCCTGCCGAACGTGGCTTGAAGGACCCGGCCAAGGATGCGCAGGGCGAAGAAACGCAGCAGCGTTCGAAGGTTGACGGCGAGCAGGAAAAGTCCGGTGGCTCGGCCAAAACCGGCGATCAGCTGACGGCGACGTCGGGCGAAGAGACGAAGTACTCCGACGCCGACTTCTTCGAAAACCCCTATTCCGTTCTTTCCGAGATTGCGCGCGAGGTCGGCCAGCAGGCCAACATCAGCGTCAAGGGCGAGGGCGGTGCGGCCCAGTCCGGCCCGGCCACCGGCGCCGATGGCGGCGAAGCCTATCGTGACCCGTTCGATCCGGACTTCTGGACCAAGCAGGTCGAAGTGAAGGACGCCGGCAACACGGCCGAAACCGTTGCTGCCCTTGCCGACAAGTCGACGGAGCCCGCAGGCGCGACGCCGGCCGTCAAGAAGTCTGAGGCGGACGCGTCGCAGGAGCCGCATGAAGCGGCCGACAAGCAGGCCGGTGACGGCAAGGACACCGATACGGGAGCTGGCAAGGACCCGGCGGACGCCGCAGCCGGCGAAAAGCCGAAGACCGAGGCCGCCGAGGCCGACGCCAAGGAGCAGGCGGCCGAGCTCCAGGCCGAGCTGAAGAAGCAGCTTGCCGGCGAGGCGGGTCAGCTGGCCGAGGGACTTGTCGTGACACCCGCTGAAGGCGGCCTGATGGTGACGATCAGCGAGCGGACCGATGCGCAGATGTTTGCCATCGGCTCGGCCGTGCCGCAGAAGGAACTGGTACTGGCGATGGAAAAGATCGGCCATCTGCTGGCTGAGCGTCAGGGCGCGGTTGCAATCCGCGGCCATACCGACGGCCGTCCCTTCAAGGATGGCACTTATGATAACTGGCGCCTCTCCGCCGCCCGCGCCCAGAGCGCCTATTACATGCTCGTCCGCGGTGGCCTGAAGGAAGATCGCGTCAGCCAGATCAGCGGCTTCGCCGACCGGCGGCTGCAGATCCCCGGCGATCCCTACGCCCCGGGCAACCGCCGCATCGAGATCCTCTTGCAATCGGCTCCGGGTTAAGCGCCATGCTGAGACGCCTGCGAACCGCTCTGATGGCCTGCTGTGTGCTGGCGACCCCCGTTTTAACCGGGGGTGCCAGGGCGAACGATATCGAGGAGCTCGCACCCTTCAAGATGATCCGGTCGCTGCAATATGTGCAGGACTCGGTCGTCCTTGGCGACCATTCGGCGATCGAAATGCAGCGCTTCATGCTGGGCGCCATCGACAAGCGCCTGCGTGCGGCCGACGCGGCGGTCTTCCGTGATCCGCGCAACGTCGATGCGGCGCTGGTCTATGCCATGAGCGGCGGCAATCCGGAGACGCTGAAGTACCTTGCGGATCACGATGTGGCCGGGAACTTCGATTCCCGCGTCACCGAGGCGCTGACGCAATATCTGAATGGCAAGGGCGGCCTGATCGTCGAGAGCCTGTCCAAGGCCGCGCCTGAGTACCGCAGCGCCCGCATCGGCCCTTATCTCTACCTCATCCTCGGCAACGCGACGTCGCAGCAGGATCCTGTGGGCGCGATGAAGTACTACGACTGGGCCCGTCTCGCGGCCCCGGGTACGATCATCGAAGAGGCTGCCCTGCGTCGCTCGGTTTTCCTCGCGGTTCAGGCGGGCGACGCGGACAAGGGCTTCCGCTATGCGCTGACCTATGCCCGCCGCTACCTGACCTCCCCCTATGCCAGCCAGTTCGCGGATGTCTTCGTCGAACTCGCCGTCGCCCATTTCGATGGCGGGGCGCAGGGGCGAATTTCGGAGATCCTGGGTTTCATGGACGCGCCGCGCCAGCGCGAAGTCTTCCTTCGCGTCGCCCGCCGCGCGGCGATCGCCGGCAAGCAAGAACTCGCAAAGCTCGCGTCTGAACGCGCCGAGGCGCTCGGCGCAGACGGCGCGCCGCAGCCGAAACTGCTTGCCAGCTTCTATGCCGGATTGGCCTCGGTGCCTTCCAATGACGTGTTTGCCGCGACGGCGAGCCTGGCGGCGATATCGGATGCGGAGCTTTCGCCGCGCGACCGCGCCTTGCGCGAGGCTGCAAAGGCGGTTGCGGACGCCGTCGTCCGGCCACCTGTCGGTGAAAGCCTCACGCAAGCGTTTGCGTCTAAACCCGATAGACCGGTTGAGGCGAACGCGTCGGCCGCAAGCGAGGAAACTGGCAGCGGCATGAGCCCCTTTGGTAGCGGGCAGACCCCGGCGGTTGCGCCGGAGACCGTGGCCGCATCCGGCGCAGACGAGGTGGCGGACCCGAAGCACGATGGCTTCGTGGCGAAAGGACGATCGAAGATCGAAGAGATCGACGCTCTCCTGAAGGGAGAAGACAAATGAGGGCTGAGGACACCCTGCGCATGCCCCCGACACCTGTCGGCACGGGAAGCGGACGAGCGGGCGGCAAGGAGCAGGCTGGTGGTGCATCGGCCGGCGCGTTTGAAGATGCCGTGGCCAATGCCGGGCGGCAAAAAACCAACGACCAGCCGGGTTCAGGCAAAGGCGGCAACGACGCCGCTGCCGGCAGCGACGCGGAGGCGGGAGCCTTGATCGACAAGGACAATATTGCCAAGGCCGCGGGCAGGGCCGTGACACGCAGCATCAGCCTTGGTCGCAACGACCAGTTCGACGAACACGCGCTGCGCGACCATTTCCAGGCGGCCGAGCGCGGCGTTGGCGGCAAGCGTGCCGTCGACAAGACCGATCCGGCCAAATCGGCTGCCGTGTCCGATGATCTGGCTCAAGTGGAGGTCGATGAAGAACTCGCCAAGCGCATTGCCACCTTGACGAAAGGCATTGGCAAAGCGCCGGCAGATGGCGCCTCGGTCGATGGCGACGTCAACGCCGGCGGCGAGGGCGCTGAAGCCAAGCAGACAGCTACAGCGATGGACGATCTGCTGACGCTGCTGGGCGGTGCCCAGGCGACGCAGCCTCAGGGACAGACGGCGGCCGCGCGCCAGGCAGCGGATGGCCAGATTGAGGGCGCGGCGCCCGTTGCCGGTGGCAGCGAGCATGGCGCGAAAGCCGAGGCACAGGCGGGCGAGAACGACCCCGACCGGCTCTTCCGCTTCGCCCGGGCTGACGGCAAGGGACAGGCCGTTTCCATGAGCCTCTCGAAGGACGGTGATGCGGCGTTCGACGCTGCCCGTTCGCAAGCTTCCGCCAAGGTCGAGAATGTCACCGTGCTCGAGGCCCGGCGTTATCTCGGCATCTCGATGAGCCCGAACACCAGCGCCGTGGCAGACGCCATCGCCGGTGAGGCCACCACTTCCCTGCAGCCAAGTGCTGCACTCGGTCAGCCGGGCGCGTGGACGCAGGCCGGAAAAACGCTCAACACCCTGAAGATCCAGCTTCACCCGATCGAGCTTGGCCTCGTCACGGCCACGCTGCGCCTGAAGGATGACGAACTGCAGGTCGAGCTGAAGGTCGAGAACGGCGACGCCTTCCGGCAGTTGCGCGACGACCAGAACGACTTGGTCAAGGCGCTGCGCGCTCAGGGCTTTGCGGTCGATCAGGTGAACATCGTGTTCAACTCCGGCGGCGACACGTCGTCCGGCGGCGGCTCGCAGGCGCAGGCCCAAGCCCAGGCCGGGCAGCAGGGCCGAGAACGCGCCGATGGCAACGGCCAGGGACGACAGCAGCGACAGGACGACAGCCAGTCTTCGGCGGCGGAAAGGTGGGTTGGCAATGGCGGGACGGACGATGCGGCTGCCGGCACTGAGCGCTCTCGTACTGGTCACGTCTACATGTAGCGCTTTTGCCAGCGCGGACGCAGGCGTCTGCGAGCGCGAGATCATCAGCGCAGCGGCGAAGTACGATATCCCGGCCGGGATCCTCTATTCGGTCGGGCTGACCGAAACCGGCCGCAAGGGATCGCTTCAACCCTACGCGATGAACATCGAAGGCAAGGCCTATTTCGGTAGCAGCGAGCAGGACGTTCTAACCCAGTTCGGCAACGCGCGGGCACAGGGTGCCAAGCTCATCGATCTCGGCTGCATGCAGATCAACTATTACTTCCATGGCGAGCATTTCAGCTCGCCGCAGGAGATGCTTGACCCGCGCAAGAATGTCGAATATGCCGCGCGCTTCCTGGCCAATCTCCATGCGAGGCACGAGACCTGGACAATGGCCGTTGCGCGCTATCACGCAGGCCCGAACAACGACCCGGCGCAGAAGAAATATGTCTGCCGGGTGATCGCGAATCTCGTCGCGACCGGCTACGGCAAGTGGACGCCGAACGCCACGCAGTTTTGCCAATAAGCAACCATCAATTGTATTAGCATTCCATTTGCCGCATTGTGGCGACAATGCGCGGACAATGTGACCGCAAGCGATTTGTCGTAGTCCGTTAACTTTTCCACATTATTTTAGTGCCGCCTTGAGGCGGGTGCTACTAGATATAGATCAAATCGGCGAAACATGGTTAATCAATTATTAATTCCACCCAGTAACTTCCTCTAGTTGTTCATGAATCCCTCGATTCGTACCTCTCAATCAGTGCGGAGCCATACTGATTCGGAGGCGGGCGAATGATCGTAGTGGTTGATGAAAGAGAGCTGGTGAAGGACGGGTATACGTCCCTCTTCGGACGTGAAGGTATTCCCTCGACGGGTTTCGATCCCAGGGAGTTTGGAGAGTGGGTAAACGCGGCTGCCGATTCGGATATCGATGCCGTGGAAGCCTTCCTGATCGGGCAGGGCGACACCACCTTCACGCTGCCGCGGGCCATCCGCGATCGCTCGATGGCACCGGTCATCGCGATGAGCGACACGCCGTCCCTCGAAAACACGCTTGCACTCTTTGATTGCGGCGTCGACGACGTTGTGCGCAAGCCTATCCACCCCCGCGAAATCCTTGCCCGCGTCGCTGCGATCCGCCGGCGCCTGAAGGCGATCGCCAACTTTACCGACATTGGTCCGATCCGCGTTTTTGCCGACGGCCGCGATCCGGAAATCAACGGCGATGTCTTCGCCCTGCCGCGCCGCGAGCGCCGCATTCTCGAGTATTTGGTCGCAAACCGCGGCCGTCGCGTCTCCAAGTCGCAGATCTTCAACGCGATCTACGGGATCTTCGACGAGGACGTCGAGGAAAACGTCGTCGAAAGCCACATCAGCAAACTGCGCAAGAAACTGCGCAAGAAGCTCGGTTTCGACCCGATCGATTCGAAGCGTTTCCTTGGCTACTGCATCGACTGGAACTGAGCGCCACGCCGATGGGCGGGCACTGAACCAAGACAGGTTCACGCAAGGCCCGCTTCCTAGTGTCGCCGTAACAAGGAAATGAGGATCCGATATGAGTCTCTATGGCAGCATGAGAACGGGTGTGTCCGGTATGAACGCCCAGTCGAACCGTCTGGGCACGGTCGCCGAAAACATCGCGAACGCCAACACGACCGGCTACAAGCGCGCCTCCACGGAGTTCTCGTCGATGATCCTGCCTTCGGGCGGCGGCAACTACAATTCCGGCGGTGTCGAAACGCAGGTGCGCTACAGCATCTCCCAGCAAGGCGGCACCAGCTATACGACGTCGGCGAGCGACCTTGCGATCAACGGCGGCGGCTTCTTCATCGTTTCGGGCAATGGCGGTGAGAACTTCCTGACGCGTGCCGGCTCCTTCGTTCCGGACAAGAACGGCAACCTCGTCAACACCGCCGGCTTCACGCTGATGGGCTACGAGTACAAGGCCGGCGTCGATCCGACCGTCGTCGTAAACGGTTTTGACGGCCTGGTACCGGTCCAGCTCAAGGACGAGGGCCTGGTCGCCGCCGGCTCGACCAAGGGTACGATGGAAGCAAACCTGCCGTCGGGCGCGGCCGTCAACGATCAATCGAAGACCTCGATGGTTGTTTACGACAGCCAGGGCAACACCCGCATCCTCGATTTCACCTACACCAAGACAGGTCCGAACGCCTGGGGCCTGAGCGTCGTCGATCGCACATCGGGCACTACAGTCGGTACCCAGACCATGACGTTCGACGCGGCCGGCAAGCGCATCGGCGCCGTCCCCGCGACGCTGACGACGACGGCCATCAACAACCTGCCCGGCACCGGCGCCAACCTTGGTGCGATCACGATCGACACCTCCAAGACCACGCAGCTCGGCGGCGACTTCAGCAGCACCGGCGGTGGCATCGACGGCAGCAAGCCGAGCAAGATGTCGGGCTTCGAGATCGACAAGGAAGGCATCGTTTACGTCAAGTATGGCGACGGCAACCTCATCCCCAAGTTCCGGATCGCCCTTGCGACCGTCCAGAGCCCGGACAAGCTGCAGCCGCAGTCCGGCAACGTCTACTCGCAAGGGGCGGATTCAGGCGTTATTGTCACCGGTTTTGCCGGCTCTGGCGCTTTCGGCAACATCCAGTCCAAGGCGCTCGAAAACTCCAACGTCGACATCGCCAACGAGCTGACCTCGATGATCGAGGCGCAGCGCAACTACACGGCAAACTCCAAGGTGTTCCAGACCGCCTCGGACCTGCTTGACGTGCTTGTCAACCTGAAACGGTAATTGAAAGAGATACGGTCCGCGTCATGTCGCTGTCCTCCGCAATATCCATCGCACAGCAGGCCTTCAGCAACACGGCGCAACAGACCGCGATCGTGTCGAAGAACATCGCGAATGCGGGCAATGCGGATTATTCGCGTCGCCTTGCCCTCTTGGGCAGCACCGGCAACGGCGCGCAGGTCGTATCCATCTACCGGGCACAGAACGAGGCGCTGCTCAAGCAGAGCATCGCCAGCATCGGCGAAGCCTCCGGCCAGGCGCGGCTTCGCGATGGCCTGGAACTCCTGAAATCGGCTCTCGGCGGTAACAACTACGAGACTGCGCCGTCAAAGCTGCTGTCGGAGTTTCGCAACAGCCTGCAGACGCTGGCCTCGACCCCGGGCAACAAGACGATTGCGGCGGCAGCGGTCACCAGCGCCCAGGACCTTGCCGATTCCCTGAACAAGACCTCTGGCACCGTGCAGAACATGCGCGAAGATGCCGACAAGGAAATCGCTCTTGAGGTCGACAAGCTGAACAGCCTGCTTGCGGACTTCGAGCGGGTGAACAACGAGGTCAAGTCGGCGACTGCATCCGGTGGCGATGCGAACGATGCGCTTGACCAGCGCGACAAGATCCTGAAGCAGATTTCGGAGATCGTCGGCATCTCCACCGTTACGCGCGGCAACAACGATACGGTGATCTTCACCACCGACGGCACGGTGCTTTTCGAGAACATTCCGCGCCAGGTGACGTTCGCGCCGACAACGACCTATGACGCCACCGTCACCGGCAACAAGATCTTCGTCGACGGCGTACCGATCGCCCCTGGAAGTGGCGCAGATACGACCGCCAAGGGCAAGCTTGCGAGCCTCGTGCAGCTGCGCGACGACATTGGGCCGAAGTTCCAGTCGCAGCTGGACGAGATCGCCCGTGGTCTCGTCGAGCTTTTCAAGGAAGGCAACCCCAGCGGGGTGCCGCCGGTTCCCTACCAACCGGGCCTCTTTACCTGGGGAAGCGCGGGTGTGCCGGCTGCCGGCACCGTCGTTCCCGGACTGGCATCGAAGATCACCGTCAACGCTCTGGCCAAGGCCAACCCGCTTCTTTTGCGTGACGGCGGCTTCAACGGCGTTGTGTCGAACCCTGGCGGTGCGGCAAATCCGAGCCCCGGCTACACGGGCCTTCTCGACGGCTTCATCAACAAGATGGGCGAGAACATGACGTTCGACCCGTCGACCGGTCTCGACGGAACCAGCAGCCTGCTGAACTTCGCGACCGGGTCGGTCGGCTGGCTGGAGCAGACCCGAAAGACGGCATCGACCGCCGACGACAACAAGCGCGCTATGCTGTCGCGCACCCAGGAAGCGCTCAGCAAGCAGACCGGGGTCAGCATTGACGAGGAACTGTCGCTGCTGCTCGATCTCGAACAATCCTACAAAGCATCGGCCAAGCTGGTGAGTACCGTGGACGCCATGATGGCGGCCTTGATGGAAGCTGTGAGGTAATCATGAAGACGTCCTACGTTTCTAATCTGGCGATCCAGACCGCCATGCGCATGACGATTCAGCAGAACCAGATGGATCTGCTGAAGGCGACCCAGGAGCAGACGACGGGTCGGCACTACGACGTCGGCTTGACGCTTGGTGCGACGGCGTCGCGCTCGCTCAACCTTCAGCGCGAGATCGACCGGCTGAACTCGATGAAGAGCACCAACTCGGTCGTAACCCAGCGCCTCTCCGGCTCGCAGGGTGCGCTGGAAACGATGGCGAAAGCGGCCGAAAAGGTGCGCGACACGCTCGTTACCTACAAGGGCAACGATGCCGCGAGCCAGCTTAAGATCCAGAAGACCGAGATCTTGGGCGCGCTGCAGACCTTCACTGCCGCCGCAAACACGTCCTTCAACGGCGAGTTCCTGTTTTCGGGCATCAATACCGACGCCAAGCCTCTCGCCGACTACACCGCTACGTCGGCGGCAAAGACTGCCTTCGACGCTGCGTTTACGGCGTTCAAGACCGCCAACAGCATCACGTCCGACGACCAGATCACCGTCACCCAGATGCAGGACTTCATCAAGAATACGGTCGAGCCGATGTTCACCGGTACGGGCTGGGATGCAAATTGGTCGGACGCATCCAGCCAGAACATGACGAGCCGGATCAGCGCCAGCGAAGTCATCGAAAGCTCGACCAACGCCAATACCAACGGCTTCCGCATGTTCGCCATGGCAAGCGTAATCACGGCCGAGCTGATGGACAAGAACGTGACCCCCGAGGTGCGGGCGGCGATCGGTGTCGAGGCGTTGCAGTATGCAGAGCAGGGCATCGCCGGCCTCAATGCAGAGCGCAGCCAGCTCGGTATTTCGGAATCGCGGGTGAAGAAGGCGAACACCTCGATCGACGCGCAGCTCAAGCTGGTCAACACGCATGTCGCCGACCTCGAAGGCATCGATCCGATCGAGACATCGACCCGGATCAACACGCTCAAGGTGCAGTTGGAAACGTCCTATACACTAACGTCGCGACTACAGCAGATGAGCTTGCTCAATTTCCTCTAGTGTGAGGAGCCGGACAAACATGAAGGATGTCTGAATGTACCAATTTTCCTATGCCGAGATCATGGAGGACGGCGTCGCCGACTCCAAGAATCGAGAACGGCAGGTACTCGATCGCTCGATCGCGCTCATGGAAGCAGCGAAACAGCAGAAAGGGTATTCGAGAGAGGCCATCGAGGCCATCTACTTTACCCGGCGCCTGTGGATCCGTTTCATCGAGGATCTGCGTGCACCGGAGAACCAGCTGAACGAAGAGCTGCGCGCCAATCTGATTTCGATCGCCATCTGGATACTCAACGAGACGGAAAAGATCCGCAAACGCGAATCCTCCAACTTCCAGGGCATAATTGACATTACCACCATCATCAGGGATGGACTGAAATGAAGAGCACACTGCGTATCTCGCTGAAGTCGGGCGAACGGATTTTTGTAAACGGCGCGGTGCTGCGCGTGGACCGGAAGGTCGCGGTCGAGTTCCTGAACGATGTGACGTTCCTGCTCGAAAACCACGTGCTGCAGCCCGAAGACGCAACGACGCCGCTGAAGCAGCTCTATTTCATCGCGCAGATGATCCTCATCAATCCGGAAGGCGCCGAGCAATCGACCGCGATGTTCCGCAAGTCGATCGTCATGCTGCTCAACTGCTTCAAGAACGAAGAGATCCTTGCCGAGCTGAAGCGCGTCGACGGGCTGGTGACCAACGGCCGCGCCTTCGAAGCGCTCAAGGCGATCCGCGGCCTCTATGCAATCGAAGACCGCATTCTCAACACGCAGGAAATCACGCCGGCAACAGTCGAGCAGATTCGCAAGGAGATCGCACCATGGCGGTAAGCGGCGTCAGCAACAACGGCTACACCCCGAATGTTTCGGCCCAGGATTCGGGCGGCGACGCCGCCAAGGCATCGCTCAACTACGAGAGCTTCCTGAAGCTGCTCGTCGCCCAGATGAAGAATCAGGATCCGACGCAGCCGATGGATGCGACGCAGCAGATCGCCCAGCTTGCGACCTTCTCGCAGGTGGAGCAGACGATCAAGACCAACAAGAACCTTGAAAGCCTGCTGCAGCGCACGTCGCTGAGCGAGGCGGACGCCGTCATCGGGCGCACCGTCACCAGCGAAGACGGCAAGACCACTGGCGTGGTTAAGGAAGTGAAACTATACTCTGACGGAATCATTGCGGTGCTGGATAACGGCAAGGAGCTTGTTATCGGCCCGGGCGTCAAGGTGAAGTGATAACTCCATGAATGAGGCGGATGCCCTCGATATTGTACAGGCCGCGATCTGGACCGTGATCGTGGCCTCAGGGCCCGCCGTTCTCGCCGCCATGGTTGTCGGCGTCGTCATCGCCTTCATTCAGGCGCTGACCCAGGTCCAGGAAATGACGCTGACCTTCGTCCCGAAGATCCTTGCCGTCATGATCACGGTTGCCGTGTCCGCGCCCTTTATCGGCGCCCAGATTTCGATCTTCACCGACATCATCTTCTCGCGCATCCAATCCGGTTTCTGAAGCCGCAGCTTTAAAGCTTGTTCGCATGCAGCGGCATGAAACCCTCGCGCAAGCTTGGGTCGCTATCTCCGTCTCTATAGTGGGGCAGCGCGTGTGAATGCTGCCTTGATCTCATGATGAGACGGAAGAGACATGGCACAGCAAGCAGCGCTGATCATCCCGAAAGTAGCACCGAAGGGCCGGGACGTCGGCTTCGCGCTCGGGATCGTCGCGATCCTGTCGATCCTCTTCCTGCCCATCCCGCCCTTCCTGATCGACATGGGGCTCGCGTTCTCGATCGCCTTTTCCGTGCTGATCCTGATGGTCTCGCTGTGGATCCAGCGTCCGCTCGAGTTCTCCTCGTTCCCGACCATCCTGCTGATCTCGACCATGGTGCGCCTGGCCTTGAACATCGCCACCACCCGAGTCATCCTTTCGCACGGCCACGAGGGCCACGGCGCTGCCGGCGGCGTCATTTCCGGCTTTGCCAGCCTCGTCATGTCCGGCGATTTTGTCATCGGTCTGATCGTCTTCCTGATCCTCATCACCGTGAACTTCATCGTCATCACCAAGGGTGCGACGCGTATCGCCGAAGTCGGCGCGCGCTTCACCCTCGATGCGATCCCCGGCAAGCAGATGTCGATCGACGCCGACCTGTCGGCGGGCCTGATCGACGAGAAGGAAGCACAGCGCCGCCGGCGTGAACTCGAGGAAGAAAGCTCCTTCTACGGCGCCATGGACGGTGCGTCCAAATTCGTGCGCGGCGATGCGATCGCCGGCCTGATCATCACCGCGATCAACATCTTCGGCGGCATCATCATCGGTTACCTGCGTCATGGCATGCCGATCGGCGAAGCGGCCGACGTTTTCGTCAAGCTATCGGTCGGCGACGGTCTCGTCTCGCAGATCCCGGCGCTCATCGTCTCGCTCGCCGCCGGCCTTCTGGTGTCGCGCGGCGGCACGGCCGGCTCCACCGACCAGGCGGTCGTCGGGCAGCTCGGCGGCTATCCGAAGGCGCTCATGGTCGCCTCCGGTCTTATCATTCTCCTAGCGGTCGTTCCCGGCCTGCCGTTCCTGCCCTTCGCCGTGCTCGGCGGCGGCATGGCGTTCCTGAGCTGGCTCGTGCCGCGCCAGATCGAGGCTGCCAATGCCGCGCGTCGCGCCGAAGAGGCGGCCAAGGTCCAGCAGACCAAGGAAGGCGAGCAGGATTCGGTCAAGTCGGTGCTGAAGACCGCTGAGATCGAGCTGCTTCTCGGCAAGCAGGTCTCGACCCGCCTGCTTGGCGCACACCAGGAACTCGCCTTCCGCGTGGGCAAGATGCGCCGCAAGTTTGCTGGCCAGTACGGCCTCGTCATTCCGGAGATCAAGGTTTCGGACGACATCAGCATTCCGGACAAGGCCTACCACATCCGCATCCACGGCACGACGATCGCGTCCAACACGGTGCGCGTCGGCGAAGTCCTGGTGGTCACCGGCGGCGGTCGCCGGCCGAGTGTTCCGGGCGACGAGATCCGCGAACCCGCCTTCGGCATGCCGGCGGTCTCGATCCTCGAAACCTTTACCGAGGACCTCAAGCGCGAAGGCTTCCATCCGATCGATAACGTCTCGGTGGTGTTGACGCATTTGAGCGAAGTGATCCGCAACAACCTGCCGCACCTGCTTTCCTATAAGGACGTCAAGGTGCTGATCGAGCGGCTCGATCCGGAGTACCGCAAGCTCGCCGACGAAATCTGCACCTCGCACATGTCCTATTCGGGCCTGCAGGCGGTGTTGAAATTGCTGCTTGCCGAGCGTGTCTCGATCCGCAACCTGCATCTGATCCTTGAAGCGGTCGCCGAACTCGCGCCGCATGTACGCAAGACTGAGCAGATCGTCGAGCATGTGCGCGTGCGCATGTCGCAGCAGCTTTGCGGCGACCTCGCCGACAACGGCGTCCTGCGCGTGCTCAGGCTCGGCAACAAGTGGGACATGGTCTTCCACCAGGCGCTGAAGCGCGACGCCAAGGGCGAGGTCGTCGAGTTCGACATCGATCCGCGTCACCTCGAAGAGTTCAGCGAGCAGGCGACGAAAGTTATCCGTGAACATCTCGATCGCGGCATGCCCTTCGTGCTGGTAAGTTCGCCCGAATCCCGTTCTTATGTGCGCATGATCATCGAGCGCCTCTTTGCCACCTTGCCCGTGCTCTCGCATGTCGAGCTTGCCAAGGGCCTTGAGATCAAGATCATCGGCTCCATTTCATGATCACCGACCCGGAGGGCACGGTGCTGGCGCTGTTTGCGGCCTTCTGCCGGATCGGCGGCTGCATCATGATCATGCCCGGGTTCTCCAGCGCGCGCGTTCCGATGCAGGTGCGGCTGTTCATTGCAGTCGCGGTTTCCATGGCGATCCTGCCGGTCATGTGGACGGACATCTATCCGCAGGTAACCGGCAAGGGGCACAGCTACATCTATTTGATCGCCGCCGAGACGGCGGTCGGCGCGGTCATGGGCCTTGTCGCCCGCTACTATGTCCTTGGACTGCAGTTCACCGGAACGGCGATCACCATGTTGATGGGCTTTGCCTCGCCGCCATCGTCGGATGTGATCGAAGATACGCCCGAAAACCAGGTGACCAGCTTGATCAGCTTCGCCGGCCTGATGGTGCTGTTCATGCTGGATTTCCATCATGTGATGATCGAGGCGATCGTTCAATCCTATCGGGCCATGCCGATCGGCACTCCCTTCGATCCGCAGGGTGTGCTGATCACGCTCACGGATTCGCTGGCGCAGATCTTCATGATCATGTTGAGGCTCGCGAGCCCCTTCATCATCTATGGCCTGCTTTTCAACGTGGCGATCGGCATGGTGAACAAGCTGGCGCCACAGATCCCGATCTACTTCATCTCGCAGCCCTATCTGATCATGGGCGGCTTGTTCCTGCTCTATCTCGGTATCGCTGCGATGCTGCGCCTGTTCGGCGACGGTTTCGCGCTCGTCATGCAGGGAGGATAGCCGCATGAAGACCCGCTCGCAGAAGCTCAAGCGCCTGGTCGCCGTCCAACGCCATCTGGAGCAGATGGCGGAGGCGGATTTCGTCGAGATGGTGCGGCAGCGCGAGGTCCTGGCTGAGACGATCGATGTCGTCGTCGATGCCATGGGCTCGGCTCATCCGATGCACCGCATGTTCTCCGGCCACTATTCCTCGCAGATCGGACGGCTTGTGCAGAAGGACCAGATGCTGCACGGCATCCAGCAAACGCACGAGGCGCGCATGCTGAGAGAGCGCGCGAAAGCCGACCGGCTCGAGGAAAACATGAAGGAGGCCCGCCAGTCCGAGGACCGCGAAGAGGCCGACAATTCCATCTACGACCTGATCGATCAACACGTTACGGGCAACGCGCCAGCTTCCCGTAAGCTTGACGGGCGATAGTACGTCATTCCCGGTTTGCTCCGATGGCGGAGCGGATCCGGGCCGACCAATGCCCAGGCTCGATTTTGAGAGGATTCGTCATGGCCATCTCTCCGCCCAGCGATCTGGTGATGGATGTCGTGCGCGCCGCCGACCCCACCGAAGTGCAGGAAGCGCAGGCGCGGTTGAAGGCCAACCGTGCCGCGTTCAAGGCGACGAGTCTGGCGGAAAACGGCAACGGCTTTGCGGCTGCCGTCAACGTTCTCAATCTGTCGCCGGAAGGTTCGAGCGGGCTCGGCGACCTCAACAACCGCGTCGAACAGAAGAAGATTCCGGAGACCTATCGCAAGTTCGAGGCCATGGTGCTGCAGAACTTCGTGAAGTCGATGCTGCCGACCGAAAGCGAGAACGTTTTCGGCAAGGGCAATGCGGGTGATATCTGGAAGAGCATGATGGCCGAGCAGATCGGCGACGTGATCTCCAAGAGCGGTGGCATCGGCATTGCCGAACAGCTCGCGGGCGCCGAAGGCACCGATCGGGTTCAGGCATCGCTGGACGGTAACAGCCGAAACCTCGCCGCAAGCCTCGTGCAGGAATACGAGCGCAAGACGCTGACCGGCTTTACGACCGACAACGACAAGAACAAGCAAGCCTAGGGCGGGGTGGGGGAACTGCTTGCAGTTTTCCATCCGCATTTCGCTCTAATTCATAGGAATAGATCGCGCTTGAGAATCCGGTCGATCCGACCAGAAATCATCGTGATCCAATTGGGAGTTGATTCATGGAAGCCATGGCATCCAATGACGTCCGGATCCAGAACGTGCTCGGCCGCCTGGAAATGATCCTCGACAACGAGAACAGCCGGATCGGCATCGACCCGGAATTCGATATCAAGACATCGAACGCGCACAAGAGCCGTTGCCTCTACGAACTGACGATGCTGCATCGTGACATGCTGCCGGGCGAAAACTCTTCGGCTTTCTCCTCGCATGCTCTGCACCTGCGCGAAAAGCTGTCGGTCAATTCGCAGAAGGTCGAGGCCCATCTCGAAGCCGTTCGCGCCGTCGTCGATCTCCTGAAGACCGCCGCCCAGGATGCCGATGCGGACGGCATCTATTCCGAAGCGCAGTTCCGCTATAGCGATTTCTGATGCTGAAGCTCGTTTTCACCGGGGTCTGGGTCTGCGCGGTCACGCTCGGATCCGTCTACTTCTCGATGCAAAGCGCCTCCGCGCCCGCCGTCCCGGACGGCGAGGCTGCCCGGCGCGCATCGGAGCAATATGTTCCCGGTGAGATGATCACCATTCCGGTCATCCGGGATGGTTCCGTTCAGGGCTATTTCCTGACCAAGCTTTCCTTCTCCGCCACCAAGGAGGGGATCAACAATCTTCGCGCGCCGCTGCGCCAGATGGTTACCGATGAGCTCTACGATCTGCTCGTCGGTTCGAAATTCATCGACATCGCCGACACCGGTACGTTCGACCTGCCCACCTTCAAGACGACGGTAAAGGACGGCCTGAACAAGAAGCTCGGCGACGAGGTGATTACCGAGGTGCTCGTCGAGCAGCTCGAATATCTGACCAAGGAAGACGTCAAACGCGTCGCCAACAGCCAGAATGTGCCGCGGCAAAAGCCGGTCCCGATCACCGACAGGAACGGCAACGTCGCCGGCGACAAGTTGCCTGAAGGCGCCGTCAAGGCAAGCAGCGCGCACTGATGATTGTTGGAAGGGACGCCCGGGTGGGTTTCCGCTCGGCCGCTTGCCCTCGACGAGGCGGTATCCGTCAGTTCTTTTCCGGGGTGCGGTACTGCTCGTTGATGAGGCCGAGTTCCGCCATCAGCCGGCCGATCGCCACATAGAAGTGGTATAGTCCGGCCGCTGCCAGCCCGCTCTTGTTCCACAGTTCCAGCCCGCGCGGCACCGATGCGCCAAGCAGCGCCAGCGATTTGCCGAAGGTCCTGAGCCGGCCTTTGAAGCTCGGGTCACGCCGATGTTCGAGCATCGTCGAGATCGCGCCGTTCCTGAGGCTGCGCGCCCTGATCCAGGATGCGCTGGTGCGGCGGGCGGGCACGGTCTCGGCAACCCAGGCGTCGGTTGCCCAGGCGAAGGAAAACCCTTTCGCCTTGCAGCGGCTGTAGAAATCCGCATCGCCACCGCCGATGAAGTTGAAGGCGGGATCCAGGAAGGGTTGCGGCATCGCGTCCAGCACTCCACGCGTAACGAGCACGTTGCCGGAGGAATAAAGGATGGGCACCGGCCCGGTCGCGTCATAGTGGGGCGTGAAGACCGGATGGCGTTTCCACTTCTGCCCGCCATCGCCTTCGAAAACCGGAAGCTGCGGGCCGCCGACCATATCGGCACCGGTCGTTTCCTGTGCCGCGATGAGGCAATCGAGCCATTCGGGCGCCGCCACTTCGTCGTCGTCGATAATCGCGATCGCCTTGAGGTTCGGGTAGGTTTGGAGCGCCGTCGCCCAGCCGGCATTGTAGGCGTGGCAGTTTCCGCGCTGATGCGCGACGATCACGACAGAATCCGACGGATGTCCCAGGAAGAAGTCTTTGGCCGCCGCAGCCCCGGCCAGCCCTTCGGCATCGTTTTCGACGACGACCGTGGCGTAGGAGATGTCAGGCCTTTGGGAAACAATGGTTTTCAGCGTCTTAACGACATGGTCCGGCCGACGGAACGTCGGCAGCACGACGACGAGTTCGATGTCGCCGGCGTCTTCCAGCTCTGTCCGGAAGTAGACGGAAATGTCCTGGCCGGTCGTCGTCATGGCGAAACCTGTAAAAGCAAAATTGTGTCGCAATACAGCAAATCTTCCTAAACAGATGCTGAACCCTGGCGGCATATTTTGAAAGGGGTCTTTAAGCGCTCCTTCACCCCATGCTGCTAATGAAGGCCGCAGTTCCATTCATGACGCGTGGCAAAATGCATCTGGTCCTGGTCTCTTCGCTCGTTCCCGTCGCCCATCCGGCGTCCGGTTTCGACATTGCCAACCGGGCTGTGCTCGACGGTCTGCGCGCGCTCGGTCACCGCGTCAGCGTCATTGGTTTTCTCCAGCCGGGACGCGTGCCCGCGCCCGATTGCGATATGCATCTTCTCGGCGAGCTGGAAGTCACCAATGCCAAGGTTGGAACGTGGCAGAAGTTGAGCTGGCTCGCGACGGCCTTTCTCAACCGCACGACCGTCTCATCCGGCAAGATGCTGGTGGTGTCGTCGAGCCGGATTCAGTCGATCCTCGAGAGCCTCGCTCCGTTCGACGGTCTCGTGCTCAACTCGGTGCAACTGCCGGCCGCTTTCCAGCAGGTTTTCCGCCCCCATCCGTCGATCTATGTCGCGCACAATGTCGAGGCGGATTCTGCCTTTGAGAATGCCGAGCGGGCCAAGGGTACGGTCGAACGCTTTCTTTTCCGGCGCGAGGCGCAGTATCTCGAACGCTACGAGCAGCAACTGGCGCAGAATGCGGTGGCCGTCTGGACGTTTGCGGAGGCCGATCGCTTCGGCTTCGGCCGCGCCGTGAGCGACCGGGCCTTCGTGCTGCCGCTGGTTACCGGTTGGGATGCGGCAGTAGTGCCGACAGAAGCAGCCGACCTCCAGCAGGACCTCGGCTTGATCGGGACCTGGAGCTGGCGGCCGAACCGATTGGGGCTCGACTGGTTTCTCGCCGAGGTCGTACCGCATCTGCCGCAGGATCTTTCGATCGCGATTGCCGGCCAGATGGACGGCATACCGGCGGTTTCCCATCCCGGTGTTCGCTTCGTCGGACGGGTTCCTGATGCACGCGCCTTCGTCACGGAAAGTGCGGTCATACCGCTCGTCAGCCGGGGCGGTACGGGCGTCCAGCTGAAGAGCATCGAGACCTTCGAGCTTGGCATGCCATCCGTGGCGACGCAGGCGTCGTTGCGCGGCATCGAGGCGCTTCCCGAGAATTGCGCGGCGGCCGAAGATCCGGCCGAGTTCGCGCGCCTGTTGGTCGACAAGGTCACCCGCGCGCGCGGCGGCGACCGCCAACGCCTTGACGGTTCGGTCTTCCATCGCGCCCAGAAGGCGAAGCTGATGCGGGTCATGCGCAATGTGCTGGCCGGCCTCGCTCCGAGTGCCTCGGCCGAGACACCCTCGGTTCTGCCCGAGCTGAAGGTCCATGACGGGGGGCGGTCGTGACCAAGACGACCGCCGGCGCGAACGCCGCCCTGTCCAGGCGCCTCATCCTGGGCATGCCGGTTGTCGATTTCGATTGGGGGAGCGCCTTTGCCTTTGCGGCCGACGCGCTGTCGCGCCCGGGCGGGCAAACAACGCTCGCCTTCCTCAACGCCAACAATGCCAACCTGATGATGCGCGACGGCGAGTACCGCGAGGTCCTCGGCCGCCAGGTCGTCTTTCCCGACGGTCACGGCGTCGATATCGCTTCCTATCTCTTTTACGGCAGCATGTTCCCGGCCAATCTCAACGGCACGGACTTCGTGCCGGCGCTGCTGACCTTCATCGACCGGCCGCTGCGCGTTGCGATGATCGGCGCCCGTGCGAAGGTGCTTGCGCGCGCGGCCGAGAATTTTCGCAGGCACGCGCCATGGCACGAGTTCCTCCCCGTTTCCGACGGGTTCTTCGATCGTGACCACTCCGAGCAAGTGCTTGCCGATGTCCGGGCGCTGAATGCTGATATCCTGCTGGTGGCGATGGGAAGCCCCGGTCAGGAGAAATGGGTCGATGCCCATGTGGGGCCGCAGGACGCCCGGCTGGTCATTACCGTCGGCGCGCTCTTCGATTTCGTCGCCGAGGCGTTTCCGCGGGCGCCGAAGTTCCTGCGCCGGATGCGGCTGGAATGGTTCTTTCGCCTGGCGGTCGAGCCGCGGCGCATGTGGCGTCGCTATGTCCTCGGAAACCCGCTTTTCCTGTTTTACGTCCTCTGGCACAAGCTGTCGGGGCGGGCGCGGGAAAACGTCGCCGACACCAGCCTTCGAACGGGAACATCGTGAACGGTCAGACCATGCGCACAGCCATTGTCACAGCGTCCTACGCCAATGACTTCGAGCGCTGCCGGCTGATGTGCGAAAGCATGGACCGCAAGCTTCAGGGCGATTGGAAGCACTATCTGCTGGTTGCCGATTTCGACGTTAAGCTCTTCCGGCAACTGGAGGGCTCCAGACGCCAGGTGATCAGCGAACGCGATCTCCTGCCCTGGTGGCTGCATCCCGTCACCGACCCGCTTTCGGGCGGCCGCCGAAAGCTGTGGCTCAGCCCGTTTGGCCTGCCGCTGCGTGGCTGGC
This sequence comes from Ensifer sp. SL37, assembly GCF_026672675.1. Lineage (NCBI taxonomy): Bacteria > Pseudomonadati > Pseudomonadota > Alphaproteobacteria > Hyphomicrobiales > Rhizobiaceae > Ensifer > Ensifer sp. SL37. The sequence goes on along the minus strand of NZ_JAPPRN010000006.1, from coordinate 786,774 downwards.
ATGCCCAACAGCTTCGCCGCCTGGTGCTCGCGCGCCACATCGACGAGGCGGCGATGTTTGCCGTCGATTCCGATGTCGTCTTCCTGCGCGCCTTCGATCCCGCCAGCCTCTGGCAGGGAGAGCGGTTGACGCTCTACCGCAAGGACGGGGCGATTAATGCGCAAATGCGCTCCAACCATCTCGAATGGCTCGCCCATTCCGACAGGCTTCTCGGGATCGGCCCCTACACGTTGCCGGCCAACGACTATATCAACACGCTGATCGCGTGGCGCACCGATACCAGCCGCAAGCTGCTCGAGCACATCGAGACGCTGCACGGTCGGAACTGGGTGAGGGCGATGACCCGCACCCGCGCCTTCTCCGAATGCACGATCTACGGGCGCTTCGTCGACGAGGTGCTGGGCGGGGAAGGTCATGTTCCCTCTGATGCCGCGCTCTGTCATGTGCTCTGGTTCGAAGACAGCTACCGGCAGGATCTTTCCGGTCTCAGGGCGTTCTTGAAGGACATGGCGCCGCATCAGGTCGGCATCGGCGTGCAGTCCTTCGTCGGCCACGATCTCGACGATATTCGCCGGGCGGTGTTCGAACTCGCGGCCTGAGGCATCTGTCTTGTTTCAGATGACCCGATCAGTCGGCTTTCTGAGCGCCGAATAGGTCAGTCCGAACGAGAGCGCGTAGAGGACCAGGAAGATCCCGTTGAGCGCCGGCGCCCAGGTCGCGACGTCGGCCGTCGTCTGCAGCAACAGAACCAGCAGCCCCACCTTGACAACGCCGGCAATCAACAGGTTCAGCATGCGCCGCACAGTGCGGCCGGTCGCGTAGAGCAGTTCGGAGTGGTACTCGATCAGGTTGCGGAACGAGGGGACGAGCACGATCATCGCGACAATCGGCGCGGCTGCCGACACGTTGCGCCCGAGGCCATCGGGGAAGACCCACAGATAGAATGCCATGGCCGCGATGGCGGCAAAGGACGCAAGCGCCACCAGGAGTTCGATCGAGAGCCGGACACGCCAGCGGGCAATCGCCTCGGGCGTTCGCATTATGCGCTGGACGAGCAAGGTGTTGAACGACCGCACCGGTAGCGCCGTCAGGTCCGCCAGCCGCATCAGGATGGCATAGAGGCCGGACACCGCCGGCCCGCCAATGGCGAGTACCGCAATCTTGTCGAACTCCGATTGGATGTAGAAGAGCACCTCGGCGCCGGCGACCGACACCGAATCCGCCCAGCGCCGGAAGTAAAGCCGTGGCTGCCAGCGCAGCCGGACACGCGGGTAGAACCAGAGAAGGGCCACCAGAAGGCCGAGCGCATTTGCAAGCAGATAGAGGTAGGACCAGGCTTCGAGCGTTTTCCAGGGGAGCAACGCAAGGAGCACGGCAGCGGCGGTGCGGATCGCCGTTCCGATCACCACGAGAAGGGCGCCGCGCCCGAAGCGACCCAGACCGTTCAGCACGATGACGGCGGTCTCCAGCCCGCGCCAGCAGAGGATCTCGGCCAGCATGAAGGCAGCAAAAGTGCCGGCCGCCATGTCGCGGGAAAAGAGGGCGAGGAAGGTGATCGCGCAGATGATTGCGATCAACGGCAGCGACAGCACGGCGCCGACCAGAAAGCCGGCGCTATAGGTGCCGACAAGCAGCGGCTTTACCGTCGCGACCCGATAGAGCGGCGACATGAAGCCGAAGGCAAGCACGCGCGATATCATGATGCCGGCGGCAGACGCGGTCGCGAACAACCCGAAGTCGGCGATGGCGAGCGTGTTGGCAACGGCGATGAAATAGACGAGCGACAGCACGAGCCGGCCCGCCGAACCTCCGGTCATCGAGAGGTAAGCGTGGATGAGCGCCCGGTGGCGGAGATAAAGCGCTTTGATGCGATGGGGCACGGCCGACATTTCCAGTAGCGCGTTCCCGCTCGATGCCGATGGAAACGCTCTATCTCCTTGATATCTCACAGTTCCAAGGGCAGGGCGCGCAAAGCGTTCGCCTGGAATTGCGCTCGTCTCTCCGTCATAGGCGGGAAAGCTTAATAAGGCGTGAGATCACGCCGTTCGCGCCGTCACTTCCCGCCGAAATTAACGATTTGTTTTCCATGTTTCCTTAGGTTGGCTTCACTATTCGGAATTCGCCGTTTCGGCAGCCGCGGGATCAGTCATGTTCAACATCGACGACGAGAAACGCCCGGTTCCGCGTGCATCGTTGCTCGATTTTGCAGCAGAGGACGCGCGCGATCCCGCGCGTGCGCGAGACAGGCGCACCGCCGACCCGCAGGGTGCAGGCTCGTCCTTGCTCGGTCGTCTGTCCGGTTCCGGTGGATCAGCCAATCAATCAGCGGCCCGGCGCGAAAACCGTTCGAAAGGTCAGCCCCCGCGCGGCGAAACGGTGCGGCCGATAGCCAAGGCACCCGCCGCCCGTAACCAACCCGGCCTCGGCGGCATGCGTGGCAAGTTTGCGCGCTGGCTTGCCGATAGTCCTGCCGATAGTCCGCCTGAGGGGGCTGCGCCGGGAGTGACAGCCGACGGGCGAGCCGCAGGTGACCGCCCGCTCGTGGATATCAAGACCGTGGTGCGCGCGGTCTGGCAGCTCCGCAAGATCATTCTCGCGACCACGGCGCTCGGCGCCGTCGGTGGCGTCCTGCTGGCGTTGTCGACGCCCAGCGTCTTCGTTTCCGAAAGCAAGCTCTACGTCGATCCGCGCGAAGTGCGGCTGACGGATTCCGACCTGTCGAAACAATCGCTCGCAACCGAAGGCATTCTCGCCATTGTCGACAGCCAGCTCGAAGTGTTGCGCTCGCGTACGGTTATGGAAAAGGTCGCGGCCAGTCTCGATCTGGAAAAGGACCCGGAATTCGTCGGCAAGGGAGCCGGTGGCGACGCGTCCGCGCGCGTCCTGAAGACCTTGGGCGAGGCAATTCAGGTCTGGCGCGATCCGAAAACCTTCATCGTCACCATTGAGGCGAAGACCAGGGATCCCGAGAAGTCGGCACTGATTGCCAACCGATTGGTGGACACGTTCCTCGGCGAGGAGACCGCCGCGCAATCCGGCTTCTTCCAGAAGACGACGGTTGCGCTCGACGCGCGTATCAAGGAACTGAAGGCTGAACTGGACGCGGCCGAAAAGGCCGTCGAGGATTACAAGGCGAGCAACGACATTGTCGGCGCCGGCGGCGAATTGATCGCCGACAAGCAGCTCCTCAGCCTCAGTGATCAGGTCGCTGCGGCCCGCAATCGCATCGCCGAGGCGAAAGCCAAGGCCGAGGCGTCCGGCAAGGTGCAGCTCACCGATGTTCTGACGGGCGCCTATCCCGAGGAAATCAGTTCGCTGGCGCTCTCCGAACTGCGCAAGCAATACGCGGCGACCAGGGCGCAACTGAGCGCCCTTGATGCGAGCCTCGGGCCCCGCCATCCCCAACGCATCGCCGTTCAGCAGGCACTCGAGTCGTCGCGCTCGGAGATCGCCAACGAGTTGCGCCGCATCGCGGCTGCGGCGGGGACCGAGCTTGACCGCGCCCAGCGAACGGAACAGGACCTCGTGCAGCAGCTTGCCGTCCAGAAGGCGCGCCAGATCGATTCCTCCGCCCAATTCGTCGAGTTGCGCGAGCTGCAGCGAAAAGCGGCGGCGACCCGCGAGATCTACGAATCCTTCCTGAAGCGCGCCGGCGAGACGCGCGAAGAGGAAAAGCTGACCGCGAAGAACATCCGGGTGATCTCCAAGGCCGAGCCGGCGCTGCAGGCAAAAGGGCCCTCCCGCAAGATCATCGTGATCGCCGCCACCATGGCGGGTTTCTTTGCCGGCCTCGGCCTCGGCGTGCTGCTCGGCATCTATCGCAGCTTGAACGGATTGTTTCCCGCAACCCGGAAGGCCGAGGACGATGAGGCGCCCGAGCCGCCGGAACCCGATGGCGGCCCCGAGCCCACACGGCGTCAGCAGCCGCAGCCTGATCCGGCTTCGGCCAAGCTCGAGCTGCCGCCGCAGTTCAGTCCGGCTGCGCACCATGCACAATCGCTAAACGCTGCCTATGCCGTTGCTCGCAGGAGCGCAACGGCGGGTCCGGTCACGGCTCAGCCTGTGCCGCAGACCGTAGACGAGGATGACGCCGACATCGCCAAGGTCCAGGAAGGCCTTCGCGCGCTGAGGTCTCGCGTCGAGCACTATTCCCGCCAGAAGCTCGCGCGCCGTTGATACGACGGGCGGAGAGGCACGCTTCATTCGCGAACGTCTTGTGAGGCTGAGACCTCACGGCTTTCGGCGAAACCTCGTGCACCTCTCAGTCTTGAGAGGAAATATCATCGGGGCACTCGAAACGGCAGCCAACCTCGTTGTCGCCTCTTGCATTTATGCGTTTGGGACAGCATAGGGCGCGTTGAGGCCATCGCCTTCTCTGAGGCGAACTAGAGTATGCCGCGTGAACAGGAAGCCAGGAGGAACATGCCGTGACGACTGTGATTGATGGCAAGAAGGTCGCCGCTTCGGTGATCGAAAGCGTGAAGGCCGCGACCCGTGCGCTCGAAACGGATGCGGGTGTTCGCGCAGGTCTCGCCGTCGTGATCGTCGGCGACGATCCGGCAAGCCACGCTTATGTTTCTTCCAAGAGCAAGATGGCCAAGGAGTGCGGTTTCCTGTCGGTCCAGCACACCTTGGCCGAGGCAACGACCCAGGAAGAGCTCGCTGCACTCGTGGCTAAGCTCAACGCCGATCCCTCTATCCACGGCATCCTCGTGCAGCTTCCGCTGCCGAAACATCTGAATTCCGAGCCGATCATCCAGTCGATCTTGCCCGAAAAAGACGTCGACGGCCTGCACGTCGTCAATGCCGGCAAGCTTGCGACCGGCGATCTCGAAGGCGGTCTCGTCTCCTGCACGCCGGCCGGCGCCATGGTCTTCGTGCGCCAGACCCATGGCGACGATCTCTCCGGTCTGAACGCTGTCGTCATCGGCCGCTCAAACCTGTTCGGCAAGCCGATGTCAGCGCTGCTACTTGCCGCCAACGCGACGGTGACGACCGCCCATTCGCGCACCAAGGATCTTGCCGCCGTCTGCCGCAACGCCGATATCCTCGTTGCCGCCGTCGGACGCCCCGAAATGGTGAAGGCCGACTGGGTGAAGCCGGGCGCGACGGTCATCGACGTCGGTATCAACCGCGTACCAGCGCCGGAGAAGGGTGAGGGCAAGTCCAAACTCGTCGGCGACGTCGCCTTTGCGGGAGCCGCCGAGGTTGCAGGCGTGATCACGCCGGTGCCGGGTGGCGTCGGACCGATGACCATCGCCATGCTGATGGCCAACACCGTGATTGCCGCCTATCGCAAGGCCGGCCGCAAGCCGCCGCGCTTCTGATCCTGGCTCATATGGGATGATGAGACGCGTCGCGATTGCGGCGCGTTTTCATTTTTGCGGGGCAGGTCCGGTCGAGGCGCGCACGATGAGTTCGGCGCGCCAGAGTTCCTGCTCCGGATAGTCGCCGCGCTTCAGGATGCCGCCGATCAGCCGTGTGGCGATACGCGCCCCGGCGGCCCGCAGCGACGAGCGTGTCGTTGTCAGCGGGATGCTGAAATTTTCGGGCTTCAGCATCGGCAAGACGTCGTCATGGGCGATCAGCGAAATGTCTTCGCCGATTTTCAAGCCCGCCTGGTTGATCGCCCTGACAGCGCCAAGCGCCAGCACCGTACTTGAACAGAGCACCGCCGTCGGCGGCTGCGCGTGCTGCAGGAAGGGCTGCATGCTGCGGTAGCCGTGCTCGTCGGTCATCAGCGAATGCTGGACAAGCGCCTCGTCGAGCGAAAGGCCGTGTTCGGCGAGCGCCCGCAGCATGCCTTTTTTCCGGCGAATGGAAAAAGCCAGATATTCCGGCCCGTTGATCAGCGCAATCCGCTGGTGTCCGAGCTGTATAAGCAGCCGTGTCGCGTCGTAGAAGGCACTCGTATTGTCGATGTCGAGGAACGGATAGTCGCGGCTTTCGCCAATCGACCGGCCGTGCACGACGAAGGGGATCGAGAGCGATTTCAACATGGCGATGCGCGGGTCGTTGGCGCGCATATAGGCGAGGAAAAGCGCATCGACATTGCCGCTGGCCGCCAGGCGCCGGAAGGTCACCTCCTCGTCCTCCGGCGCGCTCGGATTGAGCACGAAGTGGAAGTCGTGCTTGACCGCCTCTTCCGCCAGCCCTGCCAGAAACTCGCCGAAATGCACGTCGGAATCGATGCCGGGCGCGATCGGCATGACCATGCCGATCGAATAGGCCTTGCCGGTGGCCAATCGCTGCGCGGCGCGGTTCGGCCTGTAGCCGGTCTCACGCACGGCCTGCAGCACGCGCTGACGGGTTTCGGCGTTGACTTCCGGATAGCCGTTCAGCGCCCGGCTGACCGTCGTCTGTGACAGGCCGAGCAGCTCCGCCAATTGCTTGAGATTGACCGCCATGGTCGGGATTCCTCTCAAAGCGCTTTGGATACCCATATGATTTTTGGTGTTTGGCCCCAGCGCCCTCCGGTTTGTGTAGCATCCGTTTTTCGAGCAACAAAGCGGAATTCAACTATTGCGCGGTGCAAAACGTTACCGCAGGGCACAAATACGTCGCATGGAGAACAGCGATGGGAAAGCTCTTGACTCCGCGCGTGTCGCAATGGTTTGTTAGCGAACTCAAAGCGCTTTGAATTTTTCGCGCATTGTCGTCTGCCCGGCGGGATCCGGGTTCATCTTTGGGAGGAGAAGAACGTGAAGAGATCATTGCTGTTGGGCGTGGCCGCCTTTGCCCTGATTGCAGGTGCAGCCGGCGCCGCCGACCTCAAGTTCAAGCCGGGCGAAGATACGAAGTTCAACTGGGCGAGCTTCGAGGAGTTCAAGAAGGGCCACGACCTCAAGGGCCAGACGCTGACGATCTTCGGCCCCTGGCGCGGCGAAGACGAGGCGCTGTTCAAGAGCGTCTATGCCTACTTCACCGAAGCGACGGGCGCCGAGATCAAGTACTCTTCGTCTGAAAACTACGAGCAGCAGATCGTCATCGACACCCAGGCCGGCAGCCCCTCCGAAATCTCGATCCTCCCGCAGCCGGGTCTGATCGCCGATCTCGCCTCCAAGGGCTACCTGACGCCGCTCGGCGACGAAACCCAGAAGTGGCTGCTCGACAACTATGCCGCCGGTCAGTCCTGGGTCGATCTGTCGACCTACAAGGGCAAGGACGGCAATGCTGCGCTCTTTGCGTTCCCCTACAAGATCGACGTGAAGTCGCTCGTCTGGTACTCGCCGGAGAACTTCGAGGACGCCGGCTACGAAGTGCCGAAGACCATGGAAGAGCTGAAGGCGCTGACAGAGAAGATCGCCGCCGATGGCGGCAAGCCCTGGTGCATCGGCCTTGGCTCCGGTGGTGCCACCGGCTGGCCGGCCACCGACTGGGTGGAAGACATGATGCTGCGTACGCAGCCAGCCGACGTCTACGACAAGTGGGTGAAGAACGAGATCCCGTTCACCGATCCGGCCGTTGTCGGTGCGATCGACGAGTTCGGTTGGTTCGCCAAGAACGACAAGTTCGTCGATGGCGGTGCAGCAGCGGTTGCCTCGACCGACTTCCGCGACAGCCCGAAGGGCCTCTTTGCCTCGCCGCCGAAGTGCTACCTGCACCACCAGGCGTCGTTCATCCCGTCCTTCTTCCCCGAGGGCACGAAGATCGGCGAGGACGCCGACTTCTTCTACATGCCGCCTTACGAGAGCAAGAAGGAGCTCGGCAATCCGGTGCTTGGCGCCGGCACGCTGGCGATGATCACCAAGGACACGCCGGCTGCACGCGCCTTCATCGAGTTCCTGAAGACCCCGATCGCCCATGAAGTCTGGATGGCGCAGACGAGCTTCCTGACGCCCTACAAGAGCGTCAATGTCGACACCTACGGCAACCCGCCGCTGAAGAAGCAGGGCGAGATTCTTCTGAACGCCACCACCTTCCGCTTCGACGGTTCGGACCTGATGCCTGGCAAGATTGGCGCCGGTGCGTTCTGGACCGGCATGGTCGATTTCGTCGGCGGCAAGTCGTCGGCCGACGTCGCCGACGGCGTGCAGAAGGCCTGGGACGCCATCAAGTAACAACAGATGACGGGCGGCAGCAATGCCGCCCGTTGCCGACCCGGGTTCGCTGCCAGGGCGGGACGAGGAAAAGCGTTGCGGTCTCCGTGCGTTTCCGCCCCCAACCCTTGAGAGGCCGCGCGCCCCAATGAGAACGGCGACAATCGCCAGCCCTGCACGGGGACGTGCACCCAAGGGGAGGGACATGTCATGTTTTATCAGCTAGCCGCTGCTGCGGGGTTCATGCTGGCCGGGGTGCTCGGCTGCGCTGCCTATTTCTGGGGAACCAGCCTTGTTCTCGACCTGATCTTCCCGTCCAAGGGAAAATCAGGTGTGGTCGCCTCGCGAAACCTGCGCATCACCAATGCCATCCGCCCGTGGCTGTTCCTCGCACCCGCGCTCTTTGCTCTGGCGACCTACCTCATCTACCCGGTGATCATGTCGCTCTGGTACAGTTTCCACGACCGCGCGGGTCAGAATTTCGTCGGCGTCAGCAACTATGCCTGGATGGTCAACGACGGCGAATTCCGCCAGTCGATTTACAACAACTTCCTCTGGCTGCTCGTCGTCCCGGCGCTCTCGACCTTCTTCGGTCTCGTCATCGCGGCGCTCACCGACCGCATCTGGTGGGGCAATATCGCCAAGACCCTGATCTTCATGCCGATGGCGATCTCGTTTGTCGGCGCCGCGGTCATCTGGAAGTTCATCTACGATTTTCGCCCGGAAGGGGCAGAGCAGATCGGCCTTCTGAATGCCATCGTCGTTGCCTTCGGCGCCGCCCCGCAGGCCTGGATCACGCTGCCCTTCTGGAACAACTTCTTCCTGATGGCGATCCTCGTCTGGATCCAGACCGGCTTTGCCATGGTCATCCTGTCGGCGGCCCTTCGTGGCATCCCGGAGGAGACGATCGAGGCTGCCGTCATCGACGGCGCCAATGGCTGGCAGATCTTCTTCAAGATCATGGTGCCGCAGATCTGGGGCACGATCGCCGTCGTCTGGACGACCATCACCATCCTGGTGCTGAAGGTCTTCGATATCGTGCTCGCGATGACCAATGGCCAGTGGCAGAGCCAGGTGCTCGCCAACCTCATGTTCGACTGGATGTTCCGCGGTGGCGGCGACTTCGGCCGAGGGGCTGCGATCGCCGTCGTCATCATGATCCTCGTCATTCCGATCATGGTCTGGAACATCCGCAATGCGGCCAAGGAAATGAAGGGGCACTGAGATGAATCCAGCGACACGCTCTCCCCTCATGTGGGTCGTCCACCTCTCGGTCTTTCTGATCGTCGCACTGTGGACGCTGCCGACCGCAGGCCTTCTGATCTCGTCGCTGCGCGACAAGGACCAGCTCGCCGTTTCCGGCTGGTGGACTTCCCTTTCGACTTCGTCGCAGAACACCGTCGTGAGAGCGCCCGGCCCCGAAAGCCAGGTGGAGCGCGACGGCAAGTTCGTGATCTCCGGCAATCTGCTCGAAGGTCAGCCGGGCCAGATCTCCGCCTTCGGCTTCAACAGCCGTGAGCCGACTGCGTTCAAGGCCGGCGAAACCGCCGAGCTCAACGAAGGCGAGAAACTGACCGTTCAGGCCGACGGCAACTTCGAGATCGTTTCCGACAAGAAGATGGAAGGATCGCGCGGCCAGCGCGTCTTCGTCACCGCATCATCGCCGCCGCGCTTTACCTTCGACAACTATGTCGAAGTCCTGAGCGCCGAAGGCATCGGCCGCTCCTTCATCAATTCGCTGACGGTCGCCGTGCCAGCGACCATCATCCCGATCATGATCGCCGCCTTCGCGGCCTATGCGCTTGCCTGGATGCCGTTTCCGGGCCGTGCGATCCTGATCGCCGTGGTCGTCGGCCTCCTCGTCGTGCCGCTGCAGATGTCGCTGATCCCGCTCTTGAAGCTCTATAACGGCGTCGGCGCCTTCTTTGGCGTGCCGGCCAAGACCTATGTCGGCATTTGGCTCGCCCATACCGGTTTCGGCCTGCCGCTGGCGATCTATCTGCTTCGCAACTACATGGCCGGCCTGCCGCGCGAAATCATGGAATCCGCCCGCGTCGATGGCGCCAGCGATTTCGATATCTTCGTCAAGATCATCCTGCCTCTGTCCTTCCCGGCGCTCGCTTCCTTCGCGATCTTCCAGTTCCTGTGGACCTGGAACGACCTGCTGGTCGCCATCGTGTTCCTGGGCGCGGGGCCCGACGAACTGGTCCTGACCGGCCGGCTCGTCAACTTGCTCGGTTCACGCGGCGGCAACTGGGAGATCCTGACGGCCTCCGCCTTCATTACCATCATCGTTCCGCTGATCGTCTTCTTCAGCCTGCAGCGCTATCTCGTGCGCGGCCTGCTGGCGGGCTCGGTCAAGGGCGGCTGACATCTGAGGACTTTCGACGACAATGAGCATGACCGAAATGAGCACTTCCACTTTGCAGGCCGATCGGGATTGGTGGCGCGGCGCGGTGATCTACCAGATCTATCCGCGCTCCTACCAAGACTCCAACGGCGACGGCATCGGTGACCTCAAGGGCATCGTTGCCCGCTTGCCGCATATCGCCGCCCTCGGGGCCGACGCAATCTGGATTTCGCCGTTCTTCACCTCGCCGATGAAGGACTTCGGTTATGATGTCTCCAACTATAGCGATGTCGACCCGATCTTCGGCAGCCTCGCCGATTTCGACGCGGTCATAGCCGAGGCGCACCGCCTCGGCATCCGGGTGATGATCGACCTCGTTCTCTCGCACACGTCGGACCAGCATCCCTGGTTCGTCGAAAGCCGGTCGAGCCGGACGAACGCGAAGGCTGATTGGTACGTCTGGGCTGATTCCAGGCCGGACGGCACCCCGCCCAACAACTGGCTGTCGATCTTCGGCGGCTCGGCCTGGGCGTGGGATCCGACGCGCCTGCAATATTACATGCACAACTTCCTGACCTCGCAGCCGGACCTCAACCTGCACAATCCGGAAGTGCAGGATGCACTGCTGGCCGTCGAGCGTTTCTGGCTGGAGCGCGGCGTCGACGGCTTCCGCCTCGACACCATCAACTTCTATTTCCACGACAAGCAGCTGCGCGACAATCCGGCGCTGGCGCCGGAGCGCCGTAACGCCCAGACCGCACCGGCGGTCAACCCCTACAACTATCAGGAACATCTCTACGACAAGAACCAGCCGGAGAACCTCGAGTTCCTGAAGCGCTTCCGCGCCGTTATGGACGAGTTCCCGGCGATCGCTGCGGTCGGCGAAGTCGGCGACAGCCAGCGCGGTCTGGAGATCGCCGGCGAATATACCTCCGGCGGCGACAAGATGCAGATGTGCTACGCCTTCGAATTCTTGGCGCCGGATCCGCTGACACCGGCGACGGTCGCCGAGGTTCTCCGAAACTTCCAGAAGGCGGCGCCAGAAGGTTGGGCCTGCTGGGCCTTCTCGAACCATGACGTCGTGCGCCATGTCAGCCGCTGGGGAGCGGGCGTTGCCGATCGCGACGCTCATGCGAAACTGCTTGCGAGCCTTCTGATGTCGCTGCGCGGCTCGGTCTGCATCTATCAGGGCGAGGAACTGGCGCTGTCGGAAGCCGAGCTTGCCTATGAAGACCTGAAGGATCCCTATGGCATCCAGTTCTGGCCGGATTTCAAGGGTCGCGACGGTTGCCGCACACCGATGGTCTGGGACGGTGCCACGGTCAATGGCGGCTTCGGCAGCGCAAAACCCTGGCTGCCGGTGCCGGCGGAACACCTCAAGCGCGCCGTGTCGGCGCAGCAGGGCGATCCGGCCTCGGTGCTCGAGCACTACCGTCGCTTCCTGCATTTCCGCAAGGCGTATCCGGCGTTTGCCAAGGGCGAGATCGAGTTCCTGAGCACGGACGGCTCGGTGCTTGCTTTCGTGCGCAGCCACGGCAACGAGAAGCTTTTCTGCCTGTTCAACATGAGCGGCGTGCCGGCTGCGGCCACGCTGCCGAACGAGCCGGTGGCTGCATTGGAAGGGCACGGCTTCGTGTCCGAGGTCAAGAACGGAACGGTGCATCTGCCGGCCTGGGGCGCCTACTTCGCGCGGCTGGTGTGAAGGCAGATGACAACAGAGATAGACGGGAAGAACCGAAGAGGAGGGTGCAATGACGGGTCTGCTGCTTAAAGATATCCGCAAGTCCTACGGCGCGGTCGATGTCATTCACGGCATCAATCTCGACATCAAGCAGGGCGAGTTCATCGTTTTCGTCGGCCCGTCCGGCTGTGGAAAGTCGACGCTTCTGCGCATGATCGCCGGTCTCGAGGAGATCACTGGCGGCGACATGTTCATCGACGGCGAGCGCGTCAACACCGTGCCCCCGTCGAAGCGCGGCATCGCCATGGTGTTCCAGTCCTACGCGCTCTATCCGCACATGACCGTCTACGACAACATGGCTTTCGGCATGCGGATCGCCAAGGAAAGCAAGGAAGAGATCGACCGTCGCGTGCGCAACGCCGCCGATATCCTGCAGCTGACCAAGTATCTCGACCGTCTGCCGAAGGCGCTCTCCGGCGGGCAGAGACAGCGCGTCGCCATCGGCCGCGCCATCTGCCGTGACCCCAAGGTCTTCCTGTTCGACGAGCCCCTCTCGAACCTCGACGCGGCCCTTCGTGTCGCCACCCGCATCGAGATCGCCAAGCTCAGCGAACAGATGGCGGGCACGACGATGATCTACGTCACCCACGACCAGGTGGAGGCAATGACGCTCGCCGACCGCATCGTCGTGCTGTCGCAGGGGCACATCGAGCAGGTAGGCCCGCCGCTCGAACTCTATGAGCGTCCGGCCAATCTGTTCGTCGCGCGCTTCATCGGCTCGCCGGCGATGAACATCATCCCTTCGACGATCACGGCGACCGGCGCGCAGACGACGGTGAAGCTGACCGGCGGCAAGAGCGTGACGCTCGATATCCCGACCGACTCCTCGCAGAACGGCAAGATTGCGAGTTTCGGCGTTCGCCCGGAAGACCTGCAGGTCTCGACAGGCGACGACTTCCTGTTCGAAGGCACGATCTCGATCGTCGAGGCGCTCGGCGAAGTGACCCTGCTCTATATCGAGGGTCTCGTCGACAAGGAGCCGATCATCGCCAAGATCCCCGGCATCCTGCCGGTTCACCGCGGCGACAAGGTGCGCTTCACGGCCGACAAGGCCAAGCTACACCTCTTCAACGACGAGGGCCGCAGCTACCGCGTCTGAAGCAATTGCAGGAAAAGTGCGAAGCGGTTTTCCGTCCGGAGTTGCGGCCTACTTCCAAGGAAACGTGCGAAGCGGCTTTGCGTTGAGGATTGCGTAACCAAGATTCCTGGTCACGAACTTGCTCCGCCCGGTTTTTGCCGGGCGGTTTTTCATCCGGTCGTCGGACCAACCGTCTGTTAAATCTCTGCCGCTAGTCTGTATCAAAAGGGGATATGGAAAGGCATTTCGATGAACGGCGCGGCACCTGTCTTGCAGCACTTCCTGAACAAGGAAGAGTCCTTCATGTACGATCGGGAGACCAGCTTCCCGATGGAGGACACGCGAAACGAGGCGCGCATCGAATACACTGAGAAGGGCATGACGCAACTGAGCTCTCGTCGCTGCGAAATCATCAAGCTTTCGAAAAGCGGCGCGCTGATCAGCATCCTCACGCAGTACCAGCTGCCACAGAATTTCTACCTGGATATCCCGAGCGCACGCATCCAGATGGTCGGCTGCCTGTTGACGCGGGTGCATGCCAACAACGTCATCGAGGCGCGCTTCCTGCGCATGCTGACGGACCGCGACCTCAATCGTATCTTCGTCTACAGCAGCCATCCGAACCACCGCAACCGGACGCTCGACATCTACCGCTGAGTGCCATGCTGGGCTTGACGGCTCCACCGCGCTCAATGGATGGTTGTGGTCTCAATCAACGGATTCGGACCTGAACCATGCAGCGACCCTATCGGCTTTCGTGCCATTGCGGCGATATCGCCGTCGAAGTCGACGAAGAGCTTGGTGGGCTCGTCGACTGCAACTGCTCCACCTGCCGGCGCTCCGGCTTCCTGCATTGGAAGGTGGATGCCGCAAAGGTAAAGCTCTTGACCGAAAAGCGCCGCCTGTCGAGCTACATCTGGCGCGGCCTCAACGAGGGGCACCATTTCTGCCCGACCTGTTCGACTCCGATCATGCGCAGCGGCTATCCGGATAACAAGATCTCGATCAATGCGCGCTGCATCGAGGGGGTCGATGTCTTCACGCTGGAAATCGAGCGCTATGACGGGCGCAACGACATGTTCCCCGGGCCACTGCCCTGAGCTTTTCACGATCGTTTGAAGACCAAGCGCCGCCCCAATGGGAGCGGCGCTTTTCTATCTCAGTGGAAGAGAACGCTGGCGCCCTGATCAGCCGCACCCGCGATCGCGCGGAAGGGCGCGAATAGCTCGCGGCCCATGCCGAAGTCGTTGTCCGAAAGATCCGCATGCGCGGGCACACGTGTCTTGAGTGCGATGTCCTCGACCAGCACCTCGATCGTTCCGGCAACAGCGTCGATGCGGACGATATCGCCTTCCTGGATGCGAGCGATCGGGCCGCCGTCCTTGGCCTCCGGCGTCACGTGGATTGCTGCCGGCACCTTGCCGGAGGCGCCGGACATGCGGCCGTCCGTCAGGATGGCGACGCGCTGGCCGCGGTCCTGCAGAATGCCGAGCACGGTCGTCAGCTTGTGCAGTTCCGGCATGCCGTTCGCCTTCGGACCCTGGAAGCGCACGACGGCGACGAAGTCGCCCTCGAGCTTGCCGGCCTTGAAGGCGGCATTGAGCTCGGCCTGGTCGTGGAAGATCTTGGCAGGCGCCTCGATGATGTGACGGTCCGGCTTGACGGCAGAGATCTTGATGACGGCCTTGCCGAGATTGCCGGTCAGCATTTTCAGGCCGCCCGAATGTTGGAACGGCTGATCGATGGTCGCAAGCACCTTCGGGTCAGCGCTTTCCTTCGGCGTCGGCACGCGTTCGACATTGCCGTCGGCGCCAAGCCGGACGTCGATCTTGTAGGCGTCGAGTCCCTGGCCGACGACGGTGCGCACGTCGTCGTGCAGCAGGCCGGCGCGAAGCAGCTGGCTGATCAGGAAGCCCATGCCGCCGGCGGCGTGGAAGTGGTTCACGTCGGCGAGCCCGTTCGGATAGACGCGGGCCAGCAGCGGAACGATGTCCGAGAGCTCTGAAATGTCCTGCCAGGTGAGCAAGATGCCGGCAGCCCGCGCCATGGCGACGAGGTGCATCGTGTGGTTGGTCGACCCGCCGGTCGCATGCAGGCCGACGACGCCGTTGACGATCGAGCGCTCGTCGATCATTTCGCCCGCCGGGGTGAACTCGTTGCCCATGGCGGTGATCGCCAGCGCCCGCTTGGCGGCTTCCTTGGTCAGCGCGTCGCGCAGCGGCGTGCCCGGATTGATGAAGGAGGCGCCGGGCAGGTGGAAGCCCATGATCTCCATCAGCATCTGGTTGGAGTTGGCGGTGCCGTAGAAGGTGCAGGTTCCCGGCCCGTGGTAGGACTTCGATTCCGCCTCGAGCAGTTCGTCGCGGCCGACCTTGCCTTCGGCGAACAACTGGCGGACCCGCGCCTTCTCGTCGTTCGGCAGGCCCGAGGTCATTGGTCCGGCGGGAACGAAGATCGCCGGCAGGTGGCCGAAGGTGAGCGCTGCGATCACGAGGCCCGGCACGATCTTGTCGCAGACGCCGAGATAGACGGTGGAATCGAACATGTTGTGCGACAGGCCGACGCCGGCGGCCATGGCGATCAGGTCGCGGGAAAACAGCGAGAGCTCCATGCCCGGCTGCCCCTGCGTGACGCCGTCGCACATGGCCGGCACGCCACCGGCGACCTGGGCGACGCCACCTGCCTCGCTTGCCGCCTGGCGGATCAGCGCCGGATAGGTCTCGAACGGCTGATGCGCCGAAAGCATGTCATTGTAGGAGGTGATGATGCCGAGATTGGCCACGCGGTCGCCCGCAAGCGCCACCTTCTCGGCGGGGGAACAGACCGCAAATCCATGCGCGAGGTTGCCGCAGCCGAGCACGCTGCGATGCGGACCGCTCGATGCCGCCCGGCGGACGCGATCGAGATAGGGCTCGCGGTGGGGTTTCGAGCGCTCGACGATGCGAGCCGTGATCGAGGCAATGCGGGAATCGGCGGACATGACAAATCCTGTTCCGGAGTCTTCAGACTCCTCATCTTCATCCAGTCATCGTCCGGAGCGCGGCGAGCTTGGGAGAGTGCAAGCCGCGTCCCGGCGTTTCTCAGAAACACCTATCCATTCCGACGGGAGCGCGCCACCGGCTGAACGTGTCTCCAAAGTTCCTATCGGGCCGGTTCGGCCCAACATCATTCCGATCTACGGCGCCCAGTAAATCTGCACCGGCGACGCGGCGCGGCGCAGCATCGCGCGGATCGGCATGTCCTTCTCGTCGCCGGCTTCTTCGGCCTTGGCGAGAACCGTCTTCTTGCCTTCGCCTTCGATGTGCAGCACCAGAAGCCGCGCATCCTGGAGGCTGGCAAAAGTAAAGGTCAGCCGGGTTTCGCCGGCACCCTCGGCTTCCATCGTGATCACGCCGCGCGGCGTTGCCGGATCGATGGCGCGCGCGAGCTGCGATCCACCCGGGAAGAACGATGCAGTGTGCCCGTCCGTTCCCATGCCGAGGATCGCCACATCGAACGGTGCACCGATCTTCGCCGTTTCCCGGCTTGCGAGATCAGCCGCGGCCTCCGCTGTCGGGGCTGCCTGGTAGAGCGGCAGGAAAGTTGCTGCAGCGGCCTTGTCCTGAAGCAGGTTGGCCGCCACGAGGCCATGGTTGGAGCGGTCGCTTTCCGGCGGCACGAAGCGTTCGTCGACCAGCGTCACCGTCACCTTGTCCCAGGCGATGTCCTTCTTCGAAAGCGCCTGGAAGAATGCCTTGGGCGTGGAGCCGCCGGAGACGGCGATGCTTGCGGAGCCGCGTGCGGCGACACCGGCAGAAAGAGCGCTGCTGACCGCATCGGCAAGGCCCTGCGCCAGTGCTGCGCCGTTTTCGAATGTATGAAGCTTAGACGTCATCGGCGCACCTATATCGCGTCGTTCCAGGTCCGGCCGTCACGCTCGATCAGCGCGATCGACTGGCTCGGACCCCAGGTGCCGGCGGTGTAGCCCTGAACCTGCTGCCCGGTTTCTTCCCAGGCCTTCAGGATCGGATCGACCCACTTCCATGCGGCCTCGACCTCGTCGCGGCGAACGAACAGCGTCTGGTTGTTGCGGATGACGTCGAAGAGCAGCCGCTCATAGGCGTCCGCATTGCGCACGGCGAAGGCTTCGGCAAAGCTCATGTCCAGCGAGACGCTGCGCAGGCGCATGCCGCCCGGGCCCGGATCCTTGA
Organism: Ensifer sp. SL37; assembly: GCF_026672675.1. Lineage (NCBI taxonomy): Bacteria > Pseudomonadati > Pseudomonadota > Alphaproteobacteria > Hyphomicrobiales > Rhizobiaceae > Ensifer > Ensifer sp. SL37. The sequence goes on along the minus strand of NZ_JAPPRN010000006.1, from coordinate 769,376 downwards.
TCATCAGCGACTGCTTCACGCCTTCGTTCGGCTGCAGGCGGATGACCAGTTGATTGGCCGAGATGCGGCCGGCATTGTTGTCGAAGATCGAATGCGGGATCTGCTTGAAGGTGATGACGATTTCCGACATGCGACCGGCAAGGCGCTTGCCGGTGCGGATGTAGAAAGGCACGCCGGCCCAGCGCCAGTTGCTGACTTCCGCCTTGATCGCCACAAAGGTCTCGGTGTTCGAAACGCCGCCTTCGAGTTCTTCGAGGTAGCCCTTGACCGGGCCGCCGGCCGAAGCGCCGGCGCGGTACTGGCCGCGCACCGTCACCTGCTCGACATTCGACGAGGTGATCGGCTTCAGCGCGCGCAGAACCTTGAGCTTCTCGTCGCGCACCGCTTCGGCGTCCATCGAGGTCGGCGCTTCCATGGCGACGAAGCAGACGAGCTGCAGGATGTGGTTCTGCACCATGTCGCGCAGCGCGCCGGCCTTGTCGTAGTAGCCGGCGCGATTTTCAAGGCCGACGGCTTCCGACACGGTGATCTGCACGTGGTCGATATGGGCGGAGTTCCACAGCGGCTCGTAGAGCGCGTTGGCAAAGCGCAGCGCCATCAGGTTCTGCACCGTCTCCTTGCCGAGATAGTGGTCGATGCGGAAGATCTGCTCTTCGCGGAAAACCTTGCCGATCGTGTCGTTGAGTTCGGTCGCAGAGGCGAGGTCGCGGCCGATCGGCTTTTCGACGACGATGCGGGTGTTCTTGGTAATCAGCTTGTGATCGCGGATGCGCTCGGAGATGTCGCCGAAGATCGCAGGGCCGACGGCGAGATAGAAGGCGCGGATGCGCTCCTTGCCCTCTTCGAGGATCTTCTTCAGCGAGTCCCAACCCTGGTCGGACTTGGCGTCGACGGAGACGTAGAACAGGCGTGCAGCGAACTTCGCGACTTCCTCTTCCTTGTACTCTTCCGCCTTCAGATGTTCCTTCAGAGCATCGACGGCAAACTTGCGATAGTCCTCATGGCTGAGTGCCGCGCGCGAGGCGCCGATGATGCGCGTCGGCTCGGTGATCTGGCCTTCCAACTGGCGGTGATAGAGCGCCGGCAACAGCTTGCGCTCCGCAAGATCGCCGGTGCCCCCGAACACCACATAGTCAAATGGTTCGACGGGGATGATCTGGCTGCTCATGGGATATCTCGATCTGTTCAGGTCAGGGGCACATATAATCTAATCGATTTAAAGGCGCTAGAGTGCGGCGCAATAAAATGCCGCCGCAAGCGTTTTTCAAAACCTGTCGCGTAATGCGTACCAGCTAAGCGCGAAGAAGAGAAGGGCGGAGCGGAACCGGGTTCCGCCCGGAAAAGCCGGGATTTTCAGAGCCTTCAAGAGGTCGAGCTCGGTGTCCTTGCCGAGCGCCAGGTCCGCATAGAGCTTGCCGCAATAGTTGGAGAGCATCACACCGTGGCCGGAATAGCCGCCGATCGAGGTGACGCCCGGCATGACCTCGCGACAAAAGGGGGTGCGCGGCATGGTGATACCGACGGAGCCGCCCCAGGCGTGGGTGATCTCGACATTGGCGAGCTGCGGGTAGATCTCGCTGATCTGCCGGCGGATATGGGTGGAGATGTCGCGCGGATTGTCGGCCGTATAGGCTTCGCGGCCGCCGAACAGCAGCCGACCATCCCGCGACTTGCGGAAGTAGCGCACGACGAAGCGCGAATCGTCGACCGATTCGCCGCCGGGAATGACATCAGGGTGGTCCGAAAGCACCGTCGTCGCGCCGATGAAGGAACGGATCGGCATGACGTGGCTGGCGCTCACCGGCTCCAGGTTGCCGATATAGGCATTGCAGGCGACGAGAACGCGGTCGGCGGTGATGGTGCCGCGGTCGGTGGCAATGACGATCGCGCCACCCTGGCGGTCGATTTTCAGGGCCTTGGTCTGCTCGAAAAGGTTGGCGCCGGCAAGCGCTGCCTGTTTCGCAAGGCCGACCAGCAGCTTCATGGGGTGGATATGGCCGGTGCCGGCATCGCGAATGCCGAAGTGGTAGTGGTTCGATCCGAGCCGGCTTGCTGTTTCCTCGCGCTCCATGAAAGTCAGATGCGGATAGCCGAAGCGCGCCGCCATCGCTTCGGCATGGTCGCGATAGTCTTTTTCGAGGCTTTGCTTGTGCCCGACCGAGAGCTGGCCTGGCACGAATTCGATGTCGATCCCGTTCCCGTTCGCGAAGTCGAGCACGTAACGCTTGGCGTTCTCGGCCATGTCGAACAGTGCCTGCGCCCGCTCATGGCCGAGGCTTTCCTCCGTCTCATCCGCCCAGGCGCGCTGACCTGTGCCAAACTGGCCGCCATTGCGGCCAGAGGCGCCGTCGCCGAAGCGGCAGGCGTCGATCAGGGTGACGTCGACGCCTTGCTTGGCAAGGTTGTAAGCCGCCTGCAATCCCGTATAGCCGCCGCCCACGATCGCGACATTGGCTTTCCGCGATCCCGGCATGGCCGGATACTCCGGTCGGTCCGGAACCGTCGCCTCATACCAGGAATAACCGGGCGAGATCGGGCTTTGCCAGGACATGGAGAACCTCTGAGGTCAGACGTTGAGAAGCAGGAATTCGCGCTCCCAGGGACTGATGACCTGCATGAAGGTCTCGAACTCGCCGCGTTTGACGCCGGCATAGATGGCGATGAACTCCGGGCTCAGCACCTCGGCCAGCGACGGTGCCGATTCCAGTAGGGCCACGGCTTCGAGCAGGCCGCGGGGCAGGTCGATCTCGCCCTCGTTGGCCGTGTCCTCGGTCGGCGCCGTCGGTTCGCGCTGTTCGATGATGCCGAGATAACCGCAGGCAAGCGAGGCCGCGAGCGCCAGATAGGGATTGGCATCTGAACTCGGCAGCCGGTTCTCGATACGCCGGGCGACCGGCTCCGACACCGGGATGCGGAAGGCGGTGGTGCGGTTGTCGTAACCCCAGGCGGTGTTGACCGGCGCCGACATGTCAGGCGTCAGTCGGCGGAAGGAATTCACATAGGGCGCCATCATCACAAGCGTGCGCGGCACATAGTGCTGCATGCCGCCAATGAAGTGGAAGAATTCCTTCGATGCGGAACCGTCCGGGTTGGAGAACAGGTTGCGGCCGGTGTTGATCTCGACCACCGACTGGTGAATGTGCATCGCCGAGCCCGGCTGGCCCTGCATGGGCTTCGCCATGAAGGTGGCGTAGATGCCGTGTTTCAGCGCCGCCTCGCGGATGGTGCGCTTGAACAGGAAGACCTGGTCGGCCAGCTCGATCGGATCGCCATGGCGCAGGTTGATCTCCAGCTGCGCCGGCCCTTCTTCGTGGATCAGCGTATCGATCTCGAGACCCTGCTTCTCCGAGAAGTGGTAGATGTCGTCGATCAGTTCGTCGAATTCGTTGATGCCGGCGATCGAATAGCCCTGGCCGCCGAGAATCGAGCGACCGGAGCGGCCTTTCGGTGGATGCAGGGGATAATCCGGATCGTCATTGGTGGCGACGAGGTAGAATTCGATCTCGGGTGCTACGACCGGCTTCCAGCCTTTCTGCTTGTAGAGATCGACCACGCGCTTCAGCACGTTGCGCGGCGTGTAGCTGATCTGTTCGCCCTGCGAGCCGACGATGTCGCAGATCACCTGCGCCGTCGGGTCGGTCTCCCAGGGTACGACCGAAAGGGTCGAGAGATCGGGCACGAGCTTGATGTCGCTGTCGCGGGAATCGTAGCGGAACTGGCCGGTTTCGTCTGGATATTCGCCCGAGATCGTGTGGCGATAGACGGCGGACGGCAGCGCCAGCGAGGTATTGGAGGTGAACTTCGAGGTCGGCATCATCTTGCCGCGCGGAACGCCGGCAAGATCGGGCGTGATGCATTCGACGTCTTCGATGCCGCGGATCTTGAGCCAGTCCGTGGCTTCCTTCCAGGTCTTTACACCTCGGAGGGAGTGGAGTGCGGGAGGTATTTTCGAAGTTTTGCTGATTTTCGTTGTTTGTTGGGCAGCACTTCTCTTGGAGGGCATAAATCACCGGTTTTGGCTTCGGATAGCGCATCATAACCACAGATTGGCAATTGGCTAGATGGGCTTGATCATTGACTTTGTGCTTTGCCCCCGGAATGGAAGGACAAACGAGCGGAGTGTTTCGTGGCTGAAAAGACAGATGTGATCATCATTGGCGCCGGTGCCGCCGGCATGATGTGCGCCATCGAGGCGGGCAAGCGCGGCCGCCGAGTGGCCGTGCTCGACCATGCCAAGGCGCCGGGCGAAAAGATCCGCATCTCCGGCGGCGGCCGCTGCAATTTCACGAACATCCATGCGGGCCCAAAGAACTTCCTGTCGGCCAACCCGCATTTCTCAAAGTCGGCGCTGGCGCGCTACACCCCGCGCGATTTCCTGGCTCTTGTCGAAAAGCATGGCATAGCCTGGCACGAAAAGACCCTCGGCCAACTCTTCTGCGACCATTCGGCGAAAGACATCATCAAGATGCTGCTTTCCGAAATGCGTGACGTGCATGCCGATCTTCGCCTCGAAACGACGATCGAGAGTGTCGAGCGCCATGGTGCCGGTTTTCGCGTGATGACGGGCGAGGGGCCGATCGAGGCGCAGTCGCTGGTCGTTGCCAGCGGCGGCAAGTCGATCCCGAAGATGGGGGCGACCGGGCTTGCCTACCGGATCGCCGAGCAGTTCGGTCTCGGGCTCATAGAAACGCGGCCCGGTCTCGTGCCGCTGACGCTCGACCCGGCGCAGCTCGAAGCGATCGGGGAACTGGCCGGCGTTGCCGCAGATGCGGAAGCGCGGTCCGGCAAGACGGCATTCCGCGAGGCGGTGCTGATCACCCATCGCGGCCTAAGCGGCCCTGCGATCCTGCAGATATCCTCCTATTGGCGCGAAGGGCAGGAGATCGTGCTCAGGCTGATGCCCGACATCGACATTGCCGCGATCCTGAAAGAAATCCGCCGCACCCACGGCAAACAGGCGGTGCAGACGGCGCTCGGCGATATCCTGCCGCGGCGGCTGGCACAGTTTTTCGCCGACGGCGCAAAGCTGACCGGGCGCCAGCTTGCCGACCTCTCGGATAAGGCCATCAATCAGCTTGCTACCTCGATCCAGGCCTGGACCATCAAGCCAGCCGGTTCGGAAGGCTACCGGACGGCCGAAGTTACGCTTGGCGGCGTCGATACCAACGGGCTCGACTCCAAGACAATGCAGGCCAAGGCGGTGCCGGGGCTCTGTTTTATCGGTGAGTGCGTCGATGTGACCGGATGGCTCGGCGGCTACAATTTCCAATGGGCCTGGGCATCGGGCTTTGCGGCCGGCCAGGACGCCTGATCTCCCCGCTTTTGGCGGATCGAGCTTCAGTGATTGTTAATGTATCTCGCCGAACCTTTATCCTTGTCGGCACAGCCGGCAGTTGGTGGATCGGATTGTCGCGTAAACGGAAATAACACTGTTTCTAATTTTTTGACTTTCTTCCGCCACGGCATGGCTGCAATATAACTGTGACAGGCAATGCGGGGTCATCCGGACCGAACGTTGCCGGTCAATGTGACAAGGACAGGATGCCATGAACCAAATCCGCCGCCGTCCCCGCGCCATCGCGATCGCCCGCACCGATGAAAGCCGTCAGCAGAAGGCCGTGCTCACGCGCCTCGCCTTGATTGCATTCTTTGCCGTTGCTGCCCTCGCAGCCCTCCCGGCTCTTTGGTTCTGAGTTCAGGGGATCGGCCCTGAGCGGCCGTCTCTCGGGCGCATTTGACGCGTCCGCGCACGCCTACGGATTTTCTGTCGCGGGCGGAACGCGCTTATACAAATTTTAATCGTTCAAAACAGATAGTGTGACGATGTGAGTTTCGTCAGGTTCACGTTGCCGAGGAGTGGCGCCGTGGATCCGCAATGATTGCCGACGGACTGGCGGTGTGCGCCGCATGATTTTTCGAAAAACATCAGCCTGTTTGCGCATCGGGTGGCTCTCGATCGTTCGCACATTCACGCCTTGTCGTTGAGTGCGAAGACGTAGTGAGCCGTCGGGGGAGGCGAATGCGAGCTGCGAGCCAAGGTGTTTTCCATGTTCATCGATAGAATTCTTGCCCGCTTCAAGATCCAGACGAAGGTGCTGTTTTTCATCCTGCCCTTCGTCGTCAGCATCTGTGCCGTCGGTATCACCGGCCTCTATGCATCCGGCCTGCTTCAGGGACGCATGGAGATTTCCAACAGCGTGTTGCAGACCTTGAGCGGCTTCAAGGATGTCTATGCGGGCATGAACGCCTTCCTGCATTCGACAACCGAAGAAACACGTGATGCCGTGCAGTCGACGATCTCGGCGCAGAAGGACGTGCTCGCCGATACCGCTGCACAGGTTGCCGGCCAGAACGGCCAGGACGAATTGAAGGCGGCGATCGCGGCGACCAGCGACATCGAGGCCCGCATTGGCGGCCTTTGGACGCTGCACGTTGGCGAGCAGGACTTGCGCACGGCAATGAGCTCGAACCTCGACGCCTTGCTGATCGAGCGCGCCAAGATCAATGAAGAGTCGAACCGCCTGCAATACGCCGTTCGCAAGAGCGAGAACGCCGCCAAGACCATGCTGCGCGAAGCCGAAAAGCTGATGCGCGCAAGCCGCTTCTTCAACGAGTTCGGCACCGAAGTGAGCAAGGCGATCACCGTCGAGGAGAAGCTGAAGGCGGTCAAGGAACGCTTCCCGATGATCGGCCGCACCGAGCGTGACATCTTCCGCCTGCTGCCGAAGGACGAAAAGTCGCTCACCGAGACCATCACCTCGGCTTCGAGCGAGATCGGCTCGATCCTCAAGGCGCCCGCCGGACCGGAAACACTTGCCGGCATTTCCAAATATGTCGACCGCTTCCGCACTGCGAGCTTCCGCCTGGAAGCGGCTTCCGTCGGCAAGATGCGCGACGCCACGCGGATTTTCGCCGAACTCGACGAACAGATCGTCACGACGGAATCGGTTCTGACCGCTACCCGCAGGCTGTCGTCGTCGATCACCGATATCCAGATTTCCGCCGCCACCTTCATGGGGCAGACGAACGAGGGCAATCGCCAGAAGCTGCTCGACAAGTCGCTCGCCGTTCAGCAGAACATGGCGACGCTTCGCGGTGTCGCAAGCGACGGCGCCTCCTTCGACAAGATCGCCGACACGCTGATGCCGATCCTGACCGCGATGAAGAAAGATGCCGCAGCGCTCGTCGAAATCACGGTCAAGCGCACCGCAGACTTCGACGCCGCCGGACAATCGATCAACCAGATCTGGACCGATCTCACCGAATTTGCCGAACAGCAGAAGGTTGCCGCCGGGACCGAGCGCAACGAGGCGAACCAGATCTCGGTTGCCGCCACCGTTGCAGGCGTCGTCATCGCGCTTCTGGCCGGCATCGCGCTGACGCTGACGCTGAAGAAGCCGATCGGTCAGATCACCGCGGCGATGCGTCGTCTCGCCGATGGCCGCCTCGACACGACGATCGATGGCGACGGTCGTCGCGACGAAATCGGCGACATGGCCCGTGCGCTCGGCGTGTTCAAGGAGAACGCGCTCTCCAAGGTCCGCATCGAAGCGGAAAGCGAGGAGCAGCGCAGCCGCGCCGAAATCGAGCGTAGCCGTAACGACCAGGAAAAGCGCGAGCTCGATCGCCAGATCGATCTCGCCGTCAGCGAGCTTGCCGCTGGCCTCGGCCGCCTGGCCCAGGGCGACCTGTCGCGCCAGATCGACGTGCCGTTCCATGGTCGCCTCGAACAGCTTCGCCAGGACTTCAACGGTTCGCTGATCCGCCTGCAGGACACGCTCGCCCAGATCCGCGCCAATGCGCAGGCGATCCAGGAGAGCGGCTCCAGCATGCACCATGCGGCAGATTCGCTGTCGAAGCGCACGGAGGCCCAGGCCGCCTCCCTCGAAGAGACGGCGGCCGCCGTCGACCAGATCACCGTCACCGTCCGTTCCTCGGCCGAGCGTGCCGGCGAAGCCAACCATGCGGTGATCCAGACGAAACGCAGCGCCGATAGCTCGGCGACCGTCGTCACCAACGCGATCGCCGCCATGGGACGCATCGAGGAGGCCTCGCGCCAGATCGAGCAAATCATCGAAGTGATCGACGACATCGCCTTCCAGACCAACCTCCTGGCGCTGAACGCCGGCATCGAGGCGGCACGGGCGGGTGAAGCCGGAAAGGGCTTTGCCGTCGTCGCCCAGGAAGTGCGTGAACTGGCCCAGCGCTCGGCAGAAGCTGCGCGCGAGATCAAGGGCTTGATCAACAAGTCGACCAACGAGGTCAATGCCGGCTCGCACCTGGTCAAGGAAACCGGCGAAGTGCTGGCCTCGATCAGCGCCCAGATCGTCACGGTCAGCCAGCACGTCGAGATGATCGCAACTGCCAGCCGCGACCAGGCCGTGGCGCTCAACGAGGTCAACGGCTCAGTCAACCAGATGGACCAGATGACGCAGCAGAACGCCTCGATGGTGGAAGAGGCGACGGCGACGAGCCGCGCGCTCTCAAACCAGGCCGACACGCTGATGATGCTGGTCGAGCAGTTCCGGCTGGAGCCGGCGGCGGAAGACTACGACAACTACCGGGCGGCCTGAGGCGTGCGGTAGACGGTTTCGCTGGCGGCAGGCAACGCCGCCAGCCGAAAGCACGGCAACCGGTGCCGTGCGACATAACAAGGGCAGGGGCTAACATTGCACCGCGTGGCCGCAGGGCTTCGCGGTGCTTTTTTTATCGGCGTAGAGGCCGCTCTTGCGTCGCTTGGTGACCGCGGCCGCGAGTGTTGTGAAGGTCCGACGTAGAAGGCCGGGCGGTTTCGGATCGAAATCTTCGTCCCAGCGGCGCGTTTTCAGGGCCATGTCGGCGATGTAGACCATTGCCATCATTTCCATCGTGATGCTCCTTAGTTGATGGGCATCACTTCTTTTATGCAGCAAAACTAGTTTTACATACATCGGATATCGCTCTATGTTTTTCACCGATGAAAGACATGGATTGGGATATCTATCGCTGTTTCATGAGCGTGGCGCGCGCTGGTGGGCTCACCGGAGCGGCGCAGGCGCTAGGCTCCAGCCCGGCGACCGTTGGCCGGCGGATGCTGGAACTCGAGGAGCGCACGGGCCGCGCGCTGTTTCTGCGCAGCCAGACCGGCTACCAGCTTACCGGCGATGGTGAACTGCTGTTCGAGCAGCTTCAGGAAATGGAATCGGCGGCGCGCCGGGTCGAGAGCTGGCGGCAGGAAGGCGAGGGCGTAACGGTCCGCATCACCGTCGGTACCTGGATCGCCTGGCTGCTGGCGGAGAACTTTCCGGCGCTCTGCACCGAAAGGGACGGCTTCAGCCTCGCGATCACGGTCGGCGAAACACGCGCCAGCCTCGCCTATCGCGAGACCGATATCGGCATCCGCGCCTTCGAGCCCGAGGAGGCCTATCTGGCGGCAAGTCCGGTCGGCGACGTCGCCTATGCCGCCTATCGTCAAAAGAACGCGCCGTCGGGCGCGAGCGCGCGATGGGCGGCCGTCGGCGAGGAGGAGGCGATCTCCGCCTATCTGCGCTGGCCGCACGAGCAGATGAAGGGGGGCTGGGAGGGGCGGATCGTCGCCACGGTCACGCGAGCCGCGCTCGCTGCTCGATCTCGCCCGCGCCGGCGCCGGCTGTGCGGTGCTTCCCTGTTTCGTCGGCGATCTCGATCCGATGCTGGAGCGCGCCGGCGAGGAGATCCCGGCGCTCCGGCACCGGCAATGGATCGTCATGAACAATGAGGATCGGCACCGCAAGGAAATACGAACGGTTGTCGACCGCATGACCAGGCTGTTGCGCAGTCACGTGGACATCTTTGCCGGAAAGCGACCGCGCCGCAGCTGAGGCGGAGCAAGGACTGAACCCTGCTGCTGGGAACGCTGCCGCCGTGGTCTTTTTTGTATATGGGTCAGCGCATCAGCAGCTTGACGAGTGCCGCCTGCGAGTTGACCCGGGTCTTGGCGTAGATGCTTTTGAGCTGCGTCCGGATCGTCTCATAGCTGACGCCGTTGGCCTGCGACATTTCCTTCAGCGTCAGGCCGGCGGCGATACCGCAGGCGATGCGGATTTCGGCGGGGGTCAGACCATAATTGTCCTTCAGATGGTCGTGCCTGAGATCGCCGAGCAGCGACGTCGCAGGCTCGACCAGAACCGCCACAGTCGGTCCGTCGAGAAGTTCGGTAAAGATGCTGGCGCTTCGCCGCACCAAGGTAATGCGGAAGGCGCCGTGCTCCGCAGTCCTGACGACACGCAGTTGCGGCTGTGCCGGTGCGCCGACCGGCGAGGCCAGAAGCTCGAGCGCCGCATTGGTTTCCGGTTCGTCCATGAACAGGCGGCCGTTGACCGCGACCCGGAACGGTGAGCCGTTCGCCGCCATTCGCTCGGCGTTGTGGTTCATCGAGCGGATGCGCAGATTGCCGCCCACATAAATCACGCCGACGCCGATCGTATCGAGCAGGGTCCGGCCCTCATGCTGCTCGGCCATCATCAGGTCGCGCCGCCGCAGGAAGTCGAAGGCGCGCTTCAGGTGAGGCGCGAGAAGCGTGTATTGATCGGCCGCCTGCTGGTTGAGTTCCGCGTTCGTCGACGAGGTGCAGGTCGACACGAGCAGGGTCCGCGTCGGGCTGCGCACGATGGTCACGCCGACGGTGGTCTCGCTGCCGGTCTGGCGCTTCAGCCAGTCATTGTAGAATTCCGATTTCATCAGCTCCGAGCGCGAGACGATATGCTCGCCGGAGAGACCGCGGCCCACCGGCACGAGAACCGATTTCGGTATCCAGGGATTGATCGCCGCGAAGTGATTGTTGAACTGGTCGATGGCATCAGAGGTAAAGCCGGAGACATAGGGCACGCACGACGCTGGCGCTGTGAGGTCATGATAGTGGAGCGCAGAGCATCCATCGGGCATGGTCGTCGTCAGCCGGTCGAGAAAATCCTGCCAGCCGCAATCGCCAAAGGCGGCGCCGTAGATCAGCTCCGTCAGTTCGGCGGTATCTGCAGGTTTCGTCGAACGATACATGCGTGCCTTTGTCTAAGACAGGTATGACTAATATAGTCAGGCATCACGGGTTCGATCAACCTGAAATAGCGGAGACAAGCATTCGTTGCGTGCGCTGCCATCCTGACAACGCAGAATAGCCGGCAAAGAGCCGGCTATTCCAATTTCTCCCACTTTCAACCGGTTTCGGTGAAATCAACTTTTGGTTGCTCTCACGCTCGCGGCCACAGCTGTGTGGCGGAGCGCTAGCGGCGACAGCAGGATCGCCGCGAACAGCGTTGTGGCGAGCATCATGGCCGGCCCTGGGTGACGATAACCGGGATCAGCAGGTCGCCCCAGTTGCCTTCGCCGCCGTGGTGGCGGGCGGAGCGCACGAGCTCGACCGAAACGCCGGCATCGACGGCCTTCATGACGGACTGGTTGAGGCGGTGCAGGTCGTTGGCGACCATGCGGATTGCCGCCTGCTGGTCCGGGGTCATCGCCGAAGACTGTTCCTCGGCCCGTTCCTTGACGCGTGTCTGGACTGTCATTGGACTTCTCCTTGAGGTTCGAGGCTGGAGGTGCTTGCGGTTTTCCGCCCGCATCCATTTCACTTACGAGGGGTCGGCAGGAGCGCAGCGGGCAGGGATTGCCACGCTCCCGCCGGGCTTTCACTCTGCGGCCGGGCGGAACTGGTCGTGCTCGGTCGATTCCTTCATGGCGGTCGTCGAGGACTGGCCTCCGGTGATCGCCATCGAAACGGCGTCGAAGTAGCCGGTGCCGACTTCGCGTTGATGCTTGGTCGCGGTGTAGCCGTTGACCTCGGCGGCGAATTCCGCCTCCTGCAGCTCCGAATAGGCGGCCATCTGCCGCGCCTTGTATCCGCGCGCCAGTTCGAACATGCCGAAGTTCAACTGGTGGAAGCCGGCAAGCGTGATGAACTGGAACTTGTAGCCCATCGCGCCCAGCTCTCGCTGGAACTTGGCGATCGTCGCGTCGTCGAGGTTCTTTTTCCAGTTGAACGACGGCGAGCAATTGTAGGCGAGCAGCTTGCCCGGATGCGCCTTTTGTACGCCCTCTGCGAACTTGCGGGCCTGTTCCAGGTCCGGCTTGGAGGTCTCACACCAGATCAGGTCGCAATGCGGCGCATAGGCGATGGCGCGGGCAATGCAGGGCTCAAGCCCGTTCTTCACCTGGTAGAAGCCTTCGACCGTGCGGCCGGCATCGTAGTCGACGAAGGGGCGATCGCGCTCGTCGATGTCGGAGGTGAGCAACTTTGCCGCTTCCGCATCGGTGCGGGCGATGACCAGCGTCGGCGTGCCCATGACGTCGGCGGCAAGCCGTGCCGCGTTCAGGTTGCGGATATGGGCTGCCGTCGGGATCAGCACCTTGCCGCCGAGATGGCCGCACTTCTTTTCCGAAGCAAGCTGGTCCTCGTAGTGGACGCCGGCAGCGCCCGCCTCGATGAAGGCCTTCATGATCTCGAAGGCGTTGAGCGGACCGCCGAAACCGGCTTCGGCGTCAGCGACGATCGGTGCGAACCAGGTGTCAACCGAAAGGCCCTTGCCTTCTGAGGTCTCGATCTGGTCGGCGCGCTGCAGCGTGCGATTGATGCGCTTGGCAAGCTCAGGCGCGGCATTGGCCGGATAGAGCGACTGGTCCGGATACATTGCCGAAGCGGTGTTGACATCGGCTGCGACCTGCCAGCCGGAGAGGTAGATCGCCTTCAGGCCGGCGCGCACCATCTGCATGGCCTGGTTGCCCGAAAGTGCGCCGAGCGCGTTGACGAAGTCGTCTTCGTGAATGAGTTTCCACAAGCGGTTCGCGCCCATTTCGGCCAGCGAATAGCGGATCTCGACCGACCCGCGCAGCCGCTTCACGGTCTCTGCGGTATAGGGGCGATCGACGCCATCGAAGCGGCCTTGCGGTGCGCTGGGAACGAGCTTGTAAAAATCAGTCATTACTTCCTCCTGTCAAAATCAAACACCCATTCGACTTTTGTCGTATGGCGACTTGTGTTTCGAGTTCATGTGACAGTTTTTACATTGCGCTGCGGTATTCGGCTATTGGAAACGGTGGTTTGCAGAGATCAAAAGGGTTATCTTGTCTTGCCTTTGACAGGGCGGCGAAGTAAATTTGTAAAAAATGTAAAGCGCCCTTCGTTGAGCGGATTGTAAAGGTAGTTACAAATGGCCGAGAACAAGATCTTTGCCGGCCCGCGGGTCAGGCGCATTCGCAACGGCCTGTCGCTGACGCAGACGGCCATGGCCGAGGCCCTCGGTATCTCGCCGTCCTATCTCAATCTGATCGAGCGCAACCAGCGGCCGCTGACGGTGCAGCTGCTTTTGAAGCTTGCCTCGGTCTACAAGGTCGACCTCGACGAGTTGCAGGGCGAAACCGGCGGCAGCCTCACGCAATTGCGCGAGGTTTTCGCCGATCCACTGCTGTCGGCCGAGCTGCCGGGAGAGCAGGAGCTGATCGAGGTGGCGGAAGCGGCCCCCAACGCTGCCGGCGGCGTCGTCAAGCTCTATCGCGCCTATCGCGAGCAGGCAGCGCGCCTCAAGGACTTGGCTGACCTCCTGGCGGGGCAGGGGCACATGGAGGCGCTTTCGGGCACACGGTTGCCGATGGACGAGGTACGCGAGACCTTCGAGGGGCGGCCGAATTATTTTGCCGGCATCGAGGCGGCGGCGGAAGCCTTCCACGAGGCGCTCTCGCCGGGTGATGATCTCATCGGCGCGCTCAAGGCCTGGCTGAAGAAGGAGCATGGCCTCGTCGTGCGCAGCCTGCCGGTCCATGCCATGCCGAACCTGCGCCGGCGCTTCGACAGGCACTCCATGCGTCTCTTCGTTTCCGAGCGGCTGTCGCCCTACGACCAGTTGCGCGAGATCGCGATGGAGGCCGTGTCGATTGCCTGCCACGAGGCGATTACGGCCGAGCTTGGGGCGTTACGGCTTTCGACCGCGGAGGCACGCCGTATCGCTCGCTTCGAGCTGGCGCGCTATGGCGCGCATGCGCTGATGATGCCCTATGCTGCGTTCCTAGCCGCCGCACAACGGGCGAAGTACGACATCGATGTCCTGCGCGCCCGTTTCCAGGTCTCCTTCGAACAGGCGGCCAACCGGCTGACCATGCTGCAACGGCCGGGCGCCCAAGGGCTGCCGTTCTTCCTGATGGAGATCGACAATGCCGGCCACCGCTTGCGGAGGGCGGGCGCATCGGGCTTCCCTCAGGCAAAGTTCGGCGGTGGCTGTCCCAAGCTCAATATCCATGCCGCCTTCTCAGTGCCGGGCCAGCTTCTGGTCGATCGTGTCGAGATGCCCGACGGCGCTGCATTCTTGACCATCGCACGCACGCTGGAGGGTCCGCAGGCGGCGTTCCACGAGCGCGTCCGGCGCACAGCCCTGCTTCTAGGCTGCGAAGCTTCGTTTGCCGACGAGACCGTCTACGGTTCGGTGCTGCTGCCGGCGGTCGAAATCGGTGCCGGCTGTCGGCTCTGCGAGCGCCAGGGCTGCCTGGCGCGTGCCGAGCCGCCCGTTACCCGGCCGCTCGGACTTGATGAGATGGCGACCGGGCTCAGCGTTTTCGATTTTCAGTAGCTGACGGGGTGCTGGTTGGGCAGAAGCGGCGCATTCGCGGCAAAGCATTCCGCCGGTAGCCCGGTAGTATAGCCGCGGGTGATATGGGCCGTGTCCGCATAGGCCTTGTTGCGCATCAGGATCGCGTGCAGCTCCGGTAGATTGTAGAACGGCACACCGGGATACAGATGGTGCTCCAGGTGGTAGTTGATGTTGTGGGGCGCGAAGAACAGCTTCTCCCAGGCGTGCGGATAGACGGTGCGTGAGCTCGTCAGTTCGTCGCTATAGTCCATGCTGCCGAAATGCTCGGCGACGCTGCGTATATAAAGGAACAGGCAGAAGAAGGTGAGGAACGGCACCACCCAGTAGAGCGCCACTTCCCGCCAGATGCCGAAGAGCGTGAAGATCGCGGCGGCGGCGACGTAGAAGCCGACGCGCAGCAGCTTGTACTGCAGCGTTGAACGGTCGTTCTTGCCCATGCGTTTGGCCATATGCAGCATGTCGCGCAGCGAATTGACCGCGACGAGGTAACCGAGCAATTGCGTGACGCCGCGCGCAACCTTTTGCGGAAAGGTGAATTGCGGCATGCCGAGCTTCGCTGTCCAGTCCGGATCCTCGTCGCTATTGGCGTGCTGATGGTGGGCGAGATGGTTCTGGCGGTAGCCATCGACCGTGGCCAGCACCGGCCAGGCGAGCAGCAGGTCGCTCATCCAGTCGCTGAGTTTCCGGTTGCGGATGATGCGATAGTGCGCCGCATCGTGGATCATGCAGCCGAGCGCATGCATGCGTCCGGCGATCAGCACCACGGCAATCAGGTAGACGAAGACATTGCCGAAATACTCGCTGACGGCGATGGCTGCTGCGATCATCGCCCAGTCGAATGCGATTGCCGCAAGGGCCTTTTGCGGCTCGAGCACCGACAGGCGCTTCAACTGCTTCGGATCGATCCTGCGGCTTTTCCCGCCGACGATCTGCTCACCCATGACGACACCTGAGATCCTGAACCGCAACTGTCGGGAAAATCGCATGGCGATCATGGTTAATCAATCGTAAATAGCGGTCCGTACAGAGGCGGCAAAGCTATGGTTAACGGTGCCGCCGCGGCCGGGTCGAAGGCGACAGGCTGAAAGCAAGGCGCCATAAGTGCCCGTTTTTCTTCGACTTGTGAAACTGATGAGCCCACAGGGCGGCGCTTCTTATCGGCACGAAAGCGCTTGAGGTTATCGAGAAAGATGCCTAACCTCCGGCCTGAACGAAGCGGATTGGACGGTGTCCCGGCGTGCCGGGCCCGATACGAAAAAACCAAGAGGGGAGTTGTATGTCCAAGCTCATCGTCACAACCCTGGCGGCAGCCGTTCTGGCCGGCTCGACCATGCTGGCCTCGGCGCAGGAGCGCGTGGTCAACGTCTACAACTGGTCGGACTATATCGACAGCAGCATTCTGGAAGATTTCACCAAGGAGACCGGCATCAAGGTCGTCTACGACGTCTTCGATTCCAACGAGATCCTGGAGACGAAGCTGCTTGCAGGTGGCTCCGGCTACGACGTGGTGGTGCCGACGGCAACCTTCCTGCAGCGGCAGATCGCCGCGGGCGTGTTCCAGAAGCTCGACAAGTCGAAGCTGCCGAACCTTTCCAATATGTGGGACGTGATCATGGAGCGTACGGCCAAGTACGATCCGGGCAACGACTATGCCATCGACTACATGTGGGGCACCACCGGCATCGGCTACAATGTCGACAAGATGAAGGCGATCCTCGGCACGGACGAGAAGCCCAACTGGGACGTCATCTTCAAGCCGGAACTGGCGGCGAAGTTCAAGGATTGCGGCATCCACATCCTCGATTCCCCGACCGACGTGATGCCTTCGGCGCTCGCCTATCTCGGCCTCAACCCGGATAGCCACGAGGCGGCCGATCTCGAAAAGGCGGCTGAGCTGCTGGCGAGCATCCGCCCCAATGTGCGCAAGTTCCATTCCTCGGAATACATCAACGCGCTCGCCAACGGCGACATCTGCCTTGCAATCGGCTTTTCCGGCGACGTCTTCCAGGCCCGCGACCGTGCGGCCGAAGCCAAGGCTGGTGTGACCGTCGACTACGCGATCCCGTCCCAGGGCGCGCAGATGTGGTTCGACATGCTTGCGATCCCGGCTGATGCACCGCACGTCGAGGAGGCGCACGCCTTCCTCAACTACATGATGAAGCCCGAGGTCGTCGCCAAGGCATCGAACTATGTCTTCTACGCCAACGGCAACAAGGCCTCGCAGCAGTTCCTCGACAAGGCCGTCATGGAAGATACCGCCATCTACCCGACGGAAGAGGTGATGCAGAAACTGTTCACGGTGACGCCCTTCGAGGCGAAAGAACAGAGGGTATTGACCCGTCTCTGGACAAAGGTCGTAACCGGCCAGTAAGAGCGGAAAACGAATTGCCCGGACCTCAAAATCCGGGCAATTTTCTTAAGGGGGCACCGGGGAAAACGAGAGTGCCCATCGGCTGTATCATTCGGGGATAGATGATGAAGTCTCTCGGCAGTATCCGGCGGTCCTTTGCCCCTTGGGCGGATCCCGCTTCCAAGCCATTCATTTCCTTCAAGAACGTGACCAAGCGGTTCGGCGATTTCACCGCCGTCGACGACCTTTCGCTGGATATCTACACGCGCGAGTTCTTTGCGCTGCTCGGTGCGTCCGGCTGCGGAAAGTCGACGCTTCTGCGCATGCTCGCCGGCTTCGAACAGCCGACGTCGGGCGAGATCATTCTCGACGGACAGAGCCTGGCCGGCATTCCGCCCTACAGGCGTCCGGTCAACATGATGTTCCAGTCCTACGCGCTCTTCCCGCATATGAACGTGGAGAAGAACATCGCCTTCGGCCTGAAGCAGGATGGCATGCCGAAGGCGGATATTGCCGAGCGCGTCGCCCAGATGTTGAAGCTGGTGAAGCTCGAAAAGTTCTCCCAGCGCAAGCCGCACCAGCTTTCGGGCGGTCAGCGCCAGCGTGTCGCGCTTGCCCGCTCACTTGCCAAGCGGCCGAAGGTGCTGCTCCTCGACGAACCGCTCGGCGCGCTCGACAAGAAGCTGCGCGAGGAGACCCAGTTCGAACTGATGGATCTGCAGCAGGAACTCGGTCTCACCTTCGTCGTCGTCACCCACGACCAGGAAGAGGCAATGACCATGGCCGACCGCATCGCGGTGATGAGCCACGGCAAGGTCATTCAGGTGGCGACGCCTGCCGAAATCTACGAGGCGCCGAACTCCCGTTTCGTCGCGGACTTCATCGGCGACGTCAACATTTTCGAGGGCGCTGTTTCCGGCGCCGAGGGCGGCTATGTGCGCCTTGAGGGCACCAACGGTTTCCCGATCCGCATGGCATCGCCCGAGACGCCGGCTGCCGGCGGCAAGTCCGCCGTCGCCGTCCGCCCGGAAAAGATCCGCGTCAGCCGCCAGCCGCCGGCGCACGCGCCCGTCAACACCGTTCAGGGCGAAATCTGGGACATCGGTTATCTCGGCGACATGACCGTCTTCCACGTGCGCCTGAAGGACGGACGCGTGATCAAGGCCTCGTCGCTCAACGCGGTGCGCGCGGTCGAGGATCCGCTCGGCTACGACCAGGAGGTCTGGGTTTCCTTCGGCGAAGACGCCGGCGTCGTTCTGAAGGATTGAGGCCATGACCCGTGTCGCATCCGCCCTCTTCAGCCGCCTCGTCATCATCATCCCCTATGCCTGGCTGCTGTTCTTCTTCCTGATCCCCTTCTTCATCGTCTTCCGCATCTCGCTGTCGCAGACGGCGGTGGCCATGCCACCCTATACGCCGGTCTTCGATCTCTTCGGCGGCCTGTCCGGCATCCTTGAAAAGGCGCGGGAATTCTCCTTTGACAACTACGTCTGGCTGACGGAAGACGTCCTCTACTTCAACGCCTATGTGTCGAGCGTCATCATCGCGGGCGTCTCGACCGTGCTGACGCTGCTGATCGCCTATCCGGTTGCCTACGGTATGGCGAAAGCGCCGAAGACCATTCGCCCGACGTTGCTGATGCTGGTGATCCTGCCCTTCTGGACGAGCTTCCTGATCCGCGTCTACGCCTGGATCGCGATCCTCAAACCCGAGGGGCTGCTCAACCAGTTCCTGATGAGCATCAACGTCATCGACCAGCCGCTGATCATCCTCAACACCAATTGGGCGATCTATATCGGCATCGTCTATTCCTATCTGCCCTTCATGGTGCTGCCGATCTATTCGTCGCTTGAGAAGATGGATCACACCCTGACGGAGGCCGCGCTCGACCTCGGCTGCACGCCGTTTACCGCCTTCTGGCGCGTGACGTTCCCGCTGTCGCTGGCGGGCGTCGTCGCCGGCTGCCTGCTGGTCTTCATCCCAGCCGTCGGCGAATTCGTTATCCCCGACCTGCTTGGCGGTTCGGAAACGCTGATGATCGGCAAGACGCTCTGGAACGAGTTCAACGCCAACCGCGACTGGCCGGTCTCTTCGGCCGTGGCGACGATCCTGCTTCTGATCCTGGTGTTGCCGATCGTCTACTTCCAGAACGCCCAGGCCAAAGCCGACAGCGAGGGGAGGTAGGACATGGGCAACTGGTCACGCTTCAACATCGCCTCGATCGTGCTCGGTTTCGGCTTTCTCTACCTGCCGATCGTGCTTCTGGTGATCTTCTCCTTCAACGAATCGAAGCTCGTCACCGTCTGGGCGGGCTTTTCGACCAAATGGTACACGCAGCTCTGGCATAACCAGGCGCTGCTCGATGCCGCCTGGGTGACGATCCGCGTCGCGCTGATCTCGGCGACCTTCGCCACCGTGCTCGGTACGCTCGCGGCTTTGGCGCTCGTCCGCTACACGCGCTTCCGTGGCCGCATGCTGTTTTCCGGCATGGTCTATGCACCGCTCGTCATGCCCGAGGTGATCACCGGCCTGTCGCTGCTGTTGTTGTTCGTTGCCATCGGTCTCGACCGCGGCTTCTGGACGATCACGCTGGCGCACATCACCTTCACCATGTGCTTCGTTGCCGTGGTGGTGCAGTCGCGCTTGCTCAGCTTCGACCGGTCGATCGAAGAGGCAGCCCTCGATCTCGGCGCCACGCCGGTCACGACCTTCTTCTCGATCACCCTTCCGGTCATCGCGCCCGCGGTGTTTTCCGGCTGGGTCCTCGCCTTCACGCTGTCGCTGGACGATCTGGTGATCTCGAGTTTCACCACGGGACCGGGCGCCACCACGCTGCCGATGAAGATCTACAGCCAGGTGCGGCTGGGCGTGACGCCGGAAATCAACGCGATCTGCACCATCCTCATCGGTGTCGTCGCCATCGGGGTGGTCGTTGCCTCGATCGTCACCAAGCAGCGCGAGGCGCAGCGCGAACGGGACGAGCGGGCGGCCTTCGCCCAGTCCTGAACGGTGCGAATTCGAGACTAGCGTGACGCGGCTTGTCCGCCACGAACCGACGGCTGGTGTCCCTGACGCCGGCCGTTTTCAGTTGGGTTCGCCAAGAACCGACAGGGGTGATATCACTGCATTCGGCCAGGAACCGCCGACGAAGAAACGCAGCCTTTGCCCGGCATTCAATGTGTCGGTGTAGGTGCCTGCGAGCGCCAGGCTGCCGCTGCGGTAGGGAATGACGCCGTTGACCGAGAGATTGCCGGTCTGGCCGGCAAAGAGCGCTCGGTTCAGCCGCGCCGACCCTTCCCCGAAGCTGGCTTCGATATCCGCCGTCTGGAAGGCGAAGTTGCCGTCGCTCGCCTGCGCCAGCGAAAAGAATTCGCCGGCCCGGACAAGGTTCGCAAAGGCATTTGCGTCGAAGCCGGTGAGGTTGCCGTTGGCGAGCGAAAGCCTGATGCGGCCGGAAGCCTCGGCCACCTGCGCGCGCCAGAACGGGTGTTCCGTCGTAAGGTCCAGATTGACATTGCCCCGGCCGGTCGGAACCGGGCCGGTGAAACCGAAGTCAGCAAGGGCGGCGGCAAGGTCGGCATTCTTCAGCACCAGTTCCAGACGGCCACCGCCGGCCAGCCCCTCTTCCGAAGCGGCGAGCCGCCCGCTGAGCCGGCCATTGGCATAGGTGCTGTCGGCGACGTCGATGGAGGCGCGCCCGTGATCGATGATGACGCCGGCGGCGAGATCTTCGAGCCGTAGCGGGCCTGCCAGCGCCTCCTGCGCCGACAGCCGCACATCGGCACGCCAGCTGCGCGCGAACGCGTCGCCGAGTTGTTGTGTGAGTTCGTCCGGCTCCAGCGGGTCGATGAATGGCTGCAGCCCATTGAGATCGATGCGGTCGAAGGCGAGCGTGCCTTCGACGCGGTGGGTATCGTCGATCGGCGTGGAGATGTCGAGGATGCCGCTCGCGTTGGCGCCGCCGAGCGTCAGCTGAAGCTCGTCGAGCTTCAGCGAGGCCTTACCGCTGGTGACGTTGGCGCTGAGGCTGAAGCCGCTGTCCGGCAATGCGCCCGCCGCCTTGCCTTTGTACCAGGCGGCAAGGGCCTGCAGCGAGGCCGTCGAAACCTGCAGCCGTCCCGCGGCAGTCGGTGTAGGGGAGAGATTGCCGTTGCCTTCGAACGAGAGACTGAGCGCCGCCGAGGATAGCGACGTCTTGAGCGCCGCATCGTGGCCGGTCAGCAGCATCAGCGGTTCGTTGCATTCGAGCGTCCAGGCCACCGTCTGTCCGCCAAGGCTTCCCGAAAGCCGGGCGCTGAGCTGCTTGGTGAACGAAGGCCAGGAGACGGTTCCGGATATGCCGGAAAATTCCCGGGTCTGGTTGGTGACGAGGTCGATGATCTGCAGGCGGCCGTTTTCGACGGTGACATCGCCGAACGGCGTATCCTTCTCGGCAGCCTGTGTGTCCGGGGTACTCAGCCAGTGCGGCCGCTGCCAGTTGAGTGTGCCGTCCGTGTGCCGCTCGAGCGTGACGACGGGCTCGATCAGCCGGATATCGTCCAGCGCCGGTGTGCCGTCGATCGCTGAAAACAGGCTGAACGTCGCGGTAATGCTGCCGATATGCGCGAGCTTGCGGGACGATCCATCCGTAGTTTCGATCGTCGCCGAGCGGAGCGTCAAAGTCGGTTCCGGCCAGAAGCTGATCTCGGGATTGCCCGATATCCGGCTCTTTCCGCCGGACCAGGCGTCCAGCATATGCTCCACGGTCGGACGCACGTTCGTCGTCGAAATCACCAGAGGCAGGACGGCGTTGTAGCCGGCTGCAAGCCCGACGCCGATCGCGGCCGGCCACAGGAAATGGCGGCGCCGCAGCTGCGACAACAGGCGTACGTCGCGCATCATATGCAGAAATTTACGTCTCATGTCCGCCTGGTCGCCGTCGCTTGGGTCACGTGAGCTTGGATAGGCCTTCGGTCCTCAGAAATCAAATGCGACGGACAGGCAACAGACAGGTAAATGTCGTCCACGCGATGACGAGGCGCTTTCCGGTGCTGTTTATTTTGCGATGCAGCATGGTATAGAGGGCATGGAGCAGGAGTGGAGGAAAGCATGCACGCAGAGCAGCCGTTGTGGGTTCCAGGTCCGGAAATCCTTGCGCATAGCCCCATGGCCGAATTCATCGCCTGGAGCAGCAAACGCTTCGGCAGAACCTTTGCGGATTACGATGCCTTCCACGCCTGGTCGGTGGCCGAGCGCGGCGACTTCTGGACCGCGGTTTGGGAGCACTGCGGCGTCATCGGAGAACGCGGCGCAACAGCCCTCGTCAACGGCGACCGCATGCTCGACGCCCGCTTCTTCCCCGACGCGAAGCTGAACTTTGCCGAGAACCTTCTTCGCGAAACCGGCGACGGCGACGCGCTCGTCTTCCGCGGTGAAGACAAGGTCGAGTATCGCCTGTCGTGGGACGAGCTTCGCGCGCTCGTGTCGCGCCTGCAGCAGGCGCTGAAGGCTCAGGGTATCGGCCCCGGCGATCGCGTTGCGGCGATGATGCCGAACATGCCCGAAACCATCGCCTTGATGCTGGCGACCGCCTCGATCGGCGCGATCTGGTCGTCCTGTTCTCCCGATTTCGGCGAGCAGGGCGTCCTCGATCGTTTCGGCCAGATCACGCCGAAGCTGTTCATTGCCTGCGACGGCTATTGGTACAACGGCAAGGGCCAGGACGTCGATGTGAAGGTTCGCGCGGTCTCCAAGGCCCTTGGCGTGCCGGCGCTGATCGTTCCCTATGCCGGCGACAGCGCCGCGCTGGCGGCCTCGATCGAGGGTGGCGCAACCCTTGCCGATTTCATCGCGCCGTTTGCGGCAACAACCCTGACCTTCGAACGCTTGCCCTTCAGCCATCCGCTCTACGTGCTGTTTTCCTCGGGCACGACGGGCGTTCCCAAATGCATCGTGCATTCGGCCGGTGGCACCCTGCTGCAGCATCTGAAGGAGCATCGTTTCCACTGCGGCCTTCGCCGCGGCGAAAAGCTCTTCTATTTCACCACCTGCGGCTGGATGATGTGGAACTGGCTGGTTTCCGGATTGGCCGTCGGCGCGACCCTCTGCCTGTTCGACGGCTCGCCCTTCTATCCCGACGGCAACGTGCTCTTCGACTATGCCGCAGCCGAGACGTTCGCGGTGTTCGGCACCTCGGCGAAATACATCGACGCCGCGCGCAAGGGCGGCTTCGTACCGGCCAACACGCATGATCTTTCCACCCTTCGGCTGTTGACCTCGACCGGTTCGCCGCTGTCGCCGGAAGGCTTCTCCTTCGTCTACGAAGGCATCAAGTCTGACGTTCAGCTTGCGTCGATCTCGGGCGGGACCGACATTGTTTCCTGCTTCGTCCTCGGCAACCCGCTGAAGCCCGTCTGGCGCGGCGAGATCCAGGGGCCGGGTCTTGGCTTGGCGATCGACGTCTGGAACGACGAGGGGCAATCGGTGCGCGGTGAGAAGGGGGAACTCGTTTGCACCAAGGCATTCCCGTCGATGCCGGTGATGTTCTGGAACGATCCCGAGGGCGCCAAGTATCGCGCCGCCTATTTCGAGCGCTTTGACAATGTCTGGTGCCATGGCGACTTCGCCGAATGGACCGAACACGGCGGTATCATCATCCACGGCCGGTCGGACGCGACGCTGAATCCCGGTGGGGTGCGCATCGGCACGGCAGAGATCTACAATCAGGTCGAGCAGATGGAGGAGGTCGCAGAGGCGCTCTGCATTGGTCAGGACTGGGAAGACGACGTGCGCGTCGTTCTCTTCGTTCGTCTCGCCGCCGGCGTCGCCCTGACCGACGACCTGACGAAGGCGATCAAGAACCGCATCCGCGTCGGCGCCTCGCCGCGCCACGTGCCGGCAAAGGTGATCGCGGTCGCCGATATCCCGCGCACGAAGTCCGGCAAGATCGTCGAACTCGCGGTCCGCGATGTCGTGCACGGCCGTCCGGTGAAGAACAAGGAGGCGCTCGCCAACCCCGAGGCGCTTGATCTTTACGCCGGACTGGATGCCCTTAAAAATTGAGGGCGCGTTAACGGATTCGCGTGATTGGAATTAACCAAGGCTTCAGACTTGCTGAAAAATCCCTAAAATTGCGGATCCGGCGGGTAAGGTCTTGTTAAGGATTGGGGGCGCATGGTCATGCCAACTTGAGGCCGATCGATGTTGGATCGGCGTTCGGCAGAGATGCCGTCGCGGACATGACGTCGTTACTTCTCGAGCGATTGTTGGTTTAGCATTCAACTATCGAGGTGGCCTCCCAGCCACCTTTTTTTTATGCGTTTCTCGTCCGCCAGGCCTTGCTGAACGGGGCTCAGGAGCGGCGTTCGAGCGATCGCGACACGAGGATGACCGGGATCATGCCGGCGGCGACGATGATCATCGCGGCGACCGAAGCGTCTTCGACCTTGGCCCGAGACGCGTCTTCGTAGACGAGCGTGGCGAGCGTGTTGAAGTTGAAGGGTCTGAGCATGATCGTTGCCGAAAGCTCCTTCATTGTCTCGATGAAGACGAGGAGAGCGGCGGTCAGTACCGCGGGGCGCATCATCGGCAAAAGCACGGTGCGCAAAGTCTGGCCGCCGGTCCGGCCGAGCGCGCGCGCCGCCATGTCGAGATGCGGCGAAAGCTTCTGGAAACCCGCTTCGAGCGAGCCCTCGGCCATGGTGAGGAAGCGCACGCTGCAGGCGTAGATGATCGCAAAGCCGGTGCCGGTCATCATCAACCCGGTGGAGATACCGAACGTATTGCGCATGCCGGCATCGATAATGTTGTCGAGAGCGGCCAGCGGGAAGAGCACGCCGATCGCAAGAACAGTGCCGGGCACGCCATAGCCGAAGGAGGCGAGTCGCCCGGCGATGTCGCTCACCCGAGAATGCCCCGTGCGCGCCGCATAGGCGAGCACGAAACCGAGCAGAACGGTCACCGTTGCGGTCGCACCTGAGACGAGGATGCTATGAAAGAGCGCGTTGAGCAGCCGCGGCTCGATGAACTGGTCGATGCGCTTGAGCGCATAATTGCCGAGGATCAGCACGGGTACGGCAAAGCCTGAAATCACGGGCAGCAGGCAGGCGACCATGGCGGCCCACTTCTTCCAGCCGGACAGTATGAGCCGGGCAGCATCGTGGACGGCGGACGTCGTCTTCTGGCTGGAGAAGCGCTGGCGTCGCCGTGCGGCCCGCTCGATCATCATCAGGCCGATGACGAAGACCAGCATGATGCAGGCGATCTGCGCGGCGCCCGCGAGGCTGCCGCGGTTCAGCCAGGTGTCGAAGATCGAGAAGGTCAGCGTCTGCACGCCAAGGAATTCGACCGCGCCGATGTCGTTCAGCGTTTCCATCGCCACCAGCGTCAGGCCGATCATGATGGCCGGGCGGGCCATCGGGATCTGGATGCGGAAGAACACCTTCAGCGGCCCGGCGCCGAGCGTGCGGGCGACGTCGGCGGCCGCGCGTCCCTGCATCAGGAACATCGAACGGCAGGCGAGGTAGATATAGGGATAGAGAACCGAGCTCAGCACGAGCACGGCGCCGCCGAGCGAGCGGATATCTGGAAACCAGTAGTCACGGCTCGTCTTGAAGCCGAAGATCGCGCGGATCAGTCCCTGCACCGGCCCAGTAAAGGTGAAAAGCTCGCCGAACGCATAGGCAGCGAGATAGGCGGGGATTGCAAGCGGCAACACCAGTGCTGCCGACAGGAAGCGCCGCAGCGGAAACTCGCAGCTTGCGACAAGCCAGGCCGAGAGGATGCCGACGAAGGCGGTCACGGCACCCGTCAGCGAGATCAAGAGCAGCGTGCGCCCGGTGGCGCGCGGAATGACGTTCTGCATCAGATGCGGCCAGTCGCCGCCGCCGCCCGAGATCGCCAGCCAGGCGATCGCGATGATCGGCATCAGCACGATGACCGATGTCAATCCGGCCCATGTCGCCAGCAGGGGATGCGAAAGACCGGTTCCGGCACGCGCATGGCGGCGCTTGATGCTCTGAGATGTGGACTGCAATCGATCGATTCCGCGGCATGACGGCAAGAAATGGCCAATGGCGGCCAGCAAACTGGCCACCACAAGTCAACATTTCCTTATAGCATCCGGCCTCAGTTCGCCAAGACGCGTTGTGACGGGAAGGAAATTTCCACCAGCGTTCCCTCGTTGGGCGCCGAGGTGATCGAGAAGTGGGCGCGGTTCGCCTCCGCCATCGCCTTGGTGAGCGGCAGCCCGAGCCCGGTGCCGTCGCCACGCTTGCGCGCGCCTGTGGTCACCTGCCGGAACGGTTTCATCGCCTGGTCCAGTTCGCCGCGGGTCATGCCGACGCCGGTGTCGCGAATCCTCAGCATGACGCTACCGTTCGCCTCGTAGGAGGTCGACACCACGATCTGGCCGCCCGACGGCGTGAAACGGATGGCGTTCGCCAGAATGTTGAGCGCGATCTGCTTGATCGACCGGCCGTCGGCCACGACGTTCGGCACGGCTGCCGAAAGCGAGGTGCGGATGATGACGCGCTGGCTGTTGGCCTGCGGCTGGACGAGCGACACGGCTTCCGAGACCGCGTCGTTGATCTCGACGGCGCCGAAATCGAGTTCCATTTCGCCTGCTTCGATCTTCGAGATGTCGAGCAGATCGTTGACGATATCGAGCACGTGGCGGCCCGACCGGCCGATGTCGCCGGCATATTCGATGTAGCGCGGGTGACCGACTGGGCCGAAATGCTCGCTCGCCATCATGTCGGAAAAGCCGATGATCGCGTTGAGCGGCGTGCGGATCTCGTGGCTGACGCGGGCGAGGAACTCGGTCTTGTGGGCATTGGCCGTTTCCGCGGCGCGCTTGGCGTTCCGGAGTTCCTCTTCGGTGCGTTTCCACTGGGTGATGTCGCGGATCACGGCGCAAAAGCCATTGGAGGCGGAAAGCCGGCCGATGGTCATGAACAGCGGAATGAAGCCGCCATTCGCTTCCCGCCCGATCACCTCGCGTCCGTCGTTCAGCACACTCGCGACGCCGTGGCCGGAAAGCCCGTGCAGGTAGTCGATCACTGCCTTCTGGCTTTCGTGAGCGAAGAGCGCGGCGAAAGGTTTGCCGCGGATCTCGCCCTCGTCATAATTGAAGAGCGCGCTTGCCGAGCGGTTCATCGAGCGGATGTCGCCGTCATGCCCGAGAATCACGACGCCATCTGTCGCGGTTTCGAGGATGGACCTGAGTTCGTCGATTTCCGTCTTCAGACGGTCGACTTCGTCACCGGAGATGGCATCGTCTGCTTTGGTCGACGGCGCGTTCGCGGCTGCCGGCGTCAGCGCCAGCATCAGCGCGCTCCGGCCGTCCCAGCGGATCGTGTGCAGCCGTGCGATGACCGGCCGCATCTGACCGTCCCTGCGGATCAGCATCATCGTGCCGTCGGGTTCCTGGTCGGTCGCCTCTTCGCCATTGGCAAAGAGTGCGTCAAGGCCGCCTTCCCGGACAAAGTCGTCGAGGTCGCCATAGGCGGTGAGCCGCAGAAATTCCGGATTGGCGTGCAGCAGCTTTTCCCCGCGATGCACGAGCATACCGATTGGCAGGCTGTCGAGGATCTCGCCGCTAAGGCCGATATCTGCCGCTTGCTGCTCGAGATGCACGTTCGCCTGTTCGTCCTCGGCTGCGCCGTCGTCGGTCTCTTCTCCGGTTTCTTCCGCGCCAGTCTGTTCTTCTGCCGGGAGCGTCGAGGAAGAGATGGCTTCGTGCGCGTCTACCGGGAAGGGTGTGCTTGCATCGGCCGCTGCGTCGCTTTCCTCTGCGGGTGCGGTTTCCGCCGGCCTGCCAAAATGCTCGCCCAATTGCCGCGCGATCTCGCGGAACGCCGCCTGTTCGCCCCGCGTCAGCGCGGTCGCCGCGCGATGTTTCTCGAGCTCGACGATCTTGTCGGAGACGGGGGGCTCAGCGTTGTCGACGAGCTGTAGGGCAGGGCGCTCTCCCTGGAAGAGATCGTCAGTTGCGGCGACCTGTTCGTCTGCGGCAACTTCGGCTGCATGGTTCGGCTCTGCCTCTGCCTCCTCGCTGGAGGTGAGGGTCTGGTCTTGGGGCGCATCACGATCCTGCGCAGCTGCGACAGGCTCGGCCTCCGTTTCGGAGGACCTCTGCGCGACGACCTGCACCTCGTCGGCGGACCGCTCCTCGATCTCAGGGCCGACGGTCTCAGGATCGACCGCTGGAGTATGCGCGTGGTCTTCCGACGGCGTCGCTTCCGCGGCAGCTTCTGCCGTCATGTCCGTTGCGGCGCCGAACGTCAGGCCGTTGGCGTGTTCGTCTTCGACGGCATCGGCAAGGCGCACGATACCGAAACCGCGAAAGCCGTCGAATTCGCGTGAGCGCGAGTAGGTGGGCAGGGCCGCCAGGTCGACCGGAACCTTGAGGCTGGTGCCCTGCACGGGCCAGAAAATCGTCTTGCCCGACCAGGTGTCGCGGCGCTGCAGCAGCGCGCCGATCTTCTGATCAGGATCGAGGTCGTAGCGTGCTGCCACGTGGTTAAAGGTGGTGCCGATCACATCGGCGGCACGCGGGCCGACGGCGGTGGCGAATTCCTCGGAAATCTCGCTGAAGCGGCCTTCGGCGTCGATCTTCCAGACGAAGCGTACCGCACGGCCGCCGGGCACGAAGGCGAAGTCGGCCTGTTCCGTTTCAGTGGTGCCGGCATCGGTCGCCTCTACCGTCTCATCCTCGCGAGTGACCTCTTCCGTCACGGGGATTTCCGCGGCAACCGGCGTGTCGGTCGCGGTCACGTCGGTCGCGACCGCAAGCGCCGGCTCGCCGTCATCTTCCGCTGGCTCCACGCCCCGCGCCGAAGTTTCCGCACCTGCGGCGGCAAGCGCCTCCGGTTCCTCCGGTAGAGCGACCTGGCCTGCAGCGACGTGGACGTCTGCGTCCTCAAGGTCGCCATCGTCCTGTGGCGCGGCAACCGCTTCGACGGACTCCGCCTGTTCGAATGCGTCGGCCAGGGCAGCGTCTTCGGCTGGTGCAGCGCTTTCGACCGGCGCTTCGGCCGGTTCGACGATATCCTTTGCCTCCGGGGCCGGTGTCTCGGCGGTCGGTTCCAGCTCTTCGGCCAGCGGCAGGATCGGCAACACTTGCGCCGCCGAGGTCTCTTCGTCCGGATCGAGCGTGCCGAGAATGGTCTCGACAGCAAAGAGCAGATGCAGCGACGGTTCGTCGGCGATCTTGCCGACCGCGGCCGGCAGGTGCCCCTTCCGCGTTGCGACTGGGCGCTTGATCAGCCAGTCGTGGTCTCGGCCGACCGTATCGACGAGCTGCTTGCGCGTCTCGTCCGACATGCCGAGATCGATGAAGCCCGGCGAGTGTGCGATGATGCCGCCGTTGCCATCGAGAACGGCCATGTGGGTGTCCGGGCCGTCGAGGCCGGCGATCATGCGCGCAGCACGATCCTCAAGCGACAGCGGCGTGCCCGAATGCGGTGCAGTAAAGAGCACCGCGTCCTCGTCCGGGCGCACGCGGATCATCTCCACGCTCACATTGAGCGGTGTGCCGCGGAAACCCGAGAACTTCCGGATCGAAAGCTGGCGCCGGTCGCCGGCGCGCACGAGCTGCGCTCCCGCGGCCTTGAGCTGACGCAGCGACAGCTCGCCCTGATCCGGTCCCGCATCGATGAAATCATAGATCGACCCGGCGCCGAAAAAGGCCGCGCCCTGGTCGTTGGCCCAGAGAATGCGCGCAAAGTCCCGCGAAAACAGGATCGCCGCGTCGCCGCGGGCAAAATGCTCCCGCACCCGCGCATGCACGGCGATATCAATGAAGGGATACTGTCTCGCGGGCATAAAGGGGGCCTATTGACGGATCGCTTGCGGGTTAACACTCTATTAATACCCGGCAGGCCCGCAAGGGTCCAGCGAGGGCCGGAGCTTCGTCACGGCTTTCAGCGCGAAAGGTTAATTCTCCGGATTTTGTGCACTGCACAATTTTATTGCAATGCACAAGCAAGTAGTTTATATAATGCGCATCAATCAACGGCGCCTCTGAAGAGGGCCAGACACCAAGGAGCGCTTTCATGGCTACCAAGAAGACCGACGACGTATTTTCCCTTTCCTCTTTCGACCCGGCGAAGTTCACCGACAGCTTCCGCGACTTCGCGGAAAAGGGTGCCGTCCAGTCGAAGGAAGCCTATGCCAAGATGAAGACCGCTGCCGAAGAGGCAACGAAGACCGTTGAAGCAACGCTCGAAAGCGCCCAGACCGGCTCCGTCGAACTCGGTCTCAAGGCCATCGACGCACTGCGCACCAATGCCGAAAACTCGCTGTCTCACATGGAAGCGCTGCTCGGCGTGAAGTCGCTGTCGGAATTCGTCGAACTGCAGACGAGCTTTGTCCGCAAGCAGGCCGAACTCGCGGTCGAGCAGGCGAAGTCGATGCAGGAAGCCACCAAGAAGGTTGCCGAAAACGTCACCAAGCCGGGCAAGGACGCCGCTGAAAAGGCGATGTCGTCCTTCAAGAAGGTCTAAAGTCAACCGACCGCGCCGGCTGAACGATGGCGACAGACTGCTGTCGCCGAATTCTGCCATCTGCGCCCAAAACCAAGAATCCGGATGGCTTGCCATCCGGATTTTTTCCAGGATAATCTCAAGTTAAGGCTTGCAAAGCGACGGAAGTCTCCGTATGTGAGCCGCCAAGCGACTGATGTCGCTTTATGTGCGGTTGTAGCTCAGTTGGTTAGAGCGCAGGTTTGTGGCACCTGAGGTCGTAGGTTCGATTCCCACCAACCGTACCATTTCTTCTCTATACGATCGGTATAGCGATTTGCGGGGCGCCTTGCTTCGTCAGAACAGCTTGGCCAAGGCTCTGAGCGCCACTACGTCCTGTACGCCATTCTGATAAAGTTCGATCAGCCGGGCGGCGAGCGCCGTTGCCTCTGCCGACTGGCGCGACAGCTCTCGCTCTCTTAGTGTTTCCTTGAAGACATCGTCGATCTTGGTGAGTTCACCCGGCAGGATCGGCGGGCCCGGTATGGACACAAGCATCCTTTCACACTCCTTTGTCGAAACGGGAGCGCGAGCCGATTGCGACCGGCGTGCTCGCAGCCATCGCCTTGAGCAAGCAGCTCAATTCCCTGTGAAGGCAACGTCGGGATACCGCGCCAGGTTCCTGTCGCGGCAATACCCAATTCGGGCTAGCGCTTGGGCGCGGGGCGGATCCGGTTCGAATGGACATAGGGCTCATCCGCCGGTAAAATTTCGCCAAGAGGATTCCCAGTAAGGCGTCGCAATCCATGGCCAAAGAATCCATCACACGGCGGCTTGCCGCCATCCTGGCTGCTGATGTCGTTGGCTATAGCCGGCTGATGGAGCGAGACGAGAAAACCACCTATACGCAGCTCATGGCGCGCTGGAGCGAAGTGCTGGAACCGCTCGTCGAAACCCACCAGGGCCGGGTGTTCAAGCGAACGGGCGACGGCGTGCTGGTCGAGTTTTCCAGCGCGGTCAATGCGGTCGAATGTGCGGCTGCCTTGCAGCGGGCGATGATCTCCGCCAATGCGGACGTGCCCCACGATCAGCAAATCGTGCTGCGCGTCGGCATCAACATGGGCGACATCATGGTCGCCGACAGCGACCTCTACGGCGACGGCGTCAATGTCGCAGCCCGGATCGAGGCGCTTGCGAGGCCCGGCGGCGTGGCGATTTCGGACGGGGTGCACGAATATGTGCACGGCCGCATCGATCTCATTTTCGTCGACAGCGGCCATCACGAGGTCAAGAACATCGAGCGGCCGGTGCATATCTGGAGCTGGTCGCCGGACGAGTATGCCGACGCGCCCATCAAGGTCGCCGCCGAGGTGCCACCGCAGCTTCCGAGCCGGCCGTCGATCGCCGTGCTGCCGTTCGACAATATGTCCGGCGATCCGGAGCAGGGCTATTTCGCCGACGGCATTACCGAGGACATCATCACCGATCTCTCGAAGGTCTCCGGTCTCTTCGTGATCGCCCGCAATTCCTCCTTCGCCTATAAGGGCAAGTCGGCGGATATCCGCCAGGTGAGCCGCGACCTCGGCGTTCGCTATGTGCTGGAAGGCAGCGTGCGCCGCGCCGCCAACCGCATTCGCATCAACGCTCAGATGATCGACGGCACCACCGGGGGCCATCTCTGGGCCGAGCGCTACGATCGCGGCATCGAGGATATTTTCGAGGTTCAGGACGAGGTGACGCGCACCATCGTGACGGCGCTCAAGGTGAAGCTGACGGCCGGCGAAACGGAGCGGCGCGAGGGGCGCGGCAAGGTCGATCCGGAGGCCTACGATCTGCTCGTGCGGTCGCGTCAGGCGATCCTGCGGTTCGACGCGGTATCGTCTGCGGAGGCGCGCAGCATGCTCGAACGTGCGATCGCCATCGACCCGGCGCTTGCCGCGGCCTATGCGTCGCTCGCGATCATTGCCATGACCGACTACATCAACCGATGGAACGGTGGCACCGTCGACAATATCGAGCGCGCTCTCAAGCTTGCACAGAAGGCCGTCGAGACCGACGAGCATGAACCCCACGGCCACCACGCGCTGGCGATTGCGCTCTGCTGGAAGCGCCGCTTCGACGAGGCTGAGCGGGCCGCCCAACGCACGATCGAGCTCGACCCGAACTCCGCCGGCGGCCACACGCAGCTCGGCACGATCAGAGATTTCCTGGGCCAGTTCGAGGAGGCCTTGCCCTTCTATACCCGCGCCCACCGGCTCGATCCGCAGTTCGACCTGGCGCTGCATTTCCTCGGCCGGACCCTGCTCAATCTCGGCCGTTTCGACGAAGCCGAGATTGCCTTCAAGCGGCGCCTGGCCTTGGCACCGCGTTCGGACATGACGCGCTTCTATCTCGCCTGTCTTTATGGCCGCACCGGACGCCATGAGGAGGCGCGGCGCTACTGGCACGAGGTCTTCGAGGTCAATCCGGACTTTTCCATCGACCACTTCAAGCGGGCGATGCCTTACCAGGATCCGGCCGTCATTCCGCGGCTGATCGACGGACTGCGGGAGGCCGGGATTTCGCTATAGGTGCGGCGCCGACGTCAGGCGCTTGAGCGCTTCATGTGAAGATCTGGTGCTCCGCGGTCACCAGTTCCTGCAGGAAGGCGACGACGGTGCGAACGCGCACGAGATCGCGCGCGCTTTCGTGATAGGTGGTCCAGTAGGCGCGGCGGATGGTCGTTTCCGGCAGGATGCGTTTCAACTCCGGCGCATGGCGGGCAATGTAATTGTGCAGAATGCCGATGCCGGCGCTGGAACGCACTGCCTCCGTCTGGCCCGTCGCGCTCGATATCTCGAACGAGGCATCCCAGCTGCGCATGATTTCGGCGGAGAAGTTCAGCGACGGCGTGAAGATCAGGTCCTCGACGTAACCGATGCGGCGGTGCTCCCGGAGATCGTCGATCGTCTGCGGCGTGCCGTGCTTTTCGAGATAGTCCGCCGAGGCGTAGAGGCCGAGCGTATAGTCGGTGAGTTTCGAGGAAACGAGGCGCCCCTGTTCCGGACGTTCGATGGTGATCGCGATATCGGCCTCGCGCTGCGACAGCGAGAAAGACCGAGGGACCGGCACGAGCTGCAGTTTCAATTCCGGGTAGCGCGCCGTCAGCCGGCCGAGCCGGGGCGCGAGGAAAGAAACACCGAAACCGTCGGGTGCACCGATGCGCACCGTGCCGGCGATCGCCGTGTCGATCCGGCCGATCTGCGATTGCGCCGCCAGCATTTCCGTTTCCATGCGCTCGGCTGCCGCAAGGAAGATTTCGCCCTCGGCGGTCAGTTCGCAACCGTTCGGCCGACGAACGAGCAACCGTGTCTTCATCGCCTCTTCCAGCGCAGTCACCCGACGGCTGAGGGTGGCATGATTGACGCCGAGCCGCTTGGATGCGGCCAGGATCTGTCCGGTCCGCGCGACGGCTAGAAACATTCTGACATCGTCCCAATTCATAGTGCGACAATCCTATACAAAACCGTTGGACTTCAATTTTTGCACAACGGTTGCTGAATATCGGAAATTGATTTGTTGAAATCGTAGTGCGATCATGCCGCCACAATCAAGATCTGGAGGAACCATTCATGTACGAACTCGGTCATTTCATCGATGGCAAGCGCGTCGCCGGCAAGAGCGGCCGCGTCAGCAACATCTTCAACCCGGCAACCGGCGAAGTGCAGGGCACCGTGGCGCTGGCAAGCGACGCGGAACTTTCGGCAGCCGTCGAAAGCGCGAAGGCAGCACAGCCGAAGTGGGCGGCCACCAACCCGCAGCGCCGCGCCCGCGTCTTCATGAAGTTCGTCGAACTTCTGAACGCCAACATGAACGAGCTCGCCGAGATCCTGTCGCGCGAGCATGGCAAGACGATCGAAGACGCCAAGGGTGACCTCATCCGTGGCCTCGAAGTCTGCGAATTCGTCATCGGCATTCCGCATCTGCAGAAGAGCGAGTTCACCGAAGGTGCCGGTCCCGGCATCGACATGTACTCGATCCGCCAGGCCGTCGGCATCGGCGCCGGCATCACCCCGTTCAACTTCCCGGCCATGATCCCGATGTGGATGTTCGCCCCGGCCATCGCCTGCGGCAACGCTTTCATCCTGAAGCCGTCCGAGCGTGATCCGTCCGTTCCGATCCGCCTTGCCGAACTGATGATCGAAGCCGGCCTGCCGGCAGGCATCCTCAACGTCGTCAACGGCGACAAGGGGGCTGTCGACGCGATCCTGACGCATCCGGATATCGCAGCCGTTTCCTTCGTCGGCTCGACCCCGATCGCCCGCTACGTCTATGGCACCGCGGCGATGAACGGCAAGCGCGCCCAGTGCTTCGGTGGCGCCAAGAACCACATGATCATCATGCCCGACGCCGATCTCGACCAGGCCGCGAACGCCCTGATGGGCGCCGGCTACGGCTCGGCCGGCGAGCGCTGCATGGCGATCTCGGTTGCCGTCCCGGTCGGTGAAGAGACCGCCAACCGCCTGATCAGCAAGCTGACCCCGATGGTCGAAAGCTTGCGCATCGGCCCCTACACCGACGAGAAGGCCGATATGGGCCCTGTCGTCACCAAGGAAGCCGAACAGCGCATCCGCAGCCTGATCGACAGCGGTGTCGAGCAAGGCGCCAAGCTCGTCGTCGACGGCCGCGATTTCAAGCTGCAGGGCTATGAGCAGGGCCACTTCATCGGCGGCTGCCTGTTCGACAACGTCACGCCGGACATGGACATCTACAAGACGGAAATCTTCGGACCGGTTCTCTCGGTCGTCCGCGCCAAGACCTACGAGGAAGCCCTCGACCTGCCGATGAAGCACGAGTATGGCAACGGCGTCGCAATCTACACCCGCGACGGTGATGCGGCCCGCGACTTCGCCTCGCGCATCAACATCGGCATGGTCGGCGTCAACGTTCCGATCCCGGTTCCGCTCGCCTACCACTCCTTCGGCGGCTGGAAGTCCTCGTCCTTCGGCGATCTCAACCAGCACGGCCCGGACTCGATCAAGTTCTGGACCCGCACCAAGACCATCACCGAGCGCTGGCCTTCGGGCATCAAGGACGGTGCCGAGTTCGTCATGCCGACGATGAAGTAACAACGGGATAAAGATCCTCCCGCCTCGGGGCCTCCTTCGGGAGGCCCTTTTTTGTTGCATTCGGCGATACGGCACAACTAACTTGCGAACCGTGGGCATGGGTCGTGAATTCACCGCTGCCCCAACGGCAGTCTGGCGGGCGGGGGCGCACCAGACGATTTGTGTTTGATCATGTGCTCCGGAGCGCTTTGCGGCGCGTCCGATGCACAAAGGATGGACGGAGGGGCCCATCATGGTCGTGGCTGAAGCGACGTCGTTTCAAGCAGCGCCGACACGCGACGTGTCGATCGATTTTCACCGTTTCTCTTTCATGGGGAGCGGCAAGGAATATTTCGGCATCTGGATCGTCAACGTGTTTTTGACGATCGTCACGCTTGGCATTTACTCCGCCTGGGCAAAAGTCCGGCGCAACCGATACTTCTACGGAAACACGGTTCTGCTCGGCCGTACCTTCGAGTACCATGCCAAGGGCAAGCAGATCCTGATCGGGCGAGTGATCGTTTTCGGCTATCTGATCCTCTACAATCTTCTGCTGACATTCGTTCCGATCGTCGGCATCGCGTTATTGTTGCTTTCGCTCTTCTTCGTTCCCTGGCTGGCCGCACGCGGGTTGCGCTTCAGCGCACGGGTGACGAGCTACCGCAACGTCCGCTTCGACTTCGTCGGCACGATGGGCGGTGCCTTCAAGGCGTTCATTCTGGGCGGGTTCCTTTCCATTATCACCTTGGGCCTACTGACGCCGCTCGCAAGCCGATGGGTTGGGCGCTACGTCGGATCGAACCTGCGCTTTGGCGGCAGGGCCTTTGAGACCAACCCGCCGTTCGGCCCGCTCTATCGCGGCATGTTCCTGGGTGTGGGGCTTGCGCTGGTTCTTGGCGTTGTTGTCTTCGCGATCTTGATGGGAACGCTTCGCGCATCGCCAAGTTTGCTCCAATCGCTGAACGATCCGAGGTGGGGATGGGTAGGCTTGGGCGCAGGATATGTGGCGTCCATGTCTTTCTACGCAGTCATCGCGTTGTTCTACAGTGCAGCCGTGCGCAACGCCGTTTGGGGGGCGACGGTTTTTGACGGAAAACATCGGTTCCTCAGCGGTCTTTCTCGGGGCCGCTACACGTGGATCGCCATATCGAACTTCGTCGTCACCATCCTGACGCTGGGCCTGCTGCGACCTTGGGCGGCCGTCCGCATGGCCCGTTACAAATGGACCCTGACGGGCGTAACCGTCTTTGGCGCCGTCGGAACGCTAATGAGCGAAATCGAAGCGGAAGCGTCGGCGGTTGGAGCGGAATTCATGGATTTCGAAGGGTTCGATTTTGGCTTCTAGCAGCATCGAGATCGCACGTGGCGAGTGGCATCCGGCGGGTTCCAGCCGGTCGGTGCCCTCGCGGTTGTTGGAAGAGGGGGGCAGCCTTAGGGCCGTAGACGATGCGAGCACCGAACTTGCCCGTGGCACCTTGGCAAGTGTCGATATTTCCGACCGCGTCGGGGCGATACCGCGCCGCGTCGAATTTGCAGACGGTTCGTTGTTCGAAACGCCGGACAACGAGGCAGTCGATCGTTTTCTGAAGCTGAATGGCAGGGTCAACCACATCCACGAATGGGAGCGTTTTCGTCCACGTCTCATCGCCGTCGTCGCAGCCACCGTGCTGTGCGGCGTTGCCATCTATCGCTATGCGGTTCCTGCGCTCGTCGAGGTCGCCGTCCTCGTGACCCCGCCGATCGTGCCGGAGATGATGTCGAAGGGCACGATGGAGACGATGGATCAGACACTGTTCGACAAGACGCAGCTGGCGATTGAGCGGCAGGAAAGGATCCGCGACGGCTTCAAGGCAATCGCCGCCCGATCAGGCCGCGGCGAGGCCGGTTACACGCTCAATTTCCGCAAGGGCGGTGTGGTCGGACCAAATGCGTTTGCGCTTCCGGATGGCACGCTGGTCGTCACCGACGAGCTCATCGAACTTGCCGGGGACGATACCGAAATGATCGTTGGCGTGCTGGCGCACGAGATCGGCCATGTCGAGCTCGAACATAGTCTGCGGCAGATCTACCGTGCTGCCGGCGTTGCCGGCCTCATCATGATGATCGGCGGCGATATCGGTTCGGGCGTGGACGACGTCCTGGTGCAGGGCGCTGGTCTCTTGTCGCTTTCCTATTCGCGCGGCGCGGAAACTGCTGCCGACCGACACTCGGTCGAGCTGATGCAGAAGGCAGGGCGAGATCCGACGGCGGCCGCGCGCTTCTTCGACCTGCTTGAAAAGAAGCTAGACGATCACGGCGACACCAGCATTCTCTCAACGCATCCAGGGACGCCGGAGCGGCGCAAGGCGATCCTCGACTACGCCGCGGAGTTGCGCGCCAAGGCGCAATGAGCCTCCTTGAATTTCGCTTGTTGAAACGAAAACAGCGGGCCGGTGGCCCGCTGTTCGCATTCAAGCAATTGCCTTGTTGATCAGTCCTGCGGACCGTCGTTGTAGCCGACCTTGTCGACCAGTTCCGAAGCCTTCTTGCGGTTTGCGGCGATGTCGGCGAGCGGCAGTTCGTCCGGCTTGATCGTGCCGAAGGACTTCACGACGTCAGACGGCTCGGCGCCCGGCAGAACCGGATATTCGAATACCTGCTCGGCGTAGATCTTCTGGGCTTCGCCTTCCGACAGGAATTCCATCAGCTTCAGCGCGTTGTCCTTGTTCGGGGAATTCTTGGCGAGTGCCATGCCCGAAATGTTGACGTGCGTGCCGCGGTCCTTGGCGTTCGGGAAGAGTACCTTGATCGCCGCTGCCCAATCCTTCTGTTCCGGCTCCTTCTCGTTGGTCATCATCAGACCGACATAGTAGGTGTTGCCGAGTGCCAGGTCGCATTCGCCGGCCAGGATCGCCTTGGCCTGGTCGCGGTCGCCGCCGTCAGGCTTCTTGGCGAGGTTGTTCTTGAGGCCGGTCAGCCACTTCTCGGTCTCGGCTTCGCCATGGTGGGCGATCATCGAAGCGAAGAGGCCGATGTTATAGGAGTGCTGGCCGTCGCGGGTGCAGATCTTGCCTTTCCACTTGGGGTCGGCAAGCTCTTCATAGGTGATGTCGTCCTGGGCGATGCGCTCCTTGGATGCGTAGACGACGCGGCCGCGGGTGGTGAGGCCGAACCAGTTGCCCTCAGGATCGCGGAAATGCGCCGGGATATCCTTGTTGATCGTCTCGTTGACGACAGGCTGGGTTACGCCTGCATCCTTGGCTTCGGTCAGGCGGCTGATGTCGACGGTCAGGATCACGTCGGCCGGCGAGTTGGCGCCTTCGGCCTGGATGCGCTCGACGAGGCCCTTGTCGAGGAAGAGCACATTGGTGGTGATGCCGGTTTCCTTGGTGAAGGCGTCGAGCAGCGGCTTGATCAGGTCGGGCTGCCGGTACGAGTAGATATTGACTTCACCATCGGCCCAGGCGGCGCTCGTTGCCAGCAGGGTTGCCGTCAGGGACAGAACGCCCATCGCTGCTCTTGAAACGGACATCGCTTCCTCCATTTTCTTGTTTGAGCTAAGTTAACAAAATTCCTCATCTTTCTGACCGGAGCGCTGAAAACAGTCAATCAGGAAACCGTAAACGCTCAACAAGAAGTGACTTTTCTGGCTTTTTGGAATTGTTCCAAACTACGATCCGTCCTATATGATGAGTTCGTGAACCTCTCGATGCCGGAGTGAATGATGCGTCTGACGAAGCAAACGAACTACGCGGTTCGCATGTTGATGTACTGCGCCGCCAACGGGGAAAAGCTCAGCCGCATTCCCGAAATCGCCAGGGCTTATGGTGTTTCCGAGTTGTTTCTCTTCAAGATCTTGCAGCCGTTGACCAAGGCTGGCCTCGTTGAAACGGTGCGTGGCCGTAACGGCGGCGTGCGCCTGCCGAAGCCCGCTTCGGCGATCACGCTGTTCGACGTCGTCAAGGTGACGGAAGACAGTTTCGCGATGGCCGAATGCTTCGAGGCGGGCGAGATCGAATGCCCGCTCGTCGACAGTTGCGGCCTGAACTCGGCGCTCCGCAAGGCGCTGAACGCCTTCTTCGAAGTGCTGCAGGGCTACACGATTGACGACCTGGTCAAGGCGCGCCCGCAGATCAACTTCCTGCTCGGCCTGGAAGAAACCAAGCGTCCGCAGACCTCGGCGGCCTGATATCTCCGAGCAACGCCCGCGCAAATGGTGCGGCATGACCTGGCGGCTGAAGTGCCGCCGGGTGTTACTCTTGCGGTAGATATTCCCGCAATATGAAGTCGATCGCAGTGGGGTCGATTTCAGCCTTGTCGATGCGGAAATCGGCGCCGTAATCCTCCAGATTCTGAAAATAGGCATCGGCGAGCGATGCTGAGATTACCCCGATCGGGCCGATATAGCCCTGATGCCGGAGGGCCGGGACCGTCTCGCGGAAATCGAGCTGCGGCCGCAGACGGTTGTCGAGCAGGATCATCGATACGGGTTTGCCCGAGCGCAGGAATGCAAGCGCATCGTCGATCGTCTGGCAGTAGTGCAGCTCGATGTCGATGCTGCTCACCTTGCGGATGAGCGCGCGCAGGATCAGGTTTTCTGCCGGGTCGTCGTCAACGAGCAGGATGTGTGCTTTTCGCGTCATGACCGAATACCCTTGCTGATGGCGGGCGTCCCGTTCGTTGGGCGTGGCGGTGCGAAACGCGGCCACGCATCGGCTGCTACTGGATGATCTGCTCTCGGATTGCCTTCGCCACCATCTGGGTGCGATTGACGACGTCGAGTTTCTTCAGGATCGTTGCGGTGTGTGAGTTCACCGTGTGCTCCGACACCGAAACGATGAGCGCAATCTCGCTTGCCGTCTTGCCATGCGAGATCCACTTGAGGATTTCGGTTTCGCGCGGCGTCAGTCCCATCCCGGCCTTGTTGGCAAGCGCGATGCGATAGAAATAGTCGAAGGCGGCGATCGCGTCATAGGCGAGCGCCACATGCTCGGCCCGGCCGATATCCTCTCCGTCTCCGAGAAAGAGCACGGCGTAGCGCGCGCCGGTGGAGGCTGCGTGCACCGGCGCGCTGACGAGCAGTTCGAAACCGAGCTGCACCAGCAGGTTCTGGCTGGCGTCGCAGCCGGGGTCGTCCGCCCGCCAAACCGACGAGATCGCCGAGCGGTGCAGCGTCTTGTAGAACACGGAGTCGCCAAAGCGATGGCGCTTGTCGTATTCCTCCGCGAGCCCGGATGGCAGGTCGTGCAATACTAGGCGGGTGGACAGCATGCAGGCGTCGTTCTCGTTGCCGAGCTGCAGAATGCCGAAATGGCTGAAGCCGTAGCGCAATGCCATGGTATGAAAAATGCGGAAGAAATCGACGCGGTTGAGCGCCTTCTCTAGCTCGTCGCGAAGGTCGTATCGCCTGTGATTTTCCAGCAAAGCCGCCACGGACTGGCTATCCCCTTATCGTCGTGCGGCAGTTTATCCCGCGAGCCGCAGCGATCAATCGGCAAAGTGCGTTGCCGGTATTGCCGACAGGCAGGGTCATGCGCGTCCCTCGGCAAGCCCACCGAGCGACTGAAAGCTGTAAAAGGTGGCTGCCGGTCCCTCCCAAGGACGTCTGGGCACGTCGAACATCTCCCCCGAGTTTTGTATACATTTTATTGCACAATCCCGGTCGGGATTTCTACCATAGTATCTTGGGATTGACGAAAACCTGTCGAGGCCGAATCGCGTGTTCGTGCGGCCAATGATCACGGCATTCTCCGTAGGGGTATTCACTCCGGAACCAAGGTGGCTTCCCCGGTGTGGCATCGCGCCGCCCAAGGGGCTGGCGGGGGAGGTTGCAGACCCTGTGGAAGCGGCCGGAACGTCGTGGATTTTAGGTGCCGCGGTGTACTGTTTTGTCAGGCGATTCTAAAACAGTGGACGAATATCCCGGCTCTACCTGCGGACGAATTTTTCGCATAGACAAATTTCTGCGGCGACTTATTGCAATGCGACGCCAAATGTCGTTCCATCCGGCCTTGACCGGGGGCAACGGCATTCCGCGTCAGGAAAACACGAGAACAAAAACAAATCTGGGAAGCAAAGCTCATGAAAAAGCTCACTACTCTGTTTGCAGCGACGGCGCTTGCCACGCTGATGGCCGGCTCCGCCTGGTCGAAGACGTTCGTTTATTGCTCGGAAGGTTCGCCAGAGGGTTTTGACCCGGGCCTGTACACCGCCGGCACGACCTTCGACGCGGCTGCGCACACGGTTTACAACCGCCTGCTCGAGTTCAAGAAGGGCACGACCGAAGTTGAGCCGGGCCTCGCCGAAAGCTGGACGATCTCCGACGACGGCCTGGTCTACACCTTCAAGCTGCGTCCGGGCGTCAAGTTCCAGACCACCGAATTCTTCACGCCGTCGCGTGATTTCACTGCCGACGACGTGGTGTTCTCCTACGAGCGCCAGCTGAAGGCTGACAATCCGTGGAACAAGTACATTGCTGGCGCTTCGTGGGAATACGCAGCCGGCATGGGCTTCCCGGAAGTCATCAAGTCGGTTGAGAAGGTCGACGACCTGACCGTCAAGTTCACCCTGACGCGCAAGGAAGCGCCGTTCCTCGCCAACATCGCGATGCCGTTTGCCTCGATCCTGTCGAAGGAATATGCCGACAAGCTGCAGGCTGACGGCAAGATGGAGCAGATGAACCAGATGCCGCTCGGCACCGGTCCGTTCGCTTTTGTCGCCTACCAGCAGGATGCCGTCATCCGCTACAAGGCAAACCCGGACTATTGGGGTGGCAAGCAGAAGATCGACGACCTCGTCTTCGCGATCACGTCTGACGCTTCGGTTCGCTTCCAGAAGCTCCAGGCTGGCGAATGCCACCTGATGCCGTTCCCGAATGCTGCCGACGTTTCGAAGATGAAGGCAGACCCGAACCTGAAGGTCATGGAACAGGCCGGCCTCAACGTCTCCTACCTCGCCTACAACACGACCCAGGCTCCGTTTGACAAGCCGGAAGTCCGCAAGGCGCTGAACAAGGCGATCAACAAGCAGGCGATCGTCGATGCCGTCTTCCAGGGTGCTGCCCAGCCGGCCGTCAACCCGATCCCGCCGACGATGTGGTCGTACAACGACAAGATCGAAGACGACACCTACGAGCCCGAAGTCGCCAAGAAGATGCTTGAAGACGCAGGCGTCAAGGACCTGTCGATGAAGCTCTGGGCAATGCCGGTTTCGCGTCCGTACATGCTGAACGCCCGTCGCGCAGCTGAACTGATGCAGTCGGACTTCGCCAAGATCGGCGTCAAGGTCGAGATCGTCTCCTACGAATGGGCCGAATACCTCGACAAGTCCAAGGCCAAGGATCGTGACGGTGCCGTCATCCTGGGCTGGACCGGCGACAACGGCGACCCGGACAACTTCCTCGACACGCTTCTCGGCTGCAACGCTGTCGGCGGCAACAACCGTGCACAGTGGTGCAACCAGGAATTCGATGCTCTCGTGAAGAAGGCGAAGGAAACCTCTGACCCCGCAGAGCGCACCAAGCTCTACGAAGAGGCGCAGGTCGTCTTCAAGCGCGAAGCGCCGTGGGCGACGATCGACCACTCGCTCTCGGTCGTGCCGATGCGCAAGAACGTCGAGGGCTTCGTTCAGAGCCCACTTGGTGATTTTGCCTTCGACGGCGTGGACATCACCGAGTAATTTAGTTAACTGATCCTTAAGGGGGCGTTTGCCAAGGGCAAGCGCCCCTCTTTGCATCCACTATAGCGACCCTGAGTTCCGGCTGGAGAGCAAAAGGTCGCTGTGGCATTTCGACTTGCTGTATGCTTGGCCGTTAAGTGGGA
The DNA here is from genome assembly GCF_026672675.1 of Ensifer sp. SL37. Classification (NCBI taxonomy): domain Bacteria; kingdom Pseudomonadati; phylum Pseudomonadota; class Alphaproteobacteria; order Hyphomicrobiales; family Rhizobiaceae; genus Ensifer; species Ensifer sp. SL37. The sequence continues at coordinate 726,107 of NZ_JAPPRN010000006.1, read as the reverse complement.
AAGCATGCGGTGGTGCCAGCGGCGGGATACAATGCCGCGGCAACATGGCGCGGGGTTTAACATGTTCCGATTTCTCTTGGGGCGATTGGCTGTCCTGATACCGACCTTCGTCGGCGTCTCCATCATCGCCTTCTCCTTCATCCGCCTGCTTCCGGGCGATCCGGTTGCGCTGCTTTCGGGCGAGCGCGTCATGTCGCCGGAGCGACATGCGGAAATTTCACACGCACTCGGCTTCGACCGGCCGATCGTGGTGCAATACCTCGATTATCTCTGGGGCGTGCTCCAGGGTGATTTCGGCACCTCGATCGTTACCAAGAAGCCGGTCATCGATCAGTTCTTCGAACTGTTCCCGGCAACCGTCGAGCTTTCGCTCTGTGCGATCCTGTTTGCGGTCATTCTCGGCATTCCGGCTGGCGTGATTGCTGCGATCAAGCGCGGCTCGGCCGTCGACCAGGCGATGATGGGGACGGCACTCGTCGGCTTCTCCATGCCGATCTTCTGGTGGGGCCTGCTGCTCATCATGCTCGTTTCCGGCATGCTGCAGTGGACGCCGGTCTCCGGCCGCATCTCGCTGATGTACTTCTTCCCGCCGGTAACCGGATTCATGCTGATCGACTCGCTCCTGTCCGGTCAGGCCGGCGCGTTCAAGTCGGCCGTCAGCCACCTGATCCTGCCGACGATCGTGCTTGGAACCATTCCGCTTGCGGTCATCGCTCGCCAGACGCGCTCGGCGATGCTTGAAGTTCTCTCCGAAGACTACGTGCGAACGGCACGGGCCAAGGGCCTTTCGACCTTCCGGGTCGTCGGCGTCCATGCGCTGCGCAATGCGATGATCCCGGTGGTCACCACCATCGGCCTGCAGGTGGGCGTCATGCTCGCCGGTGCGATCCTGACCGAAACGATCTTCTCCTGGCCGGGCATCGGCAAGTGGATGGTGGATTCGGTGTCGCGTCGCGACTACGCCGTCATCCAGGGCGGCCTGCTCGTCATCGCCGCAGTGATCATGCTGGTCAACCTCATCGTCGACCTGCTCTACGGTCTCATCAATCCGCGCATCCGGCACTAAGGAGGGCGTCATGTCTCAAGCTGCTGCAACAAGCACCGTTTCGACCGATCCGTCCCGCCGGGCGCGATTGGCCGAGTTCTGGTATTACTTCTCCGAGAACCGCGGCGCCGTGATCGGTCTCGTGTTCTTCGTGTTCCTCGTTCTGCTCGCGGTCTTCGCACCGTGGGTCGCACCGCACGATCCGGTGGCACAGTACCGCGATGCGGTGTTGGTACCGCCGGTATGGCAGGAGGGCGGCCGCGCCGGCTTCCTGCTCGGCACCGACGCCGTCGGCCGCGACATGCTGTCCCGGCTGATCTACGGCACGCGCTTCTCGCTGTTCGTCGGTGTCATCGTCACGACCCTGTCGCTCGTCGGCGGTATCGCGCTTGGCGTCATCGCCGGCTACTTCCGTGGTTGGGTCGATACCGTCATCATGCGCGTGATGGACATCATCCTGGCCTTCCCGTCGCTGCTGCTCGCCCTCGTGCTGGTCGCCGTCCTCGGCCCGGGCCTCGTCAACGCCATGATCGCCATCGCGCTCGTCTTCCAGCCGCACTTCGTGCGCCTGACGCGTGCCGCCGTCATGAGCGAAAAGACCCGTGACTATGTCGTTGCCGCCAAGGTGGCCGGCGCCGGTCATGGCCGTCTGATGTTCAAGACGATCCTGCCGAACTGCATGGCGCCGCTGATCGTCCAGGCGACGCTCTCCTTCTCGAGCGCGATCCTTGACGCTGCGGCCCTCGGCTTCCTCGGCATGGGCGCACAGCCTCCGACACCGGAATGGGGCACGATGCTCGCCGAAGCCCGCGAGTTCATCAGCAGCCACTGGTGGGTGGTGACCCTTCCGGGTATCGCGATCCTGATCACGGTGCTGGCGATCAACCTTATGGGTGACGGCCTGCGCGATGCGCTCGATCCCAAGCTGAAGAGGTCCTGATCATGGCGCTTCTCGAAATCGAAAACCTGGTCGTCGAATTCCAGACGGCCTCCGGTCCCTTCCGCGCCGTTAACGGCGTGTCGATGAAGGTCCATGAAGGCGAAGTGCTTGCGATCGTTGGCGAGTCCGGCTCGGGCAAGTCCGTGTCGATGCTGGCCGCCATGGGGCTTCTGCCCTGGACGGCGAAAGTGACCGCCGACAAGCTCACTTTCAACGGCCGCGACCTGCTCGGAATGTCGGCAAACGAACGGCGCAAGATCGTCGGCAAGGATATTGCCATGATCTTCCAGGAGCCGATCGCCAGCCTCAACCCGTGCTTCACCGTCGGCTTCCAGATCGAGGAAGTGCTGCGCATCCACATGGGCCTCGACAAGGCCGGTCGCCGCAAGCGCGCGATCGAACTGTTCGAGGCGGTCGGCATTCCCGATCCGGCCGAGCGGCTCGGCCACTATCCGCACCAGATGTCGGGCGGCCAGTGCCAGCGCGTGATGATCGCGATCGCGATCGCCTGCAACCCGAAGCTCCTGATCGCCGACGAGCCGACCACCGCGCTCGACGTGACGATCCAGAAGCAGATCCTGGACCTCCTGATGAGGCTGCAGGCCGAGCACAAGATGGGCCTGATCATGATCACGCACAACATGGGCGTGGTCGCCGAGACTGCCGACCGGGTGGTCGTGCAGTACAAGGGCCGCAAGATGGAAGAGGCCGACGTGCTGACGCTCTTCGAAAACCCGAAGAGCAACTACACGCGCGCACTTCTGGCGGCGCTGCCTGACAACGCGACCGGCGATCGTCTGCCGACGATTTCCGAACTCTTCGTCGACGAAGGAGCGGTCCAATGAGCGTGATCCTCGAAGCGCGCAATCTGGTGCGCGACTACCATATCCCCGGCGGTCTCATCAAAAAGGCAAAGACGGTTCATGCGCTGAAAGGCGTGAGCTTTTCCGTCGAACAGGGCAAGACGCTGGCGATCGTTGGCGAAAGCGGCTGCGGCAAGTCCACGCTGGGCCGCATCCTCACCCTGATCGACCCGGCGACCTCCGGCGAGCTGCTGATCGAGGGCAAGAAGATCGATATCTCCAAAGGCGACATGACGCCGGAGATGCGCCGCAAGGTGCAGATCGTCTTCCAGAACCCCTATGGCTCGCTCAACCCGCGCCAGAAGATCGGCGACATCCTGATGGAACCGCTGGTCATCAACACCGACACGCCGGCCGACGAACGTCGCGACCGGGCGATGACGATGCTGAAGAAGGTCGGCCTCACCGAGCTGCACTTCAACCGCTATCCGCACATGTTTTCGGGCGGCCAGCGCCAGCGTATCGCCATTGCGCGCGCGTTGATGCTGAACCCGAAGCTGCTGGTGCTCGACGAGCCGGTGTCGGCGCTCGACCTGTCGGTCCAGGCACAGGTGCTGAACCTGCTCGCCGACCTTCAGGACGAACTGAAGCTCACCTACGTCTTCATCAGCCACGACCTCTCTGTCGTGCGCTATATCGCTGACGATGTCATGGTGATGTATTTCGGCGAAGCGGTCGAATACGGCAGCCGCGACGAGGTCTTTGCCGACCCGAAGCACAGCTACACCAAGACGCTGTTTGCAGCGACGCCGCGTGCGGATGTCGAGAGCATCAAGGCGCGCCTTGCCAAGAAGAAGCAGGCGGCCTGACCCGCCGCTGCTGATTTTTGCTGAAGAAACAAGAGAAGCCGGGCAGCCAATGCCCGGCTTCTTTGACTTGGGGGCTTGATGGTGTAGAGGTGTCGCGCCGCCTTCACTTCTCGCCTCTTGGCGGCGGGCAGCCGCTTTTTGGCCGGACCGATCGTTCGGCCCAACCTCAGGAACACGTTCATGGAAATCAAGCGTTTCGAAACCGGCCCCCGTATGAGCCAGGCCGTGGTCTACAACAACACCGTCTACCTCGCCGGCCAGGTCGGCAACGCCGGTGACGATGTCGTGACGCAGACCAAGCAGGCGCTTGCCGAAGTCGACCGTCTTCTGGCGCTCGCCGGCACCGACAAGACCCGCATCCTCTCGGCCACCATCTGGCTCGCCGACATGGCAGACTTCCCGAAGATGAACTCGGTCTGGGACGCCTGGGCACCGCAGGGCCACACCCCGGCTCGCGCCACCGGCGAAGCCAAGCTCGCGACCCCGGAATACCTCGTCGAAGTCATCGTCGTCGCCGCTGCCGCCTAAGGCCTGCGCTACGGGATTTCCCGTCTTCTTATTCCTGCGCCGCCGGACTGCCGTCCGGCGGCGTTTTTCGTTCCCATTTCAGTTCCCTTGCGCGGAACCAAACGGCGCACCGGCACGTTAAGTGTCCAATCCGAAGAAGCAGGCCAAAACCGGCCGCCACGATTGGGAGGACTGTCTATGCTTTACTGGCTGCCCCGTGTCTGTGTCCTTCTCCTGGCGGGCGTCATGATCGGTTTCGGTCTTCTTCCCTACACCGCCGCAGGTGTCGCCCATACCTTGCTCGTCATCATCCTTGGGCTTGGCCTATTGTCGCTGACCCTGCATGTCTTCCCGCCGGAACACCATTGACCGTGCAAGATCATTCACGCGATGTGCCGCAAGCCGGGCCGGAGCAAAAGGCAGGGCGGCCTGATCTGTTGACCGGAAACGCGAACGAACCGCGCGCGGCCCTGACTGAAGGACGGCGAGGCATGATCGCGAATACGCTGCGTCGGGCGGGTGCCGCCCAGCAGCGCAAGCGTGCGCGGTGGATCGTCGAGGAAGAGGCTGCCGTTGCGACGGCGGCGCCATCGACAGCCCCGCGGCGCGACGGCATCGATCTGATGGTCGCCTGGAGTATTATCGGCCTCTTCGCCATTGCCGCATGCGCGGGCATCTACGCCATGGAAACGATCCTCCTGCCGATCACGCTCGCAATCGTCGTCGGCGTCGTGCTCGGCCGGACGGCCGACGGACTGGCGCGTTATGGCCTGCCGCCGATTTTCGGAGGGTTGCTGCTGGCGATCATTTTCGTCACCGGCCTCTCGTGGCTCGTCAATGCCCTCCTGGGTCCGTTGACGGCGCTCGCCTCGGAGGCGCCGAAGCTTGCCGAAAGCGTGGTGGCGCGGGTGATGCCGTTCATTGACCGGTTCGAGTGGCTGCGTCTGGCCGTCGCGCGCAGCGTCGGCAACGATGCGATTGCCGATACCGTCATGAAGAATGCCGGCCCGATGCTTGCCGCCACCGCCGCCGGGCTGACACCCGCTTTGGTGCAGACACTGATCTTTCTCGCAGCACTCGGCCTGTTTCTGCTCGGACGGTTGCAACTGCGCAAGGCGGTCATCCTTGCCTTTGGCAGCCGTGAGCGGCGGCTTAGCGCCATTCGCATCATGAACGGCATCGAGGATGCGTTGGCGCGATACTTCTCGATCGCCAGCGTCATCTATTTCTCGCTCGGTCTCGTTGCGACGGTGATCGCTTTTGTCGGGGGTCTGGGTATGGCGCCGCTGTGGGGCCTGTTCGCTTTCGTCTCCAGCTTCATTCCCTATCTCGGCGTCACGGCGATGACGCTGAGCCTGCTGGTGGCGGGGCTGATGACGCACGAGGTGCTGTGGCTGGCATTGGCGCCGGCGGTGGCCTTCTTCGTCGTTCACCTTGCGATGGAAAACCTTGCCATTCCGGCCATCCTCGGCAACGAGCTTGAGGTGAACCCGTTCTTGATCTTCCTGGCGATCGTGTTCTGGACCTGGATGTGGGGGGCGGTCGGCGCCATGCTGGCGCTGCCGCTCTCTCTCATCGTCCTCGCCATCGTCGAGGAAATCAGTGACCAGCCGCCTGAACGTCAGCTGCCCGGATAAGGGGATGTGTTGCCCGGCCTAGCGCCGGGCAGAGCGTGCGTGCTCGTCGAAGAACAGCGCCTGGCTGATCAGTGCCTTCACCATGTCCGGATTGAACGGCTTGGTCACGAGAAAGGCTGGCTCCGGCCGCTTGCCGGTCAGCAGCCGCTCGGGGAAGGCGGTGATGAAGATCACCGGCACAGCGGCCTGCGTGAGGATCTCGTTGACGGCGTCGATGCCCGAGCTGCCATCGGCAAGCTGGATGTCGGCCAGAACCATCTTCGGAGAGGTCTTGCGGTAGAGATCGAGCGCCTCGCCGTGGGTGCGGGCGATCCCGGTGACGCGGTGGCCGAGGCTGGTCACCATATCCTCGATATCAAGCGCGATCAGCGGCTCGTCCTCGATGATCAGGACGTCCGTTGCGACCTGGTGCGAAATGTCCTCCGAGGCGACTGTCAGCAGCTTCGAAAACTCGGCCTGGCTGAGGTTCATGACCTCGGCCGCATCGGCGATGGAGAAACCCTCGACCGATACGAGCAGAAACGCCTGGCGCGGCGCCGGCGCGATCAGCGAGAGATTGGCGGCCGCCTGTTTTTCCCATGCGAACGGTGAGGCATTTTCGCTGCGGTCGATCGAGATCTTTTCGAACTGCGAGCAGAACAGCTTGTAGAGGCTGATCCGGTCGTTCGAGGCTTCCGGAAAGAGGCTGATATCCTCGATCAGGGCTTCGAGAACGGCGGCCACATAGCCGTCGCCTGCGGCCTGCGAGCCTGTGACGGCCCGCGCGTAACGGCGCAGAAAGGGCAGGTGGGGCGCAATCCGGGTCGAAAGTGACATCAACGACTTCCTTACGTGCAATGCGATTCGTTTGATTTCTGAGGATAGGGGGTATGGGGCGGAATAGATGGATGTTTTGAACACGTTTTTCGGCTTAGAGCAAATGGGGGACGTGTTCGAAACGGTGTGCCGGCGATTTCGCAAGGGCAGCAAAAGCCGTGAAGGACTAAGCGGTGGTGGGACGCAGCATGGATGAAGAAACCGGAAAGCACGGCGGCGTAGGCCAACAGCGCGGAGGCACTGCCGAAACGCTCGAAATCGGCGGCTCGATCGGCACCAGCTTGAAGGCGCTCTATCGGTCGCTGGAGCAGGAGCCCGTTCCGGAACTCTTTCTCAATCTTCTTGAAAAACTCGATGAAGCGGAGGCTGCGGCCAAAGTCCCGTCGAAGGGTGGGGTTCCGCTTTGAGGGGGAAGAAACGGGCGGCTGCCCGTTTCTTTATGAGATGCGCCGATCAGCAGGCGGCTTCGTAGCGGCGGCCGTAGCGGTCGCGATAGATGCAGCGGCCCGGTTCGTTGGCGTTGCCGATGAGCGCGCCGGCGACGCCGCCGATGGCCGCGCCCACGGCCGCACCCCTGACATTGCCCGTCGCCGCACCGCCGACGATGGCACCGCCGGTTGCGCCGATCGCCGCGCCCTTTTCTGTCTGCGTGCATGCCGCGAGGGGGAGGATCAGGCTTGCTACGATAAGTATCTTCTTCATGACGCGTTCCTATCCGAGGGTTGCTTTGTTGAACTGAGAATCAATTTTCGGTGAAATCGATTTGCCCGCGACTGGTGACGAACAGAATGACGACAATGAGGCATAGCCCGTACCCGATGCCGCGCCGTCCTGATCGACTTTTGATGTTACCTTTCGGCGCTCGTAATGAGCGAGCCGCTTGTGGTGTGTCCTTGCCTCGCCAGTATATCCTCCGTCGCTCGGCCGCGGTCGCAGCGCTTGTTATCGTTGCGAAAACGAGACCGGGGCATTTTTGTTCCATTGTTGGGGTGGCCGACGGTCGATGTCCGTCCCGGTTGTGGGCCGTGGTCGCCCGCTGAACGCTGTGGGCGAATGACGCCTCCCGGCCGTCTCTGGGCCGCTCAAACGCGCAGCTGACGCCAAGGTTCCAGGAAATATTTCGCGCCCATTCGCGGAACCGCAGATCGCACATTTCCGTTTGCTGTTGGAGTTTGACGCAAGGGAGCATGCGAATGGAACACATTGCCGCCATCATGGTCCTGGTCGGCTGCATGCAGACGACAGAGGCCTGCCGCGAAGTGCCGGCGCCCACCGTGGCTTTCGAGACCGTAGACGAATGCCGCGAACTGCTTTCGCCTGCGATCGAGGCGACATCGACGAGCTTCAAGCACGCCTACGGGGCCTGCGCGGAAGTCGATCCGGCGCTGTTCGTAGAAGACGCGACCATCGAGTGGCAGGTGAAGGCGCCTGGCCGTCTGCAGGTCGAGGTCAAGGTCGATGACGGCAGCTATGCCGTTGCCGCGCGAAGCGAAAGCGGCGCCAAGGCTCGCAACTGATTTCACCGGTAGCTCTTGGGCAATTGCGCTAGGGCGACTGCATCAACCGAAAGGATCGGAAATGAACTGGGACATTGTTGAAGGCAAATGGCACGAGTTGAAGGGTAAGGCTCAGTCGCAGTGGGGTAAGCTCACCAACGACGACCTCGATATCATCGATGGCCGCAGGGAAGAACTCGCCGGGCGGATCCAGGCGCGATACGGCGTTGCACGTGACGAGGCGGAGCGGCAGATCGACGACTGGATGTCGCGCCGCTAGGCGGTTCGCGGCAAGCAGTCAGTCTTGCTTCCCCGGAAGAACGACGCCAAGACAAAAGCCGCGCGACACCTGTCGCGCGGCTTTTTGTTTGTCATGCGCATCGCGCTTATTTCTTCTTTGCCTTGGCCTCTCGCCTGCGAAGTTCTTCAAGCAGAGACTGAAGCTTGGCGCTTTGTTCTTCGCCGTCCGTGTACAGGTCGCGCATCGTCTTTCCGATGTGAAGATTTCTATCGGAGAGATGCGTCCGCTCCCGTCCGGCTTCGGTCGCCGTTTTCCAGATATGTGCTGTCGGCATCTTCATTTCGACCCTGCGTTCCATGGATGAAGAACGTCAGAGTATTGCGAAGGTTCCGGGCATTTCCGGTGCAAACCGTGCCGATTTGGGACTCTTTCGTCTTTCATCGTAAACAGAATATTAATGTCGAGTGACGCCACGGAATTCCGCGCGCCGATTTTGATCGAGAACTGGAACAAATTGAAAGCTATCGCGTTTGCATTGCAGTGATTTAGGCAAGGAGAATTGCTATGTTATACTACGCGCTTGTCTTCCTCGTTGTGGCAATCATAGCGGGTGTACTTGGGTTTGGGGGTATTGCCGGCACGTCCGCGGGCATCGCGCAGATCCTCTTCTTCCTTTTCCTGGTCTTTCTGGTGATTTCGCTCGTTGCCGGCCTGGTGCGCCGCGGCTGAGCGGCCCTATTTGAGTTGTTAGGCATAAACAGGAAACGGGCGGCGTCACAGCCGCCCTCGATGTGTTTGGTGGCCGAATCGTCTTGCTTGCCCTTGCTGGCCCGCTTGGCTATTGATGCCCCAATTGTCGTTTTCGCCCCGGGGTATCGAACATCATGAAATCGCTGGAACTGCTCGTCGAGCGGATCATCCTGTCCAGCCGCTGGCTTCTCGTCATCTTCTACCTTGGCCTGGTCGCGGCACTTGCCCTCTACGGCATCTCGTTCGCCTTCAAGCTGCTGAAGATCGCCAGCATGGTCTTCGTCTATGACGATGCGCAGATGATTCTGGCGATGCTCGGCCTGATCGATGCAGCGCTCGTGGCCAGCCTGATCGTGATGGTGATGATTTCCGGTTACGAGAATTTCGTCAGCCGCTTCGACGAAGGCGATGCGGAGGTCTCCTTCCTCGGCAAGCTCGATTCCGGCAGCCTGAAGATCAAGGTTGCGTCGTCGATCGTGGCCATTTCCTCGATCCACCTGCTGCAGATCTTCTTAAACGCGCAGCAATATTCGAGCGAGCAGTTGATGTGGGCGACGATCATACATCTGGCCTTTGTCGTCTCGGCCGTACTGCTCGGCTATCTCGAGCAAATCATGAATGCGCTGAAGAAGAAGTGATATTGGTGCCGCGGCTTCACGCAAAGCCGCGGTTTGTCTTGATCGAGCAACGGGGCAGCCTGAGATGAAGACTGACGTAGTGGTTCTGGGCGCCGGCATCGTCGGCATTTCCACCGCCATCCATCTCGCCCGCCGCGGCAAGTCGGTGGTGCTGCTCGATCGTCGTGGCCCCGGCGAGGAAACCTCCTACGGCAACGCCGGCCTGATCCAGCGCGAAGGCGTCTTTCCATACGGCTTCCCGCATGATTTCGGCGCACTCTTCCGCTACGCGCTCAACAACACCATCGACGCCCATTACCATTTCCGCGCCCTTCCGGGCCTGGTGCCGTTCCTCGCCCGCTACTGGTGGCATTCCGGCTTTACCCAGCACCGGCGCATCGCCCAGCTCTATGCGCCGCTGATCGAGCATTCGATCACCGAACATCAGGATCTGATCGAGGCGTCCGGAGCCGGCGACCTCATCCGTAAGGACGGCTGGATGAAGGTGTTCCGCACCGAGAAGGAACGCGACGCCGCGTACAAGGAAGCGGAAAAGCTCTCGGCGGGCTTCGGCGTCAACCACCAGAAGCTTTCGACGAGCGAGCTGAAGACGCTGGAGCCGTCGATCAAGGCCGATCTCGTCGGCGGTCTGCGCTGGAGCGATCCCTGGTCGATCCGCGATCCGCACAGCCTCAACAAGGCCTATCTCGCCTACTTCCAGTCCCTGGGCGGACGGCTGATTTCCGGCGATGCGGCGACGACCGAACACGTACTCGAAGGTCCCGGTTGGCGCGTCGCCACCCCGGAAGGGCCGCTGGAAGCCCGCGAAGTCGTCGTGGCGCTCGGCCCCTGGGCCGATACGGTTACCCGCAAGCTCGGCTATCATTTCCCGCTGGCTGTGAAGCGTGGCTACCACATGCACTACGGCATGCAGGACGGCGCGCAGCTCAACAACTGGGTGCTCGATGCCGAAAAGGGCTACTTCCTGGCGCCGATGCTGCGCGGCATCCGTTTGACGACGGGTGCGGAATTTGCCTGGCGCGATGCGCCGAAGACGCCGGTGCAGCTGACGCGGGCCGAGCGGGTGGCGCGCGAATTCTTCCCGCTTGCCGAACGTCGCGACGAAGAACCCTGGATGGGCGCGCGTCCCTGCACGCCGGATATGATGCCGCTTATCGGCAAGGCGCCGCGTCACGAGGGCCTGTGGTTTGCCTTCGGCCATGCCCATCACGGCATGACGCTTGGGCCGGTCACCGGTCGGGCGCTGGCGGAAGCCATGACCGGCGAAAAGACGGTCATCGACATCGCGCCCTACCGGCCGGAGCGTTTCCTGGCCTGACACGGTCCGAAGCCATAGCATCACGAAGTAGGAAAAGGCCGGACGCTGCGTTTCCGGCCTTGTTCCTTGCCTGATCAGGCGTTGGTGCCGCCGTCGATGGTGAATTCGGCGCCCGTTACGCTGCGGCCGTCAGGCCCCGCCAGCCAGGCGACGACGCCTGCTACGTCGCTCGCCTCGTTGAAACGCGGGATCGCCATCAGTCCGCGCTGCGGGCCGGCATGTTCGCCGTTGGCCGGGTTCATGTCCGTGTCGGTCGAGCCAGGATGGACGATGTTGACGGTGATGCCCTTCGGCCCGAGATCGCGCGCCACCGCTTTGGTGAAGCCAATCAGCGCGCTCTTGCTCAGCACATAAAGGCTCATGCCCGGCCATGGGACGCGGGCGGCGAGGTTGCTGCCGATGTTGATGACGCGCCCGCCATCCGGCATGTGCGCCGAAGCGGCGCGCGTGGCGAGAAACACCGCCTTCACATTGACGTCGATCGTCCGGTCGAAATCCTCCTCAGTCACCTCGTCCACCGTTCCGGCGTCGAAGATGCCGGCATTGTTGACGAGGATATCGATGCGACCGTGTTTTTCCGCGACCGTCTTGACGGCGGCTTCAACCGCGCCCGGATCGCGGTTGTCCGCCTGGATCGCCAGTGCGCTGCCGCCATCCCCCGTGATCTCCGCCACGAGCGCCTCGGCCTTTTCTTTCGACTGGCTGTAGGTCACCGCCACGGTTGCGCCGTCGCTTGCCAGGCGCCTTGCGATCGCTGCACCGATGCCGCGGCTGCCGCCCGTCACCAGGGCCACCTTGTCTTTCAAACTCGTCACTGGTTTCTCCAAATCTGTAGTGATCGATACATATAAGGGGAAACGACTTGCCATCCGCTGTCAAGCGATTTATGTATTGATCGATACAAAAAAGGATCAGCCGAGATGAGCCGCGGGCGGCCACGCAATTTTTCGAGGGACGAGGCGCTTGCAAGCGCCATGCAGCTCTTCTGGGACAAGGGCTATGACAATACCTCGCTGTCGGATCTGACTCGGGCCATGGGATTGAACCCGCCGAGCCTCTACGCTGCCTTCGGCAGCAAGGCGCAGCTCTTCATCGAGGCCGTGGACCTTTACGGCCGCACCGACGGTGCCGGCATCTGGGATGAACTGGAGACGGTTCCGACCGCAAAGGCGGCGGTGCACGACCTGTTGAGACGCACGGCCGAGAATTTTACACAGCGTGGCGAGCCGAGAGGCTGCATGGTGGTTCTGTCGGCACCGCAGATGGCGGGTGGTGATGCGGAGGTCTGTGACGCACTGAAGCTGCGTCGGCTGGAGAAGCAGATGGCTCTGGAGCAGCGTTTCGAGCGCGCAGTCGAGGAAGGCGAACTGCCTGTGGGTGTCGACTGCGCCGCGATTGCCGCCTACGTCGCCTCGCTGCAGCACGGCATGTCGATCCAGGCGCGCGACGGCGCCACGCGGGAAACCCTGGTCGCGATCGCCGACTGCGCCGCAGCCGGCTGGGACGCGATGATATCCGCAAACATCCGGCCGGACTGACGAACGACGTCTAACGGACACAGCCGATCCGTCATTCGGCCTCATGATTTTTGTTCAGGTGAACGACGACGCGAGGGCCGGAGATCAAAAGCCTCCGGCCCACCGGTTTGCGCGTGCTCCGTCCTGCTTACGGCGCCGGCTGCGTCATTTCGGGTGTCGTGCCAGGGGTCGAGTTCGGGCTAGCGCCCTGTGTTCCCTGCTGCGGCGTTGCTTCCGGGGCCGGCTGGGTCGTCGTTCCACCGGCGGGAGCCGTGCCCGTATCGGCCGGCGGTGTGGCCTGGCCCGTCGTTCCGGTTGCCGGCTGGTCGGTGGTCGACGGCGGCGCTACCGTGTTGGCGGTGTCGCGGCTCAGTTCGGCCGGCAGCCAGGCGATCAACGCCAGCACCAAGCCGGCGAGCAGGATGATGATGATTGGCCAGCTGCTGCGTCTGGGGGGCTCGACAGGTACGTCGCTGAGGTGCGTTTGCGCAGTGGGTTGGGGCAGCGGCTGCCCAGTCACGGGGTCGATGACCGGCTTTTCCTTGAACTCTTCGTGCTGGTTCATTGCGTTGATCCTTTCTTGATCTCCTCGTGGCCTCGGCCGGCTGCTCCTGAACCTTCCCGGGGCAGCGGTGGGCGCCGGATTTCGTGCGCTCGCGAGACAGAGCGGCGGGGCGCGCTCGGATCGGCGCGCCGTAACCGTAAACGCGTGAAAATTTGCAATGTTCCGACCGCTACAACCCAAGGGACGTTCGATCGTCGTCGCCCGCTTTACAGCGGAGGTTTCCGCTGCATGATGGTAGCGCTCACGGGAGGGTAGAACGGCATGGCGGATCCGGTATTTCAAAATGGCACCTTTGTCGGTCGCGCCTGGCGAGCCGATGTCGGCGGCCCGTCGGTAGTTGTGATCCGTGACGGCGCGCTCTTCGACATCACCTCGAAGGCAGCGCCCACCATGCGCGACCTCCTCGAACACCCGGATCCCGTTGCGCACGTCCGCTCCACCCAGGGCGAGCGGCTTGTCGCGCTCGAGGATTGCCTCGGACAGAAGGCGGATCCGTCCGCCCTGCATCTCCTTGCGCCCTGCGATCTGCAGGCGGTGAAGGCCTGTGGTGTCACCTTCGCGCGCTCGATGATCGAGCGCGTCATCGAGGAGCGGGCGGCGGGCGATGCGTCGCGCGCCGAAACGATCCGCGCCCGCGTCACAGCCGTCATCGGCGACAGTCTGCGAAACCTGAAGCCCGGTTCGCCGGAGGCGGCCCGCGTCAAGGCAGCCCTCATCGAAGAGGGCGTCTGGTCGCAGTATCTGGAGGTCGGCATCGGCCCGGACGCGGAGGTCTTCACCAAGGCGCAGGTTCTCTCGGCGGTCGGCCCGGGCGCCGATGTCGGCCTGCACCCGGCCTCACGCTGGAACAATCCGGAGCCGGAGATCGTGCTTGCGGTTTCCTCGAGCGGCCAGGTGAGGGGTGCCACCCTCGGCAACGACGTCAACCTGCGCGACATCGAGGGGCGCTCGGCGCTGCTTCTCGGCAAGGCCAAGGACAACAACGCCTCATGCGCCGTCGGTCCCTTTATCCGCCTCTTCGATGAAACCTACGGGATCGACGATGTCCGCAAGGCCGAACTGACGCTCCTGGTCGAAGGCGAGGACGGCTACCGCCTGACCGGCCGCAGTTCGATGGCCGAAATCAGCCGCGACCCGCTCGACCTCGTCGCTCAGACGATTGGCCCGCACCACCAGTATCCTGATGGCCTGATGCTGTTCATGGGCACCCTCTTTGCGCCCGTCGAAGACCGCGACGAGCCCGGCCAGGGCTTCACCCACAAGCTCGGCGACGTGGTGACGATCGCCAGTGCCGAACTCGGGTCGCTGACCAACACGGTCAGGCTTTCGACCGAATGTGCGCCCTGGAGCTTTGGCGCAGCGGCGCTGATGCGCAATCTGGCAGGACGGCGGCTGCTGTAAGGAGCAAGCTCACGGCCGAACGCGTCTGCACGGTCACTATGTCATGTCCCGCATAACCCAGAGCGACCGACCCGCATGCGCAATGTCAGGCACGGCCCGTAGGCGCGCATCATCCCGGAGCCGTATGGCCTCCACCGTATCCATGGAAAAAACCCGCCCATCCGTCTCGTTGGCGTTTGGGGTAATCCACCAGCGCCGACCCTCCTGGCAAAGTCCGGCTTCCGGATGTTCCTGGATGTACTCGATCGCATAGGCTGCATCCGCTTTTCTATCGGTATCGAGCATGAGTCTTCCTCCGCCTGATCGTTTCGGGAGAGGTGTGATCATGCGCTTGTTTGGCCGAAGCCGCCAATGTCGACCTTAGCCACCTGATGAATAGCGTGCTGCTTTCGACCGAGTGCGTACCGACACCTACTTGGGGAAAGTGATTCCCTTACTTAGGTCCTCCAGATCGTACCTGTCGTCATGCGGCGTTCCGTTGATGTCCCCAGTGATCCTCACGTCTGCGATGCCGTTGTTTGTATCAGCCGAGAATTTGAGGCTTGTGTCCTTTTTGACGCTGCGCCCGACGATAGGTTCCAACTTGTCGTCCACGCAGTAGCTGCCGGGCAATTCGTCTATCATCGTTAAATTGTTGCAGTCCTGCTTAAATTTCACGGTTGAGGTGATCGACATGACATTCTCCGTTAGAGAGTCCGGCTAGTCGCGGTTTAGTCGGCGGTCGCGATGCGCCATCGATTGGGTGATCGCATATGAGGTCGGCGACCGCTTTCCGGGCAGGTTCGCGTCTAGAATGAGCGTCTGCGCATCGCCAAAGCTAGTCGCGATTTCAATCAACTCTGTCGATGCCCGAATGCGCCACATTTGATAGGATGCACCTGCGATCGAATCGAAGCCGCAACCGACCGCTGCTTCGGCCTTCGGGCCTGTCACGATGAAGATTCGATGGGAATCCAGCCTGTAGCAATGCCCGTCGAATGCGTAGCCGTAGGCCAAGACGATAGAGTAGTCGCCCGCCTTGAGGCCGCCACCGTCCTTAAACAGTTGGACCCGAAGCTCGGTACTATGGCCTTCACCGATATCGAACCTGCCATAGTCATCGTTTGCGTTGAGCTTGACGCCGTAGAGAACAAGCTCGTCCGCTTTGTATCTGCCAGTTGCCGGTGCCGGTACATGTTCGTAGTCCATCTCGTTCTCCCTCTGTTTCACCAAAGAATTTCGCGCCATCGCATGCAATCTTCAAACTGTTCGACATAGGCTCGACCACGTCCCCGATCGGCGGCCGTCAAAAAGGCTTCCGCTGCCGCTTCGAAGGTGACGTCGTCGGGTTCCAGAAACCGCCAGGAGCGAACGACGCTCTCGCCGACGATGTCTCGCGCCTCTTCTAGGGCAGCCTTGCTGGCAAAGTGCTTCAGCTCGTAGTCCGCTCTTGATGGGCGCAACGTCGCTTCGATGAGCTCTGGCGCCAGTTGCTGGCGCAGGTTGCCGAACTGGCGAGGATCGAGGTCGGACAGTCCTCGCTCGAAGAGCAGTGTCTGATAGACCTCGACCAAGCAGTCGAAGAGCCCTCCGGCAAATGGCTTGGAATGATCGTGCACTTCATGGCTGACGTCGCCCGCGCGCAGCGAATTGTTGAAGGTGCGGATCTGCCTTTCGTCGCTGAGCTCGGCGAAGCGATCGAGTTCGTTGTTGATCAAAAGGTTGCCGCCGGTGCGGCGCAGGATGCGATCCGCGGCTGTATCGAAATGCAGCAAGCCGAGCAGCGATGCGAAGTCGGCGACCGCTTCGTGATAGGCAAAAAACTCGCTGCCGGCGCCGTCGCCCTCAAGCAGGCCCAGTTCGCTGAGAAGGATCAGGTGGCCCATCTCATGGGCGACGGAATCGAAATTGAGCGCGAATCGCGACGTCACTCTCGCAGGTTCGCTTTCCCCGAATTCCACAAAGCCGAAGCCCGATTGTGCGTTGTCCCAGTCGGCAATGTGCGGAATGATCTCCAGCCGGCTCAGGGTCGGTTCGAAGAACCATCTGATTTCGCGCCCGACATAGCCCTCGAAGATATCCAGCACGCGCCGTGCGCAGGCAAAGCTGTGTGTCGCCAGAAAGGCAGGCGAGTCCGGCGTGATGTAATCGAAATGTCCGTCAGCGTCCGGTTCCACCGGCGGGCAGAGTGCGCCGGCATAGGGCGGCAGGATAGGGTAGGCATAGGGCCTCTTGGTTTCGAGCGGATCGGCGACATACATGCGCCGGTCGGACGGGCCGGCCGTAATCCCGCCTGCCGAAGGGGCGAGCCAGACCACCTCGGGTTTCTCGTAACCTGGAATGTATGGGGGTTGCGGAAAGACAAGAAAGCGCGTTCCGAGACGCGGTGAAGCGGCTCTGCCCGGGTCGGCGTCGGACGTGTGAGCGGCGGCATCCATGTTGGCCTCTCTCGCGGTTTCAATATCACCTGTGATTGTAAAATTCGATTAACTTGTTCGTACTAATCCGCTCGGAATATTTCATCGAGCAGCTCAGCGTATTGAAGATCGTATGCAAAAGCCTCGGTCATCTCGAACGCGTTGCTCTTGTCCGGGCCTTTGCGCCGAAGTTTAAAGGTGGAGATCGCCTTTAGTAGTTCGATTGCGTCAAGTTTCTTCTGTCTCGGTAATCCGATTGCGAGATGACGTCTTAATCGCTCAATATCAGGGTCGTTGTTATTATTCCTGACACTGTCGAGGATGGTGCTGTAGCTGCGCTCGGAATAATGAAGCGATCGTGCCGCCTGTTCGAGTGCAACGCGCAGTTCGTGTGTGATGATGCCCCTTCGTTCAGACTGTTTCAGTGTCAGCCTGATGTCAATGAGGGCTTCGGTGAGAGCTCTTGAACCCAGTTCGGGCGGCGCCATCGCCACAGCGACGTCGGCGTCGTCGGCAAGCCTCGTGCGCCGATACCAACGGTAGACGAAGCCATAGCCGATCATTCCTTCGTCGCTGAGTTCCGCCGCACGGACGGCGCCCATGCTGGATGCGCCGCAGACATACACGCCCTTTGCCAAGGCCCAGAGGATCTCCTTGTGCCGGACCGCCGGCCGCTGCGCAAACTCGCCATCGATGATCGCGATCACCGCCGGGCGATGTTTCAGCACGGCGCGCACGACGTCCCCCTGCCCGGCGGGCGGAAGATAGGTCGCATCGAGCTGTGCTCGCGCCTCGGCGGCACTCAGCGTTGGTCCGAGGAAGACGATCGTTTCACTCCTCAATGCTGACCTCCAGGGGCGGGGCAACCACCCTGACCACATGCAGAGGGAGCGCTTCGTCCGAGAACAGGACCACGACGACGACCGCTTTGACACCAGCGGCGACCATCGCCTCGAGAATGGCCGGTAACGGGTTTTCGCCCAAGTGCGCAGACGCGTTTTCGGGAAAGGGCAGACCGCCGCGCGACAGGGTTTCGAACCAGGCGATCAGTTCGCTTCGTTCCGGTGGGGCGTAGAAGCGGCCGATCACATCTTCCCGGGTCGCGGCGATGGCGCCGAGGCGCGACTGGCACGCCTCGAGAAGAGCCTTGGCAAGGGCGCGGTCATGATCGATGTCGCAGCCGAAGCCAGACGCCGGCAAGGGGGCCAGCGGAACCCGCGCCGGGTCTTCCATGACATGACACCAATAGGCGGGCAGGCCACTCGGGCTTGGTAACGCCCATACGCCCGCAGCCAGCCCCGCCTGGCGCAGCCGGCCAAGGATTTCGCCGGATTTGCCCCCGCCAATGGTGTCGACACCGATCTGGTAGCGGTCGAAGAAATGCGGCCGCCTGGTGGCCAGATGATGCGCGTGGCGTTCGAGGATCTCAAGGCAGCCGTGAATCAGTGCCTGCTGCAGGCTCGTGCCTGCGGCAAGCCCGGTGGTGTTGCGTTGAAGCCAGTGCGGATGCGGAGAGGGGATGACGTAATTTGTGTCGACCGCCGCCAGCGGCACGGGCCGGAAAGAGCCGGAGATCAGATCCCAGCCTGAAATCCAGGCGAGATCGTTGCTGTCGGCCGGCGGCGTTGCAGCCGGATGGAGATGCGACCACATCCCGTCGGCATTCATGTCCGCAAGGCTGGCCCGCCACACGCGCTCCGCCGGTATGCGCTCCGATGCCCATCCTTCAAGCGATTCCATCAGGCCGGAGATGGCGGCTTGGGCATAGCTGAGGCCCTTGCCCTGATTGACCGAAACCGAGCGCGAGGCCGGGCGGACCACCTGCACGACCGGTATGCCGATCCGATCGAGCCCGGTTACCGATCCGAGGCGGGTGATCCCGAAATCCCGTCGGAGGGCGAGAATTTTCTCCACGGTTTGCCAGGTGTCGGGAGGGGCTGGGGAGGGGGCGTTCAGCACGCCCTCGAGCGATCGGTCCTGGAACGAAACGCTCGCCATCGCCGACTAGCCGAAGTGATGTCGCAAATCGTGCCCGGCGCGCTTGGCCAGCCATTCGGCGCCCTGCGTCTCGGCCGATTGCAAGGCATATCGCAGGTCGCGCCGTGCCCGCGCAGGAGCGTCGCCGAGCGCCAGCCGCAGATGCGCCCTTCGCCGGTAGAGCTCCGCAAGCCAGAACCATTGGCCGCTCTTGCGGCCAAGCGCGATGGCGTTCTCGATCGGGACGACCGCCGCTCCGGGATCTCCCATGCGTTCCAGGATCTCGGAGTGCATGTCGCTGTGGATCGACAGATTGTCGTCGGTCCCCGTGAGCTTTTGGAGGCGCAGCCCTTCCTCGAAGCGCGCAGCGCCCCGCTCCGGTGACGAGGCCATGGCTTCCGCCCAGCCGCAATACATATTGGCGCGCGCCTGGCTCGCCACCAGGCCATTTTCGTCGGCGAGCGCCAGCATGCGTTCGCCGAGGCTGTGCACGTCTTCATATCGCTGCTGGCAGCGGCGCAAAACGATTCCGTAGTAGAGCGCATGCACCATGCTGCCGACATGCTCCGTCCTGTCGGCCCACTCCAGGCATTGCCGGATGGCCGCCTCGCTCGGTTCGTGTGCGTCCGTCAGAAGGTAGGACAAGGCGCTTTCGCCAAGGCCGCAGACCTTGGCGTCGTGGCCGCCGTAGAAGGCGCGATTGCGAAGCGCCCGTTCCGCGTCATATAGGGCGATGCCCTTGCCGACGCAGTCCAGGCAGTAGTCGTGATGGCCTGCATGGAAGCTCGTCGCCCAGCCGCAATGATAAGCCTGAAGCCGCGTTTCGGGATCCCGGGCGCCCTCCATGTCGCTCACCAGCACGCGCGCCCGCGATTGTTGCAGAGAAATGTTCGGAGCGGTGAACCACCAGCCCCAATAGAGCGGCAGGCGCTCTTCGCGGTTGGCGGAGCCGTCGCGCTTGAGCAGTGAAATGGCGCGCGCGTAGGTCCGGCGGGCCAGTTGCGACCCTTCGCCCTCGAGCGCCGTCGCCACGACGCCCTGAAGCTGCAGCAGGTCCAGCAGGAACTGACGGCGATCCACGTGCCGCCGCATCGCCGCGATCTCGCGGGCGCAAAGATCGAGCGACTGGCGGGCCTCGCGCATCGCCGATCGCAGGACGCACGCCTCCGCCGCCTTCATTGCAAATTGCGCCGCCTGGAGATGGAGGCCAGCTTCGGCGCATTGCCAGGCGGCCACGGCTGGCGGCACGCTCGGCACGTCCTCCTCGCTTAGCAATTGGGCGATGCGTTTGTGGAACCTGCGCCGGTCGGTGCGAAGCAGGCTGCCATAGGTCGCCTCATGCTGGAGCACGTGGCGGAACTGGAAGGCGTCGTTGGATGTGGCGCCTTGTTCGATCACGCCATGCGCGACGAGTGCGGCAAGGTCCGCTCCGAGCGACGCTGCAGCCGCGCCATCGAGCAGCCGATTGAGCAGGCTGACGCTGAACTCCCTGCCGATGACGCTTGCCAGTTGGGCAACGCGGCGGGCGCTTCCAACCTTCGCAAGCTTGACGGCTAGGAGATCGTTCAGCGACGAAACGCCTTCTTCGACGAGCAGCTTCGTCCAGCTGGCGGCGGCAGGCGCGACGGAATGCCGGCTCCGAAGCAGAAGCGCGAGCTCCTTGGCATAAAGCGGCAGTCCGTCGCATTGCTGCAGAATGAAGGACACTAGGCCTGCGGGTGGCGCGCCGCCCCATACGGAGGCGACCAGGCTCTTCATCGCCGCGGTTCCGAGGCCTTGGAGGGGCAGGCTTTCGGCGGCTGCAACCGCCGTCGGTCCACGCGAGGTCTGGACCACTAGAACCGGACGATGGCGAGCGTGGCTCACCAGGTGCTCGAGCATCGTCAGGGTCATGCTGTCGGCCCAGTGCACGTCCTCGATCACGATGAGCTTGGCCGCGTCGCCAGCACACAGGATCTGCACGGCCGCCCGGATGACATCCTTTCGGAACGCCTCGCCGGAGAGATCGGCAACCTGGATATTGCCGGCCTTGCGTCGCGAATCGCCGCCGGTAAACGTGGCGATCGCGCGCGCCGCGCGCTCATCGACGGGAAGCCCGATGCCGTGCAGGGCCTCCCGCAGCTGCGGTGCGTTGCCGCGCTGCAGGACATCCTTTCCCACGCTTGCTTCCAGAAAGCCGATCAGCGGCTGCATGGGCTCGCCGGTCATCCGTGCATCGCATTGCAGAAGAATATCGGCATCGTTTTCGCGCCCGAGCGAGCGGCGCAGTTCGGCGACGAGCCGGGACTTGCCGATACCGGCTTCCCCGGTCACGGCGACCGATCTGCCAGTGCCGCTGCATGCGGCGTTCCACTCGATCGTGAGCCGCGCCAGCTCTTTCTCGCGCCCGCCCATCGGCGCGCCGCGCGCCGGGTTCGACCGGTCGCGGAGAGATCCAGGGCTTCTGGCAAGAGGCTGCCACAACGCCGACGGTTCAGAGAAGCCCTTGAGAGCGGCGTCGCGCAAGAAAGTATAGTCGAACCTGTTTCGGGTGAGCTGGTAGGTTGCCTCGGCAACAAGGACCGTATCAGGCTGCGCTTCCGCCTGAAGCCGCGCCGCCAGTATCGGTGCGGTGCCGACAATATCCTTGCCGTCGGAGGAGAGGACGACGACGCTGGTTGCGACACCGACGCGCAACTTGAAGGGTACCGTGCGCGGGCGGTGGCTTTGCCGGGTCGCCATCTCAATGAGCTCCAGAGCCGCCTGGACGGCCATTTCGGCTGCGTCCTCGACCTGCGCCGGATAGCCGAAGTAGCCGCATCCGCCGTCGCCAAGCCGCCGGCTAAGATTGCCCCCATGGCGACGAATGATGTCTTCCGAACTGTTGTGGAGACTGGCGATGGAGCGGAGGTATTTCTCCGGGTCGTTGCTGAGCAACAGCTCGGTCGAACCGACGATATCGTAGAAAACCGCCGTCACCTGGCGCCTTTCGCCGCCGAGCTGAATTTGCGAATCGGACCCCTTCATTCTCGCCATCGCCCAACGTCAGCCGAGTTGACCACATCCCACTCCATTTGCCACGCATAGGCAAGCGACCATGGGGCAGAATATCCTAATATTCCTACCTCAGAGGTGACGGAGCTTACGGTGGGCAGGGATTTCGGCGCCGTATCGGGCCGCCAATGGCGTCAAATCGACATCCAGCGCGATCTGAAAATCAAGGAATTGAAGAGAGAAGATTGGCTGGGGAACCTGGATTCGAACCAGGACTAACGGAGTCAGAGTCCGTGGGTCTACCGTTAACCTATTCCCCAAAGCCGCCGTCGGAGCGAAGCCCGTCGGTGTGGTTGGCGGGCTTATAAACAAATCGGCGGCTGATGCAAATACCTTTTGCAAAAAAAATCGCGGCTGAAGTGAGATCGCAGCCATCGAGGGTGGCCGGAACAGGGGCCCAGGTGCTCAACCCGGTGTGTTTGCTGGGTTCGGGCGCCCGACGCCTTTGTTGTGCACAAGCCGGTTCTCAAAAAAAGTTTGGCGAATGGGGGTTGCGCTGGTACAGTCGCGCCAACGAAAAATCGAGAGAGCGCCTTGAGCGGCCCTAAGGCCTTGCGCGGCGCCATGGTTGAAACAAGTGAAAGACCCCGATCACGGCGATAAGCCGTCCGAATCCGGGGCGTCGGCAGCAGGCCGCAGTGATGGATCGAAGCTCGGTCCGCGCAACGGCAAGGGCAAGCGTAAACGACGCAAGTCGTCTGCTTCGCCGTCTGCAATTGCCAGCCAGTCCGGCGCAGCCGGTTTGGCAGGGCGTCCCGCAGGAGAGAACGAAACGGAGCCGGCGCGCAAGCGCAAGCGGCGGCGTCGTTCGAAATCAGCAAAACAGCAGGCTCAGGCCGGATCCGCGTCGCAAAGCAGCGGCGTTCAGGTCGTCGATGCGTCGCTTGGCGAACGCAAGGGCCACAAGCGCAGCAAGAAGGCCAAGCACCGCCGCGGGCTCCAGGGGCGCCCGCTGACGAGCGGCGAGCGCCAGCCGGCGCAGCAGCGTGGCGCCGATGGCGGCGGCAATGCGCGGCAGACTTCTGCCGCCGGCGGCGGTCAGGCGGGCGCACAGCCGCGTTCGGGCAATCGCGGCGAACAACCGCGTGCACCCTATATCGCTGCTAGCGAACCGCCCGCGCCGCTCTATGCCGCACTTGATCTCGGCACCAACAATTGCCGTCTGTTGATCGCTCAGCCGACCCGTCCCGGCCAGTTCCGGGTGGTCGACGCCTTCTCGCGCATCGTCCGTCTCGGCGAAGGGCTCGGTGCCAGCGGCCGGCTGTCGGACGAGGCGATGGAGCGTGCCGTCGAGGCGCTGAAGATCTGCGCGTCGAAGCTCGGCGCCCGTACCATTCGCCGCAGCCGCCTGATTGCGACGGAGGCTGCGCGCGCGGCTGAAAACGGCGAAAGCTTCCTTGAGCGGGTTGCGAGCGAAACCGGTCTCGATCTCGAAATCATCAACCGCGAAACCGAGGCACGGCTTGCCGTTTCCGGCTGCTCGTCGCTGGTGGATCGCGAGACGCGCTCGGTCGTGCTCTTCGATATCGGCGGCGGCTCGTCCGAGATCGCCGTCATCCGCATCGGTGATTCGCGCTCGAACCGGCTCGCCAACCACATCACCCACTGGACTTCGCTGCCGGTCGGCGTCGTGACGCTTTCGGAGCGCCATGGCGGCCAGCATGTGACGCCGGCAAGCTTCGAGGCGATGGTGCAGGAAGTGGAAGGCATGCTTTCCCGCTTCGACAGCCCGCCTGTCGAAGCTCTGGCGAACGGCACGTCGGGCAGCGGCTTCCACCTGATCGGCACGTCAGGCACGGTGACGACGCTTGCCGGCGTGCATCTCGACTTGCCGCGCTATGATCGCCGCCGCGTCGATGGCCTGTGGCTGACGGACGACGAAGTCTCGGCCATGCAGGCGCGGCTTCTCTCCTGGGATTTCGACGCGCGCGCCGCCAATCCCTGCATCGGCCCTGATCGTGCCGATCTGGTGCTTGCCGGCTGCGCTATCCTCGAAGCGATCCGCCGGCGCTGGCCGTCGACCCGCATGCGGGTCGCCGATCGTGGCCTGCGCGAAGGCCTGCTCACCGATATGATGGCGGACGACGGCGCCTGGCGCCGCTCGCGGCCGCGCCGCCACCAGCGCGGTTCCAATGCCTCCGGCAGCCACGAAGGAAACAAACCATGACGAAACCCCCCGTCGGCGCCAACCGCAGCGGCCGCAAGCTTGGCCAGAAGGTCAAGAAGGGCAAGCTCAAGGCATCCTCCCGCCGCTGGATCGAGCGCCACATCAACGACCCCTATGTGCAGCGGGCGCAGCTCGAGGGCTACCGCGCCCGCGCGGCGTTCAAGCTCCTGGAGATCGATGAGAAGCACAAGATCCTGAGCGGCGCGCGCCGCATCATCGACTTGGGCGCTGCCCCCGGCAGCTGGTCGCAGATTGCCGCCAAGGTCACCAACTCCACCGATACCGATCCGCGCGTTGCGGCGATCGACTTCCTCGAGGTCGATCCCCTTCCGGGCGTGCGCATTCTTCAGATGGACTTTCTCGATCCGGAAGCGCCGGGCAAGCTGATGGAAGCGATCGGCGGAACACCTGATCTGGTGATCTCCGACATGGCGGCGCCGACGACCGGCCACCGCCAGACCGACCACCTGCGCACCATGCATCTGTGCGAGGTCGCGGCCTATTTCGCCGTCGACGTGCTGGCCAAGGGCGGGCACTTCCTGGCGAAGACCTTCCAGGGCGGCACCGAGCGCGAGCTGCTCAACATGCTCAAGCAGAATTTCCGTCAGGTCATCCATGTGAAGCCGGCCTCCTCGCGCGCCGAATCGGTCGAGATGTTCCTGCTTGCCAAGGATTTCAAGGGACGCCAGCAGGCCGGCAGCGAAACGGAAACCGAAGACGAAGCGGCCAAATAACATGCTGCTATACGTCACCGTCGGCAGCAACGATCTGACACGCGCCGGCGCGTTCTACGATGCGGTAATGCCGACGCTTGGCTACCACCGGCAGCGCCGGGACGAGACCGAGATCGGCTATGGCGCTGAGGGCGATCGCATCCGCTTTTGGGTGGTGACTCCCTTCAACCGCGCGCCCGCCACCTATGGCAATGGCGTGAGCATCGCGCTTGCCGCCGAGACCCGCGCCGCCGTCGACGCTTTTCATGCCGCAGCCCTTGCCAATGGCGGCACGGACGAGGGTGCGCCGGGCCTACGCCCGTTTCACGCAAATTTTTATGGTGCCTGGGTTCGCGATCACGACGGCAACAAGATCGCCGCCGTCTGCGAGCGGCCGGAGTAACCTGCCGCTTGGGCGCCGAGTTTCCAACGATTTCCTGATGGCGAAAGCACGCAGGCGCCACGGGGCCAGGCCGGCTTTTGCCGATCGGCCGCACTCCTGATCGCCCTCCAAACCCGGTCCCCCCAAAGACGGCGCATCGTGGTTAATCGGCCATTAACCAGTTGAATGCAACTCTGGTGGTGCTATCTGGTCCATTAGGACCTCCTAAGGTTTTAAATTTCACCGAGCGCTGGCTGCCGATCGACGATTGGCGACGGGTCGAGCACGTGCCCGGTTGGCTGCATGTGGAAGTACCTGGATGTCGATGATTTCGCTTGCCGTTCGGCTCAGAAGCCGCGCGCATTTTTCCGTCAAGAGGAATGGTGCCGGCAAGCCGGGGGTGATCATCGGCACCAGCGCCGGCCGCAGGAACCAGGCGCGGCAGCGGGTGGGGATCCTGATCGCCGGCTTTGCCGTCGTCTTTCTCGTCGTCGGCGGGCGGCTGGTTCAATATGGCCTGTCGGCGCCGGTACCGAAACCGCGTCGATCGGCGGCAGCGGCCATGTCATCGCCTCTCGCCCGGATATCGTCGACCGCAACGGCCATCTCTTGGCGACCGATCTCAACACGATGTCGCTCTATGCGGAACCGCGCAAGATCGTCGACGCCGACGAGGTCGTCGAGAAGCTCGCGACCGTGATCCCCAATCTCGATTGGCGCGATACGCACCGCAAACTCCAGTCCGGATCGGCATTCCAGTGGCTGCGACGCCAGCTCACGCCGAAGCAGCAGTCGGACATTCTGGCGCTCGGCATTCCCGGCATCGGCTTCCGCCCGGAAAAGCGCCGTTTCTATCCCGGCGGCGTCACCGCTTCGCACATCCTCGGTCACGTCAATGTCGATAACCAGGGGCTGGCCGGCATCGAGCGCTATCTCGACCAGCAGGGCTTTGCCGATCTGCGGGCCGCTGGCCTTACCAGCAACGCCTCGCTCGAGCCTGTGCGGCTGTCGATCGATCTGCGCGTCCAGAACATCGTGCGCGAAGTGGTCGCCAACGCGATGACCGACTATGAGGCCGAGGCGGCCGGCGCTGTGGTTCTCGATGCAGAGACCGGTGAGGTGCTCGCCATGGCCTCGGTACCCGACTACGATCCGAACGAACCCTCGCGAACCTTGCCTGGCGGCGGCGTCGACAAGGAGTACGAAAAGGGCTGGTTCAACCGGATGAGCAACGCCACGTTCGAGATGGGCTCGACCTTCAAGAGCTTCACGCTGGCGATGGGCCTCGACGCGGGCAAGGTCAACCTGAACTCGGTCGTCGACGCGTCGCGGCCGATCCGCATGGGCGGCTTCACCATCAAGGACTTCAAGGGCAAGAACCGCCCGCTATCGATCCCGGAGGTCTTCCAGTACTCCTCCAACATCGGCACCGCGGCGGTTGCCGACATGGTTGGAATCGAAGGTCACCAGCAGTTCCTGACGAAGATGGGCCTCCTGTCCCGCATGCAAACCGAAATGCCGGGGGTCGCCATCCCGACCCAGCCGCGCACGTGGAAGAAGATCAATTCGGTGACAATCTCCTTCGGTCACGGCGTGGCGACCACGCCGTTGCAGACGGCCGTTGCTGCCGCGGCGCTGATGAATGGCGGACACCTGATCCCGCCGACCTTCCTGCCGCGCTCGCCGGAGGAAACGAAGTTCGTCTCGCAAAGGGTGATCAAGGAAACGACCAGCGCCGACATGCGCTTCCTCTACAACTGGAACGGCGTGAAGGGCTCCGGCAGGCGGGCGCAGGTGGAAGGCTTCCATGTGGGCGGCAAGACCGGCACGGCCGACAAGGTCATCAACGGCCGCTATGCCAAGGACATCAACTTCAACGCCTTCCTTGCGGCCTTCCCGATGGATAAGCCCAAATACATCGTGCTGTCGATCATCGACGCGCCGAAAACCGGAGAAAACGGCGGGCGGACGGCCGCGGCCAACGCCGCTCCGATGGTCAAGTCGATCATCGGTCGGTCTGCGCCGCTCCTTGGGGTGAAGCCCCGGTTTGGAGACCTGGGCGCCGAACAGTGGCTGGCCAACTACTAAGGCCGGCACCGTTGCTGGGAAGGCACCGTCGATCAGTCGGTGCCCAAGGGATCATTTCCCCGCAGCCGTCTCGACTTCGCGCGCCGGCAGCCGGTGTCCCGACACGGAGGAGCCGGCGTTCTTCGCCATGGTGAGGAACGGGATCGCCGCGATCAGGTTGGCGGCGGCGATGATCATGAAAGCGGTGTGGAAATCGTCGAGCTGCAACGGGCCGCCGCTGAGCTTCGTCTCGATTTCGAGGATCGCGCCGGCGACCGCAACGCCGAGCGCCAGGCTGATCTGTTGCAGCACCGCGCTCATCGAGGTCGCCTTGCTGGCATCCGCATCGTCGATATCGGCAAAAGACAGCGCGTTGACGCTGGTGAAGAAGAACGAGCGCGCAAAGCCGGCGATCAGGAGGATGGTGATCAGCACCAGATAGGGCGTCTCCGGCGTGAAGAAGCCGTTGGCGAAGGTGGTGATCGCCGCAATGATCGCAGCGATGATGAGCGTGGTACGGAAGCCGGCAAAGGCCAGAACGCGCCGCGCGTAGAACTTCGTGGTAATCGCGCCGACCGCGCCGATGAACGTGATGAGGCCGGACTGGAACGGATTGAGGCCGAACCCCACCTGCAGCATCAGCGGCATCAGGAAGGGAACGGCGCCGACCGAGATGCGGAAGATCGTGCCGCCGATCGAAGCGGCGCGAAAGGCGTTGTCGCGGAAGAGCTTCAGGTCGAGGACCGGGGCCGGATGACGCCGCGCATGGCGGATGTAGAGCAGGGCCGAAACAAGGCCGATCGCTACCGAGGCGATGCCGACAACGGGGGGCAGGGCAGGCAGGCTGATCACCGACAGGCCGAAGACGATGCCGGAGGCAGCGATGCCGCCGAGCAGGAAGCCCAGCACGTCGACCGGCGGCGGATCGAGCGGCTCCATCTTCGGCAGGTAGATGCCCGACAGGATGTAGCCGGCGATGCCCACGGGCACGTTGATCAGGAAGATCCAGTGCCAGGAGAAGTAGGTGGTGATGAAGCCACCGAGCGGCGGTCCGGCAAGCGGACCCACGAGCGCGGGGATCGTCAACAGCGCCATGGCCGACACCAGTTCGCTGCGCGGCGTCCCGCGAACCAGCACGAGGCGAGCGACCGGCGTCATCATCGCGCCGCCCATTCCCTGCAGGAACCGGGAGAAGACGAAGGCGGGCAGGCTGTTCGAAATGGCGCAGAAGATCGATCCGGCAATGAAGACCAGGATCGCCGCGCGAAAGATCCTCTTGGCGCCGAAGCGGTCGGCCATCCAGCCGCTCAAGGGGATGAAGATCGCCAGCGCCACCATGTAAGCGGTCAACGCCAACTTCAGCGTGATCGGCCCGACGCCGATGTCGCGGGCGATTGCCGGCAGCGACGTGGAAATCACGGTCGAGTCCATCTGCTCCATGAAAAGAGCGACGGCAAGGATCATCGGGACGATACGGTTCATGAAACGATGCTTCGGACGGTCAGCGATAAGCAGAAGCTAATAATGCCGGTCATGGCTTTTGTCGGGGCAAAACCGGTGATTGCGGATCAAAAGCCTGTGATCCCGACTGGCCTTTGCTGTCAAGACGCTAGTTCTGGCCGAGTTGCCGCCGATGGCAACGGATCCAACAGAAAGCGGAAACGAACCATGAGTGAAATGTCGATGAAGCGCAGGACCTTGATGGGAGCGGGAACGCTCGGCGTGCTCGCAGCGCCCTCGCTGATGACGGGCATTGCAGTCGCTCAGGAAAAATCGGAAAACACCGGCATGAAAGCCAGCCCTCCGACAAGAATGCTCAAGCTTGGCGCGTTCAAGATCGTTGTCGTCAATGACGGCACTCGCGTCAGCGACAAGCCGCACGAGACCTACGGCACCAACCAGCCGCAACAGGCGGTGGCCGAACTGCTGCAGCAGAACTTCCTGCCGACCGATGCGCTGCTCAACAGCTATTCGCCGGTTCTTGTCGATACCGGATCGGACCTCGTGCTCTTCGATGCCGGCATGGGCGAGGGCGGTCGGGAGACCGGCGCTGGCCGCCTGCTCGACGGGATCCGCGCTGCCGGCTATTCGCCGGAGCAGGTCTCGGTTGTCGTGGTAACCCATATGCATGGCGATCACATCGGCGGCCTCATGGAGGCCGAAAAACCGGCCTTCGCCAATGCCCGCTATGTGATGGGCGAAGTCGAATACGCCTTCTGGAAAGATCCGGCGCGCGCCGGCACGCCAGCAGAAAACGGTCACAAGGCCGTGCTGGAAAAGGTCGTGCCGCTTGCGGAAAAGACCACCTTCATCGGCGACGGTGCCGCGGTCGTTCCGGGCATTTCGGCCATTGCCGCCTTCGGCCATTCGCCGGGGCACATGGTGTTCCGTCTCGATTCCGACGGCAAAGCGCTGATGCTGACGGCCGATACCGCCAACCACTATGTGTTGTCGCTGCAGCGGCCGGACTGGGAAGTGCGCTTCGACATGGACAAGGCGAAGGCAGCAGAGACGCGCCGCCGGGTGTTCGACATGATCGCCAGCGAACGGCTGCCCTTTATCGGCTACCACATGCCGTTTCCTGCGGTCGGTTTCGTCGAGAAGCAGGGCGAGGGTTACCGTTTCGTGCCTGCAAGCTATCAGCTCGATATCTGATCGGTTGCCGCGCCTCTTCGCGCGAAATTGCTGCTCTGCAACAAATATCGGCCGACGGCGGGACATTTCCCGGCTTTGGCTATTTTCATCCTGACATATCCGTGTTACGAGCCCTCGCCAACTTCCAAGACACGCTTTGAAGTCGCCCGGTGGACAAATCGCAGCCCGTCCCCGGGGATTTTCGCTATTTGAAGGGAATTGGCCATGGCGCGCATCATCGAAACGGCAACTGGTCTGGAGGCTTTGACCTTCGACGACGTCCTGCTCCTGCCCGGGCATTCCGAAGTCATGCCGGGTCAGACCAACATCGCGACCACCATTGCCCAGGACATCGACCTGAACCTGCCGATCCTGTCGTCGGCCATGGACACGGTGACCGAAGGGCGTCTCGCAATCGCCATGGCGCAGGCCGGCGGCATCGGCGTCATCCACCGCAACCTGACGCCGGCCGAGCAGGCCGAAGAGGTTCGCCAGGTCAAAAAGTTCGAAAGCGGCATGGTCGTCAATCCGGTGACCATCGGTCCCGACGCCAAGCTCGCCGATGCGCTCGGCCTGATGAAGCAGCATGGCATTTCCGGCATCCCGGTCGTTGAAAACGGCGGTGCCGGTGGCCAGAAGCAGGGCCGCCTCGTCGGTATCCTCACCAACCGCGACGTTCGTTTCGCCTCTGATCCGAACCAGAAGATCCACGAACTCATGACCCATGAGAACCTGGTCACGGTCAAGGAAAGCGTCGACCAGCAGGAAGCGAAGCGCCTGCTGCACGCCCATCGCATCGAAAAGCTGCTCGTGGTCGACGGCGACGGCCGTTGCGTCGGTCTCATCACCGTAAAGGATATCGAGAAGGCACAGCTGAACCCGAACGCCTCCAAGGATGCGCAGGGCCGCCTTCGTGCCGCCGCCGCCATCTCGGTCGGCGATGACGGCTTTGAGCGCGCCGAGCGACTGATCGATGCCGGCGTCGACCTGATCGTCGTCGACACCGCCCATGGTCACTCGCAGCGCGTTCTCGACGCGGTCGCCCGCGTCAAGAAACTCTCGAACTCGGTTCGCATCATGGCCGGCAACGTCGCGACTGCCTCCGGCACCAAGGCGTTGATCGATGCCGGTGCGGATGCGGTCAAGGTCGGTATCGGCCCGGGCTCGATCTGCACCACGCGCATCGTCGCCGGTGTCGGCGTGCCGCAGCTCGCTGCGATCATGGGCGCCGTCGAAGCCGCCCAGGCGGCCGGCATTCCTGTCATCGCCGATGGCGGCATCAAGTTCTCTGGCGACCTTGCCAAGGCGATCGCCGCCGGTGCTTCGGCCGTCATGATCGGCTCGCTGCTTGCCGGCACCGATGAAAGCCCGGGCGAAGTGTTCCTCTACCAGGGCCGCTCCTTCAAGGCCTATCGCGGCATGGGCTCCGTTGGCGCCATGGCGCGCGGCTCGGCGGACCGCTACTTCCAGGCGGAAGTGCGCGACACGCTGAAGCTGGTTCCCGAGGGCATCGAAGGCCAGGTCCCCTACAAGGGTCCGGTCGCAGGCGTCCTGCACCAGCTCGCGGGCGGCCTCAAGGCCTCCATGGGTTATGTCGGCGGCCCGACGATCAAGGAATACCAGGAGCGCGCCCAGTTCGTGCGCATCTCCGGCGCGGGCCTGCGCGAAAGCCACGCCCATGACGTGACGATCACTCGCGAAAGCCCGAACTACCCGGGCGCGCACTGATTGCGATTGCATTCGAAGGGCGCCGCGCCATCGCGCGGCGCCCTTCGCTATTTCAGAGTAAGCGTGTTTGAGGGAGTAGCGTAATGACGGGTTTCGAGATTTTCTGGCCGATCGTGGCTCATGTCTTCCTCGTCTTCTGCCTCTATGCTCTTCTCTCCTTCCGCCGGATGGGCCTGGTGCGCGCCGGTAAGGCGAATGCCGGCCAGTTTCGCGAAAACCGTGACGAGCCGGGCGAAAGCCTGGTGGTGAAGAACAGCATCGCCAACCAGTTCGAGCTGCCGGTTCTCTTCTACCTCTGCTGCGTGCTGCTCTACATCACCGAGGCCGACAACATCGTCTCCCTCGCTCTTGCCTGGCTCTTCGTTGCCCTGCGCTATGTGCACGCCTTCGTGCATGTCACCAGCAATCGCCTCCGCTACCGGCGCCCGCTGTTCATGGGCGGTGTTGCAACGCTGTTTGCGATGTGGGTGTGGCTTGCCGTCTGGATGGCGATGAGCTGATCCGGATAGGCGCACCGCCATTCTGACGCAGATCTGAGACAGTCTGCGCCTTCATCTTCCCGTCTTGATGCGTATCAATTACCCGATGCCGCTTTTGCGCGTAGTCTCTCCGGCGTTGGGCAACAACGCATCGGAGGACGAGATGACCGCAACGATGAAAGCCGCCGTGGTGCGCGAATTCGGCAAGCCGCTGGTAATCGAGGATGTGCCGATACCGGAGCCGGGTCCCGGCCAGGTGCTGATCAAATACGAGGCGACGGGCGTCTGCCACACGGACCTGCACGCCGCCAACGGCGACTGGCCAGTCAAGCCGAAGCCGCCCTTCATCCCCGGACATGAAGGCGTCGGCTATGTCGCCAAGCTCGGCAGCGGCGTTGCGCGGCTGAAGGAAGGCGACCGCGTCGGCGTTCCGTGGCTGCACACCGCCTGCGGCGGCTGCACGCCTTGCCGCACCGGATGGGAAACGCTCTGCGGCAGCCAGCAGAACACCGGTTATTCCGTCAACGGCACGTTTGCGCAATACGGCCTCGCCGATCCTGACTTCGTCGGCCGCCTGCCGGCAAAGCTCGAATTCGGGCCCGCGGCCCCCATCCTTTGCGCCGGCGTCACCGTCTACAAGGGCTTGAAGGAAACCGAAGTGCGTCCGGGCGAATGGGCGCTGATCTCGGGCATCGGCGGACTCGGGCACATGGCGGTGCAATATGCCAAGGCCATGGGCATGCATGTCGCCGCCGTCGATATCTTCCCGGACAAGCTGGAGCTTGCCCGAAAACTCGGTGCCGACCTCGTCGTCGATGCGCGCGACAAGGATGCGGTCGAGCAGGTGCGAGATGCGACCGGGGGCGTGCATGGTGCCCTGGTGACGGCCGTCGCGCCCAAGGCGATGGAGCAGGCCTTCAACATGCTCCGCTCCAAGGGAACCATGGCGCTGGTCGGCCTGCCGCCCGGCCAGATGTGCCTGCCAATCTTCGATACGGTTCTGAAGCGCATCACCATCCGCGGCTCGATCGTCGGGACGCGGCAGGATCTGGAGGAATCGCTCGAGTTCGCCGGTGAAGGCAAGGTCGCCTCGCACTTCACCTGGGACAAGATCGAGAACATCAACGCCATCTTCAAGCGCATGGAGGAAGGCAAGATCGACGGTCGCATCGTGCTCGACCTCAACGGCTGATCGGTGTGCGTGGGACCCTCGACCTGTGAGGGCGAAAGGAAACACGCGGCAGTAACGCAAGTTTGTATGTTCCAGACCGCCCGCCGACCTATTCTGTCGCGGGCGGTTCTGTCTGCCGCCGCGGGAGATAAGAACCGAAGGAGGCTGGCATGCAGGAACCGAAAATCACGCAGGCGATGATCGACGCCTATGACGAGTACACGCATCTGACCCTCGATCGCCGTCGCTTCATGGAAAAGCTCACCGGTCTCGCCGGTTCCGCGGCTGCGGCCGCGGCGATCGCGCCGCTGCTGGCGGCCAATGGTGCCAAGGCGGAGATCGTGGCTGCAAACGACACCCGGGTGACCGGCGAGGACATCACCTATCCCGGCGCTGCCGGCGATATGAAAGGCTATCTCGTTCGTCCGGCAGAGGTGAGCGGCAAGCTGCCGGCGGTCATCGTCATCCATGAGAACCGCGGGCTGAACCCGCATATCCGCGACGTCGCGCGGCGCATGGCGCTCGAAGGCTTCCTGGCGCTGGCGCCGGATTTCCTGTCGCCTGCGGGCGGCACGCCGACGGACGAGGACAAGGCGCGCGAAATGATCGGTGCGCTCGATGCGGCGGCAACGACCGCGAATGCGGCGGCGACCGTGGCGTTTCTGGAAGGACACGCGCAATCGACCGGCAAGGTCGGCGCCATCGGCTTCTGCTGGGGCGGCGGTCTCGTCAACCGGCTCGCGGTCGGATCCCCGGATCTGAAGGCTGGCGTCGCCTATTATGGTGCGCAGCCCAAGGCCGAGGACGTGCCGAAGATCAAGGCGGCGCTGCTGCTGCACTATGCAGGCCTCGACGAACGCATCAATGCCGGCATCGACGCCTATCAGAAGGCGCTGAAAGACAACGGCAAGGACGCGACGATCTATGTCTATGACGGCGTCAACCACGCCTTCAACAACGACACCTCGGCAGCGCGGTATGACAAGGCCGCGGCCGATCTCGCCTGGAGCCGGACGGTCGAGTTCCTGAAGGCCAAGCTCGCCTGAGCGCTGCTACGCTCAGGCCGCTGCCGCCTGGAGAATATCGTCGGCGCAGCCGCTGATCGCCGCTGCGAGCGCTTCCATGTCGCGCTCGCGCGGGCTGCTGCGCCGCCAGATAAGCCCGATCTCGCGCGCCGGTTCAGGCGCGGCGAAGGGTACGATGCGGATGGAGTTGCGCGCCGCCTCGGTCGCGATCGCGATCTCGGGGATGAGCGTCATGCCCATGCCGTTGGCGACCATCTGCAGGAGCGTCGTCATCGAGGTCGCGCCGAACGAGACGAGACGGCGCTTGCCGGCCGTGCTGCAGACGGCGAGCGCCTGATCGCGCAGGCAATGGCCCTCTTCGAGCAGGAGCAACTGTTCGACATCCACCTGGTCTTCAGTCAGCGGCGACATCAGGATGTTTCGCTCGTCGTCCGCCATTGCCATGTAGAAGCGGTCGGAAAAGAGCGGCTTCGTCGAAAGTCCGTCGGCCTCGATCGGCAAGGCGGCGACGACGGCGTCGAGCAGGCCCTCGCCGAGATCGGCGACCAGTCTTGATGTCACCGATTCCTTCAGTTCGATCTCGATTGCCGGGTAGACCTGGCGCAGGTGCGGCACCAGCCGCGGCACGAGGTAGGGGGCAAGCGTCGGGATGACGCCGATGCGGATCCGCCCTTCGAGCGTGCCGGAACTGGCGCGCGCGCTCAACTCCAGCTGATCCACCTCAGAGAGGATGGCGCGGGTACGGGCCAAAACCTCTTCGCCCTTGCGGGTCAAGAGAACGCCGCTGCGGCTGCGCTCCACCAGCTTCACGCCCAAGTGGTTCTCCATTTCCATGATCTGGGCGGAGAGCGCCGGCTGGCTGACATGGACGAGTTCGGCCGCCTTGCCGAAGTGGCGAGCGGAGGCGAGCGCATCGAAATAGCGCATCTGTCTGAGTGTAAGCATGATAGGAAAATCTTATCGATTTTTAATTTTTATGCAATTGGAGATTATCGAAGCGCCGTGGGAAAAACCTCTTGCCAGAGCGTTCGGGCTTTGATCGCCGCGCAGTTTGCGGCCGGCAGTCGCCACGGCTGCCGTCGGTCCTGTGCGACCACCCGGACGCGAAACCTTTGACAGGAGGACGCGATGTCTGATCGACCCATATTGACGACGAGTGCCGGAGCCCCGGTGCCGGACAACCAGAATTCGCTGACGGCCGGCCCGCGCGGCGGCGTCATGATGCAGGACTATCAGCTTATCGAGAAGCTGTCGCATCAAAACCGCGAGCGCATTCCCGAGCGCGCCGTACACGCCAAGGGTTGGGGCGCCTATGGCACGCTGAAGATCACCGGCGACATCTCGAAATACACCAAGGCCAAGGTTTTGCAGCCCGGCGCCGAGACGCCGATGCTGGCGCGGTTCTCGACTGTTGCCGGTGAACTGGGTGCTGCCGACGCCGAGCGCGACGTGCGCGGCTTCGCGCTGAAATTCTATACGCCCGAGGGCAATTGGGACCTCGTCGGCAACAACACGCCGATCTTCTTCGTTCGCGACGCTTACAAGTTCCCGGACTTCATCCACACCCAGAAGCGCCACCCGAAGACCAACCTGCGTTCGGCGACCGCGATGTGGGATTTCTGGTCGCTGTCGCCGGAAAGCCTGCATCAGGTCACGATCCTGATGTCAGATCGCGGATGTCCGGTGTCGCCGCTGCACATGAACGGCTACGGCTCGCACACCTTCTCGTTCTGGAACGACGCCGGCGAGCGCTATTGGGTCAAGTTCCACTTCAAGACCCAGCACGGCCACAAGCACTACACCAACGCCGAGGCGGCAGACGTGATCGGCCGGACGCGCGAAAGCTACCAGGAAGCGCTCTATGGCGCGATCGAAGAGGGTAACTATCCGCGTTGGACGCTGCAGGTGCAGATCATGCCCGAGCTCGAAGCCGAGAAGACGGCCTATGATCCCTACGACGTCACCAAGGTCTGGCCGCATGCAGACTATCCGCCGATCGAGGTCGGCGTGCTGGAGCTCAATCGTAACCCGGAGAACTATTTCGCCGAGGTCGAGAACGCCGCCTTCTCGCCGTCCAACATCGTGCCCGGCATCGGCTTTTCGCCGGACAAGATGCTGCAGGCCCGGTTGTTCTCCTATGCCGACGCCCACCGCTACCGGCTCGGAACGCATTACGAGCACATTCCGGTCAACCGGCCGAAATGCCCGGTGCATCACTATCACCGCGATGGCCAGATGAACACGTTCGGCGGCATTCAGACCGGCAATCCGAGTGCCTATTACGAGCCGAATTCGTTCAACGGCCCGGTCGAGCAGCCCTCCGCGATGGAACCGCCGCTACGCATCAGCGGCGACATGGCCCGCTACGACCACCGCGAAGGCAACGACGACTACGTCCAGCCGCGTGCGCTCTTCAACCTCTTCGATGCCGGCCAGAAGGCGCGCCTGTTCTCCAACATCGCCGCGGCGATGGGCGGCGTGCCGGGGCCGATCGTCGAGCGCCAGCTTGCGCACTTCAAGCGCGTCCACCCGGACTATGAGGCCGGTGTGCGCGCCGCCCTTCACGCGGCCCACGGCTACGAAGCCGACGCTGTCGGCGCGGCAGCCGAATAGACTCGGTATCGAGTCGGCCGCGTGCTGATCTCTGGACAAAAAAAGGCCACGCACCGGCTTGGTGCGTGGCCTTTTCCGCTTTCTGCAGCTCTTACCAGCCCGGCAGCATATGGCTCTGCCGGAGGCGCGGATAACGCGGGAAGCCCTTGATGTCGGCCTCGAGGTCGTCGTTGGCGCTGATCGGCGTGATGTTGTCGAGGCAGGCGGTGATGTGGTTGCTGATCGCGTTCGAAAGCGAGGGCGAAAGGCCCGGACGCTTCATGATGCCGATCTGCACCGGCGCCAAGGCCGGGAAGCCGTCCGCAAGCGTCAGCACCTTCATGCCGGGACGAAGCGCCGATTCCGGCAGGACAGAGACGGCCATGCCGGCCAGCACCGCGGCGGCGACGACCGTCGACGACCAGCTGGTGAACAGGATCTGGTACTCCCGACCCGTCGCATCGAGCGCGGCGCAGGCCGCCTGGCGCCACAGACAGTCGCGCCGGCCGACAGCAAGCGGGATCGGTGCGTTCTCGGGCAGCGGGTGGTTGATCGAGCTCACCCAGCAGAGCGGTTCGGTCCGCACCACGTCCGACGCGCGGGCACGCGGATTGTGCGTGACGAGCGCGATGTCGAGGTCGCCCTTGGCCATCTTCTCGGCGAGGTCCACGGAGGGCTCGCAGATGATGTAAAGCTCGACATTCGGATGCGTCTTGGCAAAACGCATGATGATCTCGGGCATGTAGCGGTCGGCATAGTCGTCGGGCGTGCCGATCCGGAGCGTGCCTTCGAGGCGATTGTCGTCGAAGGAAGCGATCGCCTCGTTGTTGAGGCGGATCATCCGGCGCGCGAAATTGAGCAGCCGGTCGCCTTCGACTGTCAGCCGGTTGCCGCGGCCGTCCTTCATGAACAGCGCCTTGCCGATGCGCTCTTCCAGGCGGCGCATCTGCATGGAAACGGCGGATTGGGTCTTGAAGACCCGGTCGGCCGCCTTGGTGAAGCTGCCCGTGTCGGCGATCGCGACAAAGGTCTGGAGCTGATCGATATCAAGGGGTGCGGACATGGCCGTAATGCATCCATAAGATTGTTTGATGAATATCATTAAAAACATTCGTTGGACTGATCAATAAGGATTTGCGATCTATCGGAAGCAAATTCATCGATCCCCGGCCGGCAATTTCGCCGGCGAATCCCAAACTCTTTGGCCCGCCCTTGCGTTTGATCTCCCCGCAGGGGATGGGCCTCTTCGTGCCTGAAAGGAGAAATTGTCATGCGCACGACACAGCATGCCCTCGATCTCGACCTCGTTGCCGGAACGCAGTCCTATGCCTCCCGCGCCGTCGGCGTGACAGGCATGCTAACGTCCGTATGGCAGCTCCTCCGAAATCGCTATGCGATCGGCCGTCTGAACGACCTGGATGACCGCCAGCTCCTCGACATGGGGCTGAAACGCGAAGATGTGCGCGAGGCGATTACCTCGCCCTTCTTCGACAATCCGGCGAGTTACCTGACACGCGCGTCGCGAAACCGGGCGAGCCTCTTCTACAAAGGGGCCCGCCACGACTGATCGTCCCCAATGGCGCATCCCGCCGCTTGAGATGTGCCAGTCGAGCATGATCCGCGAAAGCCTGCCGCCGCCGCGGGTCATGCTGCGAAATTCGGTGCCGCTGACCTCAACGGTCGCGCGCCCAAACGTTCCCCGCAGGGTAGAGCCAATAGACCCTGCCGCTTGGCCCGGTGCATGACCAAGACATGCACCGGGCCTTTTTCTTTCCGAAGCTGTTCGAAACAACGCGCTGACGCCCGCACTTGCAGGCGATTGCCGTCCGATGGAGGCGCGGGATGTGCTGACGGGGAGGCTTGGCCTCAGCTCTTCGTGCCGGGGCCGATCTTGTAAAGGTCGAACAGCGCCTCGACGTTCTTCTGGTATTCTTTCTGCATCTCCAGCCCGGTGTCGAACATGCTGTTCATGACCTGGGAGAATTGGGCCAGCGCCGGATTGTCGGCTGCCGGCTTCTGCGCGCCGGCGGCACCCGCCTGCATCATGTCCTGAAACGCCTTGACGAAGGGGTTGTCGGCAAAGACGTCAGCTGTCTTCGGCTTCTCTTCCTTCTTCGGGGCCATGCCGAAGAAGCCCTGCATCGCCTGGGTGAAGGGGTTGTCGAACGGGTTCGGCTGCGGTTCCGGCTTCTTGGCGAAACCGGCCGCTTCCATCCATTGCCGCATCGCGGTCGCCATCGGGTTGTTGGCAAAGGCATCGCTTGCGGCGGCAAATTGCCCGGTTGTCTGCTTGAACAGCCCGCCCATCAGCGTATCGGCCATCACAGGCAGCATCTGCTTGTAGATCTCCTGGCTGACGCCGGTGACCTGGGCCGCCTGCGCGGCGATCGCGCGCGACATTTCCTTCGAGCCGAACAGTTGCCCGAGAACGCCGTTGCCGTCGGCCATGCCCTGCGGCGTGAAGGCCTGGCTCATGTCTTCGAAGTATTTGGCGTAGTTGCCGCTGCCGAGCGCCGTCAGCAAGGCGCCGAAGTCGTAGGGGTTGGCGGTGTTGCGCTTGAAGGCCGCCGAGAAGGCCGGCAGCAGCGCCGCCGTCGCCTTCGTCATCTGCTCCTGGGCGATGCCGAACTGTTGCGCCATCAGCTCGATGGCCTTGCCGTTCTGCGCCTGCGCGAACATGTCGAAAAGCGGTGCCATCCCAGTTCCCCTTTATGGACGCGCGGCGCTCTAAGCGACGCATATCCTTGCACTATAACGGGAAATCAGGGACTGGGAACCGCTTTTTGAGAGGGCCGCGACGAGCGCCGCGCCCCTGTCCGGGCCTTAATACTGGTACTCGGCAAAGACCGGGTCTACGGAGCCGTTCCAGCGGCCATTGTAGAGCGCCAAAAGGTCTTCCGCGAGCGTTGCCTTCTTGGCCAGCACCTCGTCGAGCGGCGCCAGGAACTGGCTTTCGTCGATACCATCGCCGTTCAGCCTGTTGCGGCGCTTCAGACCGCCGCGCGAAATGGAGATGACCTCGCGGGCAACGTCGTAAAGCGTGCCGGTGCGGAACTTGGCGGCAAGCGCCTGAGCCGGCACGGCGTTGCGCATGGCACTCACCTCTTCGAAGGTCCAGTCGCGCGTCAGTGTCTCGGCGGCGTCGAGCGCCTCGCGGTCGTAGAGCAGGCCGACCCAGAAGGCCGGCAGCGCGCAGATCCGCCGCCACGGGCCGCCATCGGCGCCGCGCATTTCGAGGAAGCGCTTCAGGCGCACGTCGGGGAACAGCGTCGAGAGATGGTTGGTCCAGTCGCCCATGTTCGGCTGCCAGTCGGCGACCTCGCCCTTGAGTGCGCCGCCCATGAACTGGCGGAAGGTGATGTGGGTGCAATCGTGGTAGTGGCCGTCGCGCACGACGAAGTACATCGGCACGTCGAGCGCCCACTCCACGTAGTCGGCAAAACCGAAATCGGGACGGAAGGCGGACGGCAGCAGGCCGGCGCGCTGGTTGTCGGTGTCGCGCCAGATGTCGCCGCGCCAGGAGAGAAGCCCGTTCGGCTTGCCGTCGGTAAAGGGCGAGCTTGCAAACAGCGCGGTCGAGAGCGGCTGCAGCTTCAAGGACACCTGCATCTTGCGGCGCATGTCCTCTTCCGAGGAGAAGTCCAGGTTCACCTGGATCGTGCAGGTGCGATACATCATGTCGAGGCCCTGGGTGCCGACCTTCGGCATGTAGCGGCTCATGATGCCGTAGCGCGATTTCGGCATGCGCGGGGTCTCATCAAAGGTCCACTTGGGGCTGCCGCCGATGCCGAGGAAGCGGATGCCGAGCGGCTCGGCGACTTCGCGCAGCACCGCCAGATGCTGGTTCGATTCCTTGCAGGTCTGGTGCAGGTTTTCGAGCGGCGCGCCGGAAAGTTCGAACTGTCCACCCGGTTCCAGCGAGATCGCGCCATTGCCCGACTGTTCGGCAAGGCCGATGATGTTGCCTTCGTCGATGATCGGTTCCCAGCCGCTTTTCGCCGCCATCCCGTTCAGAAGCGCCTGGATGCTGGCCTCGCCGAAATAGGGGACGGGGCTGTTGTCCGCCTTAAAGAAGGCGAACTTTTCGTGCTCCGTGCCGATCCGGAACCGCTCCTCCGGTTTCGAACCTTCTGCCAGGTAGGCGGTCAGGTCAGCAACAGAGGTTACCGGCGTCTGGTCGGTGGTATCTCGGGCCATGAGCGTCTTCTTTTGTTTGGGCGGCTCCCGCAGGTTAGCGGGAGTTGATGGAGGCTGCTTGAACCGTAATCAGGTGCGGTGCAAGTCAATTTCTTTCAAGATCTCATCAAAAAAAGTAGGACATTTTCTTGCTCTGGAGCAAGCACCGCGGAAATGGGTACTGGTGACCCAATCCTGCCTTGCCGGAGAGATCGTCCCCTTCTAGGGGAGCGAGCGGTGTCCGATTTGCCCGGGAACGACCGGCTATCGCCAGTCGCCGACAGTTGCCTGGATGACCGCCATGGCGGCGACGGCTGCTGTGTCGGCCCTGAGGATGCGGGGCCCGAGCGGAATGGCGGTGACGAAATCGAGGCTGTGCAGCAGCGTGCGCTCGGCTTCCGAGAAGCCGCCTTCCGGGCCGATCAACAGCGCGAGCTTCTTTTCCTTGATGCCGGCTAGGATCGGCAACGGATTCTGGCTGTCGCTGCCTTCGTCGCAGAAAATGATGCGCCGGTCGCTCTGCCAGGTGGCAAGCAGGTCTTCGAGCCGGCGTGGTTCCTCGACATCGGGAATGCCGAGTACGCCGCATTGTTCGGCCGCCTCGATGACGTTGGCGCGAACCCGCTCGATGTTGCCAAGCTTGCCCTGCACATGTTGCGTCATGACCGGCTGCAAAGTGCCGGCGCCCATTTCGACGGCCTTCTGCGCGAGATAGTCGAGCCGCCCGACCTTGAGCGGGGCAAAGAGATAGACGAGATCGCAAGGCGCCGGCTGGGGGCGCGTCTGCTCGACGGGCGTCAGCACCAAGCGCTTCTTGCTGGCGAAGGAAAGCTCGGCCCGCCACTCGCCGTCGCGCCCGTTGAAGACGAGGATCGAGGCGCCTTCTTCGTAACGCAGCACGTTCACCAGGTAGTTGAACTGTTCCTTGGACGCTTCGTGCGCCGAGCCGGCACTCAAGGGGTGTTCGACGAACAGTCGCTGCATGCGAAAATTGGCGCGCATTGAGGAGGCCTTCAGGTGAAAATGCCGGAGAGGATGAAATAAAGTACGGCCGACAGGGCGGCAGAGGCCGGGACGGTGATAACCCAGGCGCCGATAATGGTGAGGAAATGCGAGCGACGGACGAGATGCCGGCGCCGCACCT
This sequence comes from Ensifer sp. SL37, assembly GCF_026672675.1. Taxonomy (NCBI): domain Bacteria; kingdom Pseudomonadati; phylum Pseudomonadota; class Alphaproteobacteria; order Hyphomicrobiales; family Rhizobiaceae; genus Ensifer; species Ensifer sp. SL37. The sequence continues at coordinate 683,880 of NZ_JAPPRN010000006.1, read as the reverse complement.
CGGCAATGTTGGTTTCCGCCGATTCCATGAAATCCGCCTGTCCCGTTTTTTGCCGGACATATTCGAGCCGCCGCTTGGAATTGCGGATGTACCATTCGCGGAAGAAGCCGACGCCGAAGACGGCGCCGACGGCCGTGTGCGTCGAGCTGATGGGCAGGCCGAGCGCCGATGCCAGCAGCACGGTGACCGCGGTGGCCAGTGCCACACAGAAAGCGCGCATCGGATTGAGCTTGGTGATCTCCTGGCCGACGACTCGGATGAGCTTCGGGCCGTAGAGCAGCAGACCGATCGAGATGCCGAGCGCGCCGATCGCAAGTTCCCACAGGGGCGCCGGTGATTTGTCCGTCGTGATGACGCCGTCGAGCGCCGAGACGATCGCAGCCAAGGGACCGATGGCGTTGGAGACGTCGTTGGCGCCGTGAGCGAAGGAAAGCAGTGCCGCCGCTACGATCAAAGGCAGGCGGAAGAGTCGGCGCAGCGACTGGTTGCGGTTTTCGAGCCCTTCCGATTGGCTGGCGATCCAGGGCTTTGCCTGCAGATAGACCGCAAAACCGGCGACGCCGCCGGCAGCAAGACCCACGGGCATGGTGATCGCGGCCACCTGAACCAGTGCGATCACCGCGAGATAGGCCATGAAGCAGCCGGCGGTGACGCCAAGGATGACCGGCATCCATCGCCTGGCCGCGGCGATCTTGTCCTCGCGGTAGATGATGAATTCCTTGAGGAAAGCGAGGAGGGCTGCGGCGATGGCGCCGCCGAGTAGCGGCGAGACCGACCAACTGAGCGTGATGCCGGCGAGCGACCACCATTGCACGCTCGAGAAGCCGGCCGCCGCGATGCCGGCGCCGACGATGCCGCCGATGATCGAGTGCGTGGTCGAGACCGGTGCCCCGGAATAGGTGGCGATGTTGATCCAGGCCGCCGCGGAAGCGAGTGCCGACATCATGATCCAGACGATTGCCTGTGGTCCAAGCACGTCTTCGCCATAGACGATGCCCGCCTCTATCGTCAGCGCGACCTGCCGGCCGGCAAGCAGCGCCCCGGCGATCTCGAATATCGCGGCGATGGTGAGCGCCGTCGCCATTGACATCGCCTTGGCGCCGACTGCGGCGCCAACGTTGTTGGTCACGTCGTTCGCGCCGATGTTCATGGCCATGTAGCCGGCAATGGCAGCTGCCGCGATGATGATCGGCGCGCTGGCGGAGCTCGTCACGAAGCTCGCGGCGAAGGCCATGCTCAAGAGCAGGAACAGCCCGGCGAGCGCAGGTGCCGCAAGGCTGCGCTTGACATGTTGCGACGCCTCTTCGGCAAGGCTGAGCTTGTCGAGGTCTTTGTCGATCGTTTGTTTTGCGAGGCGTATGCGCGGCTGTGCCACTACCTGGAACTCCATTGTCACGACGGCCACTAAGGCCACAGCGACACGCATTCAAGTGGATTTGATGGACATCCGTATGGCGCAGGCCGGGAACCCGCGTCTGGCGGCGTCGAATGCTCTTGGAATGCTTGAAAAGGCTAGCCGTTCACAGCCTTCGGCATCGGGCTCGACGCGCTCCCCATGCGTTCACCGAAGGCAAGGATGAGATCTTTCAGAGACGGTTCGGCAACCCGTAAGGCCGCTTCCTTGTAGTCGACCCATTCGAGCTGTCGGCGCCCTTCCTCGGGGAAGTGCTTGCAGAGATCGTCGACTTCCAACGCGTGCACCTGCACCTTGACCGAAATCTTCAGCCCGTGATCCATGCGCTTCTGGTAGAGATAGTAGCCGGCGGTCGCCTTCTGCACATGCCCCTTGACGCCGGCTTCCTCGTAGGCTTCGCGCTCGGCCACTTCATGGGCGCGCTTGCCCTGCATCGGCCATCCCTTGGGAATGACCCAGCGGCCGGTATCGCGGCTGGTGATCAGGAGGATTTCGAGGGCCTTGGTCTTCTTGCGGATCCGATAGCAGAGCGCGGCATACTGCATGCGCGCCGGTCGACGCAGCATCAATTGGACATCCGATGCGAGCCTGTTCAAGAAGTTCAAGGTCGTCTGTGCTCCTCTCGGCGAATCAGTGGCTTTAATTGCTTTGCCGGCCAGTATGGCAGCGTCCTGCAGCGTGTAAATGTCGCGGGCATTCGGCAGCCGGATATGCGGTTTGCTTTGCGCAGAACTGTGGTCCGGATACGACAGGATATGGTGTTTTCGCGGCATATTTGCAAACCGACCGACAGCCATACGTTGTCGTCGGATCACGATTGGTTTCGGGGTGGAACGGTTCGAGATCGCAAGGGCGATTGATTCCGACCGGAGAGGCGGCTGCAGGGTAGAGCCGGGGGTCGGGCGCGGGCCCGATCTGTCAGTTCGCGCGGTCGCGCTGCTGCATGCGCAGTCGGGCGATGCGGTTCCATTCTCCGGTGCGTTCCGCCTCGCGGGTGGCGGCGGCGACGAAGTCGATATGGCTCTGCGAGGCGGCTTTCGCCTTCACCGGATCCCTTGCCATGATCGCCTCGTAGATCGCTTCGTGCTGCACAAGAAGCCGGTCGCGCGCCCCCGGCGCATCGAAGACCGAATTGCGATGGAAGAATATGCCCTGCTGGAGCAGCCGGTAGCAGGCGCGCAGCGTGTGCAGGAGAATGATGTTGTGGGCGCTTTCGCCGATCGCCTGATGCAGTTCGATATCAGCTTCGAGTTCGGCGTCAAAATCGCCGGCGCCGTGCGCTCTGCGCATGCGCTCGATGATCCGTGTCAGGATGTCCCGGTCGTAATCCGTCGCGCGGGTGGCGGCGAGTTCCGCTGTCAGCCCCTCAAGCTCGCGCCGGTATTCGAGGTAATCCTGGGTTGCCTTGTGATGGCGCGCAATGAGGTCGATCAGCGGCCTGGAGAAGATCTGCCCGACGACGTCGGCGACGAAGGTGCCACCGCCGTGGCGGCTTTCGACCAGGCCACGCCCTTCGAGTTCCTTCAGCGCCTCGCGCAGGATCGGCCGCGACACGTCGAAGCGCTTGGAGAGTTCCCGCTCGCCGGGCAGACGGTCGCCGTCGCGCAATACGCCTTCGAGGATCAAAAGCTCGATCTGCTGCACGACCTCGTCCGCCGTGCGGCTATGGCTGATACGGGCGAAAAGGTCGATCTGGTCTTCGGTCACGTCTGGTCTCCAGATCACGCGGATTTCAGCCGGGTTTGCCCGAAATCGCGAATGTGGTCGGTTTGCATGCGGCAAGGGCGAAAGGAGCGTCGATGCTCAGCGCCGCTTCCTGTCAGCGCCGCAATCTAGGCAGGTCGCGCAAAGTGGTCAATTTGATTGTCCACTTGGGTGCGTCCGATTGGATGCGACTGACAAAAGTCAAACTGCGGCAATGCGTCCTTTGTTCTTTTGCTCTTTCCGTTGATAAGAAAGTTGTGATGAACGCGTGAGGGGGACAAGGCGCTTCATGGCAAAGGGTAGTTTTGCATTTCCGGTGGCGCCGATGCGCGCTTTGGCCTTGGGCGAGGTTCATTCGCGCCCCTATGCGCTGGTGACCACGCCGCGGGTGATCTTTCAGCTCGCCTTCCTGACAGATGGTGGCTCGATCGTCGATCACGCCGTGCTGTCGGAGCTTTCGCGGGCCCGCGGCATCGCGCCGCCCGGCCGTGACGCCAACCATCACGCGATGCCTTGGGGGCAGGGCACGCTGCGCTGGGAGCGTCATACCGAATTCTCCACCTATTTCTGGGACGCGCCGCCGCCGGAGAAATTCGGCGGCGATGTGCCGATCCATCCGTTCGGCGACGGCTTTTCGCCGCCCGGCTCTCTGATCTCCGGCATCCGCCTCGAGATCCGGCCGGATACGCCCGAGACCCGCGAGGCCATCGGACTCTTCGATCCGACGAGCCTCTGTTACAGCGAGACCAAGAATGGCCAGGCGGTGATCGTCACCGACTTCCGCCAGAACGGTGACGGCCTGACGCAGATCCTGGTGATCGATCGCGGCATGACGGAAGCCGGTACCGGCGCTCTCGTCCAGCGCTTGCTCGATATCGAAACCTACCGGACGCTGGCGATGATGGGCCTGCCGCTTGCGCAGTCGCTGTCGCCGGAAATCCGCCGGACGGAGGACGGGTTGACGGCGGTGACCCAGCGCATGAAGGAAAACGTGCGCGAGGAGGCCGACGACATGTTGGCCGAGATCACTCGGCTCGCGGCCGATCTCGAGGCCGGTGCCGCGCTCAGCCTCTATCGCTTCGGCGCCAGCCGCGCCTATTACGGCATCGTCCAGGAGCGCATCCGCACGCTCGCCGAAACGCCGGTGCCAGGCTACGAGACCATCGGCACCTTCCTCGAACGACGTTTGGCGCCGGCCATGCGCACCTGCCAGTCGGTCGAGGAGCGCCAGGCGAACCTGTCGCGCAAGCTCGCCCGCGCCACGGCGCTGCTTCGAAGCTGGGTCGACGTCGAGCTTGAACGACAGAACAGCGCGCTTTTGAACTCGATGGACCGGCGCGCCAGGTTGCAGTTGCGCCTGCAGCAGACCGTCGAAGGCCTGTCGGTCGCCGCCATCTCCTATTACGTGGTCGGGCTGTTCGGCTATCTCGCCAAGGCGGTCAGCCACGAGCTGCCGATCGATCCCGGTCTCCTGACCGGGCTTGCCGTGCCCTTCGCCGTTGCCGGGGTCTGGCTGATCGTGCGCCGCATTCGCCGCCACCACGAGGACAGCGAGCATAAGTAAGCAATTCCAGCAAAAGTGTGCAGCGGTTTTGCGTCCGGAATTGCGGAAAACAAAGATGCCAGGCCGGTTCGCCTACTGCTCCCAATAGGGAATCGGTCCGTAGAGTTCTGCGAGATAGTCGATGAAGAGGCGCACCTTGGCCGGGAGGAACTGGCGGCTTGGGTAGACGGCCGAAAGCGTCAGCTGCTTCGAACCTTCCCATTGCGGTAGCACCTGCACCAGCTGGCCGCTGCGCAATTCCGGGCCGATATCCCAGGTGGAGCGCAGTGCAACGCCGGCGCCGGCGATGACGGCGGCGCGCACAATCTCCGAGGAATTGGTGACGAGCGGCCCTTCCGGGTGCCAGACCAGCGCGCCCTCCGGCCCTTCGAGCTTCCAATTGTCGTTGTTATGCGCCGGCAGGCAGAGGTGGTTGGCGAGGTCGCCGATCTCTTTCGGTGCGCCGTTGCGGGCGATGTAGTCCGGCGAGGCGCAGAGCAGCCGGCGGACGGGGGCAAGCTTACGGGCGACGAGCGACGAATCCACCAGTTCGCCGATCCGGACCGCCATGTCGAAGCCTTCCGCGACGATGTCGGTGAATTCGTCCGTCAGCACGATGTGCAATTTCAGATCCGGATGGTCCTTCATGAACTTGGTCAGATGCGGCGCGATGTGCATGCGGCCGAAGGAGGTGGGCGCCGATATCCGCAGCACCCCGAGCGCATGGGACGAGCGGCCCGACGCATAGGCTTCCGCCTCCTCGATGCCGGTCAGAATGCCGAGCACCCGGTCGTAGAAGCCCTGGCCGGCTTCCGTCAGCGAAATCTGGCGCGTCGTGCGTTGAAGGAGGCGCGTGCCGAGCCGGTCTTCGAGTCTCTTGATGCGCTTGGAGATCACAGCTGGGGAAAACCCCAGCGCCCGCCCCGCTGCCGACATACTGCCGGTGGAAACGACCCGTGCAAAAATCTCAAGATCGCCTAAATTCGTCATCAATCGTTGCCATTATTTCCAAAACGGAAAAGCTCAATAGCATTTGCGAGGCCTCTGTCCTAGTGGTAAAGAAAATGAACCAATCGATATGCGGCGGGAGGAGCTGATGGCGGAGACAATCGGTTTTCTGCAGCCGAAACCAGAGGTTATCGCCCGGCGCCGCGAGATTATCGCCGACCTCTCGGACCTGCTGCCCGAGGGCTGTCTGATCAGCGACGAGCGCGGACTGAAGCCGTTCGAGACCGATGCCTTCATCGCCTATCGCCGCATGCCCCTGGCGGTCGCCTTGCCGGAAACCACCGAACAGGTGGCCGCGCTCCTGAAATACTGCAGCCGTTACGGCGTTCCGGTCGTGCCGCGCGGGGCCGGTACCTCGCTTTCGGGCGGTGCCATCCCACAAGAGGATGCGGTCGTCATTGGCCTCTCGAAGATGTCGCGCATCCTCGATGTCGACCTTTTCAATCGCACCGCCACCGTTCAGGCGGGCGTTACCAACCTCAACATCTCCGAGGCGGTTTCCGCCGATGGCTTCTTTTATGCACCCGACCCGAGCTCGCAGCTCGCCTGCACGATCGGCGGCAACATCGGCATGAATTCCGGCGGTGCTCATTGCCTGAAATACGGCGTCACCACCAACAATCTGCTCGGCGTGAAGATGGTGCTGTTCGATGGCACCGTCGTCGATCTCGGCGGCAAGGCGCTGGATGCGGCGGGCTATGATCTGCTCGGCCTCGTCTGCGGCTCGGAAGGCCAGCTCGGTATCGTCACCGAGGCGACGGTGCGGTTGATCGCCAAACCGGAGGGAGCCCGCCCGGTGCTCTTCGGCTTTGCCTCCTCGGAGGCGGCCGGCGCCTGCGTCGCTGATGTCATCGGTTCCGGCATCATTCCCGTCGCGATCGAGTTCATGGACAAGCCGGCGATCGAGATCTGCGAAGCCTTCGCCCACGCCGGCTACCCGCTCGATGTCGAAGCGCTACTGATCGTCGAGGTCGAAGGCTCTGAGCCGGAGATGGATGCGATGCTCGCGAGCATCGTCGCGGTCGCGCGCCGTCACGGGGTCGCGACCATAAAGGAATGCCAGTCGGCCATGGAGGCGGCCGCGATCTGGAAAGGCCGGAAATCCGCCTTCGGCGCCACCGGCCGCATCGCCGACTATATCTGCATGGACGGCACCGTGCCGCTCAGCCAGCTGTCGCATGTGCTTGCCCGCACCGGTGAGATCGTCGCGAGCTACGGCCTGCGTGTCGCCAATGTCTTCCACGCCGGCGACGGCAACATGCATCCGCTGATCCTGTACAACATCAACGACCCGGAGGATGCGGCGCGCGCCGAGGCTGCCGGCAACGATATCCTGAAGCTTTGCGTCGACGCGGGTGGCTGCCTGACGGGCGAGCACGGCGTCGGCATCGAAAAACGGGATCTCATGCTGCATCAGTACAACCAGATCGACCTCGACCAGCAGATGGCGGCGCGCGCCGCCTTCGATCCGCAATGGATCCTGAACCCGTCCAAGGTCTTCCCTCTTAAAGGGCGTCCCGCCGCATGATCGTGCATTTCGAACCGGCCAGCGAAGAGGGGATTGCGACCGTCGTTCGCGCCATGGCGGCGGACAAGGCGTCGCTCGTAGTGATCGGCGGCAACACGCGCTCCGGCCTCGGCAATCCTGTGCGCGCCGATCGGGTGCTGTCGACCCGCCGCCTTTCCGGCATCGTCAGCTACAATCCGGCCGAAATGACGATTACCGCGCTTGCGGGAACGCCACTGCGCGAGATCGGCGAGGCATTGGCCGAAAACCGGCAAATGCTCGCCTTCGAGCCGATGGATCACCGGTCCGATCTTCGCCTCCTCGGGTGAGCCGACGATCGGCGGGGTCTTTGCCGCCAACGTGTCCGGCCCCAGGCGCTATGTCGCCGGTGCCGCCCGCGACAGCCTGCTCGGTGTGCGTTTCGTCAACGGCGAGGGCGAGGCGATCAAGGCCGGCGGGCGTGTGATGAAGAACGTCACCGGTCTCGATCTGGTCAAGCTTTTGGCTGGCTCGCATGGCACGCTCGGCATCCTCACCGAAGTCACCTTCCGCGTCCTGCCGCTGCCGCCGGCGTCGGAGACCATCGTCGTCTCCGGGCTCAACGATGCCGAGGCGGCGGCGGTCATGGCCGAGGCAATGGCGCAGACAACTGAGGTTTCCGGCGCGGCGCATCTGCCCGAGAGCGTGCGCGGACGGTTCCTGGATGGCAACCTTCCGGATGGTGCAGCCACCGTGCTCAGGCTCGAAGGGCTGGAGGCATCCGTTGCGATCAGGGCTGAAAAGCTGACGAAGGCGGTCGGACGCTTCGGCGCGGTGACGCGGCTTGATGCATCGCAAACAGCAAGGCTTTGGACGGAGATCCGCGACGTCAAACCCTATGCCGACGGTACCAGGAAGCCGCTCTGGCGCGCGTCCGTCGCCCCGTCGCTTGGCCATCAACTGGTAGCAGCACTGCGGCTGCAGACCGGCGTCGACGCTTTCTACGACTGGCAGGGCGGTCTCGTATGGTTGCGCATGGAGGCCGATCCGGAGGCGGAACTGGTGCGCCGTTACATCAAGGTTCTCGGCGGCGGCCACGCGACCCTCGTCAGAGCAGATGACAGCTACCGTCAGGCCGTTTCATCGTTTGAACCGCAACCCTTGCCCGTGGCACAGTTGAGCGAGCGCGTGCGCGCGAAGTTCGACCCGCACCGGATCTTCAATCCCGGCCGCATGGCCGCGATTTCCTGAGCGCATTCGCAAGGGAACAGGAGAGACAAGCATGAGCGATAAGGGTCCGCAGACACCGTTCTCCCGGGAGACCGATCGCTGGCTGGAGCCGGGCAAGATCAATGTGCAGGTGATCTATGTCCTTTATCTCGTCGGGTTTGCGGTGGGCATCACGCCGATCATCGGCGTCGTCATGGCCTATCTCAATCGTGGCAAGGGCGCGCCGTGGGTCCAGACGCACTATGTCTGGGCGATCCGGACCTTCTGGATATCGCTGCTGTTCCTGTTGATCTCGCTGTTGCTGACGGTGGTGCTTGTCGGCATCCTCGGCTTCATCGCCACCGCCGTCTGGATCGTCGTGCGCTGCGTCGTCGGCCTGCAAAGGGCCGCGCGCGAAGAGCCGATTACCAATCCCGAGGGCTGGATGGTTTAGGCCGGTATGCAACCGGAGACCGGCAAGGTCGAAGGAAGCTGAAAACAGAATGTTGCAATCGACCGCGGCGCGAAGCGCCCGGTTCCGCAGGACGAAGAGTGGAGTTCGCACTTGCAGACCAATTTTACCGCCGCGCAGCTCGCCGATCCGCACGTGGCCGAATCCGAGGCCATTCTGCGCAAGTGCGTGCATTGCGGCTTCTGCACCGCGACCTGTCCGACCTATGTTACGCTCGGCGACGAGCTCGATAGCCCGCGTGGGCGTATCTATCTCATCAAGGACATGCTGGAGAACGGCCGGGCGGCCGACAAGGAAACTGTCACCCATATCGACCGCTGTCTGTCGTGCCTCGCCTGTACCACCACCTGTCCCTCCGGCGTCGACTACATGCATCTCGTCGACCATGCCCGCGTGCATATCGAAAACACCTATCGCCGCCCGTTCAAGGACCGGCTGGCGCGTTCCGTGCTCGCAGCCGTGCTGCCCTATCCGCAGCGCTTCCGCCTGTCGCTGAAGGCAGCCGGCCTTGCCCGGCCGCTCGCCGGACTGATGAAGCGCGTCGCCTTCCTGAAAACCTTTGGCGTGATGCTCGATCTGGCGCCCGCCGTCGTGGCGGAGCCCTCGGCTTCGGCCACACCCGGCGTTCATGCGCCCAAGGACAAGCGTGTCGGCCGCGTTGCGCTGCTCAGCGGCTGCGCCCAGCCCGTGCTGAAGCCGGAAATCAACGAGGCGACGATCCGGCTTCTGACACGATTTGGTGTGGAGGTGGTCGTTTCGGCTGGCGAGGGCTGCTGCGGCGCGCTGGTGCATCACATGGGCCGCGAGAACCAGGCGCTCGAAGCCGCGCGCCGCAACGTCGATGCCTGGCTCAAGGTCGCCGACGAAGGTGGACTCGACGCCATCGTCATCACCGCTTCGGGCTGCGGAACGACGATCAAGGACTATGGCCACATGCTCAGGCTCGATCCCGCCTATGCGGAAAAGGCCGCACGGGTCTCGGCGCTGGCCAAGGACATCACCGAGTATCTGGCGACCCTCGACCTGCCGGAACAGGAGGCGCGCGGCATGACGCTCGCTTACCATTCCGCCTGTTCGATGCAGCACGGCCAGAAGATCACGCTTGCGCCGAAGCAGCTTCTGAAGCGCGCCGGCTTCGTCGTGCGCGATCCGGCCGAGGGCCATCTCTGCTGCGGTTCGGCCGGTACCTACAACATCCTGCAGCCGGAAATCTCGGCCAAGCTGAAGGCGCGCAAGGTGAAGAACATCGAGGCGACGAAGCCGGATGCGATCGCGACCGGCAACATCGGCTGCATCACCCAGATCGCCAGCGGCACCAAAATCCCCATCCTGCATACGGTCGAATTGCTCGACTGGGCCTATGGCGGGGCAAAGCCTGAGGGGCTCTGAGGCAAAGCAAAAGGCCGGCCACCTTCGGGAGCCGGCCTTTTTTGTGGGTGGACGTTTCGGCGTCCTCAGCCGCCAAAGATCTGGCGGAAGATGTCGACGCCGCGATCGTCGAAATAGGTGTCGCCGGCCTTGCTGCCGGGGCCGATGACGATGACCTTCGTGCCGACGTCGGCGCGGTCGTAGAGATGCTCCACGTCCTCGTTCATCATGCGGATGCAGCCGGAAGACATGTTTTGGCCGATGGTCCAGGGCTGGTTGGTGCCGTGGATACGGAAGATCGTGTCGCGGCCGCCCTTGTAGAGATACATGGCGCGGGCGCCGAGCGGGTTGTCGATGCCGCCTTCCTGGGTGATCGGCAGGATGCGGCCCTTGGCGGCCTCGCGGCGGCGCATTTCGGCCGGCGGCGTCCAGGTCGGCCATTCGGCCTTGCGGCCAACCTTCACGACACCCGACCAGCCGAAGCCGTCACGGCCGACGCCGATGCCGTAGCGCGTCGCGCGGTTCGGGCCGTCGATGTAGTAGAGAAACTTGTTGTTGGTATCGACGATGATCGTGCCGGGGGCTTCGTCGGTGCGGAAGCGAACCTTGGTGCGCCAGTATTGTTTTGCCGGCTTCTTCGGAGTGGCCACGAGTACAATGTCTGACGACTGGATCTTGGGGCCTGCTACGGGCGCCGGCGTGAAAGCCGAGGCGCTGGCGGCCACAAGAATAGTGCTGGTCGCAATCGCGATTGCGACCACTTTGCTGGCATGACGCTTCATTTACGATTCCCTCTAAACCCTCGTTGCAGGCAGGCTATGCAAAACGCATCGAAGTTCAAGCCCGCGATACATCCGGTAGATCAAACGTGATCACAAAACTTGCCTGTCCTTACGCTGCTGTTGCCTGAAAATCACGCATAGGCAACAGCAACACGGGTGAGGAGAGGGGAATATTCTATGCAGTGCTGCAATTAGATGACGATAACCTTCGTCCCCACTTTCACGCGCTCGTAAAGATCGACAACGTCTTCGTTGCGCATGCGGATGCAGCCGGAGGAAACGGCATAGCCGATCGTCCAGGGCGCGTTGGTGCCGTGGATGCGGTATAGCGTCGAGCCGAGATACATGGCGCGTGCGCCGAGCGGATTTTCCGGGCCGCCGTCCATGCGGGCCGGAAGGTAATGGCCCTTGGCCGCCTCGCGGGTGATCATCTCCTGCGGCGGCGTCCAGCTCGGCCATTCCGCCTTGCGGGTGACCTTGTGGGCGCCGGCCCATTCGAAGCCCGGCTTGCCGACACCGACGCCATAGCGCCGTGCCTCACCGTTGCCGGTCACCAGATAGAGGAAGCGGTTGTTGGTATCGATGACGATCGTGCCCGGCTTTTCCTTGCTCTCATAGGCGACCGTCTGCGGCAGGTACTGCGGGTCGAATTTCGATTTCACCGGCCGCTGGGCGCGCATGGCATTGGCCGGCTGGATCAGCGGATTGACGGTGCGGCGCTTGACCTGAGGTTTCGCGACCTGTCCCTGCTGATAGAACTGTTTTCGGGTGGCCTGCGGAATCTGCTGCCGGTAGATCACCTGCCGCGTGCGCGCCTGCTGTCCGCCGAGCTGCATCACCCAGGGGGCGGTGAGGTCGGGACTGACGACGACGGGCGGCCTGTTCTGATACCGGTCCTGCGCTCCGGCCGGGCCAGCCACGAGGGTCAGAAGAGAGGCGGCTATAAGAAGAGACTTTTTCAACATCGGACGGACTCGCTACCTTTCGCCGAAAATCACTGAAGGGGGCGCAGTCTGCCGGCGAGCGGAATGCTCGAACGGACGGGTTGCGCCTTGGCAATGGGGGCAATCGTGTCATTTGGAGGGCGACCGAATGGTAAACGGTGCCTCGTTAAAAGCCGATGGCGCCGATAAAGCTTTGGGTAGGGTTATCCGCTGCTTTAGGAATCTGGTTTGCAAATGGTAAAGGCAGGAAAATGAGCAGGATGGAGCAAAGAGGGCGATGACGGCCAAGGGCATTGTGATCGGTGAGGACGGATTTTTGCGTTGCGCCTGGCAGGGCAATCTCGACGATTATCGTCGCTACCATGACGAGGAATGGGGGCGCCCGGTCACCGACGACCGCCGGCTTTTCGAGAAGATCTGCCTGGAAGGTTTCCAGTCCGGCCTGTCCTGGCTGACGATCCTGCGCAAGCGCGAGGCGTTTCGCGCCGCCTTCGCCGGTTTCGATTTCGACGCGGTCGCAAAGTTCGGCGACGCGGAAATCGAGCGTTGCCTTGCCGATACAGGCATCGTGCGTCATCGCGGCAAGATCGTCTCGACGATCAACAACGCGCGCCGCGCCCAGGAACTGAGGCAAGAGTTCGGTTCGCTGGCGGCCTATTTCTGGTCCTATGAGCCGCAGGCAGCCGAGCGTCCGCAGGTGGTGACCTATGAAGCGATCGTCGCCAATCCGACCACCCCGACCTCGACCCGCATTTCCAAGGATTTGAAGAAGCGCGGCTGGACCTTCGTCGGCCCGACGACGATCTACGCCTTCATGCAGGCCATGGGCCTCGTCAACGATCACATCGAAGGCTGCCACTGCCGCACGGTCGTCGAGGAGTTGCGTGGCAAGCTTGCAAGGCCCCAAGCCCGCGTCGCCTGATGGGCGTACCCGTCGCCGGCTTGTCGGCGGGCGTCTACCGGAGGCGGGGCTGAGGGTCAGCCGCCGTTCTTGGCGAGCCACGCCTTCATCGTCCTGATCTCGCCTTCCTGCGCCTTGATGACCTCTTCGGCCAGCTTGCGCAGCGTTTCGTCCTTACCGTATTCGAGCTCCACTTTCGCCATGTCGATCGCGCCCTGATGGTGGGCGATCATGCCGCGCACGAAGTCGATGTCCGCCTTGCCGGTGTAGGTGATGTCCATGTCCTTGTGCATGCGGGCATTGGCTTCGGCGAAGGCTTTGCTCGAAGGCGAATTGTCGCCCTTCGGCATCGCGGTTTCGGTCGCTCCATGGTGCATGCTGCCGTGTCCGGACTCCTCTGCCAACGCAGGAAAGCCGAGGCAGGCGGAAAGCGCGAGGGCGGCGATCAGCGGTTTCAGCGACATGGTGTTTCCTTCCTTATCTGATGTCTCGTGCCAAGAGGCCGGCCGTGGCCGGCTCCTTGGCACTCCATCAATCTAGGGAAGGGCTGGCTGCGGATTCAACCCGTCCGTTCAGGCGTCAAGCGCAGGACGCTCGCGCGGAAAGGCGAAAATGCCCTGCAGCATGTTTTCGCCGGTGGACGCGTCGAGCGACGACCGGCCGACGCAGAAAAGCTGTGCCGCCTTCAAACTTGGCAAGCGCACGAGCGCCGTGAAGCAGAACGAAGACGGCGACGCGGTTGCCTGCTCGAGGATGTTGAGCACTGTCACGCGATCCCGGCTGTCATAGGCACGCACCAGATCGACGATGCCGCAGGAGCGGTTGGAAGCGCCAAGCAGGGCGGCGGTTCGCTCGCCCAGATGAAAGACGCCGCTGGCCAGATCGCAGCGCCATGTCTCCACGAAATAGTCGCTTTCATCGAGGTGGTCCATCCAGGCCGAATGCGCCCCGAGGTGCCCGGGTTGGATGGCTCCCGAGCCAGGTGTCATGAACCTCAACATGATGCCCTTCTTCTCGCCGCGCGGACGTGATGTCTCGTTACCGGAGACCGCCACTGCCGCAAGGCGCTTCGATGCGTTGTTTGCCATTGAAGTGTTTTCCCGATGCAGTCATTGCATCGAAAACTCGTTTGTAGGTACTCGGCCCTTGGCCGCGAAGATAGACGATCATCGGTGCAGCCGGAACGTCGTCGATCGGTCAGGCGATAAACTTTTAGTGATTGCATATCGTCTAATGCGCCTTGTGGTTGAGGTCAAGTCCTCCCCGACGCGTCGCGATGGTGCGTGTCAATCCCGATGACGCGAAGCTCACCCGTGCTAGGCTTTGACGCAAAGCGCCGGCGCATGGCCCGGGCGAACGCTTTGCGCGGTGCAAACCCTTGCCGCCCCCCACTTGATCCGATAGGGAAAGCAGCCAACAAGAGACAGTCCGGAATGCTCCCATGACCGAGAAACAGAAGAAACCGCAGAAGCTCAAGGCGCGTCTTCCGCGCGGCTTCGTCGATCGCTCCGCTGCCGATATCCGCGCGACGGACGAAATGATCGGCAAGATCCGGGCGGTCTACGAGCATTATGGTTTCGACCCGGTCGAAACACCGCTGTTCGAATACACCGATGCGCTCGGTAAGTTCCTGCCCGACAGCGACCGGCCGAACGAAGGCGTCTTCTCGCTGACCGATGACGACGATCAGTGGATGTCTCTGCGCTACGACCTGACGGCGCCGCTCGCCCGTCACGTCGCCGAGAACTTCAACGAGATCCAGCTGCCGTTCCGCACCTATCGCGCCGGCTACGTCTTCCGCAACGAGAAGCCTGGCCCGGGCCGCTTCCGCCAGTTCATGCAGTTCGATGCTGACACCGTCGGTGCCGCCGGCGTCCAGGCGGACGCCGAAATGTGCATGATGATGGCCGACACCATGGAAGCCCTTGGCATTGCGCGCGGCGACTACGTGATCCGCGTCAACAACCGCAAGGTGCTCGACGGCGTCATGGAGGCGATCGGTCTTGGCGGCGACGACAAGGTCAATGCCCGCCTGACGGTGCTGCGCGCCATCGACAAGCTCGACAAGTTCGGCCCCGAAGGCGTCAGGCTCCTGCTCGGCGAAGGCCGCAAGGACGAAAGCGGCGACTTCACCAAGGGTGCGGGCCTCAATGGCGAGCAGATCGACAAGGTCCTGTTCTTCGTCGGCATCCAGAATTATGCCGAAAGTGCCGACGAACTGGCGGCGCTCGTTTCAGGCACCGCCAAAGGCGGCGAAGGTGTCGAGGAACTCAACACCATCCGCAGCCTGGTCCTGAGCGCCGGCTACGAGGCTGACCGCATCAAGATCGACCCCTCGGTCGTGCGTGGTCTCGAATATTATACCGGCCCCGTCTTCGAGGCCGAGCTGCAGTTTGCCGTCACCAACGAGAAGGGCGAAAAGGTCGTCTTCGGTTCGGTCGGCGGTGGTGGTCGCTACGACGGTCTCGTGTCGCGTTTCATGGGGCAGCCGGTCCCGGCGACCGGTTTCTCGATCGGCGTTTCCCGCCTTATGACGGCGCTGAAGAACCTCGGCAAGCTGGGTGCATCTGACGTGCTCGCGCCTGTTGTCGTCTGCGTCATGGACCGCGACATAGAGGCGATGGGCCATTACCAGCGTTTCGTGCAGCAGCTCCGCCATGCCGGCATCCGCGCCGAAATGTACCAGGGCAACAAGAAGAACTTTGGCGATCAGCTGAAATATGCCGACCGCCGTGGCTCGCCGCTCGCCATCATCCAGGGTGGCGACGAGCGCGCCGCCGGTGTCGTGCAGATCAAGGATCTGATCGAGGGCAAGCGCCTGTCGGGTGAGATCGAGGACAATGCGGCCTGGCGCGAGGCGCGCGTGGCCCAGGTTTCCGTGCCGACGGCCGAACTGGTCGAAAAGGTACGCGAGATGCTGGCGGCACAGGCCGAGGATCGGGCAAGGGGCTGACGACTATGGCCCTCATCAATCTGCCCGCCTTTGCCGATGCGCTGCTTGCCGACTTCGAAAGCCTCGGCGCGCTGCGTGTCGACACTCCGGTGATCCAGCCGGCCGAGCCTTTCCTCGCCATGGCTGGTGAGGATCTGCGCCGCCGCATCTTCATGACCGAGAGCGAGACCGGCGAGAGCCTGTGCCTGCGGCCGGAATTCACCATTCCCGTCTGTCTCCGCCATATCGAGGCGGTGACCGGAACGCCGAAGCGCTATGCCTATCTCGGCGAGGTCTTCCGCCAGCGCCGCGAAGGCGGCAACGAATTCTACCAGGCCGGCATCGAGGATCTTGGCGACACCGATACGGCGGCAGCCGATGCGCGCGCCGTCTCTGACGCGATGCGCATCGTCGCCAACCGGGTGCCGGACCGGTCTCTCAGCGTGACGCTTGGCGACCAGGCCGTGTTTGAAGCCGTCGTCGGCGCTTGTGGCCTGCCGGCTGGCTGGCAGAAGCGGCTGATCCACGCCTTCGGCGACCAGAAGCACCTGCAGAAGCTTCTGACCGAGCTCGCCCATCCGCGCACGGTCGGCGTCTTCGGTCCTGAAGTCGTGCGGCTGTCGATGGACGGCCTGCTCGAAGACGAGGACCGTCTCGTCGCGCATGTCGCCGCAACGATGGAAGCGACCGGCTATTCGACCAACGCTAGCCGTTCGCCGCAGGATATTGCGCGCCGGCTGAAGGAGAAGATGGAACTGGCGAACACGCGGCTCGACCGCAGGACGCTGGATCAGGTCGCCGCGTTCCTGGCGCTCGACGTGCCGCTTGCCGATGCGCCGGCCGCACTCTTCGCTTTCGCGCAGAAATCCGGCCTCAAGATCGATGATGCGCTCGTCCGTTTCGATGCCCGCGTCGCCGCACTTGCAAAGACAGGTTCCGACATCGGCGCCATTCGTTATCGAGCGGCCTTCGGTCGTCCGCTCGACTATTATACTGGCCTGGTTTTTGAGGTTGAGCTTGCCGGAACGCATGCCGTTCTTGCCGGCGGCGGCCGCTTCGATCGGCTGCTGACCCTGCTCGGCGCCCGCGAGCATATCCCGGCCGTCGGCTTCTCGCTCTGGCTCGACCGCATCGAAAAGGCGATTGCCTCTGAAGGAGGCGCCCAATGACCATCACTATCGCCTTGCCGTCCAAGGGGCGGATGAAGGATGACGCCTCGGCGATCTTCGAACGCGCCGGCCTGAAGATCGTTGCCGTCGGCAACGACCGCTCCTATCGCGGCCGCGTCGAAGGTGCTGATGATGTAGAGATTGCGTTTCTTTCGGCGTCGGAAATCTCGCGCGAGCTCGGCAACGGCTCAATCGATTTCGGCGTAACCGGCGAAGACCTGGTGCGCGAGGGGCTTGCCAACGCCGATGCGCGCGTCGAGTTCTGCGCCCGTCTCGGCTTCGGTCATGCCGACGTCGTCGTCGCGGTGCCTGAGGTCTGGTACGACGTCGACACCATGGCCGACCTTGGCGACGTTGCCGCCGATTTCCGTGCCCGCCATGGTCGCCGTCTGGCGATCGCCACCAAGTACTGGCGGCTGACGCAGAACCATTTCTCGGGCAGCCACGGCATCCAGCTTTACCGCATCGTCGAAAGCCTCGGGGCGACCGAAGGCGCGCCGGCCTCTGGTTCCGCCGACATCATCGTCGACATCACCTCGACCGGTTCGACGTTGAAGGCAAACCATCTGAAGATACTCACCGATGGTGTGATCCTGCGTTCCGAAGCTTGCCTGGTTCGGGCGCGCAAGGCGGCTCACGACGGCGATCCTGTGGTGGCACGGATTATCGCGGCCGTTCGTAGCGTCCTTTGACGCTGCGAACGGGGCAGGCCGGTCTTGACGATCCCGCCGGTTACAAAAATAAAGTAGGGCCCTCAAAAGGCGCGCCCTCCGCTCCTATGTAAGTCTGCGTGCGGTGTTTCTGCCGCTTCCCGCTGTTCCGTTCCAGGAGACCTTCATGGCCGATCTGTCCGCCTTTCCGATCACCAAGCGCTGGCCTGCGAAAAACCCTGATATCATCCAGCTCTATTCGCTGCCGACGCCGAACGGCGTGAAGGTTTCGATCGCGCTCGAAGAGCTGGGCCTGCCCTACGAACCGCACCGCATCGCCTTCGATACCAATGACCAGAAGTCGCCGGAGTTCGTCTCGCTCAACCCCAACGGCCGCATCCCGGCGATCATCGATCCCAACGGCCCGGATGGAAAGCCAATCGGGCTGTTTGAGTCCGGCGCGATCCTCATCTATCTCGCTGAAAAGACCGGCAAGCTGCTGCCTGCCGACGCGGCCGGCCGCTACGAAACGATCGCCTGGGTTATGTTCCAGATGGGCGGCGTCGGTCCGATGTTCGGCCAGTTCGGTCACTTCTTCAAGTTCGCCGCCGACAAGGTCGCCAACAATTCCTACCCCGTCGAGCGCTACCGTGACGAAGCCAAGCGGCTGCTCGGCGTGCTTGAAACCCGCCTTGAAGGGCGGCAATGGCTGATGGGCGACGATTACACGATCGCCGACATCGCCACCTATCCCTGGGTCGAAGGCGCGCGCAGATTCTATGGCGGTGCCGAGGTCCTGGATTACAAGAGCTTCCCCAAGGTGATGGCCTGGGTCGAGCGCGGCCTGTCGCGCCCGGCGGCTCAAAAGGGCATGGACGTGCCGCGCAAGGAATAGCAAACGGCGTGGCCTGTGCCAGAGTTGACGAAGCTCGGGCGGAAGGCTAGGCCTTGTTGTACAGATGAATAAAGGCAGGTGGGAAGCGTGTCCGGAAGGCTTGTTGTTGTCGGTGGCGGTCAGGCCGCCTTTGCTCTGGTTGCGAAGCTCCGTGCGCTCAAGGACGAGCGGCCGATCACCATCGTCGCCTCCGAAGCAAGCCTGCCCTATCAGCGCCCGCCGCTCTCCAAAAAGTATCTCCTGCGCGAGATGAGCCTCGACCGCCTGCTCTACCGGCCGGAAGCCTGGTACGGCGAGCACGCTGTCGACGTGCGCCTCGAAACGACCGTGATCGGGCTCGACCGGGCCGGCAAACACGTGATGCTCAGCGATGGCACATCGCTCGACTATGAAGTGCTGGCCTTTGCAACCGGCGCCACGCCGCGCCGGCTGCCGGCCTCGGTCGGCGGCGATCTCGAGGGTGTCTTCGTCGTTCGCGACTTCAGGGATGCCGACCGCCTTGCCGAGGAGATGAAGCCCGGCCGTCGCGCGCTCGTCATCGGCGGTGGTTACATCGGTCTTGAAGCGGCAGCCGTCGCGCGCACCTGCGGCCTGGACGTCACGGTCATCGAAATGGCCGACCGCATCCTGCAGCGTGTTGCCTCCTCGGCGACGTCGGGGCTCGTGCGCGACATTCATCGTGGTCGCGGCGTCGATATTCGCGAGGGTACCGGTCTCAACCGCCTCGTCGGCGACAATGGCCGTGTCACCGCGGCGGAACTCTCCGATGGTTCCACGTTGCCGGTCGATGTCGTCATCGTCGGCATCGGCGTGACCGCCAATGATCGCCTGGCCCACGACGCCGGGCTCGAAACCGCAAACGGCATCGTCGTCGACGCGCATGGCCGCACCTCCGATCCGGCGGTCTTCGCGATGGGTGATTGCGCCGTTCTTCCCTTCGAGGATCTGCGCATCCGGCTGGAGTCGGTGCAGAATGCCGTTGATCAGGCCGAAGCGGTCGCGGCTATCCTTGCCGGCAGTGATGCCCCTTACGATCCCAAGCCCTGGTTCTGGTCGGACCAGTACGACGTCAAGCTGCAGATCGCCGGCTTCGGGCTCGGCCACGACGAAACCATCGTCAGGCCCGGCCAGCGCGAAGGCAGCGTGTCGGTCTGGTATTTCCGGCAGGGGCGCCTGGTGGCCGTCGATGCGATCAACGACGCCAAGGCCTATGTGACCGGCAAGAAGCTACTGGAGAGCGGCATCAATCCTGACCGGGCCGTCATCGCCGATCCCCAATCCGACCTCAAGGCGCTGCTGTCGCAAGCCTAGGCGGCGAACCACGTCAGGCGGCGCTTTTTGGCAGGCTGCAACTTGAAGGCGGCGTGGTTTCAAAATTCGTTAACGACGAAACTATTGTCTTGCTGGGCAATTGCCCGGCAGAGCCTCGATTTATCACTTCCTTAAATCACCTGACGCCAACACAGGCAGCTTAAGTGGAGGCGAGAGGTCTCGTTTCCCGACAGAATTTGATTTAGGCGATTGGCGATGTTCAAGGTTCTTACATGCCTGGTGGTAGAGCATAATCCCAGACTGGTCGTTTTGGCGGCACTTGTGTGCTTTCTCGCGAGTTACGGAGCAGTAACGCTGCTGCAGCGCGCCCGCGGCTCCTCGGGCAAGGCGAAAGCGATCTGGGCGACGGCCGCCGGCATCGCCAGCGGCTTCGGCATCTGGGCGACCCACTTCATCGCCATGCTCGCCTATGATCCCGGCGTCGTCCTCGGTTACCAGATGGATCTCACCGGCCTGTCGCTGGCCGTTGCCATCATCCTCACCACGACGGCCCTATTGATCGCGACCCATGTTCAGGACCGCCTCGGCTGGATTGCTGGCGGCTTCGTTCTCGGCGGCGGCGTCGCCTGCATGCATTTTCTTGGCATGGCGGCGCTCGACGTGCCGGGCAGCATCCGCTGGAATGCGGCACTGGTCGTCGCCTCCGTGGTCGTCGGCTCGCTGTTTGACATCGCCGCTCTGCGCACGATCGCCAGTGTCGGCAAGCCGCTGAAGGCGAAGATCCTTGCCACCCTGCTGATGACGCTCGGGATCGTCGCGTTGCATTTCACCGCCATGGGTGCGGTCACGATCGAGGCCGATCTGCTGACGCCGACCCATGCGGGCATGATCCAGCCGCATCTGCTTGCCTTCGTCATCGCCGGCACCGCCTTCTTCCTGCTGTCGATGGTGCTGATCGCCGCCGGCTTCGCCCATCATGCCGAGCTTTCCGCCGCTGCTGCCGAACGGGAATTCGCCCGCTTCGTGCGCAGCGTGAAGGACTACGCTATCTATATGCTCGACACCGACGGCCGCGTCGCCAGCTGGAACGCCGGCGCCGAGGCCAACAAGGGCTATAAGGGCGAGGAAATCGTCGGCAAGAATTTCGCCTGCTTCTACTCGCAGGAGGATCAGCGCGACGGCGTACCGCAGCGGGCGCTCGAGGTCGCACTGGCCGATGGTAAGTACGAGAACGAAGGCTGGCGCTATCGCAAGGACGGGTCCCGGTTCTGGGCTCACGTGGTGCTCGACCCCTTCATGGACGACGACGGCAAGCACGCTGGCTTCATCAAGATCGTCAAGGACATCACCAAGGCGAAGCTTGACGCCGACCGTATCGCCGAAGTCAGCAACAATCTCGATGTCGCGCTCGAAAACATGTCGCAGGGCATCTGCCTGTTCGACAGCAGCGACCGGCTGTTGCTCTCCAACCGTCGCTGCCGAGAGATCTTCGGCTTCTCCGAGACACTCGCCGGCAAGGGGCTGACCTTCCGCGAAATCCTCGATATCGTCTTTGCCCGCATCTACACAGATCCGGAGATGGCCCGGACCAAGGCCGAGGAGCTCTACCAGAAGCACCGGATCGAAATGGTCGGCAATGGCGGCGGCGATATCGTCGAAAAGCTCGTCAACGGCCGCTCGATCCTGACCAAGCATCGCACGCTGCCCGATGGCGGCTGGGTGAGCACCTATGAGGACATCACCGAGCGGCTCGATACCGAGGAGCAGATTACCTTCCTTGCCCGCCACGACAGCCTCACGGGGCTGCCGAACCGGCTGCAGTTCAGCAGCTATCTCGAAGAGGAGCTGGACGCGGCCGCCTGGTTCAACCGCAAGGTCGCCGTCATCGGCATCGACCTCAACAAGTTCAAGGAAGTCAACGATCTGCACGGTCACGCCGCTGGCGACTTCGTGCTGGTGACGATCGCCCAGCGCATGAAGGGCCTTCTGCAGGAGGGCGAGTTCGTGGCGCGCTTCGGTGGCGACGAGTTCGCGGCGGTCAAGCGCTTCGAGGAACTCTCCGAACTCAACGACTTCCTGCGCCGGATCGAGAAGAGCCTGCATGAGGAAATGCGCTTTGGCGATTTCGAGCTCAAGTCCGGCGGCAGCATGGGTGTCGCGATCTATCCGCAGGATGCCGAGACGGCCGACACGCTGATCAACAATGCCGACCTTGCGATGTACCGGGCGAAGGCCGCCCTCAACCAGACCGTCTGCTTCTACGAGGTGTCGATGGATGAAGCTGCCCGCCAGCGGCGCGCGCTTGCCAACGATCTCTGGGACGCGGTCGAGAAGAAGCAGCTTGCCTTGCACTACCAGGTGCAGAAGTCTGTGATGAGCGGCGCCGTCATCGGCTACGAGGTGCTCCTGCGCTGGAGCCATCCGGAACGCGGCATGGTGCCTCCGAGCGAGTTCATCCCGCTTGCCGAGGAATGCGGCGCGATCCTGCCGATCGGCGAATGGGTGCTGCGCGAGGCCTGCCGCGAGGCGGCGGGCTGGGAGAGCAGTCACAAGATTGCCGTCAACCTTTCGCCGGTCCAGCTTGCCAACGGCGACATCGTCAGTCTGGTTCAGGACGTGCTTGCCGACACGGGTCTCGACCCGAACCGGCTGGAGCTCGAAATCACGGAATCGACGATCATCGACGACAAGGAGCGGGCGCTGCTGACGCTGCGCCAGATCAAGGAACTGGGCGTCACCATCGCGATCGACGACTTCGGGACCGGCTATTCGTCGCTCGAGACGCTGCGGTCCTTCCCCTTCGACAAGATCAAGCTCGACCGGAGCTTCATGTGGGAAGTGGAAGGCAGCCCGCAGGCCAAGGCGATCGTGCGCGCCATTCTTGCGCTCGGCCAGAGCCTGTCCGTGCCTGTCCTTGCCGAAGGCGTCGAAACGCAGAAGCAGCTCGATATCCTGCAAGCCGAGGGCTGCGACGAGGCGCAGGGCTATCTGCTCGGTCGCCCGGCGCCGATCACGGTGCTCTTCACGGGCAAGGACGACGCGGCGGCAGCCTGAGCCGTACGTCCGCGTCTCTGCCGCACCCTTCACCGCAATCGCCCATGAGGCGGTTGCGGCGGCCATATGTGATCGAGGGTTCTCTACACTCGGGCCCGTGCGCGGGCAGGGGCGGGCTTATTGGCGCAGCAGCGCGCGACCCGCGACTTCCACGAGAAAGCGTGGAAAGAAAAAGATGCCGGTGATCATGCCGGAATAGCGCTGTTCGAGGCCGGAGGATTCTCCGATGCAGAATAGCGGCTGCTTCTGGCCGGACTCCTCCAGCGCGATCGTCGTCGAAAAGCAGAAAGACGAGCAGCTCGTTGCCGCCTGTTCGAACAGTTCGAGCACGTGATTGCGATCGGCCGGATCGTAGCAGCGAACGAAGTTCAGAAGGCCGCACTCGCCGTCACGCAGACCATGGATCGCGGCCGCCTTCTCGCCGAGCCGGAACAGGCCCGTCGACAGGTCGCCGGACCACCCCTCCGAGACGCAAAACTGCTCCATGAATTCATGATGCGGTAGGCCCGGATGCAGATGTCCCGAAGAGCCGAGGGGAGCGGAATTTGCTCTGGTGATCTTAAACACGGTCTACCCCAGCAGAGTTCCCGGAGCTGCCTTCGGCGCCCCAGGGAAACGCGTCCCAATGTGCAAACTGCGTCCGACATGACCAATACGAGAGCGCACGCCACGTGATGTGGGTGTTTTCTCAAGTAGAAAGGTCTATAGATGGTAGTGGATCTCGCCGGCGAAATTATTTCGAAGGAGAGTGTCGGCTTAATTTGCGATTAAATACTTTTATTCTTTAGGTATAGTCTCGAAGAATTTCCGGATGGGCAGCGAATACGAAAAAGCCCCGGCGATTGCCTGTTTGCCTTAAGTGTGCCGCCCAGTCTCCCCTCAATCTTCGCTCACTTGGGGCGCTGTTATAGTTCGTTTTTTTTCGACTTCAACGGTTTTTTGAAGCTTGACTACAACCGATGGGTTTTTTCCTGCCGACTGTTCGGCAGATGCTCTCCGGCGATGAGTGGCATTGATAAAAAACAAGAAAGGCGACCCGAAGGCCGCCTTTCCGATCCGGATGGATCCTTGCAATAAGGCTTTCGCCATTATCACATCATGTCCATGCCGCCCGTTCAGCGCGCTTGACGCGCTGAACCACTTTAAGTGCATGGGCGAAGCTTTATGGACGATGCTGCGATAAGGCTGTCGCCATTATCACATCATGTCCATGCCGCCCATGCCGCCCATGCCGCCAGGCATGCCAGCCGGGGCGTCCTTCTTCGGCAGTTCGGCGATCATGGCTTCCGTCGTGACGAGGAGGCCGGCAACCGAAGCAGCGTCCTGAAGGGCGGTGCGAACGACCTTGACCGGGTCGATGATGCCCATCGAGATCATGTCGCCGTATTCGCCGGTCTGGGCGTTGTAGCCGAAGTTGTCCTGGTCCTTGTCGAGGATCTTGCCGACAACGATGGAGGCTTCGTCACCAGCGTTCTCAGCGATCTGGCGGGCCGGAGCCTGCAGAGCGCGACGAACGATGTTGATGCCGGCTTCCTGGTCGTCGTTTGCACCCTTGACGGTGATCTTGACGGAAGAACGCAGAAGGGCAACGCCGCCGCCCGGTACGATGCCTTCCTGAACAGCAGCGCGCGTCGCGTTGAGAGCGTCGTCGATGCGGTCCTTCTTTTCCTTCACTTCGACTTCCGTCGAGCCGCCAACGCGGATCACGGCAACGCCGCCAGCGAGCTTGGCAAGACGTTCCTGCAGCTTCTCGCGGTCGTAGTCGGAGGTGGTGTCTTCGATCTGGGCCTTGATCTGGGCAACGCGGCCTTCGATGTCGGCCTTCTGGCCGGCGCCGTCGACGATCGTCGTGTTTTCCTTGGAGATCGAAACCTTCTTCGCACGGCCGAGCATGTCGAGCGTGACGTTTTCGAGCTTGATGCCGAGGTCTTCGGAGATCACGGTGCCGCCCGTCAGGATGGCGATGTCTTCGAGCATGGCCTTGCGGCGATCGCCGAAGCCCGGAGCCTTGACGGCAGCGATCTTCAGGCCGCCACGCAGCTTGTTGACGACGAGCGTTGCAAGAGCTTCGCCTTCGACGTCTTCAGCGATGATGAGGAGCGGCTTGCCGGTCTGAACGACAGCTTCGAGAACCGGGAGCATGGCCTGGAGGTTCGAGAGCTTCTTCTCGTGAAGGAGAACGAAGACGTCGTCGAGGTCAGCGACCATCTTTTCCGGGTTGGTGACGAAGTAGGGCGACAGGTAGCCGCGGTCGAACTGCATGCCTTCGACGACTTCGAGTTCCGTTTCGGCGGTCTTCGCTTCTTCAACCGTGATGACGCCTTCGTTGCCGACCTTCTGCATCGCTTCAGCGATGTCGAGGCCGATCTGACGCTCGCCGTTGGCCGAGATCGTGCCGACCTGTGCAACTTCTTCCGAAGTGTTGATCTTCTTGGCCTTGGCCTGGAGATCCTTGACAACTTCGGTGACAGCGAGGTCGATACCACGCTTCAGGTCCATCGGGTTCATGCCGGCAGCAACAGCCTTTGCGCCTTCGCGAACGATCGCCTGGGCAAGAACGGTTGCAGTCGTGGTGCCGTCGCCGGCGATGTCGTTGGTCTTCGAAGCAACTTCGCGGACCATCTGGGCGCCCATGTTTTCGAACTTGTCTTCGAGTTCGATTTCCTTGGCGACCGATACGCCGTCCTTGGTGATGCGCGGAGCGCCGAAGGACTTGTCGATGATGACGTTACGACCCTTCGGGCCGAGCGTGACCTTTACGGCGTCAGCGAGGATGTCGACGCCACGCAGCATCTTTTCGCGCGCGGTGCGGCCGAACTTGATTTCTTTTGCAGCCATTAGAGAAAACTCCCGGGCTCATTGCCCATTGGTTGTCATGAAAAGGGGTGGACGCCGGCTGATCAGCCGATGATGCCCATGATGTCGGCTTCCTTCATGATCAGAAGGTCTTCGCCGTTGATCTTGACTTCGGTGCCCGACCACTTGCCGAACAGAACGCGGTCGCCAGCCTTGACGTCGAGGGCAACGACCTTGCCGCTTTCGTCACGGGCGCCCGAACCGACGGCGACGATTTCGCCTTCCTGCGGCTTTTCCTTGGCGGTGTCCGGAATGATGATGCCGCCCTTGGTCTTCTCTTCAGACTCAACGCGGCGAACGACGACGCGGTCGTGCAGCGGGCGGAAGTTGGTGCTTGCCATTAGTCTAATCCCTCGATCAAATGACATTACGGATCGCTGATCGACCCGATGGATGGGTGTTAGCACTCTCATTTATCGAGTGCTAGCGATGCCGAGATAAGCTTGGGTATGGGGTGAGTCAAGGATCGGCGCCTAGATTTTTTGCTGACGGCAGGTGCCCCGGACGGGCGCAGCAGGCGCGGGCACAGGCAGCCTAGCCCCATTCTTGGCGAAATGTGGGCGATCGCGTCGATGAGTGGCATGGGCGGGATTTTGACGGTTGATAACCACGACAATGTGCTTCTGCGCGGCGGGCCGCATCTGCAGTGCATTTTTCCTGGTTCTCGACACCGCCGGAATCCTTGGGAGGGTGCGCCTTTTTCGGGAGACGAGACTTGTAATCTCCTGCCTTCCTTGCCATGCAAGCCGGAAACCGTGTTTGCAGGAAGCCAGGATGGCCGCAAGGATCAACAGTTTTCGCGAAATCGCCAAGCGCTACGATGTCGTTTTATGTGACGTCTGGGGCGTGCTTCACAACGGCGTGCAGGCTTTCGCGTCCGCCTGTGAAGCATTGGCCGAGGCGCGCGCCGCCGGACTGACCGTCGTGCTCATCACCAATTCACCGCGCCCGAGCCCGATGGTGAAGGTGCAGATCCGCAGTCTCGGCGTGCCCGACGAAGCCTATGACCGGATCGTCACTTCGGGCGACGTGACCCGGGCGCTGATCGCTGCCGCCGACAAGAAGATCTTCTTCATCGGCGCCGAGCGCGACCTGCCCCTGCTCGAGGGGCTGGGGACGCAGATCGTTTCCTCGGAAGATGCCGAGACGGTCGTCTGCGCCGGCTTCTATGACGACGAGACCGAAACGCCCGAGCATTACCGCGCGACCCTGACGGGCCTTGCCAAGCGCAAGATCCCGTTCATCTGCGCCAACCCGGACCTCGTCGTCGAGCGTGGTCACCGGCTGATCCCCTGCGCCGGTGCGATTGCCAAGCTTTACGAAGAGCTGGGTGGCGAGGCGCGCATCGCCGGCAAACCCTATATCGCGATCTATCGCGCCGCCCTGGGCGAGGCGAAGGCCGCGCGCGGAGCGATTGACCTGACCCGTGTCATCGCCGTCGGCGACGGCATGCCGACGGACGTCAAGGGCGCGCAGGACGCGGGCCTGGATCTGCTCTATATCAGCGCCGGTATCCACGCCCAGGAATACATGAACGAAAGCCGGACCGACGAGGCGAAGCTTGCCGCCTTCCTCAAGAAGGAGGGCGCCTCGCCGAAATACTGGATGCCACGGCTCGCCTGACGGGAAGACGGAGATGACGGTTTTTCATCGCAACGAGACCCGTGATCCGCTTCCGGAGCACTTGCGCGGCGGTGTCGTCGCCATCGGCAATTTCGATGGCGTTCACCGCGGCCACCAGTCGGTCCTTAACCGGGCGCTGGAGGAGGCCAAGTCGCGCGGCGTGCCCGCGCTGGTCCTGACTTTCGAGCCGCATCCGCGAACCGTTTTTCGCCCGGACACTCCAGTCTTCCGGCTGACGCCGGCGCCGCTGAAGGCGCGCATCCTCGAAGGCATGGGCTTCGGCGCCGTCATCGAATATCCCTTCGACCGTACCTTCTCTCAGCTTTCCGCCTCGGATTTCATCCACCGCATCCTGCTCGAATGGCTGCATGCCTCGCATGTGGTGACCGGTTTCGACTTTCATTTCGGCAAGGGCCGCGAAGGCGGGCCTGCCTTTCTGATGGCGGCAGGCGGCGACAACGGGTTTGGTGTGACGCTGGTCGATGCCTTCCGTGATGAAAATGCATCCGTCATCTCGTCGAGCTATGTCCGCGCGCTGCTCGGCGAAGGCGATGTCGCCCAGGCCGCGGGCATGCTCGGCTACCGTTATCTCGTCGAAGCCGAGGTGATCGGCGGCAAGAAGCTCGGTCGCGAACTCGGTTTCCCCACCGCCAACATGCGGCTTGCACCCGAGGTGGAACTCCGACCCGGCATCTACGCCGTGCGCTTCCGTCGTCCCGACGGCTCGCTTTACGACGGGGTCGCCAGTTTCGGGCGCCGGCCGACGGTCGACAGCGACGGCGAACCGCTGCTCGAGACCTTCGTCTTCGACTTCTCCGGCGATCTCTATGGCGAAGTCTGCGCCGTGACTTTCTTCGGTCACCTGCGCGACGAATTGAAATTCGATGGCCTCGATCCGCTGGTGGCGCAGATCCGGCAGGACGAGGCCGAGGCCCGCGCGCTGCTTTCCGGCGTCACGCCACTCGGCGACATCGACCGCAAGCTCAACTTCGCCCGATAAAAGATTTCGGTCTTCGCGCGGCGGCGGACCTTTTCAAAAGGCCGAAAACGCCTTAAACAACCGGCCACCATGACCCGGCACCGTCGATTGATCATCGATCAGCGAATTATTGGCCCGGCCTTCCGCGTGCTGTGATCAGCCGGAAGGTCCGGGATTTCGGCGTTTCCGACGCCCCAGTCATCTCTCGATACCGAGCCCATTTCGTATGCGCGGCCGTTCGCGCGAAGAAGCGATTGCAAAAACCATGACCGACACCGCTGAAAAGATCGACTACTCCTCGACCCTCTATCTGCCGCAGACGGAATTTCCGATGCGCGCAGGCCTGCCGCAGAAGGAGCCGGAAACGGTGGCCCGCTGGCAGAAGATGGGCCTCTACAAGAAGCTGCGCGCATCGGCTGCCGGCCGCGACAAGTTCGTGCTGCACGACGGCCCGCCCTATGCCAACGGCAACATCCACATCGGCCACGCGCTGAACAAGATCCTCAAGGACGTCATCAACCGCTCGTTCCAGATGCGCGGTTTCGACGCCAACTACGTGCCCGGCTGGGACTGCCACGGTCTGCCGATCGAGTGGAAGATCGAGGAGAAGTACCGCGAGAAGGGCCAGAACAAGGACGAGGTTCCGGTCAACGAATTCCGTCGGGAATGCCGCGATTTCGCCGCCGGCTGGATCCAGGTCCAGGCCGAGGAGTTCAAACGTCTCGGCATCGAGGGCGACTTCGACAATCCCTACACGACGATGAACTTCCACGCCGAAGCGCGCATCGCCGGCGAACTGATGAAGATCGCCAAGCTCGGCCAGCTCTATCGCGGCTCTAAGCCTGTCATGTGGTCGGTCGTCGAGCGCACGGCACTTGCCGAAGCCGAAGTCGAATACGCCGATGTCGAAAGCGACATGATCTGGGTGAAGTTCCCGGTCACCGAAGGTCCCGACAGCCTTGCCGGCACCTTCGTCGTGATCTGGACGACCACGCCCTGGACCATCCCCGGCAACCGCGCCATCGCCTACTCGTCGCGTTATGCCTATGGCCTCTACGAAGTGGCGACCGCCGAGAACGATTTCGGCCCCCAGCCGGGCGAGAAGCTGATCTTTGCCAAGCGCCTGGCCGATGAGTCTGCCGCCAAGGCGAAGCTCACCTTCAACTTCGTTCGCGACCTCGAGGCCGATGAACTGTCGTCCGTGACCTGCGCCCATCCGCTGCACGGTCTGGGCGGCGGCTACGCCTTCAAGGTGCCGCTGCTCGACGGCGACCACGTGACCGACGATGCCGGCACCGGCTTCGTGCACACGGCCCCGAGCCACGGCCGCGAGGACTTTGATGCCTGGATGGACAATGCCCGCGCGCTCGAAGCCCGCGGCATCTCCTCGGCGATCCCGTTCACGGTCGACGACGCCGGCTACTTCACCGCTGACGCCCATGGTTTCGGCCCGGACGCCGAAGGTGGCGCCGGCCGCGTCATCGACGACAAGGGCAAGAAGGGCGACGCCAACGATCGCGTCATCAAGGCGCTGATCGCCCGTCACGCGCTCTTCGCTCGCGGTCGCCTCAAGCATTCCTATCCGCATTCCTGGCGCTCGAAGAAGCCGGTGATCTTCCGCAACACGCCGCAATGGTTCGTCTACATGGACAAGGCCTTTGGTGATGGCACGACCCTGCGTTCGCGCGCGCTGTCCGCCATCGACGACACCCGTTTCGTTCCGGGCGCCGGCCAGAACCGCCTGCGTGCCATGATCGAGGGACGTCCGGACTGGGTGCTCTCGCGTCAGCGCGCCTGGGGCGTGCCGATCGCGATCTTTGCCGACGATCAGGGCGAGATCCTGATCGACGAGGCCGTCAACGCTCGCATCCTCGACGCTTTCGAACAGGAAGGTGCCGATGCCTGGTTCACCGAAGGCGCCAAGGATCGCTTCCTCGGCAACGACCACGATCATGCCAAGTGGCATCAGGTCATGGACATCCTCGACGTGTGGTTCGACAGCGGTTCGACCCATACCTTCACGCTCGAAGACCGTCCGGACCTGAAGTGGCCGGCCGACGTCTATCTCGAAGGTTCGGACCAGCATCGCGGCTGGTTCCATTCCTCGCTGCTCGAAGCCTGCGCCACGCGCGGCCGCGCACCCTACAACGCCGTTGTCACCCATGGTTTCACCATGGATGAGAAGGGCGAGAAGATGTCGAAGTCCAAGGGCAACACCGTCACCCCGCAAGAGGTGATGAAGGATGCCGGCGCCGACATCCTGCGCCTGTGGGTGATGACGACGGATTATTGGGAAGATCAGCGCCTCGGCAAGACGATCATCCAGACAAACATCGACGCCTATCGCAAACTGCGCAACACGATCCGCTGGATGCTCGGCACGCTCGCCCACGACAAGGGCGAGGACATTGCCTATGCCGAGATGCCGGAACTCGAAAAGCTGATGCTGCATCGCCTGGCCGAACTCGACCAGGTCGTGCGCGAAGGCTACGACGCCTTCGACTTCAAGAAGATCGCCCGTTCGCTGATCGATTTCTCGAACGTCGAGCTCTCGGCCTTCTATTTCGACGTTCGCAAGGATGCGCTCTACTGCGACGCGCCGTCGAGCCTGCGCCGCCGTGCGGCACTCGCCGTCATCCGCAAGCTCTTCGATTGCCTCGTGCTGTGGCTGGCGCCGATGCTGCCGTTTACGACCGAAGAGGCCTGGCTGTCGCGCAAGCCCGATGCGGTCTCGGTGCACCTCGAACAGTTCCCGGCGATCCCGGCGGAATGGAAGAACGATGCGCTCGAAGCCAAGTGGGAGAAGATCCGTGCGGTCCGCACCGTCGTCACCGGCGCGCTCGAGATCGAACGCAAGGACAAGCGCATCGGCTCGTCGCTGGAAGCCGCACCGGTCGTCCACGTGGCCGATCCGGAGCTGTTGAAGGCGCTGGAAGGCCAGGATTTCGCCGAGATCTGCATCACCTCGGGGATCACTGTCGAGACCACCGAAGGTCCGGCCGACGCGTTCCGGCTGGCTGACGTGGCCAAGGTCAGCGTCGTGCCGAAGCTTGCCGAAGGCCAGAAATGTGCTCGCTCCTGGCGGATCACGACCGATGTCGGTTCTGATGCACTCTACCCGGACGTGTCCGCCCGGGATGCCGCTGCCTTGCGCGAGCTTGGTTTCAAGGCTTAACGCATTGTTACCGGATGAATTGCACTCCTTGCGTTCATCCGGTAAAACCTGCCCGAAATTTGGCGGATTTCTCCGCCATGGGCGCTTGAGTGGCCGCGCTGACTGGTGGCCGGCTGGAAGGAATCTCATGGAAATGACGCGAGAGTTGCGAGTGTTTGCCAGCGTGGCCGCCATTTTGACGAGCGGCCTGGTGCTTACGGGCTGCATCGGCGGCCCGACCTACGGCACGGACAAGACCGCCGGCGAACAGCTCATGGACGACCTCGGCAGCGTCGCAAGCTTCGGCCCGCCGAAGCGGGATCCGGTCAAGTACCAGCCGCGTCCGGGTCTCGTCCTGCCGCCGTCGGCCCAGCAGGCCTCGCTCGTCGAGCCGCAGAAGTCGCTCGCCAGCCGCGAGGGGAACCCGGAATGGGTCGAGTCTCCGGAAGAGGTGCGCAACCGCCTGCGTGAAGAGGCCGACGCCAACAAGAACAACCCGAACTATGTCTCGCCGCTTGCCAAGGCAAGCGCCAACGGTCGCCGGCTCTCTGCAAAGGAGCAGCAGGAGGCCTATCGTGAAGGGCGCAAGATCGAGATGGGCGCCTATTCCGACAAGCGCCGCTTCCTGAGCGATCCGCCGCTCGATTACCGCCGCCTGCCCGAGGGTACCGAGACCGATCTCGGCGAGCCGGAGAAGGACAAGGAGCGCCGCCGCAAGAAGGAGGCGCAGATCAAGAATACCGGCTCCAAGTGGTATTGGCCCTTCTAAACCCGTTCTCGCCGTTCCCTTGAACGGCGAAATGCCTCTCTCCCTTGGATCTATGCAGTTCCGGTCGAAAGCGCGTTTGCTTGGCTGCTGGAACTGCTTGAGAAGCGCCTGAGCCATGACCATCAGCATTCGCGACGCCCGCCCGGAAGACGCCGAAACCATTCTGCGCTTCATCACCGAACTTGCCATCTACGAGAAGGAGCCCGACGCCGTCGAGGCGACGGTCGAGATGCTGCAGGCCTCGCTCTTCGGTCCCGGTGCGATCACCCGCGCGGTGATCTGCGAGAAGGATGGCAAGCCGGCTGGTTTTGCCATGTGGTTCTACAACTATTCCACCTGGCAGGCGCGCAAGGGTCTTTACCTCGAGGATCTTTACGTCACCCCGGATTGCCGCGGCTCCGGCGCCGGCAAGATGCTCCTGAAGCATCTGGCAAAGATTGCCGTCGAGGAAGGCTGCGGGCGCTTCGAATGGAGTGTGCTCGACTGGAACGAACCGGCGATCCGCGTCTACGAATCGGTCGGCGCAGAGCCGATGTCCGAGTGGACGCGCTACCGCCTTTCGGGTGTCGCGCTCGAGAGCTTCGCCGCCGACTGAAGACGTTAAGGGGTCTCACCGCTTGCCGGCAAAGAAATCCCTGAGGATATCGGCGGCTTCCCGCTCGGCGATGCCCGAATAGACATCGGGCGCATGGTGGCAGGTGGGCGAGCCGAAGAAGCGCACACCGCTGTCGACCGCGCCGCCCTTCGGGTCGTCTGCGCCGTAATAGAGGCGACGGATGCGGGCGAATGAAATCGCCGCCGCGCACATGGTGCAGGGTTCGAGCGTGACGTAGAGATCGGCGCCGGTCAGCCTTTCGTCCTCGAGAACGGCGGCAGCCTCGCGGATGGCGACGATCTCCGCATGGGCGGTCACGTCGTTGAGCTCGCGGGTGCGATTGCCGGCGCGCGAGATGATGCGGCCGTCGAAAACCACCACGGCGCCGATCGGCACTTCGCCGCGTTCGGCAGCCTTGCGGGCCTCTTCAAGGGCCGCATCCATGAAGCGTGTCGTCTCAGCCATCGCTCAAACAATAATTTCTCTTAACCCACGGGCCGCGACCTGATAGGACAGCCGCAAAAGGCAGGCAACACAAATGACATCCAAAGACAAGCCCACGCGGCCTGGCGGCAAGTCCGCTGGCCGGGACAAGAAACCGCATTTCGCCGACAAGAAGGGCGCTGCGCCGAAAAAGGCTGCAGGAGCCAAGGCTTCCGGCCCGAAGTCTTTCGGTGCCAAGGGCCCCGGCAGGGGCTTCGACGCAAAGACGTCTGATCCCAAGGCCGGCGCTTCGCGTCCGGCCCGGGAGCGCCCGGCAGCGGCTGCAGCGGCCGCCGACGAGCCGCAGCGCATCTCGAAGATCCTGGCGCGCGCCGGCGTTGCCTCGCGTCGCGACGTCGAGCGCATGATCATGGAAGGCCGCATCAGGCTCAACGGCGTCATCCTCGACACGCCCGTGGTCAACGCGACGCTCGCCGATGCGATCGAGGTCGATGGCCAGCCGATCCGCGGTATCGAGCGCACGCGCCTCTGGCTCTATCACAAGCCGGCCGGTCTGGTGACCACCAATGCCGACCCGGAGGGTCGTCCGACCGTATTCGAGAACCTGCCGGACGAGCTGCCGCGGGTTCTGTCGATCGGCCGCCTCGACATCAACACCGAGGGCCTGCTGCTTCTCACCAATGACGGCGGCCTTGCCCGCGTGCTCGAACTGCCGTCGACCGGCTGGCTGCGCCGTTACCGCGTGCGCGCCCATGGCGAGATCGATCAGGAAGCGCTCGACAAGCTGAAGGACGGCATCGCCGTCGACGGCGTGCTGTACGGCGCCATCGAAGCGACGCTCGACCGCGTCCAGGGCTCGAACGTCTGGATCACGATGGGGCTTCGCGAAGGCAAGAACCGCGAAATCAAGAACGTGCTCGGCGCGCTCGGCCTCGACGTCAACCGCCTGATCCGCATCTCCTACGGCCCGTTCCAGCTCGGCGAACTGCCGGAGGGACACGTCCAGGAAATTCGCGGACGCACGCTGCGCGACCAATTGGGACCGCGCCTGATCGAGGACGCCAAGGCGAACTTCGACGCGCCGCTTTACAATGATCAGGCGGCGACCGTTGCCGGTGAGGCTGAAGACGACGCCGCCGACACGCGCAGGCCGGAGCGCAACAACCGCTGGGAAAAGCCGGAGGACAAGCGCGAGCGTGCCCTTTCTCGTCTGGACACCCGTCGTGACGACCGCCGCGACGGTGGTGGTCGTGGCAAGGATGGTGCCCGCGGCAAGGGTGGCCCGCGCGAAGACCGCGACGCCAAGTTCGAGGATCGGCCGAAGCGCGCGCCGGCTCAGCGCGCCCGCACGGCCAATGTCTGGATGGCGCCGGGCGCCCGCCCGCTCGCCGAAAAGAAGCCGAAGTCCGTTGATGGCGATGCCACCGAGAAGTCCGCCCGTCGCGAGCGTCCGGAAAGCGCGCCTAAGTCCAAGCGCTACGGCCGCAACAAGGATGGTCTGGCGACGAAGACGACCGGCAAGTTCGACCCGGACCGCAAGGGTGGCCCGCACAGAGACTTCGACCGCGCCGATCGTCCGGCCTCTGCCGCGCCGGTCAAGCGTCGCGACGACGAGGGCGAATGGATCAGTGCCAGCGAACCTG
Organism: Ensifer sp. SL37; assembly: GCF_026672675.1. Classification (NCBI taxonomy): domain Bacteria; kingdom Pseudomonadati; phylum Pseudomonadota; class Alphaproteobacteria; order Hyphomicrobiales; family Rhizobiaceae; genus Ensifer; species Ensifer sp. SL37. Next base: position 649,014 of record NZ_JAPPRN010000006.1, on the reverse strand, counting down.
CCCGTCGCGGCAAGGACGAGGGCCGCGATGGCGGTTTCGGCCGGCGCAAGTCGGGCGACGCGGGTGACCGCAGGTCGCGCGATCACGGTGACCGTCCTGCGCGCCGTGACGGCGGCGACCGTCCCCGTTCTGAAGGCGGACCGCGCAGCTATTCCGACAAGCCGAGGGCGCCACGCGCCGACGGTGATCGTCCGCAGCGTCGCGAAGGCGGTGAGCGTTCGTTCAGTGACCGTCCGGCTCGCAGCGACGGCGGTGATCGCCGGTTCGACAAGCCGCGGGCTCCACGCGCTGACGGTGACCGTCCGCCGCGTCGCGAAGGTGGCGACCGTCCGTTTGGCGACAAGCCTCGCGGCAAGTCGTTCGGCGGCAAGCCCTCGGGCGGAAAATCCTTCGGTGAACGCTCCGGCGGTCCGCGCGGCGGTAAGCCTGGTGGCGGCAAGCCCGGCGGTGGACGCCCCGGCGGCCCTGGTCGTTCCGGCGGCGGGCGCCCGGCTGGCGGCGGTAAGCCGCGCGGCAGAGGAAACTAAGCGGTCGTGCGGATCGTCGGCGGGGAGTTTCGGGGTCGCAGCCTGGCGACCCCCAAGTCCAACGATATCCGGCCGACCACGGACCGGACGCGCGAAAGCCTGTTCAACATTCTGAGCCATTCCTATCCGGACGCGCTCGACGGCACGCGTGTGCTCGACCTTTTCGCGGGCACCGGCGCCGTCGGCTTCGAGGCGCTGTCGCGCGGATGCCGGCATGCGCTCTTTGTCGAGCAGGGCGTCGAGGGCAGGGGCCTGATCCAGACCAACGTCGAGACGCTCGGCCTGCAGGGCCGGGCCAAGGTCTTCCGGCGCGACGCCACCAGCCTTGGCGGCGTCGGTACGATGGAGCCGTTTCATCTCGTCTTCGCCGACCCGCCCTATGCCAAGGGGTTGGGCGAAAAGGCCTTGGAGTCGGCTGCCATCGGCAACTGGCTGGTGCCCGGCGCGCTGGTGATCCTCGAAGAGCGGGCAGATGTCCAGCCGGCGCCGGTCGCCGTCTTCGAAAACCTCGACGTCAGGGTGTTCGGCGACACGCGCATGCATTTCTATCGGTTTCGCGGAGCCTGATGCCGTAATTTCGGTTGAGTTGACGGGATAGGCTCAGCCGGACGACGCCATTTTCTCAACCCGCCCAGCGCGGAGGCATGCCGATGAAGCAGGATCTTTCGATGACGCATGGATCGGCAGGGGCCCCGGCGCGGCCCACCGTCGCGCTGGCGCTTGGCGGTGGCGGCGCCCGCGGTCTTGCGCATATCCATGTCATCGAGGCACTGGATGAACTCGGCATTCGGCCGGTCGCGATCGCGGGCTCGTCGATCGGTGCGATCATGGGCGCCGGCATGGCGGCGGGTTTGCGCGGCGAAGAGATCCGGGCCCATACGCTTTCCACCGTCGGCCACCGGCGCGAAGTGGTCAACCGCCTGTGGCAATTGCGGCCGTCGAGCCTTTCCGAAGCGATGGCGAGCGGCTTCCGTTTCGGCCAGTTCAATGTCGAGCGGGTGCTCAAGGCCTTCCTGCCCGAGGCCATCCCGCAGAAATTCTCCGACCTCGAAATCCCGCTGAAGGTAGTCGCCACCGACTATTACGGTCAGACGGAGAAGATCTGCGAGAAGGGCGACCTCCGCAAGGCCCTGGCTGCGTCTGCGGCGCTGCCGGCGATCTTCACGCCGGTCCGGATCGACGGGCGGGTCATGATCGACGGCGGCATCTACAATCCCATTCCCTTCGATCACCTGCGCGGCCTTGCCGATATCGTCATTGCGGTCGATGTCGTCGGCGGGCCGGATGGCGACGGCAAGGCGATCCCGAGCCGGATCGACAGCCTGTTCGGCGCGAGCCAGCTGATGATGCAGTCGATCATCGCCATGAAGCTGAAGGAGGGGGCGCCGGACATCCTGTTGCGTCCCGATGTCGGCCGCTACCGCGTGATGGATTTCCTGCGCGCCCAGGACGTGCTGAACGCAACGGCTGCGATCAAGGACGAACTGAAGCGCGCACTCGAAGAGCGGATGACAGCGCCAAGGCTCACCTGAACCTTGGTGTTTGAAGCTTGGGGCCTGAACAACCTTGGCAATGACGGCGCGTGCCGTCGCAGCGTGAGCGGTTAGGCGCTTTCGCGCTCGTCCGCGGGAAGGCCCGGGAGGATCCGTTCGCCAGTCTCTTGCGAATGGTCGACCTCGCGCTTCGGCTTGACCAGCGGCTCCGGACGCACAGGCCGCGAGTGCAGCATGTCGCGGCCGGCGGTGATGCCCTCGGCCTCCTGTAGCACGAGGCGCGCCTCGTCGCGCTTGCGGATGTCGTCCATGATCGCGATCGCCTCGTCGTCGCCGACCCCCAGTGCCTCCAGTGTCTTGCGGCCGAAGAGCAGGCCGGACTCGAAGGTCTCGCGCAGCTCGTAGTCGACACCCTTGGCGCGCAGTTCCAGCGTGTGCAGACGATCGTAGGAGCGGGCGTAGATGCGGGCATTCGGATATTCGGATTGCACGAGGTCGATGATGTGGTCGGTCGTTTCCTTCTTCTGGGTGCAGACGGCGACGATCTTGGCCCGTTCGATGCCCGCGGCGCGCAGCACGTCGAGACGGTTGCCGTCGCCGAAGTAAATCCGGAAGCCGAAGGTCGCGGCCTGGCGCACGCGCGCGGCGGAATGATCGATGATCGTCACATCGCGACCGCCGGCAAGCAGGATCTGGGCGGCGATCTGGCCGAAGCGGGAGAAGCCGATCATCAGCACATCGGCATTGGCGCCATCGAAGTCTTCTTCGATCTCTTCGTCCATCTCGTCCTGCTCGCGCATCAATTTCGGCGCGAGCATGGAGGCAAGGGGCGTCAGCGCCATCGACAGGGTCACGATCGCGACCAGCAGCGAGGCGTTGCCGTCCGAGAAGACGCCGGCGCTTGCCGCCGCCGTGAACAGCACGAAGCCGAACTCGCCGCCCTGCGGCAAAAGCAGGCTGATGCGCACGGCGTCATTGTGATGTGATCCGGTGAAGCGGCAGAGCCAATAGAGAACCAGGCTCTTCAGTGCCATCAGCAGCGGCACGGCGATGATAATCAGCTGGTAGCGCTCGACGATGACGCCGAGCTCTAGCGACAGGCCGACCGCCATGAAAAACAGCGCCTGCAGGATACCGCGAAACGGCTCGATATCCGCCTCGAGTTCATGGCGGTAGGAGGACTCGGCCAGCAACACGCCTGCAAGGAAGGCACCCATGGCCATCGACAATCCGGCGAGCTGCATCATGGTCGCCGCCCCCATGACCACAAGCAGTGCGGCGGCGATCATGACATCGCGTGCGCCGGTGCGAGCTATGAGCTGGAACAGCGGATTCACCAGGTAGCGCCCGGCAGCGAAGAGCACGACGATCGCAGTGGTGGCGATGGCGAAATCCTCGAGCGGCGGCGTGGTGTCCTCGGGCGCCTGTGCCGCCAGCAGCGGGATCAGCGCCAGAAGCGGCACGATCGCGAGATCCTGCAGCAGCAGGATCGAAAAGGCGCGTTGCCCGTAGCGCGTATTGCGGTCGTTGCCCTCGTCGAGGATCTGCATGGCGAATGCCGTCGACGAGAGGGACAGTCCGAAGCCGGCGATGATGCTGCCGCCATGATCGAGGAGGCCGAGGGCATAGATGGCGTAGGAAAGCAGGATGCCTGTCAGCAGCACCTGCGCCGTGCCGAGGCCGAAGATGTCGCGCCGCATCTGCCAGAGGCGCGAAGGCTTGAGTTCGAGCCCGATGATGAAGAGCAGGAAGACGACGCCGAGTTCCGAGACGTGCAGGATCTGCTCGCCCTCGGTGATGCTTTGGGCGACAGGTCCGATCAGCACGCCGGCCGAAAGGTAGCCGAGGATCGTGCCGAGCCCGAGCCGCTTGAAGATGGGAGCGGCGATCACTGCGCCACCGAGCAGCATCAGGGCCTGGGAATAGATGATCGGTGTCGTTGCCATGCCTCAGGCTTTCACTGTTGCTGAACCCGGCCCCCAAGCGGAGCTTTCGAGAGCGCTTCATTTGCGGTGTTTGAGCGGGAATCGGGTCGATGCCCTTGATGCCTGCTTCGCCGCACAATAAATGGGGCAGGAATGAAAGGCCACACCATGTCAGACACGATCGATTCTGCCGACCTCGAAAAACGCGCATCCGAACTCGTGGACCTCGCCCGCAAGGCCGGCGCCGATGCGGCGGACGCGGTGGTGGTGCGCGGGCGCTCCCGCTCCGTCGCCGTCCGCCTCGGCAAGGTCGAAGCGACGGAAGCCTCCGAAAGCGACGACTTTTCGCTCCGTGTTTTTGTCGGACGGCGTGTCGCCAGCGTTTCGGCCAATCCGGGTTTTGACCTGAAGCTGCTCGCCGAGCGCGCGGTTGCCATGGCCAAGGCTTCGCCGGAGGATCCCTTCGCCGCGCTGGCGGACGCCGACCGGCTGGCGAAGTCCTATCCGGACCTCGACCTTTTCGACGCCACGGCGGTTTCCACTGAAACCCTGACCGAGGCAGCGCTTGCCGCCGAAGAGGCGGCACTTGCGGTCTCGGGCGTTACCAATTCCAGCGGCGCTGGCGCATCGGCCGGCATGGGCGGACTGGTACTCGTCACCTCGCATGGCTTTTCCGGCTCCTACATGGCCACCCGCTTTGGCCGCTCCGTCAGCGCGATTGCCGGCGAGGGCACCAAGATGGAGCGCGACTACGATTATGATAGCCGCCTCTTCTTTGCCGACCTGCGCGACGCCGACGAAATCGGCCGCCTGGCCGGCGAGCGCGCGGTCGCCCGCATCAATCCGCGCCAGGTGCCGACCGCCAAGAATGTCACCGTCGTCTTCGATCCACGCATAGCCCGCGGCTTCGTCGGCCATCTGGCCGGCGCCATCAATGGCGCGGCTGTCGCCCGCAAGACGAGTTTCCTGCGCGACATGATGGGCAAGCAGATCCTGAAGTCGGGTCTTTCCGTGACCGACGACCCGCTGATCGTGCGTGGCTCCTCTTCGCGTCCCTTTGACGGCGAAGGGGTCAGCGGCGAGAAACTGGCGATGGTCGAAGATGGTGTGCTGAACCACTGGTTCCTGTCCACATCGGCAGCGCTCGAACTCGGGCTTCAGACCAACGGTCGCGGCGTGCGCGGCGGTCCGACGGTCAATCCGTCCTCGACCAATCTGGCGCTCGAGCCGGGATCGATCTCGCGGGACGATCTCATCCGTGGGGTTGGCACCGGCTTCTACGTCACCGAGCTGATCGGCCAGGGCGTCAACATGGTGACCGGCGAATACAGCCGCGGCGCCTCCGGCTTCTGGATCGAGAACGGCGAGCAGACCTTTGCCGTCTCGGAGGTCACGATCGCGTCCAATCTCAAAGACATGTTCATGGCGCTGACGCCGGCAGACGACATCGACCGCAAGTTCGGCGTCGCGGCGCCGACGCTCGCCATCGAGGGCATGACGCTCGCCGGCCTCTGACAAGGCCGTTGGAAAAGCAGGCGCGGGAAGCCCGCGCCGATCCCGCCTTCCGGACAAGGGAGAGGCGGGCTGACGGGGTTTTGAATGTCTGACACAGCACCACCGGGCGCGGACTGGAAGCCGGATCTCGACGTGATCCGTGCCGCGGCGGTTGTCGCCGGCGAAACCGCGCTCGGCTATTTCCGCAAGGCGCCCGACGTCCACTGGAAGAACGAAGGCCGCTCGCCGGTAAGCGAGGCGGATCTTGCCGCAAACGATGTGCTGAAGACGCGCTTGCTTGCGGCCCGGCCTGATTACGGCTGGCTGTCGGAGGAGACGGACGACGATCTGAGCCGGCTGTCGCGCGAAACGGTCTTCGTCGTCGATCCGATCGACGGCACGCGGGCTTTCATCGCCGGCAAGGAACTCTGGTGCGTCAGCGTCGCCGTCGTGCATCGCGGCCAGCCCGTTGCCGGCGTGCTCTATGCCCCGGCGCTCGATGAACTCTTCGAGGCGGTCGCAGGCGGCAGTGCGCTGAAAAACGGTGCCCAAATCTCGGTGCGCGAGGCAAAACCCGGGGAAACACTGCATCTGGCGGCTGCCGAGGACACGATCGGCAAGCTTCCGGCGCCCTATCGCAGCGCCGTTACCCGTATCCCGCATGTGCCGTCGCTTGCCTATCGGTTGGCCATGGTTGCCGACGGGCGGATCGACGGAACGCTGGTGAAGAAGAACTCCCACGACTGGGACCTGGCTGCAGCAGATCTCATTCTAGCGAGCGCCGGCGGCGCGCTGGCCGATCTCGATGCGCAGCCGCTCTCTTACAATCGATCCACTGTCGTTCACGGGGTTCTCTGCGCGGCGGCAAAGCCGCTCTTGCCGGGCCTGATCGCCGCATCGCGGTCCATGGAGCCCCATTGACCTTTGAGGCTGAATGCCTCAAATCAACGCCCACACCCAACAAGAATAAATGGAAGTCCGATGGCTCACGACACCGAGAAAAAACAACGTCTGCACCTCGTCTTCGGCGGCGAACTCACCACGCTGACTGACGTACATTTCCGCGACCTGGACAAGCTCGATATCGTCGGCATCTACCCGGACTACGACAGCGCCCTGACTGCCTGGAAATCCAAGGCGCAGATGACCGTCGACAACGCTCACATGCGTTACTTCATCGTCCACATGCACCGTCTGCTCGACCCGGAAAACGGCTGATGCCGATGAGGTCGGGATGCGCGGTGTTTACCCGCATGCCAGTCGCCCTTAAGTCTCTCCGGGCCGGAACGGCCGGGGAAGGTGGCCTGTCATGAGCAGCTTTCGCGCGCGCCTGGCGCTGTCCAGCTACCGCTGGATCGGCTCGGCCATCTATCCCCTCGTCTGGTCCTACCTTGCCATTCGCGCGGCGAAGGGCAAGGAGGATCCGGCACGCCGCCGTGAGCGCTACGGCCATGCCAGCGAGCCGCGGCCGCAGGGCCCCCTCGTCTGGTTCCACGCGGCAAGCGTCGGCGAAACCAACGCCGTCATCCCGATGATCAAGGAAATCAGGCGGCGCGGCATCCACGTCGTGCTGACGACCGGGACGATGACCTCGGCGCGTGTCGTGGCCGAGCGCCTGGGGTCGACGGTGATCCACCAGTATGTCCCGCTCGATTTCAAGCCGGCCGTCAGCCGGTTTCTCAACTATTGGGAGCCGGATCTGGCGATCATCGCCGAATCCGAGATCTGGCCGATGACGATCCTGGAACTCGGCCGTCGCCATATTCCGCAGGTTCTGGTCAATGGGCGCATGTCCGACCGGACCTTCGCGCGCTGGAAGCGCCGACCGGCGCTCGCCGACGCGTTGTTCGAGAATCTCGCGCTCGTCATTGCCCAGTCCGATGTCGATGCGGAGCGCTTCCGCACGCTCGGTGCGCTGCCGGTCATGGTGTCGGGCAATCTCAAGGTCGACACTGACGCGCCGCCACACGATCCGCAGGCGCTGAAGGAGTATCGCCAGCAGATCGGCGCCCGCAAGACCTGGGCGGCGATCTCGACCTTCGACGGCGAGGAGGCGGCCGCCGGTGTCGTGCACCGTGCGCTCAAGGAGCGAACCGGCCTTCTGACGATCATCGTTCCGCGTCATCCCGATCGCAGCGACGCCATCGAGGCGGCGCTGACGGCCAAGGGGCTGAAGGTCGCCCGGCGCACGCGCCGCGATCCACTGACGCCCGACGTCGATATCTTCCTCGGCGACACGATCGGCGAAATGGGCCTCTATCTTCGCCTGACCGAGGTCGCCTTCGTCGGCCGGTCGCTGTTTGCCGAGGGTGGTCAGAACCCGCTGGAGCCGGCGATGCTCGGCTGCGCCATTCTTTCCGGCGGCAACGTCCAGAACTTTCGCGAGACCTATCAGACGCTGGCCAAGAACGGCAGCGCCAAGATCGTGCGCGACGTCGAGATGCTGGCCAAGGGCGTCAACTATCTGCTCGCCAACGACGACATGCGTCGCTCGATGATCGATGCCGGCCTCGAAACCGTGCAAGAGATGCGCGGTGCCCTGTCGGCGACGATGAAGGGACTTGAGCCCTATATCAATCCGCTCGTCGTCAAGGCGCGTCTCAATCCGCCGACCGACAACTGATCCAGCAGGAGACGAAGCCTCGTCATGACCGCAGCCAAAGCCATAGCCGGCATCCTGTTCGACAAGGATGGAACCCTGCTCGACTACGCAAAGAGCTGGGTGCCGGTGAACTACGAACTGGCGCGGCTCGCGGCAAAGGGTGATGAGGCCCTGGCCCGCACGCTGCTTGCAGCCGGTGGCATGGACGCCGACACCGGCCACGTGCTGCCCGACAGCCTGCTTGCTGCAGGCAACACGGTCGAGATCGCGACCGGCTTCGTCGGCGCGGGCGCGCCCTTCACGATTGCCGAACTGACGACCCTGCTTGACGGCCTGTTTGCGCGCTCGGCTGAATATGCCGTGCCGGTGACCGATCTCGGCGCCTTCTTCGCCGGGCTGCACGCCAAGGGCTACCGCCTCGGTGTCGCCTCGAGCGACAACGAGCGTTCGATCCGCGAAACGGCAAAGCGCTTCGGCTTCGAGGATTACCTACACTATGTGGCGGGCTATGACAGCGGCTACGGCGTCAAGCCGGAGCCGGGCATGGTGCTTGGCTTTTGTGCTGCGACCGGCCTTGAGCCGCGGCAGGTGGTCGTCGTCGGTGACAACAATCACGACATGCACATGGGCCGCAGCGCCGGCGTCGGCATGACGGTCGCCGTCCTGACGGGTACCGGCTCGCGCCAGTCGCTTGCGGCGGCTTCCGACCATTGCCTCTCGGACATCACCGAACTCGAAGCTGTCCTCTAGATCGAGTTGCGGCAGCGGCTTGCCGCGATTGCCTTCAGTTTTGCATCGTGATCGGCCCGGTTCAGCGCCCCTGCCGTGGCCGTATCGGTCTCCATAGCTTGTGTTTTTTCCCGTTCTGACGTTTTTTGTCGCAATCTGCCGGTTTCGACCGGCGAACAAACCGTCCCTCCCGGAAACGGAAGGACCTGAGCGGCCGGGAGGCCACGGAACGAAGATGGTATCGGAAGCGCCGCCATTTTGGTGGACCAAGGCGGATTGGCGTGCGCGCGCGTTGTGGCCGTTCTCATGGGTTTACGGACGGATTGCCGGCATGCGCATGGATCGCGCGCAGCGCGCCTCGGTGCCGGTCCCGGTCATCTGCATCGGCAATTTCACCGTCGGCGGCGCCGGCAAGACGCCGACCTCCATCGCGCTTGCGCGCGTCATCCGCGAAAAGGGGCTGAAGCCCGGATTCCTCAGCCGCGGTTATGGCGGCTCGCTCGACGTGACGACCGTCGTCGATCTGGAACATCATCGCGCCCGCGACGTCGGCGACGAACCGTTGCTTCTGGCGAAGGAGGCCTTGACCGTCGTCTGCCGCCGCCGCGTCGATGGGGCTCGTCGGCTGGTGAAGGAAGGCGTCGACATCATCATCATGGACGACGGTTTCCAGAGCGCGCGGCTGGCCTTCGACTTCGCGCTTTTGGTGATCGATTCCCGCCGCGGCATCGGCAACGGCTATCTGGTGCCGGCGGGCCCGGTGCGGGCGCCACTGTCGAACCAACTCCGCCACGCCACGGCCCTGCTCAAGATCGGTGACGGCACCGAGGCCGACGCCCTGATCCGTCGCGCCGCCCGCGCCGGCAAGCAGATCTACGAAGCCGACGTCATAAGGCACGACGACGGATCGCTAAATGGCGTCAAGGTGCTTGCCTGGGCGGGCATTGCCGATCCGGAGAAGTTTTACCGCACCGTTCGGGAGACGGGCGCCGTCATCGAGGAAACCCGCAGTTTTCCCGACCACCACCATTTCTCCGAGGACGAAATCGCCGATCTGCTCGACCAGGCTGCAACGCTCGGCTGCCAGCTCGTTACCACCGCCAAGGATCTGGTGCGCCTCGAGCCCGGCCACGGCCGCGCCGCCGAACTCGCCGCAGCGAGCAGGGTGATCGAGATCGATGTGCGCTTCGACGACCCGATGGCGCCGAAGAAGATCATCGAGACGGCGCTTGCCGCGGCGCGTGCCCGCAAGCTGCGCGAAGGCGCGGCTAAGTAACGGCGCCCTGCGGGTCGTGGCGCCGGAGTGCCGTTGTTGGTGTCCGGGCTTGATTAGCGGCGCTGGTTGGGCAGCGCGCCTGCGCGCTTTTCCGCCTCGAGCGAGGCTTCCGCGTCGACATAGGGCTCCTGCCGGGCGACGCTCCAGTAACGCAGTTCGTCGACGGGGATGATCTTGCCGGTCATCGCGCAGACCACGTGCGAACCCGCGAGCACGATCTGAAAGTCGCCGTCGAGATAACGGATCTTCGCTTCGCGCGAAGCGCTTCCTTCAAACCGGTTCATCATGCTCGGCGCCTGTTTCCGTCTTCGTTATTGGTTCTCTGGTCTAGCTCGCCGTCCGGAAAAATGCCAGTCGCATTTCGCCAGGCGTGAAGATCAGCTCCGGCCGAACAGCCGTTCGATATCGGAGAGCTTGAGTTCGATATAGGTCGGCCGGCCGTGATTGCACTGGCCGGAGCCGGGCGTCGCCTCCATTTGCCTCAAAAGCGCGTTCATCTCCTCGGTGCGCATGCGTCGTCCCGAGCGCACCGATCCGTGGCAGGCCATGGTCGCGGCGAGATATTCGAGCCGGCTCGTCAGCCCGCTTGCCGTATCCCATTCGGCAAGCTCGTCGGCGAGCTGGCGCACGAGACCGACGGCATCCATTTCGCCGAGCATGGCCGGCGTTTCGCGCACCGCAATCGCGCCCGGGCCGAAGCGCTCGATCGCGAGACCCAGGCGGGAGAACTCCTCCGCATGGGCCATCAATCGGTGGCAATCGTCTTCGGGCAGGTCGACGATCTCCGGGATCAGTAGCGCCTGGGCGGCGACCGGCCGCGAATGCAGCGCCGTACGCATCGCCTCGAACACCAGCCGCTCGTGCGCGGCATGCTGGTCGACGATGACGAGGCCGTCATCAGTCTGGGCGACGATGTAGTTTTCGTGCAGTTGGGCGCGCACGGCGCCGAGCGGGAACGATTGCGGCGGCGGCGGTTGCTGGGCCTCCGGCGCCGGCACGGGCATTTCCCGCTCGAACGGGGTGGCAACGCGCGCCGAAGGGGCGGAAAATGCCGCAAAGCTTGCCTGCGGCTGCTCGCCGAGGTGGCGCAGCATCGCGTCGAATTGTGTCGGCCGGGAAGGCGACGTCTCGGCGCTCCAGGGCTGCGGGCGGTAATCGCCAGAGCGGAACGCCTGCATCATGCCGCGGGCGCCCGTCGTTGCGGCGCGGTCGCCGTCGCGCGTCAGCGCCTGACGGATCGCGCCGATGATCAGCCCGCGGATCAGGCCGGGGTCGCGGAAGCGCACGTCAGACTTCGCCGGATGCACGTTGACGTCGACGAGCGCCGGGTCGAGCGTGATCGACAGCACGGCGACCGGATAGCGGCCGCTCGGGATCGTCTCGGAATAGGCGGCACGGATCGCCGACAGCAGCAACTTGTCCTGCACGGGGCGGCCATTGACGAAGACATATTGCTGCAGCGAGTTGCCGCGATTGTAAGTCGGCACGCCGGCAAAGCCGGTCAGTTCGACGTCTTCCCGCGCCGCATCGATCTCGATCGCATTGTCGCGAAAATCCTTGCCAAGCACTTGCGCCATGCGCGCCAGCCGGTCGTCGCCGGTTGCCGGGAATTCGAGCGTCGAGCGGTCGCTGCCGGAGAGCACGAAACGGACCGCCGGAAACGCGATCGCCATGCGGCGCACCACTTCCGAAATGGCCGCCGCTTCCGCCTTCTCGGTCTTCATGAACTTCAGTCGGGCCGGGGTGGCGAAGAACAGATCGCGCACTTCGACGACCGTGCCGGTGTTGGCGGGCGACGGGCGGACCGCCTCGGTTTTGCCGCCGGTAACCGCAATGACCGCGCCTTCGCTGGCGCCGGCCGTGCGCGTCGTGATCGACAGCCGGGCGACCGAGCCGATCGAAGGCAGGGCCTCGCCGCGAAAGCCGAGGGTGCGGATGTCGAAGAGGCTGTCGTCGAGCTTCGACGTGCAGTGCCTTCGAACCGCAAGTTCGAGGTCGCCAGGTGCCATGCCCGAGCCGTTGTCGGTGACCCGCAGCAGCGTCTTGCCGCCGCCGGCGGTCGCGATCTCGATGCGGGTCGCGCCGGCGTCGAGCGCATTCTCGATCAGCTCCTTGGCGGCGCTGGCCGGACGTTCGATCACTTCGCCGGCGGCGATCTGGTTGATGAGGGTTTCTGAAAGCTGCTTGATGGCCATGGCCCATTTTCCGGGATTCGCCGCGGAAACGGAAGAGGGGACGGTATCTCGTCCCCGGTCGCGAGCGCTTGGTGCCGTTACCCTTGAAAAATGATCGAGGGTTTAATCGGCCCTTAACACTCTGCTGCGATTTTCCACAACAACCTGAATGATCACGGGTTTTGTCTTTTGAGCCTTGCGGCGTAGCTGGACGCCGCACTCCCGCCGCTCGAAGAGACGCCTGCCAAGGCCACCCCAGCATGTCCCGAAATGAAACCGCCGTTGCAGCGCCGCGCGTCATTATGAAGACGCGGCAGGCCGTTGTGGCACTTTGGATGGCCGCCTGTTCCCCCTGATCTGACGATCCAGGGACACATGCGGTAGGCGAGTGAGGACAGTGCGATGAGCGATGGGGCGCCGAACGGCGCGGACATCAACAGGGTCATTCTTGAGTCGAGTTGCGACGCACTCGGCATCGCTGTGCTTGTCTGCAGCCGGGACGATACCATTCTCTTTGCCAGCCGCACGATGCTGCAATTTTTCCCGGTGCCAGCGGAAGCCCTGATGCCGGGCGCGCGGCTCAGGGACTTCCTCGGTGCCGTCTATGACACCGGTGTCCGTCCGGGCACCGTCCCGGAAAACAGCCGCCGACGCACCAACCGCGAGGAATGGATTGCCGAGCACATGGCGCTGCATTGGCGCGAGCGCTACGAGAGCGTAGAGCGCGCCGGCCGCACCCGCTGGGTTTCGATGCGCAAGCGCCGCCTGTCGAGCGGCATGGGCATCCTGTCGATCAGCGACGTCTCCGACCAGAAGAAGCGCGACGAACAGCTTCAGACCGACCTGGAGCGGGTGGAACTGACCGAGCAGATCCTCGACGCGCAGCCCAATCCCATCTGCGTCAAGGATCGCAATCTCAATTACATCGCAGTCAACAAGGCCTTCTGCCTGATCCATGACCTGGCGCAGGACGCCATCCTCGGCCGCTCAGCCTGGGACCTGGTCGAGAGCGACCTGGCGGAGCGCTTCGAACAGTCCGATCGCATGGTGCTTGAAACCGGCAAACCGTTTTCGCAGGCCGAGCACATCGTGCGTGCCGACGGTAGCGACCTCTGGGTGCTGACCCGCAAGTACCGCGTCGGCATGCCCGGCCGCCATTTCGTCGTCACCTGCATGAACGACGTGACCGATATTGCCGTCTGGTATCAGGGCGGCGAGGAGCCCTCGGGCGAGGTCGCCCTGCAGATCCGCGACTACAGCATTTTTGCCGCGGCGCAGAATTTCTACGATCCTTTCCGGGCGCTGAATGTCCAGCAGCTCGTCGAGGCGGGGTCGATGATCGAGACCTTGCCGGCGCGCGGCCTGCGGGTGCTTCTGGCGACCGACGACCGAGCGCTGGAGGAGCGGCTTGTCGCCCGGCTGCGCGGCTCCGGGCTCGACGCCTGCGCCGTTCGCGATGTCGACGAATTGCACGCCTTCTGCGCTGCTGTCGACGAGGCGGGGCTGAAACTCGACATCCTGCTGCTCGACGCGGCTTTCCCCGAGCGGCAGAAGATCGCTACCGGCTGGCGCGACAGCCCGATCCTCCCGGTGTCCGCCGATCAGGACGGGGCGGCGGTGCTTGCGGAAGTCTTCCGTGTTTGTTCCGAGCGCGCGGGTGCCGCGCCGCAACCGGAATGGTCGCTGTCGTTCGAGGCCGAAGAGATCGCGCCGCCGCCGCCGGCTCCGCAGGTCGACGTGCTCGTTGCCGAAGACAACCAGATCAACCAGTTCGTCTTCACCCAGATCCTCGAGGGGCTCGGCGTTTCGCACCGGATCGCCGCCAACGGTCGCGAGGCCGTCGAACTCTGGCACGAACTGCAACCGGCCCTTGTTCTGATGGATGTGTCGATGCCGGTCATGAACGGCTTCGACGCAACCGTCGCAATCCGGTCGGCTGAAAAGGGACGCGCACAGAAAACCCCGATCATCGGGGTTACCGCCCAGGCCTTGGATATCGACCTGCAGCAATGCAAGGCATGCGGCATGGACGACCACATCATGAAGCCGGTGAGCCCCGATATGATCGAGGCGGTGTTGAGAAAATTCATGCCGGTGAAGGCAGTACGAACGGCAGGTTGAGTAAAAGGCGTGTCAACTCGCTAGAATTGGGGAGGCCAATGGCAAATCTTGGAGCGGCACGATATCGGATTGTTAACCGCCGATTGCGATCGTCTGCCCCGAATTGCCGCTAAAGTGTAGAGCCCCATCCGTATGCCTCGCATCCACCTCGTTGCCCAAGCCCCGGTCGTGTCGGAAAGACACAGCCGGTTTGCGTCGTGGCGCACGCTGGCGGCAGGCTCGATCGCACGCCATCCCTGCCAGATGAGTGGGGGACGGCGATGATGACAGCGGAAACTCCTTACCACCGTGTTGGCCGCGAGGCGCCTGCGGCCCGGGGTGATGTCGATCAACTGACGGGGCTCGGCAACGCCCGTTGCCTGCGCCAGTGTGTCCTTGATCTCGCCGAGGAGCGTGCCAGCGACCCGGCCCCGTTCACCATCGGCCTTGCCAATATCGATGGTTTCAAGCCGATCAATGACCTGTTCGGACCGGAAGCGGGCGACGAGATTCTCTGCCAGGTGGCCTATCGCCTGAAGGCCTGCGCGCCCGAGGGCGCCACGATCATCCGTTTCGACAGCGATGAATTTGCCTTCGTGTTGCCGCTGATCTTCGAGCGCAAGGGCGCCGAGAAGATCGGACAGATGCTGAAGGAGGTGCTGTCGGCCCCCTTCGATCTCGGCGACCGTCACGTTCGTCTGTCCGCCTCCTTCGGTTTCGCCGTTTATCCCTTTGCCGGAGAGGTATTCGAGGACCTCCTGAAAAGCGCCGATACCGCGCTTTATCGCTCGAAGCGCCGCGGCCGCGGGCAGATCACCGTCTACTCGCAGGAGATCGCCCAGGAGATGAAGCGCGCGACGCAGCTTGAGCAAGCGCTGCGCAACGCCATCATCGCCAACGAGGTTGACGTGCACTTCCAGCCGATCGTCGATCTGCGCAACGACGCGGTTGTCGGCTTCGAGGCCTTGGCGCGCTGGTGCGATGCCGATCTCGGCTATGTCTCGCCGGCGGTGTTCGTGCCGCTCGCCGAAGAGCGTGGTTTCATCGATTCGCTCGCCGAGGTCCTGCTGCGCAAGGCAGCCCATGCCGCGCTTTCCTGGCCGAAGGAGCTCTTCCTCTCCTTCAATCTCTCCTCGGCGCAGCTCACGGATCCGACCACCAGCCGGCGCCTGCTGTCGATCATCAGCCAGATCGGCCTCGACCCGCGGCGCCTGGAGCTGGAGATCACCGAAACGGCCGTCATGGCCGATGCGGATATCGCCCAGAAGATCGTTGCGGAACTGCGCGCCGCCGGCGTCCGCGTCTCGCTCGACGACTTCGGCACGGGCCAGTCGAGCCTTGGCCGGCTACGCGACTTCTCCTTCGACAAGGTCAAGATCGACCGGGCCTTCGTCTCGCGCATTTCTGCCGATCGTGCCTCGGAGCATATCATCAAGGCGATCGTGTCGATGTGCGAGGGGCTTGAGCTCGAAGTCGTCGCCGAAGGCATCGAGGATTTTTCCGAAGCCCTGAAACTGAAGGCGCTCGGCTGCGGACTGGGGCAGGGCTACTTCTACGGAAAGCCCGCCGATGCGGTGGCGACGATGCGCTATCTTGCCGATCGCTACCGCGATCTTCCCGCCCAGGCCTGATCCGGGTTAGTCCTCGGCGCCGGGCATCGCTGCACGGTCGCGCCGCCCCTCATCCAGCAGCCAGTCACGCACCCTTTTGGCCTGCGCATTCAGTTCGCGCGATCGCGGCCAGACGACGTAGAAGGCAAGGCCCGTCTTCAGCACGTGTCCGGCGACCGGAACCAGCGCGCCCGAGCGGATCTGCGGATAGATCAAGTGTTCCCAGCCGAGCGCCACGCCTTCGCCGGATAGCACCGCCTGGATCACCAGGACATAGTCGTTGATCGAAAGCCGACGGGCCTGTTTGGGATAGGCAAGGCCGGCGCTCGCAAACCACTCGGTCCAGTCGCAGGCGCGTCGGACCGGCTCTTCCAGATGGATGAGGTTGTGCCGGGGCAGGTCGGCGGCTGTTTTCGGCAAGCCGTGCCGCTCGATATAGGCGGGTGTGGCGACCGCGTTGACCACCTCGTCGGCGAGCAGGGCGGCATGGTAACGCGGCCAATGGCTTGGGTCGCCGCCGCGGATGCCGAGCGGGATCGGCTCTTCTTCCAGATCGAGGTCGCGCACGCTGGTCTGGATCCGGAGATCGATTTCCGGCAGGTCCTCGCGCATGCGGTTGAGGCGCGGCAGCATCCACATCGAGGCAAAGGCGGTGGAGGCCGCGAGCGTCACGTTGGTCTCGCGGCCCTTGGCGCGAATGTCTTCGGCCGACTTCTGGATGCGCGACAGGCCGACGGAGACGTCGGCATGAAACTTCTCGCCCGCTTCCGTCAGCTCGACCGCGCGGTGCACGCGATGAAACAGCGGCACGCCCAGCTGTTCCTCAAGACCGCGCACGGCGTAGGAGACTGCAGCCTGGGTCATGCCGAGCTCGTTGGCGGCACGGGTGAAGTTCTGGTGGCGGCCGGCTGCCTCGAACACGATGAGGCTTGCGGCGGACGGGAGCAGGCGGCGCAGGTTTTCCATAAATCACGCTTATAGCATGGATCGAATTTTTCCAGCGTTACAGTGGAATTTTTCGCCCATAGCATCATCTGAGATGATGGGAGGATATAGGCATGGAGACGGCACTGGCAACGGACGCGGCGGCACCGAGACGGATACGCGGCACACGGCCGAACCGACGCGAGGGCGCAGGACGCAGCCTCGGTGCTCCCTACATCACCAGAAACATTCCGACTTATGATATCCTCGGCGAGGAAAGCCTGCTTCGGATCGAGGCGATTGCCGATCGAATCCTTGCCGAAGTCGGCATCGAGTTTCGCGACGACCCGGTTTCTCTCGATCACTGGCGAAGGGCCGGCGCGAAGGTCGACGGCGTCCGGGTGACCTTCGAACCGGGCATGCTGAAGGAAATCGTCGCCTCGGCGCCGCACCAGTTTACCCAGCATGCCCGCAATCCGGCGCGCAATGTCGAGATCGGCGGCAACAACGTCGTCTTCTCGCCGGCCTATGGCTCGCCCTTCGTCATGGACCTCGACAAGGGCCGGCGCTACGGCACGATCGAGGACTTCCGCAATCTGATCAAGCTGGCGCAGTCGAGCCCCTGGCTGCACCATTCCGGCGGCACGATCTGCGAGCCGGTCGACGTGCCGGTCAACAAGCGCCACCTCGACATGGTCTACAGCCATATCAAATATTCCGACCGCGCCTTCATGGGTTCGATCACGGCGGAAGACCGTGCCGAAGATTCGATCGAGATGGCGCGCATTCTCTTTGGTCGCGATTTCGTCGATCGCAACTGCGTCATCCTCGGCAACGTCAACGTCAATTCGCCGCTCGTCTGGGACGGGACGATGACGAAGTCGCTACGCGCCTATGCGCGGGCAAACCAGGCCGCGGTCATTGTGCCCTTCATCCTTGGCGGCGCCATGGGGCCGGTCACCAATGCCGGCGCCATCGCCCAGTCCTATGCCGAGACGCTTGCCGGCTGTGCGCTGACCCAGCTAGAGCGCAAGGGCACCCCGGTCATTTTCGGCAACTTCCTGTCGTCCATGTCGCTGCGCTCGGGCTCGCCCACCTTCGGCACGCCGGAACCGGCGATCGGCAGCATGGTCGTCGGCCAGCTTGCGCGCCGGCTCGGCCTGCCGCTGCGCTGTGCCGGCAATTTCTCCAATTCGAAGCTGCCGGATGCACAGGCGATGCAGGAAGGCGCGATGTCGATGCTCTCGGCGGTGCATTGTGGCGCGAATTTCATCCTGCATTCCGCCGGCTTCGTCGATGGGCTGCTCGCCATGTCCTACGAGAAGTTCGTTATGGACACCGACTTCTGCGGCGCGCTGCATGCCTATCTTGCCGGCGTGGTCGTCGACGACAACACGCTGGCCATGGACGCCTTCCTGCAGGTCGGTCCCGGCAGCCATTTCCTCGGCTGCGACCACACCATGCGCAACTACCAGACCGCCTTCTGGGATTCGGCCCTTTCGGACAACGAGCCCTTCGAGAAATGGGTTGAGGAGGGCGAGACCGACATGGCGACGCGTGCCAACCGCGCCTGGAAGAAGACGCTTGCCGAATATGAAGCGCCGCCGCTGGATGTGGCGCTCGACGAGGCGCTGATCGATTATGTCACGCGCCGCAAGGAGAGCATGGCGGATGCTTGGTACTGACGAAGCCGGCATTCTCGGTCGCCTTTCAAGGAACAGGAAACGACATCGTCGAAAGATCCGCTGCTGCAGTCTTACCGCCTGAGCCGACCACCTCGTCGTGTCGAGCTGGGATATCATCGCCGGGACGGTGAAGCCGGAGGGGCCGGTGCCGCTCTATGACGACAACGGCGCCTATAGCGGCATGATGGCGGCCGAGCTGATCGCGCGAGGCGGCGGCGAGCAGATCGTCTCGCCCGAGCGCATGTTCGCGCCCGAGGTCGCGGGCATGAACCATGTGCCCTATGCGACCGCCTTTGCCGAACACAATGTCCGGGTGACGATCAACACGCGGGTGAAATCCGTTCGGCGGGAGTGCAATGGCCTTGTTGCGACGCTCGGTTCCGATTTTTCGGACAAGGCAACGATCAAGGGGCGTGTCGCGCCACTGGTGGTCGAGCATGGCACGGTGCCGATGGACGACCTCTGTCGTGAACTCGAGCTGCTTTCTCGGAAGCTGGGGGGCGTCGATTACAAGGCGCTGCTTCGCGGCGAGAACACCACCCCGCAGAAAACCTCGATGCCCGCTTCGACATGTTCCGCATCGGCGATGCCGTCGCCAGCCGCAACATCCACGCGGGCATTTACGATGCCCTACGCGACAGAGTGCTCGTCTGACGCAAAGCCAAGGCGGCGGTGCCTGGCACCGCCGCCCGTTGGAAGGCGTACTGAACAGCTTGGAATGCTACGACGTTACTGCTGCGGCTGTTCGGTACCCTGCTGCATCGGCTGCGCCGGTGCAGTAGTCGTGGTCGAAGAGGTCGTCGACGTGTCAACCGGCTGGTTGGCGTTCTGTTCGGCAACCTGCTGCGCCTTCGTCTTGAACTCCGGAGCCGCCTTCAGCGTATCGGCGGTTTCGGTGGTCGTCAGCTTCAGCTTGTCCGTGTTGGGCTGCTCGGCGATCGTGATGCGATCAAACGGAACCGCTACGTCCTTTTCACCGAGACCCAGGAAGCCGCCGACACCGATTACGGCCGCTTCCACGCCGCCATCCTTCTTCATGATCAGGTCATTGATCTCGCCGATGCTTTCGTCACCGGCATTGTACACGCTCTGGCCGATATAGGTGCTGGCTGCGATCTGGTCGCTTGCCTGCTCGGTCAGATAGGTGGCGTCCGATTGCGCCATATCAGCGGTCTTGGTTTCCGTGATCGGCGGCTTCGTTTCAGCCTGATCGGCCGGAGCCATGGCGTCCGGGGCGGGCTGCGCCGGCTGCATCGTCTGCGGCTGTTCCATCGGCTTGGTTGCGTCCTGCGCGAAAGCCACCGGGGCGACAGTAAGACCCGCGAAGAGCGCGCCGGCCGCGACGGTTGTTACGAGTTTCTTGATCATCTCAAACTGCCTTTCCTTGACGTTTCGATCAGGGCGCGGGCCTGGCTTCTGCCGCCAGGTCGACCGCGCCGGTGATATGGTGTCAACGCCCGGGAGCCCGAACGGTTCCGGAAAAATTAGTCAAAGTTTCAGGTCGAAAGGTCCGTTGCCGCTGAACGTGACCCTCCGCCGCGATTTTCCAAGGATTATCGGCAATCTCGCGCGGACATGTATTTTGTTTTTCGAATATATGTATTTTAGTGATCAATTATGTACTTTGGGCCATTCATGAATTCTTGAGCGTTCTTGTCGATACTTGGCAGATGGCAGGAAATAGCGCGCAGCGTCGTCACCCTGTTATCCCGGGATGGTTTTCACGATGTTTTTGCCGCGCCGCTTTCTTTCTGTTTCCTTGCTCTCCGTTCTGGCGATGGCCGGCCTCGTTCTGATCGAGCGCAATCTTTTTGGGCTGCGCTATTTTTCGGAACGGGTTCCTGGCGTCGAGCCCTACAATCTCTGGCATGCCTGGGTGGCGCTGAGCCTGTCACTCGCGGCGGTTCAGGGCTTTACCCGCGATGCCGCCTGGCTGGGCGCGCCGGAGCTGCGGCTGGCGTCCGGCCGCGAGCTTGGGCTTTGTGTCGCCGGCTGGATGCTCGCCGTGCTGATGGCGCTGGTGTTCGTTGCCGATCCCCTCGGTTTCAGCCTTCTGGCGCGTGAAGACGGCCTGGTCGAATGGGCCTCTGCCCTGCTGATCTTCATCGCCAGCGGTTTCTTTGCGTTTGCTGCCGTCGGGCAACTGCGCGTGGCCCGTTCAGGAACGGGACGTCGCGCCTGGATGGCCGCGGCTTTTGCAGCGCTTCTGGCGCTTTGCTTCTTCGTGGTCGGCATGGAGGAGATATCCTGGATGCAGCGCGTCTTCGGTATCGCCACGCCGGAGGGCCTGCTCGCGCTCAACAAGCAGCAGGAATTGAACCTGCACAACATCTCCACCGGCTTCTCGGAACTGCTCTACTACACCGGCAGCTTCTTCCTTTTGACGCTGGCGCCCTTCGTCTGGCTCTATCTGCGCAAGAGCATCAGCCTTGGCCGGCTCGATGCTTTCGCCCCGAGCGTGCTGGTGCTGGCGGCAAGCGCCCCGATGGCCGCCTTCAACAGCGACAACTGGAGCATGCTGCCGACGCAGATGATGGTGATGATACCGTGATCATACTGCTGGTGATCGCCGATATCGCGCTGAGGGCGGGGCACTGGCGCGAGTTCATCGTGCTGACGGCAGGCGCCATTCTGATCGTCGCGATCCAGGAGCTGTTCATTCTCCAGGCTTCCACGCTCGTGCGCCTTTGGGACCCGACCGAGTACAAGGAGTTTTTCATTGCGCTCGGGCTCGCCATCTACGGCTTTGAAACCTGGTCGCGACTGCGTTCGCCGGCCGCAAGGCTTTCGCCGTTGGGCTCCCGTTCCCTGGCCGGATAAAAATACCCCGCCTGACGGGCGGGGTATTTGAAACGCGTCTGCCTCGAACTGCGTCCGAAGCCGTCAGTGGCTTTCGCGCAGCACTTCGCTGCCGCTGCCGCCGACGAGGAAGTCGAGGTCCGCACCCTTGTCGGCCTGCAGCACCGTGTCCTGGTAGAGCTTGTAGTAGCCGCGGGTCCATTTCTGCGGCGGCGCCTGCCAGGCGGCCATGCGCGTCGCAAACTCTTCCTCGCTGATCATCAGGTTGAGCTCGCCCTTCATCGCGTCGAGGCGGATGCGGTCGCCGGTCTTGACGATGGCGAGCGGCCCGCCGGCATTCGATTCCGGGCTGACATGCAGGACCACGGTGCCGAAGGCGGTACCGGACATGCGGGCGTCGGACACGCGCACCATGTCGCGCACGCCCTTTTCGACGAGGCGCCGCGGGATCGGCATGTTGCCGACCTCGGCCATTCCCGGATAGCCCTTGGGTCCGCAGCCCTTGAGCACAAGGATCGTGTCCTCGGTCACCGGCAGGTCCGGATCGTCAATCTTCGCCTTCAGCTCCTCGATCGTCTCGAAGACATAGGCCGGACCTTCATGGACGAGGAGATGCTCGCTTGCGGCCGACGGCTTGATGACGGCGCCGTTCGGGGCAAGGTTGCCCTTGAGCACGCGAATGCCGGCGGCAGCCCGCAGCGGATTGTCGAGCGGGCGGATGACGTCGTCGTTGTAGACTTCGGCATCTTCCCAGTATTTGCTGATCGGCACGCCGAAGACCGTCGGCGCGTCGGCATGCAGCAGATGCTGGATGCGGTTCATCACCGCCGGCAGGCCGCCGGCATAGGCGAGGTCTTCGATCAGATACTTGCCGGACGGCATGCAGTTGACGATGCACGGCACCTGGCTGCCGACGCGGTCGAAATCCTCAAGACAGAGATCAACGCCGGCGCGGCCGGCGATCGCCAGCATGTGCACGACGGCATTGGTCGAACCGCCGACGGCGGCGTTGGCAATGATGCCGTTCTCGAAATTCTTCTTGGTCAGCACCTTCGACAGGCGCAGGTCTTCATGCACCATCTCGACGATGCGTTTGCCGGTCATGTGCGACAGTGCCATGCGGCGGGCGTCGACGGCCGGCAGCGCGGCATTGGTCGGCAGCGACAGGCCCATAGCCTCGACGATCGACGCCATGGTGGTGGCGGTGCCCATGGTCATGCACACACCCGGTGAGCGCGACATGCCGCTTTCTGCCGCCATGAATTCCTGCATGCTCATATCACCGGCGCGTACGGCCTCGGAGAACTTCCAGACATCCGTGCCGGAGCCGATGTCCTTGCCCTTCCACTTGCCGTTCAGCATCGGGCCGGAGGAGACGACGATCGTCGGCAGGTCGACCGACGCCGCACCCATCAACTGGCCGGGGGTTGTCTTGTCGCAGCCGCCGAGCAGCACCACGCCGTCGATGCCATAGGCACGGATCGCCTCTTCGACATCCATGGCGAGCAGATTGCGAAAGAGCATCGCGGTCGGGCGCATCTGCGTCTCGCCGAGCGAAGACACCGGGAACTCGACCGGGAAACCGCCGGCCTCCCACACGCCACGCTTCACGCCCTCTGCCAGAATGCGCAGATGGCTGTTGCAGGGCGTGAGTTCCGACCAGGTGTTGCAAATGCCGATAATCGGGCGGCCGTCGAAAACGTGGTCCGGAAATCCCTGGTTCTTCATCCAGGAGCGATGGATAAACCCATCCTTGTCGGTGCCGCCGTACCAGTGACGGCTGCGCAGTTCTTTCTTCTTGTCGCTCATGCGAGCTTCCTCCTCACCATGCGATCAAACGCGTGGCTGAATTGTATGACTTTTTATTGGCGCTTCGCCAAGAGTTACTCGGCCAAGAATTTCCGGTCAGAGACGGAAAGACGGTTCGAACCGGCCCTTGACACTGACGCCGAGATCGAAGGCCTTGCCGGCATGCGGGTCCGCCGCACGCGTTGCCTCGTCCATGTCCTGCCAGGCGGATGTCACCAGCATGCGGTTGGCCTTCGCTCCGATGAAGGCGGTGCAGCTCGGCTGGCCCGTCGGCACGGCGTAGCGCGCGATGCGCGCGCCGTCGGGGCGGTAGACATCGACTGAGCCGCTGCCCCAGCGGGCGTTCCAGATCAGGCCGTCGGCATCGCACACGGAGCCGTCGATGCCGCCGGCTTCGCCACTGCCGTCGACGAGCAGGCTCGGTTCGCCTTTCGGCAGCCCGGTTGCGGCGTCGATATCGACGCGCATCAGGTGATTGATGTCGGTATCGACGAAATAGGCGACGGTTCCATCCGGCGAGAAGCAGATGCTGTTGGGAATGGTGATGGCGGCATAGAGCTTCGTCACCTTGCTGCCGGCGACGTGATAGATCGCGCCGGAGCCCTTTTCGGCGCTGCGGCCCATGGTGCCGATCCAGAGCGAACCGGACGCATGAACCCGGCCGTCGTTCGAGCGATTGATGGGTTCGTCCTCAAGCGTGGTCAGCAGGCTGAAGGCACCGGTCCGCGTATCCCTGATGAAGAGGCCCTGGTCGGAGGCGATCAGCTGCCGGGTCGGATCGATGACGGCGAGCACGCTGCCGAGGAAGGGTAGGGCGTGCACGGTCTTGCGCCCGCTTTCGAGGTGCAGTTCATGCAGTTCCTGGCCCTTGATGTTGAACCACCAAGCGGTGCCGGTGGCCGGGTCATAGGTCGGACCTTCGCCGAGGATCGACGTCGCTTCGCAGAGAATGCTGCCGGAAAAGGGGATGGTGTCGCTCATCAGCGCGCTCCGTAGACGGCGTTGTAGGCCTTGATGGTGGCAACGGCGCGCTCGCGCACTTCAGCCGCGCTCATGCCGGGCTTGTAGAGGCTGGAACCAAGACCGAAGCTGCGGATACCGGCCTTGGCATAGTCGCCGAAATTCGCGTCCGAAACGCCACCGACGGCAGCGATTTCTAGCTCCGGCGGCAGGATCGCGCGGATCGCGGTGATGCCGGACGGGCCGAGCACGCTTGCCGGGAAGAACTTGAGGCCGGTGGCGCCCGCCGCCGCGGCCGAAAGCGCCTCGGTCGGGGTGAGCACGCCGGGCATGGTCACCATGCCCTTCTTGGCGGCGAGAGAAATCACCGCCGGCTCGACATTGGGGCTCACCATCAGGCGGCCGCCGACATCGGCGAGTTGTTCCACCTGTGCCGTCGTCAGCACCGTGCCGGCGCCGATCAGGCATCCCTCGGGCGCCATCTTCACGGCCGTCTCGATCGAGCGGAACGGATCGGGCGAATTCAGCGGGATCTCGATCGCGGAGAAGCCGGTCTCGATCAGGGCACCGACGACGCCTGCGGTTTCCTCGGGCTTGAGGCCGCGCAGGATCGCGATCAGCGGATACTTCATCGACGGAAAGGGAATGCGGGTCATGAGCGTGTCTTTCGTTCAGAGGGGCCAGATCGCCTGGGCGGCGGTCGAAAGGCCGGAGCGGACGGCCGTGTCGGCATCGACCACCTGAAGAGGGCAGTCGAGGCTTTCGAGCGCGGCCTGATAAAGCGTGCCAAGGGATCCGGAGGCGACGAGGCAGATGCTGTCGATCGTCTTGGCTGAAGCCAGCGCGCCGGCGATCTCCAGGCCGATCAGCGTGCCCGACAGCAATGCCTTGGCGTCGGTCGCGCTTGCGCCGTGCAGCAATTGGCCTGAGCGCGCGCCGAAGATCAGGCTGGTGGCGAGCGCCGGATTTGTGCGTGCCTCGGCCACCGCCGCCGCAAAGGCGGGATGATCGCCGGTAAACGCGTGCGCGTCGGCGATCGAGTGGCTGAGGATCGAGTGCTTGGAGATCACGTCGAACAATTCGCCGGTCATGAAGGTGGAAAAGCCGCTGACGGCGCCGTCTTCGAGCCGCACCCATTTGCTGTGCGTGCCCGGCATGCAGACGAGATGCCGGCCGCGACCGAGGTCGCTTGCCGCGCCGAGCAATTGCGTCTCCTCGCCGCGCATCACATCCGGGTGCCGCCGATCACGCTGCGCCAGACCCGGCAGGATACGGATGTCGCGATCGAGATCCGGCACTGCCACGGCATGGGAGGCGATATCGGCGAGCGCGGCCGGCGTATCGAGATAGCCGGCCTCGACCCAGCCCTGCTTGGCGCCGGCCATGCCGCAGATGATCGCCGGCAGGTGGCCTGGCGCATCGACGGCGGCCAGGTGCTTTTCGAGGATCGCATGGAACCCGGCCTTGTTGGCCGTGGTCATGCCTTCGCCGCTTCGGCGTTCGGCGAGCACCGAGCCATCCTCGCCGATGATCCACAGCCGGAAACTCGTGGTTCCCCAGTCGACCGCGGCATAATAGGCTGCCGTCATCAAAGTGCGCCTCCATCGATGATCATTGTTTGCGCGGTCATGCCCGACGAGCACGCCGACGCGAGAAAAAGGCAAGGGTCGACGAGATCGTCGGCGGTGAGGCTGCGCTTCAGGCACTGCCGTTCCTGCATGCCGGCGATTGCCGCGTCGCTCAGCCACAGCCGTTTCTGGCGCTCGGTGACGATCATGCCGGGCAGGATCGCGTTGACGCGGATGTTGTCCTGGCCGAGCTTTCCGGCGAGCGATTTGGTCAGGCCGACGATCGCGGCTTTCGCCGTCGCATAGGCCGGGATTTCGGCCATGTTGAGCAGATAGGCGATCGACGAGAAATTGACGATCGACCCGCCGCCGGCTTCGCGCATATGCGGTGCAACCGCCTGGCTCATGAAGAAGAGGTGCCTGAGGTTGACCGCCTGGCTCTCGTCCCAGCTCTCTTCGGTCACGCTTTCCAGTGGCTGGCGATCGTCGCGCGCCGCATTGTTGACGAGCACGTGGATCGCGCCGAGAGCGGCCGCCGCAGTCTGCGCGGCCTTTTTTACCGCTTCGATGTCGCGCAAGTCGGCGGGAATATAGACCGGTGCCGTGCTTGCCTTGATGGCGAGCCGTTCGACGAGGTCGAGGCTTGCCCTTTCGTCGATATCGACGAAGGCCACCCGTGCACCCTGGTCGACGAAGCCCTCGACAAGCGCTGCGCCAATGCCGGAACCGCCACCGGTGACCAGCACCGCGCGGTCTTTGAGATCATGAAATTGTGCCTTCGGCACCGGCATATTCCTGTATCCCCGATCAGTCCTATGGCGAAGAATTGTTCCATTATTTGGAACTTGATTTTATTATATGGAATTATCACGTCGAAGCGTCTACCTTGTCAAGGTCGCGCGCCCGATCGCGCGACTGCAATCGGAAACAAACAAGCGAG
Organism: Ensifer sp. SL37; assembly: GCF_026672675.1. NCBI lineage: Bacteria > Pseudomonadati > Pseudomonadota > Alphaproteobacteria > Hyphomicrobiales > Rhizobiaceae > Ensifer > Ensifer sp. SL37. Next base: position 622,399 of record NZ_JAPPRN010000006.1, on the reverse strand, counting down.
CGACGATGACGGGTGAAGCGGCAGGCGGAGGGGACGAAGTGCGTGCGGAGGCTGGCACGGGCACGCTCGGCAAGGCAATCACCGCCCTGGAAGCGGTGGTCACCGCCGATGGCCCGCAGCGTTTTACCGATATTCTCGCCCGGTCCGGCCAGCCGCGCGGCACGTTGTACCGGCTGCTCAGCCATCTGGTCGAGGAAGGACTGCTGATCCAGCGCCGCGACCTCTCCTATGAGCCTGGCCTTCGGCTGCTGACGCTGGCCTATCGCTCCTGGTCCGCCAATCGCTTTCGCGATGTTGCCGAGCCGCACCTGCAGCGATTGCACGAACTGACCGGCGAGACCGTGCATCTCGGCATCCTGCGCGAGACCGAGATCGTCTATGTCGACAAGGTGGAGAGTCGCCAGACGGTGCGCATGAGTTCGCAGATCGGCAAGGCGTCGCCGGCCTATTGCACCGGCATCGGCAAGGCGGCGCTGTCCTTGCTTGGACAGCCGGAGTTGGAAGGTATTTTGGCCCGAACCGAGTTTCACGCCTTCACGCCGCACACCCATCGCTCGGCTGCCGCCTTGCTGGCGGAGATCGAGGAAATCCGGCGCGACGGCCACGCTTTCGACCGCGAGGAACATGAGACGGAGATCCGCTGCGTTGCAGCACCTATCCTCATTCCCGGCAGCGAACTTGCGGCCGGCCTGTCGGTAACCGGGCCTGCCTATCGGGTGACCATGGAACAATTGTCGGCCTGGGCGGCAGCGGTTCGGGCAGCGGCGCAAGCGGTTGGCGAGGACGCGGCGATCCGTCTTGGGCCCGGCCGTGGTGGACCTTGAATTCACTTTACGGTAAATTAGAAACATCGACTGGACGTGGCGCGTCTCGCTCGATAGCTTTAATATATCAGACTCAGGTTCGTGGATGGTCTTAGTCTGGTTCGTTTTTGGTATTGGTATAAATTTTTGACGTGATCTTCATGCGGCGTCAGCGGCCGGTTCCCGCATGGAACCGGATGTGGAGAAGGGCGGAAGATGATCGATTTCAGCGCGAATTTGTCGGCGTTGGCGCTTCCTGATGGGCGAACCATCCGTGGGCCGATTTGTTGCGAAGAGGATATCAGGCGCGTGATCGCCCAGGTTGCGGATTCCTACGGTTTCCGTGGTTTCCTGGTGCTTGCCATTCCGGAAACGGAGAGCAACAGCCTGTCCGTCAACGCCTTGATGACGAACTACCCGGCCGCCTTTCTCAAAGGCTATGACAGTGCCGGCTTGATCAATGGCAGCCCGGTGATCCAGCGGCTTCGGCGCAGCACCATCCCCTTTACCTACGACGCGCACCAGCTTGCGCGCCGCCGAGCCGACGGCAAGGGCGATGCGGCGGTCTGCGTCTTCGAGCAGGCGAACATGCCGCGCGGCCTCTATCTGCCGGTGCACGATGCGAGCGGCCACCGCGCCGCGATCGCCTTTGGCGGCGACCGCCCCGTGGTTTCCAATGACGAGCTTCAGGAGCTCAACCTTTGGGCCGGCGTGCTCTACAGCAAATACATGGAGGTGCGCGATCGCGACAAGCGCGGTGCGGGAAGCCTTTCACGCCGCGAGGTCGAGTGCCTGCGCTGGGCGGCCGCCGGCAAGACCACCAGTGAAATGGCGAAAATTCTGGCGCTGTCCGAATATACCGTCAACCACTACCTCAACCGGGCAACGCGCAAGCTGGATTCGGTCAATCGCGTTCAGACCGTTGCAAAGGCCGTGCGCGCCGGGTTGATCAACTGATCGCCGGCACGCGTCGTGCGCGAGCTGATGGCAATATCGGCCTTCACGAGGGGAAATACACAGACTTTTGGGTCGAAGCGGCAGGGATTTTCGATCATCTGTTGGCATTGGCAGGCGGCTCGGTCTATTTGATACGTGATGAATGCCATGGAACGCGCGAATGCAGGATACGATGACGACCGGGATGACTGACGCAGATCTGCCCCGGGGCGGCGATTTCGCGTCCGAGATCGCAAAGCTTGAGACCCAGTTCGATATCATCCGCTATATGCGGCGGATCACGCAGGTTTTTGGCTTCAAGACGTTTCTGATCTGCTCGATCCCCTCGATCGACGTGGAGCGCCTCGCCGCGAGCACCGTCATCTCCAACATGCCGGCCGAGCTGCTGAACAAGTATGACAGCCTGTCGATGCTGCGCTTCAGCACCGGCGTGCGCCGCCTGCGCGAGACGACGACGCCGTTCCAGGTGACGCTTGCAGCCTGGGAGGGAGAGGGCGGCAAACCGGAATCTGCGGCCGAATACATCGAGATGCTGCGCGAAAACGGTATCTTCCAGGCAAGCTACTTCCCGGTTCATGACGCCGAGGGCGGCCGCGGCGCGGTCATCCTGATGGGCCCGCTGGTCGAACTGCCGATGACCGTCACCATGGAACTGCAGATGATTGCAATCCATGTCTATAACCGCCTCGCCGAAATCGGCTCCGTGTGGAAGAGCAGCGGCGCAGCACTTTCGGAGCGCGAGATCCAGTGTTTGAGCTGGACGGCTGCCGGAAAGACCAGCGCCGAGATCGCCGGCATCCTCGGGCTCTCCGAGCATACGGTCAACCACTACCTCAACCACGTGACCAAGAAGCTCGACGCCGTCAACCGTACCCAGGCGGTCGTGAAGGCGATGAAGAAGGGCTACATCAGCTAGCCCCAAGTCGGCCCTGCGCCGCAAGCCTCTTCCTGAATGTCCTCGACCTGATGCGATCGAAAGAAGCTTGGGGAAGCCCGGCATGCTGTCGCCAAGGTTCCGTCATCTGGGCGATCTGCTCCATCCTTGGACGATTTGCAGACGGTTGCTCAGAAACTGGGCATATGCCATCGCCGGCCGATGCATGGCGGTCGAGATTATCTTTTTGAAATTGCTGCTTATTTCCGCCAGATCTGAAACTGGCACGCATCCTGCATTTCTATTGGCATGTCCAGAGGGGACTAAAAAGAAGACAGCGCCCAAGAAGGTCGCGACCGAAAGGGCCACTGCCCGCCTTGAAGGTGATCCCGGATGTACGGACACCGAGGCGGGTGGTGGCCCTTCCTTTTTCCGTTATGTCGCATTGGCGAAGCGCCCCGCCTCGACTATCTAAGAGATAACAAAAGAATGAGAGGGCGCGATGCCGGAAGTCACGAAAGAAGTGGTGCTTGAAAAGTTGCGCACGGTGCGTGGCCCGGGCATGGAAGGCAATATCGTCGACCTCGGGCTCGTGTCTGATGTCTTCATCTCCGACGGCAAGGCCTATTTCTCGATCACCGTGCCGGCCGAACGCGCCAAGGAGCTGGAGCCGATGCGGGCTGCAGCCGAGCGCGTGGTGCGTGACATTCCCGGGATCACCGCGGCAATGGTCGCTCTGACGGCCGACCGCAAGGCGGCCGCAGGCAGCGCGCCGGTGCAGCGCCCGCAGCCGCAGGCACCGTCCCATGCAGGCCACTCCCACGCCCCGCGTCCGGCTGGCGGACCGCCCGCCAAGGCGGGGATCCCCGGCGTCGGCGCGATTATCGCCGTCGCTTCGGGCAAGGGCGGTGTCGGCAAGTCGACCACGTCGGTCAATCTGGCGCTGGCACTCCAGGCAAACGGCCTGAAAGTCGGTCTGCTCGATGCCGATATCTACGGCCCCTCGATGCCGCGGCTGCTGAAGATTTCCGGCCGGCCGCAGCAGATCGAGGGCCGGCTCATCCGCCCGATGGAAAATTACGGCCTCAAGGTCATGTCCATGGGTTTCCTCGTCGATGAGGAAGTGGCGATGATCTGGCGCGGACCGATGATCCAGTCGGCGCTTCTGCAGATGTTGCGCGAGGTCGCCTGGGGCGATCTTGACGTGCTCGTGGTCGACATGCCGCCGGGCACGGGCGATGCCCAGCTCACCATGGCCCAGCAGGTGCCGCTTGCCGGTGCCGTCATCGTCTCGACGCCGCAGGACCTGGCGCTGATCGATGCGCGCAAGGGGCTTGCCATGTTCCGCAAGGTGGAAGTCCCGGTGCTCGGCATCGTCGAGAACATGAGCTACTTCGTCGCGCCCGACACCGGAAACCGCTACGACATCTTCGGGCACGGCGGCGCCCGCAAGGAGGCAGAACGCATCGGCGTGCCCTTCCTCGGCGAAGTGCCGCTGACGATGGGAATTCGCGAGACGTCGGATGCGGGAACGCCGCTGGTCGCCTCCGACCCGGCAGGCGAGGTCGCGCGCGTCTACCGCGATATCGCGACCAAGGTCTGGGAACAGGTATCAGCCACGCAGCAGGACAAAAGCCGCGCCGCGCCGAACATCGTGTTCGAGTAGTTTGTCTCGAAGCGGTTCTGCCCGGCTGCCGGGCACGAATCGTTTTGCCCTTGATTCGGTTTTGATTTAAGCAAACATGCTATAGGGTGGCGCCGAACTGGCGGCGCATGCCCGCGTGCCGGATTGCAAGAGGGCATTGATTTTGCGTTTGCGTTGCGCCATATGCCTTGCCGCACTTGCGAAGGTGCCCAACTTGACGCCCTCTCGCCCGAGATCTTGGCCTCTCGCGATGACTGAGTTGAAGACTTTGTCCTGACTGGCGGAACGTCCCATCCGATGGATCTCTATTGTGGGTATTTTGTGGCGCACGACCTTTCGCCTCTTCCATTCGACCCTAAGGTTGGCATGACGAGGACGCTCGCATGATCACCGGCTATTGCGCCGATGGCACGGCCGTCGTCCTGACGCCCGCCGATCCGCCCGAGAGTTTGCGTTCGGACCTCATCTGGCTGGATCTGGTCGAGCCGAACAAGGCGGAAGATCTGATGATGGAAAAGCTGCTCGGCATTTCCATCCCGACGCGCGACGACCTCAAGGACATCGAGCCTTCGAGCCGTCTCTATATCGAGGAGAACGCCGTGTTCATGACGGCGTCACTGGTGTTTCGTTCGGACACGGAGATACCCGGCCTGACTGACATCGGCTTTATCCTGGCGGGTAGCCGGCTCGTCACCATCCGCTATGCCGAGCCCCGATCCTTCGCCCTCTTCAAGGCGTCGATGCACCGCTTCCCCGGAAATTGCCGAGACGGCGCGGTGGTTTTGACCCGGCTCCTGGAAACGATCGCCGACCGGACCGCCGAAATTCTCGAAGAGGCCGTGACCAAGATCGACGATCTGTCGATCGCCGTCTTCGGCGACAAGGCCGCCGGCAAGCGCCGCCCGCCGCATTTTCTCGAGGCGCGCCTGCGCGACGTTGCCGGGCATCATCGTCTGGTCGCCAAGACCCGCGACAGCCTCGCCTCGCTCTCGCGCCTGCTGACATTCGTCTACACCGTTCCGCAGGTGCAGGACGACAAGGAAACGCGCGAACTCTGCCGCTCGATTTCGCGCGACATCCAATCGCTGTCCGAACATGCCGGGTTCATTTCCGGCAACATTACCTTCCTGCTCGATGCATCGCTCGGCCTGATCAACGTCGAGCAGAACGCCATCATCAAGATCTTCTCGATCGCGTCGGTCGTGCTTCTGCCACCGACGCTGGTCGCCTCGGTCTACGGCATGAACTTCCGCGTCATGCCCGAGCTGGAATGGCAATTCGGTTATCCCTGGGCGATCGCGGCGATGGTGATATCGGCCGTGATCCCCTTTTTCTTTTTCCGCTGGAAAGGCTGGCTTTGAACGCCAGTAGGTTTGCATGACCCAATCGCATGCCCCTTCCACTCATGAGCCGAAGGACCTGCGCCGTCTGCTGGTCCTCGGGCTTGGTTCGATCGGTGTCGTCTATGGCGATATCGGCACCAGCCCGCTCTATGCCTTTCGCGAAGCGTTGCGCCCGGTTTCCCATGACGGTGTGACCGATGCGGAGATCATCGGCCTGATCTCGCTGATGATCTGGACGCTGACGATCATCGTCACGATCAAATACGTGCTGTTTCTTCTGCGCGCTGACAACCAGGGAGAGGGCGGTACGCTGTCGCTGCTTGCCCTGTTGATGAAGTCCGCCAACGGCCACGCCGCCATCCTCTTCTTCATGGGCATCGCCGGTGCCGCGCTCTTTATCGGCGACGCGATGATCACGCCGGCGCTGTCGGTTCTTTCAGCGGTCGAAGGTCTGAAGCTGGTGACGCCGGCGCTGTCGGAATATGTCGTGCCGATCGCGGTGGTCATCCTGTTGATGCTCTTTGCGGTGCAGTCGAAGGGAACCGCGGCGGTCTCGAACTTCTTCGGTCCGATCACGCTCGTCTGGTTCCTGGTGATGGGCGGCATCGGTTTCGTGCACATCTCCGACGACTTATCGATCTTCAAGGCCTTCAATCCCTACTACGCCGTGAGCTTCATGCTCAGCGAAGGCTATGTCGGCATCATCGTGCTCGGCGCCGTCTTCCTGACGGTGACCGGTGCAGAGGCGCTCTACGCCGACCTTGGCCATTTCGGCCGCCGGCCGATCCAGTGGGCCTGGTTCCTGATCGTCTTTCCGGCATTGACCCTCAATTATCTCGGCCAGGGCGCCTTCGTCCTGAAGAACCCGGAAGCGATGTCCGACCCGTTCTTCCTGATGTTCCCGAAATGGGCACTGCTGCCAGTGGTCATTCTGGCGACGGCGGCAACCATCATCGCCAGCCAGGCGGTGATAACCGGTGCCTTCTCGCTGACGCGCCAGGCGATCCACCTCGGCTTCCTGCCGCGCATGGCGATCTTCCATACGTCCGAGACCCATACGGGCCAGATCTACCTGCCGAACGTCAACACGCTCCTGATGTTCGGCGTCATGGCGCTGGTCTTCGTCTTCGGTTCGTCCGAATCGCTGGCGACCGCCTACGGCATCTCGGTGACCGGCGCGATGGTGGTGACGACGGTGCTTTCCTTCGAGTTCCTGCGCATGCGCTGGAACTGGTCGGCGCTTGCGGCCGCCGCTGTGCTGTTGCCGCTCTTCGCGCTGGAGTTCATCTTCCTCGGCGCCAACATGCTGAAGATCCACGACGGCGGCTATGTTCCGGTGCTGATCGCCGCCACCTTCATCATCATCATGTGGACCTGGCGGCGCGGCACCGAAATCCTGCACGCCAAGACCCGCCACATCGACATTCCGCTGGCGAGCTTCATCAAGTCGATCGAGCGCAAGAGCGAACATGCGCCCGTGGCCGTGCCTGGAACCGCCGTGTTCCTGACGAGCGATCCGGAATCGACGCCGGCCGCACTGCTCCACAACATCAAGCACAACCACGTGCTGCACAATCAGAACTTCATCCTGACGATCCGCACGGCCAATACGCCGAAGGTGCCGAAGTCGGAACGGGTGAGCATGCAGCCGTTGTCGGACCGGTTCACATTGCTCGAAATGCGCTTCGGCTTCATGGAAACGCAGAACGTCTCGCAGGCGCTCGGTCTCTTCCGCAAGTCGGGTCTGAAGTTCGACATCATGTCGACGTCCTTCTATCTCGGCCGCCGCAAGCTCGTGCCCGATGCCGAGAGCGGCATGCCGCACTGGCAGGACCGGTTGTTCATCGCGCTTGCGAATGCGGCAATCGATCCGTCGGACTACTTCCGCCTGCCGACCAACCGCGTGGTCGAACTCGGCTCGCACGTGATCATCTGACGTTTGCCCGGTCCTTGGCCGGGCCGCGGGATGGGCCGGATATACAACGCAACGAAGCCGCCTTCCGATGGGGAGGCGGCTTCGTTGCGTTGTGGGGGCATCCACCTTTCAGCGACCGCGCATTAACCAAACATCAAGGTTAATGCTTCATTTTCAAAGCACGAACGGAGCAGTCCCGGCGAAGTGTCCGGCTGCTTGATTGTCTAATCTTCCCGCGCGGAATTCTCGACGCTGGCGCATAGCCGGCGCGGGCGAAGCCGTGCCGCCTGATAGCGTTGCGTGGAGTCGGTTGGTGCGTAAGAGTCGGAACCTACGTCTAAAGTCTCGCCTGAACCCGTCCGCCTGGATGGCGCCCGCGATCATCGGCCTTGCGCTTTATCTCGGCTTTCCCTCGTCTGCGGCCTATGCCGACCTCGCGACCTTCCTGTCCGGCATCAACCGGGGCGGCGAGCGCTGGCGCATGTATATGACGCCGTCGCCGGCCGGCTCGATCCACGAAGCCGAAATGGTGTTTGCCGATCCGGTCACCACGGGCGCGCTTGACGGCGGCGCCGGCATCACCATGCCGGACGGCAGCCGCGTCGCGCTGACCGCGGAAACCAAGCACTCGGGCACGCCCGACGAAGACCGCGTCAACCGTCAGGCCAAGAAGGGTCGCGTCGTTGCCGTGACCCCCGTAACGCCGCCGAAGGATTTCTCCGCCGGCTCCATCCTGCAGCGCACCAGCTCCCTGATAGAGCCAAGCCTGGGGGAGGGGGAGAAGATGGTCTTCGCCAAGTCCCGCATCGAAGGCAAGGAGATCGAGATCGCCACCGCCTTCTACCGGAAGACGCCGCCAAAGGCGGAGCCCGGCGTTTCGCCGATGCTGGCCAAGCTCGTTACCAACGATCGCCCCGACATTCTTGCGACTGCTTACGTCCGGCTCGAGCCGGACTACGCGCGTGAATCGCCCTTCGATTCGATCCTGCGCGAAGACAGGAACGCCGGTCGCTTCATTCCCGAGATTGCGCCGGACGACCACGCCTGGGCCGCCACCGCATTGCCGGGGTCGGTCTTCAGCAAGGAAGAGCAGACCTGCCTGGCTGAAGGCATCTACTTCGAAGCCCGTAGCGAGCCGCTCAAGGGTCAGGCGGCCGTCGCGCAAGTGATTCTCAATCGCGTGCGCAATCCCACCTATCCGAAGACCATCTGCGGCGTTGTTTATCAGAACAAGGCCTGGCGCAACCGTTGCCAGTTTTCCTTCGCCTGCGACATGATCCGCGACCTTATTTATTCCCGCTCGCACTGGAAGACCGCCAAGGAAGTCGCCATGGCCGTCACCGCCGGCAAGATCTGGCTGCCGGAAGTGGGCTCTGCCACCCATTACCACGCAACCTACGTCAATCCGCCGTGGGCGAAGACGATGAAGCGGGTCGGTAAGATCGGCATGCATATATTCTATCGCACCTATGGCGGCGGCTGGAGCTGATCCGCGCCCGACGCGATTCCGCCGCCTTTCCTGCGCACACGCGGAAGGGGGATTCCCGCCGGTCTCCGGCCGGAATCCTGCCGCGACCTTGTCGAAGATCGATGAACGTGTGCTTAACCCATTGAATTTCATGGAAAACATTGTCCACGATCAAGCGACCTGCACGCCTTGACTATGCGGGTGCCTAAAACTATGTTGCGCGCGACTTCAAATGGGGCCGAAACGTGGCTTGTGCGAAGGCCTATTGTATGACCGAAATCGCGGTCTGAGACCCGATAAGGACGACAAGGGAGTAGCCACGTGGCGGAGAAACCTGAAGAAAGTCTGGAAGCGCGGCTGAAGCAGCTCGGCGACAAGATTGAGGCCAAGAGGCCCAATACGCCTGATGTAGCGGAAGCCAGGGCCGCCGAAAGCCGTAAAGGTTATGCGGCGGCGATGAAGCTCTCGAGCGAGTTCATCGCCGGCATCGTTGTCGGGGCGTTTCTGGGCTATCTTTTGGACCACTTTGCGGGTACAGGGCCGTGGGGATTGATTATCTTCCTGCTTCTCGGCTTCTGCGCTGGCGTGCTGAATGTGCTGCGCTCGGCCGGTATGGTGGCGACACCGGAAGCCGGAAGAGGCGGTTCTGGGAATGACAAGAAGGACGGCGACGCCCGCTGAGGCGTTGCCCCGAAGAAAACGGTTTCCGCTCTCGGGCGGGTAGAACGAAAGAGAAGCGCGGTGTCAAACGATCCGACCCACCAGTTCCTGGTCAATAAGATTGTCCCGATCGAAATTGGCGGAATGGACTTTTCCTTCACCAATGCGTCGCTGTTCATGGTTGCGACCGTGGGTGTTGCCGCAGGCTTTCTTTATCTGACGACGTCGCAGCGCGGTCTTATCCCGACCCGCATGCAGTCGGTCTCGGAAATGTCCTACGAATTCATCGCCTCGATGCTGCGCGAAGGTGCCGGCAGCGGCGGCATGAAGTTCTTCCCGATGGTGTTCTCGCTGTTCATGTTCATCCTGACGGCGAACCTGCTCGGCATGATGCCCTACTTCTTCACGGTCACCAGCCAGATCATCGTCACTTTCGCTCTGGCGCTGTTCGTCATCGGTACCGTCATTCTCTACGGTTTCTACAAGCACGGTCTCGGCTTCCTGAAGCTCTTCGTGCCGCATGGCGTTCCTGGCGTCCTTCTGCCGCTCGTCGTCGCGATCGAAGTCATCTCGTTCCTTTCCCGCCCCATCAGCCTCTCGGTCCGTCTTTTCGCCAACATGCTGGCCGGCCACATCACGCTGAAGGTCTTCGCAGGCTTCGTCACCTCGCTCAGCGCCCTCGGCGCGGTCGGCATCGGTGGCGCCATCCTGCCGCTCATCATGACCGTCGCCATTACCGGTCTTGAGTTCCTCGTCTGCTTCCTCCAGGCCTATGTCTTCGCGGTACTGACTTGCATGTACCTCAACGACGCTGTCCATCCCGGAAGCCACTAAGGAATAACAGTCGCTTGCTTCCGGCCGGACCTCCGCCGGAAGCGCAATCCTAAGCCGCAACACCATTCGAAGGAGTTCAAACATGGAAGCGGAAGCAGCAAAGTACATCGGCGCAGGTCTCGCTTGCCTCGGCATGGCCGGCACGGCTCTCGGCCTCGGCAACATCTTCGGCAGCTACCTCTCTGGCGCGCTGCGTAACCCGTCGGCTGCTGACGGCCAGTTCGGCCGCCTCGTATTCGGCTTCGCCGTTACGGAAGCTCTGGGCATCTTCTCGCTGCTCGTAGCCCTGCTCCTCCTCTTCGCCGTCTAATATCGGCTGGAGTTTCGGCCGCGACCCGTCAAAAGGTCGCGGCCGCGCATATTCTTGAGTGCACCTGGAGGTGAGCATGTTTGTGACCGCGGCTTATGCCCAGCAGTCAACCACCACTGAAGGCGCCGAAGCACACGATGCCGCTGCGGCCGGTGAGGTGCACACCGAAACGGGTGTGGCTCACGAAGGCGAGGCTGGCTCCGGCGTGTTCCCGCCCTTCGATACGACCCATTTCGCATCGCAGCTGCTTTGGCTCGCGATCACGTTCGGCCTCTTCTATCTCCTGATGTCGAAGGTCATCATTCCGCGCATCGGCGGAATTCTGGAAACCCGTCACGATCGGATCGCTCAGGATCTCGATGAAGCGTCCCGCCTCAAGGGCGAAGCCGACGCTGCCATCGCTTCCTACGAGCAGGACCTGGCAGCCGCCAAGTCCAAGGGTCACAAGATCGCCGACGACGCCCGCGAATCCGCAAAAGCCAAGGCCAATGCTGACCGCACCGCCGTCGAAGCCGACCTTGCCAAGAAGATCTCGGCTGCAGAAGACCGCATCGCCGACATCAAGGCAAAAGCACTGGCCGACGTCGGCGCCATCGCCGAGGAAACCGCAACGGCTGTCGTCAAGCAGCTGATCGGCGGAACCGTCACCAAGGCCGAGATCACCGCTGCCGTCAAGGCATCGGCTGGCAACTGAGGAGCACTGAACTATGCATCTTGATGCAACTTTCTATGCCTTCGTTGGCCTGATCCTGTTCTTCGTCCTGATTGCCTATCTCAAGGTTCCGGGCATGGTCGGCAAGGCGCTCGACGCCCGCGCCGAAAAGATCGGCAACGAGCTGACCGAAGCCAAGCGCCTGCGCGAAGAAGCACAGGGCCTCGTCGCTGAGTACCAGCGCAAGCGCAAGGATGCCGAAGCGGAAGCTGCCGGCATCGTCGCTGCCGCCCAGCGCGAAGCCGAAATGCTGACCGCGGAAGCCAAGCAGAAGACCGAGGAATACGTCGTTCGTCGCACGGCTCTTTCGGAACAGAAGATCAAGCAGGCCGAAAGCGACGCGATCAACGCGGTTCGTTCCGCTGCCGTCGATCTCGCGATCGCCGCTGCCGAGAAGGTCATTGCCGCCAAGGCGGACGCCGGCGCCCAGAGCGATCTGTTCAAGAAGGCACTTGGCGACGTCAAGGCACGCTTGAACTAAGCGCTCGGACATTCGATTGGAGAAAGCCCCGCTTCGTGCGGGGCTTTTTTTATGCCTGTCTGCAGAGACCGCGTTGGCCCGACCAATGGGTGGCGCCAGCCTCCGTCAGAGAATTCCGTAGGCGTTTCGCCACATCAGGTTCGGCTGCCGAAGTAGGACCAGTGTTCAAGGGCTAGCGTGGCGCACGTCAGCATGCGCGCCGCCGGTATGGCTTTTGACGTGAGAAAAGCTGTTGACGAGATATGTCGGAAGCGGAACCGAAAACGCCTGCGTAGCGCTGGTCAGGGATTGCGCAAAGGTTAGTCGTCCCGGCGCAGCGGCCGGAAGCTCATGCGGTGCAGCGGGCAGGGGCCGTGGGTCTCGATGGCGCGACGGTGGGTCACCGTCGCATAGCCGGCATGGAGCGCGAAGCCGTAGCCGGGATGTGCGAGATCGGCACGGGCCATCATGCGGTCGCGGGTGACCTTGGCGACGATCGAAGCGGCGGCGATCGACAGCGACCGCGCATCGCCCTTGACGACCGCCTTGGCGTGGCAGGTGAGGCCGGGCGGAACGTCACGGCCGTCGACCAGCACGAAGCGTGCATTCGAGGGCAGGCCGGCCACGGCGCGCCGCATGGCTTCAAGGCTTGCCTTGCGGATGTCGGTGGCGTCGATGGTGCCGGCCGAAGCCGAGGCGATCGACACTTCGGACGTGGCGAGGATTTCTTCGAACAGTTTTTCGCGCGCCTGCGCCGTCAGCTTCTTGCTGTCGTCGAGGCCCGCGGGAATGGCGTCCGGATCGAGGATGACGGCGGCGGCGACCACCGGTCCCGCGAGCGGCCCACGCCCGGCCTCATCCGCTCCGGCGACCGGCCAGAAACCATCGCCCTTGGCCGAAAGCTCGAAACTGAAATCGGGCGCTTCGATGATATCGGGAAAAAGGGGAGAATCGGACGATCTGCGAGACATAAGTCTAATTCGCATGATCGACCGATTCTCTTCAAGCCCCCAGGTCCGAGTGCGGCGGCGGACGGGGGATTACCGGGGCCCACGGCGGGTAAGGGGCACCGGAACTGCTATGCGATCTGAGGCGCCCCCCATCGGGTTCGCCTGGCGGTGCGGGGCGATCATCTCTCGCTGCGCGCCGATTACGAAATTGCGGATGCTACCAGGCGATCGGAAAGCCTTCAAAGAAGCGAGAGCTGCACCCCCGTTCCGAGCGGCGGCACGAAGAGATCGTCGCGCAGCTGCCGGCGCGTCGGGTTGAAGCCGAGGCGCTTGACCGCCAGGTCGAAGCGGCGGCCAATCTGCCACGCATAGGGGCCGGCGCCCTTCATGCGTTTGCCGAATTCGGCGTCATAGTCCTTGCCGCCACGCATGGAGCGGATGAGCGACATGACGTGCCGGTAGCGGTCCGGATAATTGCGCAGCAGCCAGTCGCGAAAGAGCGGGCTGACCTCGAGCGGCAGCCGCAGCAGGACATAGCTTGCTTCCGTTGCTCCGGCTGTCCTTGCTCCTTCGAGCACGCGCTCGATCTCGTGGTCGTTCAGCGCCGGAATGATAGGGGAAACGAGAACACCGGCCGGGATGCCCGCTTCGGCAAGCATGCGTATCGCCTCCAGCCGCTTGCTCGGCGTAGAGGCCCGCGGCTCCATCGTGCGGGCGAGCTTCCGGTCGAGTGTCGTGACGGAGATGCCGACGCGCACCAGTCCCTTTTCCGCCATCGGCGCCAGGATATCGATATCGCGGGTGACCATCGCTGATTTGGTGACGATCATGACCGGATGGTTGGCGTCCCGCAGCACCTCGAGGATCTGGCGCATGATGCGCCACTCCTTCTCGATCGGCTGATAGGGGTCGGTGTTGGTGCCGATGGCGATCGGCCTCACCTTGTAGTCCTGCCGCGCCAGTTCGCGCTCCAGAAGTCGCGGTGCATCCGGCTTGGCAAACAGCTTCGCTTCGAAGTCGAGGCCGGCCGATAGGCCCATATACGCGTGCGTGGGGCGGGCGAAGCAATAGATGCAACCATGCTCGCAGCCGCGATAGGGATTGATCGAGCGGTCGAAGGAGATGTCGGGAGACTCGTTCCTCGTGATCACCGTGCGCGGCTTCTCGACCTGAACCTCGGTCTTGAACGGCGGCAGATCCTCCAGGCTTTCCCAACCGTCGTCGAACGTCTCGCGGCTGCGCGGTTCGAACCTGCCGGACATGTTGATCCCGGCGCCGCGCCCCCGGCGGCGATCGATGTCGATCCGGAGGCCCGTTGCGCTCATCATCGCTTCGGCCACATCTGCCGTGTTGGCGGGCGCAAGGGCACCCTGCCTGATCTGAGACAGCTCGGTCATTGGAATCTCCCCGGAATCAGATATTTGATCCCGTTTTGTTCTGATTATTTTCCTATCGCGAATTAGGGAACAATTCAAGAACAAAAAATTGGAATTTCGGTTTTGTCGATCAAGGCACCGCTTCGGTCGATGTCCTGGATGTAGCAATTGCCGTGCCGATGCGTTACGAGAAACCATGCTCACGATCATCATGGAAACCCGCGACAACGAAGCCGAACTGGCGCAGACGCTTGCTGTGTTGGTTGCCGGCGCCGTGGAGGGGCTGGTCAGCGATGTGATCATCCTCGATCATGGTTCGAAGGATGGTTCGTCCGATGTGGCCGATGCCGCTGGATGCCGTTTCTGCCGGGATTGGGATCTCGCCGATGTGGTGGGTTCGGCGCGTGGCGAATGGCTGATGTTGCTGGAGCCGGGCGCCCGCCCGATCGGCCGCTGGATCGATGAACTGGCCGAGTACGTGTCGATGAACAAGGCACCGGCCCGCTTCTCCGGTTCGAGACTGCATCGCAGGCCTTTCTTCCGCCGGCTGACCCGGCGGGGAAAGCCGCTGGAGACAGGCTTTCTCCTGCGCAAGAACGATGCTCTTGCGGCCGCCCGCGGCAATACGGGCCTGGATGCCATGACGAATGTCCGCTCTGTCCGCAAGCTCTCGACCGAACTTGTTCCGGCCTGGGTCGCCGTCGAAGCCAGGCGGTAACGCCGGTTCGTAGCGCGCAAAATTAAAGGTGCCAGTCCCGGGGGGACGGCACCTCCAAGCGGCTCTCAAATGACCTTGTTTGGTAGATTTCTATCCGGGCAGCATTCTGGCTACCCGTCGTATCCAACATTGCATTCCGCCTGGGGGACAGAGGCGGAAGGGTCTTGCGGCGCGAGGAATAGAACGTGCGGCGGTCGTTCCTCGCTGTGTCAACGCTTGGAGACTAACTAGAGGAGAAGCGACCGTCAGTTACTAAGGTAACAGGTCGGCCAAGCTGGAACGATCCAAGCTCTTCAGCCACGTTTCAGATGCTCGTCGAGCCGCGGCATGATCTCCACGAAATTGCAGGGCATGTGCCGATAGTCGAGCTGTTGCTTGAGGATGCCGTCCCACGCATCACGGCAGGCACCGGGCGAACCCGGAAGCACGAAGATGAAGGTGGCGTTGGCAACGCCGCCAGTTGCCCGCGACTGGATCGTCGAGGTGCCGATCTTCTCGAAGGAGATACGGTGGAAGACTTCGGAGAACCCGTCCATGCGCTTCTCGAACAACGGTTCCAGCGCCTCGGGCGTCACGTCCCGCCCGGTGAAGCCCGTTCCACCTGTCGTGATCACCACGTCGATGTTGGGATCGAGCGTCCAGGCCTTTACCTGATCGTAGATCTTCGTCTTGTCGTCGGAAACGATGGCGCGCGCCTCAAGCCGATGACCGGCGTCACGCACCCGCGCTTCCAATGTGTCGCCCGACTTGTCGTCGGCGCGCGTGCGCGTGTCGGAGACCGTGAGGATGGCGATCCCGACAGGAATGAACGGACGCTTTTCGTCGATACCGGCCATGCTATTTCCCTTTGCCCACTGTCCTGCAGGCGAGAACGTACCACCCGGGGTAGGCCTCCGAAAGAGCGCGCGCTGTCGCAGCCGCGCGCACGTCGCTGTCGAAAAGGCCGAAGCATGTGGCGCCTGAGCCCGACATGCGCGTGAGCGCCGATCCGGCTTCGGTCAATGCCTTGCAGACCGTGCTGATCACGGGCTCAAGGCCCTCTGCCGGCAGCTGCAAATCGTTGCGCATCGTGGCGATGGCAGAAATCCACTCGGCCGCCGTACCGGCTCTGTGAGGCGCAACGAGCGTCGGGTTCGTCTTGTTGGCGAGGGCCCGGAAGACAACCGGAGTCGAGACGGCGACGAGCGGATTCACCAGCACGACCGGCAGCGCGGGGAAATCCGCAAGCGGCGTAATGTCCTCGCCGATCCCCTTCGCGAGCAGTGGCGTGCCGGCAAGACACATCGGCACGTCCGCCCCGAGCTGCAGCGCGATGGCGCCGAGGCGGGAGGGTTCGATCGTCGCGCCCCAAAGATCGAGAAGCCCAAGAAGCGTCGCCGCCGCATCCGCGGATCCGCCGCCAATGCCCGAGGCGAGCGGCAGGTTCTTCTCGAGATGCAGGTGGACCGGCCCGGCCGTGTCGGGGTCAAGTGCCTGCAGTTCGGCGCGCAGCAGGTCCCGTGCCTTCAGAACCAGGTTGCCGCCCGCGCCGGCATCCATCGGCAGCGCGGCGGCAAACGCGCCCGAAACCGTGAAGCGATCCGCATCCGCCGGCGAGAGACCGATGCGATCGCCGCGATCGGCAAAAGTGACGAGACTTTCGAGAAGATGGTGGCCGTCGGCGCGCTGGCCGACGACGTGAAGGGCCAGATTGATCTTGGCGGGGGCTGCGCGCGTCAGCGCGAAGCCCGCGATGTCACCTTCCGACATGGAACGGTCAGGACTTCTTGTCCGGCGCCGGTGCTTCCGGGGTCACCTTCTTCGGAGCGGTTTCCTTGGCATCGGCGGAGGCGGGGACCGTTTCCTTGAGCGGCGGCAAGCCGTTCTCGATCTTTGCCTTGATCTTCGGGATCTCGGCTTCCTCGGGCTTCAGTTCGAGCGTCTGCGTCCACTGGAACACGGCTTCGAGCTTGCGGCCGACGCGCCAGTAGGCGTCGCCAAGGTGATCGTTGATCGTCGGGTCGCCGGCCATCAGTTCGGCTGCCTTCTCCAGTTCCACGACTGCGTCGTCGAAGCGGTTCATGCGGAAATAGGCCCAGCCGAGGGAATCGACGATATAGCCGTCATCCGGCTTCAACTCGACGGCCTTGCGGATCATCTCCAGGCCCTCTTCGAGGTTGATGTTCATGTCGACCCAGGAATAGCCGAGATAGTTCAACACCTGCGGCTGGTCCGGATTGAGCTCCAGCGCCTTGCGGAAGTTCGGCTCGGCCTTGTCCCAGAGCTTCTGGCGCTCATAGGCGATGCCGCGCTGGAAGAATACGGTCCAGTCGCTGCGCTTCGGCACGGAGCCGATCTGTTCGACGGCGCGATCGTAGAGTTCGCCCATCTCCTTGTAGTCCTTGGCGTCGGAAAGCACGCTGCCATAGGCGAGATAGTTGCGGATGTTCTTCGGATCGACGTCGATGAGCGCCTTCAGGTGCTTCTTCGCCTCGTCGACCTTGCCGATGCTGGCGAGGCTGAGCCCGAGCTGTAGTTCCGAAACGCGCCGCATCGGCGAGGTCTCGGGAATGGCCTTGTAGAGTTCGATCGCCTCGTTCGGTTTCTTCAGGTTTTCGGCGATGCCGCCGAGCATGACCAGGATGTCGGCGCTGTCAGGGTCGAGCCGGCGCGCGGTCTGCAGGTAGAGCGAGACGATGTCCTCGGCGCCGTCGCGGTTGAGTGCCGCACCGATCGAGAAGAGCACGGCCGCAGCGCCCTGGGTGGCGTTCTTGACCTGCTGTTCCTGCGGAACACCATTCTCGATATCGGTCCTCAGCGCCTGCAGCGGCGTGTAGTTGTTGACCATGTTTTCGCCGACGGCGACGGTATCGAGCGCCTTCTGCTTGTTGCCTTCGCGCGCCTCGAAACGGGCAAGCGCTTCGACCGCGCGCATGAAGGTGTCGGGAGCGGCACTTCCGCCCTCGCGGTCGAGAATGGCATCGTTGAGCCTGGTGCGCGCCGTCTGCTTGTCACCCGCAGCAACCGCGATCGCGCCCGCATGATAGTTCTTGAACACGCGGAACCATTCAGGACCGTCAAGGCCGTTAATCTCGGCGAGTGCTTCCTTCGGCTTGCCCTGGCCGAATTTCGCCCAGGCCGAAAGCAGTCCGTTCATCAGCCGGTCGAGATCGTTCGGACCCTGGTAGTTCAGAAGCTTCTGTGCGTTGCGATACTCGCGCTTGCGGATCGCCTCGATCGCGCGAATGACCGTCGTGATGCGCTCGACGGCCGGGTCGGACTTCAACTGCTCGGCAATCTTCGCGCCTTCGTCGAACTGGCCCGCCATCAGAAGCGTGATCATCAGCCGCTGCTTGACGTCGTTGTTGTTCGGCTCGAACTGCAGCGCGATGCGGTAGAGTTCCGTGGCGGAAGCGAAGTCGCGGTCCGTATCGGCGGTGCGGGCAGCGAGAAACGCGCCGGAAAAGGTATTGACCGACTTGATGTCGAACGGCTCAGTTTCCTCGACGGCTGCGGTCTTCTCCTCGGCAAATGCCTGGTAGCCGCCGCTGACAGCAGCGAGAGCCAGCAGTGCTGCGCCGCTGAGGAGGCGGAGAATCGTCTTTTGCCGCATGTCAAACCTTTCGCGCCGATTGCTCGGCTTTCGCACCACTAAGGGTTGTTTTCGGAGTCAGCCACATATAGCCCAACGCAACTCTTGAGGAACAGAATGGCTTTTTTGGCGCAACGCGGCAAGAAAATCCTGTCGCTTGTACTGACCTGCCCGGAGCCCGTCAGCTGACGCGATCGATGCAGAAGTCGATGACTTCGGTGAGCGCCGATTTCCAGGGAGACGCCGGCAGCGGCGCCAGCGCATCGCGGGCAATCGTGCCGTAATGCTGGGCGCGAGCGATGGTGTCGCTCAAGCCCCCATAGCGCTTGATCAGGCCGAGTGCCTTGTCGAGGTTCGCGTCGCTGCTGTCGCCGCCTTCGATCGCCTCGCGCCAGAAGGCACGGTCTTCCGCCGTCCCGCGGCGATAGGAGAGGATTACAGGAAGGGTGATCTTGCCCTCGCGGAAGTCGTCGCCGACATTCTTGCCGAGGTCGCTCGACGAGCCGCCATAGTCGAGCACGTCGTCGACGAGCTGGAAGGCGAGGCCGAGGTTCATCCCGTAGGATTTCAGCGCATTGCGGTCCGATTTGCTGGTCTGGGCAACGATCGGCCCAACTTCGGCGGCGGCGGCAAAAAGGGCTGCGGTCTTGGCACGGATGACCTGGAGATAGTCGTCCTCGGTCGTTTCCATGTTCTTGGCGACGGAGAGCTGCAGCACTTCGCCTTCGGCGATGACCGAAGCTGCAGTCGACAGCACGTCGAGCGCGTCGAGCGAGCCGACATCGACCATCATGCGGAAGGCCTGGCCGAGCAGGAAGTCGCCGACCAGCACGCTTGCCTGGTTGCCCCAGATCGTGCGTGCGGTGGATTTGCCGCGGCGAAGGTCGCTTTCGTCAACGACGTCGTCATGGAGAAGCGTCGCGGTGTGCATGAATTCGACGCTGGTTGCGAGCTTGACGTGGGCGTCGCCCTCGTAGCCGAACATCGCAGCGGAGGCGAGCGTCAGCATCGGGCGCAGACGCTTGCCGCCCGAAGAAATCAGGTGGTTGGCGACCTCGGGAATCATCTGAACGTCGGAGCCGGCCTTCGACAGGATAAGCTGGTTGACGCGCTCCATGTCCGCAGCGGTCAGATCAACGAGCGGCTTTACGGACGCCTGTTTGTTTTTGCTGTCTTCCAGCGGTATCACTACGCCCACACCGGGACTCCTGTTTTCATTGTCGCTTTCGACAATAGGAAGGGGTGTCCCGTGCGGCAAGAGGCGAATTGTCCCGCTTGCTGAAATAGGACAGGAAAAACCGCCGGATGAAGGAATTGATCCGTACCAACGATGCCGTCGTGCTCTCCTTTGCCGAGAGCCTGATGAAGGATGCCGGCATCGCAAGCCTCATCGCCGACCAGGGGATGAGCATTCTTGAGGGCTCGCTCGGCCTCTTGCCCCGTCGCTTTCTGGTCGCCGAGGAAGACGCGGACGCGGCGCGCCGGATCCTGATCGATGCCGGGCTCGAGGCGGAGTTGCGCCCTTGAGCACGGAGCCGATGCCGGCTGCGACCGAAACCGTCGATGCATTTCACCGCGGCAAGTTCCATGTTGTCCAGCCACTCGGCCAGGGGCATCGCTCCGGCATGGACGCCATGCTGCTTGCGTCGCTCGTTGCATCGGATCGTCCCTGCCGGGTCGCCGATCTCGGTGCGGGCGCGGGTGCAGCCGGCATGGCCGTCGCCTCGCGGATCGACGATGCGGAAGTGGTGCTGGTGGAGCGCTCGCCCGTTATGGCGGAGTTTGCCCGCCGCAGCCTGGCGCTTGCCGAAAACGCCCGTCTTTCCTCGCGCGTCTCGGTCGTTGAGGCCGACGTTTCACTGACCGGCAAGGCGCGTGTCGCGACGGGTCTGGCGGATGACAGCTTCGATCATGTGATCATGAACCCACCCTTCAACGATGCCTCGGACCGCAAGACTCCGGATGCGCTCAAGGCCGAGGCCCATGCGATGAGCGACGGGCTGTTCGAGATCTGGGTGAAGACGGCGGGCGCGATCATGAAGCCCGGCGGGCAACTGTCGTTGATCGCTCGGCCGGAATCGATCGCCGAGATCATCGCCGCTTGCGGCCGCCGCTTTGGCGGCATCGAGATCACGGCGCTGCATCCGCGGGTCGGTGAAAACGCCGTGCGCATCCTGGTGACGGCGATCAAGCAGAGTCGCAAACGGCTGGTCTTCCGCGCCCCGCTCGTCATGCACGAGGAGGGGCATCGCTTCGCAGACCATGTCGACGACCTCAACAATGGCCGCGCCGCCTATCGCCGCCGCTGATTTACCGTATGCGGCATTGCGTTCGCCGCATCAGTGCATACATGGCATGGAAGAGCCCCTGGCGGGCGATCGGGCGAAGCATTCCGCTTTCGCCGATGAGACGCGGTCATGTCTATGATTTCCGGTCGTTCCGGCTCAAAATCATGGCATGTCCCAGCAGGCAGGAGTTGAAATGAAGACGTTCTTGAGACGGTTGTTGCCCAAGCGTTTTCGCAAGGAAGGCGTGACGATCCCCGTCGTCCGGCTCCACGGCGCGATCATGGCCGGCGGCGGTCAGTTCCGGCCGGCGCTCAACCTGGCGACAGCGGCCCCGCTTCTCGAAAAGGCCTTCGCAAACAAGGACGCGCCTGCTGTCGCGATCTCCGTCAATTCGCCTGGCGGCTCCCCTGTGCAGTCGCGGTTGATCTACCAACGCATCCGCGATCTCGCCCAGGAGAAGAAAAAGCGTGTGCTGATCTTCGTCGAGGACGTCGCCGCATCCGGCGGCTATATGATCGCGCTTGCCGGCGACGAGATCATTGCCGACCCGACCTCGATCGTCGGCTCGATCGGCGTTGTCTCCGGCGGGTTCGGTTTTCCGGAACTCCTGAAGAAGATCGGCGTCGAGCGGCGTGTCTATACCGCTGGCGAAAACAAGGTGATGCTCGATCCGTTCCAACCGGAAAAGGAAAACGACATCGCATTCCTGAAGAACCTGCAGCTCGATATCCACGATACCTTCATCCAGATGGTCAAGGCCCGTCGCGGCCAGCTGCTCGCCGACGATCCGGATATCTTCTCCGGCCTTTTCTGGACCGGCCGGCGCGGGCTGGAGCTCGGCATCATCGATAGTCTCGGCGATCTGCGCGGCGAGGTGAAGAAGCGCTATGGCGACAAGGCGCGGCTCGAGCTCATCCAGCCGGTGCGCAGCCTTTTTGGCCGCCGGCAGAGCGGCGCGGCCATTGCCGGTGCTCTGGTCGAGCCAATGGCCGCTTCCGCAGCGGCGGGACTTGCCGAAGCCATCGAGGAAAGGGCATTGTGGGCGCGGTTCGGGCTTTGATGCCTGCCCGGCCTGAAATGTCCTTGGAGGGAAAATGCCGCAACTCATCCTGCTCCTGATCGCAGGTTTCGTCTTCTGGCTCGGCTATCGCAAGTTCGTGGCGGATGCCCAGAAGCTGACGCGCCAGCGCGAACAGGCTCGCCGCGAGGAGCAGACCGGGGCGCAGGGAACGTTGGTGCAGGACCCGGAGACCGGCGAATACAGGCTGAAGCGCGACGGCGAGTGAGGGCGGTCGGAACGCGTCAGTGTGGCTGCGGTCTATTTGCCCGCCTGCTGCCGTAGCGCTTGACCCCTGTCATCAGGCGTGGCACCTGTCCGGCACATTTTCTAGAAGAAATCCGGACGCGATCCATGACCACTCTGCCTGATCATATGAACCCGAAGCGCTCGTTTCAGGCTCTGATCCTGACACTCCACAATTACTGGGCCGACAAGGGTTGCGCCGTGCTGCAGCCCTACGACATGGAAGTGGGCGCCGGTACCTTCCATCCGGCAACGACCCTGCGCGCGCTGGGCCCGCGTCCCTGGCGTGCGGCTTACGTCCAGCCGTCGCGTCGCCCGACCGATGGCCGCTACGGCGAAAACCCGAACCGCCTGCAGCACTACTATCAGTATCAGGTAATCCTGAAGCCGAACCCGTCCAACCTGCAGGAACTCTATCTCGGCTCGCTCGAGGCGATCGGCCTCGACCCGCTGCTGCACGATATCCGCTTTGTCGAGGATGACTGGGAAAGCCCGACGCTCGGCGCCTGGGGTCTCGGCTGGGAGTGCTGGTGCGACGGCATGGAAGTGTCGCAGTTCACGTACTTCCAGCAGGTCTGCGGCATCGAGTGCTCGCCGGTTTCGGGGGAACTGACCTACGGTCTCGAACGCCTCGCCATGTATGTGCAGGGCGTCGACAACGTCTACGACCTGAACTTCAACGGTCGCGAAGGCGCGGAGAAGATCAGCTATGGCGATGTCTTCCTGCAGGCCGAACAGGAATATTCGCGCTACAATTTCGAATACGCCAACACGGCGATGCTGCATCAGCACTTCATCGATGCGGAAGCCGAGTGCCAGGCGTTGCTGGCTGCCGGAGCACCGGGCGACCACAGCAACAACCACCTGCACAAATGCGTCTTCCCAGCCTACGACCAGTGCATCAAGGCAAGCCATGTGTTCAACCTGCTCGATGCCCGCGGCGTGATCTCGGTCACCGAGCGCCAGAGCTACATCCTTAGGGTGCGCACGCTCGCCAAGGCCTGCGGCGAAGCCTTCCTGTTGACCGACGCCGGTGGCGCGAACCTCAACCGGGACGCCGCTTGAGCGTAGAACCGTCCGGCCTTGTCGTTCACATCAACGGCTGGCCGGGCACCGGTAAGCTGACGATCGCGCGCCATCTTGCTGAAAGGCTGGGCGCGCGGCTCGCCGACAATCACACGCTGATCAATCCGGCCGAGGCACTGTTTGCGCGCAGTGACCCGCTTTATCGCTCGCTTCGATCGGCGGTCCGCCAAAGCGTGTTCGAGCACCTGGAAAGGGCGGCAGCCGAACGGTCGTTCATCTTCACCGATGCGCTCTCGGACGATGCCACCGACACGCGTGCCTTCGAGGACTGCGCCGCACTCGCGCAAAAACGCGGCGCTCGCTTCGTTGCGGTCGTGATCGATTGCGACGTCGAGGAAAATCTCAAGCGCCTGACACGCGCCGGCCGGAGCAAGTTGCACAAGCTGACCGATCCGGAAGTTCTTCTGGGATTGCGGCGCGCGCACCGGCTGCTACGCGGCAGAAGCGACCGATTGATTGAGATCGATGTGTCGACGCTCGGCGCTGATGAGGCGGCAGCGGCAATCGCGGCGCGGATCGCAGAACCTTCAGCGATCAGATGACGAAGGTCGTGCCGGCGTCGTTCTTGCAGTACGGCTTCATTGTGGGATAGGCGCCGGTATAGACCTGACCGGAGTAGGTCTGAAGAGCGCGGCGAACACCGCTCGGCCGTTCCGGAGAATGGGCGCTCGCATAGGCAACGAAGAGCGCCGTAAAGGCGATCACGTTGATGAGAGTTGCGAGCGTTTTCATGGTCTTCACTTCGTTTCCGGGGTTGTTCGATGAACCGACTATCGCCCATCACCGGTCCGGTCGCCGTTCCCGATGGAACAGGAAAGCCGGTCTTTTGACGTGAAAAGGCGTGGCATCGGGAAACACAGTGTTCACGGTGCAGGCGGGAATTGGGGAGGAGCAGGTTTCTCTGGCCAAATGCTGCAGAAAGCGCTTTGAAGCTGAGAAGCGAATGCTAATCTCTGCGCGAGTTTTTGGAGGGTGCCCTATGATCGGTCTGGCAATCGCCGTCGTCGTAATTCTGTATCTGGTTTTCGTCTATAACGGTCTCGTCAAGGCGCGGCAGATCGCCGAGGAGGCGTGGTCCGGTATCGATGTGCAGTTGAAGCGCCGCGCCGATCTGATCCCGAACCTGATCGAAACCGTGAAGGGCTACGCCGCACACGAGAAGTCGACGTTCGAAGAGGTGATCGCCATGCGCAACCGCGCGCAGGCGGTGCCAGCCGGCGACGTCGAGGGGCGGGCCCAGGCGGAAGGCGCGCTCTCCCAGGCGCTCGGCAAGCTCTTTGCGCTGGCGGAGGCTTATCCGGACCTCAAGGCCAACGAGAACTTCGCCGAGCTGCAGCGCTCGCTGGAAACGATCGAGGGCGAAATCCAGATGTCGCGCCGCTATTACAACGGTGCGGCCCGTGACTTGAACGTCAAGGTCGAGAGCTTCCCGTCCAACCTGATCGCCAACACCTTCCGCTTCGTCAAAGCCGGCTATTTCGAGATCACCAACGAAGCCGACCGCGCGGTGCCGCAGGTCAAGTTCTGACCGCCACGCCTCCCGAACATTCCTCGCCGCGGGATCCCGCCGCGGCGCCATTCGCATCAAGAGACCTATTCGATGACCTCCGATAGCATGAAAAAACTGACCATCCTGCCGACCGACCACCCGCTCCGCGGTCATGTGCGCCCGCCGGGCTCGAAGTCGATCACCAACCGGGCGCTGCTTCTGGCCGGCCTTGCCAAGGGCACGAGCCGGCTGACTGGTGCCTTGAAGAGCGACGACACCCGCTACATGGCGGAAGCCTTGCGCGCGATGGGCGTCGAGGTCAGCGAGCCGGATGAAACGACCTTCGTCGTCACCAGCACGGGCAAGTTGCTCCCGCCGGCAGCTCCCTTGTTCCTCGGCAATGCCGGAACGGCGACACGCTTCCTGACGGCTGCTGCCGCGCTCGTCGATGGCACGGTCGTGGTCGATGGCGACCAGCACATGCGCAAGCGGCCGATCAAGCCCTTGGTCGAGGCACTCGGAGCGCTCGGCGTCGAAGTCACCTCCGAGACCGGCTGCCCGCCGGTCATCGTCAAGGGCACCGGCGGCTTCCCGGCCGGTCGCGTCGTCATCGATGCCGGCCTGTCGAGCCAGTATGTCTCGGCCCTGCTGATGGCGGCTCCTGGCGCCAAGGGCCCTGTCAGCATCGAGCTTGCCGGCGACGAGATCGGCGCGCGCGGTTACATCGACTTGACGGTTGCCGCGATGCGCGCCTTCGGCGCCGAAGTCGAGCAACTGAGCCCCTCCGTCTGGCAGGTCGCGCCGACCGGCTACAAGGCAGCCGACTATGTCATCGAGCCGGATGCTTCGGCGGCGACCTATCTCTGGGCTGCGGAAGTCCTGACCGGCGGCGCCATCGATATCGGCGTTCCGGCGGACGCCTTCTCGCAGCCGGATGCCCGCGCCCATGCGGTGATCGCGAGCTTCCCGAATCTGCCCGCCGTTATCGACGGCTCGCAGATGCAGGACGCGATCCCGACGATCGCCGTGCTTGCCGCCTTCAACAAGACGCCGGTGCGCTTCGTCGGTCTCGCCAACCTGCGC
Source organism: Ensifer sp. SL37 (assembly GCF_026672675.1). NCBI lineage: Bacteria > Pseudomonadati > Pseudomonadota > Alphaproteobacteria > Hyphomicrobiales > Rhizobiaceae > Ensifer > Ensifer sp. SL37. The sequence goes on along the minus strand of NZ_JAPPRN010000006.1, from coordinate 596,554 downwards.
GTCAAGGAATGCGACCGCGTGCGCGCGCTGTCGCTCGGTCTGACAGCGATCCGGCCGGATCTGGCGCATGAGGAAGGCGACGACCTGATCGTCTCTTCCGATCCCACGCTTGCCGGCCAGACCTTGCCCGCCTCGATCGACACCTTCGCCGACCATCGCATCGCCATGAGCTTTGCGCTTGCCGGCCTGAAGATCCACGGGATCGCCATCGAAGATCCAGGCTGCGTTGCCAAAACCTACCCGGCCTATTGGGATGCGCTCGCCTCGCTCGGCGTCGAATTTACCGGCGACCGGCCTTGATACCGTGCGGGATGTGCGGCCGTGTCTGCGGTTTCCGCGCGCATCCCGTTCTCACCCATAAGAACCGGTCTCGTGTCTTGAACCTCAACCGGAAGAAAGCTTGATCCGCATGGTCCGTTTCGCTGCCGCATTTGCCGTTCTGGTGTTTTTGCTGGCAACGGCAGGCGTCGGTCGGGCGGAGGAGGTCTTCTCCGCCTATCGCTCCGTCATCGATGTCGCCAAGTACGGCACGATGACGGTGACCGAGACGATCACGGCGACGGTCGAGGGCAACAAGATCCGCCGCGGTATCTATCGCGACATGCCTTTGACCTTCACCGACGCGAAGGGCAAGCGCAGCAAGGTCGATTTCAAGCTGCTCTCGGTCGAGCGTGACGGTGAGGAGGAGCCCTATCGCACCGAGACGATCAACGGCGGCATCCGCATCTACACCGGTTCGGCCGAGGTCTTTCTGGAGCGGGGCGAGCATACCTTCCAGTTCACCTACGAGACTGGCCGGCAGATCCGCTTCTTTGACGATCACGACGAACTCTACTGGAACGTCACCGGTACGGAGTGGGATTTCCCGATCGACGAGGCGAGTGCGACCGTGACGCTGCCGGACGGCGTCAGGGCCGAAGCGCTCGATTACTTCACTGGCGGCTATGGCGCGACCGGCAAGGATGCGCGTGCATCCAGGGACGGCAGCGAAATCTTCTTTGCCACCACCCGACGTCTCGACCCGCGCGAAGGGCTGACGATCGCCATCAAGATGCCGAAGGGCAGCATCGACAGGCCCACCTCCAGCCAGGAAAATGCCTGGTGGCTGCACGACCATCTGGCGCTCGTCATCGCCGGTGCCGGCCTTGCCGTCGTCCTGCTCTACTATAGCCAGGCCTGGCTCAGGGCCGGGCGTGACCCGGACCGCGGCGTCATGGTGCCGCGCTGGGATCCGCCGGAGGGCATCTCACCGGCGCTCGTCAATTACATCGACAACAGGGGCTTTTCCGGTGAGGGCTGGACCGCGTTGTCGGCGGCAGCACTCAATCTCGCGGTCAAGGGCCACGTGGTTCTCGAAGACCTGAAGAACGCCATCGTCATTGCCGCCACCGGCAAGAAACCCGACGAAAAGCTGCCGACCGGCGAGGCGGCCGTGATGAAGGCGGTCAATGCCGCTGGCGGCAAGCTCACCATCGACCGCGCCCATGGCACACGGGTGCAGGCGACCGGCGCTGATTTCCGCAACGCCATGGAGCGCGAGCATCGCGGCAAGTACTACCACGCCAACAGCGGTTACATCGTCGCCGGTGTCATCCTTTCGGTGTTGGCGGTTGCGGCCGTGTTCCTGTTCGGGGATCTCAGCGAGGACAGCCTGCCGCTGGTGATCGTTCCTGTTTTCATCGCCTTCTTCGTCTCGATCCTCGCAGTCTCCTTCGGCAAGTCGCTTCGCCGCGAAAGGAGCCTGATGAGCCGGATCATGTCGATCGTCGTGGTCGCCTTCATCGGCTTCGTCGCCTTCACCATCTTCTCGACCATCCTTGCGGCCGTCTTCTATTCGGCAGCCGAAACCGACGAACTGCCGCTGCTCTTCGTGATCGGCGCGATCGTGCTCGTCAACGTGCTGTTCTTCTTCCTGATGGGTGCGCCGACGCCGCTCGGAACGCGGATGATGAATGGCATCGACGGGCTCAGGCAATACATGACGCTCGCCGAGAAAGACCGGATGAACATGCAAGGCGCGCCCGAAATGTCGCCCCGGCATTTCGAGACGCTGCTCCCTTACGCCGTGGCGCTTGGCGTCGAGAAGCCCTGGACCGAGACCTTCGATCGTTGGCTGCTTGCCGCGGCGGCTGGGGCGGCTGCGGCCGCTGCCTATCAGCCGGGCTGGTATCACGGTGACGGCTTCGGCTCGAGCACCTTCGGCGATCGCATCGGCGGTTTTGCCGGATCCATGGCGGACACGATGACGTCGTCGCTGCCTCCGCCGCCCAAATCGTCGTCGTCGGGCTTTTCTTCCGGCGGCGGCTTCTCCGGCGGCGGCGGTGGTGGCGGTGGTGGCGGCGGCTGGTAAATCCGCCTCGCACTTGCCCTTGGAAAACCAAATTCATCGCGGCGCTTGGTGACAATCTTGCCAGAGATTGCTAAGTCCGCCGCAACCGTCAGGAACAGAAAAAGTCACTCCCATGCCCGATCTTCTTATCGAACTCCGCTCCGAGGAAATTCCTGCCCGCCTGCAGCGCAAGGCGGCCGGTGACCTCAAGAAGCTGCTGACCGATGCCCTGGTCGAAGCGGGCCTGACCTATGAGGGCGCGCGCGAGTACTGGACACCGCGCCGGCTGACGCTTGACATCCGCGGCCTCAACGCCCGCTCCGCCGATGTTCGCGAAGAGCGCAAGGGTCCGCGCACCGACGCCAACGAGAAGGCGATCGAAGGCTTCCTGCGCGGCGCCGGCCTTTCCTCGATCAGCGAGGCGCACGTCCATAGCGACCCGAAGAAGGGCGACTTCTACGTCGCCCATATCGTCAAGCCGGGCCGTCCCGCCGAAGAGATCATCGCCGAGGCGATGCCGGATATCATCCGCAATTTCCCCTGGCCGAAGCCGATGCGTTCCGGCGTGGCATCGGCCAGGCCCGGCGCGCTGCGCTGGGTCCGCCCGCTGCAGTCGATCGTCTGCACCTTCGGTTCGGAAACCGAGGAAACCCACGTGATCCCGTTTGAAGTCGACGGCATAGTCGCCTCGAACGTCACCTATGGTCACCGCTTCCATGCACCGGAAGCGATCACGGTTCGTCGCTTTGCCGACTATGCCGAGAAGCTGGAAAAGGCGAAGGTCGTTCTCGATGGCGAGCGCCGCAAGGAAATGATCCTGGCCGACGCCCGCAATGTCGCCTTCGCCAACGGCCTCGAGCTCGTCGAAGACGAAGGCCTGCTCGAAGAAGTCTCCGGCCTCGTCGAGTGGCCGCAGGTGCTGATGGGCAGCTTCGAGGAAGCCTATCTCGAGATCCCCTCGGAAATCATCCGGCTGACGATCAAGACCAACCAGAAGTGCTTCGTCACCCGCGCGCCGGGCGCCGACACGCTCTCCAACAAGTTCATCCTGGTCTCGAACATCGAGGCGAAGGACGGCGGCAAGGAGATCGTGCATGGCAACGGCAAGGTCGTGCGCGCCCGTCTTTCGGACGCAGCGCATTTCTGGCACCGCGACCAGGGCAACTTGCCGGATCTCGAAACGCTGGAAGCATCCGCCAAGAAGTTCAATCTGGACCTCGGCAAGCCGCTCGATCAGCGCATGGCCAAGCTCGATGCGCTGAACGTTACCTTCCATGCCAAGCTCGGCACCCAGGGCGAACGCGTCGCCCGTATCCGCGCGCTTGCTGGTGAACTTGCCAAGGTCACCGGCGCCGACGCCAAGCTCGTCGACCGCGCCGTCGTGCTGGCCAAAGCCGATCTGCGCACTGAAGCCGTCGGCGAATTCCCTGAGCTTCAGGGCATCATGGGGCACAAGTACGCCCTGCTTCAGGGCGAGAACGGATCTGTCGCCACGGCGATCGAGGACCACTGGAAGCCGAATGGTCCCTCTGACCGTGCGCCGACCGATCCGGTGGCAGTGACCGTTGCGCTTGCCGACAAGCTCGACACGCTCGTCGGCTTCTGGGCGATCGACGAAAAGCCGACCGGCTCGAAGGATCCCTTTGCGCTGCGCCGCGCCGCACTCGGCGTTATCCGTCTGATCCTGGAAGGCAAGGCGCGCCTGGCGCTGTTGCCTGCATTCGAAACGGCACTCGTCGCCCTGCGCGCGCAGAAGCCGGCGCTTGCGGACGACATTTCGGCCGATCTGCTCTCCTTCTTCCATGATCGCCTCAAGGTCTATCTGCGCGACCTCGGCGCCCGTCACGACCTGATCGACGCCGTGCTGACGCCGGAAGCCGACGACCTGCTGATGATCGCCCGCCGCGTGGAAGCGCTGACCGCCTTCATCACCGACGAGGAGGGCCGCAACCTCTTGGCCGGCACCAAGCGCGCCACCCAGATCCTCGCAGCCGAAGAGAAGAAGGGCACCGCCGTCGCCGACGCCGTCGATGCCGGCCTCTTCCGTCTCGACGCCGAGAAGGCGCTGCACCAGGCTGTCGAAATTGCTTCGGCTGAAGCACGCGATGCGATCGCCAAGGAAGACTTCCGTTCGGCCATGGAAGCGCTGGCCAAGCTGCGCGAACCGGTCGACCAGTTCTTCAACGACGTACTCGTCAATGACGATGATGCGGCAATCCGTGCGAACCGTCTGGCGCTGCTCGGCCTGATCCGCTCGGCCACCGGCACGGTCGCGGACTTCTCGAAGATCGTCGGCTAAGGCCGGGTCGCCGCCGGGAGACCGGCGGCCTCACACCCGCGCACAAACGTTCAAGCGGCTCGCTGCCCGGCGACCTATATGCTGTCTCCATCACGCAAGAGGGAGACAGCCGATGACTATCGCGACAAAGGCCTACAAGCCGATCAATTTTGCCGAAAAACTCTCGCTCTTCAGCGATCAGTGGCAACCGCGCGTTCTTGCCGAACTCAACGACTACCAATTCAAGATCGTGCGCATCGAAGGTGATTTCATCTGGCACGATCATGAAGATACCGACGAGGCCTTCATCGTGCTCGAAGGAACATTGCGCATCGATTTCCGCGATGGGGCTGTGACGCTCGGTCCCGGCGAAATGTACGTCGTGCCGAAGGGCGTCGAACACAAGCCCTATGCGGAGCGCGAGGTGAAGATGCTCTTGATCGAGCCGCGCGGCACGCTCAACACCGGCCACGAGGGTGGCGAACGCACCGCGGAAAACGAACGCTGGATCTGATCCCTTGTCCGGGTCACTACGATCTCGCTTGCTGACCGACATGGCGCCGGAGTAGAGAAAGGCATGCCCGCAAAAATTCTCGTCAGCGCCTGCCTCATGGGCCATGCCGTCCGCTATGACGGCCAGTCGAAGCCGCTCCTGCACCCGGCGATCGACCGCTGGCGCGCGGAAGGCCGTCTCGTGACCATCTGTCCGGAAATGTCGGCCGGCATGCCGGTGCCGCGTCCGCCGGCCGAGATCGCCGCCGGCGCTGTCGGCAAGGACGTGCTCGCCGGCAAGGCGAGGGTGGTGGAGATAGACGGCGGCGACGTCACCGAGGGGTTCATACAGGCTGCCGAAAACGCTCTTTCGCTTGCCAGGCAAGCCGACTGTCGCTTCGCGCTCCTGATCGATGGCAGCCCGTCCTGCGGGTCGGGTTTCGTCTATGACGGGAGCTTTTCCGGCGCGCGCCATCCGGGTGAAGGCGTAACGGCCGCCTTGCTCCTCGCCAACGGCGTCGAAGTCTATTCTGACAGACAGATAGAGGCGCTGGTCGCGCGGATCGATGAATTGGAAGGCTCGCAATAAAAAGATTGCGCCCCCGCTTCTCTCAGGGGCGCAATCTCTCGCTCTTACAGCGATACGCCCGTCAGCCTTTAAATGCAGGGGACGGCTGAGCGGGGCAGGGAACTTTCCCGATAGGCGATCAGTCTAGCCGAAGTTCGAGGGTGGACGGATCAAAATCCTGTGAGCTCTCGTCGGCCACGGGCGCAGCCACCATGGACGCGCCGATCGGGGTCACCGCGGCGGTCTTTGCGGTCTGATCGATGGAAAGAAACTCCGGCCTGGACGCCTGCGGGTTCTGGTCGTTTGCGATGTTCGAGACGGTCACCGTTGCAGCATCGTCGGTTTCGGCCGCGGCCGTCCTGATCATCTCGTGGGACGGCTTGCTGACGAACACCACCGGCGACCCGCCGAGCCAGGCCTCCGTGCGCACCATCTTCATCTCGCCGTTGATTTTCTTGAGCTCGATCGTCTCGTCGCCCGCCGCGATCGTCGGGACGACGTAGGTGACCTTCTTCCGCGACTGCAACGGCGGGCAATCGGCGCAGGAAACCGTGGAGACGCTGGCATTGTCGGTCGTGCCGGAGGCGATCGCTTCGATCGACGACGCCGCGGCGTTGCCAGCAGCAAGCCCAAGGACGGTGGTGATCAGCAACAGGCGCATCGTTTTTCTCCCGGATCGTTACCGGCGAGAATATGCGCGCTCCCTTACTTTCCCGTCAGGAGAATTGGTAAAAATAGAATGATCCGCGAATTGACCGGTTTCCGGTCAGGCCTTCTCGCGTGCGACCGCGCGCCAGCCGATATCGTGCCGGTAGAAGCCGTTGTCCCAGGAAACGGCCGACAGCGCCGCATAGGCCCTGTCCTTGGCCTCGCCGGCACTTGCCCCTGTCGCCGTGATGTTGAGCACACGGCCACCGGTTGCGACCAGGCCTCCGTCCTTCATCGCTGTGCCGGCGTGGAACACCTTGGTGGTGTCGGATGCTGCGGGGAGGGCGTCAATCGGGGTGTTCTTCGCGTAGCTGCCCGGATAGCCCTTGGAGGCCATCACGACGGTCAGCGCCGTCTCGTCGCGCCATTCCACAGTCATGCCGGCGAGCGTGCCGGTCGCCGCGGCATAGAGAAGCGGCAGAAGATCGCTCTTCATGCGCATCATCAGCACCTGGCATTCCGGGTCGCCGAAGCGGACGTTGTATTCGATGAGTTCCGGTCCTTTGGCGGTGATCATCAGCCCGGCAAAGAACACGCCGGAGAAGGGATGGCCGCTTTCCGCCATGCCGCGCATCGTCGGCTCGATGATTTCCTTCATCGTGCGCTCGATCATCTCTGACGTCATGACCGGGGCCGGCGAGTAGGCGCCCATGCCGCCGGTGTTCGGTCCGGTATCGCCGTCGCCGACGCGCTTGTGGTCCTGGGCCGACGCGAGCGCCAGCGCCGTCTTGCCGTCTGAGAGGCAGAAGAAGCTTGCCTCTTCGCCGTCGAGGTAGGCTTCTACGACCACTTCGGCGCCGGCGGCGCCAAAGGCGCCGGCGAAACAGTCGTCGACGGCGGCGAGCGCCTCGTCGAGCGTCATGGCGACGGTGACACCCTTGCCGGCGGCGAGACCATCGGCCTTGATGACGATCGGTGCGCCCTGTTCACGCACATAGATCTTGGCGCTCTCCGCATCGGTGAAGCGGCCATAGGCGCCGGTCGGAATATCGTAGCGGGCGCAGAGATCCTTGGTGAAGCCCTTGGAGCCTTCAAGCTGGGCGGCCGCGGCAGAGGGGCCAAAGACGGCGATGCCGGCTGCGCGCAGCACGTCGGCGATGCCGGCGACCAGTGGACCCTCAGGTCCGACCACGACGAAATCGATCGCTTCCTTGCGGCAGAAGTCGGCGACCGCTGCATGGTCGTCCGTGTCGAGGGCGATGATTTCCGCTTCTTCGGCGATGCCGGGATTGCCCGGTGCGGCATAAAGCTTCGTCAGTTTCGGCGACTGCGCGATCTTCCATGCAAGGGCGTGTTCGCGCCCACCCGATCCGATCAGAAGAACCTTCATTGCAGCCCCCGATATCCCGAAAAATGTTGCGCTGCGGTTAGGACGGCAGGGCGGCAAGGTCAAGGGAAAACGGGAGTTCGGGTGGCGATTCTCGCAATCGCCACATCTCAGGCGATGGCCTGGCGGCTCTGTTGCTCGTCCAGCGCTTCGTCGTGCGCATAACGCGCGGTGCGTGTCAGCGCCCAGATCGCCAGATCCTCGATCGGCAGCGGCTTGCTGATGAGGTAGCCCTGGAACAGGTCGCAGCCGGCAGCCGTCAGCATGGAGAGTTTCTCCGGCGTGTCGATGCCTTCGCCGACGACCGCGACGTCCTTGGCGTGGCAGAGCGCGATCAACGCCTTCAATACCGGCAGGGAATGCGACGCGGTGAGGTTCGACACCAGCGCCCGGTCGAGCTTGATGGTATCGGCCGTGTATTCGATGATCTGCTGCACGGACGTGTAGCCGGCGCCGAAATCGTCGATCGAAAGCCGGAAGCCGTTCTGGCGGAGCGCATCGATGTTGCGGCGAAGCTGGTCGCTGAACTTGACGGCGAAGGTTTCGGTAAGCTCGATCTCGATCGAGCGTGCCTCCAGCCCATGCCGTTCCAGGCAGTCGGCGAAGTGGTCGGCGATCGCCTTGGAATGTAGTTCGGCCGAGGAAATGTTGATGGCGAGCACTGTTTCGGGGCCGAACAGGGCCTTCAACTGGCCGCAGTCGGACATCGCCTTGTTGATCACCCACCAGTCGATCTTGGTGAAGAGCCCCGAGCTTTCGGCGATCGGCACGAATTCATCCGGCGTGACGTTGCCGAGCACCGGCGAGTACCAGCGCAGCAGCGCCTCGCAGCCGGTGACCCGGCCCTCGGTATCGACCATTGGCATGTAGACGAGGTGGAACTGTTCGTCCGGATCGAGCGAGCGCAGCTCGTCCTGGATCTGGCGTAGCCGCGTGCGCTTGTCGTGAAGCGCGCGCGAGTAGCGGGCGGAGCGGTTCTTGCCGCTGGTCTTGGCCTGATACATTGCCGCATCGGCATTCGCGATCAGTTCGGTGAGGTTGGTGGCGTCATCCGGGCAGATCGCAGCGCCGATGCTTGCGGTCACCGGATAACGCTTGTCGGAGACTTCGAAGCCGTCCTCGAACAGCGAGAGGATGGCGCCCGAGATTTCCCGGACCGTTCCGTCGCCCGGGCGCGAGCGCACCAGCACGGCGAATTCGTCGCCCGAAAGGCGGGCGAGGATCGCCGGCTTCTGGCCGCGGCGCTCGGTGATCACGTCGACCCGCTCGGCGATGCGGGCCGCCAAGGTTTTCAGGAGTTCGTCGCCGATCTCGTGACCATGCTTGTCGTTGACGAACTTGAAGTTGTCGATGTCGATGAACAGCAGGCTGCACTTCTCGCCGGCCGCGATCGCCTCGCGAACGACGCCGGCAGCGAGTGCGTTGAAGTGGCCGCGGTTGCTGATCCCGGTCAGCGTATCGGTCCAGGAACTGCGCTGCACGAGCTTCAGCGATTGCACCGACTGGCGGTGCAGTTCGCGGATGTTTTCCGTGAGGCGGCCGATCTCGCCCTTTTCTTCCATATCGCGGATTTCGTCGCGCGCACCCACCATCACGGCCATCACATTGGCGTCGAGAGTGGCGATCGGATCGGTGATGAAGCGGCGGATCAACATGATGATCAACCAGATCGAGAACAGGCTCATGGCGACGGCGCCGAGCGCCAGCAGGATTTTCTGCCGCGCCATCAGCGCGTCGAAATGCTCGCTCGAAACGGTGAGCGTCGCATAGAGCGAAGGTCCGAGATGCACGCTTGCCGAAAGGTCGTCGGTGATGGCCTGCGGCCAGGGCTGCAGAACGATGTCGGATCCGTATTCCTTCTTCAGCGCCTGCTGCATGTCGAGGAAGCGGTCGGGCTGGATCGCGACCTGGACGAGCAGGGCGTTCGATTTCTTGCTCGGCAACGGCCGGGTAAAGGCAATGGGGTCGAGGAAGAAGGAATAGACGATGCGCGGTCTCTGGCCCGCTTCGTAGAGATAGGTCCAGTCAGCGAGCTTGTCTTCGCGGATCAGCCGGCGGGCAAGGTTGAGCTGCGCCTCGTCGATTTCGGCGAACGGATCCCAGCTGTTTTCAAAATAGTATTCGGACTTGAGTTCCGAGCTCAGAAGCGCGAGCGAAACATAGCCCGTCGGATCGTCGAGCAGCGATTTGACGCTCTCCTGCAGCCGGACGCCGAGCGCATTGGCCCTGTAGCTCGCATCGGTTTCGGAAACGTACTGGCGCAGCGAATTGCCGTTCAGCAGCGCATTGAGAAAGCCCTTGCTGCGGCCGATCTCGTTCTGGAAGACGGCGGCCGCATGTTCAAGGCGCTGCGACAGCTTGGCATGCTCGAGCGCGCGGATGGAGCGGCTCTGCGTGACGTGGACCGAGACCGCCGCCAGCAGATAGCCGGCAAGCACCACGGGAAAGATCAGGATGAGCGCGCGTTTGCCGAGGTTCACTGGAAATTCGCCAATGTGCTGATGATACGCCGGCGCAGTTGCACCGACTCTGTGGACAGTTCCTGTTGATACTGGCTCTTGGCCAGAATGTCGGGCGAGGGGTAGATCGCCGGGTCGGAGCGAACCTCTTCCGGCAGGAGTGCGTGGGCCGCCCGGCTTGCCGTCGGCATGTTGAGCGCCAGCGCGTTGGCGGCGGCACTTCCCGGCGAACCGAGATAGTCGAGCAGCGCCAGCGCCCGATCCTTGTTTTGCGAATTGGCAACGACGGACATGCAGTCGAGCCAGGAGAGTGTGCCTTCCTTCGGAACCGCATAACGCCACACGCCAGGGGTGCCGGCCTTGGCGTTCAGCACGTGCTGGTCGCCGCTGTAGCCGAGCGCCATGTAGATGTCCTTGCTGACTGCAGGGTTCTGGATCGCGCTGATGATGTATTCGTAGGTGAGCACCGAAGGGGCCTGTTCCTTCATCAGCGTAAAGGCGGCCTTCAGCGTGCTGCTGTCGTTGGTATTGATCGATTGGCCGAGCAGTATCAACGGGGCGACGAAGGCCTCGTTGTGGTCGTCGTACATGGCCACATGCTTGGCAAGCGCAGCGGCAGGGCGCATCAGATCCTGCCAGGAGGTCGGCGCTTCGGCTAAGACGTCGGAACGGTAGAGAATGCCCATCGTGCCCCAGAGATAGGGCAGGCCCCGGCCGGAGCAGCGCTTGCGCCAGCTCTCGTCATAGTCTCTGAGCGAGGCGACGTTGGTCTCGTCGATTTTTTCGAGAACGCCCTTGCGACCGAAGAGGGCGGCGCTGTTTTCGCCGGTCACCACCAGGTCGACGCGGCTGTTCGGATCGGCCAGCACCTCGTCGCGGGTATCGCCGCTGTCGTAATAGACCTGGTGCACTGACACGCCTGTAATCGACGACCAGCGGTCGAGGATCTTCTGGTCGATATAGGATTCCCAGATGAGCAGGTTCAGGGTCTCGGCCGGTGCCGCCGTTGCAAAGAGCAACGTCGCCAGTAAGGCCGGAATCGCCGTTCGCCCCTGCATTGTGTACCCCTGCCCAAGCCCGTCAGACGACCGTAGCGCGCAAAAATTGATGAATGATTACGTAGGGCTGCGACGAGTGGCCGGGGTGCCGCGTGCCGTTGGCCGCGCAGACGAAAACCGGGCGCCGCATGGCGGCGCCCGGTCCGATTTTCTGTTTTTTCTGCCGGGGCGGCTATCGCGTCGGGATCTTCGGCAGGAGGATCGTCAGGATGCCGAGCAGCGGCAGATAGGAGCAGATCGTGTAGACGAACTCGATGCCCTGCCGGTCGGCGAAGATGCCGAGTACGGCAGCGCCCATACCGCCGAAACCGAAGGCGAACCCGAAGAAGACGCCGGCAATCAGTCCGACGCGACCGGGAACCAGCTCCTGGGCGAAGACGACGATCGCCGAGAAGGCCGAGGAGAAGATCAGGCCGATGATGACGGAGAGCACGCCGGTCCAGAAGAGGTTCGCATAGGGCAGCATCAGCGCGAAGGGGATGACGCCGAGGATCGAGAACCAGATGACGAAGCGGGCGCCGTAGCGGTCGCCGATCGGGCCGCCGAGGAAGGTCCCGGCTGCGGCAGCGCCCAGGAACAGGAACAGCATCAACTGCGCCTGCTGTACGTCGATACCGAATTTCTCGATGACGAAGAAGGTGAAGTAGCTGGAGATGCTCGCCATGTAGACGTTCTTGGTGGCCGTCAAAAGCACGAGCACGGCAACAGCCCACATCACCCGGCCCTTCGGCAGAGGCAGTGCCCGGCTCGGCGCAGCGCGGCTCATGGTCGTGCGGCGATGGCGGACATACCAGGTGCTGACCCAGGAGAGCACGAAGAAGCCGATGATCGCGACGATCGAGAACCAGCTGAGGCTGCCCTGGCCGAAGGGGATGACGATGAAGGCGGCGAGCAGCGGACCCATGGCGCTGCCGGCATTGCCGCCCACCTGGAACAGCGACTGCGCCAGGCCATGGCGGCCGCCGGAGGCGAGGCGCGCGATGCGGGAGGACTCCGGATGGAAGATCGCCGAGCCGACGCCGATCAGGCTGGCAGCAACCAGAAGGACCCAGAAATCATGCGCATTTGCGAGCAGGATCAGGCCGCTGCAGGTCGACAGCATGGCAAGCGGCAGGGAATAGGGCAGGGCCCAGCGGTCGGTGATGATGCCGACGGCCGGCTGCAGCATCGATGCCGTCAGCTGGAAGGTAAAGGTCAGGAGGCCGATCTGCACGAAGTCGAGCGAGTAGTTCGCCTTCAGCAGCGGATAGAGTGCCGTCAGCAGCGACTGCATGATGTCGTTCAGCATATGGCAGAAGCTGACTGCCAGGATGACGGAGAAAGCCGTCTTCTCCGGGGAGATCCCGGAAGTTGAAGTCACGGTAGACATGGGTGATTCCTTGCCGTCTCGAAGGTTGTGTGCGGCGTGGCCTATCTCTACTGAGGTTGCGGTTGGCCTGCTTTTGTGATCTGGTCGATTTCTTTCGTGAGTGGGCCAAATGCCGATCCGCCGATATCCGCTGCCGCAGCTTCCCGATGACGATCACTTCCGGAACCTCGACTGGGTCGAGACGGGAAACGCCCCGGTGCTCGCGCTCGGACGGGATTACAATGCCGGCCTCCTCGTGCCTTTTCACAAACACACCCGGACCCAGCTGTGGTGGGCGCGCGGCGGCGTCGTGCTGATGCGCACCGAGCGCGGGCGGTGGATGGTGCCGCCCGGCCACGCTTTGTTGATCCCGGCGGGCGTGGAGCATTCGGCCGAGATGATCAGCGACGTGCGCATGCACTCGATCTATTTCGCGCCGGACCTTTTGCGCGCCGAGCGGCCGATGGTCATGGAAATCAACCCGCTGGCCGGGCGGCACCATCCACCGCCCGCCACGCTTTGTTGATCCCGGCGGGCGTGGAGCATTCGGCCGAGATGATCAGCGACGTGCGCATGCACTCGATCTATTTCGCGCCGGACCTTTTGCGCGCCGAGCGGCCGATGGTCATGGAAATCAACCCGCTGGCCGGCAGCCTCGTCGATGCGCTCGTCAGCGTAGAGAACGAGGCGATGTCGGAGCGGCGCGAACAACTGGTGACTGATCTGCTTTTGGAGGAAATCGGCCGGCTGCAGGAGCGCCCACTCGGCCTGCCGTTCCCGCGCGACGAAAAGCTTGCGGCGCTCTGCCGGCAATTCCTGCAGGCGCCGTCGGCGGCCGCAAGCATCGACCAGTGGGCCGACAGGCTGGGTCTCAGCCGCCGCTCGTTCACGCGGCTGTTTCGCAACGAGACGGGCGTCAGCTTCGTCACCTGGCGCCAGCAGGCCTGCATCTTCGCCTCGCTGCCGCTTCTGGCCGACGGCGAGCCGATCATCAATGTGGCGCTCGATGCCGGTTATGAGAACGTCGCGGCCTTTACGACGATGTTCCGCCGCATGCTCGGCAGCCCGCCGAGCGTCTATCTGAAGACCTATCTCGGCCAGTGACCGCGGGCAGCTACGGCGCTCATGGGAAACGAAAGCTGAATTGACCTGGTTAACGGAATCGTAGGAACAAGGGCCAATAACTCGCCCTGTGCCGTTCCTGCCCACTCCCTCCTTCGGCCCGACGGCACGGCCAATTTCGCCCCGGCGAATGAATCTTCCGGAGTTGTTTCTTGCGTATCCGTTCTCTTGTTTTCCTTTCTGGAACCCTTTTGCTGTCGGCAAATGCCGCCTCCGCCGGTGACGGCCAACATTTCTGGTCCGGTGACTGGTACCTGAAGGTCGGCGCCACCGGCTTTTACGGCCCGAAATACGAAGGCGCTTCCAAGCGCATGTTCCAGGCGGCCCCGCTGATCTCGCTCGGCAAGGCCGGCAGCACGGTCCGCTTCTCCTCGCGCAACGACAACATGTCCTATGCGCTGGTCGACCAGGGCAGCTTCCGCGCCGGTCTCGTCGGAAAGCTGATTTTCGAACGCGATGCCGGCACGTCCAGCGACCTCAAGGGACTTGATCCGGTCAAGTTCGGCGGTGAAGCCGGCGGCTTTGCCGAGGTCTACCCGACCGACTGGCTGCGTGTGCGCGCCGAAGTCCGCCAGGGTATCCGCAGTCACCACGGCGTCGTTGCCGATGTCGCGGCGGACGCCTTTGCCGATGTTAGCAGCAATGTCCGCATTTCCGGCGGCCCGCGCCTGTCGGCAGCCAGCAGCGGCTACTACACGGCCTATTACGGCGTGAATGATCGCGAGGCGACGGCCTCCGGTCTCAGCAACTATACCCCGCATGGCGGCGTCGGCTCGGCCGGTATCGGTGCTGCGATCACTTGGCAGGCAACCGAAAAGCTCGAGACGAGCGCCTATGCCGAATACAAGCGCCTGCTTGGCCCGGCGGCCGATTCCAGCCTCGTTCGCGAACGCGGCAGCCGCAACCAGGTTCTCGTCGGTCTGTCGGCCACCTACCGCTTCGACTTCACGCTTCCCTGATCAGGCGTTTCCTCCCGTGGTCGGCGGCGATCTCGCCGCTTGACCGGCCGGGCCCGCGGCGTCAAACAGGGATATGAACACAATCTCTGCCGATTCCGGCCGCGTTCAGGACGCGCCGTCCAACAACTGGGTCTATCGCGTGCTGCCGCGTGCGCTCTGGCCCTATGCGCAGCTTGCCCGCTGGGACCGTCCGATCGGCTGGCAATTGCTGCTGCTGCCTTGCCTCTGGTCCGTGGCCCTGGCGTCGGGTGTGTCGGCGAGTGCCGGTCAATTCTCCTTCGGCCGCTTCCTGTTCCATTGCTTCCTGTTCACTGTCGGCGCCATCGCCATGCGTGGTGCTGGCTGCACCTACAACGATATCGTCGATCACGACATCGACATGGAGGTTGCCCGTACCCGCTCGCGGCCGCTGCCGTCGGGGCGCGTCTCGCGCCTTCAGGCCAAGGTGTTCACGGTGCTGCAGGCACTTGTCGGCCTTGTCGTGCTGCTGCAGTTCAACACCTTCTCGATCGTGCTCGGCATTCTGTCCCTGGCGATCGTCGCGATCTATCCCTTCGCCAAGCGGTTTACCGACTGGCCGCAGTTCTTTCTGGGATTGGCGTTTTCCTGGGGCGCGCTGATGGGCTGGGCGACCGAATTCGGCACTTTGTCGGTTGCCGCCGTTCTGCTTTACGGCGCGGCCATCGCCTGGACGATCGGTTACGACACGATCTACGCTTACCAGGACAAGGAGGACGATGAACTGATCGGCGTGCGCTCGACGGCGCGGCGTTTCGGTGAAAACCCGCGCCCCTGGCTGATCGGCCTTTATGGCATCGCGACGCTGCTCGTCCTTCTGTCGTTCGTTGCAGCCGGCGCCGGTGCCGTCGCCTATGTCGGCCTCCTGATCGCAGCAGCGATGCTGACCTATCAGATCCTCGTCCTGAACATCCATGATCCTGCACAGTGCCTGGCGCTGTTCAAGTTCAACAGCATCGTCGGTCTGATCATCTTCGCCGGGCTGGTGCTGGCGCTTCTCCTGCGCCTGATATGAAAAATCCTCCGTTGCGGCGGAGGATCGTCTTCATTGCCCCATGGTCGGCCTGCCTGTTGCGGGCCGCAAAAATCTCAGGCCCAGCTGATGTCGCGGGCGGCCTTGCGCTTCCTCGCCTCGTGACGCGCACGGAAGCTGGACAGGACGGCGGCAACGACTGAGGCGATGTGCTTGCGCATCGGGTTTCTCCTTCTTTCGTGGTCTTGGCTATGCAGCCCATATGGCACGAAGAAGGCGACGCAACTGTTTCCGGGGGAACATTCGGTAAATCGTCGGGGGAGGCGGCGACGACCCCAGTGCATGCGTGCACGAAGAAAATGTCCCGACAGATCTGACCTCGCCAAACGCGACAGCCGGCCGCAGGGAACGGCCGGCTGTCGCGCTGGAGGTAGGCTCTTCAATCAGCTGCGGGCGATGATCTCGCGCCCGTCGATCTTCATGTGTACGCCAAGCGTGCCGGTGGAGCGGCGCACGAGGAAGCGCGGGCGGCGCTCTGCGAAGAAGGAGTGGCGGCGGCGCGGCTTGACGGGCGCGGTGCGCACGTCGCCAAGGTGCTCTTCGAGCGGCCTTGCCACGCCATCCGCTTCGACCATGAGCATCGGAATGCGATAAGCTTCTGCCCAGGCGCGCCAGTCGGCTGCGATGTCGGACAGGTCGTGTGCGACGAGCAGCGGGACACAGAGGTCCGGGTCGTCGTGATGAAGTTCCAGCGTCACTGTAACGTCTCCGTCGCCGTGATCGATCGCGCGAGCCGCGACCCCCTTGAATGCGCGCGCCGGCAGTGCGATCGAAAGCGGCAGGCCGCTCGATGGTAGCACCTTGCGCAGAACTGCGCCACGCTCGTCCAGGCTGATCGTGACATTACCGGTGTGACCGCGCAAGGCGTAGCTCGCCTGCTGTGGAAAGCGCTGCGGATCAAGACGGAGCGTGTTTTCGACCCATGCGGGTTGAGAGAGTGTGTTGCGCATTTCAATCGCCCTTGTTTTTCCTTGAGAGCCGGTTTCCGGTCTTCTCGTCGGGACTTTTCGTCCTCTATGAGCGGGAGAATAGGCGGCGCCCTTTCCGAACGACTTAAAATTCGCGGTTAAGAAAACTTTGCGTTTCTCGATGGTTAGCAAAAGCCGACCGGTCAGGGTTTCCGTTTCGTCAACAGCGCGGCCGCATTCGTTCCGATCAGGCGCACCTTTGCCGTCGTTCGAACTGCCGGGAAAAGCCACACGCAAGCCAGTCCTGCAATCATGACGCGTCAGAATTCTGTTTCGGGGCTCGGGTCCAGCCTGTCCCCATGGGTAACCGACAAGGCGCCAGGGCATGGTATCGACCTATCTCGACTACAGTCGCATCACGCGGGACATGAGGAGCAGCCTCAACCGCATTGCCCAGCAGCCGCAGATCGCGCGCGAAGCGGAGTATTATAAAGAGAACATCGGCAGCGTGAAAACTGTCGAGGAGTTTCTGAACGACTATCGACTCTACTCATACGCGATGAAAGCGCATGGCCTGGAGGACATGACCTATGCCAAGGCCTTCATGCGCAAGGTGCTGGAAAGCGATCTTTCGGACGAAAGCAGCTTTGCCAACCGTCTCACCGATGAACGCTACCGCAACTTCGCGCAGGCCTTCAGCTTCAGCTCGTCGAAGCCGGTGGCTCAAACCAACGCACAGCAGGATGCGCTGATCGGTCTCTACAACGAGCGGATCGCCAGCCTCGACACGGCCATGCGCGGCGAGATGGCCTATTTTGGCGCGGCCATGGATCTCGTCACCGATGTCGACAAGTTCCTCGGCAACGAACGACTGCGTTCGTTTGCCTTCACCGTCTTCGATATTGACCCGAAGACGTTCAACTACACCGAGGTCCGCGACGCGCTGACCAGCGACCCTGCCGCTCTGACCGCAAGCCGCACGGCCGCTGTGACGAGGCGGGAAGAAGCGCTCAAGCTGCAGACTGACCTTCAGACGCGGCTCAAGTCCCTCGGGGAGATTAACAGGCTGACGTCCGAACTTGCGGAGGCGCCCGCTGCCGACAAGCCGGCGATTCAGGCCAAGATCGACGAGCACAACGCGATCGTCGCCGATCTCGATGCCAAGCTTCCGCCACGCGATCAGGCGCCCGCGCTGCTCGCATCGCTCGGCGAGGAATTGAACACGCTGAACGGGCGCATCCGCAATCTCGAAACCTACATCAAGTTGGCGGAAACCTTTAACTTCAACGCTGATGGCAGCGTTCCGGCCGGCGAAAAGGCGATAAGCGACGCAAAGAAGACGGAACTCAACAACATCTACGTCTTCAAGAAACCGGGCGAAACGCCGCTCGGCGGCGCGCGCCTGACCGGCGCCGGGGCACTGCTGAACAAGGAATATTACGAAGGCAAGATCGCCGGCGTCACCAGCATCTCCGAGCTGACCAGCGACAGCCGGCTGTTCAACTACCTCGTCACGGCCTTCGGCCTCAAAGCGTCGACGACAGTGCCGTCGACGATCGAAAACATCCTCACCAGCGACATCAACGACCCGAACAGCTACGTCAACACGCAGGGCGGCGAGTACAATGCCGCCTTTAAGGAAATGCACAAAGCCTTCAACTTCCGGCCCGACGGCACGCTGCAGCCCGGCAAGACGGCGCAGGACGCCGATCAGTTGAAGAAGACGTCCGACGGCTACATGGTCCGCTACAATGACAAGGGCGATGCCGAAGACGAAGCCTTGGTCAAGCGCTTCAAGCTGCTGGTCAATTCGATGGAGTCGGTCGACAAGCTGCTGGCCGACAATGGCGTACTGAAGTTCACGCTCAGCGCCTTCGGCCTCGAAGACGAGGGCCTGAGCAAGCGTGATCTGAAGCGCATTCTGACGAGCGATCTCAACGATCCCAGAAGCTACGTCAACACGCTGCGCGACGAACGCTACGTCAAGCTCGTGAAAGCGTTCAACTTCAATCCGGACGGGACTCTCGGCGCACCAAAACTCGCCCAGAGCGACGGCGACATCATGAATACGGCGCGGGCCTATATCGTCGCCAAGTCCCGCTTCGGTACGGACGACGAGAAGAAGATCGCGAAGGAAAAGGCCCAGGAAGAAGCCAAATATTACACCTCCGAGATCGCGAAGATCGAAACGCTGGATGCCTTCCTCAAGAACCGCCGGCTGGTCGACATGGTTCTCGTCGGCGCAGGTATCGATCCGGAGACGGTCAAGTCCGACTATCTCAGGAGTATGTTTACGTCGGATCTCGAAGATCCGAAGAGCTTCATCAACACCGACCCGAATGGGCTGAAGTATCGCGAGATCGTCTCGTCCTTCAACTTCGACAAGGACGGCAAGATCGTCAGGGGCGAGGCAGGGCAGATCCAGACCCGCCGCGGTCTCGTCACCACCGTTGATCTCTTCCTCAATCAGTCGCTCGAAGAGAAGGAGGGCGCCGATAACGGCGGCATTCGCCTGGCGCTCTATTTCAAGCGCAAGGCCTCGGACATCAACACGGCCTACGACATCCTGGCCGATCGCGCCCTGTTCGAGGTCATCAAGACCGCCTACAGCATGCCGGAGGGCTTGCAGAACGCCAAGATCGAGGCCCAGGCGGCCTTTATCGAGCGCACCGTCAACATCAAGGAACTGCAGCAGCCGGGTCAGCTTGAGAAGCTTCTGCAACGCTTCACGGCGCTCTACGACGTCGAGAACAACCAGGATGTATCGCCCGGTCTCGCGATTCTGACTGGCGGCGGCAGCGCTGGCGTCAGTGCCGAGACCTTGCTGTCGCTCTCGCAATTGCGCGCAGGCGGCCGCTGACGCACGCCGTCTGACGGTCAGCCCAAGCCTGTTGCTGCATCGCCGCGCGCCGCGCGAAACGGCGCGTCGTCAACCGTCGGCGCGCAGCACTTTATCGGGGTTCATGATGCCTGCGGGATCGAACGCGTGCTTGATGCGTTGCATCAGCTCGATTTCGATCGGCGCCCGGACCTCGGCGAGCTCGTCGCGCTTCAACTGGCCGATGCCGTGCTCGGCGGAGATCGAGCCGTTATACCCAAGCACGATGCCGTGGACGATGGCGTTGATTTCGCGCCAGCGGTCGAGGAAGGCCTGCTTGTCAGCGCCGACTGGCTGCGAAATGTTGTAGTGGATGTTGCCGTCGCCCATGTGGCCGAAGGAGCAGATGCGGGCGCCGGGGATCGCTTTCACGACGGCGGCATCCGCCTCCTTCATGAAGGCCGGGATGCTGGAGACGGGCACGGAAACATCGTGCTTGATCGAGCCGCCCTCGGGCTTTTGTGCCGGCGACATGCTCTCGCGCATGTGCCACAGCGCCTTCGCCTGTGTCTCGTTGGCGGCAATCACTGCATTCTCGACGAGGCCGGCCGCATATCCCTGCTCCAGCAGGTCCTGCACCATCCGTTCCGCGCTTTCGGCGCTATCGGACGTCGAGATATCGATCAGCGCGTACCAGGGATGGACCGTTTCCATCGGATCACGAACGCCGGGGATGTGCTTGGTGGTGAATTCGACGCCGAGCCGCGGCATCAGCTCGAAGCCGGTCAACGCCGGCCCGCAAAGGCTGGACGCCTTTTCGAACAGAGCGAGCGCATGCTCGACGCTGCCGACTCCGGCAAAGGCGACCTGATGCCCGAGCGGCTTCGGGAAAAGCTTGAGCACGGCGCCGGTGATCACGCCGAGCGTGCCCTCGGCACCGATGAAGAGATCGCGCAGGTCGTAACCGGTATTGTCCTTCTTCAACCGGCGCAGCCCGTCCCAGATTTCGCCGGTCGGCAGCACCACTTCGAGGCCGAGGCAGAGCTGGCGCATATTGCCATAGGCAAGCACGGCGGTGCCGCCTGCATTGGTGGAGAGATTGCCGCCGATGCGGGCTGAACCTTCCGAGCCGAGCGACAGTGGGAACAGGCGATTGTGCTCGTCCGCCGCCTTCTGGATATCGGCGAGGATACAGCCGGCATCGGCGACGATGACATTGCCGACCGGATCGATGTCGCGAATGCGGTTCAGCCGTTCCAGCGAAAGAACGATGTCTGCCTTGCCCTCCCGCGGGATCTGCCCGGCGACATGGCCGGTGTTGCCGCCCTGCGGCACGATCGCCGTGCGGGTGGCGCTCGCGAGCTTCATGATGCGCGAGACCTCGTCGACGTTGGCCGGACGCAGGACCATCGGCGTCGTGCCGCGGTAAAGTCCGCGCGATTCGACGAGATAGCGCGCCTTGTCGGCTTCGTCCGTCAGCACGTTGGTGTTGCCGACGATCTCGGCGAAGGAAGCGATGAGTTCGGGAGAGGGAAGGGTGGTCATGGGCCTCACTTCGCATTGCGCCTGCGCGCGCTATCGGATCGGTCGATCTGAGGATCTGGTCCTCGGTTCCTGGTCGGCGGCGATCATAACCGCAATTGGTGCCGTTCGATGAGGGTGGGTGCGGAGAAGATGCCGCACACTATCTTACCCTCGTGGTGCCGCCGCCCGTTGTAACCGGTCGATGATGGCTTCCCCCAACCCGTCCGAAGGGATCGGCCCGAAGGCGATGGTCTCTGCGCCGCTGGCATCCGCCCGCTTCATGTAGTCGAAGAGATTGGCGGCGGCTTCGCGCAGATTGCCAGTCGGGCTGAGATCGAGAACGACGGCCGCCTGCTCTTCGCCGGCGATCCGATTGCCGCCGAAACGGATCAAGGCTTCGCCGGCATGCACCTCGGCGGCATCGAGCCGGACGGCAGCGCCGGGCGCGTAGTGCGAGGCGAGCATGCCCGGCGCCTCGATCGTCGCTCCCGCCGTCTCCGGCCGGGTCACCGGACGGCCAAGCAGGCGTTCGATCTCGGCGGCATCGAGGCCACCCGGCCGAAGCAACCGGATCTCGTCGCCGTCGACCTTGATGATCGTCGACTCAAGGCCGATTTGGGCCTGGCCGGCGTCGAGGATCAGCTTCAGTTTGTCGCCGAGATCGGCTTCCACATGGACCGCACTGGTCGGGCTGATTTTGCCCGACGTATTGGCACTGGGCGCGGCCAGTGGTCGCCCGAAGTGAGCGATTACCCGGCGCGAGAAACCGTCGGGCATGCGGATGCCGAGCGTGTCGAGGCCGGCGGACGCCAGCGCATGAACCGTGCTGTCGGCGCGCTGCCGAAGGATCAGCGTCAGCGGGCCGGGCCAGAAGGCTTCGGCCAGCTGCCTCGAAATCGGATCGAAATGCACATGGGCTTCGGCCATCGCCATGTCGGAAACATGCGCGATCAGCGGATTGAAGCGCGGGCGCCCCTTCATCTCGTAGATGCGACTGATCGCATCGGGATTGGTAGCATCGGCGGCAAGGCCGTAGACGGTCTCGGTCGGAATCGCGACCGGCTCGCCTTCGGCAAGAACGGCGCAGGCGCGCGCGATCGCGCGGTCCGGTTCTCTATCCGTGTCGATGATCTCAGCCATGCCGTTTCCTTTCCGACGCTTCCTTAACGGACGCACCGGAAAAACAGAACGATTTTCTTTGAAGGAACCGGTTCGGCTCAGAGGCTGCGAATGATGCGACGCAACGCGTCATCCTTGGCGCCAAGCATCAGTACGTTTTTCAGCGCGACCTTGGGATCATCCGTGCGAAACAGCAGCCCGTTGTCACGAAAGTTGCGGTTGATGACCATTTGCCCGGCTTCGGCGCCCGGTTCGATGGCGACGGCGAAGTACATGCGTGAATAGCCGGGCTGGATACTCTCGAAAAAATGCGTCTCGTCGCCCAGGTTGCAGAAGAAGTTGGCGAAGTAGAAGGACCAGGTGATGTCCTTGGAGGGAGTAACCGGCGTACGCGCCGCCGTCACGTGACAGTAGCCGAGATGCGGCCGGCCGACGAGAGTGCGGTGGAAGATCATCTTCGGGAACTGGATCGAGGTGTGGAACCCGTTGATCCGCTTATGGGTCGTGTCGCCGGCGGTGCTGAGCTTCTTGCCCGTCCTGTCTGCGACTTCCTCATAGCTCAAATACCTGCGTTCGCTCGGCAACCATTGCCTGCGGTTGATCCGGCCCGTGCGCAGGAATTCGGTATGAACCGCCACCTTCGGCGGGATTGTCGGCAGCTTTTCGGCTGCCGCGTCGTAGTATCTCAACTTTGCCATGATCGTCAGCGCGCCATCTGCCTGCCTGCAGGACCTCTCTCGTCCGCCGGCTAGGCTAGCGGCTCATGGTTAATGAATGATTTCCCCCTGGCTGCATCATTAGCGTTCTCTATCTGACGCGATGTCGCAAACGGGCGAAACCCTCCCGCATCTGCGCCGACCGCGCCGCAAAAGTCGGCAAATGCCCAAGATGTGATCTATCTATATGTTTGCAATGTAAAAATTCTAAGACGGTGGCCTTTTGTGGCGGTTTTTTCCGTGTCGTCATTCTGGAATTGGATGTCGCTATCGGGCAGCTGCCAAGGCGACTTCCGCGATTACATATCCTTACTCAAGGTGCCGTCTTCGAAGGGAAGATGGAGAATTGGGAAGCCGGTCAAATCCCGGCGCTGCCCCCGCAACGGTGGTGGAGCGAAAGCCTCGGCAAAGGCCACTGGACGGTTCGTCCGGGAAGGCGCCGGGCAGGTCCGAAAGGACGGCTCCTGAGCCCGGAAACCAGCCTTGACGGACATAACCGTAACGGGTTGCGGCGGGCAGCCGGATCGGAGCCTCAAACGCATGGGTGTGCGCCCGTGCGGGTTCCTGTCCTGCCTCTCCGAAACATGGCGCATGAGGACAGGACATGGACACCAGAAACGATATGCTTCGAAAGCTGAAGGGCAGGCGGGACGGCTACAGCCTCGACCGGGCCTTTTACATCGATCCCGACTACTACAGGCAGGATCTGGAAAACATCTGGTACAAGGATTGGCTGTTCATCGGCCATGACTGCGAGATCCCGCGGGCCGGCAATTACTTCACCGTCCAGGTCGGCGACTACCCCGTTGTCATCACCCGCGACCGCCAGGGCGCCATCCGGGCGCTGCACAATTCCTGCCGCCACCGCGGCTCGCGCGTCTGCACGCAGGCGAAAGGCTCGTCGGCAAAGCTTGTCTGTCCCTATCACCAGTGGACCTACGAACTCGATGGCTCGCTGCTCTTCGCCCGGCAGATGGGAGAGGATTTCGACAAGGCCGCCCACAGTCTGAAGCCGATCCATTGCGAAACGGTCGGCGGCTACATCTTCATCAACCTGTCGGAAAAGCCGATGGATTTCACGGCGTTCCGCGACATGGCCTTGCCCTATCTCGCGCCGCATCGGCTCGGCGAAACCAAGGTCGCGTTCGAAAGCACCATCATCGAGAAGGGCAACTGGAAGCTCGTCTGGGAAAACAACCGCGAATGCTACCATTGCGCCGCCAATCATCCGGAACTCTGCCGCACCTATCCTGAGGCGCCGACGGCGACCGGGGTGCAGGGCGCCAAGGATGATCCTGTGATCGCCGAACATTGGGCGAAGTGCGAGGCCGAGGGCCTGCCGAGCGAATTTAAGATGTCGCCGACCGGTCAGTTCCGCGCCGCCCGCATGCCGCTTGTCGACAATGCCGAAAGCTACACCATGTCGGGCGCCCGCGCCGTCAGGCGGGCCCTGTCCGCCGACGTCTCCCAGAGCCAGATCGGCACGCTCTTGATGTTCCACTATCCCACCACCTGGAACCATGTGCTCGCCGACCACGCCATCACCTTCCGGGTGCTGCCGCTCGGGCCCGAACTGACGCAGGTGACGACGAAGTGGCTCGTCAACAAGGATGCGGTCGAAGGCGTCGACTACAATCTAGAAGAACTGACGCATGTCTGGACCGAGACCAACGACCAGGACCGTCAGATCGTCGAGGAAAATGCCTTCGGCATCCGCTCACCGGCCTATGAGCCCGGTCCCTATTCGCCCGAGCACGAGGGTGGCGTGATGCAGTTCGTCGAGTGGTACTGCAAGTTCATGGAGCAGCGCCTTGCCGGCGACGCGGCTCCGCTTTCAAGGGTCGCCTGACATGCAGATGGCCTCTTCGTTTCACCATTTCGACGCGCTGCATGTCTGGATCGACCGGCAGCAGATGCTCGAATGCACATCCGCGGTCGTCGAGACCGCCGATGTCATGACCTTCACCTTCCGGGCCGAAAAGCCCGCCTGGTTTCGCTATCTGCCCGGGCAATTCGTGACCCTCGAACTGCCCGTCGCCGACGAGCCAGTGATGCGCACCTACACCCTGTCGTCGACGCCCTCGCGGCCGCTGTCGATCGCCGTGACCGTCAAGGCGCAGTCAGACAGCATCGGCACCCGCTGGATGTTCGAGCACCTGAAGCCCGGAATGAAACTCCGCGCCTTTGGCCCGCTCGGCGATTTCAGTTTCGTCCGCCATCCCGGCGACAAGTACCTGTTCATCTCGGCCGGCTCCGGCATCACGCCGATGATGTCGATGACGCGCTGGATGGCGGACTGCGTGCCGGAAACGGATGTGACCTTCATCTCCTGCGCGCGTCGGCCGGACGATCTGCTGTTCCGCTCGGAGCTGGAGGTTCTGGCGACGCAGATGTCCGGGCTGAACCTCGGCTTCATCGTCGAGGGACATGAGGCACGCCACGGCTGGCACGGGCTTCGCGGCCGCATTGATGGCGCCAAGCTGCCGCTGCTTGCGCCCGATTTCATGGACCGCACCGTTTTCTGCTGCGGCCCCGAACCGTTCATGCGCGGCGTGCGCGAGATGCTGAAATCGGCCGGTTTCGACATGGGCCGCTACCACGAGGAGAGCTTCCAGCCGGCGGCGGCACCCGCCGCGGAAGAGATTGCCGTGCGCGCCGGCGCCGCCGACGAGGGCGAGGTCCAGGCCGCCAAGATCGCCTTCACCATGAGCGGCAAGGAGATCGAGGCCAAGCCCGGCCAGACGATCCTGCAGGCGGCGCGCGCCAACGGCGTGCGCATCGGCGCTGCCTGCGAAGGCGGCATCTGCGGCACCTGCCGGGTGATGAAGGTCTCAGGCGAGGTGGATATGAGCCACAATGGCGGCATTCTGGACGACGAGATCGATGAGGGCTACATCCTTGCCTGCTGCTCGCGACCGCTTGGCGATGTCCAGATCGAAGCCTGAAGGCGCTGACGCATATCGTGAAAAAGTGTACAGCGGTTTTGCGACAACGACATGCATAACAACAAGCGCTTAATGCCTGTCGCGTGAATGCTTTTCACGCGACAGGCTTTAGGGCGCGTTGCAGGGGATCGGATTGGCGGACATGCTTGCCGGGGCGTCGGTGCCGGCCCCCGTCTTGGAGCAGGCGCCCTGGGCGGCATCATTGCCGGCGATCGCCACCTGCAGGGCATGTTCCTGGCGGGCGAAATCGATCGAGCCGGTCACCAGCATGTCGACACCGCTGCCGGCGCCACTCGTAGCGTCAGCGCGGCTCACGAGCAGCGGCTCGGTAAACATCGCAGTCGCCCTTGCCACCGCCAGCATGCCCGTTCCTCGCTCGGCTTGGGCGACGAGCATCAGTGGCAGTGGCTTTTCCGGCAGCAAGACGCCCTGTGCCCAGATCGCTTTCAGCGCCAGCGGCGACATTGCCGCCACATTCACGTCGATGTCGTCAAGCGTTCCCGGCACGCGGTAGGGGCAGCGGCGCTTGCCGCAGTTGATGCCCGAGGAGAACTGCCACAGCGCGTAACTGTCCCAGTTGCCCATCGGGAAAACCTGGCGGATATCCGGTTTGTAACGGGCGTACCAGAGCGGCAGGCGCGACAGCAGCCGGTGTTTGGCCCGGTGCGCGGCGATGTATTTGGCGGTGATGTGGTTGGTATAGAGGATCGGGTAGCGCCCGGTCCGGGTCTTGATGTGCCCGGCGAAGATGGCGGCGTCCTCCAGCGACATGTACTTGTCCGGATCGATGCCCTCGAGATCGAGCACCATCAGCTCGTCGTCGCGCGGATCGGCGTAATCGAGGAAATGGTTCGCCTGGTCGACGGGATTGCCCGGGCGGGCAAGATGGTAGGCACCCCACAGCAGCCCGTGCGAACGGGCAATCATCCGGCGGGTCTGGTAGAGCTCGCGGCTGACGGCGTATTTGCGCCACATGGTCTTGCAGTGGTTGAAGGTGTCGCCGTTGTGGTCGCCGGTGCAGGAGAAGCTTTCGGGCAGGCCGTCGGAGGCTTTGGCGATGAAACCGGAAACGCGCTTGTCGCCAAGCATCGTTTCCCAGTCGATGCTGTTCATCTCATAGGCGTCGACGATGATGGCATTCGACTTGGTCTTCCAGGGTTCCAGTTCACCGGCGCGTGCGATCGCCGCCGCGAAAGCCAGACCGATGAAGGTCGCGAGGCGCAGAATCATCCCTGTCGTGGAGATACACCGCTTTGCCATTCTCTGAGATTGCCGACAGTATCGTTAACGCATCGTAAATCCCAGCCCCCGAGCGGACTGTGCGGGAGCGACGCGCGAATGTATACCGACCTGTGGCTGTATATAAGCAATTGCTTTCATGTTCGCGATCTGACGATCAGCCGGGAAGGCGTTGGTCGACGATGCGGCAATGCCTTGCTGCAGCAACGGGTGCTGGCCCCGCCACCTGATCCCGCAGGAGGCGGAAGATGGAACAAAACCGGTGACTTACGCGTTATCGGTCGATTTCGGATTTCCCGGCTGAGGGACATCCCCGTATCGGCCTCGGTCCGGGTGAAATCATGGAAAGGTTGAAATGCCGCGGCAACCCGAAACCGGGCCGCGCAAAATGCGTTCGGTGATGGAGGGATTTTATGAAGAACGTTCTCAATTCCGGGATGAGCCGGTGGTTTTCCGTGGCCGTTGCGGTGGCTGTGCTGGCGACGTCGGCCGCCCCGTCGCAGGCCTTCACGCCGACACCGCCGCGCCTTGAGCGGCAGAGCGATGCACAGAACGTCCAGTATCGCCGACCGGGCATGGAGCGTCGTGGCGGCTATTACTACTACAACGGCTACCGCGGTTATAACTACCGCCGCCCTGGCTATCGCTACTACAATGGCTGGTGGTATCCGATGGCAGCCTTCGGCACCGGAGTGATTATCGGTGGAGCGATCGCCCAGCCGCCGCGCTACACGCGTCCTGCCCCCGTCTATGGCAGCCGCCATGTGCAGTGGTGCTACGACCGCTACCGCTCATACCGGGCCTACGACAATACCTATCAGCCCTATGGCGGCCCGCGCCGCCAGTGCTATTCGCCCTATAGTTAAAGGGTAGGCAGGGCCGGGCGCTTCCGCTCCTGGCCCTTCTTCGCCTGGGATCACATGAGGCCGCCATAGCTGCGAGCGATGGGCCTGGCCGATGATCGCGCCGTGCCTGGCGAAAACTTGTCCTGCAGTGGCTAAAGTTCTTGGGCGAGCCCGATGAGCAGCCCCTCGGGACCGCGGATATAGCAAAGCCGATAGGCGTCCTTATACTGGACCACTTCGCCGACCAACTGCGCGCCGCGTTTGCGGAGCCGCTCAACCGTCTCGTCGACGTCGTCGACCGCGAACATGACGCGGAGGTAGCCAAGCGCATTGACCGGGGCAGTCCGGTGATCGGCGACGACCGGTGGCGCGAGGAAACGGGAAAGCTCGAGCCTGCTGTGGCCATCCGGCGTGCGCATCATGGCAATTTCGACATGCTGATCGCCGAGCCCGGTGACACGCCCGGCCCATTCCCCGTCGATCGTCGCCCGCCCTTCGAGCTCAAGGCCAAGTTCGCGGAAGAAATCGACCGTCTCTTCGAGGTCTTCGACGACGATGCCTATGTTGTCCATTCGCTTGAGCGCCATGTTTCCAATCTTCACGGTCTACGGGGACGTCGCTCCAAACAACACCGAACGCCTGGGGAGAGTTCCGACCGGCGTCTTAGAGAATGCCGATCCGCCGGAGAATCCACCAGGCAAAGCCCATGGAGAGTGCGATGAACAGCGCCGCATAGAGCGTGCCGGTGCCGTCGGCGAAGGGCAGCGCCCCGGTGTTCATGCCGAAGAAGCCGGTGACGAGCGTCGGCGGCAGGAGGAAGGCGGTCATCAGCGAAAGGATGTAAAGATGCCGATTGGTCTCCGACGAGATCTTGCTGTCGATCTCTTCATGCAGCAGACGCGCGCGTTCCTGCAGCGCGAAGACGTCGCGGTCGACCGCTTCGAGCCGATCGGAAAGCCGCTCGGCGGCGTCGATGAACCCGGGCGGTACCTCGTCCTCATCCGATGCGCCCGCCCGCCTGAGCAAGGCGAGGATCGTGCGAAGGTGCCGATGCAGCCGCACCACCGTGCGCCGCAGCGGCGCAAGCCCCGGCTGCTGCCGATGCCCGGCCTCGCCATAAACATGGTCCTCGATGACGTTCAGATCCTCGGTCAGTTCCAGAACCAGCGAGATCAGCGTGCGCTGGAATTCGACGACGATCATCTCGAAGAGGTCGATCGGTACCGTGCGCATTTCGTGCTCTTTTCCACCGCTGCCTTGACGCGGTCGATGCTGCGCAAAGGATGCAGGCGGGTGGTGATGATGATGCGGTCGCTCACGGCGAAATGCAGCCAGCCGATCGTCTTCGTCACCGCGTCGAAGGTGCGCTCGAAATCGACGAGCGTGCCGTGCACGATATCGTCCGAAACGGTGATGGCCGCCTGGGTGTCGTGGCTCGTCAGCGTGGCGACTGCGAGCGGCGGCAGGTTGCCGATCCGCTCGATGACCGCAGGCGTTCGCGCGTCCGAGAGCGCGAGGTGAACCCACACCCATCCTTCCCCGGATAGCAGGCTGTCGATCGAGGCGTCGGTGGCGATCCGCTGGCAGCGGCTTTCGCCCGGCAGGAAACGATAGGCCCAGACGATGCCGGGTATTTCAGGGGAAATCAGGTTCATCTGAACGCCTTGTCCAGGGTCCGCTGCCTGTTCCGATCCATCGTTGGCAACGGGAGGGAGGAACATGCAGCCATTCAAAGTGCTAAAGTGACAGTCGCGCGTCCTGCGACGACGCGCGGCACTATCTGTCTTGGCTTCTATGCGCCGTTGATGACAGTTTTGTTACGGGCGGCCGTAGCCCGATGTTCGGGAAGCCGACGGCAATTGACGTTGACGTTTACGTAAAAATCAATAGTGTTCGGCGCACGAGGCCGCGCCCGGCGCGACCTGGCTATCTGGGAGGATCATCATGTACAAGGCACCCGTCGACGAGATCGCATTCACGCTGAAGCACGTGGCAGGCATGGGCGATGCACTGCAATCGGGCGCGCTGGGTGATCTCGGTGAAGACCTGGTCGATGCCATCCTTTCGGAGGCCGGTCGGTTCGCGACGGAAGAGGTGGCGCCGCTTGGCGACATCGGCGACAAGCAGGGGTCGCGCCTCGTCGAAGGCAAGGTCGAGACCCCAGACGGTTGGCGCGATCTCTACCACAACTGGATCGCCGGCGGCTGGAACGGGCTGACGGCCCCGGAAGACTTCGGCGGCCAGAACCTGCCGCATATGCTGCACGTCGCCGCCATGGAAATGTGGAACGCCGGCTCCATGGCCTTCGCGCTTGGCCCGACGCTCACCATGGGCGCCGTCGAGGCGCTGGAAAAGCACGGTTCCGATGAGCTCAAGGCCACCTATCTGCCGAAGATGGTCTCCGGCGAATGGACCGGCACGATGAACTTGACCGAGCCGCATGCCGGCTCCGACCTCGGTGTGCTGAAGGCCCGCGCTGAGCGCCGCGACGACGGCACTTACCGCATCTTCGGCCAGAAGATCTTCATCACCTGGGGCGAACACGACTTCACCGACAACATCGTCCATCTGGTGCTGGCGCGCCTTCCGGACGCGCCGGCCGGCACCCGCGGCATCTCGCTGTTCCTCGTGCCGAAATTCCTGGTCAACGCGGACGGTTCGCTCGGCGAGCGCAACGATCTCTTCTGCCATTCGCTCGAACACAAGCTCGGCATCCATGGATGCCGAGCTTGTGTTCGAGCGAATGGCAGAAGAGATCGCCGACCTGCACGATGATCTATGGCGACGGCAAGTTCGGCGCTGAAAAGGGCGCTATCGGCTATCTGGTCGGCGAGGAGAACCGCGGCCTCGCCTGCATGTTCACGATGATGAACAACGCCCGCCTGGCCGTCGGCATGCAGGGCGTGGCCATTGCCGACGCCGCGACGCAGAAGGCGATCGCCTTTGCCAAGGAACGCACCCAGGGTAAGGCGCCTGGCTGGACGGGGCAGGGCATGAGCCCGATCATCGAGCACCCGGATGTTGCCCGCATGCTCCTGACGATGAAGGCGCTGACGCAGGGCTCGCGCGCGATTTCCTACGCCTGCGCCCACGCCGTCGACATGGGGCATGCAGCCGAAGGCGAAAAGGCGAAGTTCTGGCAGGAACGCTCCAGCCTGCTGACGCCGATCGCCAAGTCCTTCTCGACCGACGCCGGCGTCGATGTCGCCTCGATGGGTATCCAGGTGCATGGTGGCATGGGCTTTATCGAGGAAACGGGTGCTGCCCGCTATCTGCGCGACGCCCGCATCGCGCCGATCTACGAGGGTACCAACGGCATCCAGGCGATCGACCTCGTCACCCGCAAGCTGCCGCTTTCCGATGGCGGCCACGTGCGTGGCTTCATTGCCGAGTTGCGCGAGATCGCCGCGGCAGTTCGTGCCTCGAACCGCGACGGTTTTGGCGAGACGGCTGCACGCCTCGATGCGGCGCTGGACGATCTTTCGGCCGCGACCGAGTGGTTGATTGCGGCGGTTGCCGGCGGCAAGCTCGCAGAAGCACTCGCCGGCGCCACCGCCTACCAGCGCCTGTTCGGCCTGGCGCTGACCGGCGCCTATCTCGCCAAGGGTGGTCTGGCGGAAGTCAGCGATGGCAAGGACGATCAGCGCATTGC
This sequence comes from Ensifer sp. SL37, assembly GCF_026672675.1. Lineage (NCBI taxonomy): Bacteria > Pseudomonadati > Pseudomonadota > Alphaproteobacteria > Hyphomicrobiales > Rhizobiaceae > Ensifer > Ensifer sp. SL37. Next base: position 565,089 of record NZ_JAPPRN010000006.1, on the reverse strand, counting down.
GCTCTGCCGCTTCACCGCCGAAAACCTGCTGGCCGAGACTGCCGCGCTGAAAGACCGTGTCGTCAACGGTGCCGACAGCCTCGCCGTCGCTCGCGCTGTTCTGGCCTGAAAGGACCCATCATGACCGACCACGTGCTCATCGAACGGCCGGAAGCCCATCCCGGCGTCCAGGTGATCCGCTTCAACCGGCCGGAAAAGAAAAACGCCATCACGCGCGACATGTACGCGAAGATGACCAATGCGCTGACGGTCGCTTCTACCGATCCGGCCGTGCGCGCCACCGCCTTTCTCGGCACCGATGGTTGCTTTTCCGCCGGCAACGACATGGCCGACTTCCTCGCCTTCGCCATGGGCGGTTCCATGGGCATGGAGGTGATTGAGTTCCTGAGGGCACTCGCGACCGCAACGAAGCCTGTCGTCTCGGGCGTCGACGGTCTCGCGATCGGCATCGGCACGACGATCCATCTGCATTGCGACCTGACGATTGCGTCCGAGCGCTCGGTTTTCAAGACGCCCTTCGTCGACCTGGCGCTGGTGCCGGAAGCGGCCTCCAGCCTGATCGCGCCGCGCATCATGGGTCACCAGCGGGCCTTCGCGCTGCTTGCCGCCGGCGAACCGCTCACCGCAGGCGAGGCCGTGGACGCGGGACTGATCTGGAAGATTGTCGACGCGGACGCGGTCGAGCGCGAAACCCTGGCGCTTGCTGGCCGGCTCGCCAAGAAGCCGCCGGAGGCGCTTCGCATCGCCCGCGATCTCGTCCGTGGCGACCGCAGCGAAGTGCTGGCGCGTATCGACGAAGAGGCGAAGCACTTCGCCGCGCAATTGAAGAGTGCCGAGGCGCGGACCGCCTTCGAGGCCTTCATGCGCCGCTAAACCAGTTTGGATTTGTGATGGGTGAGACGGGTGCCGCTGTGCACCCGTTTTGCATTCGGGGGCAAGCTCTTACCCGGCCGGCGGTAAAGATCCCGTTGCTGCCGCCATCGCGAACTTGAATAGATCAATTTTAATTTGTTCTTAAATACCGGTCGCTAGCGTCCTGCGCGATAGGCCCATCCCTATTTTGGGATGGCCCCAGCCGCATGAAGCAGGGCTGGCCTCGCCTTCGGGCATGTTCAACGTTTTCCCGTCAGCCTCTGCGCGCCGTCTTCACGGACGGACGACGGATGCTGCGCGAAAATCATCAAGAGCTCATGTCCGGCGGCCGCCGCCGGCACCCATTGGGAGCCCACCTTGTCCAAGCGATCGAACCTCATGACGCGCATTCTCGTTGCCGCGTCCTGTGTCGTCGTCGGCGCTTTCGCCGGCTTTTCCGTTTACATCGACAGCCTGCAGCGCGACACGACCACCAAGGCCGTCGAGGAGAACATTGCCTCCTCCGGTACCCAGGCCGCGCAGAGCGTCGCCAAGTGGCTGAACGGCCGCGTCACGCTGACGGCGATGGTGGCTGATGCCACCGGCACCGTCGCGGATGACGGTGGGGTCCAGCCGATCCTGAAGAACGACGTTCTCACCAGCGAATTCATGTCGACCTATGTTGGCAACGAAAGCGGCAAGTTCATCACCTGGCCCGACAATCCGATGCCGGCAGGCTATGACCCGCGTCAGCGCCCCTGGTACCAGCAGGCCGTCAAGGCTGACGCTCGCGTGCTGACCGAACCCTATGTCGACGCGTCCAGCGGCGCGCTGATCATCAGCGCCGCCGTTCCGGTCAAGCGCGACGGCAAGCTCTATGGCGTTGCCGCCAGCGACTTCTCGCTCGATACCCTGGTGACGATGATCAAGGGCGTCGATGTCGGCGGTGAAGGCTTTGCCTTCCTCGCCAGCAAGGACGGCCAGATCCTGGTTCATCCCGATGCCAAGCTGGTCACCAAGTGGCTCGCCGATGCCTTCCCGATCGACACACCGGCAATCGGCTCCGGTATCATGAACACCGAGCTCGACGGCAAGCCGATGCTGGTGAGCTTCGTTCCGGTCCAGGGCCTGCCCTCGGTCGAATGGTATGTCGGCTTCGTCATCGACGCCGACGCCGCCTATTCGGCGATCGATCAGTTCCGCATTGCCGCTACCATCGCCACGATCCTTGCGGTCGGCGTGATGCTCGTCTTCCTCGCGACCTTCCTCAACCGCCTCGTCATCCGCCCGGTTACGGACATGACCAGCGCGATGGAGAAACTCGCGTCGGGTAACCACAACGTCGAGATCCCCGGCGAAGAGCGGACCGACCAGATCGGCTCGATGGCCGCCGCCGTCGCCGTCTTCAAGGCCAATGCAGTCGAGCGCGCCCGCCTCGAAAGCGAAGCGGATGCGAACCGTTCGCTGTCGGAACGCGAGCGACTGGAACGCGAAGCGCAGAAGGCGCGCGATGCTGCCGAAGTGCAGCAGGCCGTCGATGGTCTGGCAACCGGTCTCGGCCGTCTTGCTGACGGCGATCTGGCCTATCGCATCGACAATCCCTTTGCCGATCGTCTCGATCGCCTGCGCGCCGACTTCAACAACTCGGTCGCCAAGCTGCACGACACGCTCTGCGCCGTCGGTGCCAATGCCCGCGGCATTGATGCCGGCGCGACGGAAATCCGCTCGGCCGCCGACGATCTCGCCCGCCGCACGGAGCAGCAGGCAGCCTCGGTCGAGGAGACCGCCGCAGCGCTTGAAGAGATCACCACGACGGTCAAGGACTCCGCCCGCCGGGCTGAAGAGGTCGGCGCGCTGGTCGCCCGCACGCGTGCCGGTGCTGAGAAGTCCGGCGAAGTCGTTGCCAACGCCGTAGATGCGATGCATGCGATCGAGAAGTCCTCGGGCGAGATCTCCAACATCATCGGCGTCATCGACGACATCGCCTTCCAGACCAACTTGCTCGCACTGAATGCCGGCGTCGAGGCGGCCCGTGCCGGTGAAGCCGGCAAGGGTTTTGCCGTCGTCGCGCAGGAAGTGCGTGAACTCGCCCAGCGCTCGGCCAATGCGGCCAAGGAGATCAAGGCACTGATCACCACCTCCGGCAACCAGGTCCGCAACGGCGTGACCTTGGTCGGCGACACCGGCAAGGCACTGGAGACGATCGTCGCCGAAGTCCAGGAGATCAACAAGCACGTGAGCGCGATCGTGACCGCGACGCGCGAGCAGTCGACGGGCCTCCAGGAGATCAACACGGCGGTCAACACCATGGATCAGGGCACGCAGCAGAACGCGGCCATGGTCGAGGAACAGACGGCGGCAAGCCATGGTTTGGCGTCGGAAGCAGCCTCGCTCAACGCACTGCTGGCCCAGTTTAACCTCGGCGATACGCAGAGCGTATACGCGGCAGCGACCAGCCACCGCCGCCGGGCAGCCTAGTCCTCGCCGACATTTGAGAAGCAAAAGGCCCGGGAGACCGGGCCTTTTCTTTGCGCAGTGCATCAGGATTCTCGCTTTTCACTGCAGGATCGCGAGTCATCCCCTTGTTTCTTAAGCTTTGATAAAGCGCTCGCGCATACCGTTTCTTCGCCGCGAAATGACTTCGCCCGCACGTCGCCTCCAGCATTCATCATCGCGATGTGCCCCAGACACCTGTCCCAATGCTCAGCGTGCCCGTCACGCAATCGATGATTTGGCCGCGCACGACCGCAACGGCGGAGGCGCGAGGGGAGACATACGGTGATCCTAAAGACTGCAACGGCAAGAAACATGTTCGCCATCGTGATGACCGGCCTGTTGACCTCCATGGTCACCGCCGCCGTCGTCTTCTGGCTCTCCTATCAGCAATTGCGCGAGCGCAGCATCGCCGAAATGACCAATGCCGCATCCGCAAGCGCGCGCAGCGTCGAGACGAAGTTTGCCGAGGCAAAGACGCTCGCAAACAACATCCGCTCCGCGCTCTATGCGGTAAAGGGCACCGGCGAGCCGTCGCGCGCCGAAATCGAAACCCTGATGAAACGCTGGATCGTCGACAATCCGCTTGCCGTCGGCATGAGCACCGGCTGGGAGCCGAACGCCTTCGACGGCAAGGACGCCGAATTCGTCGGCAAGCCCGGCCATGACGCGACCGGCCGCTTCGTTCCCTATATCGCCCGCTCCGGCGACAAGGTGATCCACGAGGCGCTGGCCGATTATGACAAGCCGGGTCCGGGCGACTACTACCAGATCCCGAAGAAGACCGGCCTCGACATGGTCACCGAGCCTTATGTCTACCCGATCAACGGCAAGGACGTGCTGATGACCTCGATCATGGTGCCGCTGAAGAAGGACGGCGCCTTCATCGGTGTGGTCGGCGTCGACATGGCGCTCGGCGAACTCTCGACCGAACTCGCCAAACTGAAGCCCTTCGGCACCGGTTTCGTCTCATTGCTCAGCAAGGATGGCAGCATCATCAGCCATCCGGATGCCAAGGTCCTCGGCAAGGTGCTGAAAGACACGCCGCTCGCGGGTGAGGGGTGGGGTGACCTCCTGAGCCACACCGGCCAGGCCTTCGCGCTGAAGCACACGGATGGCAGCGGGCATCTGGCCGTCGCCGTACCGGTCAACCTGCTGCCCGACACCGAATGGTACGTCGTGGTCTCGGTGCCCGAAGCCACGGTCTTTGCCGGCCTTTCGCATCTCGCGATGATTTCGATCGCCGTCATTGCCGTTGCCGCCGCGATCATGATCATCGTCGGTTGGACACTGGCGAGCCGCTTCCGCAAGCGCGTCGCCAATGTCATCGGCGTCACCGGCCAGATCGCCGCTGGCGAGACCGACGTCGACCTGTCCGAGGCCGAGCGCAAGGATGAGATCGGCGATCTCGCCCGGTCGCTGCGTGTCCTGCGTGATGCGACGATCGCCAAGATGCAGCTCGAAAGCGAGGCGGATGCGAACCGCTCGCTGTCGGAACGCGAGCGCCTGGAACGCGAGGCGCAGAAGGCGCGCGATGCGGCCGAAATCCAGCAGGCTGTAAACGGTCTCGCGACGGGCCTTGGCCGTCTTGCTGACGGCGATCTCGCCTACCGCATCGACAACCCCTTCGCCGATCGCCTCGACAGTCTCAGAGCCGACTTCAACAATTCGGTCGCCAAGCTGCACGACACGCTCTGCGCCGTCGGTGCCAATGCCCGCGGCATCGACGCCGGCGCGACGGAAATCCGCTCGGCCGCCGACGATCTCGCCCGCCGCACGGAGCAGCAGGCAGCCTCGGTCGAAGAGACCGCCGCGGCACTCGAGGAGATCACCACGACGGTCAAGGACTCGGCTCGCCGCGCCGAAGAGGTTGGTGCGCTGGTCGCCCGCACCCGTGCCGGCGCTGAGAAGTCCGGCGAAGTCGTTGCCAACGCCGTAGATGCGATGCATGCGATCGAGAAGTCCTCGGGCGAGATCTCCAACATCATCGGCGTCATCGATGATATCGCCTTCCAGACCAACCTCCTTGCACTGAACGCCGGCGTCGAGGCGGCCCGTGCCGGTGAAGCCGGCAAGGGTTTTGCGGTCGTCGCGCAGGAAGTGCGTGAACTCGCCCAGCGCTCGGCACAGGCCGCCAAGGAGATCAAGGCGCTGATCACGACCTCGGGAAACCAGGTTCGAAACGGTGTCACGCTGGTCGGCGATACCGGCAAGGCACTGGAGACGATCGTTGCCGAAGTTCATGAGATCAACAAGCATGTGAGCGCGATCGTGACCGCGACGCGCGAACAGTCCACCGGTCTTCAGGAGATCAACACGGCCGTAAACACCATGGACCAGGGCACGCAACAGAACGCGGCCATGGTCGAGGAACAGACGGCGGCAAGCCATGGCCTGGCGTCGGAAGCAGCCTCGCTCAATGCGCTGCTCGCCCAGTTCAACCTCGGAGAAGGGCAGGGCTCTTACGCAGGTGGGGGTGGATACCGCCGCCGCGCGGCGTGACGACGGATCGGCGTCCGCGGGTCATGCTAAGACGAGTGCAAAAACAAGAGGATAGCACGCAAGCGTGAATCAGTCTGGCAGACGCTTCAAGTCGAACGATAACGAAGGCCCGGGAAACCGGGCCTTCTCATTTCTCCAGCGTGACCACCGCCTCGACATGGGCCGACCAGAGGAACTGGTCGATCGGCGTCACCGAGGTGATGCGGTATCCGGCGGCAACGAGGATCGAGAGGTCGCGCGCAAGCGTCACTGGATTGCAGGAGACGGCGACGACCTTCTTGACGCCGGAGCGGGCGATCTCGTGACACTGCACGTCCGCGCCGGCGCGTGGCGGATCGAAGACGACCGCGTCGAAGACCTTCAGTTCCTGCGCCATGAGCGGGCGGCGGAAGAGATCACGCTTCTCGACGGTGACGGGCTTGAGCCCCTGCGTGTTGCGAGCCGCCAGATCGAGCGCCTTCAGTGCCTTGTCTTCGCCTTCGACCGCATGCACCCGCGCCTTGCGGGCGATGCGCAGCGCAAACGTGCCGCAGCCGGCAAAGAGGTCGGCGACGCGCTTGGACTTGCCGAGATGGTCGAGCACCAGCTTCGCCATTGCCTCTTCCCCCTGCGCCGTCGCCTGGGTGAAACTGCCGGGCGGTGGCGAAACGGAAACACCGCCGAAATCAATGACCGGCTTCAACGGCTCGACAATGATCTCGCCATTGAGGCTGACGCGGGCGATGCCGCGCTCGCCGAGCACGGCTTCGACCGTGCGGCGGCGCTCGCGGTCGTCGAGCTTCTTGATGCCATCGACCGAGAGGTCGAGGCCGGAGAGCGTTTCGAGCACGGTGATGCGGAATGGCTCGGCATTGACGGCCATGGCCGCGCCGACTTTGGCAATGGTGGCGAGCTTCGAGACGATACCCGGGCTCGCGATCGGACATTCCGAGATCGCGACGATATGGTGGCTTTCCGCCTGGTTGAAGCCGAGAAGCAGATCCTTCTCGGTCTTGCGGGCGGTGAAGACCGCGCGGCGGCGCTGGCCGGGCTCGGCGGTGATGAGCGGCGCCACCTCGGGTGTGAGCCCTTTCGATTTCAGGGCGGCGATCACCAGATCGCGCTTGAAGCCGTGGTAGAGCGTGTCGGAGGCATGTTGCATCGTGCAGCCGCCGCAGGTGCCGTTGATGCCATCCGGCCCGAAGTGCCGACAGTGCGGTTCGACGCGCTCGGGTGAGGCTTCTCTCACCGACATCAGCGTGCCGTGCGATTTGTTGACGGCGAGCGCGACGCTTTCGCCGGGCAGGGTGAAGGGTGCATAGATCGGCCCGTCAGGACCTTCGGCAATGCCGTCGCCCTGAGCGCCCAGCCGCTTGATGGTGACGGCTTCAGTGGTCATGGCTTCTTGCCTGCCAGCAGGTATTCGACATTGCCGTCGCCGCCGGCAATAGGCGAGGGGATGAGCCCAAGGCTCTGCCAGCCCATGTCCTCGACGAGCCAGCGCTCGAGTTCGGCGGCGACATCAGGTGCGCTGTCGGGATCCTTGAGCAGGCCCGCCTTGCTAATGGCGTCGCGGCCCGCCTCGAACTGAGGCTTCACCAGCAGGATGCAGTGCGAACCGGGAAGCGCCATGTCGAGTGCCGGCGGCAGCGCGAGCTTGAGCGAGATGAACGAGACGTCGGAGACGACGAAAGTGACGTCGCGGTCGTCGATGTCCTCCTCGGTCATCGCGCGTGCATTGAGGCCCTCAATGCTGGTGACGCGTTCGTCACCTTCGATGCGCGGATGGATCTGGCCATGGCCGACATCGATCGCAACCACGTGCTCGGCGCCGCGCTTCAACAGCACTTCGGTAAAGCCGCCAGTCGAGGCGCCGATATCGAGACAGCTTTGGCCTGCGGGGTCGAGCCCGAAATGATCGAGTGCCGCGACCAGCTTCAGCGCGGCGCGCGAGACATAGTCCTGCGCCGGGTCATCGATGGTGATCGTCACGTTCTCGGCAAACATCGACGCTGCCTTGGTGACCGTGCGGCCATCGACCTTGACGGTCCCGCGCTGGATTGCGTCACGGGCACGCGCGCGGCTTGCGACCAGCCCCGAGTTCAGCAGCAGCTGATCGAGGCGGACCCGGTTCTTGTGTTCTTCGTTCTGGCGATCTTCTGACATGTGTTTCTCATGGCGACTTGCCGTCGCAATGGCAAGCCCCCTGTGCTCGCAGCCATCGAGCCCTTCCTGCAATTCCGTCCGGAAAAGCAAAAACCCCGGGGACGAGCCGGGGTTTTTGCTTGAAGTCGCACGGAAGCCTCAGCCGGCAGCGCCGATGCCGATATCCTGCTTTTGGCCGAGTGCCTTGAAGACGGTCGAGACGATGCCTGCGCGGTCGAGGCCCGCTGCGGCATACATCGCCTCCGGCTTGGCCTGTTCCATCCAGACGTCGGGCATGACCATCGGGCGAACCTTGAGGCCGCCGTCGAGCAGGCCGTCCTCGGCGAGGAACTGCAGCACGTGGCTGGCAAAGCCGCCGACGGCACCTTCCTCGATGGTGATCAGCACCTCGTGGTTGCGGGCAAGCTCGCGGATGAGGTCATGGTCCAGCGGCTTGGCAAAGCGCGCATCCGCGACCGTGGTCGAAAGGCCGGCGGCGTCGAGGTCTTCGGCGGCCAGCAGACAGTCGGCAAGGCGCGTGCCGAAGGAAAGCAGCGCCACCTTGGAGCCCTCCTTGACGATACGGCCCTTGCCGATCTCGAGGATCTGGCCCCGCTCCGGCATCTCGACGCCAACGCCTTCGCCGCGCGGATAACGGAACGAGATCGGGCCGGCGTCATAGGCAGCAGCCGTGCGCACCATGTGCTTCAGTTCCGCCTCGTCGGCAGCCGCCATCACCACGAAGCCGGGAAGGGTGGCGAGATAGGTCGTGTCGAACGAGCCCGCATGCGTCGGACCGTCGGCGCCGACGAAACCAGCACGGTCGATCGGGAAGCGCACCGGTAGACCCTGGATCGCCACGTCGTGGACCACCTGGTCGTAGCCGCGCTGCAGGAAGGTCGAATAAAGCGCTGCGAACGGCTTGTAGCCTTCGGCGGCAAGGCCGGCGGCAAAGGTTACGGCGTGCTGCTCGGCAATGCCGACATCGAAGCAGCGCGACGGATGGACCTTGGCGAACTTGTCGAGCCCGGTGCCGGACGGCATGGCGGCGGTGACGGCGACGATCTTGTCGTCGAAGCCGGCTTCCTGCGTCAGCGCATCGGCGAAAACAGAGGTATAGGCGGGCGCGTTCGGCTTCGCCTTCGCCTGGGCACCGGTGATGACGTCGAACTTGTTGACGCCGTGGTACTTGTCCGCGGCAGCTTCCGCCGGCGGATAGCCCTTGCCCTTCTGCGTCACCACATGGATCAGAACCGGACCCTTGGCGTTGTCGCGCACGTTGCGCAACACCGGCAGCAGATGGTCGAACGAATGCCCGTCGATCGGGCCGATATGGTAGAAGCCCATCTCTTCGAAGAGCGTACCGCCGGTGACGTAGCCGCGGGCATGCTCGACCGCGCGGGTGATCGCGCGATCGACGGTTTTGCCGAGATACGCGGTCAGTTTCTTGCCGACTTCGCGGATGCCCATATAGGTGCGGCCGGAGGCAAGGCGCGCCAGATAGGCGCTCATCGCGCCGGTCGGCGGCGCGATCGACATGTCGTTGTCGTTGAGGATGACGATCAACCGCGCGTCGAGCGCGCCGGCATTGTTCAGCGCCTCATAGGCCATGCCGGCCGAAAGCGCACCGTCGCCGATGACGGCGATGACATTGCGGTTCTTGCCGTCGAGATCGGCTGCGACCGCCATGCCGAGGCCGGCGGAAATCGAGGTCGAGGAGTGCGCGGCGCCGAAGGGGTCGAATTCGCTCTCGGCGCGGCGGGTAAAGCCCGAGAGGCCGCCCTCCTGACGGAGCGTGCGGATACGATCGCGGCGGCCGGTGAGGATCTTGTGCGGATAGCACTGATGGCCGACGTCGAAGATCAGCCGGTCATGCGGCGTGTTGAACACCTTGTGGATGGCGATCGTCAGTTCGACGACGCCGAGGCCCGCGCCAAGGTGCCCGCCGGTGCGCGACACTGCGTCGATCATTTCTGCCCGGACTTCTCCGGCAAGCTGCGGCAGATCCTTGTCGTCGACCTTCTTCAGATCGTCGGGATAGGTCACCTTGTCGAGCAAGGGAGTAGCCGGCATCGGATTGGTTGGCAGTTGTGTCACGCTGCATGCCTCATGCGCGCCCCAAAGGTCGGGCGCGCGATAGTTGGTGGGTACCGTCGAAGCGGCTCTTTAGACGCAATCGTTGCTGAATGCAAAATTAGGCGTTCCTGCGTCGTCAACCAAGAGACTAGCGCATGATTCTGTGAATCGAAATCGATTCAAGCGCCATGAGGCAATGTTGCGCGGTTTTCCGCATCCATCCTGTGCCACTTTAGGTCGCGGTCAGCCCTCGGGCAGCGGAACGAATTCCTCTTCGTCTCCGGGCACGATGTCGAAGCGTCCGCTGCGCCACTCTTCCTTGGCTTTCTCGATGCGCTCCTTCGAAGACGAAACGAAATTCCACCAGATGTGGCGGGACGACCCGAGCGCAGCACCCCCGAAAAGCATCACGTGACAACCCTGCGGTCCGGCCGTGACCGTGATCTCGTCGCCGGCGCGGAAGACGAGCAGCTGGTTGTCTGCAAAATGATCGCCGGCAATGATCGCCTCGCCGGAGAGGATATAGAGCGCGCGCTCTTCCCATTGCGCCGCGAAGGGGGCGCTCTTGCCGGGTGCAATGTTGAGATCGACATAGATCGTGTCGGTGAAGACCGAGACCGGCGACTTCGCGCCCTCGAAGTTGCCGATCACCACCCGCGCCTTGATGCCGTCGTCGCTCATATGCGGCAGCATGCGCTCTTCGGTATGGCTGAAGATCGGGTCGATTTCTTCCTTGTGATCGGGCAGCGCCAGCCAGGTCTGCAGGCCCGAGATCGAACGGTCGTGACCGCGCTGGTTCTCCGGCGAGCGCTCGGAATGCACGATGCCGCGGCCGGCCGTCATCAGGTTCACGTCGCCGGGACGGATGACCATCTCGGTGCCGAGGCTGTCGCGATGCTTGATCTCGCCGTCGAAGAGGTAGGTGACGGTCGAAAGGCCGATATGCGGGTGCGGGCGCACGTCGATCGCCTCGCCGGCGCGAAGCAATGCCGGGCCCATGCGATCGAAGAAGATGAAGGGGCCGACCAGGCGGCGCTTGGCCGTCGGCAAAGCGCGGCGAACCTGCAGCCCGCCGATGTCGCTGGTGCGCGGAACGATCAGATGTTCGATGGCGTCGCAGGCGGGCTTGTCGCCGGCGAGCGGGTCGGGGCCTGGAAAGAAAGACATGGCGCGTGCTCCCGTTTTTGCTGTCGCTTCAAGTCCTAACGCCTATGACATCAGGCGGGTAGGGGCGAAGCAAGGACGCAGTGTTTCCGCGCGACGATCAATCCGATCTTGGCAATTCCGGGAAAAGCGTGAAGCGGTTTTCCGCCCGGAATTGCGATGAAACGATCAGTCGGCGTCGAGCGGCTCCACGCCCTGCGGTCTGCCGGCGCGGTCGAGGCGGATCTTTTCGATGCGGTCCTCGGCGGCCTTCAACAGCGCCTCGCAATGCTTCTTCAGCGCTTCGCCGCGCTCGTAGATCTCGATCGACTTGTCGAGGGCGACATCGCCGCGCTCCAGCGCCGAAACGATCCGCTCCAGTTCCTCGACGGCCTGCTCGAAGGAGAGGGCGGAAACGTCCGGTTGCGTAGTGGTGTTCATGTCTACCCTCTCATCAGTCTCAAGATGTGCAGGCCGGCCGATTCGGCCAGGCCCTGAAGGTCATAGCCGCCTTCGAGCAGGCTGACCATGCGGTTGCCAGCGCTGCGATCGGCGATCTCGTGCAGACGCCCGGTCGCCCAGTCGAAATCCTCGGCGACGAGATTGATCTGCGCCAGCGGATCGCGGTGATGCGCGTCGAAGCCGGCGGAGATCAGGATGAAGTCTGGCCGGAAATTGGTGAGTGCTGAAAGCACGCGGCTGCGGAACGCCTCGCGGAAATGTTCACTGCCCATGTTCGGCGACAGCGGCGCGTTGACGACATTGCCCTTGATACCCGTCTCGTCCTTGGCGCCGGTGCCGGGATAGAGCGGCATCTGGTGCGTCGAGCAGAAGAGCACCGAGGGGTCGTCCCAGAAGATGTCCTGCGTGCCGTTGCCGTGGTGCACGTCCCAGTCGACGATCGCGACCCGCTCTGCGCCGTGGACCTTCTGGGCATAGCGGGCGGCGATCGCCACCGTGTTGAAAAGACAGAACCCCATCGCCTTGTTCTTTTCGGCGTGGTGTCCTGGTGGCCGCGCCGCGACGAAGGCGTTGTCGGTCTCGCCGGTAAAGACGGCGTCCACCGCTGCGGTCGCTCCGCCGATCCCGGTTAGCGCCGCGTCGAGGCTCAAGGGGCTGGCATAGGTGTCGGCCTCGAAATGGTTGAGGCCTTCCTCCGGAATGGCGCGCCTGACGGCAGCGAGATGCTCTTCCGGATGTGCGAGCAGGACGAGATCCTCACTCGCCTTCTTCGCCTCGATCCGCTTGAGATCGGAGAAGTTCGGATGTTCGAGCGCAAGGTTCAGCGCCTTCAGCCGGTCCGGCCGCTCAGGATGCCCTTCCGGAACCTCGTGTTCCAGAAAGACCGGATTTTCATAGAGGAACGTGGTCATGCCCGGAACCTAGTGCGCCCACCCTGCAAGGTCCATGGCGAGCCGGTCGAAAGGCGCAATTTTCAACAGCGCGGATCGATGAGCAGCTTGCCGTCGCGGCTCGGATCCGCCTGATGCGCGAGCGCCGCGTCGAGCTTGCTTAGGGGATAGATTTCGGCGATGCGGCTGGAAAAGAGACCCGATCGCAAACCTTCGAAACTCTTGGCAAAGGCCGCTTCGATCACGGGTCGCCCGGCCGAATGCACCCAGGTCCGCAGCCACAGGAAGGAGAAGCGGATGTCCGGCCGCGCCTGGATCGCCGCCTGCGGCACCGGAACGCCGCTGAGCGCCCCATACTGGATGAAGGCGCCGCCCGGTTCGAGCGTGCGCAGAATAAGATCGCCGGCAAACGGACCGCCAACGGCGTCGATGATTGCGTCGAGGCGAAGCTGCGGCACGCGGCCCTCGTCGCCAAACACGATGTGGCCGGGGGCCCCGGTTGCCAGCCGCTCGGCGCTGCGCGCGCTGCGGACGATCCCGGTGGCATCCGCGTCTTCGCCGGCCAGCAGCTTCATCAGCATGCCGCCGATCGCCGACCCTGCCGCGGTGACGCCGATACGGCGGCCACCGAGCGGGCCGAAATGTTGGCGCAGCGCCTTGACCAGTTGCAGCGCCGTCAGCGGATTGACGTAGCAGGTGGCCGCATCGGTCTCGCCGATGTCGTCGGGCAGGGCGAAACACCATTCGGCCGGCCGGATCAGATATTCCTGCCAGAGACCGCTGGCACCGATGGGCACCACGCGATCACCGGGTTTCAGCGACGTCACGCCAGGGCCGACGCGCGTCACCGTGCCGAAGCCTTCGAAGCCCGGCACGAAGGGCAGCGTGGTGCGGGCGCTATAGGCGCCAGTCACCGGGATGAGATCGGACGGGTTGATGGCGGCAAGCGACAGCGCAACCTCGACTTCGCCCGCCGCAGGCGCCACGCGCCCGGCGTCGACCATCGCAATCACTTGCCGGGGATCACCGAACTGGCTAACGAGGGTGGAGCGCATCGTCAGGGAGCCTCGCATGGACGGCAGGGAGCTGGAGAACGTCACGGAAATCCGTATTCCGTTTCGCGATATAGACATGCACGGCCACATGCACAATGCCGCCTATTATGCCCACGCCGAGGCCGCGCTTTCCAGCCTCTGGCGTCACCGTCCGCATGTGGTGAACGAGCCGAGCTATCTCGTGCGCCGCTCGGCCTGCGTCTATCACCGTGGTCTGCGCTACGACGAACCGGCCCGTCTTACCGTCAACGTGGCGAAGGTCGGCGGCAGCTCGATCAGTTTTGTCGTCAAGGTCGAAGCACGCGGCCAACTTGCTGCCGAAGTCGAGGTCGTTTGGGTCGCGGTCGATCCGCAGCGACACACGCCGCTGCCGCTGCCGACGGCGACGCGCGAATGGCTGGCGGCCTATTCGGTCTAGCCAAAGCAATTCCAGGAAAAGCGCGAAGCCGTCACAATAGACGACGCTCCAGCTTTCATGGTGTTTTTGGCCCGTCCAGGCAAAAGGCGCCACCCCCTCTGTCCGGCGGAGCAGAGGGGGTATCTATCTCGTTACCAGACCAGTGTCGCGTACTATGCGAAGCGGTTTTCCGTCCGGAATTGCGCCGCCTAAACCGCGCGAAACAGGGTAACGATACCCATGCCGCCGCCGACGCCCATCATCGCCAGTCCTTCCGTGCCTTTCGGCGATGCCAGCATCTGCGAGAAAAGCCGGACGGTGAGGATCGCCCCCGAGGCGCCATAGGGATGGCCGAGTGCGATGGCGCCGCCGTCGAGATTGACCCTTTCCGCGGCGATATCGAGTTGGTCGAGGCTGCCGAGCACCTGCGAGGCGAAGGCCTCGTTGAATTCGATGAAATCGACCTTTGCCGGATCGAGCGCGGATTGCCGTGCCTTCAGCTTCTGCATTGCCGGGACCGGGCCAAGCCCGAGCAGATTGGGATCGACGCCCGCGGTCGCCGCATCGACGAATTCGAGTGCGAAGGAAACGCCAAGTCGTTGGGCCTCGGCAAGGCTCGTCACCAGCACCACCGCCGCGCCGTCGTTGATCGGGCAGGCATTGCCGGCCGTTACCGTCCCGCCCTCGACGAAGACCGGCTTCAGCCGTTGCAGCGTCTCCAGCGAAGCATTGGCACGAGGGCACTCATCGCGCGACACAGAGCCTGCCGCCGTTTCGACCGGCACGATTTCGCGGGCGAAGCGGCCGGCAACGGCGGCCTCGACCGCGCGACGGTGGCTTTGAAGCGCAAAGGCGTCCTGACGCTCACGGGAGATCTTGCAGGCGGTCGCGACGTTTTCGGCGGCGACGCCCATATCCGGATCACCGATCTCGTCTGGTGCCATGCGGGCGCGCTTGACCGGCGCGAGTTCGCCGCCGCGCTCCAGCGGCGGTCTCAGGCGGATATGCGCACGGCTGGCGCTCTCGGTCCCGCCGGCCAGATAGAAACGGCCGGCGCCCGCCTGGATCATCCGTGCGGCAAGGGTGATCGCCTCCAGCCCGGAACCGCATTGGCGGTCGACGGTGACACCCGGCGTCGAGACCGGCAGGCCGGCTTCGAGGGCGGCGAGCCGGGCGAGATTGCCGGCGCTGTTGGCGGCGTTGCCGAGAAGAACGTCGTCGATCTCGCTCGCCTCTACACCGGTATCGCGGAGAATACGGGCGATCAGCGGTGCCGCCAGCTGCGACGGTTCGATATCGCGAAGCGTGCCGTTGACGCGGCCGATCGGTGTGCGGAGAGCGGCGATAATGACAGGTATGCGTGCCGGGTCAGTCGATGAGTTCGAGAGCATCGTTTCCATCCGCGATCCATTGTCTGAGCGTGCCCGCCGCCACCTTGCCCGACTGCGTCATCGGCATATTCAGGCAGAGCCAGATGCGGCGCGGATGCTTATAGCGCGGCAGGTGGGCGGCGAGATGACGCTCAAGCGCTTCTCGATCAAACATACCGCCTTCCGGCTCGATGACGGCGACGAGTTCGCTGCCGAGATCCGGGTGGTCGAGCCCGAGGACGAGAGCGGCGTGCACGCCGGGATCCGCGGTCAGCGCGGCTTCCACTTCCTGCGGGTAGATGTTGTTGCCGCCCGAAAGCACCATGCCGCCGGACCGGCCGAGGAGGTGCAGGGTGCCGCACTCATCGAGGAAGCCGAGATCGCCGACCGTCGCCAGCGACCCGAGACGACGGAAGCCGGCACCATCGGTGGTGCCGACATACCCGTCGGATATGAGGGCGCTGTCGACGAAGATCGTGCCCGTCTCACGGGTTGGCATTTCGCCCCCCCTGTCGTCGCGAATGCTGAGCGTAACACCCGGGAAGGCACGGCCGACGGCGGTGGCCGAAGCGGTGTCGCCGTTGGTAGCAACACTGATGAAGCCCAGTTCCGAGGCGCCGTAATATTCGATGATATCGGCTTTCGGAAACGCGAGTGCCGCGCTGTCGCGATCGTTTTCGGTCAGCTTGGCGCCGGCGACGGTGATCTGGGTGACGGATGTTTGCGGCCGGCCGGCGGCTGCAGCGCAGAGCCGCCGCAGCATCGTCGGCACCAGCGCCAGTCGCTTGACCTCTTTCGCCTCGACGATGGACATCGCCCGGGAAGCCTCGAAATGTGCGGCCCCGATGAATTCGGCGCCGGCGACAAGGGTTTCGGCAAGCGCATAAAGTGTCAGCCCGTGCGCGAGCGGACCGGGCGCAAAGGTGCGGGTGGCGCGGTCGATGCCGAAGAAGGCTTCGCCTGTGGCCAAGCTCCTGCGCCACGAACCGCGATCGCGGATGATCGCTTTCGGCGTTCCTGTTGTGCCCGAGGTGAAGACGATCAGGAATGGTTCCGTGTCGTCGCCGATTGCGAGCGGCTTTCGCTCGCTGCCGTCGGTCTCGCGAAAGGTTCGCGTTTTGCCGCTTGCGGGCGCATGGAGCGAAAGGTTGGCGCCATCGGCCCTAACAATGAGATCGGGCGACAAGCGATCGTGCATCGTCTGGCGCGTCGCCTCCGGCAGATGCGGATCGATCAGCGCGACGCAGTTGCCGCCGCTGGTGGCGGCAAAGAAGGAAGCGGCGAAGAGCGGATGATTGCCCGTCTCCAGTGCGATCAGGCGAGAGCGGTCGCCGAGCACGCTGCGGCGTTCGGCAACCAAATCTCCGAAACGTTCGGCAAGTGCGCCGGCGATGCGAGCGAGGTCACCAAAAGTGAAAACCCGGCCCTCGATTTGGAAGGCCGGGGCATGCGGATGGTCTTGCGCGTGGCGATGGATCGCGGCGGCAAACGGCATGGGCTCAGGCGCGGGCCGGCAACAGCGGATAGCCGGCGTAGACCGCGCGTGCGGCAAGCGTCGCGATCGCAGCCTTCAGCAGGTCGCCCGGAATGAAGGCGAGCGAGCCGGCTGCAACGGTCATGAGCGGGGTGCCGGTGACGGCAGAAACCCAGGGCATGCCGATCGCATAGAGCAGGACGATGCCGCCGAGGACGGAGGCGAGGAAGAAGCCGATGAATTGGCGCGTTTCGGCCTGGCCTTCGCGCACGGTGCGCTCGGCGATCAGGCCGGTGACGAAGGTGGCAACGACCCAGCCGATGATGAAGCCGCCCGACGGGCCGGCAAAGACCGCAAGACCGCCGCGGCCGCCCGAAAGCACCGGCAGGCCGATGGCGACCAGCAGCAGGAACAGCAGGAAGGCGAGCGCGCCGCGCCTGGCGCCGAGAATGCAGCCGGCGAGCATGACGCCCATGGATTGCGCAGTGATCGGGACCGGAATGAAGCCGAGCGTGATCGGCGGAATGAAGCCGAGCACGACGACGATCGCGGCGAAGAGGGCGATGAGCACGAGATCTCTGGTATTCATGTAGTTCCGCTTCCCTGTTTTTTAGAATTCGCGAATTTATTGACGGCGAAATCCGCGCGCGTCAATCGCGGCAGCAATCGTGTCGGCATCTTTCAGCGTCAGGATGATCAGCGGCCCTATGATCGTCAACGGCCGGACGGGCAGTCCGCGGGCGCGATGGGCTTCGCGGATTGCCTGATAGCGCGCAAAGATATCCGGGACGAAGCGCAGTACGAGCCCGAGCGCCAGGCTGACATCGGCCGCCTTCAGCCAGCCCAGCCGTTCCAGCGGGCTCAAGAGGATGGTGATCTCGTCCATGAAGGCGCTGATCGTCGTCGTCGCCGTGACGGCGGCTGCAAACAGAACCAGCGCCATCAGCCGCAAGGTTAACGCGGCGACCTCGGCAATGGACAGGTAAAAGAGATTGACGGCCGCCAGAAAGAAGATCGTCAGGAAGACGAAGCCGACGCGCTTCAGCGCCTCCTTGGGCGTAAGGCCGGCGCAGAGGTAAAGAGCGGCGGCCACGATGAAGGCGATCGCCTGAACCGCGAGCGAAGCGCTCAAAAAAAGGCCGATGCTCGACGCCACGAGTGCCATCAGCTTGACCCTGACCGGCAGCCGGTGGAGCAAGCTGTTGCCCTCGATGTGCAGGCTCGTCAGCATCCGGCGATCTCGTGATAGCGGCGGATCGCGTCTTGCGGGTTGCCGTCGAAGGCAAGACGGCCCTCATGGAAGAGCAATAGCCGTTCGACATTCTCGACGAGCCCGAGATCATGGGTGATCACCACCGTATCCTCCGGCAGGTCGTCGATCGCAACAGCGACACGGCGGCGGTTCTTCAGGTCAAGCTGGTTCGTCGGCTCGTCGAGGATCAGGATTTTCGGATCGGTAACGACGACGCTCGCCATGGCGACGAGCTGCGTTTCTCCGCCCGAAAGCTCATGCACGCGTCGCCTTGCCAGGTGTTCGATGCCGAAGCGCGAAAGTGCTGCCTGCATGCGGCGGTCGACTTCTTCGCGCGAAAGCCCGCGGTTTTTCAGCCCGAAGGCGATGTCCTCGGCGACGATCGGCATGATCAGCTGGTTGTGCGGGTTCTGGAAGATGAAGCCGGCCTCGGAAAGCACGGCGCGGTCGTCTTTGATCGTATCGAGCCCGTTGACCGTAACGCCGCCGGAGGAAGGCTTCACCAGACCGTTGATCAGTCGGGCGAAGGTTGTCTTGCCGGAACCGTTGAGGCCGATGATGCCGATGCGTTTTTCGTTGAGCGTGAGCGTCAAGGGGTGCAAAGCCACCCGCTCGCCGAAGCGGACCGCGCAATCGGTAAAGCGGATGTCCATTCCGTTCCTCGCTGTCTCCGGCCCGCGCCGTTTTCGGGTTGCTCTATAGGCCAAGTGCGACAACAAGGGCAATGCAGTCCGCGGACCGATGCGGCATTTGAATTATGGGAATAAAAGCCTATTGTTATCGTCATGACGATTCGCCTTTCCAACAGCGACGCCCGTCGCATCTTCCTCGCCAAGCAGGGCCTTTCAGGCGCGCCCAACCGCGCGCTCGGCAAGGAAGGCCTCTTGAAGCTCATCCACGACATCGGCTTCGTGCAGGTAGACAGCATCGCCACGGTGGAGCGCGCCCATCACCAGATCCTGTTTTCCCGCAACCAGACCTATCGTCGAGAGCATCTGACGGCGCTGCTGGAGGACGATCGCGACCTCTTCGAGCATTGGACCCACGATGCCTCGATCATTCCAAGCAGCTTCTTCCGCTATTGGAAGCACCGCTTCAAATGGGAAGGTGAGACGATCGTCGAGCGGTGGAAGGCGTGGCGTGGCGAAGGCTTTGAAAAAGGCTGCGACGACACTTATCAGCGTATTGCCGAAGGCGGCCCGGTGCTCGCCCGAGACTTGAAGGAAGCCGAACACCAGTCTGGCGGCTGGTGGAACTGGCATCCGTCGAAGACGGCGCTGGAAGTGCTGTGGCGCACGGGCAAGCTGGCGATCGCGCGGCGCGAGAATTTCCAGAAGGTCTACGATCTCACGGAAAGAGTGATCCCGCCGCACCACAACGAGGATGACGTCAGCCATCCGGAGTTCATCGACTGGGCTTGCCGCAGTGCGCTGGAGCGTCTCGGCTTTGCCACCCATGGCGAGATTGCCGCCTTCTGGGATCTGGTGTCGCCCGAGGAGGCCAAGACCTGGGTGGCCGAGCATCGCGACGAACTCGTGGAAGTGCAGATCGAAGCGATCGATGGTGGACGCCCGCGTGTCGCCTACGCCTTCGCTGGATTCCCGGACGCACTTGGCGATATCCCTGAGCCGCCGGGCCGGGTGCGGGTGCTGAGCCCCTTCGATCCGCTGCTGCGCGACCGCAATCGTACCGAGCGCCTGTTCGGGTTCTATTATCGCATCGAGATCTTCGTGCCCGAGGCCAAGCGCGAATATGGCTATTACGTCTTCCCGCTGATCGAGGGCGACCGGCTGATCGGCCGCATCGACATGAAGGCGGACCGCAAGCGCGGCAGCCTCGATGTCCGCAAGCTCTGGCTCGAAAAGGGCGTCCGCGCCTCGACAGGGCGCCTGGAACGCATCGATGCCGAGCTCGATCGGGTTGCCCGCTTCGCCGGCGTCGAGCGGGTGGAACGGCTCGACGGCTGGAATACGTCGCTGTAGCGACTTGAGCTGCTGCATGCTTGCGTCGATCGGTGCGGATCGAGGAAACATGCGGCCCGTGATATTTTCCTTGGCTTGAACCCGCCGCCTTCCTAAATGGAGGCGATAGAAATTCCTGACGCGGGAGCGTGCCACTATGAACACCGATATGATGAGCCTCTTCGATGCCGACGAGGCAACGGTCCGCAAGGTTCTCTCGGAAACGCTCGCCGGTGCCGACGACGGCGAACTGTTCCTCGAACATGCGCAGGCCGAGGTGCTTTCCTTCGACAACGGCCGGCTCAAGGGCGGCAGCTTCAATACCGACCAGGGTTTTGGCTTGCGCGCCGTTGCCGGCGAAGCGGTCGGCTACGCCCATTCCGGCGAACTTTCGCTTTCGGCGCTCCGCCGTGCTTCCGATGCCGTGGCGCAGGTGACGCGCGGTTATGCCGGCTCCTATGCCGCAGCCCCTCAGCGCACCAACAAGAAACTCTACGGCGACGAAAACCCGATCGGCGAGCCGAGCTTCGAGGCGAAGGTCGCGCTGCTCCAGGAAATCGACGCCTATCTGCGCGCCAAGGATCCGAAGGTCCGTCAGGTGACGGCGACCATCGCCGCTAGCTGGCAGGTCGTCGATATCCTTCGCGCCGATGGCCACCGCGTCCATGACGTCCGGCCGATGACCCGCATCAACATCTCCGTCGTCACCGGCGAAGGCGATCGCCAGGAAAGCGGCTCCTTCGGCACCGGCGGGCGTCGCGGCTTCGGCGATTTCGTCACCGCGGAAAGCTGGAAGCAGGGCGCCGACGAGGCGCTGCGCCAGGCACTCGTCAATCTCGAAGCGATCGATGCGCCCGCCGGCACCATGGACGTGGTGCTTGCCTCCGGCTGGCCGGGCGTCATGCTGCACGAAGCCGTCGGCCATGGCCTGGAAGGGGACTTCAACCGCAAGAAGACCTCGGCTTTTGCCGGCCTGCTGGGCCAGCAGGTGGCTGCCAAGGGCGTCACCGTCGTCGACGACGGCACGATCGAGGCGCGCCGCGGCTCGATCTCGATTGACGACGAAGGCACGCCGTCGGGCTACAACGTGCTGATCGAGGACGGCAAGCTCGTCGGCTACATGCAGGACCGGCAGAACGCCCGGCTGATGGGCATGCAGCCGACCGGCAACGGCCGTCGCCAGGGCTATGCCCATGTGCCGATGCCGCGCATGACCAATACCTACATGCTCTCCGGCGGCAACACGCCGGAGGAAATCATCGCCTCGGTCAAGAAGGGCATCTATGCCGTCTCCTTCGGCGGCGGCCAGGTGGACATCACCTCCGGCAAGTTCGTGTTCGGCTGCACCGAGGCTTACCTGATCGAAAACGGCAAGATCGGCGCACCGGTGAAGGGCGCCATGCTGATCGGCAACGGCCCGGATGCGATGAAGCGCGTGACCATGGTCGGCAACGACACCAAGCTCGACACCGGCATCGGCAATTGCGGCAAGGCCGGCCAATGGGTACCGGTCGGCGTCGGTCAGCCGCATCTGCGCATGGATCAGATCACCGTCGGCGGCACGCAGGCGTAAGGTCCGATGGCGGTCTTCAAGCTGTCCTTTCTGTCGCCGAAGACCGCCACACCGACGCACGAACTGAGGTTTGATCGCGATGCCGCCGAGATCGCGCGGGCGTTGGACCTGCAAAACGGCGTCTTCCTGGATCATGCCTGCTACCGTCTGGATCAAGACGACCTGACGCTGCTGGCGTCGGCCGTCGGGCTTGCCTTGCCAGAAACAGGCGAGGAAGCTGAGCTTCGGCGGCCGCATGCGCTCGATACCGTGCCCTATCTGGTGCACACCGGCTATGAGCTTCCGCTGATGCTGGAAGGGCGCAAGCCCTTCGCCTTCTTCAGCGACGATGCCGCGTCGCCCTGGCTTGCCGAAACCAAAGAGTTGTTCGCGCCGCACGTTGCCGACGGAACTTTGCTTGCGGACATGTTCGAGTTCTCGCGGATGTGCCCGACAACGACCGGTGGCGAGAAGGAGCAGAGGGGTTCTCTACCTCACCTATGCGTTGCCGGG
Organism: Ensifer sp. SL37; assembly: GCF_026672675.1. Lineage (NCBI taxonomy): Bacteria > Pseudomonadati > Pseudomonadota > Alphaproteobacteria > Hyphomicrobiales > Rhizobiaceae > Ensifer > Ensifer sp. SL37. The sequence continues at coordinate 542,973 of NZ_JAPPRN010000006.1, read as the reverse complement.
GGAAGAGTGGCGTTTCGAGCGCTTCAGGCAACGCTGCCACCAGCTCTTTTGCAATTGGCGCCCATGGACGGCAGAAGACGAGTGCGAGGAGGGGCTGCTGCTTGGCTATAGCCAGGAGCAGTGCGACTGGTGGCTCGCCAACCGCTTCCGTAGAGCCGTCGTGCAAGAGTGACGAAGGCTCTGAGGCCGGCGGCCAATCAGCCGCGCGACGGCAGCATCATACAGTCATAGGAGCGCTCTTTGAGGGCATCGCAGGCTGCTGCTGCCGCGTCGCGGCTCGAAAAGCCGACGAAGCGGGCGCGGTAGATCGCTTTGGCACCCTTACCGACGGCTTCCGTGTAGGGCGTGGCGCCCGCGAGCGGCGCACCGGCTTCCGAGCGCGCCTGCGCCAGCAGCATGCGCGCAGCCTCGGCTGATGGTGCCGCCGAAATCTGGATCTGCCAGCCGCCTGACGCAGCCGGAACTGCAGCCGTCGTTTCGATCTCGGCAAGCTCCGTCGGTCGTTCCGCGGGGATGGCGGCCGTCGATGTCGCTGTAATCAGGGCAGCAACCGAATCCCGCTTGGCCCGCTGCGGTGCGGTGTAGGGCATCGGAACCTCTGATGTCGCGACCGCGGCCACTTCGACGGGGGCTTCGACCGTCTTGCCGCTGCGCGTGGATGCCACCAGCTGCCGTCCGCCCTTGGTTGCCTTGCCGACATGGCGATCGAGAAGGGCCGCCATCTTGGCGTCGCGGCTGCGCGCCGTCTTGCCGCCGAGAACAACGCCGACCACCCGGCGATTGCCGTCCTTGACGGCGCTGACGAGGTTGAAGCCGGAGGCATTGGTGTAGCCGGTCTTGATGCCGTCCATGCCGTCGTAGCGGTACATCAGGTTGTTGTGCCCCCGCACCTTGCGGCCGCGGAAATTGAAGCTTTCGGTCGCAAACAGCCGGTACTCCCTGGGGAAGTCGCGCATCAGCGCCACGGCGAGCGTCGACATTTCACGCGCCGTCGTCACCTGCTTGCTGGCAGGCAGGCCGGAGGCATTGATGAAGATGGTCTTGCTCATGCCGAGCTGACGCGCCTTGGCGGTCATCATGCGGGCGAAATTCGCCTCGGAGCCGCCGAGCTTCTCGGCCATCGCTGCCGCGGCATCGTTGCCCGAGCGCACGATCATGCCGAGGACCGCCTCGCGCACCGTGATCGTCATGCCGGACTTGAGGCCGAGCCGCATCGGCGGCTTGGCGGCCGCCGCCTTCGAAACCTTGATCTTGCTGTCCCAGGAAAGCTTGCCGCTCTTCAGCGCCTCGAAGGCCATATAGACCGTCATCATCTTGGTCAGGGAGGCAGGATGATTGAGGACATCGGCGTTTTCAGACGAGAGGACCTTGCCGGTGCGCGCATCGAGCACCAGCGAGGCGCTTCCGGCGACGGCTGTCGCCGTCCCGAGCGCCAGTGCGAAGGTCGCCAGCAGGAGGCAGCGCAAAGTTTTCATATCGATCCCCGTCGAGTAGCGCCCTCGGCAAGGCGCAAAGCTGTTTCGTTTTGTGACAAGATCCGTGTCTTTGCTGCAACTTTAGGGCGGAATGTGGCGAGCCGACCTTGTTTTCGAGGTTGTGGTAAATGGCCGATGAACGCTCTCCCCGTTCAACAAGGTTTAACGCCCTCGCCGTTAACTTTCCAGGCTGTTAGTCCGCGCCGGAACCACGCGGGCCAGATTTGGGGGCGACCATCAAGGGCATGATCACGACAATTGTTCGCCGCGCCGCAATTGCCGGTGGGCTGGAAGTCGCGGGGGGGCTGAGCCGCGCCGGGCTGATTGCCGGCGCACGCGGGCAGGGGGCGATCTTTACCTTGCATCATGTCCGGCCGAAATCTGCCCGTGCCTTCGATCCCAATGCGCACCTGGAAATCACGCCGGAATTCCTCGATGTCGCGTTGAGGACGCTGAAGCGCGACGGCTATCGCTTCATCCCGCTCGAACAATTGCCGGAGGCGCTGGCCGCCAAAGGTGGGCGGGTCGCCTGCTTTACCCTTGATGACGGCTACCGGAACAATCTCGAGCACGCGTTGCCGGTCTTCCAACGCCACCAGGCGCCATTCACGGTGTTCGTTACCGGCGGTTTCGTCGATCGCACCCATACGCTTTGGTGGGAGACGCTTGCCGATATGCTCGCAACGAGCGAGAAGCTGCGCTTTGATTTCGGCCGTGGCGTAGAAACATTGCAGGCGTCGACCACGGCCGAAAGGCAGGCCGTCTTCAATCGCATTGCGGCGTTCATTCACGGCCATGATGAGGCAAAGGCGCTCGCTTCCTTGAACGCTGCGGCCCTCGATGGCGGCATCGATCCGCAGGCGATAACCGAACGCCTCACACTGGACGAGGCCGGTTTGCGGCGCCTGATCGAAAGTCCTATCGCGAGCCTCGGCGCCCACACGATCAGCCACCGCGCGGTCGCGCGCCTGACGGATGCTGAGGCGCGGCGGGAGATCGAGGGATCGCTGCGGCGCGTCGAGGCGATCACCGGCCGGCCGCCCCAGACTTTCGCCTATCCCTATGGCGACGCGCCGGCGGTATCTGCGCGCGACCATCGCATCGTCGCCGATTTGGGTTTCACCCTGGCCGTCACCACCCAACCCGGCACGCTCATCGCTCGCGCGAAAGCCAGCCTTTATGCGCTACCGCGCATTTCTCTGAACGGCCATTTCCAGCGCGCCCGCTACGTTTCGGCTCTGGCCTCCGGCATACCGTTCCGCCTGGCGGCCGGCTAGAAAAGGCGACTTGGGCAGCCGAGTGCTTCGACGTCAATTGAAGGCAAAAGCCATGAGAATGCTGTCCTGGTAAACACCGTCGTGTTTCCAGCCGCGAACACGACGGCCTTCGATCTGGAAGTCAAACTGCGCGTAGAGCGCCCGGGCAGCGGCGTTCTCATGAAGGACGGAAAGCTCGATGCGTTCCAATCCGCATTCGCGAGCGCGTTGCATCGCCAGTTGCAGGAGGCGGCGTCCAATTCCCTTCCCACGATAGATACCGAGGAGCCCCATGCCCACGGTCCCGACATGCGCCGAACGGGTGAGGCATCCAGCCGGATATCGCACCAGCCGACCACGCGATCGTCGACAGCAACGATCTGGGGCGCCCGGGCACGATGCAGGACTGTCATGTATGCGGCAAATCCGTCGAAGGGTGGTGCGCTTAGCCGTGAAAGCCAGCGGCCTTCCTGGGCGACGTCATCGAGGCAGCGGTGACAGCCGGCTATATCGTCGAGCGTCGCGTCACGAACATCGATTGTCATCAATAGGCACTCAACGAAAATGCCCGGCTCGGGCCGGGCAAAAGACAAAATCCGCTCGGCCACCTGCATGGCCGAGCGTCGTGATTGCATCTGGCGCCTCTCTTGCGACGGACGCGCGGCTTATGGGTACATACGCACCTTTTCCCAGCCGCCTTCGGGTGCCTCGCGGCGAAACTCCATCCGGTCATGAAGCCGGAAGGGGCGGTCGTGCCAGAATTCGATCGACGTCGGGCAGATGCGGAAGCCTGACCAATAGCTTGGGCGCGGGATTTCGCCGAGCGCGTGGCGGGCCGTGTATTCGGCAACGGCCTTTTCCAGCGCGAAGCGGCCTTCGAGTGGCCGCGACTGCTTCGAGGCCCAGGCGCCGATGCGGCTGCCGCGCGGCCGGCTCTTGAAATACTCGTCGGCCTCCTCGTCGGTGACGATCTCGACCGGGCCGCGCACGCGCACCTGCCGACGCAGCGATTTCCAGTGGAAGCACATCGCCGCCTTGCGGGCGCCGAGGATCTCCTCACCCTTCTGGCTTTCGAAATTCGTGTAGAAAACGAAGCCGCGCTCGTCGAAACCCTTAAGCAGCACCATGCGGACATTCGGCAGTCCGTCGGCATCGACGGTTGCGAGCGCCACCGCATTCGGGTCGTTGATCTCGCTACCTTCCGCGTCCTTCAGCCATGTGCCAAACAGGGAAAAGGGTTCATTTGATTCGGTGAAGTCACCGCTTGTTAACTCATTCGCCGCCATATTGCGTTCCAATGCCGTGATGTCTGGCGCGGAAATACTTCGGGATGAGCCCGACCGGTGTTTCCGCATCGAAAATGTCGGAGCCTGTATGTTGACCTTGTCGAGAAACGTGCGGCTCCAGCGAGTCTGACAGGATTGCCGTGCAAGACATAGCAAAGTGGATCGACGCCAAGAAGGGGTATTCCTTCGCCTTGCTGCGTAGCGCGGCAATTTGCCTGCCGGTCCTGGCGCTGTCCGGCTGCATGGGGGCTGGCCTCGACCTTTTCGGCAGCGGAGTCGACCGCACGGTTTCGACGGGCACAGTTCCCGTTGCCAAGACCTCCGATGGCCTTTCCGATGCGGTGATGGTTCGCAACGCCGTGACATCGGCCGAGCTCAACAGCGGCGCCATCAATCCTATTCCCTGGGCCAATGCGACCTCCGGCAGTGCCGGTGTCATCAGCAGCATCCAGGAAGACCGCGCCAGCGGCATGCTCTGCCGCCGATTCACCACGACGCGTCATTCCTACGAAGGCATCGCCAAGTTCGACGGCAGCACTTGCCAGGGCGGCGACGGCGCCTGGTATCTGACGAGCTTCGGCCCGCGCGCCTGAGCGAGCGTTCGACGCAAGCCGTTGAAATCGGTGATTAACCACGTTTTGGCAAATGCGCGCATGACGGCCGGAGTTGCCGTCTCAACGGCCACATGAGGCCGCGTGGCTAACCACTATTTAGCAACTTCTCCGGATCATCGGCGTTCAGTGGACGGGCGACAATGGCGCCTGCAATCGGGGCAAAGGCGGGCATCAGGGAGAGGCCGCCGATCAGAGAAGATGGTAGAAACCATGCGTGATCCCTATGTGATCCTCGGGGTCCGGCGCAATGCCGGGCAGGATGAAATCAAGGCCGCCTGGCGTTCGCTGGCAAAGGCCGTGCATCCGGACCATAACCAGGACGATCCCAACGCCGCGGAGCGTTTTGCCGAGGCCGGCAAGGCCTATGAGCTGCTGCGCGACCCGAAGCTCAGAAGCCGCTACGACTACGCGCGCCGCGAAGCCGAGCTTCGTCGCATGGAGGCGATGAAGGCAAAGATGCGGCCTCAGGAAGAGGCGCCGGTCGACGCCGAGACCGCCGAGGACGCCATTTCACAGATTTTCGGCGCGGAGACCCGCAGCAAGTCGGCCCGCCCATCGCCGAAGCCGACGCCGAAACCATCGCCCAAGCCGGCTGCGGCAGCAAAGGAGCCGGAGCGCCCGGCCCAGGCTTCCGAAAGCAAGCCGGAACCAGCCCCCGAACCGCAGCAGGAAAACGCTCTCAAGACAGAGACTCCGCTGATGCAGCGTGCAGCAGCACCGGCCGCCGAGCTTGTGGCGGCGATCGTCCGGCGCATCCGGGGTCGCGCGGCAAAGACGGCCGAGAAGGTCCCGGATCTTCCCGTCGATCTCGCCGTCAGTATTGACGACCTGATCAATCGCCAGCGCCTCAGCGTCGAGCTTCCCGACGGCGAAAGCCTGAAGGTGCAGATCCCTCCGGGCGCCGTCGACGGTCAGAGCATTCGTCTGGCGGAGCAGGGCTATCGGGTGACCGGCATGACCCGTGGCGACGTCGTCGTCACGCTCAGGGTCGACCAGGGCGGGACGTTCCGCGCCCGCGGCCTCGATCTCATGACCACCTTGCCGATCGATCTGCAGGGCGCCGTGCTCGGCTGCGAACAGGTGCTCGAAACCCCGGTCGGGCAGGTTACGGTGGTCGTGCCGGCCTGGTCCGGCTCCGACAAGGTCATCCGCCTTGCGGGCAGCGGGATGCCCGGTGCTTATGGTACGCATGGCGATCTGCTGGTCGAATTGCGGCTGGTCCTGCCCGAGGCGCCCGACGACAAGATCACCGATCTGATGAAGTCGCAGCGCGACGGCCTCTATCTGTGACAGGCCATTTGTGACAGTTCGCTGACACACTGAACCAATATTACGGGGACTAACAGTTCCTGATCTCAGCCGTGCTTGAACCACCCTTGCGGCTATGCCATAGGCAATTCTCGACATTTTGCCGCACCCGTTCTCGTGGGGCGTCTGTGACATTTTTGATCTTTGGCACCGGCGACGGCCGATGCTGGAATAGTATTGGGGACTTACCATGGCTCAGGCATCCGGTCTGATGAAGGGCAAGCGCGGCGTCATCATGGGCGTTGCAAACAACCGTTCCATCGCATGGGGCATTGCCAAGGCCATCCACGCGCAGGGTGGTGAAGTTGCGTTGACCTATCAGGGCGACGCTCTGAAAAAGCGCGTCGAGCCGCTGCTCGCGGAAATCGACGGCTTCATGGCCGGCCATTGCGACGTCAGCGACGAAGCCACCATCGACGCGGTCTTCGACGCGCTTGAGAAGAAGTGGGGCAAGATCGATTTCGTGGTGCATGCGATCGGCTTCTCCGACAAGGACGAACTGACCGGCCGCTACGTCGATACCTCGGCCGACAACTTCGCCAAGACGATGCAGATCTCGGTCTACTCCTTCACTTCGGTTGCCCGTCGCGCTGAAAAGCTGATGACGGACGGCGGATCGATGCTGACGCTGACCTATTACGGCGCCGAAAAGGTCATGCCGAACTACAACGTCATGGGTGTCGCCAAGGCTGCTCTGGAAGCAAGCGTCAAGTACCTCGCCGTCGACCTCGGCCCCAAGAACATCCGCGTCAACGCGATTTCCGCAGGCCCGATCAAGACGCTGGCCGCCTCCGGCATCGGTGACTTCCGCTATATCCTCAAGTGGAACGAGTACAACGCGCCGCTGCGCCGCACCGTCACCATCGAGGAAGTCGGCGACGTCGGCCTCTACATGCTTTCGGACCTGTCGCGCTCGGTTACCGGTGAAGTGCACCACGCCGACAGCGGCTACCATGTCGTCGGCATGAAGGCTGTGGACGCGCCCGATATCTCCGTGATCAAGGACTGACCGAACCGCCAAGGCGGATTCGGCAGCCTGCTGCCCGGAGACATGTTGTGCTGATCTATGTGATCCGTCACGGACAGACAGACTGGAACGCCGAAAGCCGGCTCCAGGGGCAAAAGGATATCCCTCTCAATGACTTCGGTCGCCAGCAGGCGACCGGCAACGGCGTGGCGCTTGGAGGCATCCTCGGCGCAGACGCCCGGCACTTCGACTTCGTCGCCAGTCCGCTCGGCCGCACGCGCGAGACCATGGAGCGTGTCCGGCAGGCCATGGGGCTCGATCCGGCCGCCTACCGCACCGACGAGCGGCTCAAGGAAGTTTCCTTCGGCGATTGGGAAGGGCACACGCTGCCCGAACTCAAGCGCTCGGCGCCACAGAGGATCGCCGAGCGGCGCGCGGTGAAATGGGACTTCATTCCGCCCGGTGAGGATGCCGAGAGTTACGAAATTCTGTCCTGGCGCATAGCCGCCTGGCTCAGGGACGTGACGAAGCCGACGGTCTGCATCAGCCACGGCGGCGTCATTCGCGTGCTCTTCAAGCTTTTCGGGGAAATGGAAGCCGAGGAGGCCGCGACCGCGGCGATCCCGCAGGACCGCCTTCTGCGCATCTCCGGCAATGCCATCGGCTGGGTCTGATAGCCTGAAGCGTAGGGCGTAGATTGGCGCAGCGACGCGCAAAGCGCTTCACATGGATGCCCGCGCGAGGGGCATCCGATAAAAGGTCATTTTCCAGAAATGTGAAAATCCGGTTCGGGCGAACCGCGCAGCGGCCTGTAGGAAAGGCCGCGCTTTCTATTGAACGATTTCGAGATCGTTGATGACCCGCTTGCCGTCCACTTCCGTGTAGAAGACGAGAACCTTTACGCCGGCCTTCAGGCCCTCGAAATTGAATTCCTCGGGCGCCTGATAGTTCTTGCCGTCGTCAAGCGACAGGCTCAGCCTTTCGGTATCAACACCCGTAATGGTAGCTTCAACGTCGGCGCTTTCGGCAAGGGCGGACAAGGGGGAGAGCAGCCCTGCGGTGGCCATGAGTGCGGCAATAACAAAACGCATTCTTCTTGCCCTCTTCAACGTTTCTGCGAACATCCTTGTCACTCCCCTTTGATCCCCGATTGTGGCAAAAATTGCCTTGCGGCGTGGCTTTTGGCCGGACGCCCCCGCTTTTTTGATGGTCTATCCGAACTCTGGAGACTGGACGGCGGTACCGTATTTTTCAAGCGGGCAGGGGCCGAACTCCGGGTATCGGCGGGGTGGTTTCCCCATGAATTATAGGGTTTGCCAAGGAATTGTGACGAAAGCCAATCTTAAGACTCGCTCGCTACCTTTGGTTGGGGATCGAGGGGAAGAGATTGAAGATCATTGATGTTCTGCGCCAGCGCATTCGGGCCGCCGCCAGATTTGCGAAACCCTCGCTCATTCCTGCGGCGATCGCGGGCCTCGTCGTGTTTACGGGCGGGCATGTCTATGAGCGGCAAAACCGTGAAAACTTCCAGAACGACCTCAGGATCGACGTCGAGAACGAACTGAACCTCATTGCCAACCGCCTGCAATCGGAGGTTAACACCAGCATTGCCGCGCTGAACGGTTTTGCCAACAGCATCGGCGTGCATCCGGCCATGACAACAGACGATTTCACCGTCATGGCGACGAAGCTCCTCCTGCAGAATCCGCAGATGGTGCGCGCCTCGGCAGCGCCCGGCGGCGTCGTGCGGATCGCCTTTCCGCGCGAGAGTCAGCAATGGTTCGTCGGCAGCGACTTCAACCGATTCGGCGCGACAAGACATGCCATCGAGCGCGCGTCCTCGACGGTCAGGCCGGTGATGATCGGCCCGATCCGGCTGCCAAGCGGCCGCAATGGTTTCGAGCTGTTCCTGCCAGTCTTTTCCAAGATCCAGGGACGCATGGAGCGTTGGGGTTACGTCGAGGCCATACTCGACGAGAAGGCGCTGTACCGCGCTGCGCGCCTGCTCGAGTCGGGCGGCGAGGCGCCGGAACTGGCGCGGGACCACCGCCATGTCGACGTTCACCTGGCGATCCGCGATATTTCCGAGCCGGACCGCATACAGGATGCGTTCTATGGCGACGGCGCTCTTTTTCGCGCCGCGCCGGTCAACCGCCGGTTGGAGCTCGCAGGCGGCGTGTGGGAGCTAGCGGCCATGCCCGTCGGTGGATGGCAGCAGCTTCCCGGAAACAGCAGCTTCATCCAATTGGCGATCGCCGTCGCCGTCACGGTGGTGGTTATCCCGATCCTCCTGGCTGGCGGCCTGGTCAACGAGCGACAGCGCAACATCGCCAAGCTGAAGGCGCGGGAAGGGGAGCTGATGACGCTGTCTCACCGCCTGAACCTCGCGCTCGACGCGTCGAAGATCGGCATCTGGGAAATCGACGTCGAGAGCCAGCAGCGTTCCTGGGACGACCGGATGTTCCACCTGCATGGACTGGAGGTGCATCTGGACGAGCCCACGTACGACGAGTGGCGCGCGACCGTGCATCCCGACGACATAGGTATTGCCGCCAATGCGCTGTTCCGTAGTCTCGATGACGGCCTCGAGTACCGATCGCAGTATCGTGTCATTCTGCACGACGGTACGGTGCGCCACATCCGCAATGTCGGGTCCAGCCACCGCGGCGCCGATGGCCGCGCCAAGGTCACCGGTATCAGCTGGGATGTCAGCGACGATGTGCTGAAGAACGAGCGGCTGAGTGCGGCCAAGGCACAGGTCGACCAGCAGAACCTTGAGCTCGAGCAGGCGCTGAAGGGTCTCTACGAGCGTGAACAGGATCTAGAACTCCTGTCACGACGTCTCGACCTCGCTCTTGATTCCTATCGCTGCGGCATGTGGGAGGCCGATCTCGACAACAACGTCGCCTATTGGGACGAGCGCATGCATCAGCTCTACGGGCTGGTCTATACCGACGGCGCCACCAACGAGCAGACATGGCTTCAAGCGCTGCACCCCGATGACCGGCAGCCGGCGCTCAACGCGGTTAATCGCGCCATCGAAGCGGACGAAACCTATGTGCATCAGGTGCGGGTGATATTGTCGGCCGGAACGGTTCGCCACATCCGCTCGGTCGGCAAGCTGCACGTCGCCCCGGACGGTGCACGGAAATTCGTCGGCATGGCGCTCGATGTTACCGACGACGTGCTGATGACGGAACAGTTGCGCGCGGCCAAGGCCATGGCGGACGCAAAGAACGCCGAGCTGGAGCAGGCCCGGGTTCGCATCGAGCACAACGCACTGCATGACCCGCTGACAGGGCTCGGCAACCGCCGCATGCTCGACAAGGCGCTGGAGCGACTGACCCTGGACGCCGGCAGCGACCGTGAGGACATCGCCATCCTTCATATCGATCTCGACCGGTTCAAGCAGATCAACGACACCCTGGGTCACGCAGCCGGCGACGCCATGCTGATCCATGCCTCGGAGATCCTGCGGGCGAACACATCGGCGGGCGACATCATTGCCCGCATCGGTGGCGACGAGTTCGTTGTCGCCGTTACCGGTGAACAGGGCGAGGCGACGCTTGCTGCCCGTTGCGACCGGATCATTGCCGCGATGCGGCAGCCGGTCGACTACAACGGATTTCCCTGCCGCTTTGGTGTCAGCATCGGCGTGGCAGTCGGGCATGGCGCCGACATCGACGCGCGCAAACTGCTCGTCAACGCCGATATCGCGCTCTATCGCGCCAAGGAGGCGGGCCGGAACCGCTACCAGTTCTTCACCGAGGTGCTGCAGGCGGAAGTGGTGACCGCCAAGCGCATTGCCGACGAGATTTTGGAAGGCATCGAGCGCGACGAATTCGAACCCTGGTATCAACCGCAGTTCGATGCGACGACGCTCGCGCTTTGCGGCGTCGAGGCACTGGTGCGCTGGAGGCATCCGCGCGAGGGCATATTGACGCCGGATCGTTTTCTCGGCATCGCCGACGAACTCAACGTGACGGCGATGCTCGACCGTCTCGTTCTGGAGAAATCTCTCACCGATCAGATGCGATGGGCAGCGGCCGGCATTCGGGTTCCCAAGATCTCGGTCAATGTTTCGGCCAAGCGGCTGCAGGACGACGACCTGCTGTCCTCGCTTGAAGGCTTGAGCATCACGCCCGGACAGATCTGTTTCGAACTGGTGGAGTCGATCTTCCTCGACGAAAGCGACGATATCGTCGCCGCCAACATCGAGGGCATCAAGAAGCTCGGGATCGATATCGAACTCGACGATTTCGGCACCGGCCATACCTCGATCGTCAGCCTTTTGAAGATCAAGCCGAAGCGGTTGAAGATCGACCGCCAGCTCGTCGTTCCGGTTTTGAGCGCCCGCAGGGAGCAGGCGTTGGTGCGCTCGATTATCGAGATTGCCCGCTCGCTCAATATCGAGACCGTGGCCGAGGGCGTGGAAACCATGGCGCATGCCGAAATGCTCGGCATTCTGGGCTGTGATGTGCTGCAGGGCTACGCATTTGCCCGGCCGTTGAGCGCGGAGAAGTTTCTCGCCTTTGCAACCGAACGCGGCTTGCGCCTGGCGTCGTGATGAAGGAGGTCGCGTCGGGTCGCAAAAGCCTTTCCCCATCTCCGGCTTTCCACTAAGAGAAGGCATCCGCGTACAAAACGTACGGCCGTTGCTTGCTTAGGGTCGGTTGCCTTCATGTCGCATAACACTTTCGGTCATCTCTTCCGCGTTACCACCTGGGGCGAAAGCCACGGGCCGGCGCTCGGCTGCGTCATCGACGGCTGCCCGCCCGGCATCCGTTTCACGCTCGCCGAACTCCAGGTCTGGCTCGACAAGCGCAAACCCGGCCAGTCGCGCTTCGTGACACAGCGCCGCGAGGACGATCTGGTCAAGGTTCTCTCCGGCGTCATGTTCGACGAGGACGGCGAGACGATGATCTCGACCGGAACGCCGATCTCGATGCTGATCGAAAACACCGACCAGCGCTCGAAGGACTATTCCGAGATCGCCAAGCGCTATCGCCCGGGCCACGCCGATTACACCTACGATCTGAAATACGGCATCCGCGATTATCGCGGTGGCGGCCGTTCCTCGGCGCGCGAGACCGCGGCGCGCGTCGCTGCCGGTGGTGTCGCCCGCAAGGTCGTGCCGGGTCTCGTCGTGCGCGGCGCGCTCGTGCAGATCGGCAAACACAAGATCAACCGCGCCAACTGGGATTGGACCGAGGTCGACAACAACCCCTTCTTCGCACCGGATCCGGAGATCGTGCCGGTCTGGGAAGAATATCTCGATAGCATCCGCAAGTCCGGATCCTCGATCGGCGCCGTCGTCGAAGTGGTTGCCGAGGGCGTGCCCGCCGGCATCGGTGCGCCGATCTATGCCAAGCTTGACCAGGACATCGCCTCGAACCTGATGTCGATCAACGCCGTCAAGGGTGTCGAGATCGGCAACGGTTTCGGTGCGGCCGAAATCACCGGCGAGGAAAACGCCGACGAGATGCGCATTGGCGCCGATGGCAAGCCTGTCTTCCTGTCGAACCATGCTGGCGGTATTCTTGGTGGCATCGCCACCGGCGAGCCGGTGATCGCGCGTTTCGCCATCAAGCCGACCTCGTCGATCCTCACCGAGCGACGCTCGGTCGACAGCGACGGCAACGAGGTCGATGTGCGTACCAAGGGTCGCCACGATCCGTGCGTCGGCATCCGCGCCGTGCCGATCGGCGAGGCGATGCTTGCCTGCACGATCGCCGATCACTACCTGCGTGACCGCGGCCAGACCGGCCGCCTCAAGTAATTCGGCTTCAACCAGCCCAGACAACTCGGGAAGAACACCATGTCCTATGATCAGAAGCGTGTCGTCGATGCCATTCGCGCCTTTGAGGCCGGCGAAATCGTCGTCGTCACCGATGACGACGGCCGCGAGAACGAGGGCGACCTGATCGTCGCGGCGGTGCATTGCACGCCGGAAAAGATGGCCTTCATCGTGCGCCACACCTCGGGCATCGTCTGCACGCCGATGCCGCGCGAGGAGGCCAAGCGCCTGAACCTCAACGCCATGGTGGCGGAAAACGATTCCGCGCACACCACCGCCTTCACAGTCTCGGTCGACTTCAAGCACGGCACGACGACGGGCATTTCCGCCGACGACCGCACGCTGACGGTGCGTAACCTCGCCAATCCCAATGTCGGGCCGACAGACTTCGTTCGCCCCGGCCACATTTTCCCGCTGGTCGCGCGCGAAGGCGGCGTTCTCATGCGCTCCGGCCATACGGAAGCTGCCGTCGACCTCTGCAGGCTCGCCAGCCTGCCGCCGATCGGCGTCATCTGCGAACTCGTCAATGACGACGGAACGGTCATGCGTGGGCCGCAGGTGGCGAGCTTCGCCGACACCCATGGCCTGAAGCAGGTTTCGGTCGCCGATCTCATCGCCTATCGCCAGCGCAAGGAAACGCTGATCGAGCATGGCGGCTCCTTCGATATCGAGACGCCCTATGGTGCGGCCAAGGGACATTCCTATTCTCTGCCCTGGGATCCGATGCAGCATCTCGCCGTCGTCTTTGGCGACATCCGTGACGGCGTCGATATCCCGGTTCGCCTGCATCTCGAAAATGTCGGCGCCGACGTCTTCGGCAGGGACTGCCAGATCGACCGCATCATGAAGCGCATTGCCGATGAGGGCAGGGGGGTCATCGTCTATCTGCGCGAAGGCTCGGTCGGCGTCGGCGTGTCGCAGACGGCGCGCAAGGGCAAGCACGAGCGCGAAGCGCACGACGAGGCGCAGGCGCGCGAAAACGAGTGGCTGGAAATCGGCCTCGGCGCGCAGATCCTGAAGGATCTCGGCATCAGCTCCATCAGGCTGCTCGCTTCGCGCGAACGCCACTATGTCGGCCTCGAAGGCTTCGGCATCAAGATCGTCGGGACTGACATCATCTAAAGACGCGTCGCTCTCGCATGCATCAGGCCCGGATCATCGATCCGGGCCTTGTCTTTTATGCTCGGCGGCAGCCAACAAAAAAGCCGCGCTCGAAGCGCGGCTTTTTGTTTGTCTTTGAATTTGTCGCCGTTCAGGGCAGCGCGTCGTAGCCTTCGCCGAAGCCCTTGAGGTCGACAGGGATGCCGATGCCTTCTTCGGGTGACTGGAAGACGATGAAGGTCGCCGTCGCACCGGAACGGAAGGTCTTCAAGAGTTCGTCCTCGAGCACCACTTCTGCGTAGCAGCCGTCGGAGAAGCAACGCACGAAATAGGCGCGGCCGATATCCTTGCCGTCCACGTTCAGGCCGAGGCCGTTCGGCAGAAGCACGCCGAGCGGAGCGAGTACGCGCAGGATCTTGGCCTTGCGATCCGCAGTCTTCAAAACGACCACCGACAGGCCAACTTCGGGCCGGTCTTCGGCGATGACGTTTTGCATCAGCGCGCACTGGTCAGCGGAGGCGCCCGGCGGCTGATCGCAGACGATCGACCATGCGCCATGGTTGGACTTGACCGTGCCGGGTGTTCCGGCGGGCTGCTGGGCCAGGCTTTGAGCCGGGAGAGCGAGAACGGCAAGGCCGAAGGCGGCGAAGGCCGACAGTCGGGAAAAGAGGGGCAGGCCCATGTAAACCTCAAAACGTCGAATCATCAGGGCTATTCTTGAAGCGCGCAGGAATAAATGAAAAGCCCTGCGGGGCACATTCCAGCGCCATATGGCGGAAATTGGGCGGGTTGGGCGCCCTATCCGGCGCGCCGCCGTCAAAGCGCTGTGCAATCGGATCGCCAAGCGCGCAGAAGAGCCCCTATAGGTGGTTTCGCCACGGGTTTCGAGGGGTGCCTGTGTGAAAAGCTGCGTTTGTGCAAAAATGCCGCATGGGGTTGATTGGTCAGATGTTGCGGCATCGGACAAACTGTGGTTTGAAGCGCAGCAGTATCGCAGGGATTCTGCGTTCCGGTTTGATCCTGATCAAGCGCATTGGGGAGACACATTGTGAAAAACAAGGCTTATGCAGTTCTGGCAGCGCTTGCCTGTCTGCTTTTTGCTTCGAGCGCCTTTGCTGACAAGCCTGTCGAATGGCAGACGAATTTTCAGACGGCCGCTACGGGCATCATGGAAGAAATCACGTGGTTTGAACATTATACCCTGTGGTTCATCATTCCGATTACTCTCTTCGTTCTCCTCCTTTTGATCATCGTTGTGATCAAGTTCCGCGAAAGCGCGAACCCGGTTCCGTCCAAGACCAGCCACAACACCGCGATCGAAGTCGTCTGGACCGTCGGTCCGGTCGTCATCCTTCTCTTCCTCGCCATTCCGTCCTTCCAGCTCCTGACCGCGCAGCTGACGCCGCCGGCCAATCCGGACCTGACGCTCAAGGCGACCGGCAACCAGTGGTACTGGTCCTACGAGTATGAAGTCGGCGAAAGCCCGCTCACCTTCGACAGCATCATGATGAAGGAAGAAGATCGCGCGACGCTCGGCAAGGAAGACAAGAAAGAATATCCGCGCCTGCTCGCCGTCGACAACGAAGTCGTCGTGCCGGTCGGCAAGACGGTTCGTGTTCTCGTCACCGCTGCTGACGTGATCCACGCTTTTGCAATGCCTGCCTTTGGCGTGAAGATCGACGCCGTTCCCGGTCGCCTGAACGAAACCTGGTTCAAGGCCGAGCGCGAAGGTCTCTACTACGGCCAGTGTTCCGAGCTCTGCGGTAAGGACCACGCTTACATGCCGATCGCCATCCGCGTGGTTTCGCAGGAAAAATACGACACCTGGCTCGCAGCCGCCGCAACGAATGTTGGCGATGCGAACAAGGCGCTCATGGCGTCCATCGACTCGGCCAAGACCGTCGACGTCGCCGCTAACGCCGCACAGTAATCGGAAGGGGAGCTCGACCCATGGCTGGAACAGCCGTTCATCACGACCAACGCCATGATCACTCCGATCATGGCCACGCAGACCATGCGCATAAGCCTTTGAGCTTCTTCCAGCGCTGGTTCCTGTCGACCAACCACAAGGACATCGGCACGCTCTACCTGATCTTCGCGATTTTCGCGGGCATCATCGGCGGCACGCTGTCCATCTTCATGCGCGCCGAGCTCCAGGAGCCAGGCATCCAGATCTTCCACGGCCTGGCGCAGATGGTTTACGGCTTCGAGGGCGATGCTGCCATCGACGGCGGCAAGCACATGTTCAACGTGTTCACGACCGCGCACGCGCTCATCATGATCTTCTTCATGGTCATGCCGGCGCTGATCGGTGGCTTCGCCAACTGGATGGTTCCGATCATGATCGGTGCGCCGGACATGGCGTTCCCGCGCATGAACAACATCTCCTTCTGGCTGATCATTCCTGCCTTCCTGCTCGTGCTGCTTTCGATGTTCGTCGAAGGCCCGGCCGGTGCCTACGGCGCAGGGGGAGGGTGGACGATCTATCCGCCATTCTCGACATCGGGCATGCCAGGACCGGCGATGGACTTCGTCATCCTCGGCCTGCACATTGCCGGCGCGTCCTCGATCCTCGGTGCGATCAACTTCATCACCACGATCCTGAACATGCGCGCTCCGGGCATGACGCTGCACAAGATGCCGCTCTTTGCCTGGTCGGTTCTGATCACCGCCTTCCTGCTTCTGCTCTCGCTGCCGGTTCTGGCAGGCGGCATCACCATGCTGCTCACCGACCGCAACTTCGGCACGGCCTTCTTCGCGCCTGAAGGCGGCGGCGATCCGATCCTGTTCCAGCACCTGTTCTGGTTCTTCGGTCACCCGGAAGTCTACATCCTGATCCTGCCGGGCTTCGGCATCGTCAGCCACATCGTTTCCACTTTCTCGCGCAAGCCGATCTTCGGCTACCTCGGCATGGCCTACGCCATGGTCGCGATCGGCGCCGTCGGCTTCATCGTGTGGGCACACCACATGTACACAGTCGGCATGTCGCTCGACACGCAGCGCTACTTCGTCTTCGCGACGATGGTCATCGCTGTTCCGACGGGCGTTAAGATCTTCTCGTGGATCGCGACGATGTGGGGTGGTTCGATCCGCTTCACGACCCCGATGGTCTGGGCGATCGGCTTCATCTTCCTGTTCACCGTCGGTGGCGTCACGGGCGTTCAGCTCGCCAACGCCGGCCTCGACCGCTCGCTGCACGACACCTACTACGTGGTTGCTCACTTCCACTACGTTCTGTCGCTCGGCGCTGTCTTCGCAATCTTTGCTGCCTGGTACTACTGGTTCCCGAAGATGACCGGCTACATGTACTCCGAGTTCGTCGGCAAGCTGCACTTCTGGGTCATGTTCATCGGCGTGAACCTGATCTTCTTCCCGCAGCACTTCCTCGGCCTCGCAGGCATGCCGCGCCGTTACATCGACTATCCGGATGCTTATGCCGGCTGGAACATGGTTTCGTCCTACGGCTCCTACATCGCAGCCGTCGGCGTCCTGATCTTCCTCTTCGGCGTCTTCGAAGCCTTCGCCAAGAAGCGCGTCGCTGGCGACAACCCGTGGGGCGAGGGCGCGAACACTCTGGAATGGCAGCTGTCTTCGCCGCCGCCGTTCCACCAGTGGGAACAGCTCCCGCGCATCAAGTGACGGGCAACGAACAGAAGCCGCCGGTTCCGGCGGCTTCACCCCGCCGGGCAACCGGCGACACACGGCCCTTGCGGCCGGGACTTTTGCAGGGACAGGACATGACGGTCATCGACAATCACGAAGCAGTCGGCATGGAAGGCGTACCGCGCCTGTCCGAAGCCTCTGCGCGCGATTACTTCGAGCTTCTGAAGCCGCGTGTCATGTCCCTGGTCGTCTTCACGGCATTCGCCGGGCTGGTGCTGGCACCAGGACACATCAATCCTTTCATCGGTTTCATCGCCATCCTCTGCATCGCCGTCGGCGCTGGCGCCTCGGGCGCGCTGAACATGTGGTATGACGCCGACATTGACGCGGTCATGACCCGCACCGCCAAGCGCCCGATCCCGGCAGGCAAGATCCTGCCGCAGGAAGCGCTGGCATTCGGCCTGACGCTGTCTGCTTTTTCCGTGATCATCCTCGGGCTCGCCGTCAATTGGCTCGCAGCCGGGTTGCTCGCCTTCACCATCTTCTTCTACGTGGTCATCTACACGATGTGGCTGAAGCGCTCGACGCCACAGAACATCGTCATCGGCGGTGCTGCCGGCGCTTTCCCGCCGATGATCGGCTGGGCCTGCGTGACCGGCGCCGTGTCGGTGGAGAGCATCGTGCTTTTCCTGATCACCTTCCTGTGGACCCCGGCGCATTTCTGGGCGCTCGCCCTCTTCAAGATGGGCGACTACGGCGCTGTCGGCGTACCGATGATGCCAAATGTCTGCGGCCAGGCGACCACCAAGAAGCAAATCGTCATCTACGCCGTTCTGACCGCATTTATCGGCATCTGTCCCACCTTGCTCGGTTTTGCGAGCATTGGTTACGGCGCAGTCGCAGCGGCCCTCGGCCTTGGCTTCGTGTGGTACTCTATCGGCGTGTTGCGCATGCCGGAATCAGATGAGCGCATGCTGCCGGCCAAGAAGCTCTTTGCCTTCTCGATCATGTATCTGTTCGTGATCTTCTCCGCCCTGATGGCGGATCACCTGATCGTCAATATCTGGCTGAATGCCGGGAGTATTGCCTGATGGAAACCGTCAAGCTCACTGATGCCCAGAAGAAATCGCGCCGCGGCCGCAACATCGCGCTCGGCTTCGTGCTCTTCGGCCTCGTCGTCCTCTTCTACATCGTCACGCTGATCAAGTTCGGCAACGGCATGGTCAACTGAGGCGAAATGGCATGACGAAATCACCGCAGACCACAAGCTCGCAGCGCTCCAACCGCGTCGTCGTCGGCACTTGCCTCGCTTTCGTTGGCGGCATGGTGGGCATGGCCTATGCGGCTGTGCCGCTTTACGACATGTTCTGCCGCGTCACCGGCTATAACGGCACGACGCAGCGCGTCGAGCAGGCGTCCGACGTCATCCTCGACGAGAAGGTCAAGGTCACCTTTGACGCGAACACTTCGGGGGGCCTGCCCTGGGAGTTCAAGCCGGTCCAGCGCGACATCGACATCCGCATCGGTGAAACTGTGCAGGTGATGTACAAGGCAAAGAACCTGTCGTCGAAGCCGACGACGGGCCAGGCGACCTTCAACGTCACGCCGATGCAGGCGGGCGCCTATTTCAACAAGGTCCAGTGCTTCTGCTTCACCGAGACGACCCTGCAGCCGGGAGAGGAGATGGAGATGCCGGTGGTATTCTTCGTCGATCCGGACATGGTCAAGGCGGTGGAGACCAAGGACATCAAGACGCTGACCCTCTCCTACACCTTCTATCCGCGCGAACCGTCGAAACCGGTCGCACAGGTGAAGACGGAACAGAACAAACTTTGACTGGAGGTCCTTTTCGGCTATGCCGGAAGGGCGACAAGAGAGAGACATATCGGGGATTACTGACATGGCCGGTGCGCATCAGAAGAATCACGACTACCACATCATCGACCCGAGCCCCTGGCCGCTGCTTGCTTCCATCGGCGCCTTTGTCATGGCGTTCGGCGGCATCTGCTACATGCGTTACCTGTCGGGTAGCTCGCTGAAGATCTTCGGCCTCGAGCTTGCCAACGTCTGGATCCTGCTCGCAGGCCTCATCATCGTGCTCTACACCATGTACGGCTGGTGGTCGGACACGGTGAAGGAAGCGCACGAGGGCCACCACACCCGCGTCGTTTCGCTGCATCTGCGCTACGGCATGCTCATGTTCATCGCTTCTGAAGTGATGTTCTTCGCGGCCTGGTTCTGGGCCTTCTTCGATGCGAGCCTGTTCCCGGGCGAAGCCATCCAGGCAACCCGCGCTACCTTCACCGGTGGCGTCTGGCCGCCGAAGGGCATCGAAGTGCTCGATCCGTGGCACCTGCCGCTCTACAACACCGTCATCCTGCTTTTGTCGGGCACGACGGTGACCTGGGCGCATCACGCGCTGCTGCACAATGACCGCAAGGGCCTGATCAACGGCCTGACGCTGACGGTCGTGCTCGGCGTGCTGTTCTCCTTCGTCCAGGCGTACGAATACGCCCACGCTCCCTTCGCCTTCAAGGACTCGATCTACGGCGCGACCTTCTTCATGGCGACCGGTTTCCACGGCTTCCACGTTCTGGTCGGCACGATCTTCCTGCTCGTTTGCCTGTTCCGTGCACTGCGTGGTGACTTCACACCGAAGCAGCACTTCGGCTTCGAAGCGGCCGCCTGGTACTGGCACTTCGTTGACGTCGTCTGGCTGTTCCTGTTCTTCTCCATCTACATCTGGGGAAGCTGGGGCGCGCCGATCGCGCACGGCTGATAGCGCGAGCATCTAAGTCAAGGAACAAGGCGGTTGCAGTCATGCAGCCGCCTTGTTCTTTTGGTGGTGTGCCGCCGATCGGCTTGATGGGAGACGGAAATGAGGTTGGCCTTGGTGGCTGCGACGTTAGTGGTATCCGGCGGTTTTCCCGCTGCGGCGGCCGATAGCGCGGACAGGGTTGTCGTGCACAAGGAGCGGCGGCTGTTGCAGCTCTTCCAAGGTGACCAGGTGATCCGTGAATACACGATTGCACTCGGCGGCAACCCCATCGGTCACAAGCGTCAGGAGGGAGACCAGAGGACGCCGGAAGGGCTCTATTCTCTCGACTGGCGCAATCCCGGCAGCGGTTACTACAAGTCCATCCGCGTCTCTTATCCGGCGCCGGCCGATGTCTCTGCCGCTGCCGCGAACGGTGTCGAACCGGGCGGCATGATCATGATCCATGGCCAGCCCAATTATTTCGGCTGGCTGGCCTTTTTGACGCAGCGCTTCGATTGGACGAATGGCTGCATTGCCGTTACCAATGCCGAAATGGAAGAAATCTGGGCCATGGTTCCCAACAACACGCCAATCGAGATCAAGCCGTGAGTGAAGACAAGGCACATTTCCCGCCGGTTGACCCGGTGATGACCGGGATCAAGGGGCTTTGCCCGCGCTGCGGCCAGGGCAAGCTTTTCGACGGGTTTCTGAAGGTCAAGCCTGCCTGCGCAAGCTGTGATCTCGACTACAAGTTCGCCGATGCCGGCGACGGTCCGGTGGTCTTCGTGATCCTGATCGTCGGCTTCATTGTCGTCGGCGCGGCGCTCTGGGCGGAGGTCAACTTCAACCCGCCGCTCTGGCTGCATTTCATCTTGTGGATCCCGCTTGCGGTGATTTTCAGCCTCGGCCTGACGCGGATGCTGAAGGGTATCCTGATCAACCTGCAATATCGCAACAATGCGCGTCCCGGCGAGATCGACCGTGGCTGAGATCGCGACCAGCAAAAAGCGTGGCCTGATCGGCCGCATCGGCACGTTGCTGCTGCTCGTCGCGACATTTGCCATTCTTGTCTCTCTCGGTACCTGGCAGATGCAGCGGCTACACTGGAAGGAAAGCTTGCTTTCAGCCATGGCCGAGCGCAGGTCTGCGCCGCCGGCGACGCTTGCCGAGATCGAGAAGATCCTCGCTGATGGTGGCGACATCGACTACCGCACGGTTTCGGTGACCGGTGGGTTCGACCACACCAAGGAGCGGCATTTCTTCGCGACGTTCAATGGCCGCACCGGCTATTACGTCTTCACGCCGCTACGGCTGGACGACGACCGTTTTCTCTTCGTCAATCGCGGTTTCGTGCCTTTCGAGCAGAAGGATGCATCGACCCGGCTTGCCGGCGAGCTTCCCGCCTTCGTAGGCGTTCATGGTCTTGCAAGGCCGAAGCTTGACGGAAAGCCGTCGTCACTCGTTCCCGACAACGACCTCGCCAAGAACATCTTCTACTGGAAGGATCTCGACACGATGGCGTCTTCGGTCGGCCTTCCCGCCGACAAGGTCGTGCCGCTGTTCGTCGATGCCGATGCGACGCCCAATCCGGGCGGTCTGCCGATTGGCGGTGTCACCCAGTTCGACCTGCCCAACAACCACCTGCAATATGCGCTGACCTGGTATGGGCTGGCAGCGGCTCTGGTGTTGGTCAGCGGCATCTATGCTATGCGGCGCGGGCGATAGTCTCGCGTTTGCCGTCATGCTAACCGTGTGGGACGAACGGCGGTGGGAGCAATTATGACGATCATTGCAAACACATTGATTGCTTTGACCGGCTTGCTGCATATCGGTTTTCTGGTGCTGGAAATGTTCCTGTGGACCGGGCCGAAGGGAAGGGCCGTGTTCCGCATGACGGCCGAGCAGGCCGAGACAACACGGGTGCTCGCGGCCAACCAGGGGCTCTACAACGGCTTTCTTGCCGCCGGTCTGTTCTGGTCGTTGATCCAGGCGGAAGCCGCCTTTGCCTTTCAGCTAAAGGTGTTCTTCCTTGTGTGCGTGGTCGTTGCCGCTATATATGGCGCGTGGTCGGTCAAGCCGCGCATCCTCCTCATCCAGGGCGGCCCGGCAATCGCAGCGCTCGTTTTCCTACTAATGGCATCCTGATCCATGGCATCATCAGCGGCAGAAAAATCCCCGATCACTATCCGCCTTTGCGGCCCGCGCGGCTTTTGCGCCGGCGTCGACCGCGCGATCCAGATCGTCGTCCTGGCGCTGAAGGAATTCGGCGCACCGGTCTATGTCCGCCATGAGATCGTCCACAATCGCTACGTCGTCGAAGGCCTCGAAGCCAAGGGCGCAATCTTCGTTGAAGAGCTCGACGAGATCCCGCCGGAGCACCGCAAGCAACCGGTCGTCTTTTCGGCGCACGGCGTGCCGAAATCGGTGCCCGCCGACGCGGATGCCCGCAACCTTTTCTATCTCGACGCCACCTGTCCGCTGGTCTCGAAAGTCCACAAGCAGGCGATGCGCCACAACCGCCTCGGCCGCCATGTGGTCCTGATCGGCCATGCCGGCCATCCGGAAGTGATCGGCACTATGGGCCAATTGCCTGAAGGCACGGTATCGCTGGTCGAGACCGTCGAGGACGCCGACGTCTATCAGCCGCCGGACCCGGACAATCTTGGTTTCGTCACCCAGACGACACTGTCGGTCGACGACACCGCCGGCGTCATCAAGCGGCTGCACGAGCGCTTCCCGAACCTGACGGCGCCCGCCGCCGATTCGATTTGCTACGCCACCACCAATCGCCAGGAGGCGGTGAAGCAGGCAGCACCCGGTTGCGACCTGTTCCTGGTCGTCGGCGCGCCCAACTCGTCCAATTCCAAGCGGCTTGTCGAGGTGGCCCTTCGGGCCGGTGCGAAAAAATCCGTGCTGGTCCAGCGGGCGTCGGAAATCGACTGGGACGAAATCGGCGATATCTCTACGGTCGGCCTGTCGGCCGGCGCGTCTGCGCCGGAAGTAATCGTCAACGAGATCATCGAGGCGTTTCGCGAACGCTACGACGCTTCGGTGGAGCTTGCGGATACGGTCGAGGAGAACGAGAACTTCCTCGTCAACCGCGAGATCCGCCACGTGCCGCTGACGGCTGCCGACATGGCCTTCGTCAACGGCGAATAAGCCGCATTCCCTGCCCGCATTTTCTTGAGAGTGGACACCCTTGGCCGTTTACACCGATATTACGGAAGACGATCTCGCCCGTTTTCTCACCGCTTACGACGTCGGCCAGCTGACCTCCTACAAGGGGATCGCCGAGGGTGTCGAGAACTCCAATTTCCTGCTGCACACGACCAAAGGCTCCTACATCCTCACGCTCTACGAAAAGCGCGTGAATGCCGGCGACCTGCCGTTCTTCCTGGGCCTCATGCATCATCTGGCCGAGCGTGGGTTGTCCTGCCCGCTGCCATTGCCGCGCGTCGACGGCGAGTTGCTCGGTGAGCTCTCCGGCCGCCCTGCCGCCGTCATCTCCTTCCTCGAGGGCATGTGGCTGAGAAAGCCTGAAGCCAAGCACTGCCACGAAGTGGGCAAGGCGCTGGCGGCCATGCACGTCGCCGGCGAAGGCTTTGCGCTGAAGCGCACCAATGCGCTCTCCGTCGGCGGCTGGCGGCCGCTCTGGGTCAATTCCGAAGTGCGCGCCGATGAGGTTCAGGCAGGTCTCAAGGACGAGATATCGGCGGAGCTCGAACATCTGGAGCGCCATTGGCCGAAATCGCTGCCGGAAGGCGTCATCCACGCCGATCTCTTTCCGGACAACGTCTTCTTCCTCGGCGACCAGCTCTCCGGGCTGATCGACTTCTACTTCGCCTGCAACGACTATCTCGCCTATGACGTCGCCGTCTGCCTCAATTCCTGGTGCTTCGAGAAGAACGGCTCCTACAACATCACCAAGGGCATGGCGATGCTTTCGGGCTACGAGAGCGTGCGCAAGCTGACGCCCGCCGAGGTCGACGCCCTGCCGCTGCTTTGCCGCGGCTCGGCGCTGCGCTTCTTCCTGACGCGCCTCTACGACTGGCTGATGACGCCCGCGGGCGCGTTGGTGGTCAAGAAAGATCCGCTCGAATATCTGACGAAGATCCGGTTCCACCGGGCGATTACGTCCAGCGCCGAATATGGCCTGCGCCGGGACGGGGGTCAGGCATGAAACATGTCGATATCTTCACCGACGGTGCCTGCTCGGGTAATCCGGGTCCGGGCGGCTGGGGCGCTGTGCTGCGCTATGGCGAGTTGGAAAAGGAGCTGTCCGGCGGCGAGGCCGAGACCACCAACAACCGCATGGAGCTGCTGGCGGCAATCTCGGCGCTCGACGCCCTGAAAAGCGCCTGCGAGGTCGATCTCTACACCGACAGCAAATATGTGATGGACGGTATCTCCAAGTGGATCCACGGCTGGAAGAAGAACGGCTGGAAGACTGCGGACAAGAAGCCGGTGAAAAACGGCGAGCTCTGGCAGCGGCTGGACGAAGCCAATCGCCGCCACAAGGTGACATGGCACTGGGTCAAGGGCCATGCCGGTCATCCGGAAAACGAACGTGCCGACGAGCTCGCCCGCAAGGGCATGGAACCCTACAAGAAGGGGCGTCGTTCGGACTCACTTCTCGTGAAATGAAAAAAAACGGGCCGCTGAGGCCCGTTTTTCATTTGCACTCGCTTCTGTGCTCAGAGCTGCTCGAGCATGGCCGCGGCGCCCGAAACGGTCGCCTGGCCAGGGCTTTCTTCGAGATTGAGCGACTTCACCACGCCGTCCTCGACGAGCATCGAATAGCGCTTGGAGCGCACACCGAGCGTGCCGGCCGACAGGTCGATGTCCATACCGAGCGCCTTGGTGAAGGCGGCGTTCCAGTCCGAGAGGAAGTGAATCTTGCCCATGCCGCCCGACGTGGTCGCCCAGGCACCCATCACATGCAGGTCGTTGACCGAGACCACGGCGATGTCGTCGACACCGCGGGCAAGGATCGCGTCGCGGTTTTCGAGATAGCCGGGCAGGTGGTTGAGCGAGCAGGTGGGCGTGAACGCGCCGGGAACGGCAAAGAGCACGACGCGCTTGCCGGAAAAGAGCTGATCGGTGGTGACCTCGACGGGACCGTCGGCGGTCTTTTCCTTGAAGGTTGCGGCTGGCAGCTTGTCTCCGACGGCAATGGTCACGGCACTCTCCTTGCGTTGCTTGCGTCTCGCTTCTCCGCACTCGTCGGAGAACTCGGCGGACTATAGATGCGCCCTAATCAAAGGCAAGGGTCGTCTCCATGCTGCGGCCCTGGGCGCGCACAGTCAAAACGATCGGCTTGCCTTTGAGTTCCCTGTCCTTGCCCGTGAGCCTCACCGGAACGGCTGCGTTTAACGCCCTGTCGCCTGCAGGCTGGATCTCGGGCTTGCCGAACGAAATGCCCGAAGGTCCGGCGAGAAAGAGTTCCGGATCCTTGTCGTCGGTGGGCAGGCGAACCGACAGATGCATCAGCGCCTTGTCGGCATCGTAGCGGCTCGCCGTCACCGAGAAATCAGCCGACGGCGCCTCCGGCAACGCGGCAACGGCATCGTCGATCCGCGCGCCGTCGAGCGGATTGTCGAAGCCGCCTTGCTTGATGGCGAGCGTTAGCTCGCCCTGAACCGGTATGCAGATGTCCTCGCAGATGCCGAGGAACACGGAGGCGCGAATGGTAACGTCGCCGCTGCCGTGGACGCGCTTCAAGGTCAGCGGAAAGGCGACCGGCCTGTCATAGCCGATGTAGCGCACGACGCCGTCGTCGAACGTCTTGGGCACCGGGAACCCGATCTTTTCCAGCTCCACATCGCCTGCCGGGTCGAGCGTCACCTGCGGGGGAATGCCGCTTGCGCCCGGCTCGCGCCAATAGGTCTTCCAGCCAGGGTTGAGCTTGACCTCCAGCGTCGCCGGGATCGTGCCATCCTCTTTGGGCTGGGCGGCGACCAGACGGATCATGCCGCCGGGGGAGGTGACCCACTCGCTGGTGGCCGCGTTGGCGCCGAAGGGGAGAAAAAAACAGCCGGCAAGGCTTGCCGCGCCGATGAACTGGGCCATTTTCTGGTAGGTGAAGCACTGGATCATACGGCAAGCAATATCGCTTTTGCCAAAACCGCTCCAGACGCTGCGACGGACGCAACGATCATAATTGCTTGATCGGACACGGCGAAGTGAACGCCGTGCGTGCAATAATTATGGGCCGCGACGCTGAGGCGCTTTTCATTTCGCGGCGAATTGATAGGCTGTTCGCATGATGGCTACTCCGATGGCGCAAAAGAGACGCGAGCGAGGCTTTCTTGACGGTCAGTTCCTGATCGCCATGCCCGGGATGTTTGACGCCAATTTCGCTCGCACGGTCATCTTCATCTGCGCCCATTCGGACGATGGCGCCATGGGCTTCATTCTCAACCGGCCGCAGCAACTGACCTTCCCCGACGTGCTGCTTCACCTCGATCTTCTCGATGAGGACGAGGCGATCCGACTCCCGCAGGTAACACGGGATTTTCAGATTCAGGCGGGCGGTCCGGTCGAGACCGGGCGTGGCTTCGTGCTGCATTCCGACGATTATCTGAGCGATTCCAGCATTCCCGTCAGCGACGATATCTGCCTGACGGCGACGCTCGACATCGTCCGCGCCATTTCGCGCGGGGAGGGGCCTGTGCGCGCGACAATGATGCTCGGCTACGCCGGGTGGGGACCGGGCCAGCTCGAATCGGAAATCACCCAGAATGGCTGGCTCACATGCCCGGCGCGCGATGAACTGATCTTCGACAAGGCGCTCGACGACAAATACGATCGGGCGCTGGCGCTGATGGGTGTTTCGGCCGCGATGCTCTCCATGGATGCCGGTCACGCCTGATTGGCGGCTGACCGACCTTTCCCAGATCCTTGATGCAGAAATGAAAAGCCCGTCGGATTGTAACCGACGGGCCTGGAGACGTTGGTCTGCGCGCTGAGCGGCGTCGCCTTGGCGATTACGCCCGCTTCATCAGTGGAAAGCGTTCCTTCAGCAGGCGCTGGATCGATTCCGAACCGATCGGCGGACCGAAGAGGAAGCTCTGCCCATAGTCGCAGCCCATCTGCGACAGCTGGATTGCGTCGTCCTCGGATTCGATGCCCTCGGCCACCACCTGCATGTCGAGCTCGCGCGCCATCGTGATGACGGAGCGCAAGAGGATGCCGCGCTTGTCGCTTGGGTCGCGCACCAGCGCCTTGTCGATCTTGATCGTGTCGAAGGGGAAGCGGGTGAGGTAGGAGAGCGACGAGTGGCCTGTGCCGAAGTCGTCGAGTGCCAGCTTGAGACCGGCTTCCTTCAGCTTTTCGAGAACGAGACGGGCCTGCTCCGGATTTTCCATTACCAGCGATTCCGTCAGCTCCATCTTCACCTTGCCCGGGTCGCAGCGGTTCTTGGTGAGAATGGCACGAACGTCGTCATAGAGCTCGTTGTTGAGAAGCTGCGCGCTCGAAAGGTTGATCGAGACGAAGATCGGCAGGTCGCCGGTCTGCAGCTGCCATTCCGTCAGGTCGCTGGTCGCCCGGTCGAAGGCGAACATGCCGAGCTGGTTGATGAGGTCGGAATTCTCGGCGATCGGGATGAACTCGGTCGGCGAGATGTTGCCACGCTTGGGGTGATCCCAGCGCATCAGGGCCTCGAAGCCGGCGATCTCGGCATCGTTCAATCGCACGATCGGCTGGTAGACGAGAGAAAGTTCCTTGCGCTCGATTGCCTTCTTGAGATCGGCTTCAAGCTGCATGCGGTCCGAGCCGGAGGTGCGGAAGGCCGGGCGGAAAGGCTCGACGCGGTTGCCGCCTTCCTTCTTGGCCCGGAACATCGCGAGCTCTGCGTCGTCGAGAAGGCCGGTCGCACTCTGTTCCTGGTCGAGCCAGGAGACGAGCCCGATCGATGCGGTCAGGTTGATTTCGCGGTTGCCGTAGTTGAGGGGCACCATGATCGCCTTGCTCACCGCATCGGCGAAATCGGCGACTTTGGCCGGATCGCGCTCGGACATCAGGATCAGGCCGAACTGGTCGCCACCGAGGCGGGCCAGCGTATCCTGCGGGCGCAGCAGCCGGCGCAGGCGTCGCGTCAGCGCGATGAGGATGTTATCGCCGGCGGCAATGCCCAAGAGATCGTTGACCTGCTTGTAGCGGTCGATGTCGATCGCAAGCACCGTCGGGCGGACCGAGTTGCTGCCGTCGGCCATCAAGAGCATCGCCTGCAGCCGGTCGAGGAAGACCTGACGGTTCGGAAGCCCGGTCAGATTGTCGAGCAGGGCGTTGTGCAGCAGCCGTTCGACCGAGTTGCGCTGTTCGGTAATGTCGATGATCGTGCCGACGCAGCGGATGATTTCGCCGTTGGCGCCGAGCACCGGCCGGGCACGGATCGAGAGCCAGTGATAGTGGCCGTCCTCGGCGCGTACGCGGAATTCATGGTTCAGCTTGCCGCGGCGGCGTTCCAGCAACACGTCGAGCGTGGCGCGGAAGCGGTCGCGATCGTCAGGGTGAAGCCGCGGAAGCCAGTTGCGCAAGGGGCCGTGCATGCTGCCGAGCGACAGGCCGAGCTGCGTTGAGATATCGGGCATCGTCACCACCCGGTCGCGCGCGACGTCCCAGTCCCAGACGGTGTCGCCGGAGCCGGTGAGCGCCAGCGACTGGCGCTCGAGATCGGAGAACAGGCCCTGCTGGTAGCCGCTGCCGGCGACCGCGTGCTGCATGACGGTAAAGCCGATCAACAGAACGATCAGCACGAGACCACCGCCGAGCGCCGGCTGCACGATGTCGTTGGCGAGTTGGCCGGTGACCGTCAGCCAGGCGCCGAAGAGCCAGACGAGGATCAGCAGCCAGGCGGGAACGAGAAGGATCGCGCGGTCGTAGCGGTTGAAGCCGAGATAGGCGATCAGGACGATGCCGACCGTGCCGGTCAGCGCGAAGGAGAGGCGGGCGATGCCGGATGCGATCGCCGGGTCGTAGACGGCGACGCCGAAGAGCAGGCCGAGGCCGAGGATCCAGGCGAGCGTCGCATAGCCGAGATGCTGGTGCCAGCGGTTGAGATTGAGGTATGTGAACAGGAAGATCACGAGGCCGGCCGCAAGGAAGACCTCTGTGCCCGCGCGCCATATTCGCTCGTCCCCCGCCGTCACGCTGATGAGCTTCGACAGGAAGCCGAAGTCGACGCAGATATAGGCGAGAACGGCCCAGGCAAGGGCTGCCGTTGCCGGCAGCATCGAGGTTCCCTTGACGACGAAAAGGATGGTCAGGAACACCGCAAGCAGGCCGGCAATGCCGAGCACGATGCCGCGATAGAGCGTGAAGGCGTTGACCGTGTCCTTGTAGGAGTCCGGCTCCCAGAGATAGATCTGCGGCAGTTCCGGTGTTGCCAGCTCGGCGACGAAGGTGATGATGACGCCCGGCGCCAGCGTGATGCGGAAAACGTCCGCCTCGTCGCTCGGTTCGCGGCTGAGCGCGGAGCCTTCGCTCGGCGTGATCGAAAGAATGCGCTTGGAGCCGAGGTCCGGCCAGAAGAGCTTGGAATTCACCAGTCGGAAATGCGGTGCGACGATCACGCGGTCGAGCGGTTCGGCCGAAACGTTGGCGAGCGCGAACACAGCCCAGTCGCCCTGATGATCCGCACTGTTGGAGCGCACTTCGATGCGGCGCACGATGCCGTCGGTTCCGGGTGCTGTCGAAACCTGAAAGGCTTCGTTGCGGCCGCTGTAGATTTCGGTCGTTGCCGTCAGGTCGAGCGCCGTGTCTTCACGCGAAATCTTGACCGGCTCCAAAGCCTGGGCCGCGCCGCCGAGCGCACAGAAAATCGTCGTGAGCGTTATCAGAAACGCTGCCAGCTTGGAGGCTGACCAGGCGAAGGGCGAGCGGGCTAGAGGCATCAAAGGGGCATATTCCTGTTCGGTAGGGCATCGTCGGACAGGAGAGAAAAGAGCAGATGGTCTCGCCACTGGCCGTTGATTCTCAAGTACTGTCTTAAATAGCCTTCACGCTCAAAACCGGCCTTTTCAAGGAGCCGGATGCTTCTTGAGTTGTCCGGAATACAGGCTGCTTCAATACGGTGCAACTCAAGGGTCGAAAAGATGTAGGGGATCGCGAGCCTGAGGGCCGCAAACATGTGGCCTTTGCCCGCGTGGCGCGCGCCCATCCAGTAGCCGATCATGCAGTTTTGCCCGGCGCCGCGGCGAATGTGGCCGATCGTCAGTCCGCCGAGCAGGACCTCGCCTGGCTTGTGGAAAAGGAAGAGCGGCACCGCCTGGCCGGAGGCATATTCCTGCTCGTTGCGGACGACCCGGCCGCGGAAGGCGCTCTCGGTCATTTCGTCGGTGCGCCAGGTCGGCTCCCACGGCTCCAGGAAGGCGCGGCTGTCGCTTCTGAGCTGATACCACTGGCGATAATCGGAATAGCGGGGGAGGCGGAGCAGGTAATTCTGGTCGGCGATTTCGACCGTCTCCGGCTGCCGCGACAGGAACCGAAAAACCGATCGTGTCATAGCTGCCTCCGAGGCCGTTCCGTTTACGCGCGAGGACCTTGTACCATCCGCCCGACGGCACGTCTTTGCGCCGTCACAAATCGAAACGTTGCACAACTTTGCGCGCAAATCGAATCCGATTTTGCGAAAAGTCGCAAAGACTTCACCATTCGGACATGCGGTCATCATCCGTGGCGCGCCGGCTGGCCGAACGCAGTTTCCAGGCGACGCTTGAAAGCGCCTCCATTGCGAAATTGCGCAATGCTTGGGAGGCCGGGATCGCTTCATCGTTTTGATGAAATGGAGCCCGGCCGTTCAGCCTTCGTCTTAGCTTGCGACGGCGTGCGGGACGGCGGCCTTGCCGGTCAGTGACGACAGGATGTCGCCCATCGGGGCAAGTTGTTCCAGCGGGCCGATCGCCGAAAGCGTCGGCGTGGTGTCGAAGAACAGCCGACCGGCAAGGTCGGTCAGGCGTTCGATGGTGATGCCGGAGAGGCGCTCCATCAGTTCTTCATTCGGGATCGGGCGACCGTAGAGCATCATCTGACGGGCGATCTGGCCGGCACGGGCCGCCGGGCTTTCCTGACCCATCAAAAGCTGTGCGCGGATCTGGGCACGGGCGCGCTCGATTTCCTGCTGCTCGATGTTCATCGAGGATTTGCGCAGTTCATCGACGATGACGGGCATCAGCTCCGGCAGGTTCTCGCCGCCGGTCGCAGCATGCACGCCGAAGATGCCGGTGTCGGAGAAACCCCAGTGGAAGGCATAGACCGAATAACAGAGGCCACGATGCTCGCGCACTTCCTGGAAGAGGCGCGAGGACATGCCGCCGCCGAGAATGTTGGCGAGGATCTGCGAGCAATAGAAGTCGCGCGCGTGGTAGGCCTTGCCTTCAAAGCCGAGCAGCACCTGCGCGTCCATCAGGTCGCGGGTTTCGCGGCTCTCGCCGCCGGTGTAGAGGGCAGTTTCGAGCACGGGCGTTGCGATCGGTGTGCGCGGCAATGACGAGAAGCGTTCTTCGACCTGGCGAACAAAGGATTCGTGTTCGACGGCGCCGGCGGCGACCACGAACATGCGGTCGGTCGTGTAGTTGCGGCCGAGATAGTGCCGGATCTGGTCGGCGGAGAACGACATGACCGTGTCCGGCGTGCCGAGGATCGGCCGGCCGACGGTCTGATTGCGATAGGCGGTCTCGGCGAAGCGGTCGAAGACGACATCGTCGGGTGTGTCGTCGGCAGCGCCGATCTCCTGCAGGATCACGTGCTTCTCGCGGCGCAGTTCTTCCTCGTCGAAGCTGGACTCGGTCAGAATGTCGGCGAGAATATCGACAGCAAGCGGCACGTGGTCCTTGAGAACCCTGGCATAATAGGAGGTCGTTTCGGTGGAGGTCGCAGCATTGACCTCGCCACCGACGTTTTCGATCTCTTCGGCAATCTGGCGGGCGGTGCGCCGCGCGGTGCCCTTGAAAGCCATGTGCTCCAGCAGATGGGCAATGCCATGTTCGCCGAGAGTTTCATTGCGCGAACCGGACTTGATCCACACGCCGAGCGCCACACTTTCGAGATGCGGCATCTGCTCGGTTACCACCGTCAACCCGGAAGGGAGCCGGGTGCACTCAACTTTCATCATACGTTTCTTCTCGTTCTTACCCCCGGAGACGGGTACGCTCGC
The DNA here is from genome assembly GCF_026672675.1 of Ensifer sp. SL37. Taxonomy (NCBI): domain Bacteria; kingdom Pseudomonadati; phylum Pseudomonadota; class Alphaproteobacteria; order Hyphomicrobiales; family Rhizobiaceae; genus Ensifer; species Ensifer sp. SL37. Next base: position 510,651 of record NZ_JAPPRN010000006.1, on the reverse strand, counting down.
CGATAAAGGTTTCGACGGTTTTCAGGTCCGGATCCAGGATATCGAAACGCTCCTCCCTGTTCATCAGGTCAGCAAGCCACGTCGGAAGCGCCGGGTCAATACCACTTGCCGATTTTACCGCGTCCGGGAATTTCGCCGGATGGGCGGTGGCAAGCGTCACCATGGGAGCGGATGCCTTCTCGTGTTTGGCGGCGACGAAGACGCCGACGGCGCTATGCGGATCGAGCAGATAGCCCGTGTCTGCAAGCGTCTTTGCGATCGTCTTGGCGACTTCTTTCTCCGAGGCGCGACCGGCGCGGAACTCCTTGCGGATCGCCTTCAGCGCCTTTTCGCGGATGGTGAAGGAACCGGACTGCTTCAGCCCGTCCATCGCCGAGCGGATTTCGCCCGGGTCGCGATCGTTCGCCTCGAACAGAAGCCGTTCGAAGTTCGACGAGATCTGGATGTCCATCGACGGTGCGGTGGTCGCCTTGACGTCGCGCATCTCGTAGCGGCCGGTCTTCAGCGTGCGGGCGAGAATGTCGTTTTCGTTGGTGGCGATGATCAGCTTATCGATCGGCAGGCCCATGCGCTTGGCGACGTAGCCGGCGAAGATATCGCCGAAGTTGCCGGTGGGGACCGTGAAAGAAATCTTGCGGTCTGGGCCGCCGAGCGCGACCGCCGTCGTGAAGTAATAGACGATCTGGGCCATGATGCGCGCCCAGTTGATCGAGTTGACACCCGAAAGCTTGACGCGGTCGCGGAAGGCGACGTCGTTGAACATCGCTTTGACGAGGTTCTGGCAGTCGTCGAAGTTGCCGTTGACTGCAATCGCATGGACGTTCGATGCGCTCGAGGTCGTCATCTGCCGCTGCTGCACCGGTGAGACTTTGCCGTGCGGGAAAAGAATGAAGATGTCGGTGCGCTCACGACCGGCAAAGGCGTCGATGGCGGCGCCCCCGGTGTCGCCCGAAGTCGCGCCGACGATGGTGGCGCGCTCGCCGCGTTCGGAAAGCACATAGTCCATCAGCCGGGCGAGCAGTTGCATCGCCACGTCCTTGAAGGCGAGCGTCGAGCCGTGGAAGAGCTCCATGACGAAGGCGTTAGGTCCGGTCTGCACCAGCGGCGCCACCGCCGGGTGGCGGAAGGTGGCATAGGCCTCGTCGATCATTTCGCGGAACTTGGCCGCCGGGATCTCGCCATTGATGAAGGGTTCGAGCACGGTAAAGGCAATGTCCTGGTAGGATTTGCCGCGCAGGCCGCGAATTTCCTTCTTGGAAAACTTCGGCCATTCCTTGGGGAGATAGAGACCGCCATCGCGCGCAAGACCGGCAAGCAGCGCGTCGCAGAAGCCGAGAGGAGCGGCTTCGCCGCGCGTCGAGATATACTTCACCATCGTTGTCCTTCGTCCCACCTCAAGGATTGCGGCGACCTTGGGAAACGTCGTCGCGACACGCTCGTCTTATTGCGTCAGTCCTTGACAAAGTCTGCATTTATTCTTGTCACCGACCCAATTTCCGGTCGCAAAACTAGCTTCGGAAAATTCGGAAGGGACGGACTGACCCAATCGATTTTTCAGTTTGTCGCTGCTATAGACGATGCCCGAAGGCCATGAAAGGTCTTCCGGCCGAGATTTCGGTCAAGGAGTTTCAACCGGTCCAGCAGAGGTTGTTCAACGTGTTTGGCAAAGTTTCCCGGCCTGTTCTCGCAATATCTTTTCTCGCAGTCCTAGCCGGCTGCAATAAGACGCAATCCGGTGGGGCGATCGACGCAGGCGGCAGTGCCGCTGCTCCGACGCCGGCCGTCGTTCAGGCCGCATGCCCGCAGGTCGTCATTCGTGACGGCACAAATGTGCATGCCAGCTACGCAAAGGGGGCCAAGAACGACCCGACGAAGCTCGTCTATCAGGCCTCCCTGGCAGACACCACGCGGCAATGCGTGCAGAGCGAGAGCGCGTTGACGATAACCGTCGTGGTCCAGGGCCGCGTCGTCAGCGGTCCTGCCGGTGGTCCCGGCAAGGTCACCATGCCGATCCGCGTGGCTGCAACCGACGAAGACAAGACGCTCTATTCCGAACTGACGCAGCATGCGGTGGAAATCCCTGCAACCGGTTCGGCCCAGTTCGTCTTCACCAAGGCCGACGTCACGTTGCCGGCCGGCGCCGGATCCAATGTCACCGTCTATGTGGGCTTCGACGAAGGCCCGCCGGCCAAGGGCAAGAAGAAGTAGGCAGCGGCCTATGCCGCAAAAAAAACGCCGGGGCTTGCCCCGGCGTTTTCATTTCCGTCGTGTGCGGCTTATTCAGCCGGAACGCTCTTGCCGCCTTCCCACTTGTAGAGCGAGAAAGCCTGCGAGGTCAGGTCGCCGGCTTCGCTGTAGGTCAGCTTGCCGAGAACCGTGTCGATGGCTTCGCCCGACTTGATCGCAGTTGCAACCGCGGTCGCGTCTTCGGCGGAGCCTGCCTTCTCGATGCCGGCCTTCAGCACCTGGACGGCAGCATAGGCGTTGAGCGTGAAGGCTTCGGCCGGGATGTTCTTCGCCTTCAGCGCTTCGACAGCCGGAGCCGAGGCGGGGTTGCTGGTCGCGTCGCTGGCATTGGTGTAGACCGTGCCGGTCGCAGCTTCGCCGCCGATTGCCCAGAACTCGGTGTTGGACAGGCCGTCGCCGCCGAAGATCTGCGCCTTCACGCCCTGGTCGTGCATCTGGCGTGCCAGCAGGCCACCTTCCGGATGGTAGCCGCCGAAGTAGACGACATCGACGTTTTCCGACTTCAGGCGGGTAACGATCGCGCTGAAGTCCTTGTCGCCCGGGTTCAGGCCTTCATAAACGACTTCGGTGATTCCGCCGGCATTGATCGCCTTCTTGAAGCCGTCAGCAAGGCCCTTGCCGTAAGGCGCCTTGTCGTGGAGGACGGCGATCTTCTTGTCCTTGAGGTTCTTGACCACATAGGCAGCGGCGACTTCGGCCTGCTGGTCGTCGCGGCCGCAGGTGCGCAGCACGTTCCAGAGACCGCGGGTGGTGAGGTCAGGCGTGGTTGCCGTCGGCGTCACCATCAGGATGCCGTTTTCGGCAAGGATGTCCGAAGCCGCCATCGAGGTGCCCGACAGAACCGGGCCGACGACGTAGCGGATGCCTTCACCAGCAGCCTGGTTGGCAACCGAAACGGCCTGCTTCGGATCGCCGGCGTCGTCGAGCATCTTCAGCACGATCTTCTCGCCATTGATGCCGCCAGCCTTGTTGATCTCGTCTGCAGCCGTTTCCGCGCCGTTCTTCACCTGCTCGCCATAGGCCGCGACCGGGCCGGTGAGCGGCGTGATCACGCCAATGGTGATGTCGGCGAAGGCGAGCGGGCCAAAGGCGACGCTGGCCGCCAGGGTCAGGCCGGTCAACATTGAAAGACGCATTGTGTTTCCTCCTAAAAATACCCCGATGGGGCTTGCTTGGTACGGCCCTCGTGCGCGGCTCCTCGAAAACCGGGAAGATTTTCTAGGGGACGTGACGCCACTGCAATGTGTCATCATGTCCCTCGGCGTCTAATTGGACGTCTGCCGTGTTGGCCGAAGGCTTCTTTCCCGCTCCGGCCGAAAGCCGGAGCGAAAGGGGCATGGCGGTGTGCGACCGCCTGCGGCCAATCAGGCCGTCATCGACTCCGACCATGCGGAAAGGGCCGCGATCACGCCCGGCAACGCCGTCATGCGCGAAATCACCGTTTCCGCACCCGCTTCGGTCAGCTGGTCGGCATGCGAGGGATGGGTGTGCGAACCGCCGGTGAAGCCGACGACGCGCATGCCAGCGGCACGTGCACCGTGGATGCCGTGCACGGAGTCCTCGATCACCAGCACCCGCGACGGGTCGACGCCCATCTGCTTGGCGCCGTGCAGGAAGATATCCGGCTTCGGCTTGACGCGGTCGGCGCCGAGGTCGCGCGCGGAATAGATGTGTCGGCCGAAATGGTCCTTGATGCCGACCTTGCCGAGCATCATGGCAAGCCGCGCCGAGGTCGAGTTGGAGCAGATGCAGTGCGGCAGCGTCAGCTGCGCCAGCATCGGCTTGACGCCGTCGATGATGTTGAGGTCGCGGGCAAGGCGCTCGTCGAGGATGACGTCGACCTTGCTGATGAGCTGGGCCGAAAGCGGGATGCTTGCTTCCTTTTCGATTTGCAGCAGCGTGTTGTGCCAGGTCATGCCGGCAAAACGCTCCGCCATTTCCTCGACGCTGATCGGGTAACCCGCTTCTGTCAGCAGTGCTGCTTCGACTTCCGACGCGATGATTTCGGAATCGACGAGAACGCCGTCGCAATCAAAAATGATGAGATCGATACCGGTCATATGGAACAGTTCCCTGGGAGGAGAGGCGCCGCAGGCGGGGGGAGGAATCTTCGCGCGGCGCGGGCTTTCGTACGGCAGAGCTTTTATACGATGGTAGGCCAAAGCTCAACCATTGGAAATTATCGAAACCGCCCGTGCGCTTGCTCGACAGCATTGTTTCGCGGCTCTATCAGTAGGCGATGGAAAAGCAGCAGGACGACACGCTCGCAAGTCGCATCAGCAAGGCCCTGGCCGAGCGGATCATCTCCGGCATGCTCATGCCCGGGGAGCGCTTGCGGCAGGATCATATCGCCGAGGAGTTCGGTGCGAGCCACGTTCCCGTACGCGAAGCCTTTCGACGGCTGGAGGCCCAGGGCCTTGCCGTCAGCGAGCCGCGCCGCGGCGTTCGCGTCGCCTCTTTCGACCTGAAGGAGGTGAGGGAGGTCGCCGAAATGCGCGCTGTTCTTGAGGTTCTGGCGCTTCGCCATGCCATCCCGCATCTGACGCCGGCGATCCTCGATCGGGCCGAGATGGCCACGGCCGCCGCCGATACTTCGCGCGACGTGCGCTCCTGGGAGGCGGCAAACCGCGCCTTCCATCGGCTGATCCTCGAACCCTGCGGCATGCCGCGGCTGCTGGCGGCGATCGATGATCTGCATGCAGCGAGCGCCCGCTTCCTGTTTTCCGCCTGGCGCACGAGCTGGGAGGCACGCACCGACCACGATCACCGCGCGATCCTCGCCGCCTTGCGCGAAGGCCGAGGCGACGAGGCGGCAAAGATCCTCGAACGCCATGTGGGCTGGATCGGCAAGACGCCGGTCAGGACCGCCGCGGGCGAAACCCGCGAGGCCTTTTCCATCGTCGGCTAGAGTGGTTTTGCTGGCAGCAGCTACTGCGGAAACAGCTCGGAGAAAGCCTTCTCGCCATTGGCGGTGAAGCGGATGGCGCGGCTGTTCGCCTCGCGCTTCGCCCAGCCCTTGTCGATGAATAGCGTCAGCAGCGCTTCGCCAAGCGAACCGGCCAGATGCGAGCGGCGCTCGCTCCAGTCGAGGCAGGTGCGGCAGATCGGGCGGCGGGATTTTTTCAGCGCCGCATAGTCGATGCCGAGCGCCTCGATCCGGTTCTGCCCGTCGGGCGTCAGCGCCAGGTCGTCGCCGGTGACTTCGATCTGCTTTTCGGCAATCAGGCTGTCATACATGCGCACGCCATAGTCGCCGGCCAAGTGATTGTAGCAGACGCGCGCTTTTCTCAGCGCCGGATCCTTCGGCCCGGGGCGGTGCCGGTTCATGCCGCGGCTGGCGGCAAAGCCCATCAGGTTCTCGAGCATCAGCCCGACTTCGTCTTCTGCCAGCTGAAAATATCGGTGACGGCCTTGCTTGCGCTGGCTGAGCAGACCGCCGGCCTCGAGCTTGGCCAGGTGGGAACTGGCGGTCTGCAGCGTGATGCCAGCATGGGTGGCAAGCTCGGTTGCGGTCAGCGCACTACCCCCCATCAGCGCCGTCAGCATGTTGGCGCGGGCGGGATCGCCGATCAGCGATCCGATGAGAGCGATGTCTGGGCCTTCCTTCATACTTCGATCGTAATCGAAGCATTCTCGCACTTCAAGCGGGCATAGTCACTTCATCGAAGACCGGGCGAAAGGCCCCAAAAGACCTGGAGATGATGATGATCACCTGTTTCATCCGCTACGAAATCGATCCCTTCAAGAAGGACGAGTTCGCCACCTATTCGCGCAACTGGGGCGAGGTCATCCCGCGTTGCGGCGCCGATCTCATCGGCTATTTCGGTCCGCATGAGGGATCTGCGACGACGGCTTACGGCGTTTACAACATCGAGAGCCTCGCGGCCTACGAGGCCTATCGCGCCCGGCCTGCCGCCGATCCGCTCGGCCGGGAAAATTATGCCTTCTCCCGCCGCGAGCGGTTTATCCTGAAGGAGGATCGTATTTTCCTGAAGAACGTCTCGATGCCCATCGGAGGAAAGTGAAACATGATTGCCGTCATCTTCGAAGTCCTACCGGCCGAGGGCCGGCGTGACGCCTATCTCGGCATTGCCGCCGACCTGCGTCCGCTGCTCGACGACATCGATGGCTTCATCTCGATCGAGCGGTTCCAGAGTCTGGCCAATCCCGACAAGGTGTTGTCCCTGTCTTTCTGGCGCGACGAGGAGGCGGTGAAGGCCTGGCGGAACGGCGCCGAACATCGTGCCGCCCAGGATGCGGGGCGCCACGGCGTCTTTGCCGATTACCGCCTGCGCATCGCCTCCGTGATCCGCGACTACGGGCTGAACGAGCGCCATGAGGCCCCCTCAGACAGCCGCGCCTTTCACGACGCCCGGTGAAACGGCGTCCGCGACGCTTGAACGGGGCGGCGGGAGGCGGGTGAACGCCCGTTCCCGCCTTTCCTGTCCACTCCAGAAGACCTCTCTAACATAGCGCGACTACGCACTTTTTCGAAACGGCCTTCAGGCTTTGGTAACCATCTTCGGTAACCATACGCTCCATGATCCGTTCCGAGTAAGCGTATTTGCGAGTTGTCCATGTCTTCAGTTGTTTCGCTTGCCGAAGTCTCCCGTTCCACCCGTCCGTTGGGCTGGCTCGACAGCATCATCAAGGGTGACTGCGTTGCGGCGCTCAATGCGCTTCCCGACAATTCGGTCGACGTCGTTTTCGCCGACCCGCCCTACAACCTCCAGCTCGGCGGCATGCTGACCCGTCCCGATCAGTCGGTGGTCGACGCCGTCGACGACGAATGGGACCAGTTCGCGTCGTTCGAAGCTTACGACGCCTTCACCCGTGCCTGGCTGCTGGCCTGCCGCCGCGTGCTGAAGCCGACCGGCACCCTCTGGGTCATCGGCTCGTACCACAACATCTTCCGCGTCGGCGCCATCCTGCAGGATCTGCACTTCTGGATCCTCAACGACATCATCTGGCGCAAGACCAACCCGATGCCGAATTTCAAGGGTCGGCGGTTCCAGAACGCTCATGAGACGCTGATCTGGGCGACGCCGAATGCCAATGCCAAGGGCTACACCTTCAACTACGATGCGATGAAGGCGGCCAATGACGACGTGCAGATGCGCTCCGATTGGCTGTTCCCGATCTGCTCCGGTCACGAGCGCCTGAAAGGTGATGACGGCAAGAAGGTGCATCCGACCCAGAAGCCGGAAGCGCTGCTCGCCCGTATCATGATGGCTTCGACCAAGCCGGGCGACGTCATTCTCGATCCCTTCTTCGGTTCCGGCACGACCGGTGCCGTCGCCAAACGCCTCGGCCGCCACTTCGTCGGCATTGAGCGCGAGCAGGATTACATCGACGCGGCATCGGCACGCATCGACGCGGTCGAACCGCTCGGCAAGGCGATGCTCTCGGTCATGACCGGCAAGAAGGCCGAGCCGCGCGTCGCCTTCAACACGCTGATCGAAAGCGGGCTGATCAAGCCCGGCACGGTTCTGACAGACGCCAAGCGCCGCTACAGCGCGATCGTTCGTGCCGACGGCACGGTCGCCTCCGGCGGCGAGGCCGGTTCAATTCATCGCCTGGGCGCCAAGGTCCAGGGGCTTGATGCCTGCAACGGATGGACATTCTGGCACTTCGAAGAGGGGAACACCCTGAAGCCCATCGACGAACTCAGAAGCGTCATTCGAAATGATCTGGCAAAACTGAACTGATCAACCAGTTCCGCCGGATCCTTCGAAAAGCGCTCTAACCGGTTTTTGTACCTTCAGTCCCGGAAAGAGAGCTTTAAATGCCCGGAATCCTCAATGTGAGGATTCCGGGCATTTGTATGTTTGGGCCATCCGATGGAGCGTTTGAAGCGAGCTCTAGGGCCCTGAGGTCGATTGCCAATCTTCGCATCCGCTCATAGGGTTCGGACAGAGCAACCTTCATCCGAACAAGAGTGTTATCCGCATGGCCGTGCCCGATCGTCTCCAGCGCGCGAAGCAATGGGCGCGGCAAATCAAACGCGACGTCGTTGCGCTCTGGTTCGCCGCGCGAGATCGTCGAACGCCGTTTTCGGCGAAATTCGTTGCCGGCACTGTGGCGGCCTACGCACTTTCGCCGGTCGACCTGATCCCCGATTTCATTCCGATACTCGGCTACCTCGATGATCTTATTCTCGTTCCGCTCGGCATCCTCTTGGCCGTACGTCTGGTGCCGCCAGCGCTGATGGAAGAATTCCGAGAGCGGGCGGCGGCATTGGAAGGACGCCCGTCCAGCCGCAGCGGCCTCCTCGCGATCCTGAGTATCTGGTTCGTGGCCGCAGTCATTGCGGCCTGGCTGGCATGGGGCTTCATCGCGGTCAGGCCCTGACAATGGGCGGCGGCGACCCGTGCCGCCGCCGCGCGCCGAATGGAGGATACGCCGCCTTTAGAGAGCCGGCGTCCCCTGTGGGCGCAAGTGGTAGAGGGTTCGGGCGCCCTTATCCTCGAAGCCGCAACTGGCGAGCACAGGCTCGAGGCGTGCTCTTTCGTCTTCCTGTAACTCGACGGTGGCGACCCTGATATCGGGATAGGCCGCGGGTATGCGCTGAAGCAGGGCGGCAACCAGGGCAATCAGCCCGCAAGACGGGGCATGATGTTCGGTGATGTGGATCATCATTTCATCGCTCCAGACAAAGGCGTAGGCCTCGGCGACCACGAGGTCGTGATGTTCCAGCCACTGCATCAGCAGCCCGCCCTCATCCCAGTCAGCGATACGTTGGGCGACGGAGTCCGCGTCCCAGGTCGTGGTGCAGGTTTCTCCACTGCAGTCCGATATCCCCGCGCGTGTGAGGAAGTCCACGAACTTTGCGAGGAGATTTTCTGGGAGAGGCGCCTGGACGGCGTAAACGACGGCACCGTCCTTGGGTTTTGCGATTGCGGCCGGCCAGCGCTTGGGTGACGCCTGCCAGGTCCTGAACAGATCCCGAAGCGCGGTCGCGCCGGTCATTTCGACGACCTGCTGGTTGAGGGCGGTTTTTCGGGAGTGCCAGATGATGCCTTCTGAACCGGCCTCTACGGCTGCAAGCCGAAAGAGCCGCGCGAGAATTTCGGCGTCGTGCAGGTCGTGCGACGGCATGGCGTGCCAGCCTCGATCGGCCGCTCTCTTGTCGTCGCCTTCAGTCGGCGGCCGAAGGCTGAGCCAGCCCGCCAGTTTGGCATCGCGTCTGGCGACGACGAAACGGGTATCTGAAAACCGTTCTCCAAACTCTTCCGGAGGCACCTCGTCGCGAAAGCTGGCCTCGGTCGTCGCGTAGAGCTCGTCGATGAAGGCGTCCTTGGCGGCGCCGTCTGGAATTACTGAAAATTCTAAACTATTCATATATTGCCTCTGCGATTGCGCAATCACAGGTAGTAAATATGATTCGTGGCGGAATCGTGCCGCCACGAGCAGGAGCCATCGTCGATCGGCAGTTCAGCCTACGGATGAATGCCGCAGCCGGCGAGATCGGCCTTCAGCTTTTCCGGATCGACGAAATGCACCGCATGCCAGCCGGCAAGCCGCGCGGCTTCGACGTTGGGAATGCTGTCGTCGATGAAGAGGGTGGCCGATGGGTCGAGATCGAAGGCCCGCGTGTGCGTCTCATAGATGGCGATATCGGGCTTGATCAGCTTGACGTCGCCCGAAACGGTGACGCCGCGTGGCAGCGTCAGGAAGGGATAAAGGACCTGCGCCTCGCGGAACGTGTCGGAGGCGAAGTTGGTCAGCATCGTCACGTCGCGTCCTTCGGCGATCAGTCGCTCCAGGAGTGACACCGTCTCCACATAGGCGTGCGGCACCATCTCCTGCCAATATTTGCGGAAGGCGCGGATCTGTTCTTCACGCTCGGGAAAGTCCTTGATCAGCAGCGCTTCCGCCTCTTCCCAGGAACGGCCGCGGTCCTGCTCGATGTTCCAGTCGTGGGTGCAGACATTGGCAAAGAACCACTCGCGCTCGGCCTCGTCGGGGATGATGCGACTGTAGGGCAGGTTGGGGTCGTAGTGGATAAGCACCTTGCCGATGTCGAAGACGATGTGGCGGATATCGATGCTGCTCATGAACGTATTCCCTGCTTGAACTTTCGGAGTTGGAGCGGGACGGGTGGGCCCGTACCGTGCTAGCGTTCCGCCTTGAAGGCATGCGGGATCGCCTGGGCGATCGCCTTCTTCATCACCGTCGGCAGCGCCTGGGCACTCAGCGAGTGAACCGGCTCCCACCAGCCGTTGCCCTGCGTCCCGGCGCGCGCGACATTGGCGCGGTAGACCGAGAGACGCAACTCGAAATGCGTGAACACGTGGCTGATGGTGCCGCAATCTTCCCAGGCCGCTGCAAAGGGTTGGGAGGCAAGCGAGGTGTCGCCGTCCTGCCGCGATGTCCAGTCGGTGCCGGGCACTTCGGTCATGCCGCCAAGCAGGCCCGTCTCGGCCCGCTTGCGCAGATAGACCGCGTTGTCGGCGTCGATCGCGACGAAGGCGGCGCCGCGCCGAAGCGGCTTGTCCTTCTTCTGCGCCTTGCGCGGAAAGGTTTCCGGATCGGCGACGACAAGCGCGCGACAGTGGGCGCGGAAGGGACAGAGCGAGCAGGCGGGCCGTTTCGGCGTGCAGAGCGTCGCGCCGAGATCCATCATCGCCTGGGCGAAATCACCCGGCCTGCTCTCAGGGGTGAGCGCGGCGACGCGGGCCCGCATCTCGGGCTTTGCCGCCGGCAGCGGCGTTTCGATTGCATAGAGGCGGGAAATCACCCGCTCGACATTGCCGTCGAGCACGGCGCTTCTGCGATTGAAGGCGATCGCCGCGACCGCGGCGGCGGTATAGTCGCCGATGCCGGGAAGGGACTTCAGCCCGTCCTCCGTGTCGGGAAAGCGGCCGCCATGATCGTTCGCGACGGCCTCGGCGCATTTCTTCAGGTTGCGGGCGCGCGCATAATAGCCGAGCCCGGCCCATGCCTTCATCACGTCCTCATTGTCGGCGCGCGCCAGGTCCTCGACGGTCGGCCACAGTGACAGGAACTTTTCGAAATAGGCCTTTACCGCCTGCACCGTCGTCTGCTGCAGCATCACTTCGGAAAGCCAGACATGGTAGGGATCGGCGACGATGCCTCGGCGCGCCATCGGCGGCGAAACCCGCCAGGGCAGGTCGCGATGGTGCCTGTCGTACCATTCCAAAAGCAGGGGTGCAGCGTCCGCCGCCGGTATCGTATCGTGCATGATTTGCCGGGAGTTCCGTTTCCGGCCTATACTTGGCGAAGCGGAGCCGCGGCATCAAGGCTCAATCGACATTGCCTACAGAAAGTCCATACGTGAGCGAGCAGAAGACCCGGAAGGGCGTCGTCCAGATCAGCGAAGTCGCGAACGGCCTGATCGACCCGGTGCTCGCCAAGCGGGCAGGCATCAACACCATGCTGCTCGGCTCCTGGGACGAAATCGCCGGCGAGGACTTTGCCGATTGCACGCGGCCCGAAAAGATCGCCTGGCCGCGACGGGCCTCCGAGATCATGGGCGAGGGCGGACATCAGCCGGGCGTCCTGACGGTTGCCTGCGAGGGCGCGCGCGCGCTGTTTTTGACCCACGCCCAGGGCGAATTGATCCAGCGCATCAACAGCTTCTTCGGCTTCTATGCGATCGGGCAGCTGCGCATCGTTCAAAAGCCCGTCTCCCAGCAGCCGAAACATCGTGGCAAGCCCAAGCCGCTTTCGGGCGAACCCGCCCGGCGGCTCGAGGCCATGGTCGAAGGCATCGAAAGCGAGGAGCTGAAGGCCGCCTTGCGTCGGCTGGGGACCGCCGTGCTCAATCCCCGGCGCCGCTAAGGCACGGCGCGCAAAACTATGCAGCGGTTTTCGCGACTACGAGACGCGAAAACCAGAGGCTTAAAGCGCAAGCAGCGCATCGGAAAGATCGCGACGCGCTTTTGGGCGGCCATCGCTCGGTCACAATTCTTTGAATTCTGTTGACGCCGCGCCACTTGCCGCCCTGCGCGGGGCAAGATATCGAATCCGCACTGCAATTCCCTCCGAACACGGGTCAAATCATGTCCGCTTCCGCAATGAACCTTACCAAGCGCCTGCTCAGCGGTGCCGCCATCGCAACTGTCGCCCTGGTGCTTGCTGCCTGCAGCGACGAAAAGAAGGAAACGGCCTCCACCGCACCGGCCGCGACCACCGAAGCCGCCAAGGCTGAAACCAAGCCGGCAACGGACGCGACCACGACTGCATCGACGACCGCGACCCCGGCCACCGCCGAAGCCAAGCCCTCTGCCGGCACCGAAGTCGCCCAGACGACGGCTGCTCCCGTCAAGGTCGAGCTCCCCTCGTCGGAAGGGTCCGTCGACGTCGCCAAGCTGATGGAACCGGGCGCCCTGCCGGAAATGGCGATCGGCGACGCCAACGCGCCGGTGACGATCGTCGAATACATGTCGATGACCTGCCCGCACTGCGCCGCCTTCCACAACAACACCTTCGAGGCGATCAAGACCAAGTATGTCGACAGCGGCAAGGTCCGCTTCGTGCTGCGCGAATTCCCGTTCGATCCGCGCGCGGCGGCTGCCTTCATGCTGGCGCGCTGCGCTCCGGAAGGCCAGTACTTCCCGATGATCTCGATGCTGTTCAAGCAGCAGCAGCAGTGGGCCGCAGCCCAGAATGGTCGCGACGCTCTGCTGCAGATGTCCAAACTCGCTGGTTTTACACAGGAGAGCTTCGAGGCCTGCTTGACGAACCAAAAACTTCTGGATGATGTGAATACTGTTATGCAACGGGGCGCCAAGGAATTCGGGGTTCAGTCGACGCCGACCTTCTTTGTCAATGGCGAGCACTATTCGGGGGACATGTCGGTTGACGTTATGTCGGCCCTCATCGACAGCAAGCTCTGATCCTTCGCTTTTCCTGAAAACGGGCGACGGCAGCAGCTGTGCGCCCGTTTTTCTTGTCTGGGCTGATGGTAGAGGGGGGGACCTCGTAGCCCCAGCGTCCGCTCCATGAAGTTCAACAAGCTTCGCCTGCTCGGCTTCAAGTCCTTCGTCGAACCGACCGAATTCATCATCGAGCGCGGATTGACCGGTGTCGTCGGACCGAACGGTTGCGGCAAGTCGAACCTCGTCGAAGCCTTGCGCTGGGTGATGGGGGAGAACTCCTACAAGAACATGCGCGCTTCCGGCATGGACGACGTGATCTTTTCCGGATCCGGCAATCGTCCCGCGCGTAACACGGCCGAGGTCGGCCTTTATCTCGACAACAGCGACCGCACGGCACCCGCTGCCTTCAATGACAGCGACGAGATCCAGGTCAGCCGCCGCATCGAGCGCGAGCAGGGCTCGGTCTACCGCATCAACGGCAAGGAAGCGCGCGCCAAGGATGTACAGCTTCTCTTCGCCGACGCGTCGACTGGTGCACGCTCGCCGTCGATGGTCGGGCAGGGGCGCATCGGCGAACTGATCGCCGCCAAGCCGCAGGCCCGTCGCCAGCTCCTGGAAGAGGCGGCCGGCATCTCTGGCCTGCACTCTCGCCGCCACGAAGCGGAGCTGCGTCTGCGTGCCGCCGAGACCAATCTCGAGCGTCTCGACGACGTCACCTCGCAGCTCGAAAGCCAGATCGAGAGCCTCAAGCGCCAAGCGCGCCAGGCCAACCGCTTCAAAATGCTTTCGGCCGATATCCGCAAGCACGAGGCGATCCTGTTCCATATTCGCTGGGTGCAGGCCAAGGAGGCGGAGGGCGAGGCGACGAGCCAGCTCAACCAGGTGACTGCGCTGGTCGCGGAAAAGGCGCAGCAGCAGATGCAGGCGGCCAAGGACCAGGCGATCGCCAGCCTGAAGCTGCCGGAGCTGCGCGAAAACGAAGCGAAGTTCGCCGCCGCCCTCCAGCGTCTGCAGATTGCCCGCTCACAGCTCGAAGAGGATGCCGGCCGCATCCTCAGGCGCCGCGACGAGTTGCAGCGCCGGCTGGCGCAGCTTGCCGAGGATATCGCCCGCGAGGAGCGCCTTGTCGTCGACAATGCCGGCATTCTTTCGCGTCTCGACGAAGAGGAAGCCGAACTCAGCGACATGCTCGCGGAGGCCGACGACCGTGCGACGGAAGCGCGCGAGCGCCTCGAAGACGCAAACGAAAAGCTCGCCGGCAGCGAGGCGCTATTGGCGCGTCTAACGGCGGAACGCGCCGAGGCACAGGCCGGCCGCAACCAGCTGGAGCGCACGCTGCGCGACCTGTCGGAGCGCCAGGCACGTCTTGCCCGCCAACTTGGCGACCAGTCGCGCGATCTCGATGAACTCGACCGCCAGATGGCGGCCCTTCCCGATCCGCACGAAAAGCAGGGTCAGGTCGAGGTCGCAGAAGCTGCGCTGGAAGAAGCCGAAAGCAATGTGCTCGCGATCGAGGAAAGCCTCGCTGAAGCGCGGCGCATGGAGGTCGAGGCGCGTCAGCCCGTCGATCGGACGCGCGCGACGCTGAACGGCATCGAGACCGAGGCACGCACCATCCGGCGCATGCTGGAGGCGGTGGCCGGTGGCGCCTATCCCGCCGTCGTCGAGGAGATGAAGGTCGACCGGGGCTTCGAGACCGCATTGGGCGCGGCCCTTGGCGACGATCTCGACTCGCCGCTCGAAACCGACGCGCCGGCCCATTGGCGCGCGCCGGGGGATCATGTCGGGGACGGCGATTTGCCGGAAGGCGTGAGCCCGCTGATTGCCCATGTGAAGGCGCCCGACGCGCTGACCCGCGCCCTGAAGCAGATCGGCATCGTCGCAAGCGAGGCGGAAGCCGAGCGGCTGCTGCCCCTGCTGAAACCCGGCCAGAGCCTTGTCACCAAGCAGGGCTCCGTCTGGCGCTGGGACGGCCACGTGACTGGCTCCGAGGCGCCAAGTGCTGCCGCATTGCGGCTGGCGCAGAAGAACCGGTTGGCCGAACTCGATACCGAGGCCGACGGCGCCGCTGAGGCGCTGCGCCTCGCGGAGGCCGAACTTGCCTCTGCGGGCAGTCGCATCCGCGCCGAGGACGAGCGGTTGCGGCTTGCCCGCGACGCGCAGCGCATGATCACTCGACAGCTCGGCGAAGCCCGCGACGCGCTCGCTGCCGCTGAACGCGCCTCGGGCGACCTTGCCCGCCGCCGCGCGGTGCTTGCCGAATCGCGCAGCCAGATCGAGGCGCAGGTCGAAGAGGTGGCCGAGCAGATCGAGACGGCCAACGACGCGCTCGCCGATGCGCCCGATCTCTCCGAACTGGAACTGACGCTGCGCACACAGACGGCCGATGTCGCAGCCGATCGTGCCGCCGTCGCCGAGGCCCGTGCCGCCCATGATGGCCTGGCGCGCGAGAACGAGGCGCGTCAGCGGCGCATCGCGGCGATTGCCAGTGAACGACAGACCTGGAAGGCGCGCGCGGCGAGCGCCAATGAGCACATCGCGACCCTGCGCGACCGCGAGGCAGAAGCCCGCGACGAGGTCGAAGAGCTGATCGATGCGCCCGACGAGTTCGAGGACAAGCGCCGGGCGCTGATGAACGAGTTGCAGAAGGCGGAAGCGGCCCGACGCGAAGCGGCCGATCTGCTTGCCGAGGCTGAAAACCGTCAGCGCGAGGCGGACCGGTTGGCGGCAACCGCGCTCTCCGAACTGGCGGAATCGCGCGAAAAGCGCGGCCGCGCCGAAGAGCGGCTGGTCTCCGCCCGCGAACGTCGCGTCGAGATCGAGGCCCGCATTCAGGAAGCGCTCTCCTGCGCGCCGCACGAGGTCATGCGATTGACGGGGCTTGCCGTCGACGAGGCACTGCCGGACATGCGCAACATCGAGCGCGAACTCGAACGGCTGAAGATCGAGCGCGAGCGGCTTGGTGCCGTCAACCTGCGTGCCGAAGAAGAACAGAAGGAGCTTTCGGAAAAGCTCGCCCTGCTGCTCAGAGAGCGCGACGACGTCATCGAGGCGATCCGCAAGCTCAGGAGCGCCATCCAGAACCTGAACCGCGAGGGCCGCGAGCGCCTGATCGCCGCATTTGACGTCGTCAACGTACAGTTCCAGCGGCTGTTCACCCACCTCTTCGGGGGGGGCACGGCCGAGCTGCAACTGATCGAGAGCGACGATCCGCTGGAGGCCGGCCTTGAAATTCTCGCCCGCCCGCCGGGCAAGAAGCCACAGACCATGACGTTGCTTTCCGGCGGCGAGCAGGCGCTGACGGCGATGGCATTGATCTTCGCCGTGTTCCTGACCAATCCCGCGCCAATCTGCGTGCTGGACGAAGTCGATGCACCGCTCGACGACCACAATGTCGAGCGCTACTGCAACCTGATGGACGAAATGGCGGCGTCGACCGAGACACGCTTCATCATCATCACCCACAACCCGATCACCATGGCCCGCATGAACCGCCTGTTCGGCGTGACCATGGCCGAGCAGGGCGTCTCCCAACTCGTTTCCGTCGACCTGCAGACGGCGGAACGCCTGCGCGAAGTCGTCTGATTCACTCAAATTCGGCGATGAAACCGGATACCGGCCGCGATGGGTCGCGCGCTTCCCAGGTGTCGACGTAGGCGGCGAGGGGGACCTTGTTTGCTCGATAGGCTGCGTAAAGCGTTGCCGCCCCAGCCTTTTCCGGCGGCCGCCTGAACCACCTGCCGAAGGTGACGGCAGCGCCCGTCGTCCATCTCCACCCTTCGGCACTGCCGTTCTCGTTGGAGAGCCCGAGCCATGGCCCGACCCGCCGGTGCTCGCCGCCTTCGAACGAACTGCTGAAGAACCGGTCATCCGTATTCGCGAGTGAGGCGACGAACGTATTTTCATCGCTGGAATCGATCGTGGCAAGGTGACCGCCGCAGCGCTCGACGATCGCCTTCGCTTCCTGCCAGCCGACTTGCTGCCCGTCATAGACCGCTGCATAGAGGTGTCTGGCAAAGGTGCCATAGGTCAGTGGTAGAGGCGAAAGACACCGCACCATGGCGATCACCGGTTCGTCCTCCAGTCCCTCGAGATCGGTGGCGTCATAGCGGCGTGCGCTGGTAGCCGAGAGAATGTCCTGATCGATGCGGGCAAAGGTGAGACCCAGGCTCGCTCCGGTCTCCTGATCGAGAAATCCGGATTGCTTTAGCCCGCGGGCCGCCTGAAATGCCGTGACCGCCCTGCGTGTCTGGCCACCGAAGGCGCCGTCCGTCGCGCCCGTGTCAAAACCCTTGCTCTGCAGGGCCTGTTGCGCGGCTGCGCGCTTGTCCTTGCTATCGAGCATCTTCTGTTCCTGTGCCATCGCAGCCAGGGATGATCTGAAGTCGTCGCTTTTGCCGAGCCGCTGAATGGATTGACGCGCCGCGTCGGCGTAGCTGCTCTCGCCATGTTTGGCGATGAAGCGCTTCCAGGTCCTGGCCGTGTCCACGCGCATCGCCTTGTTGAAGTCGAGCGCGGCGATATCGACGTTGTCAACTTTCAAGGGTCGGGGCGCTTCAAGCGTGGCGCTGCCGTCGAGGTAGAATTCCAGATCGAGAGAGGAGAGGATCTGCGGCGACTGTTTGCCGCCCGTTGCCGAGCGCACCTCACGGATCACGCGCTTGAAGGCGGTGCCGATTTCGATCCCTGGGCCGGAGAGGTTGGTTATCAGCGCCCGGGTGAAGGGCGAATGCCCGTCGGTTCCGTCAGCCGCTACCTGTCCGGGCGCCGCAGCAAAGGCAACGAGCGTGCCGGCGCCCTGTGTCTCGATCGGTGCCAGACCTCTGGTGGCGCCGCCGCGGCTTGTGCCCGCCACGTCACGATTGAGTCTGTCTGCGAGCGGATTGTTGCGGCAGGCGTCGAGGAAGATCAGGGAGATTTTCGCGCGTTGTTCCAGCGCGTTCATGATCTCCGACAGCGGCATGGTTTCTGCCGGAACGTCAAACTCGCTTTCGAGCCGCGCATCGGTGCCAACAAGGAAATTCTCGCCGCGCAACTGCATGCCGTGGCCGGCGTAGTAAAACAAGGCGGTATCGTCAGGCCCGATCTTGCGCGAGAAGTTTGAAAGTGCGCCGGCAAGACCACGGCGATCGGCGTTGAGGATCAAGTCGGTTTCAAAACCCTGGCCTTTGAGGAAGACATTGAACGCTTCAGCGTCGCGCGAGGCGTTGGGCAGGGTTCCCGCAAGCACATAGTTGCTCATGCCGATGACAAGCGCCAGTCGTTTGCCATTGCCTTCGGCGGGGGCATTCCCTGTGGTGAAGGGCACGATCAGAGCGCAAAGAACCAGCCATAGCAGCTTCACACGCCAGTTCATGACCTTGCCTCCTGCTTATGATTGACTCAGCCGTGCAGGTGTTGAATTGCCCCAAGCGGTCACTCGAATTCGAGGATCAGACCGCCCGTTCCATCGGTTGGCCCCATATCGTCCCAGCTATCGACGTAGACGGATTTCGTGTCGGCTCTGCCGTTGCGATGGGCGTAGTACATGCCGATATCGTCGCCCTTCTTGCCTTCGTTCGGCATGTCCTGGAACCATTTCGTGTAGGTCAGGGGCGCGCCGGTGTCCCAACGCCAGCCGCCTCTGGGCTCCTTGCCCTGTGGGTCCTGCGTCAGGCCGATCCAGGGGCCCATCTTGTAGCTGACATTGCCTGAGGGGTCGTAGCCGGTGTTGAAAAAGGTCTGATCGGCGTTGAAAAGCGACGCGACGAAGGCGTTCTCCTCTTGAGACGAAATCGACGCGAGGTGCGCGCCGCAACCGCCGGCGATCCCCCGCGCATAAACGGCCAAAATTATTCCCGTCCGCACTGCGACATAGAGGTGCCCTTCGAACACGCCATATACGGTTTCGAAGTGGCGCAGGCAGGTCAGCGCCCGCAGGACGGTTTGATCGGTTTCCAGACCCTCGAGGTTGGCAACATCATAGCGTCGGGCCTTCGGAGAGCTGTATATGCCCTCGGCTCTGTCGTTGACTTTGATGCCGAGGGCTTCTGCCGTGCGCTCTGTGATGAAGCCGCTTGCTGGCTGCTGGTTGGTGCTCTGGAACCGCTTGATCGCTTCGCGCGTCTGTCCACCAAAAACACCATCGGCCGTGCCCGCCGCAAATCCGCGCGAGGCGAGTGCCACCTGGACGTTTCGTCGCTTGTCCTTGTCCGGCAATAGCCGCGCTTCGACGGACTGAGGCAGATGCGACTGGTTGCGCACGGCGGCGGGTTCGATCTGCGCCAGCGCCTGGCGTCCGAGGTCGGCATATTCGCCGGTGCGGTGTTTTTCGACGAAGAAGTGCCAGATGCGCGCCGTTCCGATCTTCAGCGCCTTTTTGAAGTCCTTCTCTGCCTCAAGCGCTTCGGGATCCATGGCCGGCACAGTGAGTGCCGGCTGCACCGGCTGAACCGCCGCAGTCTGCGGCATGGCCGTCTGTACCGCCGGGGTTTGTACCGCTGGGGTCGTCTGGGGCGCTGCGGTTTCCGGCCCGAAGTAGAACTCCAGCGACAGGGATGACAGGATCTGCGGCTGCTGCTTGCCCTGCGTCTCCTTGCGCACGTCACGCACGACCCGCTTGAAGGCGGTGCCGACTTCGAGGCCGGCGCCCGAGAGATTGGCGATCAGCGCCCGCGTAAAGGGCGAATGCCCGTCGGTGCCGTCGGCGGCGACCTGTCCGGGGGCTGCGGCAAAGGCGACGAGCGTGCCGCCGCCCTGCGTTTCGATCGGCGCCAGCCCGCGGGTCGCCGCACCGCGGGTCGCACCTTCGACTTCGCGTGTCAGCCGCTCGGCGAGCGGATTGTTGCGGCAGGCATCGAGGAAGACCATCGAGATGCGGGCACGTTTTTCCATCGCGCCGATGATCTCGGACAGCGCCACGGTCTCGGCCGGCACGTCGAACTCGCTTTCGAGCTTGGCATCGGTGCCAACAAGGAAATTCTCGCCGTGCAACTGCATCCCGTGGCCGGCGTAGTAAAACAGGGCGGTATCGTCAGGCCCGATCTTGCGCGAGAAGTTTGAAAGTGCACCGGCAAGGCCGCGGCGATCGGCGTTGAGCACGAGGTTCGTTTCGAAGCCCTGGTCCTTGAGAAAGGTGTTGAAGGCTTCTGCATCGCGTGAAGCATTGGGCAGCGTTCCAGCGAGCACGTAGTTGCTCATGCCGACGACGAGCGCCAGCCGCTTGCCGTTTCCTTCGGCAAAGGCGTTTCCCATGGTGAAAAGGACCATGAGCGCCGCCGAAAGGAGCCAGGTTGTCAGATTTGCACGCCACCTCATGACCGACCCTCCGAGCCATCGAGACGGAAACGGATTGCCATGACGGGATATTCCTGGATGCACCCCCATCGCACATCTGTATATTAGATAATTGTTATGTTTCGGGCAATGTCGGATCGGGCCGCCTGGCGCAGCCTTTTCAGGAATTTCGGCTGCAATTTAAAGCCATCGACACGATTTGTGGGAGGTCAAGCGCGATGTGTAGCAATGTTACAGAAAATGATGCGCTGCAGCATAAATCTTCGCCGGGTGCATTTTCAGCCTGAAGCATATACTGTAAATCGTCATTAAAGACTGTTTCTGGGTGGAGAGCAGGCATGACGAAATGGGTTTACACCTTCGGTGGGGGCAAGGCCGAGGGACGTGCGGGTGATCGTGAGCGCTTGGGTGGCAAGGGCGCCAACCTTGCCGAGATGTGCAACCTCGGCCTGCCGGTTCCGCCGGGCCTGACGATCATAACCGATGCCTGCAACAGCTTCTTCGACAATGACAGGCAGATGCCGGATGGCCTGCGCGACCAGGTGCGCGAGGGGATCAGCCGGATGGAAGAGGTGACCGGCCGCGTCTTCGGCGACACCTCCCGTCCGCTGCTGCTTTCGGTTCGCTCAGGCGCGCGCGCGTCCATGCCCGGCATGATGGACACGGTTCTCAACCTCGGTCTCAACGATCAGTCGGTACATGCGCTTGGCCATGACGCCGGTGATGCCCGTTTTGCCTGGGACAGCTATCGTCGCTTCATCCAGATGTATGGCGACGTCGTCATGGGCGTCGACCACGACGTCTTCGAGGAAATCCTTGAGGACGAAAAGGCGCGCCTCGGCCATGAGCAGGATACCGAGCTTTCGGCGGTGGAGTGGCAGAGCGTCATTGCCCGTTACAAGGAAGCGATCGAGGAAGCGCTGGGCGAACCCTTTCCGCAGGATCCGGAAGTGCAGCTCTGGGGGGCGATCGGCGCCGTGTTTTCGAGCTGGATGAACCCGCGGGCGATCACCTATCGCCACCTGCACGCCATCCCCGCCGCCTGGGGCACCGCCGTCAACGTCCAGGCGATGGTCTTCGGCAATCTCGGCAATTCGTCGGCGACTGGCGTTGCCTTCACCCGCAACCCCTCGACCGGCGAGAACGAGCTTTACGGCGAGTTTCTGGTCAATGCACAGGGCGAGGACGTCGTTGCCGGCATCCGCACGCCGCAGAACATTACCGAAGCGGCGCGCCTTGGGTCCGGCTCCGACAAGCCCTCGCTCGAAAAGCTGATGCCGGAGGCCTTCGCCGAGTTTCGCTCGATCTGCGATACGCTCGAACGCCACTATCGCGATATGCAGGATCTGGAATTCACCATCGAGCGCGGCACGCTCTGGATGCTGCAGACGCGCTCCGGCAAGCGCACCGCCAAGGCGGCGCTGAAGGTCGCGGTCGATATGGCGGAGGAGGGGCTGATCTCCGAACAGGAGGCCGTTGCCCGCATCGATCCCGCCTCGCTCGACCAGCTGCTGCACCCGACGATCGATCCGCATGCGCGCCGCGACATCATCGGCTCGGGCCTTCCGGCCTCGCCGGGGGCTGCGACGGGCGAGATCGTCTTTACCTCGGAGGAAGCGGTGCAGGCCGACAAGGAAGGCCGCAAGGTCATCCTCGTCCGCGTCGAGACCAGCCCTGAAGATATCCAC
The DNA here is from genome assembly GCF_026672675.1 of Ensifer sp. SL37. Taxonomy (NCBI): domain Bacteria; kingdom Pseudomonadati; phylum Pseudomonadota; class Alphaproteobacteria; order Hyphomicrobiales; family Rhizobiaceae; genus Ensifer; species Ensifer sp. SL37. The sequence continues at coordinate 488,597 of NZ_JAPPRN010000006.1, read as the reverse complement.
GGCATGCATGCCGCCGAAGGCATTCTGACGACCCGCGGCGGCATGACCAGCCACGCCGCCGTGGTTGCCCGCGGCATGGGTACCCCTTGCGTTTCCGGCGCCGGCAGCATTCGTGTCGACCTTCGCAACGAAACGCTGACCGCCGGAGGCGTGACGCTCAGGAAGGGCGACGTCATCACCATCGACGGCTCGTCCGGCCAGGTGCTGAAGGGCGCGATCGCCATGCTGCAACCGGAACTTTCCGGGGACTTCGGCAAGATCATGGCCTGGGCGGACGCCACCCGCCGGATGACCGTCAGGACCAACGCCGAAACGCCGGCGGACGCACGCGCCGCGCGCTCCTTCGGTGCGGAGGGCATCGGCCTCTGCCGCACGGAACACATGTTCTTCGAGGACGACCGCATCAATGTCATGCGCGAAATGATCCTCGCCGACGACGAAGAAGGTCGCCGTTCAGCGCTCGCCAAGCTTCTGCCGATGCAGCGCTCGGATTTCGCCGAGCTGTTCTCGATCATGCACGGCCTTCCGGTAACGATCCGCCTGCTCGACCCGCCTCTGCACGAGTTCCTGCCGAAGACCGACGAGGAGATCGCCGACGTTGCCGGCGCGCTCTCGCTCGATCCGTCGGAACTGCGCCAGCGCGTCGACGAACTGCACGAATTCAATCCGATGCTCGGCCACCGTGGTTGCCGGCTGGCCATCTCCTATCCGGAGATCGCCGAGATGCAGGCGCGTGCCATCTTCGAAGCCGCCGTTGAAGCGGCGCACGAGACCGGAGCGGCCGTCGTTCCCGAAATCATGGTGCCGCTTGTCGGCCTCAAGGCAGAGCTCGATTACGTCAAGGCGCGCATCGATGCGGTCGCCAAGGAGGTGATCGGTGAGGCGGGTATCGACATCGACTATCTCGTCGGTACTATGATCGAATTGCCGCGTGCAGCCCTGCGCGCCGGCGTCATCGCCGAAGCGGCCGACTTCTTCTCCTTCGGCACCAACGACCTGACGCAGACGACTTTCGGCATCTCGCGCGACGACGCCTCGCAGTTCCTGGCGACCTACCAGCAGAAGGGCATCATCGAGCAGGACCCCTTTGTCTCGCTCGATTTCGACGGCGTCGGCGAACTGATCCAGATCGCAGCCGAGCGTGGTCGTCGCACCAAGAACGGTCTGAAACTCGGCATCTGCGGCGAACACGGCGGGGATCCGGCCTCGATCCGCTTCTGCGAGGACGCCGGCCTCGACTACGTCTCCTGTTCACCCTTCCGCGTGCCGATCGCCCGGCTCGCCGCGGCCCAGGCCGCGATCAACGGCAAGGGGTAACGTCTATCGCCAACGCCGCCCAAGCGGCGTTGGCTCGGCATGATCCGCTTTACCTGGCCTGGACGATCACCGGTCGTGAGACGATGACCGGCCGGTCCCAGCCCCACATCATCATGTCGTTCTGGTAGCGGAATGCGCGCGATTCGGCGCGGCGGTCGAGTTCGATCCGCTGCAGGCAGGTGGCAAACGCATCGGTGCCGCGGCGGAAGCCGTAGGACGCGCAGGTGTTGCCGTCGGCGATGCGCCGTTCCTCCGGCGTCATCGTCTGGCATGCCGTCAAGAGAAGCGCGGCTGCGATAAGGATGGACAGTCGTTTCATCATGGTTCTCGCGCCTCCTGGGCGCAACCGGGTCGTGTGAGGCCGTACCGGTCTGCGTCTCGCCGTGAGCAATCGAGCGGCACACCACTCAACGCCTCGAATCACAATCAATATAGGGACTTGTATCGAGAATCGAAACGAACGATGCCAATTCTGTGCCATGTCGCGGTTGTAGGCGAGGGCACCTCACACCCGTCGTTGACGTGTGTGTGTGAGCCTGTTCCGGAGGGGTGTCGGGGTGTGATCCCTGCGCGATGGTCCGATTGCGCGTAATCCGCTGCCAAAACGCATTCACCGTCGCTTGCTGCCTCGCCCAGGGATGTGGTTGGAGTTGTCCCTGTGAGAGGCCTGCAGTGCTACATGCGTTCGAGCACGCCGACAAAGGATTCGGCGAAGCGCTCGAGGTCGCGCGTGGTGTCGCTCGGATGTTCGATACGGACGGCTCGGCCTTGTTCGTCGAGGCAGGCAAACAGGATCGAAGCGTCGCCTCCGGCATCAGCCAGACGGAGCACGGCAATGCTGCGGCAGTCTTCGATCAGATCAGAAGCGGGCAGGGCAAACAGAAACTCACCGCCGACGTTGTCAGCAACCGTGCGGACGAAGCTGGTGAAATCGGCATTGTTGCCGGAGAAACCATCGAGGGAGAGTTCGAGCTCAAGGAGCCCCATGGGGATGCCGCCGTCTCCGGCCGGTAGGGCAGAGGGGGTGGCGATGGCCACGGCTGCTTGCGATGCGCCCATGTCGGTTCTCCGTCGATTGCCGAGCGCCCTCGATTGATGTTGCGCGCTGGCCGTTGCCTCCGATTGAAACTCCGCGTGCCCTTTGAATCCCGGGCGCGCGGGCACATTCCCATGTGTTGATAGGTGGTTAACGAGAATGGCGATTTTGCGGCGAACTGCAAGGTAGGCCCGGAGCGCGGTGGCGGACTGCCGCATTGCCTGTTCCCTCGGCACGGGGCATGGTCTAAGAATGCGGTCTGTTTCGCGGCAGGGAATTGATTCAACTATATGATGGTCCGGTACGAGCGCCCCTATTCCTTTGCCGCCCACTGGGCGCGCCGCTTCGCCCGTGTCTCGTTCCTGCTTTTTGCGCTCTCGCTGCTGGCGCACCGCTTCGGTCCGCTGACGACACCGCATTTCCTCGCCCTTGTCGGCCTCGCCGGCGCCTTTGCGCTGTTGGGCGTGCTGTTTGCCGTCGTCGGGTTGGCGCGCTTGTGGCAGGTTGCGGCGATTGGTGGCCTGGCGTCTGCTGCGGCGCTTGTCTACGCCGCGCCGACGCTCGGCTTTATCGGCTATGGCGTCGTCCAATATCTGACCCGCCCGGAAATCTACGACGTCAGCACGGATACGGTGACGCCGCCGCCGTGGCTCAAGGTGCCGCAGGCGGAAGAGAGCTGGCTGAAGCGCAAGGCGGCGGTAACGCCTCAGGACCGTGAAGCGCAGATCCTCGCCTATCCGGCTCTGACCGGCCGGCGCTACGATGGCGCACTCGACCGCGTCTATCAGGGGGTGCGCAACGTCATCGAACAGAGCCGCGTCGGCATCACCGAAGAACTTGGTGTCGAGAACGCCCGCGCCGATCTGGAGGATCTGGCAGTACGGCCGAATGCGGGCGCGGATACGAACGCCGAACCGGAAAATGTACCCGTTCCGGCGGCGCGCCCGGAGATGGCTCTCGAAGGCGCGATTGCAGGGCGCCGCGCCAGCGATGTCGTGCTGCAGGGCGAGTGGCGCACGCTGATCGCGGGTTTTCGTTTCGATGTATTGATCCGGCTGCGCGAAGAGGCGGAGACCACCTTCGTCGACCTGCGCGTCGCCTCGCGTTACGGGCCTCATGATCTCGGCATGGGCGCCGCCTTCGCCGATCAATTCCTGCGGGCGCTCGATGCCGAGCTGTTGGGCATTGCCGGCGACTGATCGGCGGAGTGCCCGCCAGAAAACGTCATTCGTCTACGAGGGCTTTGCGACGGCCCAAGTCGGCTGTCGGCTCGCCCGCTGGCCGTAGCCAGCCGCGATAACGCACGATCAGGCCGGTCAACGGGCTTGCGACCTCCACGTGGAAATGAAACAGGCCGTCACGATCCTCCTCGAACGTCCGGCCACCCGGCGCAAGCAGTAAAGGAAGCGGAAGGCCGAGGAAGGACCAGGCGCGAACCAAGAGATGCAGGCGGTTTTCGGCGGGCTCAAGCGCGCACAGGACACGGAACGGTCCGAAATCTTCCGCGAGCAGTGGTTCGTTCTGCCTCTCGGCCTTTCGTTGCGAGCTGCGCAGGACTTTCCCACCGAAGCGTCGGGTCCAGACTTCCCGACCATTGCTGCATGCGAAGTGGATTTCAACAGGGACGTCAGCGCCTGCGCCGGGAAAGCCGAGCATGGAGGCGACGAGCCGAGCCCCTATCGAGCTGCCGCGCTCGATGACCGCACGTCCGCGAAAGGTGGCATGTCCCTCTGATAGGTCGTGCAGGGCGCGGATCGACGCGGGCAGGTGGTTCCATTGCCGGCCGAGGATCTGGCGGTAAAGGCTCTGTTTTTGGACCATGTCTTCCATCGTCATGCGATGAAGCGCCCACGCTCCTCAGGCGTCGGCACCATGCAGCTCTGGCGGCGGCCGGCGATGCGGTAGCGGTTTCTCGCCACGAGATCATAGAGCGGATCGCGAAGGGCAGCGGGTAGGATCCGGCAGATGTTGGCGAGCGACCACGGCAGACCCAGCCGCGCAAGCGTGCGGATCGATCCGTCGGATTTGACGCGGGCGATGCCGTCCTCGATCAGCATGTTGCTCTCGAAATGGACGGTATCGAGCCCGTAGTGCCGGTAGAGCGCTTGGCCTAGCGGCGACTGTGCTGTCAAATAGCGATATTGCGCCCGTCGGTCGTGGCGAAGCAGAAAGCGCACCCAGCCGGAACAAAAGATGCATTCGCCGTCGAAGACGATCACCGGCTTGTCGTCGGCAAAGGTGGGCACGGAAGCATCATTGCGATAGCTGTAGGTCTCGCGCCGCATGATCAGCCCGCTCCGCCGGGCGCCAGCCGGTAGGCGCCGAGAAGCGAGGGCGGGCCATCGGTTTCGATCCGTCCCTGTTCGATCAGGTCTTCGAGATGGGCGAGCACCGAAAGTGCCGCCGCCCCATGCAGCCGCACGTCGGTGGACGCATAGATGACCTTGACCATGTCAGGGATATGGCTGTCGCCGGCGCGGATGCGTTCGAGCACGGCACGCTCGCGCATCTTGCGGTGGGCGCGCAGGCCGCGAAGGAACGAGGCAGGCTCGATCACAGGTCCGCCATGGCCGGGCAGGTAGAGATGCTCGTCGCGGGAAAGCAGCTTTTCGAGCGAGGCCATGTAATCGGCCATGGCGCCATCGGGCGGCGCGACGATCGTCGTCGCCCAGGCCATGACGTGGTCGGCGGAAAAGAGAATGCCGGTGCCATCGAGCGCGAAGGCCATGTGGTTGGCCGTATGGCCGGGCGTCGTAAGCCCCGTCAGGCTCCAGCCGTCGCCCTCGATGCGCCCGCCGTCGGCAAGCCCGAGATCGGGGACGAACTCCATGTCGGAACTCTCGGCGAAAGGATTGCTCTCGCCCGCATGCAAGGGACGGGCGGAGCGATGCGGGCCTTCGCCGACGATCACCGCACCTGTGGCAGCCTTCAGCCGGCGCGCCAGCGGCGAGTGGTCGCGATGCGTGTGGCTGACGGCGATATGGGTGACCTCACGGCCGGCGAGCGCCGCCATCAGCGCCTGGAAATGCGCCTCGTCATCGGGGCCGGGATCGATGACGGCAACGGAACGTCTTCCGACAATATAGCTGTTGGTTCCGTGAAAGGTGAAAGGGCCGGGATTGTTGACCGTGATGCGCTGCACATCGTCCGCAACCGTCACGGCCTCGCCATGGGCCGGCTTGAAATCGAGATCGAAGTCCGGGCCCTGCATGCGTCTCTTCCTGGATTTCACTTGTATTCGATCTCGATGAACGACATCGGCTCTTTGCCGGCATTGACGACGTTGTGCGCCATGCCCGCCTCACGGCGGTAGGCGGCACCCTTGGCGATATCGACCCGCCGGCTGCCCGCCTCTTCCTCGAGCAGGAACTGGCAGTCTGTCATCGGCACCACCACATAGCCGAGCCCGTGCACATGGTGACCGGTGTCGGCGCCGGGCTCGAAATCCCAACGGGTGATCCTGACGACCGTGTCGTCGACGAGTACGGTTGGAACGGCAGGGGGGCGGGCGCGAAACTGGCTCATGAAATTCTCCATCTGCCGGGACAATAGGAGGTGCGGTCAGCGAAGGGAAGGGTACATCCGGTACCCACGGCGCGCGCCCTTCGGCGTCGTCGCCAACAAATCCGCCGAAAATTCAACTTAGTGCCAACTTAGTGATTGTGACGGGCGGCGAGCTTTGATAATCAGGCGCTCGATTTGGCGGACGTATTGTCCCGTCAATCCGTTGGGGCGTCGCCAAGCGGTAAGGCACCGGTTTTTGGTACCGGCATTCCCAGGTTCGAATCCTGGCGCCCCAGCCACATTTTTCCAGGCAGTTGATCCATTGGGCGGGCGATCGCGCGCCGGATTTGCATGCACTCTTGTCAAGTCATCTTGCAACTGACACGCTAGTTTCGTTGATTCCAACATGTGTGAGGGAGAAGATGGCTCACAAATTCGAAATCTACAAAGACAAGGCTGGCGAGTTCCGTGTTCGCTTCAAGTACAACAGCGAAGTGATGTTCTCGACCGAGGGCTACAAGACCAAGGCCAGCGCGCAGAACGCCATCGACTCGATCAAGAAGAACGGTCCCGACGCGCCCGTCGAGGACAACAGCGCCGGCTGAGTTCGACGCAATCCCCTAGAAAAAACCCGCCGATTTTCACCGGCGGGTTTTTTGTTTGTTGGTTTAGCCTGCAGTTGCCGCCGGCTTGGTCTGGGCCGGGGCGCCGAGGAACTCTTCGCACCAGCTCGGGCCTTCGGCACGCTTGCGGTCGCCGGCAATGTGGATCGAGCGGATGACGTAGTCGGACGAGACGGTCAGTTGCACCGCGCAGCTCAGATACTCGGTGCGCGCCGAGGAAATGCGCTTGCCGCGCTTGCCGTCCTTGGTGGTTTCGTACTGCGCCGGGATCTTGCGGGTCTTGTAGCCGCCCTTCCAGCTATAGACCGTGGAGCTGCCGCTTTCGACGTCGGAGATCGGCGGACCGTACTGGGCGAAGAAGCCGCCGGCCGGCTGGCCGAGCCAACGGGCTTCGACTGCGTTCCTGGAAATCCCCGTCCCGGTCGTCGTGCAGCCGGCGAGCACGAGCGCGAGGCCCGCCACCGTCATCATGCGGAAGTTCATGTTTCTGCCCCTTTGGCTCTCGTTCTGAAATCGGCATGGCACGGAAGCCCGTATCCCCTGGCTTTCCGCGCTTTCCGTTGAGCCTCTAGCGCCAAAAGAGACGAAAGGAAATGCACGCAGCGGTTCCGGTTCCAGGAAATTATGAAGCGTTGCAGAAAGTCCCTATCACGCGCATCTCCGGGGCGCCGTTGGTGCTGACCAGGGCCATTTTGCGCCTACGTTTTCCACCGTCACGATTATTTTTGGAAAAGGCGCAATGTTTTTCGAGATAGGCGCTTGTGAAATCAAAATGCCTGTTCTATAGAGGCGCCGCTGGTCACGGAGTGTAGCGCAGTCTGGTAGCGCACCACGTTCGGGACGTGGGGGTCGCAAGTTCGAATCTTGCCACTCCGACCAGCCAAATCAACCGCTTAGCCGATCTTTCCCGAAATATGCGCCAAAGCGCGGATCGACTGCGGACTGCTTCAATCATCACTTCTATAATGCATTTGTATCTTGCGCCGCGTGACGCTGTGGTCTTTTCGGATGAGCGGGCGGATTACGTTCTTTTCTCACCGGCAAACGCCGCCTGGCTCAATCGAAACGGCTTTGCACTGTTCGCGTGGTTCAGTCGAAAAGGCTTGAAACGCTTTGCTCTCGCGCGGTTCGGGCAAGGGCTTCTCCGAGCAGCGGCGCGACGGTGACGCGGCGGATGTTGGCGGTCTGGCGTTGCGCTTCGGTGTCTTGAATGGAATCGGTCAGCACCAGTTCCCTGAGGTTGCTGGCGCCAATACGCTCGCAAGCCCCCTCGGAAAGCACGCCGTGGGTGATGTATGCCGAGACCTCTCTGGCGCCCGCTTCCAGCAAGGCGTCAGCCGCATTGATCAAGGTCCCGCCGCTATCGATGATGTCGTCGATCAAGAGGCAGGTCTTCCCGAAGACGTCACCAATGATGTTCATGACCTCCGACACGCCGGCGCGGGGGCGCCTCTTGTCGACGATCGCAAGATCGGTGCCAATGCGCTTGGCGATGCCGCGAGCCCGCGCCACGCCGCCGACGTCAGGCGAAACGATCATGAGATTCCCGACGTCGTAGCGCTCTTTGATGTCGCGGGTCGTCACCGGCGCCGAATAAAGGTTGTCGGTCGGGATATCGAAAAAGCCCTGAATCTGGTCCGTATGCAGATCGAGCGTCATAACGCGGTTAACACCCGCGCCGGCGATCATGTTGGCGACCAGCTTCGACGAAATCGGTGTGCGGCCGGTGGCGCGGCGGTCCTGACGGGCATAGCCGAAATAGGGGATGACGGCGGTGATCCGGCGCGCAGACGAACGGCGCAGCGCATCGGTCAGGATCAACAGTTCCATGAGGTTGCCGTCGGCAGGAGCGCTGGTCGACTGGAGGATATAGACATCCTCGCCGCGCACGTTCTCGTGAAGTTGAACGTTGACTTCCTGGTCGGCGAAGCGCCCGACCGTACAGTCCGTGAGGGGAAGATTGAGATATCTGGCAATGGCTTCGGCAAGGGCGCGGTTGGAGTTACCGGTCACCAGCTTCATGAGCGCAATCCTGTTACAGGGAGCCTTTGAGGCAGCTTTAGAGCCTCGCCGGTGGATTCACAACCAGTGCTGCACATTTTTGTGACGCAACCGGTTTGGGTTGTTTGAGATGGCTATTCGCGACGGTGCACTCCGGTGCCTTAATGTCTGCGTAAATGCCGTTCGTCGCCGCTTAAAAGCCGTTGGTCGAATAGAGGTGTATTCGCAACGGGGTTGCTCTGTCGGCATGCGGGCGAAGCCTCTAGGTTCCCGCCATTCAATCACGGACGACGGGGAACGGGAATGTCGATCAAGCATCTATCCATTGCGACGGTTCTGCTGGTGGCCGGCCATTCGGTGGCGGCGGCGCAGAGCTGCGAGAAGAATTTCAAGGCGAGCGGCGTTCCGCTGGTGACGCCTGTTTTCTATAAGACCTGGCAGGAGTTCCCGAAGCTGAAGCCCGAGACCGCTCTGCAGCGGATGGCGCGGGGCGTCGCGGCGGAAGGCTTTTCCGGGATCGAGATCAACAAGGCACTCGGAACCATCGAAGCTTACCAGGATACGGCAGGCTCCGGGCGGCTGCAGACATTGCGAGTCGTCGCCCGCAAGCGCGGTTCAGGCACGCGGGTTGATGCGATGTTTGATATTCAGGTGGGGCAGGTGGCCACCAAGCAGGTGGTGCAGGAAGGCCTTTGCAACATCATCCGGTCCGCGACCGAATAGGTGCCGCGCGCAGGTCTTTTACACGATCTGCGCGAGATTCTGCGGACAAACAACTATTATCTGCTCTGCCCACTTGACGCGGAAGCATGGTGTGCGAAGTCATTCGCCATGAAGAGAAGCACACCAGTGCATCCGCGTGTTTTCGGGTAAGAGATGACCTATTAATTTCATTGATACTTCCGTCGCATATTGCGCGACACCATGAGCGTGGCCCTCGCTTGGCGAGGGTCACGCCATTTCAAATGAAAGCAATCAAAGCGTCTACCGGTATGTCCGGTCGAGCGCGATCTTGCTTTTGGCCTGGACACTGCATGCGGCCCTGTGGCTGCGCGTTGCATTGCTGAAATTGACTTTAAATGATTGTTGCATGCTCGATCGACAGGCGCTTCGCGGAACTCGCGGGTGTCATGCTTTACTCGCTCGAAAAGAACGGTGGCATTCCAGATGCGCAGGTCTTTATCCTAGGTGACGGGCTGCGGGCGTCCGACAAGGAAATGCTGCAAGCCTGTGCCAAACGGAAGCTGTGCTTCATCGATGTCGAAAGCGACATTCTCTCAAAAATCTCAGGCCTGAAGACGACGAGCTACTGGAGCCGCGCTACCTACGCTCGACTGTATCTGCCGGAATTGCTAGCCGACCGGCACGACCGTCTGCTCTACCTGGACGCTGACACGCTGATCAAAAAGAGCCTGGCACCACTGGCCGATCTGTCGTTTGAAGGCAGGGCCGTTGCAGCCGTTCCCTATGATGACCCGACGCGTTTCAATCCGTCGCTCGGCCGGGAGGCGAACACACCCTACTTCAACGCGGGAGTCCTGCTGGTCGATATCGACGCCTGGAACGCGCAGGACTACACGGCTCGCATTGCCAGGCTGCTTCAGGCGCGTTCGTTCGATTTCTTGGATCAGGACGTACTGAACCTTACGACCGAAGGGAACTTCGTTCATCTTCCCGGCCACTGGAATGCGCAGAAGGGGTGGGAAGACTATTCTCAAGCTTCCATCGTGCACTTCACTCACGCCAAGCCGAACACGAAAGAATGCGAGCACCCGGAGAAGGCGACGTTTCTGGAGTACCGGAAACAAACGCCCTGGCGTTCGGCGCGACTAATCACAAATCGCGACCGGCGCATTCGCACGCTGCTGCTATCGATCAGAAAGAAGTGGCAGTGGCTCTCGGCGTTTGCTCGGTAGCTGCGCTTGACTTGTGTAGCGGCAGTGCGGCGCGGGCCGCATAGCACCGCCGCCAGCCATCCGCTCGGTCAGCCCCGCTTTTCCAGGCCGTTCAGCACGGATTGAGCGGCGGCCTGTGCCTCCAGCATCGACGTGAAGTTGCCCTGGGCGGGGTAGGTGACGCCGCGGAACTTGATGACGAAGCACCATTTGCCGTTGATGCGTTTCTCGACCTTTACGGTGGTTTCCGGTTGCTTGTCGGTGCTCACCCTGTCGTCTCCCTGATTCGGCATTCTTGCGCCAAGGCCGCCCAGATACGCCGAGGAGAGCGGTTCTGTCCACCGCAGGGTGCGCGACCGTCGATGCAAATGTTCCGGGCGAGGGTGAAGGCGAACGTCGCGTCCGCTTTCATTCGTCCATGGTCAGGCGGACTGTCCCACGGCGTTCGGAAACGGTGAAACAGCCCTATCGATCCTCATGATCGACGCGCCAAGTTACGAATGCGGCGTTGGATTGATAGTCGTGATCGCGCGAGGATTGCGCCATGGTGAAGCGATTACCAGCGTTGTTTCATTTTGAAACAACGCCTCTCCGGCTTGATAACGCCGCAACGGAACCTTGACCTCGGCGATCGCGGCGCCGACGCAGGCCGTTTATTGTTCACATGGAAACGACGTGTTCGCAGATTGGTGTCTTATCAGCGTGAACAATCGGGGCGATATTTCCATCAACACTTGTTTTTGCCCGAGAGGCTCAGATGTTGAAGGAACCAATTTTTACCTTTCGCGAGATCGCCATTTGGTCCGCTATTCTTGGCAGCGTCGTCGGCTACCAGCTTTGGCAGCACGCCGATCCTGCGCCGCTGACGATCACTCTTCCTGCGATCGAGCAGCAGGTTTGATGGATGCCTGCGGAGTTGCGCCTCCGGCAAGCTGTCGAAATGCGTCCACGGCGATCACCACTGGTTCTCAGCCGTCCATGCAAAATAAAAAGGGGCCGCTCCGGCCCCTTTTTGCTGCGTGCGATGTCGCTCACCCGTCGATGTCGTCGATGATCTCCACGGCCCTGCCGGCGGAGACGCGGCGGACTTCGGCTTCCTCGCGGCGACCGGCGAAAAGTTCGGTCGCCATCAGCTGGTCGGCAAGGTCGGCCGGCAGCGAGAGGATGACGCGGGCGTCTTCCGTGTGGATGCCGCCGAGCGCCGAGCGCTTGGCGGTGATCATGCCGCCCGCCACCGTGTTGTTGGTGTCCGGATCGATCAGGATGAACGCGCCGGTGGTGCGGTTCTGCTCGTAGGTGTCGAAGATCGCCTGCTCGTCGAAGGCAAGATGCACCTTGCCGATGGCGTTCATCGGCAGCTGATCGGCCTGGTTCCACTTACCGGTCTGGAGGTCAAGCTGGCTTGCCGGCTGCACCTGGACGCGCTGGCGTCGGCTGCCACTCTTCAGCCAGTAGCGCTTGCCGGGCTGGATGCCTTCGGCTTGCAGCGCGACGAGCTGGGCGTCGAAGGAAAGACCGGTCAGCGGCTGGCTGTCGATCGCGACGATCATGTCGCCGCGCGAGACGTCCACTTGGCGGTCGAGCACGAGCGTGATCGCGTCGCCGGCGACCGCTGCGTTGCGCACGAGATCGAAGGTGACGATTTTGGTGACGTTGGCAACCATGCCCGAGGGCAGGATGACAACACTGTCGCCGGGCTTCACCGAGCCGCCGGCAACCGTGCCCTGATAGCCGCGGAAGCTTTCGCCGGGCCGCGAGACGCGCTGCACCGGCAGGCGGAAACCAACGGTCTGGGCCGAACGGGTGGTTGCCAGCTCCAGTACCTCGATCAGCGTCGGGCCGTCATACCAGGGCATCGAGGCGCGGCCGTCGTAGACGACGTTCTCGCCCTTTAGCGCCGAGACCGGGATGGCGATGACCTGGCGCACGCCAAGCGACAGCGCCAGCTCGCGGAACTCGTGGCTGATCTCTTCGAAACGGGCGCGGTTGTAGTCGGTGAGGTCGATCTTGTTGACCGCCAGCACGAACTGCTTGATGCCCATCAGCGTCGCGATCGTCGCATGCCGGCGGGTCTGTTCGAGCAGTCCGACGCGGGCGTCGACGAGCAGCACGGCGAGATCGGCGGTCGAGGCGCCGGTCGCCATGTTGCGGGTATATTGCTCATGACCGGGCGTGTCGGCGACGATGAACGAGCGCTTGTCGGTCGAGAAGTAGCGATAGGCGACATCAATGGTGATGCCCTGTTCGCGCTCGGCCTGCAGCCCGTCGAGCAGCAGCGCGAAATCGGGAAGGCCAAGATCGTTCTGCTTGCCTTTGGAATCGCGCTGAAGCGTCGCTGCCTGGTCTTCCTTGACCGCCTTGGTGTCCCAGAGCAGGCGGCCGATCAGTGTCGACTTGCCGTCGTCGACCGAGCCGCAGGTGATGAGCCGAAGGGGACGGCTGTCACGGGTGGCGCGCGCCGGCTCCTGCGCCGGGAAAGCGAGAACTTCGCCAGCTGCAACGTGCTCGACGGCATTCGCGGTTGCGGTTGCGGTCATCAGAAATATCCTTCGCGCTTCTTCTTTTCCATCGAGCCGGATTGGTCACGGTCGATGGCGCGGCCCTGGCGTTCGGAAACGGTCGCGGTTTCGAGTTCGGAGATGATGTCGTCGAGCGTCGTCGCGGTCGAACGGATGGCGCCGGTCAGCGGGAAGCAGCCGAGCGTGCGGAAGCGGATGACTTCTTCGCGCTTGGTCTCGCCAGGCAAAAGTTCGAGGCGCGGGTCTTCGGCGAGGATCATCATGCCGTCGCGTTCGACGATCGGGCGCTTTTCAGCAAAGTAGAGCGGTACGATCGGAATGTCTTCGGCCTGGATGTAGCGCCAGATATCGACCTCGGTCCAGTTGGACAGCGGGAAGGCGCGCACGCTCTCGCCCTTGCGGATCATGCCGTTGTAGACGTTCCAGAGTTCCGGACGCTGGTTGCGCGGGTCCCAGCGGTGGTCGGGCGTGCGGAAGGAGTAGATGCGCTCCTTGGCGCGGCTCGCCTCTTCGTCGCGACGCGCGCCGCCGAAGGCAGCATCGAACTGGCCGGCGTCGAGCGCCTGGCGCAGTGCCTCGGTCTTCATGATGTCCGTATAGAGCGCCGAACCGTGGGTGAACGGCGTGACGTTCTCGGCGGCACCGCGCGGATTGACGTGCTCGATCAGGTCAAGGTCGTAGCGCTCGACGATCTCGTTGCGGAACGCGATCATCTCGGCGAATTTCCAGCCGGTGTTGACGTGCAGCAGCGGGAAGGGAACGCGGCCGGGATAGAAGGCCTTGCGTGCCAGATGCAAGAGAACCGAGGAATCCTTGCCGATCGAATAAAGCATGACCGGGCGCTCGAACTCGGCGGCCACTTCGCGGAAGATGTGGATCGCTTCGTTTTCCAGCGCCTTCAGATGCGGATCGAGCGGCGGCTTGGCACTCTGCGGATTATGCAGTTCCGTTTCCGGATGGATGTGGGGCATTTCAGTCTCCGGGAAGATTTGTCTTCGGATGAGCGCGCCAGCCTCAGGCGGCGCTGCTCGAATTGGGGATGATGGAGCTTGCGGCGGCCTCGGGAACATGCAGACCACATTCGCGCTTCTCGTCGTTCTCCCACCACCAGCGGCCGGCGCGCTCGGGCTCGCCGGGCTTGATGGCGCGGGTGCAGGGCTCGCAGCCGATCGAGGGATAGCCGCGGGCGTGCAGCGGGTTGACCGGAACGGCGTGCGTGGCGACGTAGCTGTTGATGGTCTCGATGTCCCAGTCGGCCAGCGGATTGATCTTGATCAGGCCGCGTTCGGCATCTGCCTCGGCAAAGGGCGTGGAGGCACGGTTGCCCGACTGGCCGCGGCGCAGCCCGGTAACCCAGAAGCTTGCTCCTTCGAGTGCGCGCGCAAGCGGCTTCAGCTTGCGCACGTCGCAACAGGCATGTCGCGCTTCGACGCTTTCATAGAAACCGTTGAGACCGTAGCGCGCCGCATAGGCGTCGATGTCGGCCTTTTCCGGATGGTAGCGCTTGATCAGGATGTCGTAGGCTTCTTCCGTCTTGTCGATCAGCGCCGCGGTCTCATCGAAGAGACGACCGGTCTGAAGCGTGACGACATCGACGGCAAGCTTGTTCTTTCCGATCGCGGCGGTAATCACCTGATCCTCGATGCCGAGCGAGGTCGTGAAGACTGCCCGCCCTTCAAGGCTTGCAACGAGCGCCAGCCGTCCGGCGAGATCCAGGCTTTCGAGCCTCTCGTTCAGTGCCTTGGCGGTGGTTTCGAGGGATGACGTGGTCATGGCTGCGTCCTGTTCCAACTTGGGCGGAATATCGCAGCCGAACAGGACAATGGACAGAAATAGCGGTTTCTAATGCTGTTTGTTTGGAGCAAATCTGCCTCTCAGATCGAAAAGCAGCGAAAAACCGAATATAGACTAGTAATTTACTAGATTTAATACTGTATGTGGCAAAAGCTGGAGACGCGAACCCTGCGGCTCGCGTCTCCTTGTTTTGCGGCCGAAGCCCGATCGTCAGAACTCCGCCCAGCCGTCCTCCTGTGGTCGCGCGCCGCCGCGATAGGCGCCGGCGAGCTTGCGGGTCAACGCACGTGCGGGCGAGGGGGCTGCACTTTCCGTGGCACCACTTGCCACGAGGCGTGGTCCTGCCGAAGAGCCGTTGCCGGTCCTGAAGCGCATCAGGAGGTCGTTGAGCGCGCCGGCCTCGCGGGCAAGGCTGTGGCTGGCGGCGGTCGATTGCTCCACCATCGCCGCATTCTGCTGCGTGCCCTGGTCGATGGCATTCACCGCCGTATTGATCTGCTGGATGCCGGCTGCCTGTTCGCGGGCGCTTTCGACGATCGCCGTCACGTGGTTGTTGATCTCCTTGACCTCGACGATGATGCTTTCGAGTGCCGCGCCGGTCTCTCGCACCAGGGTGACGCCGGATTTGACCTGCTGGCCGGATGTGGCGATCAGCACCTTGATCTCCTTGGCAGCCTGAGCCGAGCGCTGGGCAAGCTCGCGCACTTCCTGGGCGACGACGGCAAAACCCTTGCCCGCCTCACCGGCGCGAGCCGCCTCGACGCCGGCGTTGAGCGCCAGGAGGTTCGTCTGGAAGGCGATGTCGTCGATCACGCCGATGATGCTGGAGATCTCCCGCGACGAGGCTTCGATGCCGCTCATGGCGGTGACGGCATTGCCGACGATTTCGCCGGATTTCTCCGCAGCGCCTCGGGTGCGGGTGACGAGCGTGCCCGCCTCTTCCGCGCGCCGGCTGGCATCGGCGACGGTGGTGGCGATCTGGTCGAGCGCAGCTGCTGTTTCCTCGACCGAGGCGGCCTGTTGTTCCGTGCGCTTGGAGAGGTCGCCGGCGGCGGAGCGGATTTCGCTGGCGCCGGCATTGATGCTGCGGGCATTCTCCCCGACCGAGCGCAGTGCCTCTTCGAGGTTGGTGGCCGAGCTGTTGAAGTTGGTTCGCAGCGCGTCGAGCCGTTCGGCAAGCGGCGTGTCGATGCGGAAGGTCAGATCACCTTCGGCAAGGCGATCGAGACCAAAGCCGAGTGCGCTGACTGCCGCCTGGACCTCGGCCGCCTCTTTCGCCTTCTGTGCCTCGCGCTGTTCACGCTCGCGTTCAGACAGCGAACGACCGGCTTCGGCCTCTTGCTCCAGCCGCTCGCGTTCCAGCGCATTGTCTCGGAAGACGGCGACAGCGCCGGCCATCTGGCCGATTTCGTCGCGGCGACCTTCGCCGAAGATCAGTGCCTTGAGATTGCCGGCGGCAAGCTGGCGCATGGCTTCGCGCAGGCTCGTCAGCGGGCGCAGCAGGCCGGCAATGACGAACCAGACGGTCGCGCCAAGCATGAGCAGGGCGAAGCCAGCAATCACACTTTGCCAGAGTGTCAGGTTGTCCTTCTCGGCATTCGCCGCTTCGAGCTCGCCGTTAGCCTCGGAAAGCTGCAGCTTGATCAAGTCGCTGATTGGCGCGGCGAGGGGATCGACTGATGAGTAGAGCTTGGTATCGACAAAGCGTTCGAGTTCGGCCTTGTCCTGACGCTGCATGATCTGCACGAGATCGCGGATCGACGCATCACTTGCGATGCGCGCCCTGTCGAAAATCTCGGTCAGCGTCTTTTCCTCCGGCGTGAGCCGTGTGGCTTCGTAGGTGCGCCAGCGCGTGTCGATGGTCGCAAGCGCCGCGTCGATCGCTTTTGCGCCGGCCGCCCAGTCCAGGGCGCCGCTGCGGACCTTATGGGTCGTGTCGACGATTTCGACCGCATACATGTCGGACACCGTCTTCAAGTGGTCGACCGGCAGCAACCGGTCGACGACAATCGATTCGGTGCGTTTGGAGATGGAAGTCAGCGCACTGAAGGCCGTAACGATCATGACCAGCATGGCGACGGCGAGCAGGGACAGACAGACGAGCAGGCGTGCTTTGATTGTCATGAATAACGCTCCGCGGTTGCCCGCAAGGCAAATCATCCTCGGCCGATGGCCGCGGGCACGGCCGCAAAGGCATCGGTAAGCGAGCTCGCCTTGGCAGGGGAGTGATGTCGATGATGGGATGGAGCACGCGATATTGCGCGGCGAAACTGCCGTCATGGCATGTTCGCCCAGCGTTCACTCCGTCTCATATAGACATAACAACCGGAGATTAAGAATGGCTAAATTTTAAGCTGTTGATTGAAGTTAGCGCAACCCAAGATTATCGCAACCATAGGCGGTGGCTGTCTGCGATGCTCAAGAAGTGTTGAAGACCGCGTCCTTTCGCAAAACGCTCTTCGGGTTCAAGCTGCCACCTCTCCGAAACAGGCGAAGGAGCAGGGACATGTTGAATGCCATTTCACGCCGTGGCGTTGTCGCAATCATCCTGACGGGGCTTCTGGTTACCGGCGCCTATGCCCATCACGGATGGTCCTGGGCCGAGGCCGACCAGATCGAGCTCAAGGGCACCATCCGCGAGATCTCGATGGCGCCGCCGCATCCGACCTTACAGGTGGAGTCGTCCACGGATGGCATGTGGCACGTCGAACTCGGCAATCCCCGCCAGACGGAGCGCTCAGGCTTTGTCGAGGGATCGGCCAAGGCCGGTGACGAGATCATCGTTCTCGGCAACCGTTCGCTCGACCCGAACGAAAAGCGCATGAAGGCGGTGCGCATCACGGTCGCCGGCAAGACCTATGACATCTATCCGGAACGCATCCGGGCCGGTGGATGAGCGGCGCGGAACTCGTCGAGTGGATCGCCGGCTGGCCGGTGGGCGCGGCGCTCAGACGCTCGGCGATCCTCTATCTTGTGGTCAACGCGGCTCATATTCTCGCGATCGGCCTGCTCATCGGCGCGATCGTACCGCTTGATCTGAGGCTGCTCGGGCTTGTCGGTGATGCGCCCGTCGCGGTGCTTGGACCCTTTCTGGCGCAAGCGGCTGCGATCGGCCTGGCGATCGCGATCGTCACCGGCTTTTGCCTCTTCAGCGTGAGGCCTTCGGCCTATCTCGCCAATCCGGCGTTTCTGACCAAGCTCGCGCTGCTGGCAATCGGAACGCTCAATGCACTGTCGGTCCGCGCGGGTACGGCCTGGTCGGTCGCGCGCGCAGGGGGAGCGGTTGCGTTGCGCCTGCGTGCGCAGGCGCTTGCCTCCTTGGTCACATGGCTGGGTGCTCTGCTCGCCGGCCGCTGGATCGGCTTTCTCTGACGCTGATCCTATCGCTCGCCTGCCGTTCTCCACGCGGGAAGGGCAGGCTCCTGTTCGACCGTTCTTCCTCGCACGAACTGCAGCGTTGTCTCGGCCACGCGTTGGCCGAGATGACTTGCCGTCTCAAGATCGGATGGTGGCGGCGCCAGATCGGCGCCCTGGTCGACATAGGACTGGGCGCCGGCGCCCAGCCAGAAGCCAAGCCGGTTGAGATCGTCAGGTGATCCTTTGGTCGAGTGGTTGGCCGGTGGTAGGTCGAGGTTGATCCAGTGCATGCCATGCTGGGCAGCAAAGAGAGCAAGTTGCATCAGCGTCGCGAGTTTATCGCCCGAGGCGGTTCCCGAGTTGGTGAAACCGGCAGCAAACTTGTTTTTCCAAAGGTAGCCCTTGGCCATCACGGCACTGGAACTCGCTTCCTGAAATGACTTGAACGCGGCTGACTGGCCTCCGACATAGGTCGGCGTGCCGAAAATGATCGCCTCGGCCGAGCGGAGATCGTTCCACCGTGCCGGTGCATCCTCAACCGCTAGGAGCAGACCTTGTGCGCCGTCGACGCGCTCGATACCGGCTTTAACAGCCTTGGCCTGGCGTGCCGTGTGCCCGTATCCGCTGTGGTAGATGACGGCAATGCATATGTTGCTCATGGTTTGGTCTCCTATGGTTTGGTGTTGGGCCTGCCGAGCGAGTAGAGGCACGCGCCTTCGGCGCGTGGCAGGTTAAGTTTGTTTGGAGCAGGGGCGATCAGCAGAGCTGTCGGCTCTGGTGCCTGCGCGCGGGGGCGCGATCGTTAGGGCGCGGTCACCCGTCGCTCAATGAACGGCCGGAGCATCGAGATATGTCAGCGCTTCTGGGAGGTGTTTTAGCTTGTCCGGATTGCGCGTGACATAGATGACGGTGATTCTATCCCGCTCGATCTCGATCGCGGTGGTCTGCAGGACCCCGTCTTCGATGGTGATAAAGCCAGGCAGCCCATTGATGAACTCGTAACGCACGAGCCGCGACATCGCCCGGGCAAAGATCAGCCTCAGCGAGGCGTGCAGCATTATCACCTCGTCTATTCCGACGATCGGCCGTCTTGGCGCCACTGTCTTGCCGCCGCCGTCGGCATAGACGATCGCGCCGGTCGCAAGCAGCGAACGAAGCTTGTGCAAATCGCCGCCACGGGAAGCGGCAAAGAAGGCGGCGGCGATTTCCATGCCCTGTTCCCGTGGCATCGCAAATCGGCGGCGGGTCTCGCGGACATTGACACGGGCACGGCTGGCCAGTTGACGGCAGGTTGCTGCCTTGCGGCCGAGCGTCTCGCCGATTTCGTCGAAGCTGACACCGAAGACGTCGTGCAGCAGGAAGGCCGCTCGTTCCAGCGGCGACAGGCGTTCCAGTGCCATCATCAGAGGCAGGGTAATGTCGTCTAGTTCGTCGCACTGCTCGACGACCGGTTCCGGCAGCCATGGCCCGAGGTAGGTTTCGCGCCGCCGCCGTGCCGACTTCAACTGGTTGAGGCAAAGGCGTGTCACGATCCGGCCCAGAAACGCCGATGGTTCTTTGACGGCCGCACGGTCGGCGTTCAGCCAGCGCAGGAATGCTTCCTGTACGACATCTTCGGCTTCGCTGACGGAGCCCAGCATGCGATAGGCGAGGCGGATCAGTCGCGGGCGTACCGCGCCGAAGGTCGTTCTGACGTCTTCGTCGGTCATCCCGGCCATCACGCGCCCCGCTGCGATATGGCGCGGCCGGCCCCGAAATGGCTAGCGCGCACACGGGGCCATGATGGCATCACCGCTGCGGCGGTCCCATGCGGATCGGGCTTCGCTGTCATCTTCGTCTCCTTCATCTCAAGCACTCGAGAAGACAAGACAAGATAACACCGGCGAATGTGACATGCGGCTGTCGGTCGCCGGCAAAAAAGTTCGCCTTGCGGCGAACTATCTGTCGCTGACCTGCCAGCGCGGGTTGATCCACGGTTCCTGGTTCGATCTGGCGAGGGGCTGCTTGCCGAGAATGTGGTCGGCCGCCTTCTCGCCGGTCATGATCGACGGGCTGTTCAAGTTGCCGTAGGTCACGTGCGGGAAGATCGAGCTGTCGGCGACACGAAGGCCTTCGACACCGATGACGCGGGTCTCCGGATCGACCACCGCCATCGGGTCGTCCTTGGCACCCATCCGGCAGGTGCCGCAGGGGTGGTAGGCGCTTTCCAGATGCTCGCGCAGGAACGCGTCGATCTGTTCGTCCGACTGGACTTTCTCGCCCGGCTGGATCTCCGGACCGCGGTAGTGGTCGAAGGCTTTCTGGCCGAAGATCTCGCGGGTGAGGCGCACGCAGTGGCGGAACTTCTCCCAGTCCTCCGGGTGGCTCATATAGTTGAAGCGGATGACGGGGTCGGCCATCGGATCGGAGGAGCGCAGCGTGACGTTGCCGCGCGACTTCGAGAGGTTGTAGCCGACATGCACCTGGAAGCCGTGGGTGTTGGCGGCCGCCTTGCCGTCGTAGCTGATCGCCACCGGCAGGAAGTGGTACTGAATATCTGGCTGCTTGACGCCGGGGGCCGAGCGCAGGAAGGCGCAGGCCTCGAACTGGTTGGAGATGCCGAGGCCCTTCTTGAAGAACAGCCACTGCGCGCCGGCAACGCCCTGCCAGAACCAGGGCAGCCAGGAATAGAGCGACACGGGCTTGGTCGAAATCTGCTGGAAATAGAACTCCATATGGTCCTGCAGGTTTGCGCCGACGCCTGGTCGGTCAACCTTCACCTCGATACCCATGTCCTTCAGGTGCTCGGCTGGGCCGATGCCCGAGAGCATCAAGAGCTTCGGCGAATTGAACGAGGAGGCCGAGACGACGACCTCACGGTTGGCCTTGACGACCTCGATCTTGCCGCCGCGCTCGATCTCGACCCCGGTCGCTCGGCCGTTCTCGATGATGATCCGACGGGCGAAGCAACGCACGAGCGACACGTTCTGCCGCTTCATCGCCGGCTTCAGATAGGCGTTTGCCGCCGACCAGCGCCGGCCCTGCCAGACGGTCTGCTCCATCAGCCCGAAGCCTTCCTGCTTCGAGCCGTTATAGTCATCGGTGAGTTCGAAGCCGGCTTGCTGGCCGGCCTCGATAAAGGCATGGAACAGCGGATTGTGGACCGGGCCGCGTTTAACGTGCAGCGGTCCGTCGGTTCCGCGCCAGCCGGCTTCGCCGCCGTGGCTGTTTTCCATGCGCTTGAAATAGGGCAGCACATCCGCATAGGCCCAGCCGCGCGCGCCGAGTTCTTCCCAGCGGTTGAAGTCTTCCGCATGGCCGCGCACATAGACGAGACCATTGATCGAAGAGGAACCGCCGATCACCTTGCCGCGCGGCGCGGTGATGCGGCGGTTGTTGAGGTTCGGCTCAGGCTCAGACAGATAGCCCCAGTTATAGCGCTTCATGCTCATCGGCCAGGCAAGCGCTGCCGGCATCTGGATGAACGGCCCCGCATCCGTTCCGCCATATTCCAGTACCAGGACGGTATTCTTGCCGTCTTCTGAGAGGCGATAGGCGAGCGCCGAGCCGGCGGAGCCGGAGCCGATGATGATGTAATCTGCCTGCATAAGCGTCGTCTTTCTTTTAATCGTTGCCCCTCGGCATGCCTCTCATCCGCAGTGACGGGATGCGCCGCTCATACGCACGGTGAGGGATCCCCCCCCCCCCTCATCCGGCTGCCGCCACCTTCTCCCCGCAGGCGGGGAGAAGGAAAACGCGGATATGTCTTGCTCCCTCTCTGACGTCCCTATGCGTTGCCGCGTGTGGTCTGGCGAGCAGGCCTCGTCCCCTCTCCCCGCGAGCGGGGAGAGGGCTAGGGGGGCGGCCGCAGCCCCAATACTCAATACGGCGCCTGCACCGGCCCCATGCCGACATAAACGGTCTTCAGCTCGCTATAATGGTTGAGCGCCGCGACCGAATTCTCGCGGCCGAAGCCGGATTGCTTGGAGCCGCCGAAGGGGATTTCCACCGGGCAGAGATTGTAGGTGTTGATCCACAGCGTACCGGCCTCCAGCTGGTCGACGACGCGGTGGGCGCGGGTAATGTCGGCGGTGAAAACGCCGGCCGAAAGGCCGAATTCGGTGGCATTGGCGCGGGCGATCACCTCGGCCTCGTCGTCGAAGTCGAGCACGCACATGACAGGCCCGAAGATTTCCTCGCGCGCGATCGTCATGCCGTCGGTGACGTCGGCAAAGACCGTCGGCTGGATATAAGTGCCTTCACTGTTCACGGCGTTCGGGATGCCGCCACCGGTCACCAGTCGCGCACCTTCGGCCTTGCCCTTCTCGATATAGGAAAAGACCTTGTCGCGCTGTGGCGCCGAGACCATCGGCCCGAGCTGCGTTGCCTCGTCCATCGGGTCGCCGATGACGATCGCCTCGGTGCGGGCTTTGAGCCGCGTCAGGAACTGTTCCTTGATGCCCTTGTGCACGAAGACGCGGGTGCCGTTCGAGCAGACCTGGCCGGTCGAATAGAAGTTGCCGAGCATGGCGCCGCCGATGGCGCTTTCGAGGTCGGCGTCGTCAAAGACGATCAGCGGCGACTTGCCGCCAAGCTCCATGGTGACGTGCTTGAGTTCGGCCGCTGCTGCACCCGCCACCTTCTTGCCGGTCGGGACCGAGCCGGTCAGCGACACCTTGGCGACGTCAGGATGGTTGACGAGCAGGGGCCCGGTGGTGCGATCGCCCTGGATGACATTGTAGAGGCCCTTCGGCAGGCCGGCTTCGACGAGAATTTCGGCGATCTTCAGGGCGCCGAGCGGCGTGTTTTCCGAGGGCTTGAAGACCATGGCGTTGCCGGCGGCAAGCGCCGGTGCGCCCTTCCAGCAGGCGATCTGCTGCGGATAGTTCCAGGCGCCGATGCCGACGCATACGCCGAGCGGCACGCGCTTGGTGTAGGCGAAGTCGCCACCGAGCGGGATGTAGTCGCCATTGAGGGCGGTGGCGATGACACCGCCGAAGAACTCGAAACTGTCGGCGCCGGAGGTCGGATCCGCGACGATCGTCTCCTGGATCGGCTTGCCGGTGTCGAGCGTTTCGAGCTCGGAGAGCTCGCGGTTGCGCTCGCGCATGATCTCGGCGGCGCGCTTAAGGACCCGGCCGCGCGCCGTCGGGCTCATAGCCGCCCATTCCGGCTGGGCGCGCTTGGCAGCGGCAATCGCCTTTTCGACGATCGCCGGCGTTGCCGCATGCAGCCGGGCGATCACTTCGCCGGTCGCCGGGTAGATGCTCTCGATGACAGTGCCTTCGATGTCCTCGACATATTCGCCGTCGATGAAGTGCGAGGCTTGCGGTTGGGCTTTCATGTCATTCTCCCCGCGGATAGCGTTTGGATTCCTCGAGATTGTCGAGGTTCATATGGTTGCGCATGTAGCGCTCGGATGCCTTCTGCAGCGGCTGGTGATCCCAGGGGTAATAGGCGCCGTTCCTGAGCGCCTCATAGACCACCCAGCGCCTGGCCTGGCTTTCACGCACGGCGGCATCGAAGGCCTCCATGTCCCAATGGGCGGCGCACATGTCCTGGAACGCCTGCAGGGTTGCCGCCTGTACCGGCGTTTCGGGCTTGGCAGCGAGGTTTGTCAGTTCCAGCGGATCCGCTTCGAGATCGTAGAGCTGGTCGGGATCGAGCGCACAGTGGATGTATTTCCATTTGCCTTCGCGGATGGCTACGAGCGGCGCGTAGGAGGCTTCCGCCGCATATTCCATCAGCACCGGCTCTGAGCGCTCCTCGCCGTTGATCATGGGCACCAGGCTGATGCCATCGGTCCAGGGCTTGACCTCGTCCATGGTAATGCCGGCGAGGTCGGCAAGCGTCGGCGTCACGTCGAGATTGGAGGTCGGCGCCAGATGCAGGCCGGCTGCGACGCCGGGGCCGGCGACCATCAGCGGCACGCGGGCAGAACCCTCAAAGAAGTTCATCTTGAACCACAGGCCGCGCTCGCCGAGCATGTCGCCGTGATCCGAGCAGAAGAGGATCAGCGTGTCGTCGAGCATGCGGGTGCGCGTCAACGTATCCAGAAGTGCGCCGACCTTTTCGTCAAGATAGGAAATGTTGGCGAAATAGGCGCGGCGCGAGCGGCGGATGTTGTCTTCCGTCAGGTCAAAATTGACGTAGTCGCAGGAATGCATGATGCGCTTGGAATGCGGATCCTGCCGGTCGTCCGGCAGCATGCCGACCTCGGGCAACAGATGCTCGCAATCCTCGTAGAGGTCCCAGAACTTCTTTCGCGCCACGTAAGGGTCGTGCGGGTGGGTGAACGAGACCGTCAGGCACCAGGGGCGGCGCTCCGCGTCGTCGTTTTCGCGCGACAGCTGGTAGAGCTTCTGGTTGGCAAGGAAGGCGACCTCGTCGTCATATTCCATCTGGTTGGTGATCTCGGCGACGCCGGCGCCGGTGACCGAGCCGAGATTGTGGTACCACCAGTCGATGCGCTCGCCGGGCTTGCGATAGTCTGGCGTCCAGCCGAAATCGGCCGGGTAGATGTCGGTCGTCAGCCGTTCCTCGAAGCCGTGCAGCTGGTCCGGGCCGACGAAATGCATCTTGCCCGACAGCGCCGTGTAGTAGCCGGCGCGGCGCAGGTGGTGTGCATAGGTCGGGATCGACGACTGGTACTCGGCGGCGTTGTCGTAGACGCGGGTGCGGCTCGGCAGTTGCCCGGCCATGAACGAGGCGCGGGCAGGGGCGCAGAGCGGCGACGAGGTGTAATTGTTGCGGAACCGGGCCGAGCGGGCGGCGAGTGCCTTCAGGTGCGGCGCATGCAGGAACGCGGCCGGTCCGTCGGGAAAGAACGTTCCGTTCAGCTGGTCGACCATGATGATCAGGATGTTCGGTCTTGCGGTCATGCGGCCGTTCCCTGGAATGTGAGCCGATCGATGTGCGAGGTGACATAGTCTTCGGTAAGCGCGATCGAAGCTTCGATGCTGATCGGCGCGGAGCGCAGACTCTGGCGGATATAGAGCCCGTCGATCATCGCAGCTGCGCCTTCGGCAATGCGTTCCGCGTCATCATCGGCACAAAGCGTCTTGAGGCTCGCCAGCAGATTGGATCGCAGGCGCCGGGCATAGACCACGAGCAGCCGCCGCACCTCTTCCGAGCGCTGCGCTTCCGAGTAAAAGGCAAGCCAGGCGGCGATCGTATCAGGGGCGAACTGGCTTGCCTGGAAGGAGACGCGGATGAGCGCGCTCAGCCTTTCGCGCGGGCCTGCCACGGTGCGGAGCGCCGTCACCGTGTCGTCGCGCAATTGCCTTAGAAGGCTGCGGATGGTCTCGATCAGCAATTGTTCCTTGCTGCCGAAATAGTGGTGGGCAAGGGCAGGGGAAACGCCGGCGTGGCGGGCGATCTCGGACATGGTGACGGCAAGCGTGCCCTGATCGCCGATCACGCGCAGCGCTGCGTCGACCAGCGCCTTGCGGCGCACCGGTTCCATCCCGACCTTTGGCATCCGTCTCTCCCTTGACGATGATCAGTCTATTTTTGATTGACTCATCAATCAATAAAAATCGACTGTGTTTTCACTTTCCTTTTGTGCAGAAATCCGGCTCAATCCCCGCGTTAGCGATCTCGCGTTGCAAAGGACTGGAGGTTGAGATGACCCACGCATTCGATCGAGCCGACAAGTCAGCGGTTGCCGGTAAATGGGGGTGGTTCGTCGCCCTCGGCGTGCTGTTGATCATGTGCGGCGGCCTTGCCTTCGGCAATCTGCTGATGGCGACGGTCGCGTCCGTCTATTATGTCGGGATCATCATGCTGGTCGGCGGGCTGTTCAATCTCGCCCACGCCTTTCAGGTAAAGGGCTGGGACAGCGTGCTCTACTGGGGCCTGAGCGGCGCCTGCTATACGATCGCCGGCCTTTTTGCCTTCATCAATCCCGTGCTCGCCTCGTCCTTCCTCACCTTTATCATGGCGATCGCCTTGATCGTCGCGGGTTGCTTCCGCATCTGGGTTGGCCTGAAGCTCAGGCCGCTGCAGGGCTGGGGCTGGGTTGCACTCGGCGGTCTGGTCACGCTTGTGGCCGGCCTGATCATCGCTGCCGGCTGGCCGGTCAACAGCCTCTGGATCCTCGGCCTGTTTCTCGCCGTCGACCTCGTCATGCAGGGCTTGTCGCTGATCGCCTTCGGCGTTCTGGCCAAGGGCTGAGTTTAGCGCGAGGTGCTGCCGAGCAGCGCCTCGAGCAGCCGGAGCAGATCGCCGCGAAGATCGGCAAGACCGTTTGCAGCGAGCGCCTCAAGTCCGATCAGCGCGCCGTAGAGCGCGCTGGCGCCGCTGTGGCTCTCACTTGACGAAAATCCGCAATGACCGAGCAGGTCGGCAATGTAGCCAAGGCGGCGTTCGTCGACGGACTTAAGGGTTATGGCGGCCATGGTGTCGAAGCGCGCCCATTCGCGGACCGCGCCGTCCGTCAGCAAGCCGCCATAGGGAAGGCTGCGTTCGTCGGTCGCGGCATGCACCAACAACCGCAATCGCTCCTGCGCCGTTACTTCCACGGCTTCGATTTCCGCGATGATCGCGTCTGTCGCTTCGCGCGCCCAATGGGCTAACATCTTTGCCTTAAGATCCGGCACATCCTTGAAATGCCAATAGAAGGAGCCCTTGCTCACCTTCAGGTCGCGGGCGATCGCCTCGGCCCGGATCGCCTGCACGCCGCCGGTCGTCAGTGCGCGGAAGGCGGCCTTGATCCAATCATCGCTCGTGAGGGTACTTTTTGTCGTCATAGCCTTCCATACGTCAGCGTATTGACTGATGCAACCAGGTCGCGTACATACGCTGCCGTATGGTGAAGATTGGAGGCGAAGGCATGAGCAAATGGCTTCTGGCAGCGGGCATCCTGTCCCTGGCGACATCGGGCATTCATCTCTTTGCCGGCGGGCCGGAGGTGCATGTGCCTTTGCTTGCAAGCAGCCCCTCGGCGCTGCTTAAAACCTATGTCTCGCTTCTCTGGCACGCGACGAGCGCCATCCTCCTGATCAACAGTATCGCCCTGCTGTTTGCCGCCGTGAACGGGCGTTACCGTGCGCCGTTGGCCGCTGCGGTGATCGTGCAATATCTCGCCTATGCGGTGCTCTTCATCGGCTACGGGTTTGCCTATCTCGGTTCTCTCTCGACCACGCCGCAATGGGCGGCCTTTCTCCTCATGGCCGCGCTCGCGGCGATCGGCGTGCGGTCGGGCAAAGGGTCTCCGTCAACCGTAACCGCTTGAGGCGGTCCGCCCACAGGCAAGCAAGGAACCCATCATGTTGGCGGCAATCGCGATCCTGCTTTTCCTCG
Organism: Ensifer sp. SL37; assembly: GCF_026672675.1. Classification (NCBI taxonomy): domain Bacteria; kingdom Pseudomonadati; phylum Pseudomonadota; class Alphaproteobacteria; order Hyphomicrobiales; family Rhizobiaceae; genus Ensifer; species Ensifer sp. SL37. The sequence goes on along the minus strand of NZ_JAPPRN010000006.1, from coordinate 461,269 downwards.
TTCTTTCCGGTATCGCCGGGCTGCATGCCTACTGGGCGTTCGGCGGACTTTGGCCCTGTGACGACGAAGAAACGCTTGTCCGCACGGTGGTCGGCACGAAGCACCGGTCGGCGATGCCGCCGGTCTGGCTGACGCTGGTCGTCGTCGTACTCCTCTTTGCGGCGGCGCTCCTGCCATTGTCCGTGACGCCCGTCTTTGCAGGGCTTTTGCCGCCGATCCTCGGCCATGGCGGCCTTGCGGGGCTTGCCGCCATCTTCGTCGCCCGTGGCCTCCTGGCCTTCACCACCGCGTTCCACCAACGCCACGGCACGGAGCCCTTCGTGACGCTCGACCGTCGCATCTACGGTCCGCTCTGCCTGGTCATCGGTGCCGGATACCTGACATTGCTCGTTCTCGTCTGAACCATCCTGGCGCGACGGTCAGGATGGGGCAGACGCCGACCGATCGCAGGACTTGCTCATGAAACTACTGATTTCATTAGAGTGTTTGCATCTGATTGGCGCAGTTGCGGCTGTCACATAGCTTTCATCAAAGCTTCATAATGGGGAAAGACTTCGTTGACGCTTGCTGGCCATGCTGCCGGCGTTCGACCGTCCGTCCCATATTTCTGGAGCCCGGCATGTCCGCCGCCCCCGCCGAAATTCTCTCGTTGCGCCGGTTTGGCGACGACCAGATCGTAACGCTCGCCAAGCTGGTGATCGAAACCGCCTTCCAGCCGATCGCAGAAGCGGCGACCGGCACCGTCTTCGGCTACGAATCCCTGATGCGCGGCTTTCAGAAACTCGGCTTTGCCTCGCCGCTGGAGCTGCTCGACAAGGCGGAAGAAGAAGGGCAGCTGCTGGCGCTCGAACACATGATCAACAGTCGCGCCGTCGCCGGCTTTGCGACGCTGCCCGATCATTCCGCACGCACGCTGTTCCTCAACTTCGACTCACGCCTCGTTGGCGGTGAAGGCGACATCGTCGAACGCCTCGTCAACCACTTGAAGCGCGCCAATATCGCCCCGTCGGCACTCTGTTTCGAGCTTTCCGAGCGCTTCGATGGCGGCAAGATACCGGATTTCTCGGCCCTCGTGCGTGATCTCCGGCTTGCCGGTTTCAAGCTGGCGATTGACGATTTCGGCGCCGGCTTCAACGGGCTGAAGCTGCTCTGCGACCAGCCGGTCGACTATGTGAAGATCGACAGACACTTCGTCTCGGGCATCGAGGCCGATGCCCGCAAGCGCCATCTCGTCCGCCACACGGTCAACACCGCCCATGTGCTCGGCACGCGGGTGATTGCCGAAGGTGTGGAGACGGAGGCGGAGTTTCTGACCTGTCGCGACCTCGGTTGCGATCTGGTGCAGGGTTATTACGTCGCCCGGCCGACGACGCATCTGAGCGAACTTCTGCCTGCCTATCCGCATCTCGACCATAGCGTCGCCAGCCGGCGGTCCTCGTCTTCGCTGGACGGCATCCTGATCCGCAAGCAGATCGAGCAACTGCCGACCGTTCGCGAAAGTGACGAACTCGATTCCGTCTTCGATCTCTTCCGGCGCAATCCGCGCCAGGGATTCTTCCCGGTCCTGAACGCCAATGGCGAGCCGCGCGGCATCCTGCACGAGTATCACGTCAAGGAGTTGATCTATCACCCTTTCGGCCGCGATCTCCTGAAGAACCGGATCTACCAGCGGCGGATTTCGCACTTCGCCAGCCCGGCGCCGATTGCCGATCTCGACACGCCGGCGGATGAAATGCTGAAGATCTTCGCCGGCATGGACGGCAGCGATTGCCTGATCCTGACGGAGAACATGCGCTACGCCGGCACGCTCTCGGCCTCGTCGCTCTTGAAGATTATCAACGAAAAACAATTGAAGATGGCCCAGGAGCAGAATCCGCTGACGGGTCTGCCCGGCAACCGCGCCATCCGCGACTATGTCCAGGACGCGATCCTCGACGGCGATCATGCGCGTTACTTCTGCTATTGCGATTTCGACGACTTCAAGCCCTTCAACGATACCTACGGTTTCCAGAAGGGCGATCTCGCGATCACGCTCTTTGCCGCCCTGCTGCGCCGCCATTTCATCGGCGAGGAGAAATTCCTCGGCCATGTCGGCGGCGACGACTTCTTCGTCGGTGTCAGCGGCTGTTCGGTCGAGGAGCTGGAAGCGGTGCTGAACCGCCTGCTCGACGATTTTCGCTCCGACGTAGGCCAGCTCTATTCGCCAGAGCATCAGGCGGAGGGCCGCATCAGCGGCTACGGCCGTGACGGCTCGGCGAAGGATTTTCCGCTGATGCGCTGCTCGATCGCCGTCCTTGGGCTGCCCGAAGGCTTTGTTTTCTCCGACGCCCAGGCCGTCAGCGCCCGCATCGCCGAGATCAAGTCGCGCGCCAAGGCGAGCGATACCGGTCTTGTCATGGATGCACTCGGCGGCTGAGCTGCGCTTTCGACGGCCGGTCGTTCGACAATCAGCCTTTTCGCCTCGCGTTTCCGGCGCTACCTATGCGCCTTGAGAATTCGCGAGGTAGTGCCATGTCTCTTCCATTGGAAATGCAATTCGTCGACCTTCCAGCCCCGGGCGGGCCTGAAAACATGGTGCTCGCGAAGGGGCCGTTGCCAGAGCTCAAGCCGGGCGACATCCTCGTTCGGGTGGAGGCGGCGGGCATCAACCGTCCTGACGTTTTGCAGCGCAAGGGCGACTATCCGCCGCCGCCGGGCGCAAGCCCGATCCTCGGCCTGGAAGTGGCGGGCGAAGTCGTGGCGCTCGGCGAGGGGGCTCAAGGTTTCCGGATCGGCGACAAGGTCTGCGCGCTCGCCAATGGCGGCGGCTATGCGGAATATACGGCGGTGCCCGCGACCCAGGCGTTCGCCTGGCCTAGGGGTTATGACGCCGTGAAGGCGGCCGCCCTGCCGGAAACCTTCTTCACCGTCTGGGCCAATGTCTTCGATATGGCCGGGCTGAAAGCGGGCGAAACCATCCTCATCCATGGCGGCTCCAGCGGCATCGGCACGACGGCGATCCAGCTCGCCAAGGCCTTCGGCGCCGAGGTCTTCGTCACCGCCGGCAGCGCCGAGAAATGCCGCGCCTGCGAAGCGCTCGGCGCCAAGCGCGCGATCAACTATCGCGACGAGGACTTCAAGACGGTCGTTCTCGAAGAGACCGGCGGGCGTGGCGTCGATGTCATTCTCGACATGGTCGGCGGCCGCTATTTCGACCGCAACATCGGTTCGCTCGCCAAGGACGGCCGTCTGTCGATCATCGCCTTCCTCGGCGGCGCCAAGGTTGAAGGGGCGAACATCGCGCCGATCCTGACCAAGCGGCTGCATGTCATGGGCTCGGCCTTACGTCCGCGCACGGCGGCGGAAAAGCAGGCGATCCGCGACGGTCTGGTTGAGAAGGTCTGGCCGCTGCTGGAAACTGGCAAGGTCGCGCCGGTCATCCATTCCGTCCTGCCCTTCAGCGCGGTTGCCGACGGCCATCGCCAGATGGAGCAGGGCGACCATGTCGGCAAGATCATCATGTCCCTGTGATCGGAACGATCGTCAGGCCTGTGATCGGCGGCGAAGAGGAAAACGATCTTCGACCATCGTCGCCCTTGTAATCGCTGGTGGATCGCTTACCTTCAAATCATCAGCAACGAACAGAAAGGAAGGTGGTCCAATGTCTAATGAGATTTCGGTCTTGGTGAAGGGCATGGAAGAGGTGAAGGTGTCGAGGCAGCCCTCGGCATAATCCCCGCCTTCCTTCGGGTCTGAAAGCCCGGGCCAGTCATACGGCCAAAACTCATGGAAGGGTCGCCTCGCGCGGCCCTTTTCCATTTTTAGCACTTGGCTCAGCATCAAGCCTCGCCTAACCGGCCGATCCGACCGGCGCCGTTTCCTGGATCAGCAGCCAGGGGTTCGGTTCGTTGTCGACGAACTCCTCCCGGATATGCTTCAGCACTTTCCTTTGCCCGGCAAAGGGCACCATGCGGAGCGCTTCGTCAAAGCTCACCCAGCGAAACGCGCTGTGTTCGGCATTGAGCCGGACCGTGGCGCCCTTGGCTGCAAAGCCGACGAAGACGGGCAGCAGGCTGATGGCATTGCGGTCGGCCTCGTAAAACTGCTCGCAGATGTCGGCGGAATAGAAACGGTCGGGCCGCAGGCCCGTTTCCTCCTCGACTTCGCGCAGGCCCGCCTGCCAGGCCGTTTCATTCGCTTCGATCGCGCCGGCGACTTGGCACCAGGTTCCCGCAAGTGTTCCGGTGCGCTTGAGAAGGAGAACCTCGAAGGTGCTCCCAGCCGGGCGGAGAACGACAACCGAAACAGCAAAGCTCCTGATCGGTATTTCATGCATGCGGGCGCGTCCTCCTGATTCGACTGGCGCACCATGCAATGCAAACCACCGGCGCTCAACCTAAGCGATGGCCCGTCAAGCCTGGACCATCATATGCCGATGCGTCCGATCGCCGGAACCTTGATGCCGGGATTGGCGAAGTCGAAACCGGCGACAAGGCCGAAGAAATGCAGCTCGAGGCCGCTGCGAACACCCGCCGAGATACCGGCCAGGCCATAGAGCGTCGCGTGCAGGTCGCGCCCGTCGGCATCGATCTGGAACAGCTTTCCCTCCGGCAGATAGTCGCGGCCGACTGCGTCCGGCGGCAGCACGGCGCCGAGTTCCGGTACGGTTCGCAGCACGTGGGCGACGAAGGTGTTGGAGTTCGGGCCGGGCCAGATCCGGTAGCCGCCAGGCGAAGCGTAAGGGTAGCTGGCGATCGCCGCCTCGATCTTCGGGATCAGCCGCGTGGCGTCAGCGCCGGTCACCGAGACGACCAGCCGCGGCTCATTCGAGTACCAGCGTGCATCCGCCGGATAGCCGTTCCTGCGGATCGGTTTGCCCCAGCCGACCTTGTCGTAGCGATCGTAGGTGGCAGCGCCCTCATTCTTGGTCACGATCCAGGCGTGGCTCGCGACAGCACCCTTCATGCCGCCCGTGGTCGCCGAGAACACGTAGATCGCCGCGTCCGCGCTTTCCGTTGCCTTCGGCAGGATCCCGGCCGAGGACCAATCGGCGTCGCGCCAGCTTTGCGGCCGGTCCTGCATGTACCACCAGCCGGCCGAGGCCAACGCCGGCAGCAGGTAAATGACGAGAAAAGCAGCGGCCAGCCTGCGGGCGAATTTCATGAAAACTCCGTTCCTTGCCGGTAAAATCCTGCTAAATGCACGGAGCAATTTCGGATATTTGAGGGCAAGGCATGTCAAATCCCGTTCTCGTCGAAGTTACCCGCGGAAACCTCGTCGAAAGCCGCCACCGCGGCGTGGTCATTGCCGTCGACGGCGACGGCCGGACCGTCTTCTCGCTGGGCGAAACCGACAGCGCCGTCTTCCCGCGCTCGGCCTGCAAGGCGATGCAGGCGCTGCCGCTGATGGAAAGCGGCGCGGCCGACGCCTACGGCTTCGGCAACCGGGAACTGGCGCTTGCTTGTTCGTCCCATTCCGGTGAGCCGGAACATGTGGAACTGGCCGCCAAGATGCTGGCCGCCGCAGGCCGCGATGTCTCGGCGCTCGAATGCGGCGCCCATTGGTCGTCCGACCAGAAGACCCTGATCGGCCAGGCCCGCAGCCTGGAAGCGCCGACGGCGCTGCACAACAATTGCTCCGGCAAACATTCCGGCTTCATCTGTGCCTGCTGCCATTCGGGCACGGAGGTGAAGGGTTATGTCGGCTACGACCATCCGCTGCAGCGCGAAATCCGCGGCGCTATGGAAAGCCTGACGGGTGCGATCCTTGCCAAGGACAATTGCGGCGTCGACGGCTGCTCGATCCCGACCTATGCGGTGCCGCTGAAGGGGCTCGCACACGGTTTCGCGAAGATGGCGACCGGCGTCGGCCTTGAAGCCGAGCGCGCCCGCGTCTCGCGGCGGCTGATCGAGGCCTGCATGGCCGAGCCCTTTTTCGTTGCTGGCACCAAGCGCGCCTGCACGCGGCTGATGAAGACGGCGCCCGGCCGCATCTTTGCCAAGACCGGGGCGGAAGGTGTGTTCTGCGCCGCCATTCCGGAAAAAGGCATCGCGATCGCTTTGAAGTGCGAAGATGGTACGACCCGGGCTGCCGAAGCCATGGTCGCGGCAACGCTTGCCCGCTTCTTCAGGGACGAGCCCGAGCTGCACGCGGCGCTGATGGCGCAGGCCAACCATTCCATGCACAACTGGAACGGCATCCATGTCGGCGACGTCAGAGTGACCGACGCTTTCGCCGCCTGAACTGTGGCGGGCCATCTCGGCCCGCTCACTTTCCCGACGTTCCGCTTGTTGGCGCGGCGCGCCATCAAGCGCCGATGATCGCAATGTCCGTGCCGTCATAAGGGGCGAGCATGTCGTCGCTGATCTCGTTGGGAACGATGAAGCCCGAGAGCTCAGGGATCGCGGCCACGTGGTGCGGCGAGACCGCATCGAATTTTTCCACCGTTGCGAGCACGTAGGTTTCCGCGGCCTGGCCGAGGATCGCCCGCTTGACGGCCGCCTCCTCGAAGTCGCCGGTTGAAACACCGTGAGCCGGGTGAATGGCGGTGACGCCGAGGAAGAACAGGTCGGCTCGGATGCCGGCAATCGCTGCAAGCGCTGCTGCTCCCGTCGCGACCATCGAATGCTTGTAGAGCCGCCCGCCGATCAGGATAACCTCCGCTTCGTGGCGCTCGAGTTCGGCGGCGATCGTCGGGCTGTGGGTGACGACGGTCAGCCGCATGTCGCGCGGCAGCGCCCGGGCAATCTCTGCATTGCTGGTGCCGCCATCGAGAAAGATTGTCTGACCGGCTTCGATCATCGCAGCCGCCTTTTGTCCGAGCCGGCGTTTGACATCGCCGGCGATCTCCTGACGCGCCGCAAAGTTGGGCAGCGGCGGCACCAGAGGCAGCGCGCCGCCGTGCACGCGCTTCAGCAGTCCCTCCGCCGCCATTTCGCGCAGATCGCGCCGGATCGTGTCCTCGGACAGGTTCAACTCGTCAGCCATGCTCTTGGCGACGACCTCGCCGTCTCGCGCCAGCCGCGCCGAAATCAAAGCCCGCCTCTGTATCGTCAGCATGAAATGTCTCCTTGACTCTTCACGATATTGCACGAAATATCACGATTATTCCAGAATAATCTGGATCGTTCATAGCATCTCGGGAGAGAAAAATGCTGATCTTGATCGCAGGCCCCTATCGTTCGGGAACCGGGGACGAACCGGCGAAAATGGCCGCCAACCTGAAGCGGCTGGAAGAGCCGTCCTATGCGCTGTTCAAGGCAGGCCACGTGCCTGTCATCGGCGAGTGGGTGGCTCTGCCGGTCTGGCATGCGGCTGGCGGCGCGCGGATCGGCGACGATCTCTATGAGGAGATTTTTCATCCCGTTGCGGGCCGGTTGCTGGCGCTTTGCGAGGCCGTTCTCCGCCTGCCGGGCGACAGCAAGGGAGCCGATAACGACGTGCGCATTGCCCGCGAGCGTGGCATTCCCGTCTATTATCGCCTGGAGGACGTACCCGGCTGCAGCGAGCCGCTGGTCGCGTGAACGTGCAGGCCCGGCAGTTGTAGCCTGCCGGGCACCCCTAAACGACGGCGGACGGCAGCGATCTGTGGCGCCTTGCCACTTCTGCTTGTCAATCGGGGTGACTTCCTTTCTTCTGCAGCCGGTCTTTGCTTTGGGGCGACACGGCAGGAAGCGTGCGGTTCTCCGCGCGCATGCCGCTTCTATCCATGGAATTGACAGAGCCGGTTCGGTCCATCGACATCACGTCAACCGGTCCGCATGATCGCAGAGGAGAGCTCAAAGTGTTGAAACTGTTCTACGCCCCCGCAACCTGTTCACTGGCTTCGCATATCGCGCTGGAAGAAGCGGGCGCCGAATACGAGGCGCGCCGTGTCGATTTTTCGACAGCCGAGCAGACCAAGCCCGACTATCTCGCGGTGAACCCGAAGGCGCGGGTCCCAGCGCTCGTGACCGACAGGGGCGTCATCACCGAAACGCCGGCGATCCTGACCTATATCGCGCAGGCCTTCCCAGCTGCGAAGCTCGCTCCGGCGAACGACACCTTCGCCTTCGCGCAGTTGCAGTCGTTTCTGAATTACCTCTGCTCGACGGTGCATATCGCCCACGCCCATGGCCGCCGCGGCGCACGCTGGGCCGACGATCCGGCCGCGCATGAGGCGATGAAGGCCAAGGTCGCCTCCAACATGACCGCCTGCTACGAACTGATCGAAAGCAAGATGTTCGAAGGGCCGTTCGTTTTTGGCGACAGCTATTCGATCGCCGATCCCTATCTCTTCACCGTCGCCGGCTGGATCGAGCCGGACGGTGTGGATCCCGCGCGCTTCCCAAAAATCGTCGATCACCGCAACCGCATGACGGCACGTCCGGCCGTCGCCCGGGTGCTGGCGATGCTGAAGGTCTGACGCCTCGGCAGTTGCGGCTACATCAGGATGTAGTTCTTCGGCTGCGGTAGAGGCGGAAGGTTGGTCTCGCCCAGCGCCTCGCGCAGGTTGATTTCGATGGTCTCGGCAAGCGCAACGATCGGCAAGTCGTTCGGCAACACGCCGAACGGCTCCTCCAGTTCGTCGCCGAGCGCGTCGAGGCCGAAGAAGGTGTATGCGACAAGCGCGGTGACGAAGGGCGTCGCCCAGCCGAGCGCATCGGCAAAGCCGAAGGGCAGCAGAAAGCAGAAGAGATAGGCGGTGCGGTGCAGGAGCAGCGTATAGCCGAACGGCACGGGGGTGTTGCGGATCCGCTCGCAGGCCGCAAGCATGGCCGACATCTTGCCGAGCGTGCCATCCAGCTGCGCCCACTGAAAGTCGCTGATCGTGCCGGTTCCGTGCAGTCCGGCGAGAATGCCGCCCATTTCGCGCAGCAGAAAGTCCGGTCCGTTGCGGCTTGCCTTGTAGCCGGCAACGAGATCTGTCGGCAGCCGCGCTAGCGGTCTACCGACATCGCTTCCCGGCCGCAGATGGCAGACCAGCGCGTGGCCAAAGGCGATCGTGATGTCGAGCAGGCGCTGCCGCTCGGTTCCGGCAAGGATCAGCGTCTGGCGGGCGAGGTCGCGTGCGGTGAAGATCAACTGTCCCCAGTGCTTCCGCGCCTCCCACCAGCGGTCGTAGCAGGCATTGTTGCGGAAGCCGAGAAACACGGAGAGCGCGATGCCGAGCAACGCGAAGGGGCCGCTGCTGACGCTCGGCACCAGGCCGGGATCGACGCGGTGCGCCCAGACGACGAAAGCGGAGAGCGCAAAGACGAACAGCACTTGCGGAAAGATCCGCTGGATGACCGAACCCCGGAGGATGAAGAAGAGTTTCAAAAGGGTGGGGCGGTTGCGAACGATCATGGAAATACCTGTCCGGCTGTTCGCTTAACCGGTATAGGCGCCGGCTTGGAAATGGAAGAGCCGTCCGTTCGGCGAAGTCCCCGCGTAGCCAGGATTATTTTGCCTGGGATGTCGGGCTTCCTGTCTGCCGCGCGTCCTTGGCGTGTAACGCCAACAGGGAGACAATGACGATGCGCAAGGTGGTTGCAGGCATGCAGATGTCCATCGACGGTCTGATCGACGGGCCGGATGGCTATACGGACTGGGTCGATTCCTGGTCGGATACGTTCGACCTCCTGCCCGAGATCGACGCCTGCGTCCTCGGGAACGGCATGTATTCGGGCTACGAGCAGTATTGGAGCGCGATCAAGCGCGACCCGCATGCGCCGCTGGAGTTCACCGGCCAGTTGCCGACGCCCGAAGAAATCGAATACGCGGACTTTGCGCTTGGCACGCCGCATTATGTCCTCTCGAAAACCCGTTCTGACGTCGAATGGGAAAACGCCAGGATCGTGCGCGACGTCTCCGAAATCGAGACGCTCAGGCAGGCGCCGGGCCGAACCATCTATGTCGTCGGCGGCGCGCGCACGGTGTCGAGCCTGATGGACCACGGCCTGATCGACGAACTGCGTCTCACCATCCACCCGCTCGTGGTCGGCAAGGGCAAGGCGCTGTTCGACACCGTGGCGGAGCGCCATCATGTGCAGCTCGATAACGTGAAGCGACTGGATGGTGGCAAAGTCTGCCTAGTCTACAAGGTCGGCGGCGGAGCCTGACCTGGCTCGAGGAAGCTCGCGGCGAGCCGCCTTGGCGCCTTCTCGCGCCAGGCGGCAACCAGCCGCCCGGTTAGGCTTTGGTCGTCGATTTCCGAAAGCCGCACCAGCATAGCGGGCCAGCCCTTGTAGTGATCCGTTTGAAAGTAGAGCCCCGGGTCGAGCTCCAGCAGCATTTCCTTTTCTTCGAGCGCGCACATGACGACCAGCGTCTCGCCATCCTTCATGCGCACAAAACTCTTGTCTTTCACCAGCAGCGCCGGCGTACCGTAGGACGTGCCGATCGTCACTTCGGGCAGGCCTGCAGCCTCCGCCAGCCTGACGACACGGATGAAGTTGCGCTCGAGATCGTCGCTCATCCGGCCAGCATATCATAGTGCAGCTTCAAAGCCGCAGGTCCTAGAGGCGGCTGCCGGTGCACTCCGCCGTGCGTGGCCACGGCCAGCCCGGGAAGGGCAGGTCACCGAGTTCGCGCCCATCCATCCGTTCGAGATCCGGATGCTGCAGCGGATCGCGCGCCCAGGCGAGCGGCGCATCGTCCTTTCGGTCGTCGGATGTTTTGAGCGGCGTCAGTTTCGAGAGAAGCCTAAACATGGCGGACCATCCTTTCGATGCTTGGATGATCCGCCTGTCCTGTCATCTTTTCAATTGAGAATGGCAGAGATCGTGTTTAGAAAAACTATATGAGAGATCTGAACACGGTACATTTGAACGGGCTGCGCGCCGTCGAGGCTGCCGGCAGGCTGGGATCGCTGGCCGCCGCGGCGGACGAATTGGGCGTGACCCCTGGCGCCGTCAGCCAGCAGATTGCCAAGGCGGAGGCCCAGCTCGGCCGCGTGTTGTTCGAGCGCACCCCGCGCGGCCTCGTGCCCACCGATTTCGGCGAGCGCTTCCTCGCGCGCATCAGCAACGCCTTTCACGAGCTGGCAGAGGCCGTGGCTTCAGCGCGCCGCCGTGACGAGTCGGTGCTGACCATCTCGGTCGCGCCGGTCTTTGCCGCCCGCTGGCTGGTCTATCGGCTCAACCGTTTTGCCGAACGCCATCCCGACATTCGCCTGCGCATCGACGCGACGACAAAGCTCGTCAATCTCGACACGTCGGATGTGGATGTCGGCATTCGCGTTGGTACGGGCGAGTGGCCGGGCGTGAAATCCGAGCCGCTGTTGCAGCAGGAGGTTTTTCCGGTCTGTTCGCCGGCCATGGCCGAAGGGCTTCGGAAGCCTGCAGATATTCTAAAACTGCCCGCTGTTATTGACGGCCATTCGATGTTCAGCTGGGAGGTGTGGCTCCGCGAAGTCGGGCTCTCGGGCGCGGAAGTGAACGTGCGCCACACCTTCAATGAGGCGTCGCTGGTGCTCGATGCCGCGATCTCCGGCCAGGGGGTGATGCTCGCCTGGCAGACACTCGCCGGCTTTGCGATCGCGCAGGGCAGCCTTGTGGTACCGTTCGGCATCCGGGTGCCGACGGGCTTCGGCCACTACTTCGTCAGCGCGCCGTCACGGCGCGAAAGCAAGGCCGCCAAGGCGTTCAAGCGCTGGGTTCGTGATGAGGTGGAGGAGGGCATGCGCCTGCTCGACATCAAGGCGCCGCGCGTTCGCTTCGACGCGGCGACCATGGGCTGATCGCAGGGAGGCCCCCCTTATTGACCGCTCAGTCCGCCAGTTCTTTCAGGCGTTCTTCCATCATCGCCTTGAAGGCCGGGCGGGCATGGCAACGGGCAAGCCAGGCCGAAACCCGCGGATGCTTGTCGAACAGCTGCGTCTGGCTCATGGCGTAGCGGAAGACCTCCGCAAGATTGAGGTCGGCGACGGTGAAGCGATCGCCGACGAGATAGTCGCGTCCGTCGAGGTGGCTTTCCATGCGGGCAAAGACCTTGTCGAGCGACGTCACGCATCTGGCGATCATCGCCTTGCCTTCATCCGTGTTCTCGGCGCCGTAGTCGTAGGTCAGGATGATCTCTACGGTGTGCGGCTCGACCTCGGTCGCCGCCCACATCGTCCAGTTGCCGATCAAGCCTTCCTCGGCGATATCGGCAGGCGCCAGTGGGCCGCCATACTTGCGCGCGAGATAGAGATTGTTGGCAAGCGATTCCGTCAGCACCACGCCATCATCCTCGATCGCCGGGATCAGCCCCATCGGATTGACGGCGAGGAAGGCGAGCGACTTGGTGTTGATCGGCGCATCAGCAGCCAACGGATCGGCGACGCGGCGTGCCTGGATGACCGGTACCGATTGGAAATGGATGCCGAGTTCCCGCGCCATCCAGTAATTGCGCGATGCGCGCGAGCGATAAACCCCATAGATCGTCAGCATGCCGTGTTCCTCCCGTCCTGTGTTGTCGCCTGTCTTAGGCAAGCACCGGGAGTGACGGAAGCGGGCGGCGCTGATAGCACACATGAAATCTTTTGATGGTCCGTGCGGCGCTTTGCCGACTTGCGTTTGCGGTCGCAGATCTTTAGCTGTCGCCCGTCGATTTGGGGATGCATTTGGCAGGGCTTTTAGGGGATCGGTTGACGAACTTGGCGGCGCGCATGCTTTGCGCGCTGGTTCTCGTCGTTTCGGCCTTGATCCAGCAACCGGCCGCCGCCATGCCGCGGTCGCTGGATGCTATCGCCTACGTCCTCCCGGATGGCAGCCTTGCCGATCTTTGCCTCTCTGGCCACGACGATCCCGATGGAAAAGGTGGCACGAAGGGCCACGGCTGCCAGTCCTGCTGCCTGGTTGCGCCCGCCGACCTGTCGGCGCCTTACCCGATCGTCTTGCCGTCGCAAGCCCGCGCGCGCCCGCTTTCCGTTCCAGCCGGCGATTTCGGTTTCGTTCGCTCGGTGCTCTTAACCGGAGCAGGGCCAAGGGCGCCACCAACGGTTTTCTCCGCCTGATACGCGCTTGAACGACAGCTGATTGGCCTTGAGGCGTCCATCTTCGACGCGCATTGCCGTGATCGGCGGTCGTCCCGATCACCAAGAGGCGAAGCCGTGCAAACGGTCCTTCCCGGAGAAAACCATGACAACCGCATCCTTCACCAATGCCGTGGACAGCCCCGCGGCCACAGAGCGCGGCATCTCGCTCTACCGTGCCATCTGGCGCTGGCACTTCTTTGCCGGCCTGCTCGTCATCCCCTTTATGATCAGCCTGGCGCTGACCGGGGGGCTTTATCTGTTCAACGACGAGATCGACGATACCGTCTTTGCCTACCGCAACGTCGTGGCAGTGGGCGCCGAACGGATGTCGCCCTCGGCGATCGTCGCGACGGCGGTGGAGTCCGTGCCCGGCAGCGCTGCCGTCTCCTATCGCACGCCGGCCGGCGTGGATCGCTCCGCACGCGTCACTGTCGGCATCGGCAAGGCGCGCATGCTGGTCTTCGTCGATCCCTACACCGGCGCGATCCTCGACCGGGTCGCGCCATCGGAGGAGTTCAACCAGGTGGTCGAGGACCTGCACAGCCTCGACTATTTCGGCAAGTCGGTCGAAACAATCATCGAGATCGTTGCGGGCTTTGCCATCCTGTTGGTCTTCACCGGCATCTATCTCTGGTGGCCGCGCCAGCAGACCGGCGGTGTGTTGACCGTGCGCGGCACGCCGGCACGCCGGGTGTTCTGGCGCGATCTCCATGCGGTGACCGGTATCGGCGCCGGCCTGCTGATCGTCTTTCTCGCCTTCTCCGGGCTTCTGTGGTCCGGCTATTGGGGTGCAACGGTCAACGGCAAGCTGACGGCGATGGGGCTCGGCTATCCGGCAGCGCTTTGGGATGAGGTCCCGACCTCCAGCAAGGTGTCGACCGACGTGTTGCCCAGGGCCAATTGGCTGATGGAAAACGCGCCGGTTCCGGCGTCCAGCGGTGGCGCGGGCGAGCCGGTCGGGATCGATCGCGCCGTCGCGATCGCGGATGCTGAGGGCATGCTGCCCGGCTACGAGCTCGCGATCCCGCTCGACGAGACTGCCGTCTATACGGCCGCCATCTTTCCCGCCGACCTTGCGCGGGAGCGCACGATCCATATCGATCAATATTCCGGCAAGCCGCTCGTCGACATTTCCTTTGGCGATTACCCGGCGTTCGGCAAGGCCATCGAATGGAGCATCAACGTGCACAAGGGGCAGGAATGGGGGCGCGTCAACCAGCTCCTGATGCTGGCCGCCTGCATTTCCATCGTGCTCGTTTCCCTTTCCGCCGTCATCATGTGGTGGAAGCGGCGCCCGGCGGGACGCATCGGCGTGCCCCCGATGCCGCCGCGGCGCAGCGTCTATGTGGGCTTGTGGCTCATGGCCATTGTCTTCGGGCTGGCGTTTCCGTTGACGGGCATCGCGATCGTCGTCATGGTGATCGTCGATCAATTGCTGATGCGCGTTGCACCGGTGCGCCGGCGGTTGTCCTGAGCGGACATTAAGGGGTGGCGTCGTCCACCCCTTCTATCGCCTCTTGCAACTTGACCGTTGCAACCTCTACACGATTTTTCTACAGTTATTTAGGAAGAGCTAACTCTTGCTCGTCTAACGTGAAGTGGGGAAAGATCGACCAGCGACGCGGCGAAGAGCGTCGGGAGGCCTTGCTTGGCGAAGAACACGTCCCGCAATCCGCGATATGCCGCTCTCAATGCCGGCGGCAACGCGGAAACGCGCCGCCTGATCGACGCCAGCAATCGGCTGGCCGAGGAGGTCGCGCGCATCTTTCCGAGCGAACCCGATATCGCCGATCGCCACTACTGGTTGGAGACGATCATCAACCACGTGCCGGACTACATCTACGCCAAGGATGTGGAGGGGCGGTTCCTGATCGCCAATCAGGTGACGGTTGCCGACAACGGGCTCGAAGCCATGAAGGATATCGTCGGCAAGACCGATTTCGATCTCCATCCGCCGCAGATGGCCAAGGCGATTGCCGACATTGAGCGTCGCGTCATCGAAACCGGCGAGCCGATCTTCGGCATCGAGGAACGGGCCATCGTCAGCAAGGGCCGCGATCGCTGGCTGATGACCTCCAAGGTGCCGCTGCGCAACAAGAGCGGCAAGATCGTCGGCATCGTCGGCGTTTCGCGTGACATCTCCGACCGCAAGGCGGCCGAGCGGCTGCTCGAAGGGCAGGCGCGCCTGCTTGAGATGATCGCCAACGGCCGGCCGCTCGACGCCTTCTTCCGCGACATGATCCTGTTGATCGAAGCCTTGATGCCGGGCATCAAGGGCTCGGTGCTGCTGCTGTCGCCCGATGGCCGCTATCTCTTCCACGGCGCAGCGCCAAGCCTCGACGAGGCCTATTGCGCGACCATCCACGGCGTCGAGATCGGCCCGCGCATGGGCTCCTGCGGCACGGCCGCCTGGCGCGGCGAGCAGGTGATCGTCTCGGATATTCAGGTCGATCCGCTCTGGGACGATTATCGCGAGCTGGTGCTTCCCTACGGCTTCCGCTCCTGTTGGTCGACCCCGATCCATTCGCGTGAGCGCAAGGTGCTCGGCACCTTCGCGCTCTATTCCGATGTCGTCGGCGTGCCCGACGACGGACAAAAGGAACTGATCGCCATGGCGGCGCATCTCGCCGGCATCGCGATCGAGCGCAAGCAGGCGGACGATCGCATCAGCTTCATGGCGCACCACGACGCGCTGACCGGTCTGCCCAACCGCGCACAGTTCGAGGAACAGGTCGCCGAGGCGCTGGAAGCCCTGCGCGGCAGCGGCCAGTGGGCGGTGCTCGCCTTCCTCGATCTCGACAATTTCAAGCTGGTCAACGATACGCTCGGCCACGCCGCCGGCGACGAACTCTTGAAGGTCACGGCCTCGCGCATGCGCGCTTCGGTGCGTAAGTCCGACATGGTCGTGCGGGTCGGCGGCGATGAATTCATCCTGCTTTTGAACGGGCTTCCCTGCGAGCGCGATATCGTGCTGGCTCGGCTCGAGGATATCCGGCGAGCGATCGCCGCGCCGATGCAGATCGAGGGCCGCAGCCTGCAGGTCACCTGCAGCATGGGGGTCGCCTGTTTTCCCAATCAGGGCAAGACGGTCGGCGAACTGCTCGCCAATGCCGACATGGCGATGTACCGGGCCAAGGAGCTCGGCCGCAACAACCTGCAGGTCTTCACCGAAGAGATGGCCGCCAAGGCGCATGAGAAGCTCAAGCAGCAGGAGGAGCTGCGCCAGGCGCTCGCGCGGCAAGAGTTCTTCCTGCAGTTCCAGCCGCAGATGAATCTGGCGACTGGCCGCGTTTTCGCGGCCGAAGCCTTGCTGCGCTGGCGCCATCCCGAACGCGGCACGGTCTCGCCGGCGGCGTTCATTCCGCTCGCCGAGGAAACCGGGCTGATCGTGCCGATCGGCGACTGGGTGCTGCGCGCGGCCTGCCGCCAGGCCAGGGCCTGGCAGGATGCCGGCCTGCCGCCGCTGATCATCAGTGTCAACGTTTCGGCGCGCCAGTTCCGTGAGCGCAACTGGGCCGCCCATGTCGCGGCAATTCTCACAGAGACCGGGCTTGACCCGTTCTGCCTCGAACTGGAACTGACCGAGAGCCTGATCATGCAGGATGTCCCTGGCGCGATCGCCACCATGCACGAGCTGCAGGCGATCGGGGTGCACCTGGCGATCGATGATTTCGGCACCGGCTATTCGAGCTTGAGCGCGCTCAAGCGCTTCCCGGTGCGCCGACTGAAGATCGACCGGTCCTTCGTCGCCGACATTCCGACGGATCTCGACGACAACGCGATCACCGCCGCGATCATTTCGCTTGCGCGGAACCTCGGCCTTCGTGTCATTGCCGAGGGTGTGGAAAACCAGGCCCAGGTGGAATTCCTGCGCCAGAGCGGTTGCGACGAAATTCAGGGCTACTTCTTCAGCCGGCCGCTCTCGGCTCCGGATTTCGAGGCGCTGATGCTGCAGCCGCGGTTCAGTATCTACAGCGTTTGAGCCCTGCCACCCTCGCGACGCAAGCTTCGTTCCAGCCGTAAATGCAAGCATCGCCCCAATCCGTGGGGGCTGTGCGTAGCATTTCGTTAAGCAAATTCATGCAGCACTCCTCATGCCGCACTCAAGCCCCCAGAGTTCGATGTCCTCTTCAGTCCTTTTCTCCCGTCGCCAGTTTCTTCGCTCGTCCGGCGTGGCGCTCGCCTCCGCCGGTCTTGCGAGCTGCACTTCGTCGATGAACACGGATGTCTTTCGCTATGAGACGGCGCCGGTGTTCCGCAATCCAGCGGTCGAGGGACGGTTTACCGATCCGCGCGCCGAAGGCATCTATGAAAGGCAGGATGGCCCAGGGCCAGTTCCAACCGGTCTTCCGCCGCAGGGCCTCTATGTCTCGGACATCTATGCCTCTGTGAGCGACAGTGGCTATCAGGTGCCGGAAATTCCCTATCGCCAGATCGACGCGCGCTTCTACCGCCAGGAGGTCAGCGATCCCTTCGGCGAGCAGCCGGGCACGATCGTCGTCGATACCGGCGACCGCTACCTCTATCTGATCCAGCCGGGTGGCCGGGCGCTGCGTTACGGCGTCGGCCTCGGTCGCGAGGGTTTTGCCTGGTCGGGTCGCGGCGTCATCCAGTGGAAACAGAAGTGGCCGCGCTGGACCCCGCCGGACAGCATGGTCGCCCGCCAGCCACAGCTAAAGCCCTATTCGGCCCAGAACGGCGGTATGGCCCCAGGCCTCAACAATCCGCTTGGTTCGCGCGCGCTCTACATCTTCCAGAACGGCCAGGACACGCTTTACCGAGTTCACGGCACGCCGGAATGGAAGTCGATCGGCAAGGCGGTCTCGTCGGGCTGCGTGCGCATGCTCAACCAGGATGTCATGGATCTCTACGATCGCGTCCGCGGCAAGGCGCCGATCCTCGTTATCTGATGACGGTCAGGGACGGATATCCGCCCCTCACGTTTCCGCACAGCACCCACCGCGTGGAGCGGAAGGCAGGTCGGTCAATCCTCGCCGGGGCCGGCATTGAGCTGCCGCGTCAGCTGATGCAGCGTCTCGCGAATGTCTTCTGCTTGCTTCAGGCTGCATCCCGAGGCCTTGCTGATGCCGATCAGGATGCCGAAGGCCTCGTTTTTCAGGTCCTGGCCCTTGTCCGTCAGCCGCACGATCACCTGACGTTCGTCGCTCGGGTCGCGCTGGCGACCGACATAACCGGCTGCCTCCAGGCGCTTGAGAAGCGGCGACAACGTGCCTGAATCCAGACCGATCTCCTCGCCGATCCGCTTGACCGTCATCTCGTCCTGTTGCCAGAGCGCCAGGAGCACGAGATATTGGGGATAGGTGAGGCCGAAACGATCGAGCAGCGGCTTGTAGGCGCGGTTGAATGCATGCGCCGCAGAGTAGACCGCAAAACACAGCTGCTTGCCGAGCGCGAGTGCTTCCTCGGGAATGGTGTCGCTATGTGCCGCCTTGTTCGTCATGCGCCATTGTCGCAAAAAGACGCTCGAAATGCAATTTGCAAAATTAATTTGCGTACAATTGAATTTTGCGCTATCTAAATCGCATTCACTCAGGAAACGCAAAGGAGACCCCGCCAATGCCCATTCTTTACCGCACCACTGCATCCGCAACCGGTGGCCGCGCCGGCCAGGCCAAAAGCGCCGACGGCGTGCTCGACGTCACGCTCACCGTTCCGAAGGAACTTGGCGGCGACGGCGCCCGCGGCACCAATCCCGAGCAGCTCTTTGCAGCCGGCTACTCGGCCTGCTTCCTCGGCGCGCTGAAATTCGTGGCCGGCAAGGAGAAGGTAAAGCTTCCGGAAGACACCACGGTGACGGGAACCGTCGGCATTGGTCCGCGCGAGGATGGCACCGGCTTCGGCATCGATGCTGCGCTCGAAATCACTTCGCCGGGCGTCGACAAGGCCGTGCTCGAAGATCTCGTCCAGAAGGCGCATATCGTTTGCCCCTACAGCCATGCAACCAAGGGCAACATCGACGTCAAGCTGACCGTCGCGTGAGTTTCTCAGATTGAGTTCTCTCAGATCCCCTGTTGAAAGAAGCCCGGCGGTCTCCGTCGGGCTTCTTTTTTCAGGCATGCTGTGCCGGTCTACTGCAAAACCTCGATGACCCGCCTGCTCTGCGGATCAACCAGCACCCTTTGCTGGTTGACGACGACATAGCCGTAGGTCGGTTGCTGCGGGATCGGGTAGACCTCGACCGTGTCGGGCAGGGGTTCGCCCACGACGACAGTGCCGTCATAGGTCACGGATGGGCTGGTTTGCTGAAGGACGTAGGTTTTGACCTCGCCGGGAACGATGACCGTCGTGGTCTGAGCCAGGGCGACGCCGGAAAAGGCAAGGCTTGCCACAAAACCGGCTAGGATGATTTTCTTCATGACAGTACCTCCTGTCCCTAGCCAACGGTCCGGCGACCGATTGGTTCCCCTGCCGCGGCGCGGGAACCTATGCTTCGACTGGGAGCTGCTGGAACCTATGCTCGGGCTGAGGAGTTGATGAGCAGGAGGTAAAATAGGATGATCGCCAGGCCGAAAACCAGAACCTGCGCGCTTGCGCAGCGAGAGCTCGAATGCGCGACCGCATTGCGCGAGGAGTTCCAACTGCTGACGGATCTCGCCGAGCGGGTAGGGTGGCATTGGGACGAGATCGCCTTGGCTCTGCTGGAGTTGACGGACGAATACGCCGCCACCCAGCGGGCCGCCGTTGCGGTGAGCGGGCGCCGCTTGAGCGCTTCACCCTCCCCAACACACGGCATTGACAAGACACGGCATTGATCGGCACGGCGGGCCGTCGAGTCATTTCGCCGTGCCGTTCCGGCATCCCGCGCGGGCCTTAAGCCTTCTTCAGAAATTCGGTGCGCATCACCCGACCCTTGGTCTTTTCGACGCGGCACTCGACTTCATCGGGGGAGGATGCGCTTGACCATCGTCCCGCGCTTCAGCGTCGTCGCGGTTCCCTTGCCTTTCAGGTCTCTGATCAGGGTGACGTTGTCGCCGTCCTTGAGGATGGCGCCGATTGAATCCTTCACATCCATGCGGATGTTCCAGAAATGACGACGCGCCCTGATTTGGTCAGGGCGCGTGGGAATGGATGGGCCGCGTCGGCCGGTCTTGGTTAGCGTCGGCTAAGGCTGCCGAGGATGCCGCGCACCAGGGCGCGGCCGACCTGGGTCGCGACTGTGCGGGCGACCGATTTCATCGCCGCTTCGACGACCGTCTCGCGCTGGTAGCCGGAGCTGCGCGGGCGCGCCTGCTTGCCGGCCGGTGCCGCCTGATCGTCGTCGCCAAAGCCCGGCAGCGTCCAGCGGCTGCCGCCGGTGCTCGCCTCGCTCGTCTGCTGCTCGGCCTGAGACTGTGCCTCGGCCTGTGCGTCGGCTGCCTTTTTGGCGCGCGCTGCCAGAATTTCGTAGGCCGATTCACGGTCGAAATCCTCATCGTAAAGCTCACGGACCGGGCTGACGTCCATGACCTTCTTCCGTTCGGCCTCCGTCAGGGGACCGACGCGGGACTGTGGCGGTCGCACCAGCGTACGCTCGACCATCGAGGGCGCGCCCTTGCCTTCGAGCGTGGAGACCAGAGCCTCGCCGGTGCCGAGATTGGTGATCACCGTGGCGCAGTCGAAATCCGGGTTCGGGCGGAAGGTGTCGGCGGCGGTCTTCACCGCCTTCTGGTCGCGCGGCGTATAGGCGCGCAGCGCGTGCTGAACGCGGTTTCCGAGCTGACCGAGAACCGTGTCGGGCACGTCGAGCGGGTTCTGGGTGACGAAATAGACGCCGACGCCCTTGGAGCGGATGAGGCGCACGACCTGTTCAACGCGCTCGATCAGTGCCTTCGGCGCGTCGTTGAAGAGCAGATGCGCCTCGTCGAAGAAGAAGACCAGCTTCGGCTTGTCCGGGTCGCCCACTTCCGGCAGCTCCTCGAACAGTTCCGACAGTAGCCAGAGCAGGAAGGTGGCGTAGAGCCGCGGGTTCATCATCAGCTTGTCGGCCGCCAGCACCGAGATCGCGCCGCGGCCGTCATTGGTGGTGCGCATGATGTCGGAAATCTTCAGCGCCGGCTCGCCGAAGAAATGTTCGGCGCCCTGCTGTTCGAGGATCAGCAGCTCGCGCTGAAGCGAGCCGACCGAGGACTTGGAAATGAAACCGAACTGATTGGAGAGCGTGCTGGCATTGTCGCCCATGTAGTTGAGCAGCGCCTGCAGATCCTTGAGGTCGAGCAGCGGCAGTCCGCCCTCATCGGCGATCTTGAAGGCGATGTTGAGCACGCCTTCCTGCGCGTCGGTCGCGTTCATAAGCCGCGACAGGAGCAGCGGGCCCATCTCCGACATGGTGGTGCGAACGCGATGGCCCTTCTCGCCGTAGATATCCCAGAAGATGACCGGGAATTCCTGAAACTCGTAAGGATTGGTCGGCAGGCCGATCTGTTCGGCACGCTTCAGGATGAAATCCTTGGCCTCGCCGATCGCGCCGATGCCGGAGAGGTCGCCCTTGACGTCGGCGCAGAAGACCGGGACGCCAGCGTTGGAAAAGCCTTCGGCAAGCACCTGCAGGGTGATCGTCTTGCCGGTGCCGGTGGCGCCGGTGACCAGGCCGTGTCGATTGCCGAACTTGAGCTCCAGATACTCGCCCTTGTTGATCGAATCATCAGGCTTGCGGCTGGTGCCGATAAAGAGCTTGCCTTCTTCCAACATGTGGGCTTCATCTCCGTTTCATCAATGAAAGCGGGCGGTTCGCAGTGTCGCAGGGGCGCGCCGTCATCGAAATGTGCCTGGATTTCTGTTATAGGTGGTGCGGTTGCGCCCGGCAACAAGGCTGTGCCTATCCGCGACCGGAATGCGGCGATATCGATAGGTCGATAGTCACGGCTCACGGCTTGTTATTTGGTGGGCGATCATTTACCTTGACGTCAACGTCAAAAATCCAAAATGAGGGAGTTTCTCCATGAATGAACTGGTCACGCGCGTTGCTGAAAATGTCGGCATCGAGCCGGCAACCGCCGAAAAGGCTGTCGGCATGATCCTCGGCTTCCTGCAGCGCGAAGCCGCCGACGGTCCGGTTGCCCAGATGATTGAAGCGATCCCGGGCGCGTCCGAACTGATCGCTCAGTACAACGGCGAAGGCACCGGCGGCGGCGGCCTGCTCGGCGGTCTGATGTCGGCGATCGGTGGTGGCGGCGTCATGGCGCTCGGCCAGCAGCTGATGAGCCAGGGCCTCGGCATGGGTGAAATCACCGGACTTGCAAAGGAAACCATCGCGTTCGCCAAGGAGAAGGCCGGCGCAGACGTGGTCGACGAAGTTGTCGCTTCGGTTCCGGGTCTCAGCCAGTTCGTCTGATACCGGCGACTCGAATCTAAAAAACGAAGCCCACCGGCGTCTGCCGGTGGGTTTTTTGTTGCCTGCGGCGGCCGTCAGCGTTCCGGCCTGCTTTCCCGTAGCGTCCGTTCGAGTGTGGGCGTCAGCGCGATGCAAAGAACGGCACTGGCGCCGATAAAAGCCGCACCCGATGTCCATCCGTAGAACTCGATCGCGGTTCCGACCGCGACGGGGCCGACGAGTTGCCCGAGATTGCTGCCCTGCATCAGCAGGCCCATCGCCATCGGCGCAAGCGCCGGACGTGGCGACAGGAGCGGCACCGATGAGATCAGCGTCGCCGGAATGAGCCCGCCGATCGCGGAAAACAGGAGGCAGAGCGCCAGGATCAGATGTCCGCCTGAAGGGCTCAGGAAGATCCAAAGGCCTGACACGCCGGTCAGCAACGCGGCGCTTGCGACCAGCCTGCCGCGGGCGAAGCCGCGGGACAGAAGATGGCCGGCGGCCAGATTGCCGAAGACGTTCACCAGCGTGATGACGGCGCTCAACAGGCCAACGGTTCCAAGCGAGACCTGCAGGCGCTCGATCAGCAGGATCGGCAGAAAGCTGGAAAGCGTGAAGCTCATCAGGCTGTAGAGCGAAAACAGCGCGAAGAGCAGCACGGGCCCGCGGCTCGTCAGCGTTTCCGCGGCATCATCCCGGAAGCGGGTGGCGACACGGGGCGTTTGCCGGGATGGCGACACGGCCAGGAAAATGGAGGCGAGGCTCGCAAGCGTGAGCAGCCCGTTGCTCCACCAGATCGCCTGCCAACCGGTAAAGGCGGGCCCCGTCAGCATGGCGATCGCCATGCCCGCGGGCATGAAACAGCTCCAGAGGGCAAAGACGAGGTCGCGGCGCTCCTGCGTCACCAGACGCATGAGGATGGCGGGGCCGGCGACGACGACAAGCAGAAAGCCGAAGCCCTCGATGATGCGCGACAGCAGAAGCAGCGTGAATGCTGGGCTCGCCGCGCCGGCAAAGGAACCGAACGCCAGCAGCGCCATGCCGATGCCAAGCAGGCGCCGGTCGCCGATAGCTGTGACGAACGCGCCGGCTGCCATGCCCCCGACGACGCCAACGACTGCGAAGACGGAGGTGATCCAGCCGAGGGCAGAAAGGTTGAGCCCAAGATCGGATTGAAGCAGCGGGCCTGCAATCAGCCCCTTGCCCACCTGCATCGCCGCGACCACGCCGGCCGCAACAACGGTCATCACGCCCGACCAATCGGTTCTTTCGCGAACAAAGGCTGCGGCCGTGGCCATCAGGCGATCTCCCCAACGCGGGTGCGTCCGGCAACCAGCGCTGCCGCCAGTTCCGCCACGTGGCGCCCCTGGAAGCGTGCGCCTTCCAGTTCGTTGGCGCTCGGCTGCCGGTCGCCGCCGCTGCCGTCATCGGCCAGCGTCGAGGCGCCATAGGGTGATCCGCCGGTGATTTCGTCCATGCGCATCTGGCCTTTGAAGCTGTAGGGAAGGCCGGTGATCACCATTCCGAGATGCAGCAGTACGGTATGCGTGGCGAGTATCGTCGATTCCTGGCCGCCATGCTGGCTTCCGGTCGAGGTAAAAACGCTGCCGATACGCCCGACCAGGGCATCGCGCGCCCAGATCCCACCCGCCTGGTCGAGAAAGTTCTTCATCTGGGCAGCCATGTTGCCGAAGCGTGTCGGCGTGCCGATGATGATCGCGTCATAGTCGGGCAGTTCGGCGACTGTTGCCACCGGCGCATCGTGGTTGCGCTTGTAGCCGGCCTTGACGGCCACGGCTTCCGGGACGATTTCCGGCACGCGCTTGAGCGCGACGGTGGCGCCGGCGGTGCGCGCACCCTCGGCGACGGCCTTCGCCATGGTCTCGATGTGGCCGTAGGAGGAATAGTAGAGCACGAGCACCTTGGTCATTTCGGTTTCCTTTTTGTGGGTGGCATTGCCGTTCACAGAAAAGATGGGTGCTTTTCTCGATCTCTTGGAGTGATATAATTTTCATCAAGATGATCTATGGAATCGATCATGCTCGATGCCCTTACTCTCGATCAGATGCGGACCTTCGTGACCGTCGCCGAAAGCGGAAGCTTCCGCGCCGGCGCCGCCAGGCTCTCACGGGTGCAATCGGCCGTCAGCCACGCCATCGCCAACATGGAGGCCGAACTGGGGGTCGCCCTTTTCGACCGTTCCGGCCACCGGCCGGTCCTGACGGCGGAAGGGCATGCGCTGCTCGCCAATGCGCGCGACATCCTGTTGCGGGTGGACGCGATGCGCGCCCGGGCACGCGGGCTCGGCGAAGGCATCGAGCTTGAGCTTTCTCTGGTCGTCGATACGCTGTTTCCGATCGAGACCGTCGGCCTGGCGCTGAAGGAGATGCGCGGCGCCTATCCGGATGTGTCGATCCGGCTTGCGGTCCTGCCGCTCGGTGGGCCGCTCGACGGCCTGGTCGATCGCCGCTTCACGCTCGGCATCACTGTCGGCGAAGATTTCCGCGACCCGGCGATCGCCCGTCGGGCGCTTGCGACGGTCGAACTCGTCGCGGTCGTTGCCGCAAATCATCCCTTGGGGCTGCGCGCAGGGGGAGACGTGCTCGACAATGCCGAGCTTGCGGACCATCTGCAGATCGTCCTGTCGGATCAGTCGCAGCGCACGGTCGGGCGCGACTACGGCGTGCTCTCGCCGCAAACCTGCCGTGTCAGCAGCCAGGACACAAAACATGCGATGATCCGCTCGGGCCTCGGCTGGGGTCGATTGCCGTTCTGGCAGGTGGAGCGCGACCTTGCGGAAGGCCGGCTCGTGCGCATGCCGACGGCCGCCCTTGGTCGCAACAGCCAGGTGGGGGCCGAAGCCTATCTCGTTCACCGGATCGACGAGCCGCTCGGGCCGGCCGCCCGCGTCTTCAACGAGGCTCTCGCCCGGATCTGCGCGGAGGGCTAGCGTCGGCCGTTGAGCGCGAAGGCGAGCGTGAAGACCACCAGCACGACGCCCACGCCGATCGGGCCAGCGATCGGGTTGATGAAGTTCATCAGCGCGCCGGTCGCGCCGGATCCAGCCGCGCTGCCGGCGGCATAGGCGAGCGAAAAGGCGGCACTGCCGGCAACCAGCATGCTGCCGCGATACTCTTCCCCGAGCATGGTGAGCGCCGCCGTATAGAGCGCGAAGCTCGCCGCGCCGATGAAGGCGAAGGTCAGAAGCAGAGCGATATCGGACGACAGCAACGGCACGAGCAGATAGCCGCTGGCAGCGACCGCGGCCGCCGAGATCGCCACCCGGCGGCGCGGCAGGCGGTCGAGAAGCACGCCGATGAAAGGCTGTGCCACAGCTGTCGGTATCGCCAGCGCCGTTACGCTCAGCGCGGCAAAGGCCTGGCTGTGACCGGTCTTGACGAAATAGACCGGCATCGCCGAGATCGCGGCGATATCGGCAAATCCGAACATCAGCACCATGAGGATCAGCATCGGCGCCTTCCCGAAAAAGGCGAAGAGGTCCCGCGTCGAGGACGGCTCGGGCCGGGTGCGGGCGCCCATGGTCAGCAGCCCAGTGAGGAAGGCGACGAGTGCGATATAGATCGCCAAGAGGGCAAAGCCGAGACCGCCGCTGGTGCCGAGCAACGGGATCGCCAGCGGACCGGCCGCAAAGCCGCCGCACATGCCGGCCCCATAGAGGCCGGAGACGCGGCCGCGCAGCCGGTCCGGGCAGGCGGTGTTCAGCCACGCTTCACCAAGCATGAAGACCATGCTGACGAAGAAACCCAGGGCAAAGCGGGCGATAAACCAGATGACGAGTTCCGACGACGAGGCAAGTGTCGCGAGACAGATGGAACAGCCGATGAGGCTGGCGATGATCAGCTTGTCGGCCGAGGCGAGCCGCGTCAGCCGCCCTAGAATAAGCGTCGCAACACCGAGACCGGCGGCAAAGCCCATGGCATTGAGGCCGATCATGCCCGCCGAAACGCCGCGGCTCTCAAGCGAAAGCGAGATCAGCGGATAGGTGAGCCCCTGCGCCACCGAGAAGGCGGTGACACCGAGAACGACGGCGATAATCGCCGGCCAGTCGGGAGCAAAATCGCTCGCCTGTGCCTCGTGCAACGACATCGCCCCCTCCCTACGATCCGTGTCCTTGAGGCGATGTCCATATCGTATCCGCCGCCGGCAGGGAATTGGCCGGCGGCGAAATGATTGCGTTCGTTAAGCAGCCTTGTCCCAGACGGGGGCAAGGCCTTCCGGGTTGACGATGCGGCCGTCGGCACGCGCAAGGGCGTGGATTTCGGCCATTTCGCCGTCGCCGAGCGCAAAGTCGAAGATCGCGAAATTTTCCTTCAGGCGATCGATCGTCGCGGTCTTTGAAAGGGTGATCACGTCCTTCTGCTGCACGAGCCAGCGCAGCGCTACTTGCGCGGCCGTCTTGCCGTGGCGGGCACCGATCTCCTTCAAGAGTGGATCGCTCGGCACCTTGCCGTTCGCCATCGCATAGTAGGCGGTGATCGACATGCCGTGCTTGCGGGCGGTCTGAAGCACCTTGGTCTGATCGAGATAGGGGTGGTACTCGACCTGGTTGGTGGCGATCGGCGCGTCGCTGAGCTTCACGGCCTCTTCGATCTGCGCCGTGTTGAAGTTGCTGACGCCGATGTGGCGAACCTTGCCGGCCTTGTGCACTTCGTTGAGAGCGCCGATGCGCTCGGCCATCGGCACGTCGCTGCCGCCCGGCCAGTGCAGGAGAAGCAGGTCGACATGGTCGGTCCGCAGCTTCTTCAGGCTTTCGTCGACCGAGGCGAGGAAGTCGCGATGGGCATATTTGTCGACCCAGACCTTGGTGGTGAGGAAGATATCGGCGCGTGACACGCCGGAATTATGGATGGCCTCGCCGACTTCGGCCTCGTTGCCGTAGATCTGCGCCGTATCGACGTGATGGAATCCGAGCTTCAGGGCTTCCGGCAGAACGCGCAGCACATCGGCGCCGGGCATGCGGAAAGTGCCGAAGCCGAGCGCCGGAATGTTGGCGCCGTTGGAATTGACGGAATGCATCGTGGGTAACTCCTTGTACTGGGCATGTTATGCTTGATAAGCGCCCGGCCACCTGGCCGGGCGAAAAAGGAATGAGGCTATAGGTGGTCCTCACAGACGGCGGTTCAAGCCGTTTGGTAGGCCGCCCCGGTGCGACGATCAAGGGCGCCGCTCAGGAGCGTGAGCAGCAGGGCTGCGGCGACGAGCAGGGCACCGATCACGGGCGTCATGCCAAGGCCGAGCGGCGAGGCGACGATGACGCCACCGAGCCAGGCGCCGACGGCGATGCCGAGGTTGAAGGCCGCGATGTTGAGCGCCGAGGCGACATCAACAGCGCCCGGACGATGTTGCTTGGCAAGCTGCACGACATAGAGCTGCAAGCCCGGCACATTAGCGAAGGACAGGAAGCCAAGGGCTGCAAGCGTGACCAGCGTCAGCATCGGCGAGGGGGCCGTGAAGGTGAAGAGCACGAGCACCGCCGCCTGCGCCAGGAACAGGCCGATCAGCGCCTTGACCGGGTCGCGGTTGGCGATCTTGCCGCCGGCAATGTTGCCGATGGCAATCGCGATGCCGTAGAGCACCAGGATCAGGCTGACGGCGCTTTCCGAAAAGCCGGTGATGTCCTGCAGGATCGGCGCCAGGAAGGTGAAGGCGACGAAGGTGCCGCCGTAGCCGAGCGCGGTCATGGCAAAGACGATCAGCAGGCGGCCGGAGCCGAGCACGCGCACCTGGTCGATGAGCTTTGCCGGCGGCGCCTTGGACAGCGTGTTCGGCAACAGGGCTGCGATCGCGACAAGAGCGACGACGCCGAGACCGGTGACGGCCCAGAAGGTGGCGCGCCAGCCGAAGGTCTGGCCGATCCAGGTGCCGAGCGGCACACCGGTGACGATCGCGACGGTCAGGCCCATGAACATCATGGCAATGGCCGAGGCGCGGCGGTCTTCCGGTACGAGGTCGGCGGCAATGGTCGAGCCGACCGAGAAGAACACGCCATGGGCAAAGGCAGAAATGACGCGGGCGACGAGCAGCGGTTCATAGCTCGGCGACAATGCTGCGGCGGCATTGCCGACGATGAACAGCGCCATCAGGCCGATCAGCAGCGGTTTGCGCTCGATCCGGCCGGTGAGCGCGGTGAGAACAGGCGCGCCGAAGGTGACGCCGAGCGCGTAGACGCTGACGATCAGGCCGGCGAGCGGCAGGGTGACATTGAGGTCGGTGGCAACCGTCGGCAGGAGGCCGACGATCACGAATTCCGTTGTTCCGATCGCATAGGCCGCGATCGTCAGCGCAAGTATGGCAATAGGCACGACGAGACCTTTCCCACCCGGCTGGGAGCGCCGGGCGTGTGGTTGTTGTTGAAGTCGGGTGGAATATGAGCCTTTGCACTCATCACGATAATACGCATAATCAGACAAACGTTTGTGAATTGAGTTCAAAGGGAAGCGCATGGACAACCGAGCCGGTGAGATGGAGGTTTTTGTCGCCGTATCGGAGACCCGCAGCTTCTCCGCTGCGGCGCGGCGCCTGAAACTGTCGCCGTCGGCCGTCAGCAAGCTGGTGACCCGCATCGAGGACCGGCTTGGCACGCGCCTGCTCGTGCGCTCGACCCGGACATTGCAGCTGACCCCGGAAGGCGAAGTCTATTTCCAGCGGGCGCAACGGATCCTCGGAGATATCGCCGAGGCCGAGCATGTCGTTGCCGCCGGCGGACGCATGGCGCCGCGTGGGCTCTTGCGGGTGAACGCCGCCGTCGGCTTCGGCGAGCGCTACATCATGCCGCTCGCGCCGGAGTTCCTGGCGCGATACCCGGAGGTCCAGCTCGACCTGACGCTGACCGACAGCATGATCGATGTCGTCGGCGAACGCACGGACGTGGCGATCCGCACCGGACCGCTGCGTGATTCATCCCTGAAGGCGCGCAAGCTGATGGAAACCCGGCCGGTGGTGATCGCCTCGCCCGCCTATCTTGAAAAGTATGGGATCCCGCAAACCCCTGACGATCTCGACGGCCACAACTGCGTTCGCTTCAACTTTCGCCGCAGCGTCGACGAGTGGGCGTTTCGTGGGCCGGGCCAGTCTCAGATCGCGCACCGAACCGTCTCCGGCAATATGCAGGTATCGAGCGGTTCGATCGTCCGCCAGCTTTGCCTTGCCAGCGTCGGCATCGGGCGCATCGGTCGTTTCCATGTCGAGCCGGATTTCGAGGCTGGAACGCTGGTGCCGCTGCTCGAGGACTATCAGTCGGGCGAGATCGAGAAGGTCTACGCCGTCTATGCCGGCCACGAGCATCTCGCTGCCCGTATCCGCGCCTTTATCGATTTTCTGGCAGAGCGCATGTAAGCGCCCGGCGGGCAGACGAACTCAGCCCGCCTTGACCGCCACGATGAAGAACCTCGGAAAACGCAAGAGTACTTTGCCGTCGCTCGTTGCCGGATAGGCCGCGCGTATCCGGTCGGTGTAATCGGCGAGAAAGGCGCTCCGCCGGTCCTCGGGCAAGGTATCGAGATAAGGTCTGAGGCCGGTCCCCTTCACCCACTCGACGATCGCTTCGGCATTGGCGAGGCGATGATAGTAGATCGTATGCCAGACCTCGATGCGCGCTGCCCACGGAACCAGGCATTCGACATAGGTTGCCGGCGGCGGCATCGGGTTGCGGCGGATGGTCTTGCCGGCAAAGGTTTCAGCGAAAGCCGGGCTGCGCGCGGTCTCTTCCATCAGGAGGTGGCTTGGCTCTCCGAGGTTGTCCGGCATCTGCACCGCGAGCGTACCGCCGGAGGCAAGCGCCTTCATCAGCCTTTCGAAGATAGTGAGATGGTTCGGAAGCCACTGGAAGACCGCGTTGCCGTAAAACAGCGAGGCGCCGGCGGGAGGAACCCAGGCCGCAAGATCCGCCTTTTCGAAGGATACCCCGGGCAGCCGCTTGGCGGCGGCAAGGAGCATGTTCTCGTCGCTGTCGAGGCCGGAAAGCGTGGTCCAGGGAAACCGGTCGCGGATGAGCTCGGTCGAGTTCCCCGGGCCGCAGCCGAGGTCGAAGGCGAGGCCTTCTGGCAGGTCAGGCACTTGGGCGAGAAGGTCTCTGGCTGGTCGGGTGCGTTCGTCTTCGAACTTGAGATACTGCGCGGGCGACCAGACCATCAAAGAACTCCTTCAGATACCGAATTGCAGGCTTTCGAGAGAGGGCAGGATCAAGGCAGGCCCATGATCGCGGTATTCGTCCGGCATATCTGCCCGATTGATCCACACGGTGCGGAAGCCGAATTTCGTCGCCCCGGCAATGTCCCAGCGGTTCGACGACTGGAACGAGACTGCGTGCGGGTAGAGCCGGTAGCTGGTGGTAACGAGATCGTAGACGGCGGGCGCCGTCTTGAACGCCTTCACCGCGTCGACCGAAAAGACGTCGTCGATGACGATATCGAGTGCGGCGTTGCGCACGGCCGACGCGAGCATGGCCGGCGAACCGTTGGAGAGGATGGCGATCCGCGCCCCGCGCTCCTTGAGACCTTTCAGAACAGCCGGCACTTCCGGATAGCAGTCGAGCGTCCAGTAGGCGTCCAGCAACCGCTTGCGCAGCTTCGGGTCGGCGGAGGGAAAGCGCGCGAAGGCAAAGTCGAGCGCCTGTTCGGTCAGCTTCCAGAAATCCTGGTAGCTGCCCATCAGCGAGCGCACCCAGGAATATTCGAGCTGCTTGGCGCGCCAGAGTTCGGAAAAAGCCTGTCCGTCCGGACCGATCTCCTCAGCGTGGCGCCTGACGGCCGCATGCACGTCGAAGAGCGTGCCGTAGGCGTCAAACACATAGGCCGCGTGGGACATCGTTTCCTCCCGTCAGTTGTCTTCGGTGCTGGCTGACATGGCGAACATGCCACGTCAAAGCCTATCCGAAAACAAAGGCTTACAGCATCACGCCCGATCGGACAGCCCGCTGTCACCGTTCTTTACGCGGATCATGTCAAATATTTGTGCGTCGCACAACGGCTGGCCGCTCAAAGGCAGGTTTCCTGCCTTAGCCCTTGGCCGGTTTCCAGACTTTTGCCGGGAAGCGTAGCGCCTGCTTGGCGAGCTTGCCCTTGAACCCGAGCGCCGTGTCGCACAGGTTGACCAAATGCCGGTTCGGCTTGGCTTCCGGGCGAAGCGCATGCAGGGCCGCGGCTGCCTCTTCCGGCGGCATGTAGCGTGCCAGAATGCCCAGCGTCAGCGCCGTCGCTCGGCCAATGCCCCGCAGGCAATGGACGAGCAGATGCGCGTCCTCGGGCAAGCGGTCGATGAAAGCGAATGCGGCGTCGATCGCCTGCGGACGCGCCGCATCCGGTTCGTCCGGATCGATGGTGTCGCCGAAAAAGAGTTCCAGGTGATTTTCCGGCGGCAGCTCGATCATCGACAAAAGCCGGCTGCCGGGCGCGCGCATGGAGATGAGATGCGTCGGCGCCCAAAGCGCACGATTGTGCCGCGCCTCGGTCTGCGAGCTGACGATGACCCGGATCGGCCAGCCGGCCGGATGCGCCGGATTGGCGTTGAGGATGGGATGGTAAAGTTCATCCGCAGTAACGGCTGCCGCAAGCGCCATGGCAGGACCTCGCTCGTGATTCTTCAGCGCGGATTTTGCCCTGAAACCCGTCCGGGCTTAAGGGCAAAATCTTGGGGGGAGGCGAAAAGCTGTGGCCGGAGCGGGATCAGCCCGGATGGATGTAGCGCTTCGACCAGCGCGACGGCACCAGAATGGTGGCCAGCGTGAGCCCGGCGCTAAGCGCGAAGGAAGCCCAAAGAGACGCCGGGCCGAAATGGCGCTGCAGGACGGCGCCGGCGACAGCGCCAGAGAACATGCCAAGCCAGGGCACGATCTGCATGAGCCATTGGCGGTTGGTGTTGCCGAGCAGCCAGCGGCCGAGGCCGCGCCCGAAACGGGAAAGGGCACCGGTCACGTAGGTGAGTCCGATCGGCAGGCCCTCGATGTGCTCGACGGCGGCATTGACCAGGCCCATGGCAAGCACGATGCCGTAGAAATAGAAGGGCTTTGGCATCGAGGTTCCGAAGCCAGCGCAGAGCATTAGCACCAAACTGACCATCGAGAGGACGCCGACGACGCCGAGGCGTGCGGCCGCAATCACGCCGAGCGCGTTGCCGATGATGAACGCTCCAAGCGCGCCGACGAGCAGCAGGGCGCCGGTGAAGTCGCCGTCGCCGAGCGCGATCGCCGCCCGCGTCGTGTTGCCGCTCATGAAGGAGACGAAGTCACCGATGCTCAAGAGCCCGATCGCGTCGGTCATCCCGGCGAGAAACGAGATCGTCGCGGCGACGGCCAGCGCCGTGCCGGTGCGCTGCCGCTTGATCAGTCTTCGCCGTCTCGCAATGGTCATCTGCCTTGCCCCCGATTGGAGGCAAGGCTAGCGCATGCGGATGGTGAGTCGGAATGGGCGGTCATCATATTGCCTGCCGGCTGCGGCGTTCACGGCTTGCCGTGGCCGTCAGAAGCGGGTGATGACGCTGATACCGAGATCGGTGGCGCGGTCCATGGCGACGAGGGCAGGGATCGCCTCTTCAAGAGAAATCTCCCGCCCGATCAGTTGCTGCGGCTTCAGCTTGCCGTCGGCGATCATCGCCAGCATGGCGTCGTAGCGCCAGGCCTGCATGCCGTGGCTGCCATAGATTTCGAGTTCGTGGCCGATCACCTGCGCCATCGGGATCTGTGGCGTCGCCTGGTCGCCGAGCATCAGGCCAACCTGGACGTGGCGGCCGCGCCGGCGCAAGTTCTTGATCGAGTTGAAGCAGGTCACGGGATTGCCGAGCGCGTCGATCGAGACATGGGCGCCACCGCCTGTGATATCCTTCACCGCCGCTGCCACGTCCTGCACGTCACGGCCATTGATGACAGCGACCGCGCCGAGTTTTTTGGCGAAGGCGAGCTTGTCTTCGGCGATGTCGATCGCGATCGGCTGGGCGCCGAGGGCCGCCGCGATCATGATTGCCGAGAGGCCGACGCCGCCGCAGCCATGCACCGCCACCCACTCGCCGCCCTTGACCTTGGCCTGGTCGGCGATGGCGCGGAACGACGTTGCGAAGCGGCAGCCGAGGCTCGCAGCCGTGGTGAAGTCCATGCTTTCAGGCAGATGCACGAGGTTCTGGTCGGCAAAGTCGAGCGCGACATATTCGGCAAACGAGCCCCAGTGGGTAAAGCCCGGCTGGAACTGCGCCTCGCAGACCTGCTGGTTTCCGGAGCGGCACTCGCCGCAACGGCCGCATCCGGAAACGAAGGGCACGGTCACCCGATCGCCGACCTTGTAGCGCATGACGCCGCGGCCGGTGGCGGTCACCACGCCCGCCAGCTCGTGGCCGGGCACATGCGGCAGGCGGATATCGGCGTCATGGCCCATCCAGCCGTGCCAGTCGGACCGGCAAAGCCCTGTTGCCTCGACCTTGATGACCACGCCGTTCTCCGTCGGTGTCGGATCGGGAAGGGTACGGATTTCCGGCATCTTCTCGAAGGCGTCGTAATACATGGCTTTCATCGGGTCGCTCCTTGCAATGTCTCAATGGGTGGGGCGCGGCCGTCGATGTGGCGTGCCATCAGAAATTCGTCGACCTCCCGGTCGCCGTCGAGCATGCCGCCGGGAACGTGCCCGATCTTGTAGAAACCCGCACGTTCATAAAAGCGGATCGCCGTCGGATTGTCGGCACGCACCACGAGTTCGAGCAGTCGGATGCCGGCCGAGCGCGCATGATCGGTCAGTTGCGCAAGCAGCTGTCGCGCCACGCCGGACCCGCGGGCCTCGTCGCACACATAGACCATGATGATCGTGCCCCGATGCGCCAGCCGGCTCGCACGCTCGCGCATCAGGCCCATGATGCCGACCGGCTCATCGCTGTCGAAGGCCACGAATACGGCGTTGGCGATCAGCCGCGCGCGCCATTCCTCAGCCGAAAGGCGCTCCCAGTCGGCCGCTGTCGAGGCGAAGGCCTGCGGCTCGCGGTTGAGCGCTTCCAGCCTGATGCGGCGGAAGATGTCCACGTCGTCTGCGTCGAGATGCTTGATGCGCACGGCTTTCCCTTTTCTTTGGCGAAGAGACTAAGCGAGAGGCCTTCGCGGTACCAGAACGGCCGCCATGACATTTTTTGATAGACCCATTCACCCCGATGCTGTTTTTTCGGGGTATGCGGAAAGACTAGAATAAAAACCTCAAGGAGACGCAGATGGCCGTCGATACATCCCCCCGCTCAGTGACCTGGACCTATGTCGATGGTGAATGGCTCTCGGGCAATCCGCCGCTGATCGGCCCGACCTCGCATGCGATGTGGCTGGGCTCGACGGTGTTCGACGGCGCCCGCGTTTTCGACGGCGTCGCTCCCGACCTCGACCTGCACTGCCAGCGCGTCAACCGCTCGGCCGCCGCACTTGGCCTGAAGCCGACGATGGCGGCGGAAGAGATCGAGGCGCTGACCTGGGAAGGCGCCAAGAAGTTCGACGGCAAGACAGCGCTTTATGTGAAGCCGATGTACTGGGCCGAGCACGGCGCGGCCGGTGTCGTCGCCATCGACCCGGAATCGACCCGTTTTGCGCTCTGCCTGTTCGAGGCGCCGATGGGCAACGGCCACGGCGGCTCGTCGCTGACGCTGTCGCCCTTCCGCCGTCCGACACTGGAATCGATGCCGACCGACGCCAAGGCCGGCTGCCTCTATCCCAACAACGCGCGCATCCTGACCGAGGCCCGTTCGCGCGGCTTCGACAATGCGCTGGTGCGCGACATGCTCGGCAACATCGCCGAGACCGGTTCTTCCAACGTCTTCCTGGTCAAGGACGGTGTCGTCTTTACGCCGGCCGCCAACCGCACCTTCCTTGCCGGCATCACCCGCTTCCGCGTCATGACGCTGCTGCGCGAAGCCGGTTTCGAAGTGGTCGAGGCGACGCTGACGATGGCGGACTTCGAAGCGGCCGACGAGATCTTCACGTCCGGCAACTACTCCAAGGTGCTGCCTGTGACGCGTCTCGAAAGCCGCGACCTGCAGGCCGGCCCGGTCGCCGCCAAGGCGCGCGATCTTTACATGGACTGGGCGCACGCGGCCCGCGACGTCTGAACTGCGCGCATGCAAAACCCCGGCGCACGGTCGTACCCGCTGCGCCGGGGCAAGATGGCCTTCGGTTCAGGCACTCAGCGCGAGCGGGGCGCGCGCGCGCCGACCACGGCGCGCCTGTGGATCAGGTAGGCCTGGACGGAGAGGCCTGCGAGGAAGATCACCAGCCAGGCAAGCAGCGTCGTCTGCACGATCGGCGATTCCGGGCCGCTGGCAAGTGGCTGCGAGGCGGGCAGGCGCTTCAACGTCTCGGCGATCGCCGGCACGATCAGCAGGAAATAGCTGAACGAAAGGCCAAGCGTTGCCAGGTAGGGGCGCAGGCGGCCGAAAAATTCGAGCCTTTGTGCTGCAAGGCTTCCACCGATGACGAGCAGCGTGACGATCCCGAGCGCATGGCCCGCGTTGAAGCCGCCGGTGCTCGAAAGCCCCGCGGACGTCAGCACCGCCAGGATGATCGCGGCGAGGTAAAGCTTGCCGGAGCGCGTGCCGGGAACAATCGCACCATACCGGGCAAAGCCATAGAGGCCCGCCACGACGGGGGCGAGGCTGATGACGGTATGGATGATGCCGAGTGTGGAAAGCGGATTTGCCATGATCTTCCTCCTTCGTTGGACCGACTAGTTGGTCGGGAGAGATTTGAAAAAGAAACGCGATGATTTCACCTGCCATCGCGTCCGTTCGGATTGATTTCTAGCGCTCGCAAATGTGGCCCGCCGTTCCCACGGGAACAACTGTCTTTTTCGACCGGTGTCGCTTCGAAGGGTCGGAGCTTCGGGGTCAGGCATCGCTTGGCGCCTGAAGTTGTGCCAAGGCGGGCCGTGCGATCGCCGAAAACGTGGCTTGATCCGAGCCGGCGACGCGGGCCGCGAGCATTGCGCCGTGGACCGTCGCCATGAGCGCCTCGGCGGCCGCCTTGGGGCCGTGAGCGGTCCTCAGGGATCCCTTCGCTACGCCATCCTCGATCACGGCTCCGAGCCAGCCGGAAAGGTCGGCAAAATGACCGCGCACTTGCGCGACGACAATATCGGGAAGCGAAGGTATTTCCGAGGCCAGAAGGGCGCCGATACAGAAGGGCATGTCCCGTTTGGCGATACATTCTTCCCAGAAGCCGACATAGGCCTCGAGCCGGGCCGCCGGATCGCCGACAGCTGCTAGCAGTCCTTCAACGCTGCGGCGATTGTTCTTGCGGTAGCGGGCAAGCACGGCTGCGGCCAGGTCCGCCTTGGTCGGGAAGTGATGGTGGATCGTCGCCTTGCCGATGCCGACCACGGCCGAGATGTCCGCGTAGCTGAACGCGCTGTAGCCCCGCGACACCATCAGGCGTTCGGTTGCGTCCAGGATTCGTTCGGAAGTATCGCTCACCATGAGCAAGATCTATCAACCGGTCGGTCGAAGCTCAAGTGAGGAGCAGTCCACATATGCAGTGACCGGGGCCGACGTGGACGGCAACTGGACGGCTTGCGCCGGGTCGCGCGCGCTATTTCTTCTTTGCCGGCACGCCCACCTTGACCGCGTCGGGTGCAAGCTCACCACCGAGCTCGACCGTCTTCTTCTGCTTGTCGAAGACGCAGATCTGCGTGACGGTGACCTTGGAGCCCTTGGGCGTGCCGATCACCAGCGCCAGCCCGAAGCTCTGCGAGCCGAAGGGGTCGACGACGACGCTGGGTTTTTGCAGCGAGGTGGCGGCGGCGAGGCACTTCTTCGAAACCTCTGCCCGGAATGTCTCCCACGCGTCGCCGGAAGAGGCTGCTGCACTGGACGCAGCAAAAGCGGCGATGGCGGAAAGGGCGAGGGCAGGGATGAGACGCTGCGGCATGGACTGTCCTTTATGCATGGTTGCAACGGTCGCGAAGCTGCAGCCAAACCGTGGCATGAATGTGCTTGAAAGTGTCATGCTTTCAAAATGATGTTGAAAGTATATTCCGTGGGTTGAGGAAAAATTGGCATTGCATCGGTTGCCTCCATGAGGGTCGGTGCCTATGTTCCCGCTCACGGATTTCCCGACGAAATTCCATGCCAAGAGGAGATGCCCACATGGCTTTCGAATTGCCGAACCTTCCCTATGACTACGATGCGCTGGCGCCCTACATGTCGCGCGAGACGCTCGAGTACCACCACGACAAGCACCATCTGGCTTACGTGACCAACGGCAACAAGCTTGCTGAAGAGGCCGGCCTCTCCGACCTGTCGCTGGAGGAAGTCGTCAAGAAGTCCTACGGCACCAACCAGCCGCTGTTCAACAATGCCGGCCAGCACTACAACCACATCCACTTCTGGAAGTGGATGAAGAAGGGCGGCGGCGGCACCAGCCTGCCGGCCAAGCTCGACGCGGCCATCAAGTCCGACCTCGGCGGCTACGACAAGTTCCGCGCCGATTTCATCGCCGCCGGCACCGGCCAGTTCGGCTCGGGCTGGGCCTGGCTCTCGGTCAAGAACGGCAAGCTCGAAATCTCCAAGACCCCGAACGGCGAAAACCCGCTCGTTCACGGCGCCTCGCCGATCCTCGGCGTCGATGTCTGGGAACACTCCTACTATATCGACTACCGCAACGCCCGTCCGAAGTACCTCGAAGCCTTCGTCGACAGCCTGATCAACTGGGATTACGTGCTCGAAATGTACGAAGCGGCTTCCAAGTAAGCTGCCCGTCTTCGATGCATGACGTTTGGACCCGGCGCTTGCGCCGGGTCTTTTCGTTTGTGCTGGGTACCGATGAGGCCAGGCTCAGGTGGTCTTCCAGCCGCTGATCCAGAGTTCCCTGAGGCGGTTTCCCTCGCCTGGAAAATAGGCGCCGACCGCCTCGCAGTGCTCGACACGGTCGGCGCGAAAGTTGCGGATCGCCTGGCGCAACTCGCACCAGCCGACGATGTTGGCAGTTTCCGAATAGTAGATCAGCGCCACCGGCCGGATCGTGCGTTCTGTGGCGCGGCCGAGTTCGTCGCGATAGTCGAGTTCGAGCTTCTGCTCGTCGCGGATCGCCCGGCGTACCAAAGCGAGATCGATGCCGGCGGGCGAGGGTGCGATCGTTCCCCAGGCGTGCAGCGCCTGCGAACGAAAGGCCAGTCTCAGCGGCTCGGGCACGGCTGCAGTGATTTTCTGGTTGACGCGGCCGGCGGCTGCCTTCAGTTCCTCGTCGCCGGTTCGTGCCAGCAGCGCCAGAGCCAAGGCGATCGCTTCCGTTTCCTCGATCGAAAACATCAGCGGCGGCAGGTCGAAGCCGGGCCTAAGAATATAGCCGATGCCGCGGCCGCCTTCGATCGGCACGCGCATCGCCTGGAGTGCCGCGATATCGCGGTAGATCGAGCGCACCGTCACCTCCAGCGTCTCGGCCATTTGCGCGCCGGTCACGGGCTTTCTCGCAAGCCGGAGGATCTGGATGATCTCGAAAAGCCGTGCCGCCTTGCGCATAGAAAACCTCCCCCGTCGTCAACGCTCCTGACACTACCTTGTCAGTTGCCCGGATCTATACCATCAGCCAACGGATTGAAAAAACAGCAATTCGATTGAGAAATGAAAACCTGGACGACGGACAACTGACATGACCTACACGGAAAACCTCTGGCTCTTCTTCACCCTTCTGTTCGGCATCATCATCGTGCCGGGTATGGACATGGTCTTCGTCCTTGCGAACTCGCTAACGGGAGGGCGGGCCTCCGGTCTGTCGGCGACGGCCGGCATCATGGCGGGCGGCGTGCTGCACACGCTCTATGCGGCACTCGGCGTCAGCGTCATCCTGCATCTGGTGCCCGGCCTCTTCAACGTGCTGCTCGTCGCGGGTGCAGCCTATATCGCCTGGATCGGCTTTTCCCTGGTCAAAAGCTCGATCACCATCGGCGGCATCGACGGCGCGGACCGGCTGTCGCGCTGGGCGAGTTTTCGCCAGGGCGCGCTGACGAGCCTGATGAACCCGAAGGCCTATCTCTTCATGCTGGCGGTCTATCCCCAGTTCCTCAAGCCGCAGTTCGGGCCGATCTGGTCGCAGGCCCTGGTCATGGCCGCGATGATTGCGGCGACGCAGCTCGCTGTCTATGGCGGCCTTGCCCTTGCTGCCGGCCGCGGCCGGGATTTTCTGGTCGGCAGCCCCGAGACGACCGTGTGGATCGGCCGGGCCGCCGGGGCGGTGCTCGTTCTGGTCGCGGCTTTCACGGTGTGGCAGGGCTGGTCGGCACAGTGAAGCTGTCCCGGTTTCTCTAAAGTATAAACATGAATTTTAAAGTCATGTTATTGGCGGGCCTGTTGAAATCCCGGAATTACGCCGGCCGACGGAAATTCCTTTGTCCTAACAAGCACATCAAAAAAATGTTACTTCCGCCGAATACTCAAGATGACATCATGCGGCCGCATTGGGCATGAAGGCCAGGCAGGCAGATTCGCCGAATAGATTTCATTGACCGGGAGATCCTGATGAAAATACGCGCACTCATGTTGGCTGCCGCTCTTGCGGGCCTGGGTGTTACTGCTGTGACTGCAGCCGACGAGCCGCAGGTGGTTCGCCAGCAGGCGATGAAGAAGGTGGGCGCTGCGACTGGCGCGCTTGCCGGCATCGCCAAGGGCGAGAAGCCCTATGACGCGGAGGTCGTGAAGGCATCGCTGACGACGATCAGCGAGACGATGAAGACCTTCCCGGACCATTTCCCGGCCGGCTCGGAAGCGGGCCACGAGACCGAGGCGAGCCCGAAGATCTGGGAAAACCTGGATGACTTCAAGGCAAAGGCCGCCAAGCTCGGCACCGATGCCGAGGCGGTTCTGGCGCAGCTGCCCGCTGACCAGGCGGCCGTCGGCGCGGCCCTCGGGGGCATCGGCAAGGACTGCGGCAGCTGTCATGAGAGCTACCGCCTGAAGAAGAATTGACCGGCGGCAACGTCCTATCCGGCTGAAAGAGGAGGCACGCGACGTCCCGCCGCGTGCCTTCACTCGTATTGAGCACACTGTTTGCGGCAGGGCATGAGGGGAGACTATGGGTCGTCGGGCGAGAAAGCTGATATCGGGTCTTGTGGTGCTGGGCGTCGTCGGCGGTGCCGCCTTCTGGTGGCTGACGAAGCCGGCACCCTGGAGCGCCTCCCATTGGGAGGGTCTCGGAGAACCGGATCTTGCCAATGGCGAACAGGTCTTCTGGGCCGGCGGCTGCGTCAGCTGTCATGCCAACAAGGGCGCCGAAGGTGACGCGCGTCTGGTGCTTTCGGGTGGCTCGCCGCTGAAGAGTCCGTTCGGCACCTTCCACGCGCCGAACATCTCTCCGGACGAAACGGCCGGAATCGGCGCCTGGACGCTCGCCGAGTTCGGCAACGCCATGACCCGCGGCGTCGGGCGCAACGGCGAGCATCTCTATCCGTCGTTCCCCTACGGCTCCTATGCGCGCATGGCGGCCAAGGACGTCAACGACCTCTGGGGCTTCATGAAGACGCTGCCGAAGAGCACCGAGGTGGCGCCGCCGCACGAATTGCCATTCCCTTACAACGTGCGGATAGCCTTGGGTGGCTGGAAGCTGCTGTTCCTGACCGACAAGCCACGCGCCGCGGTGGACGCCAACGACCCGAAGCTCGCCCGCGGGCAATATCTTGTCGAGGGGCTTGGCCACTGCGGCGAATGCCACACGCCGAGAAACGCGCTCGGAGGCTTCGAGCCGGATCAGTGGCTCGCCGGCGCGCCGAACCCGGAAGGCGAGGGCCGTATTCCCGATATCACGCCCGGCTCCAAGAGCATCGGCAGCTGGAGCGCCTCCGATATCGCCTCCTATCTGGAAACCGGCTTCACGCCGGAGTTCGATTCCGTCGGCGGCTCCATGGTGGAAGTGCAGAAGAACATGGCAAAACTGACGCCGGCCGACCGTGAGGCGATCGCCGCCTACCTGAAAGCGGTACCGGCGCTCTAACGCTTGATCTTCGTAGCAAGGCGCGCTCAACTCGGCTTCATAACGAGGAGGAGACTGAATGCGCCCACACGAAACCGCGCCCTACGACCAGTGGATCGAACGCAGCCCCGAGGAGATGGTGGCCCGCGCTGCGGACTTCTATGAAGAGGTCAACCGCCGCCGCACCACGCGTTACTTCAGCGATCGTCCGGTGCCGCGTGAGGTCATCGAAACCTGTCTGAAGGCGGCGGGCACGGCGCCGAGCGGCGCCAACCATCAGCCCTGGCATTTCACCGTGATCGAGAGCCCCCGGATCAAGGCCGAGGTGCGCCACGCGGCGGAAGAGGAGGAGCGTATCT
Organism: Ensifer sp. SL37; assembly: GCF_026672675.1. Taxonomy (NCBI): domain Bacteria; kingdom Pseudomonadati; phylum Pseudomonadota; class Alphaproteobacteria; order Hyphomicrobiales; family Rhizobiaceae; genus Ensifer; species Ensifer sp. SL37. Next base: position 419,717 of record NZ_JAPPRN010000006.1, on the reverse strand, counting down.
TCTATCGGGACAAGGCGCCGCAGGAGTGGCTCGACGCGCTGGCGCCGCTCGGCACCGACGAAGACAAGCCCTTCCTTGAGACTGCTCCCTACCTGATCGTCGTCTTCTCGCAGAAGCGCGGTGGTCCCAATCCGGGCGATCTGAAAAAGAACTACTACATCAACGAAAGCGTCGGCATTGCTACCGGCATCCTGATCACGGCGCTGCATCATGCGGGCGTTGCGACACTGACCCATACGCCGGCGCCGATGAACTTCCTCAACGAGATTTGTGGTCGGCCGGACAGTGAAAAGCCGTTCCTGATTCTGGTGGCCGGCTATCCAGCCCCGGATGCGACCGTGCCGGTGGCCGGCAAGGTGAAGAAGCCGCTCGATCAGATCTCGAACTGGCTCTAGGCCTGTTGCCAAAAGTGGAGAGGCCGCTTTCTGCACCGAAATGGAAGGCGGCTTACCCGATGCTGCCGCTGTCGTCGGGCCGATGCTCCCGCCCGTAGAGTGCAAGAAATCCGTCGAGCTCCGGTGAGCCGAGACCGAGGCCATGCAGGATCTCGCCGGAAAAGCTGATCGGCGCGGTGCCGGCGGCGGTGACGACGTGGCCGCTGCGCATCGCCTGCGGCTGATCGCGATAGTGCGAAGCACCATGATAGCCGGTCAGCGCCGCAAGGCTTTCGGCGCTGTTGCCGGTGTGGTCGACGCGGTCGAGAAGGCCGCATGTCGCAAGGGCATGGACGCCGCCGCAAATGGCTGCGACCACACGCTTGTTGCGATCGAAGGCACGGATCGTCGAGGAGAGATCGGGCGCCTCGTTCGTGTCCCAGATTGCGCCGCCGCAGATCACCAGCCCGTCGAAGCCGGCCGGGTCGAGGGCATCGACGGAGAGATGCGCCGAGACGTCGAGGCCGCCCATCGAGGTGACACGCGCGCCGTCGACGGTGGCAACCTCGATATCGACGCCGAGATGGGTGCGCGCCGCCGCCATCAACAGCGCACATTCCCAATCGGCGAAGCCTTCGCACAGGACGATTGCAAGACGCATCGGCAGCTCCTCAGCCCAGCTTCTGCATATAGCGCATGCCGGTCACCGGGCGAGGGACGAAGCGTTCGGATTCGTAGAAATGGTGTGCCTGGAAGTTGCCCGTGGCGGCGCTGACCGAAAGGAAGTCGCAGCCGGCCATTTTCGCCTGCTCACGCGCCTTGGCGACCAGGTGGCGGCCAATGCCGGTGCCGCGGCTTTCCGGGCGAACGAAGAGGTGATGCAGCTCCATGCCGCGTGCGCCTTCGGCGGCCCGGTAGATCGGCACGAGGATCGCGTAGCCGATCAGCCGGTTGCCGGCCTCGGCGACGAGCGCCGTAATCCACGGCGTACGGCCGAAAAGGTCACGCTCCAGCTGTTCCGGCGTGATCGGGGCGGCGTCGCCGTGATGGGCCGAAAGTTCGGCGATCATGTCGCGCAGTTCCGGCAGGTCGCGCTGCTTGGCGCAACGGATCGTCACCATCGGCGGGCGCGTCGCCGGTGTCGCATGAAGGGTGGGGATGGCGGTCTGTAGCATGTCTGGGCTCCTCGGGTTTTCTCGCCATCAGGAGCCGGAAAAACAAAAGCCGCCTGATGGCGGCCTTGTTGAATATGATCAGCAGGCCGCTCCTATCGGAACAGCCAAAAATACACGCGGCAAATGGGTGCGTTCTTGATCATGGGCGCTAGATTGTTTGTTTTCGTGATTTTGTCAACGGGGATTTTTCAAGGCGACCAATTAAGCTGCCGCCTCAGTGCTCGCTCTCGCACATGGAATGGTCGGCGAGCGCCCGGATCACGTAGCAGTCGCCGACGGTGTGATTGCCGTCGCAGGCGACGATGCGTTCCAGTTCCTGCTCCAGCTTCCTCAATCGCGCGATCTTCTCGCGCACCGTTGCCAGGTGCTCGCTGGCGATGCGGTCGGCTTCGCCGCAAGGTCGCTCCGGATGCTGGCTGAGGGCGAGCAGATCCTTGATCGAATCGATCGACAAGCCGAGGTCGCGCGCATGGCGGATAAAGGCCAGTCGCTCAAGTTCGCTTTTCTCGTACCGCCGCTGATTGCCTTCGGAGCGCTCGGGCGCTGCGATCAATCCCATCTGCTCGTAGTAGCGGATCGTCGGGATTTTGACGCCGGTGCGCCGGGAGAGATCGCCGATGGAATACATGTTCGCCTCAAACCTATAGCTTCTGGAGCAATAGATAGTTGGGCGCGACCAAGTGTCAATGGTTGGGAAGGGGAGGGGCCGGTCTCGGCCCCTCTGAATGCTGGACGCTGCGAGGGCGGCTTGTCCTAGCCGCGGTCGTTTTCGAGGAACGAGAGCAGGGCTTCGTCGAAGAGATCGCTTTCTTCCAGCTGCGGCGTATGCCCGCTCTGTTCGAAGAGCCGCACCGTCAGGTTCGTGAAGTCCGCCCGGTACTCGTCCCAGCTGAAGGCCGGGGCGACGAGATAGTCCGAGCGGCCGAGCGCAAGCAGCACCGGCGCTGCCAGCCTGTTCAAACCCTTGCGGATATTGATATCGCGAAACACCTCGCCCCAGAGATGGTCGAATACCGCGTTGTTGGCAGTGACATCTCGCCAAAGAGTCGTTGCGTCGAAGTCCGGCTGATGCCAGCTCTTCGCGCCGAGCCGGATCAGCAGGGCTTTGAAACGTTCCTCAGGCCGCGCCGTGATATCGTCGCCAAGCTTGGCCATCTCCCGTGCGAAGATCGCTTTACGGGTCGGCGACACCGTTTCTTCCCAGATCCGGTCGGCGAGCGCCATATGACGAGCCGAATGGCTCGGACCGGTGCCGACCATGATCACGTGGCTGACGCGCTCCGGGTGTCGCTTGGCATATTCGAGGGCCATATAGCCATGGCCGGAGTGTCCGAGAATGGCGAAGCGTTCGAGCCCCAGATGCGCCCGCATTCGCTCGATATCATCGAGCACCGTCTCGAAGCCGATGTCGCCAGCGGCATAGTTGGTCCGCGCCGGTGCGAAGCCGCGGTGGTCGATGAAGATCAGCCGCAACTTCTCGCGAAGCGCTTGGGAGAAGGTGCGGGGGTAGTAGGCGGCGCTGCCGATGACGAGCAGCGGCGTGCCACTGCCTTCGATCCTATAGCCGAGGTCGAAGGGGCCGGCGCCAAGGCTGCCGGCTTCGGAAACAAATCCGTCTTTGGTGGTCATGAGGATGATCCTAGCGATGGCCGGTGAACGGTCATGTCCGTGTCAGGACGTTCAGGCGGCCGAAAAAAAAGCCATGCCAAAAACCGCCGAAGGGCGGCTGTGGCGTCGGTCGTTTTCTGCCGGCGAAAGTCGCTAACGGATCAGGCGCATGGATCTTGGTCCTCTTTGGAGGATCGCTGGATATCATCGATTGTCCGACCGAGACAAGCCGATCGGCGCAAACCGCCCTCTCAGGGGATGTCGTCGCCGCCGTTGGCGAGATCGGCGGTCGCCACGTCGCGCTGCTGCTCGACACCCATCGCGCGCTCGACAGCCTTGCGGATCTCTTCCTCGGCGGCCTGCCGCTGCTCGGGGGGCATCTCCTTGAGATCCGATTCGGTCAGGCCCATCGCCTTGAGGACCTGTTCGCGGATTTTCTCAACCAGGCTCTTCTTCGCTTCCTTCAGAAACTCGTCGCTGACCGAACCGTCCGAGGCCGCAGGGCCTTCTTTGGCGGAAATCGAAGCCGTGCTCTCGCCGTCGCGCGCCGCCGTCATCCACAGCGCGTTGGAAAGGGCGTTCGAGGTCGAAGGCGGCGCGATCGTCGGGGCCTGGCGCGGGCGCGCATCACCGCCGCTCTCCTCGATCGGCGCGATAGTGCCCGCCTGCTGGCGGCGCTGGGAGAAGTAGTAGTTCGAAATGCTGTTGTCGATCTTCATGGGAATCCCCCGGAATCTGTCGTCCGGGGGAAGCTGCTGTCGCGGGCTTGCGCGGAGCTTACTTTTGCAACCTTCTAGCGAGAATTAGGGATGCTTCGCGCGCGTCAAGGCAGAGTGTAGGCGATGATGTAGTCACCGGGCCTGGTGCCGACCGAGCCGTGGCCGCCGGCAACGATCAGCACATATTGCTTGTCGCCGACCGCATAGCTCATCGGCGTCGACTGGCCGCCGGCGGGAAGGCGCGCCTCCCAGAGCTGGCGTCCGGTCGTGAGGTCATAGGCGCGCAGATAATCGTCGACAGCGGCACCCAGGAAGGCGACGCCCCCCTTGGTGATCATCGGCCCGCCGATGCCCGGTACGCCGACCTTGAACGGCAGCGGCAACGGCGTCATGTCCTCGACGGTGCCGTTCTTGTGCTTGTAGGCGATCTTGCCGGTCCTGAGATCGGCTCCAGCGACGTAACCCCACGGCGGCGCCTGGCAGGGAATGCCGAGCGGTCCAAGGAAGGGGCCCATGAAGACGCCATAGGGCGCTCCATCGTTGCGATTGAGCCCTTGCTCCGATCCCTTCTCGTCCTGGCCCTTCGGCGGCACCTGGTCGCGGGGCACGAGCCGCGAGGTGAAGGCGAGATAGGTCGGCATGCCGAACATCACCTGCCGCTCCGGATCGATCGCGACGGAACCCCAGTTGAAGGTGCCGAAGTTGCCGGGATAGACGAGCGTGCCCTCGATCGACGGCGGCGTGTAGCGTCCCTCATATTTCAGCGAGCGGAACGCGATGCGGCAGGCAAGCTGGTCGAACAGCGTGACGCCCCACATGTCCTTTTCCTGTAGCGGTGCAGGCATGAAGGTGAGGCCGGAGACCGGCTGGGTCGGGGCGGTGAAGTCCTCGGGGATCGCGCCACCCGGCGCCTGCACCTCCTCGACCGGGATGATCGGTTCGCCGCTCCTGCGGTCGAGCACGTAGATGTCGCCCTGTTTCGTCGGTCCGACCAAAGCTGGCACGACGGTGCCGTCCTCCTTGGTGATGTCAAGCAGCGCCGGCTGCGCCGGCACGTCCATGTCCCAGAGGTCGTGATGTACGGTCTGGCGAACCCAGCGCACCGCGCCCGAATTGATGTCGAGCGCGACGATCGAGGAGGAATATTTCTCGACGTGTTCGCTGCGGCCCATGCCGAGCTGGTCGGGCACCTGGTTGCCCATGGGGATGTAGACGAGGCCGAGACCCTCGTCATAGCTGAAGACCGACCAGCTGTTCGGCGAGTTGGTGGTGTAGGTCTGGCCTTCGGGGAGCGGTGCCGTCACATCAGGGTTGCCGCTGTCCCAGTTCCAGATCAGAGCACCGGTGTTGATGTCGAACGCGCGGATGACGCCGGACTGTTCCTGGGTGGAATAGTTGTCGTTGACCGCACCGCCGATGATCAGCTTGCCGGCGACGGCAACCGGCGGCGACGTCGAATAATAGTAACCGGCCGGGTTGTATTTCATGCCCGTTTCGAGATGCAGGACGCCATTGTCGGCAAAGCTGGTGCAGACGGACCCCGTCGCCGCATCGAGCGCGATCAACCGCGCGTCGGAGGTCGGAAGGTACACCCGTTCGGCGCAGGGGCTGCCCGGGGCTGCAGCCGGGTCGGCCCAATAGGTAACGCCGCGGCAGGTCTGGTGCTGGCGGTCCGGGTTCATGCCCGAGTTGCTGTCATATTTCCATTTCTCTTCGCCGGTTGCCGCATCGAGCGCGATCGCCCAGTTGTGCGGTGTGCAGGCATAGAGCGTGTCTTTGATCTTGAGCGGCGTCACCTGATAGGTCGTCTCGCCCACGTCGTCGGGTCTCTTGATGTCGCCGGTCTGGTATTGCCAGGCAACCCTCAGCCCCCCGACATTCTCAGGCGTGATCTGATCGAGCGGCGAGTAGCGCTGGCCGAAGGCGGTGCGCCCGTACTGGTGCCATTCGTCCGGCGGTACCGAGCCGCCGAGCGGTGGATTTTCAGCGACGACATCGCTCGGCAGATCGCCGCGTATGTCGTGCGGGTCCTGCATGATTGCGTAGCCCGCGACACCAACCGATACCAGCACCGCAAATGCCAGCGGCCAGCCACTCACGGCATAACGCTCGCCCGTCGGGCTTTCGAAGCCGAGCGGCCGGCGCACGGCCGGCAACAGCAGCCAGAGCCCCAGAAGGACGATGACGCCGCCACGCGGGCCAAGCTGCCACCAGTCGAAACCGACCTCAGACACCGCCCAGCCGAGCGAGCCCAGGATCATGAACGCATAGAGCCAGATCGCCGCCGATTTCCGCATGAACAGCAGCACCGCCGTCAGCAGGAAGCCGATGCCGATTGCGAGGTAATAGGGGCTGCCGCCAAGCATCAGCAGCTTGGCGCCGCCGCCGCCAAGCGCGAGGCCGATGATTGCAAAGACGATGGCCGTCAGAACGAGCATGATGGGAACTCCCGCATCGAAGAACGGTGCAGTGGCACGGTTCTTTCCATTGCGGCGGTCCGTCGCCGGGACCGCGTGAGACAGGTGGCTTCGAAGCGGCGGTCGCAAGCCTGTCGCGGCCGCCCGGTCAGGGAAGGCGCAGAGCGCCTGTCCTGTTAGCACCTAACGCGCCGTCTCTGCCTTTCAATAGCCACATTCCGCAACGCGGAAATATTCGCAGGCCCGCAATAAAGTTGCGGTCAAGGCGACCGAACGTGGACGACCGGTGCGTTTAAGCGCCGCTGGCGGCGCGTTGGCTGAGGGCAGCCAGGTGCCCGTCCCCGCGTAAAAACAGCGGCATAGAACGATTTGATGAATCGGCCTGGCAGCAGAAGCGCAAGGCCGCGGAAATACGGCGCACCGGAATGCCGCATTCCCGAGACGGCTATGTGCCGCAGAAGGTGCGCTGGACTTCCTCTCCCGGGCTCGGCGGAGCCTGGTAGCGGGCAAACTGCGGCTGGTCGGTATAGGGGTTGGCGGTAACTTCGACCAGGGCCTCAAAGAGCGAGAAGTCCGCATCCTCGGTCGCGGCCGCGATCGCCTCTTCGATCCGGTGGTTACGCGGAATAAAGGCCGGGTTGACCGCCGTCATGGCGGTCGCGCGTTCATCCGGCGTCGCCTTCTCGCGGCTGAGACGCTGACGCCACTCTTGCAGCCACGGCCCGATTGCCCCGGTAGAGGCAAAGGTCGAGGCGAGTGCGGCATCGGCGGCCGGGTCGCGGGCGCTGTCGCACAGCCGCCGGAAGGTGAGGGTGAAATCCGCTTCCCCCTGATGCATGGCCGTCAGCAGCGCCTGCAACAGGTCGAGATCTCCCTTTTCGCTCATGGCCAATCCGATCTTGCGCCGCATGCCATCCAGCCAGTGGCGCTGGAAGATCGCGCCGTACTCGCCGAGCGCATCATTGGCCAGTTCCACCGCAGTATCCTGGTTGTCGTCGAAGAGCGGCACCAGGGTTTCTGCCAGGCGCGCCAGGTTCCATTGCCCGATCGCCGGCTGGCTCGCATAGGCATAGCGACCGATCTGATCGATCGAGGAAAACACCTTCTTGGGATCATAGGCATCGAGGAAGGCGCAAGGGCCGAAGTCGATTGTCTCGCCCGAGATCGTCATGTTGTCGGTGTTCATCACGCCATGAATGAAGCCGACGTGCAGCCAGCGCGCGATCAGCTCCGCCTGGCGCGCGGTCACCGCCTTGTAGAAGGCAAGATAGGGCCGTTCAGCGTCCCTGACCTCAGGGTAGTGGCGATCGATCGCGTAGTCGGCAAGCACCTTCACCGACTCCATATCGCCGCGCGCCGCGAAAAATTGGAACGTGCCGACGCGCATATGGCTTGCCGCGACCCGCGTGACGATGGCGCCCGGCAGGATCTGTTCGCGATAGACCGGTTGCCCGGTGACGACGGCGGCAAGCGCCCGTGTCGTCGGAATGCCGAGCGCGTACATCGCCTCGCTGACGATGTACTCGCGCAAGACTGGACCGAGTGCCGCGCGCCCGTCGCCGCGCCGTGAGAAGGGGGTCTGGCCCGGTCCTTTGAGCTGGATGTCGCGCCGCTTCCCGTTGCGGTCGATCACCTCGCCAAGGAGGATCGCCCGGCCATCACCGAGTTGCGGCACGAAGGTGCCGAACTGGTGGCCGGCATAAGCCATGGCAAGCGGATCGGCACCGGCGGGAAGGCGGTTGCCCGAAAAGATCTCGGCGCCCTCGCGTTCGAGCGTCGCCACGTCGAGACCGAGCTCCTCGGCCAATGGCTTGTTGAGCTTGATCAGCCAGGGCTCCGCCACCGGAGTGGGCGCGACGCGCGCGAAGAACTGCTGCGGCAGGCGCGCGTAGCTGTTGTCGAAGGCAAAGGCTTCGGCATTTCCGGTCGGCGAGGCGGGAGCGTAATTCATGACAGGGCGGTCAACGGCCTTTGCCGGGATGTCCGGCTGCCGTCCTTTCCGTTCAAGTCTACACAAACACTGTGGCTTTCGCGAGGGTGGCGACGAGAAGGCGCCCTCCCGCAATTGCTTGCGAGAGGGCCGGGAGGGCGAGGCCCCGCGCCTCAGGCGCTAAGCGCCGTCGGTGGAAGGCAGGCCTCGCAGATTGCCGCGATGTGGCGATGGTCGGTGCCGCAGCAACCGCCAAGGATGCGCAATCGTGGCAAATGCGTCGTCAGTGTTCGATAACGCTGGCCGAGGTCGAGGGGATCCCCGGCATCCAGGATTTCGCTGTTGTCGAGCTCGGCATGGCTCATCCTGGAAGCGTTGGCTCGGATACCGGCGATGCGCTGCGCCCAGGCGCTCCCCGTATCGAGGCTGGTCTCGAAATGATCGGGGTGGGCACAGTTGATCATGTAGTAGTGCGGATAGCCGCCGGTCGCCGCATCAACGGTCTCGATCGCGGCCCGAAGGGTTCGGCCGTCTGGGAGCCGGCCGTCGGTTTCCACCGTGAAGGCAATCGAGCAGGGCATGCCATGGCTCTGGGCCGCCCGGGCAATGCCGGTCGCCTCGTCGATGCTGGTCAGCGTATAGGCGCCGACGATATCGGCGTCACTGGCGGCAAAGGCGGAGATCTGTGGTCCGTGATAATCCTCGGCCTCATCCGCGCTCATGCGGCCCAGGCGATAGCCGTCGCCGCGCGGCCCGATGGCGCCGCTAAGCACGATCGGCGCTTGCGGACGTTCGTACTCGGCGCGCAGTTCCGCCAGCATGTAGATGGCGTTCTGGTTGACCTCGGCCAGGGCCGCGGCGTCATAGCCGAGCTTCACGCCCCAATCGGCGCTGGCGCGCCAGGTGGGTGTGTCGAGCACGAAGCCGGTGCCGTGCTGCTGTGCAATTGCGAGATATCGCTTGTAGTAGTCGAGCAAGCGCCGGCGCCCGTCCGCCGTCGAAATGAGCACGAAGGCGGCAAAATGCGGGAGGGAGATGCCCTCATGAAAGATCAGCGTCGTTTCGATGCCACCGTCACTCAGGAACAGTCCACCCTTCAAGAGCGGCAGGCTGCGTCTGTATTTGGCCATATCGGTCTCCACCGGTTCAGTCTTGGCTGAAGGGCCCGCGGATGCCTCCAACACCGCAGAACCAAGTAAATTTCTGCCTTATGATCATCTTCTAAACTAGACGACTTGCGGTATACTATTGCTAATATACTAAATTAGTGTCGAAAAATCAGTGACTTACTGGCTTGCAGCCGACGCTGCGCTAGGAGCTGGCCGCCGAGTAATTGCTGGAAACCGTACCAATGGTAGGGAGCAGCTAATGCGAAAGGGTGAGGAAACGCGCGCCAGAATCCTCGACGTCGCCGAGGCGGCGGTGCTTGCCAAGGGTTTCGGCGCGACTTCGATCGACGAGCTGATCGCCGAGACCGGCATCACCAAGAGCGGATTCTTCTACCATTTCCGCGACAAGAACGAACTCGCGCGGGCTCTGCTCGAGCGCTACATCGAGAACGACGAGCGCATCTACGACGAGATCTTCGGCCGCGCCCATCAATTGTCAGACGACCCGCTGCAGGCTTTTCTTCTGGGACTGAAGATGCTGTCGGAAATTCTCGCTGACCTGCCGAACGGCCATCCCGGCTGCCTGGTCGCGGTGATGTGCACGCAGGAGCGCGCTTTCGATCGCGAGATCCAGGAGATCAACCGGCAGGCGGCGCTGATGTGGCGTCGGCGTTTCGGCACGATGTTCGAGGCGATCATGCAAGTCTACCGGCCACGCGAGCCGCTCGACGTCGACCATCTGGCCGATATGGTTTCGACCGTGCTTGAAGGCGGCATCATCCTGTCGAAGGCGCTGAAGCAGCCTGAAAGCCTACCGCAGCAGCTGCTCGTACTCCGATCCTTCGTCCGGCTGCTTTTCCAGCCGGCAGCCTGAGCAATTCCAGGAAAAGTGTGACGCGGTTTTCCGTCCGGAATGGCGCCTTGCGGTGCGTCAACCTTCCATATCAAGCGCCAAGGCAGCAAGCTTGCGCACCGTGTTGAGGTTGCGCGCGGTGCCTGGCTTGGCGGCCGGCAGCTTGAACTTCGAACGGCCGGAGCCGTTCGGGAAGTGGATATAGATCTCAGCTCCGGCAACCTGGGCTTCTTCGCCATCGGGCGCCACGAGTTTGTCGAGCGCGTCTGATGGTGCCGGCTCGCGCAGGAAAACGACAAGCAGCAGATTTGGCTTGGCGTCCGGGAAGGGGGCCTGATCGGCGATCGCCTGCAATTGCGCGCCGGTCCTGATCATCACGCCTGGCGCCTTACCGAGCTTTTCCTGAAGTGCGCTGTCCAGCATTGCCGCCGCGTCTGCCGCCGGCAGATCGGAGCGGAACAGCACGTTGCCGCTCTGGATGTAGGTCTTGACGTCGGCAAAGCCGAGCCCTTCGCAGATCGCCTTGAGGTCGGCCATTGGAAGCGATCCCGTACCACCGACATTGACGGCTCGCAGCAGGGCGACGTGGACGGGCATGGCGGGACCTTTCACCTCAGGTGGCAACGGGATGAGAAAAACCGCAAACAGGTTTCCTCATCCCGATCCGTTTACATCTTGCCGGCGACCTTGATGGCAAAGGCGTATTCGAAGGCGATCTCCTCGAGCCGCTGGAAGCGGCCCGAAGCGCCGCCATGGCCGGCGTCCATATTCGTCTTCAACAGGATCGGCGCGCTGCCCGTCGTCTTCTCGCGCAGCCGCGCGACCCACTTCGCCGGCTCCCAATAGGTGACGCGCGGATCGGTGAGACCGCCGAGTGCCAGGATCGCGGGATAGGACTTCGCCTCGACATTGTCGTAGGGCGAGTAGCCGGCGATGATGTCGTAGAACTCGCGGCTCTCGATCGGGTTGCCCCATTCCGGCCATTCCGGCGGGGTCAACGGCAGGGTGTCGTCGAGCATGGTGTTGAGCACGTCGACGAAGGGTACGGCCGCGATAACGCCGGTGAACTTCTCCGGCGCCATATTGGCGATCGCGCCCATGAGCATGCCGCCGGCGGAGCCGCCTTCTGCGACGATCTTCGCGTAGGACGTGAACTTCTGCTGATTCAGATAGTCAGCGGCCGCTATGAAATCCTTGAAGGTATTGGTCTTCTTTGCCATCTTGCCGTCTTCGTACCAGGCAAAGCCGCGATCCTTGCCGCCGCGGATATGGGCGATGGCATAGACGAAGCCGCGATCGGCCAGCGACAGGCAATTGGTGTTGAAGCCGGCCGGAATGGTGATGCCGTAGGCGCCATAGCCATAGAGCAGGCAGGGCGCCGAACCGTCGAGCGGCGTGTCCTTGCGGTAAAGCAGCGTCACCGGCACTTCGGTGCCATCCCAGGACGGCGCGAAGACGCGGCGGGTGACATAGTCGTCCGGGTTGTGGCCCGAAGGCACTTCCTGGGTTTTCAAGAGCGTGCGCGCGCGCGTCGCCATGTCGTAGTCGAAGAGCTGCGACGGCGTGGTCATCGACGAGTAGGAGAAGCGGATGACGTCGGTGTCGTATTCGGCAGCACCGGAAAGGCCGAGCGAATAGGCCTCTTCGGCAAAGGCGATCGCGTGCTCTTCGCCGGTCTTGCGGTCGCGGATGACGATCTCCGGCAGGCCTTCGCGGCGCTGCAGCCAGACGAGGTGGCGGGCATAGGCCATGTGGCTGAGGATCAGTGTGCCGGGCTTATGCGGCACCACCTCGCGCCAATTCTCCTTGCCCGGTGCCGTGACCGGCGCTTCGACGATCTTGAAGTCCTTGGCGCCGTCGGCATTGGTGAGGATGTAGAAGACGTTGCCGCCTTCGGTCATCGCGTATTCGAGCCCGGTGACGCGCTCGGCGACGAGCTTCGGCTCAGCCGTCAGATCCTTTGTCGAGAGCAGTCGGTATTCGCTCGTCTCGTGATCGTGGATGTCGATGTAGATGAAATCGTCGAGCAGCGAGCCGCCGACCGACATGAAGAAGCCGGGATCCGTCTCCTCGAAGACCAGCCGGTCGTCGGTCTGGGCGGTGCCGAGGATATGGTGGAAGATCTTCGACGGGCGGTGGTTGTCGTCGAGCACTGTGTAGAAGAAGCTCTTGCCATCGGGCGCCCAGGCGCCGCCGCCGCCGGTGTTCTCGATCACGTCTGCCAGGTCTTCGCCCGTTGCGAGGTCGCGCACCCGAAGCGTGAAATACTCCGAACCCTTGTCGTCATAGCCCCAGATACCGAGGCTATGGTCGGTCGAATGGTCGAGCCCGCCAAGGCGGAAATAGGCCTTGCCTTCGGCTTCCTTGTCGCCGTCGAGCAGCAATTGTCGGATCGCCTCGTCCTTGTGGTCGCCGTCACGGGGAATGCGGAAGTAACGCGGCTGCTCGCCGCCGGTGACATAGGCATGGCCGTAGGCGAAGGGACCGTCCTTGACCGGGATCGAGCTGTCGTCCTCCTTGATCCGGCCGCGCATCTCGGCAAACAGCGTCTTCTGAAGTGCCTTGGTGTCATCCATCGCCGCATTCATGTAGGCGTTTTCGGCCTCCAGATGCTTGCGGATATCAGGATCGAGGATCGAGGGATCCTTGAACATCGCCTGCCAATTGTCCGCGCGCAGCCAGGCATAGTCGTCGGTGCGGGTAATGCCGTGGCGCGTGTCGCTGACCGGCTTCTTTGCGGCGACGGGAGCTTTGGGGAGGTTGCTGAATACGGACAAGATACGTCTCCGGGATCAATGCGGCGGGAGACAATGAGATAGAGACCCTGTCGAAAGCGATCAAGCGCAATCGAGCTACGCGCGGATCACCGCGGCATCGGGCGGGCGGCTGCCCCTTCCATCGTGGTTGGTAGGGGCAGCGTGTTGCTACGATTATTCGCCGACCTTTCGCCGGTACGCATCAACCGGCAATCCACCGACGCCCCAGTCTTCGAGCGCCACTTCGTCGATGACAACGAAGGTGGTGGCCGGATCCTTGTTGAGCACGGTGTGAAGCAGATCGGTGACGCCCTTGATCAGGGTTGCTTTCTGCTCGGGGGTTGCACCCTCGCGGGTGATCTTGATGTTTACGTAGGGCACAAGCTTCTCCTATTGCGCGGATGCGATGTCGTAATGGAAGACCTTGGCGATGATCTGCCAGCGGCCGTCAAGAAAGACCAGGGACAAAAAGTCGGTGAAGGCCTTCTCGCCGATGGCGCATTGCACCTTGGCAAATGCGGTTACGGGGCCTGCGAACTCGATGGAAAGAATACGGTCGATGCGCGCTTCGTCTCGGCTTTCGGGCGAGGGACGTTTTTCGACGATCGGAAAGTACCTGTTCATGTCGAGTTCGAGCAGGGTTCCGTCCGTTGCGGTGGCATAGAGCGCCTTCGGGTGCAAGACTTGCCTGAGAATGTCGGTGTCGCTGCGATAGAGCCCGTCGAAGTAGCGTTGCAGGACGTCGACGATGGCTGCGAACTGCGGATCCTTCGGTGACGCGCTCATGCCGCGACCAGGCCTTCCGCCTGCATTGCGCTGCGCACGGCAGGACGTGTGCCGATCCGTTGCATGTAGGCTGCGAGATGCGGCCATTGCGTGAGCGCGATCCCGGTGCCGCTGCTCCAGTTGACGACCGTGAAGAGATAGGCGTCGGCGACGGAGAAGACCTCCCCGAGCAGGTAAGGGCGCCCGTCCGCGAGCAGGCTTTCGACATGGGTCAAGCGTTTCGCCACCTGCAGCGTGGCTGCCTCCTTTGCATCGGGGGATGCGGTCGGGTTGAACAGCGGCGAGAAGGCCTTGTGCAGTTCCGATGAGATGAAGTTCAACTGTTCCTGAAGGCGGGTGCGCGCCAGCGTGCCGTTTTCAGGCGCAAGTTTCGCCGCCGGAAAGCGATCGGCGATGTACTGCACCACAGCAGCACCTTCGGTAACGACCTCGCCGCTTTCCAGCACCAGCGCCGGTACGTAGCCCTTGGCGTTGACCGCCTTGTAATCCGCACCGGTCTCGGTGCGATGAGTCTTGGTATCGACCCGGACGATCTCGAAATCGGCACCGGCCTCGTGCAGGCTGATATGGGGGGAAAGCGAACAGGCGCCGGGGGCGTAATAGAGCTTCATCATCTGGTTCCTTCTGAAATGATTGTCCGTTTGTCGAAGACGGCGGAACCTAAGCGGAAGCGATAACCTTTGTATATCAGATAACCTTATGTTACCTCCCTTTCCGGTTTCCCGGCGGTAACTGGAAAGTTTTGCCCATGAGCTTGAAAATTCGGAAAAATCGGGCCGCGGCCTTGCCGCCGAACTGCCCGGTCGGCGAGTGCATGGTGCTACTCGGCGGCGCATGGACGCCGAACATCCTCTGGTCCTTGAGCGCCGGACCGCGCCGCTTCAGCGAACTGAGGATCGACGTGCCCGGTATTTCGGCAAAGGTGCTGAGCACTCGGTTGAAGGAACTTGAGGAGAAGGGTGCTGTCGAGCGGCGGATCATGCCGACGTCGCCGCCTTCCGTGGAATACAGCCTCAGTGAGCTCGGCGCGGAGTTCATCCCGGCCATCCATGCCATCGTCGAGGTCGGCTATCGGCTGAAGCAGCGGCGAGGCGTCGAGGTCGTGCGCAAGGAAACGGCTGCCGCTCCGGTCCCGGTCACCGGTGGGTAAGACCTACCAGCGCCCCTTCAGGCTCTGCACCGCATGCTCGATGAACGCGCGCACCTTCGGCGTTTGCGCCTGGCGGTCGGCAAAGCAGGCATAGAAATCGAAGGGCTCGTGGTCGGTGCTGGCCAATCCCTCCTGCGGCAGTTCGCCGAACAGCGGCACCACCAGCCCGCGTTCGATCAGCGGCGCTGCGATGAAGGCGCCGAGCCGGGTGATGCCGGCGCCGGCGATCGCCATCTCGGCGAGCGTGTCGATATCGTTGCTGACGATCGTCGCCTTCAGTTCCGGCTCGAAGCGCAGGCCGTCGCGGGTAAACGCCCAGCGAAAGATCCGGCCATGCCCCGCATAGCGGTAGACGAGGCAATCGTGGTGCACGAGATCTTCGGGTTGCTGCGGGCGGCCGCGTCGCTCCAGATAGGAGGGGGCTGCACAGATGATCATCGGCACGGAGGCAAGCTTGCGGGCAATCAGCCCCTGTTCGAGCTGCAGGCCGAAGCGCACGCTGATGTCGATGCCTTCGCCGATATGATCGATCTCGCGGTCGGTGACGACGAGCTCGATCGAGACATCCGGATACCGGGCGGCGAAGGAGGGGACGAGCGGCGCCACCACATGACGACCGAAGGCGACGGATGAGGCGATCTTGAGCGGCCCGCGCGGCTCGGTGCTGAGTGCCGAAACGGCGGCGGCTGCAAGCTCCAGCTCGTGTACGACGCCGCGCACCCTCTCGTAGTAAATCCGCCCGCTCTCGGTCAGGCCCAACTGGCGCGTGGTGCGGCTGAGCAGCCGGCTGCCGAGCGTTCGCTCCAGGCGGGCGATGTTCTGGCTCGCGGAAGCGGGTGTAATCCCGAGCTTTCGTGCCGCCGCGGCGATGCTGCCTTCCTCGACGCTCCTGACGAAACTCTCGACGCCACGCAAAGTGTCCATAATCCAATCCATCGAATAGAAACATCTATTCGATAGTTTTGCCTGTTTCTGAACAAGGCTGCAATGGCCTACCTGGCTGCGACGCGATCCGTATAGTGCAGCCAGAAACGAGGGGGTGGTCCCCTCGATCAAACCAGGAGACTTCTGATGGAAGACACCCTATCGGCGCCGCGGCTCGCGCGCAGCCGCAAGCTGCCGCCGCGTGCGGCCCCCGTTGCCTTCGCCTTCTTCATGTCGGCGATCATGGCGTTCCTGATGTGCTGCGTCATCGTCGGCGTCAACACCGGCATCGACGCCGGCTACCCGGCCCGCGTGCTCGGTTCCTACGCGCTCGCCATGCCCGTCGCCTTCGTCTGCGTGCTCATGGTCCGCCCCGTGGTCGCGCGGCTGGTCGGCGTCGTCTGCCGCCTGCCGGGCTGACAAGACCCCGTCCCGGAAAACCGGGACGGGCGGCGTGCCCACGTCGTCATGGGATAAGGGGCGCTCTCGTCGTGAAATCCATTCAGTTGCAATTCAGCCGAGGGGTCGCATTCTGTTTTCTGCCGCAACGACTGGCGGTCTGATCAAGGGGCAATGGAGATGGGCATGTTGAACAAGCTGGTGCAGGCGGCCATTCTGGCCGGGGCGCTCTCCACCGCACTTCCCGCTACCGCAAGCACGTTCGCCGCCTGGGAAGTGTCCGGGGTCGACTGGAACGACGTGCTCAACGCGCGCGCCTGGCCATCCTCCTCCTCGGCGATCCGCGCCGGCTATCCCAACGGCACGAAACTGCAGATGACCGGCCGCTGCATGAACGGTGTCGATCTCAAGCGCATCGCCCGCTGGTCGGCTTCCGCCCAGCGCCAGGCCGTGCGGGCCACCTGGTGCCAGATTTGGCACGATCCGCAGCGCAGTGGAAACTGGCAGGAGGGCTGGGTTTACGGCAAGTTCATCCGGCCGGCGCGCTTCTGACACGTTTGGGCGATGACGATAAAGCGTCGGCGTGGCTGGCAAACAACAGCCCTGGTCGCATACTCCCGTATAAAGCACAGCGTTGCTTTGTTTTATCGGGAGCAGAGGTATCGTGAACAATACCTATGGCAGGCTTGCCTCTCATGTTTATAATTTAGACAAATATATTGGAAAGTCCTTCGGCGACATCGAGTATTATCGGCAGAGGCTGGACGGCTATCGTGGGCCGATCCTCGAACCAGCCGTCGGCAACGGCCGAGCGCTGATCCCGTTGCTGGAGGCCGGTTTCGATGTCTGCGGGTTTGATGCCTCGCAGGACATGCTCGACTATTGTCTCGCCCAATGCGCCGGCCGCGACTTAGCGCCGGCCCTGTCTCGCCAGACCTTCGAGACCTTCACCTATGCAAAGCGCTTCGATGCGATTGTCGTGCCCGCCGGTTCGTTGCAGCTGATCGCCGACCATGCAGCGGCATCAGCCGTGCTGAAGCGCTTTTACGATCACCTGGCGCCGGGTGGTCGATTGATCTTCGATCTTTACCCGGGCGACATGGTCGCCGACCTGCAGCCGAATATCCGCAGCTGGCAAACGGAGGCGGGCGACCTTTTGACCCTGACCAGCCAGCGGGTGAAGACCGACATCCTCGGCCAGACGACCGTTTCGCACCTGCGCTACGACCTCTGGCAAGAGGGACGGCTGGCGTCGAGTGAGCTCGAATTCTTCACCATGCGCTGGTGGGGCGTTCAGGAAATGGCACTGACGCTGCAGGCAGCCGGTTTCGCCGATATCGTCGTTTCCGGCGATTATGCCTTCGGTAGAGTTCCACGAGATGGTGACCACGTGGTCACCTTCGAATGCCGACGCCCGGTATAGATCGCGCGCCGAAGCAAACCGGACAAAAGAGCCACGCCCGGTCGCCCGGGCGTGGCTTCGGTTATCAGCGGCAACGGGCCGCGGCGTTGCCCTGATCGAGCTTCACGCCGTTGACGGTCAGCACCGAACCCGGCGACTGGGTGATCGTCCCGGCCGACCAGCCGTTGTCGAGCAAGCAATCCTTCGGCGTGTTGCTCACGCTGACATTGCCGTTGATGTCTTCGGTCGGGCCCGAGAAGTAGAGGCCCGCCTTGCCAGCTTTGTCGACGGTCATGTTCTTCAGCACGACGTCGCGCACCGGTCCTCCAAGGAACTCGAACTCGTTGCCGTAGATGAAGGCGCCATAGGTGCCGGCATTCGTTACCTTGACGTCCTCAAGCGAAATCCTCGAGACCGGATTGAAGAAGATGCCGGCGTTGCGGGTACCGTCGACGGTCAGTCCCTTGACGTTGACGTTGGTGGTCGTCGCATCGAGGTTCGGGCTCGAGACCAGCATCAGACCGTTGATGCCGCCAAAGAGCCGCATGTCGTTGATCGCGACGTTGGAGGTGCCCTGCAGCACAACGAGATCCATGTCCCGGTCCTGCTTGGCATTGTCGACCGTTACGCGGTTGAGCCTGACATCCTTGCCGGCGACGAGCAGCACGCCTTCGCGGCGGGAGTTGCTGATCGTCACCTTGTCGAGCGTGACGTTCTGCGTGCCGGTGACCAGTTCGTAGTCTGTCCGTCCGACCTTCCTGAACTCGCCGCCGGCAAAGACCCCATAGGTGACCTTGTCGATGTCAGTGTCGCGCACCGTCACGTTTCGGCTGCCGACGGAGCTGACGGCGGCATAGGGCGCCTTGTTGGGGTTGTAGATCGAGAATTCGCAGGTCGTGTTGTTCTCGCAAATATAGAGGTCGTGGATGCGGCTGTCCTGAACCAGCGCGCCATTAACGCGCGTGAAGCGAATGCCGTCGTGGTTGGTGGCGGCAATGTCGACCTTGTCGACGGTGACATCTGCGGCGTTCGTGGCCGAAATGCCGGCTAGGCCGCCGCGGACCGAAAGCGACGAGATGGTGCTGCCCGACGCCATGGCAATCACGTCCTGGGCCGGGTTGTAGCCGGTGATCGTGGTGGCCGCACCCTGATTGACGAAGGTTGCGGTCGCGCCGCTGCGCGCGCCGCTAACGGCAATTGCGCCGCCGCCGCCAAGGAGTGTCTGGCCGCTGCCGAGCGCGAGTGTGCGGTCGAGACCGAGGTTGCCGTCCGCGAGGATCAGCGCGTCGGCGCCGGCAGCCCCGATCAGGGCGTTGATGTCGGAGGCATTGCCGGAAGCCGAGGAAACGGTCACCACCCGGCCGGCGTTACGGCCGGTGCCGGCAAGCTGCGCGGCCTCGACTTCGCCGGTGGCGCCCGCATGGGTGCGGATGCGGGTGGCGCGCTCGACACGCTGGGTCATCGGATCGAAGGCATCGGCGGTCGAGCCGGTCGCGCCGAACGGGATGCGCAGCCGTGCCATGACGGCGCCCTTCAGCTTGTCCTCGTTGTCATAGGTGCCGGTCACGCCGAGCGAGACGGTCGATCCCTCGGAAAGGCCCGGCAGGTCGGCAAAGGTCAGTTCCGCACGCAGCTTGGCGCCGAACATGTCGCCGAGGTTGCGGCCGCCATACCAGTAGCTGCCGCCGAAAACCTTCAGCTGAACGTTGGAGTCTTCCGCAAAGACAGGCAGGCGCCCGCCGATTTCGGCGTCGATGCCGCGTCGCGCCCGTTCCTTGCCTTCCTGGAAGACGAGCACGTGGTCGCGCACATAGGCGGCATTGAAGGCGCTCAGCGTCTTGGCGCCGGTCAAAGGCAGATAGAAGTTGCTGCGCATTTCGAGGTCACCGCTGAGCGCCTCGAGGCCGAAGGACAGCTGGCTGAAGGCGTTGCCGTGGTCGCTCTTCAGATAGTCGTAGTAGCCGTAGCCGCCGATGACCCATTGGTCGTTGGCGCGGAAACGATAGCCCACGCCGACGGAGCCCTGGCGGACGGAATCGTTGGCAATGGCCCCGCGTGTATCGATGAAAATCGCATCGCCCGAATCGAGCACGAAGGGGAGGAAAAAGCCGCCGCCGGCAGCTGACCCGCCGCTGAAGAAGCCGCCTTCGATTTCCGCCTGCGGACGAAAATCCACCGCCAGCGCGGGGCTCGAAAGAAGGGTGCTGCTCGCCAGGGCAGCCGCAAGAAAATTCTTATTTTTCATATTATTAACTCCGCATGAATGCGACCTTGGGCGAGGCCGATTGGGCATGCGGTTAAAATATGTGAGTATAATACTCAAGTTTATTGATCGGTTATCTGGGAACTATCCAGCGGCGTGTTGACGCAGGCCGCCCGCGCGGGAACGAGCGGCCATCGTCCGGGTTCGGTCAGGCCCTGAGAGCCTCGGCATTGTCCTTGGCGTAGGTTTCCAGGCTACGCGGCTCGTGGCCTGTCAATATCTTTACGTCGCCGGTAGGGTTTGCCACCCAGCCTTCGCGCACGGGATGGAAGATCGACGCGAGGAAGCGGGCGTAGTCCTCGGGCACCCCGGCGCCGACCAGCACGCCGACGAAGGTCTCGTCATCGACAGGCGTGTAGGCGATGGGCTTAACGGTCACGCGTGACAGGATCGATGCCGCCTCGCCGTAGCTCAGCGCTTCCGGCCCGGTGAGGTTGAAGGCGCGGCCGTTGAAGGCTTCGCTGGTCAACGCTGCCACGATGCTTTCGGCAATGTCGCGTGTATCGATGAAGCTCGTCCTGCCTTCGGCCGCCGGAACCGCGATCGCGCCGTGGCGGATACCCTCGATCCAGTAGCTCTGGAAATTGTCGGAGAACCAGTTTGGCCGGAGGATGACGAAGGGTGTTCCGGTTTTCTCGAGCTGCAGCTCAAGTTGGCGATAGGGGATGTTGTCGTCCGCATCGACGCCGATGACGGTCATCAGCACGACCTTGATGCCGCGCGCGGCAGCGGCGGCCATGATCGGTCCGACCAGCCCGACCGGGTCGAGATATCCCGCCGGTGTCAGAACGAACAGGCGGTCGACGCCGTCGAGCGCCGGGCCAAAGGTCGTGGCATCCTCGTAGTCGAAGGCGACGGCTTCCGCGCCATCAACGGCTGTCGCCTTTCGGGACGCAGCCCTGACCGTTTCGCCACGTGCGACCAGCGCCCGTACCACCTTGCTGCCGATCGTCCCGTTCGATCCAAGAACCAGAATCTTGCCTGCCATCACCGTTCTCCTAAGTATCCAAATGAAACCATGTTGCGGATGGATACTGGATATTGGTCCGGGAAAATGCTGTAAAGGAGGCAGTTTTTGGTGACATGGTTTCCGCCCGGAAACCGCGATGGGGTGCCCGATGGAGTACGACGTCTATATCCAGACCTGTCCGACCCGCCTGGTGCTGGACAGGCTTGCCGACAAATGGGCCGTGCTGGTGCTTGGAAAGCTCGATGAACAGCCGGTGCGCTTCAACCAGTTGAAGCGCGAGATCGACGGCATCTCGCAGAAGGTGCTGTCGCAGACCCTGAAGAAGCTGGAGCGGGACGGGCTCGTCAGCCGCAGCGTCTTTGCGACGGTGCCGGTGACCGTGGAATATGCGATCACTCCGCTCGGTCGCACGCTGACCTCGACGGTCGCGGCGCTGACGCGCTGGGCGGAGGAGAACATCGAGGCTGTGCTGCAAGCCCAGCAAAAATACGACCGCAGCGCCTGAGGCGGCTGCGGCCGGCAAGTTTGCCACTGGCGCAAAGGCGCCTGTGGCCTGGGAGAGAGGATCAGGCGACGAGCTTGAGGCCGATGCCCCAGGGGTCGACGAGGCTGTGGCCATTGCCGTTGCGGCTGACAGCGATTTCCAGCGTATCGAGCTTCGCGAGCGCCGCTGTGAGCTCGCCCGGCTCCTTGTACTGGATCGTGTAATCCGAAAGTCCGGTCATGTGGCCTTCGCGCTTCGGCGCACCCCGCGAGTTCCAGATATTGGCGGCGACGTGATGGTGGTACTTGCCCGCGCCGAAGAAGCTCGCGCCGGGATAGCGTGCCATCAGCCCCAGGCCCAGCACGTCGCGGAAGAAAGCATCGGCCTGAGGAATATCGGACACCTGCAGATGGATATGGCCGATGGCCGTCCCGTCCGCCATGCCGCCCCAATTGTCCTTGGGTGCTTCGTCGTAGAGCGCCTGCAGATCGAGCGGCAGCGTATCCATGCCGACGGTCCCATCCGGCTTAAACGTCCATTCGCTCCGCGGTCGGTCGCGATAGACTTCGATGCCGTTGCCTTCCGGATCGGCGAGGTAAATCGCCTCGCTGACCAGGTGGTCGGACGCGCCCTGCAGCCTGATATTGTTGTGCGCGATATGGGCGAGCCAGCGGCCGAGTTCTTCGCGGCTCGGAACAAGAAAGGCGTTGTGGAAGAGGCCAGGCGCGTTGCGTGGCGCCCGCGCGGCGTTGCCTTCGGTCGTCAGCGTCAGCAGCGGGTGGCCATTGACGCCCAGCGTCTCGCCGCTCTTGCTCGCTTCGATCGGGCTCAGGCCCATGATCTTCTGATACCAGGCGGACACGGCCGGCAGATCCTGGACGACCAGATGCGCATGCTCGACATGCGCGGGCATGGCAAGCGCATGGTCGGTTGGCATGTCGAAAGTCTCCTGCGAGGTCATGTCTGTCTCCTTGGCATCGAAGCTACGGCCGGTTCGCCGTTTCAGTTTCATCGAAACTGTTGAGAATATGGGCCGCCTCGTTCGTTCACGGAAGCCTGTCAGTCACTTGATGTTGTGTTCGACGCGCGTTGACAGTGGTTGTCGTCGCCCTACCTCATTTCGAGTGGGGCCATGCGCGCGCAGCGCTTTCGATTTGATTTCAATCAAAGCCGAAGATGCCGTCGAGGCGCAATCTTGAGACGAGGGATTGGCCTGTGGCAACAGCCTGGCGATCCGCGTGGGCAACAGAAGGAGTACAGCATGTACAAGAAGATCATCGTCCCGATTGCCATGGATCAGCTCGAACACGGCGAGTCCGTGCTCGGCATTGCCGAAAAGCTGATCGATGAGGGGGGCGAGATTATCCTGCTCAACGTCGTCGAGGATCTGAACGCCTATGCGCAAGGCTACATGATCGTGGATTTCCCGCTGGAAATGGTCGAGGAATCCCGAAAGCAGGCGTTAAAGACGCTTGAGGCGCTCAAAACCAAGCATGGGATCAAGGGCCGCATCGAAATCCGCACCGGCGGGGCCGCCGGCACCATCAACGCCCTTGCCAGCGAAGAAAACGCCGATCTCGTCATCATCGCGTCCCATCGGCCGGGCCTCATCGACTACTTCATCGGATCGACGGCAAGCCGGGTCGTCAGCCATTGCCCCTGCGCCGTTCTCGTCGACCGGTAAGCCACGAACAACAAGAGCGCATGCGGCGCGAGACCTTCGCGCCGCCACCGCCAAGGAGTCTTCAGATGGACAAACATGGGCTTGACGACTTTCACGACCGCCTGACACGCCGCAAGGCGGAGCTGCAGGGGCGTCTGGTCAGGATCGAGCACGATCTCGATGAGCCGATGAACGCTGATGTCCCGGACCGGGTGACCGAGCGGGAAGGGGACGAGGTTCTCGAAGGCCTTGGCCTTGCGGGCCAGGAGGAGATCCGTGCGATCGATGCCGCGCTCGATCGGATCGCCGCCGGCACCTTCGGAACCTGCGTGCGCTGCGGCCTGCCGATTTCGGCGGCGCGCCTGCAGGCTGTGCCTCATGCGCCACTCTGTCAGGAGTGCGCGGCCGAGGTCGCCCGCGGCGGGCGTTGACGTCAGGCGGTCGGACCGCTCGCCAAATCCACTTTCAGTCGGGGAAGGAACCGCCCGGGGATCACGCTCGACGCGACGACCCCGTCATCGATTGCCCCCATGCGGCGGTAAAAGTCGGCAGCGCCGGGATCCGCATCGATCGTCATGACCATTGCGCCGCGCTTGCGGGCGGCTGCGACGCACCAGTCGAAAAGCTGCCGGCCAATGCCTGCCGCCCGTGCTTCCGGCTCGATGAACAGCTTGTCCAGTTCAACCACCTGGCCGCTCCCGCGGACCTGCGCCAGGCCGAGGATGCGCTCGCCCTCCATGGCGACCTGAAGCTCCGAATCCATCCAGTCGTCGGCTGTGAGCGTCAAAGCCGCGCGGCATGCCTCAAGGAAGGCGGCGTCATAACCCCAAACGGCCTTTGATCGCACGCAGAGGTCGCTGAGCGCGGCCGCCTGATCCGGCTGAGGGCTACGCAAGACTGACATGATGATCCTCCCGATCGCATCCTTCGGCCGTTCATGTGGTCATCGCCGTGGCCTTCGGCAAGTCTCCCGTCAAACTTCTCAGACCGGTCATGCGATTGTTGTAATGCGTTGCAAAAGTTGATGCTTTTGCCATGTCCCTGCTTCTTTGCCGCGGCGCGGCCTTGTGGCAGGATGGTGGAAACGTTGCGGTGTGACGGGGCATGCGCGCCGCCGGAGAAGAAAAGGCTCGGGGAGAGGGAAGACGTGGAATTCGCAGGCGTCAAATGGAACTATGACCGTTCGGAACTGATTGCCGACGGCATCGTTCACGGCATCGGCCTGGCGGCTGCCTTGGTTGGCGTGACCGCGCTGATCTTCTACGCAACGCTGTGGAGCACGACCGGCCAGCTTGCCGCCGCCGCCGTCTATGGCGCGGGACTGCTCGCGACGCTCTCGATCTCGTTTCTTTACAACCTCTATCCGGTTTCACGCACCAAGTGGTTCCTGCGCCGCTTCGACCATTCCTCGATCTTCGTCTTGATCGCCGCGACCTATACGCCCTTCCTGCAGCGCGGCCTCGATGATCCCTTCCTGTTCGTGATGCTGATCGGCATCTGGGCGATCGCCGGTCTGGGCGTCGCCATCAAGTGCTTTTTCCCGGGCCGCTTCGACCGGCTGGCGATCCTGCTCTATCTCGCCATGGGATGGAGCGGCGTGCTCGCGGTCGGCCCGCTGCTGTCGGCGCTGACGGCAACGACGCTCGTGCTGATCCTGATCGGCGGCATTATCTATTCTGCCGGCGTGATCTTCCATGTGTGGGAAAAGCTGCGCTTCCAGAACGCCATCTGGCATGGCTTCGTCGTAACCGGAGCGGCGGTACACTATTCGGCCGTGCTGACCTGTTTCAGCGCCGCGTCCTGAGCGGCGATCAGTTTGGCGCTTCGCCGGCGGCCGCGGCGACCGGTGGATGCTGGCAACCTTCTGAAGGTCTCAGCGCCTCCGCCATGCGCGAAATCACGCCATCGAAGCTGGTGAGCCGGGTCTTGCGGTACTGCAGGCGGAAATAGGCGGCGCTGCCGTCACAGAGCGCGATCGCCCGGGTGTAGAACACTTCGTCACCGCGCGCGCCCGAGAAACTCGCCCAGGCGGCCGTCACACGCGAATAGGAAATCCGCCAGTCACCCTCCCGCTCGTAGCCCATGCGGTCGTTGACGTCGGTCTCGAAGTCACCGTCCATGAGCGTGCTGCCGAAGACCGAAAGGGTCGCGCCGTTGTCGTTGGCGTGAAAACTCGCGCCATCGCTATTGTCGCCCTGGCTCTGCAGCTCGAAACCGGGAGGAATGTCGAGCACGTAGCCAAAGCGGGCGTTGGCGTAGGGAACCCAGTCTTCGGCCGCCGTCGCTGTGAGGGCGGAGGGCAGCAGCAATGCGAGTGCTGTCAGGATGCGTAGCATGCGGACCTCCTCTCGCTTGCTCGATCTATTGCTTCTAGCGCAGCTGGCGCCATGGGGCCGTTCCCGGCGGAACAGCATCCCATGCCACTCCTTCCGCGCCGCGGTGTCAATCCTCGGTAAACGTCATCGCATGGCCGTTCAGGCAGTAGCGCAGCCCCGTCGGCGGCGGGCCGTCGGGAAAGACGTGGCCGAGATGCGCATCGCAATCGGCGCAGCGGATTTCCGTGCGCACCATGAAGTGGGAGCGGTCCTCGATCTCGCGGATCGCCTGATCGTCGACCGCGGCGAAGTAGCTCGGCCAACCGCAACCGGAATCGAACTTGGTGTCGGAGCGGAACAACGCCCGGCCGCAACAGACGCATTCGTAGGTGCCCGTCTGTTTGTTGTTGAGGAACGGACCAGTGAACGGACGCTCGGTGCCCTGCTGTCGCGTGATGCGATACTGCTCCGGCGAGAGCTGTGCCCGCCATTCCGCATCGGTTTTCACCACTTTCGGCGTCTTTACGGTCGTCATGAACGTCTCCTGTCGTTGCCGCGACTATATAGGAATGCAGGACCGCGCGCGCAAACATCACCAGGCCGCGTCCGCGTGAAGGGGCCTCAAGCGATTTCGCGGCGGATCACCGCCGGCCCGGCCCCGAGTCTGCGTTTGCTGTCATTGTAGAAGGCGATGAACTCGGCCGCCGGCAGCGCCTTGGAGAACAGCCAGCCCTGGCCGTACTGCACGCCGCGCTCGATGAGATAGTCGGCCTGTTCCTGCCGCTCGATCCCCTCGGCGACGATGTAGAGATCGAGCGATTTGGCGATGTCGATGATATGCGGCGTGATCGAGCTGGTGGCCGAATCGGTGCCGACAGTATCGATGAACGACTTGTCGATCTTCAGCGCATCGAGCGGTAGCTCCTGCAGGTATTGCAGGCTCGAATAGCCGGTGCCGAAGTCGTCGATGGCCACAGAGTGGCCACGCCGGCGCGCCTCCTCTATCGTCGCCCGGGCGGATTTGACGTCCATGAAACCGCGTTCGGTTGCCTCCAGCCAGATCTGTTCTGTGAGCACGCCGGTGTTTCGAAGCGCCGCCTCGATCACCGGCAGGATGCGCCCGGATTTCAGGTCGTCGGCGGCGAGGTTGATCGCGATGTGCAGCGAGCGGTCGGCGACGAGCACGCTCTTCAATTCGGCGATCGTCGCATAGAGGACCTGATCGGTGATTTCCTCGATCAGTCCGTTTTCTTCCGCAAGAGGGATGAAGAGATCTGGCCGGACCATCTGCCCATCCGGTCGCCGCCATCGCACCAACGCCTCCGCACCGACGCAGATGCCAGTCTTGAGCTCGATCAGCGGCTGGTAGTGGACGATGAACTCGCGCCGCTGCACGGCAATCGAAAGCTCGCCAAGCGGCGACAGACGACGCCGGGATAGCCAGACGACAAGCCCGACCATCAGCGCCGCGACCAGCGCCCCGCCTGGCAAGAGCAGCAGGCGTTCCCGATCCATGTCGCTTAGAATGGCGATGCTGGGCGCAGTGGCAACGGCGATCCAGTTTGCGTCCCGTGATGTTGCAAAAAGGTCGTCGGCGTTGCTGCCGGTCTTCGGAAGATCGGCGAGCCGTTCCGTCAGCGACGGGTCAGGATCGTTGAGGGTGCTGACCAGCACGCCGTTTTTGGTGGCGACTGCAAGCCGGGTGCCGGGCTCGGCGATCACGTCGACGAACCGGACCGGGTTGGTCAGCACCGTGTAGGAGCGATACCGGAACGCCGTCATGGGCGCGCCGGTGCTGATCGTCGGATACATCCGCGGGATGACTTCGACGCCGTTGCTCGCAAAGAAATCGGCAGGCGGCGAGCGGGTGAGCCGACGCGGCGGGTAACCCCACGAGGTGCATCTGAGCAACCCGTTCTCGAAGTAGCCGATATCCTCGATGGCGGTCGTGTTGACGACGAGGGAGCGCAAGGCTGCGATATGCGTGGCCATGCATGGCGGCATGTCGAACCGGTCGGCCGTCTTCAGCGCCCGGGACGCTTCCCCGAGCGCGGCGTCTGCGCGCATGATGGCATAGTCGGCCAGGCGGGCGAGCCGGGCCTGTTCGCCGCGCACGGCGATCGACCAGGAAAGATAGTAGGCCGCAAGCATCGGCAGGATCGCGCCGAGGGCGGCCAGGATACTGGCGATGACGACTATGCGAGATCGTTCCAAGCGGGTCCCGCCCTATTCGAGATAGTGATCTTCTGTTCCGTGCCTGCCGTTATCGATACTGAAGCGGGCAACCGCTTCTGAGCCGTTGCAAGGTCTGCCGGCGGAGGCTTGTGGTCGGTTCGCTCTGAATTGAGAAAGTCTGCAAATACAACTATCACGTCTTGCAGTTCCGTTTCCAGAATGTTCGATCTATCCCCCGCCGCCCGATGAATATTTTGCTAACAGCATTTTAATTGTTGTTGGCGGCCACCGCGTAAATCGCGCGAATCTGGTAATGCAAGGCTTCCGCTTCGGTTCGTCCGGCCGAACTGACGGATATATAACGCCGATTTTATCCGGATAAGGCTTGAGACCCCAACACCCTTCTTTTATGTCGGGAGTCCGATCGATCATACGATGAAATAAAAGGAGCAGGCCAGGACGATGGATGTTGCGGCCCTGACATTTCTGGCCCTCGCACTGCCTTTCGTCGCGGCATTGCTCGCGCCGCTTCTGACACGCCTTCTCGGGCACAACGCCGCCTGGGTGCTTGCGCTGTTTCCCTTGGCGATCGTGCTGCACTTTATCCGTTTCTGGCCGGAAGTCGCCAAGGGCGAGGTGGTTACGGGCGGCTATGCCTGGATACCCTCGTTCAACGTCAGCTTTTCCTGGCTGATCGACGGCCTGTCGCTCACATTCGTCCTGCTGATTGCCGGCATCGGCGCGCTGATCGTGCTCTATTCCGGCGGCTATCTGAAAGGCCACCCGCAGCAGGGGCGGTTCTTTTCCTTCATCCTGATGTTCATGGGCTCGATGCTCGGGGTCGTCGTCTCCGACAGCTTCCTGATGCTCTTTGTGTTCTGGGAACTGACCTCGATCACCTCGTTCCTGCTGATCGGCTTCGATCATTCGCGCGAGGCGGCAAGGCGCGCAGCCCTGCAGGCGCTGGTCGTAACCGGAGGCGGGGGCCTGTTCCTGCTTGCCGGACTGCTGATCATCTGGAATGTCAGCGGCGTCACCCAGCTCTCGCTGCTGTCTGCCTTCGGGTCGGAGATGCGCGAAAGCCCGTTCTATCTGGCGGCGCTGCTCTTGGTACTTGGCGGCGCCTTTACCAAGTCGGCCCAGTTCCCCTTCCATTTCTGGCTGCCGAACGCGATGGAAGCCCCGACGCCCGTCTCGGCCTATCTGCATTCGGCGACCATGGTGAAGGCCGGTGTCTATCTCCTGATGCGGCTGAACCCGGTGCTCGGCGGCACACCCGAATGGCAGATCCTTTTGCCGCTCTTCGGCGGCGCCACACTCGTCATCGGCGCGGCGCTCGCTTGCCGCCAGACTGACCTGAAGCTGATGCTCGCCTACACGACGATGGCGTCCCTCGGCCTGCTGGTCATGCTGACAGGGCTTGGCGCACCCCACGCGATCGAAGCGGCGGTGCTCTATCTTGTCGCCCATTCGCTGTTCAAAGGCGCCCTGTTCATGGTCGCCGGCATCATCGACCACGAGACCGGCACGCGCGACGTGACGAGGCTCGGGGGGCTTCGCTCCGCCATGCCGCTTACCTTCGTCATAGCGCTTGCCGCGGCATTCTCGATGGGCGGGCTGTTTCCCTTCTTCGGCTTCATCGCCAAGGAGGAGATCTACTACGCACTCTCAGGCTTCGATCGCCGTTCCCTGGTCTTTGCCGCGATTGCGATCCTCGGCAATGCACTGATGTTCGCGGTGGCCTTTGCCGTCGCGCTCAAGCCGTTCGTCGGTGCGAAGATCGAGACGCCGAAGGCGCCCCATGAGGCTCCGATCTTGCTCTGGCTCGGGCCGGCGCTGCTTGCCGCCAAGGGGCTCTCCGCGGCGCTGCTTTCCGGACTGACGCATGAACTGGTATCGACGCCGATGGCGTCGGCGATCGCGGGCGAACCCCGTGCGGTCACGATTTCGGTCGTTCCTCACGTCGGCTTGCCCTTGATCATGTCGATCGTGACCGCAGTCATCGGCATCGGCTTTTATCTGAAGCTAGACCGTGTGCGCGCCTTCATGGCGACGATCCTTGCCGATATCGGCTGGGGTCCGGATCGTGGCTTCGACCAGTTCATCCGCGGGCTCGTTCGTTTCTCCGTCACACTGACCCGCCGGCTGCAATCCGGGCGCCTCGAAGTCTACATGACCGCGACCTTCATCCTCATTGCCTTCGTGCTTTTGGTCGTGCCGATCGCCTATGGCGAGTTCCCGCGCGCGCCGTTCTTTGCCGCCGACGTGCCGCTGCATGAATTGGCGATCATGGCGATCGCGGTCATCGGCCTCATCGCTGTGGTGCTTGCTGCCGACCGGTTGACCGCCATCGTCTCGCTCGGCATCCAGGGCTTTGCCGTCGCGGTCATCTTCCTGCTCTATGGCGCGCCGGATCTGGCCTTCACCCAGTTCATGATCGAGACGCTTTCGGTCGTCGTCCTTGCGCTTGTGATGACGCGGCTCCGGTTGTCGCCATCGGACCATCGTCCGCTTGCGCAAAAAATCCCGGATGTCGCGATCGCCCTTGCCTGCGGTCTCGGCTTCGGGCTGATGCTGTTGAAGGTGACGGGTGTACCCTTCGATGCGACGCTCACCGACTTCTTCAATCTCTACTCGAAGTCGATCGCCCACGGCGCCAATGTGGTGAACGTCATCATCGTCGATTTCCGCGGCACGGACACGCTGGGCGAGATCGCAGTGGTGATGGTCACGGGTCTTGCGATCCTGTCCTTGGTTCGCTTGAGGGCGGGTTCGCTTCGACGCGTCGCCGATAACGATCCGGATGCGGAGGAAGGCGCATGAAGTCGGTGATTTTCCGCGCCGTCGCGCCGTTCCTGACGAGCCTCATGGTGCTGTTTTCGATCTTCGTCCTGTTGCGCGGCCACAACGAGCCGGGCGGCGGTTTCATCGGCGGCTTGATCGCGGTGTCGGCGCTGGCGATCTACGGCATCGCCTGCGGTGTCGAGACGGTGCGCCGTGCGATCTATTTCCACCCGATGACGATCGCCGGGGCAGGCCTCCTGGCCGCGACGGTCGCCGGCCTGATCTCGATCGCCGCCCGTGTTCCCTTCATGACCGGCCTTTGGGTCTATCCCTCGGTGCTCGGCCTGGAAGTACCGCTCTCGACGGTGA
The DNA here is from genome assembly GCF_026672675.1 of Ensifer sp. SL37. Lineage (NCBI taxonomy): Bacteria > Pseudomonadati > Pseudomonadota > Alphaproteobacteria > Hyphomicrobiales > Rhizobiaceae > Ensifer > Ensifer sp. SL37. Next base: position 389,092 of record NZ_JAPPRN010000006.1, on the reverse strand, counting down.
TGCTGTTTGATTGCGGCGTTTATCTCGTGGTCGTCGGCGCGATCAGTTCGATTGCGCTTTCGCTCGAAGAGCGGGGAGGCGAATGATGGAAGCCTGGTTCGCTCTGCTCGTCGGCATCTTCTTCACGGTCGCCGTCTATCTGCTCCTGTCGAAGTATGTCATCCGGGTGCTGCTTGGCGTTGCCATCCTCGGAAATGCCGTCAACCTCCTGATCTTTACCGGTGGCAGGCTCACGCGTGGCATCCCGCCGGTCGTTCCCAGCCACAAGGATGCGCTCGTCGGCCCCGCCGCCAACGCCCTGCCGCAGGCGCTGATCCTGACGGCGATCGTCATCTCCTTCTCCTTTTTCGCGTTCCTGCTGGTTCTTGCGTGGCGGGCATACGAGCAGCTGCAAACCGACAATACCGACGAGATGCGCGTTGCCGAGCCGAAGGACGAGCCGGCCGCGCCGCTTGGATACTGACCGACCCATGGCCGCTACAACCTCTCCCCCCGCAGATCTCTCCGCCGCGCTCGTGCTCGAGCCCGTCGCGTCTGCCGACTGGCTGGTCATCCTGCCAGTTGCCTGGTGCCTCGCAATCGGCGCGCTGCTCGTGATGCTGCGCCGGAAAATTGATTGGCATCCCTACATCGCCGTTGCCGGCCTGGCCGGGCTCGTCATCATCGACGCGCTCCTACTTCGCCATGTCCTTGCAAGCGGACCGGTAACGATGGTCATGGGGCACTGGCTGCCGCCTTTCGGCATCGCCTTCACCGTCGACCTGACCGGCGCGCTCTTTGCTTTGACGGCCTCCGTCGTGGCGCTTGCCGGCGGCATCTATTCGCTCGCCGACATCAACGACAGCGGCCGGCGCTACGGCTTCTATCCGTTCCTGATGCTGCTGATGGCCGGCGTCTCCGGCGCCTTTCTGACCGGCGATATCTTCAATCTCTATGTCTGGTTCGAGGTGTTGCTGATCTCGTCCTTCGGCCTGATCGTGCTCGGCTCCGAACGCGAACAGATCGACGGAGCGGTGAAATACGGCTTCCTCAACCTGGTCGCGACGACCCTGTTCCTGATCACGACCGGCTATCTCTATGCGAGCTTCGGCACGCTCAACATGGCCGACATTGCCCGCAAGGCCGAGGGGCTCGCGGGTACGGCGCCGCTGATGACGCTGACGGCGCTGTTCGTGCTTGCCTTCGGCATGAAGGCTGCTGCCTTTCCGGTGAACTTCTGGCTGCCGGCGTCCTATCATACGCCGCGCGTGGTCGTGTCAGCGCTCTTTGCCGGTCTGCTTACCAAGGTCGGGATCTACGCCTTGATCCGCGTTACCGTCATGCTGCTGCCGGTCGAGCGCGAAGAACTGAGCTTCGTCATCGCCATTGCCGGCGCGCTGACGATGCTCGTCGGCGTTCTGGGCGCGTTGGCGCAGACGGATTTCCGCCGCATGCTCGGCTATCTCGTCGTCTCCGGCATCGGCTCGATCCTTGCGGGTGTCGCCGTCGGCGGCCCGGGCGGCATCGGCGGCGCGATCTTCTACGCGCTGCATTCGATGCTCGTCATGACCGCGCTTTATCTCGCGTCCGGTGTCGCGGCGAGGCTCGGCGGCAGCTTCTCGCTTGTCTCTCTGGCGGGCCTCTATCGCCGCCATGCCGGTTTCGCGGCGCTGACGCTCATGCTTGCCTTCGCCGTCTCCGGCCTGCCGCCGTTCTCCGGCTTCTGGCCCAAGGTGATGCTGGTCAAGGCGGCGCTCGATATCGGCGCCTGGTGGCTGGCGGCCGTCCTGCTTCTGACCGGCTTCCTGACGACCATCGTCACCGGCCGCTTCTTCCTGCTCGCTTATTGGCGTGATGCGGCCTCTGGTGAGGGCGGCGCTGCGTCTGCGACGATCGCGCCGGCGGCACTTCTGCCGCTTGCAGCCTTGACTGTGCTGGCGCTCGCGATCGGTCTTTATCCGGAGCCGTTGCTTGCCATGGTTCAGAGTGCAGCGGCAGGCCTTTCCGAGCCGTCGGCCTACCTGAACTCGGTCTTCCCGGGAGGTGCCCCGTGACCAAGTTCCTGACCATCAATCTCGTGTTCACGGCGATCTGGGGCGCCATCAGCGCCAGCTTCTCACCGGCTAACCTGATCCTCGGTTTTGCCGTCGGAGCACTGTCGCTCTTTCTCATCCGGCGCGAGCTTCAGCCCGTTGCCTACCCTGTGCGCCCGATCAAGCTTTTCCTGCTGACGGCGCTGTTCTTCAAGGAACTGGCAATTTCGGCGACCAAGGTCGCCTTGCTGGTCATTCAGCCGAAGATGGTGTTGAAGCCCGGCATCTTCGCCTATCCGCTGACGGTCAAGAGCGACTTCGAAATCGCGCTGCTGGCCAATCTCATCACGCTGACGCCGGGAACGCTGTCGGTCGACGTCTCCGACGACCGCCGCACGCTCTATGTTCATGCGCTCGACTGCGCCGATCCGGGCGGCCTCAGGCGCGATATCGCCAATGGCTTCGAGCGCCGGATCAAGGAGGCTTTCGAATGACCCTGTCGGCGCAGATCCTCGCCCTTGCCACCGGCTTTGCGTTTGTCGTCCTGTCCGCAGCGCTTCTGATAACGGTCTGGCGCATCATCCGCGGCCCGACATTGCCGGATCGGGTGCTCGGCCTCGATATGCTGGTGGCGATCGCCATCGGCCTCATCGCCGTCGTCGCCATCCGCACCGGCTTCAACCTTTACATCGACATTGCCATCGCGCTCGGCCTTGTCGGTTTCCTGGCAACGGTCGCCTTCGCCCGCTTCGTCCTCGCGCGCGGCCTCTCGCCAGAGAGGGCGGCTGTCGAAGGGGGCGCGGTGCAGGTCAAACGCGCGTCGGCGACGAGAGGCAAATCGACGCAGCGCAAGCGCAAGGGGGGACGCCGATGAACCCGGTCCTCGATATTGCCGTCACCCTGCTGGTCGCCGTTCTGTTGGTCGTCGGCGCGATCTTTTCGCTGCTGGCGGCGATCGGCATCATCCGTTTCCCCGATCTCTATACGCGCATGCATGCGGCTTCCAAGGCCGGCACGATCGGATCGGGCCTGTTGCTTCTGGCCGCAGGCGTGCATTCTCTCGATCCGGCCATCTTGATTCGCGCGCTCGCAGGCTTCTTTTTCTTCGTTCTGACTGCGCCGATCTCGGCTCATCTCCTGGCAAAAGCCGCACATCAGGTAGGTTACAGGCTGACAAAGCTGTCTGTCATAGATCAGCTTCCGCAAAAGGAAGAGCCGCGTCGCGACTGATCGACGACAGTTCTGAAACTGTATTTCAGAACATTACGATCGAGTGTGGCCATTTTAGCAATTTGGAGATAAACTTGCTAAGTGTCGCTAAATTTATGTTTGGATTTTTCGCGCATCGATGTTAATCGAGTAAATGTAAAGTGTCGTCGTGGAAAATACTTTGATCTGAAATTCCAGCTTGAGTTGTGAATGCTGATTGTTGCTTTGAGAGTTCGGTCGTCACCGGTGACTCGGCAGCAGGTTTTATAATCAAATTCCAGCTCTTGATATCGCGGCCGGTGTTTCTCCTTGCCGCGTTGATGGTCCATCCCAAGGCAGCCAAGGCTTCCTGACGGCTCTTGCAAGCGTTCCTCCCCCGAAACGCCGTTTCGGGTTGTGCTTAAGTCCGATAGGAGAAAGAAATGACTGAAACAGCGCTTGGCGCGAGCCATGAACTTCTGGTTGAGCTGACGGCGGAAATCGTTGCCGCTTACGTCAGCAATCATGTGGTTCCGGTCGCCGAGCTTTCCACGCTGATCGCAGATGTGCATTCGGCGCTGAACAACACGGCGGCTCCCGCGCCGGTCGTCATCCCCGTCGAAAAGCCGAAGCCGGCCGTATCGGTCCGCAAGTCCGTTCAGGACGACCAGATCACCTGCCTCGAATGCGGCGGCACCTTCAAGTCGCTGAAGCGCCACCTGATGACCCACCACAATCTGTCGCCGGAAGAATACCGCGAGAAGTGGGACCTGCCGACCGATTACCCGATGGTTGCGCCCGCCTATGCGGAAGCACGTTCGCGCCTCGCCAAGGAAATGGGTCTCGGCCAGCGCCGCAAGCGTCGCGGCAAGTAAGACTGGTCGTCCCGCGGGCCCAATTGCTCCGCGCATGGCGGATATAGGCATGTTCACAAAGGCCGGACCAGAGTGTCCGGCCTTTGTGTTTCGATGGCAATGGAGAAGGTCGTGCGTCCGGCCCCGCGCTGTTCAAGCCGCCAGGCGAAGCTCCGCCTCGTTCTTGATGCGGCGGATCATCGAGCGCAGACCGTTGGCGCGCTGGGTCGACAGATGCTCGATGAGGCCGATCTTGCCGAAGGTGTCGATCGCATCGATCCGGGCGATGTCGGAGGCATGTTTGCCGGAGTAGATGGCAAGCACGATGGCGACGAGCCCGCGCACGATATGGGCGTCGGACTCGCCCTCGAAATTAAGGACGGGATCCTCGGGATTGCCGCCCGCATTGGTGACGAGCCAGACTTGGCTGGCACAACCCTGAACCTTGTTTTCCTGCGTGCGCTTGGCCTCGGGCATTTCCGGCAGCGCTTTGCCGAGCTCGATCACATAGCGATAGCGATCCTCCCATTCTTCAAGAAAGGCGAAATCGTCGATGATCTGGTCGAGCTTCGTCATGGTCCGGTCCATTCGTCGGGAGATTATAGGCTCGCCGGTCCTTGCCGCGAACACTTTCATTCCTGTTCTTGCCCGCCGCTTTCACGCACTCGGGCTTTCAGCCTTCATATAGGCGATGGCAGAGCCATTGAGAACCGGCAAATATACGACGGATGCGGAGCACCTATCTCTTGGTCAGACCGAGATGCTTGTCGGGATACTGATTGAAACGGTCACGTTGCCGCCAGCGCCCTCGATACTGCCGGTGGCGGCCGAAAGCGACTGGCCGGCGGTCCGGGCCTCATCCGCATCGCGGCCGGATCCCTTGGCGCGTAATTCCTGCTCCGCCTTGCGCAGCAGTTGCTTCACTTGTTCGGCAACGGATTTGAGTTCGGCTGCCGCCTTCGCCACGGGATCGGAGCCGCCGTCATCCCCGCCGAATTCGCGATAGGCACGCTCGGCAAAGCTTGTCCGTTCCGTAGAGGGCTCAGCCTCACCGCCGGCCACGGGGGCATCGGTTTGCGCGCTGGACGCATCTGCTTGCACGGGGCCGGCATCGGCAAGCACGGCTGCGGCCGAGGCGGATGCAACGCCGCTTGCAGCTCCCCCGTCGCCGGCGCCGGCCAGCTGCTGGGCGGCCGTGCCGAGCTGTTGTGCAAGCTGCTTGGCGAGCCTTGCAAGCGTTTCCGGGTCCGATGCGAAGAACCGGATCATGCGGAGCTGCTCCTTGGCTTCGTCGAGCTTCTTTTTAGCGGCAGCGGCGCGGTTCGCAGCACTTTCGTCATCGCGGCCAAGAAGCAGGGCGGTCGAGGCAGGGCTCTTGCTTTCGCCAACTGCGCCGGGGGCGGCGCCGGACGCCGCCGGGCGTGTCACGCTGGAGTTCGAGAAAAGCCCATAAATCTGCATTGTCTGCCTCCAGCCGTCGGTGCGGCGGACCTAAGCAGGCAGGGCTTGCGTGTGGCTGTGCGGCGAGAAAATCAGCGGTTGCGGGTGCAAAAAAGAAAACGCCGCGAGGGGATGGGATCCTCGCGGCGGCCGCAACGGGACGGCAAGTCAGGCAGTAAGTCAGGAATGTGCAGGATGCGGCGCGGTCACTGGATAACGGCAGCCTTGGGGTCGAGGCGCTTTTCCGGAACCGGGGTGCGCTTGAAGACCGGTTCGGCGTCGAGGGTGCTGACCTCGGTCGCCGGAGCTGCCACGTCGGCAGCCGGCGTGACCGTACCGGTCGTCACCTTGGCATCCGGCGTCGTGGCATCGGTTTCGGCAAACTGTGTGTCGAGGAATTCGTAGGCGATGCGGGCGCCTTCGCGGGCTCGGTGGCCGAGGGCAACGAAGGTTTCGGCACCCTTCTGGCAGACATCCGGCTTCTGGATGCAGATGGCGCTGATGTATTGGAACGCCTCATTGGCAGCAGAGAAGGTGTCGCCGAGTTCTACTTTCGGGGCGTGTTCGAGTTTCTGCGCGCTCGAAGGGTCGAGGAACGGCAGCAACACCAGTACCAGCGAAAACCAGAATGTCGCCTTGATGAGAAACCACATGTTCTGCCCATCCTTCGTTCGGCTGCCGCGGCCCGCCAGTCTTGTAGCCGGCTTTTGCACCTTCGACATCCCGCAGCGCCGTGGTATCCCCTGATACCCGTTCACGCCACCTTCTAATCCTTGGAGCCTGCCGGCGTTCTCTTGGTGCCCGGCCCCTTGTTGAGATCGACATTACGGCGGGAATCACAAGACGGCTTTTCGAAATCGAGCGGCATTTGCTTCAAATTTTAATGAAATGCCGGTGTCCGGCGATTTGCAGGGCATTTGTGTCGCATTTTAGCGTTCGCCGTTAAGGTTCGTGGCAGAGCCGGGCGCGGCAACCCCGAAGGCCGCGGCAATCGCACGCCAAAAGCCGCGCCACAATCGTTAACACAGTGCAGAAAATGCACAGAAATCCGTTGCTTACGCCCCATTAACCACAAGAAATGAAGGTCGCCCGATTTGGCTCAAAACGGGATTTTTCGACCGTTTCGCACGGTTCCGGCACGGCCGCGTTTATTCTTTCATTAAGCCGGGGATGCGAGATTCCGACATGTCACGAGGCGGCTTGAGTCTCGATCCAAAGGGTCGTGAAAACAGAGAGCGTCGGCCTCGCAAGAACAACAAATGTAGCAGGGTAAAGCGTGAGCGTATTGCGTAACATGGCTGGCAGATGGACGTCCCGTGTGGACGAGGTCGCGGCCCTGTGGCTTCCCCGTCGTGAGGCGTCTTCGCCGGCCGATCTCCGCCATGCGAAGCGTTTGCGCACGCTGGCAGCGGTTTCCCTGACGGCCCTGCCGGTGGTGCCGCTCGCCCTGTCGCTCGCCATGCCCGTGTCTTCGGCTCTTCCTTTGGGCACCGCTCTTTGGGCCTCGGCCTCGCTGCTTGCGGCTGCCGGCGCGATTGTTCGTGGCCGCGCGCCGGAAGAGGTGGCACCGCCATTGGAGCCGGTCGTTCCGGATCTGTCTGCCGCCTATGACCTCTTTGCGGGCCTTGTGACTGTGCATGATCTGCGCGGCAACGTGCTTTCCGTCCACGGCCGCGACGCGGCCGAGCATCTGACCCTGATGCGCGATCCAGCGGGCCGCGGTTTCATCGAGCAGATCCACATATCCGATCGCATCACCTTCCTGAGCGCGATCGACATTCTTCGCCAGGGCGGCGACCGGGCGACGGTCGACATCCGCATCGAGCGGCGCACGCTGCCGATCGAAGGCGAACAGTTCGTCTATATGTCCTGTGAGCTGGCGCCGCTGCGCGACGACAATGGCCGGCTGGTCGCGATCCTCGCTCAGTCGCGTGATGTCTCGCAAGAAGCGGGCCTGCGCGCCGAAGCTGCGGCCAGAACGGCCGAGGCGGTATCGGCAAACGATGCCAAGACGCGCTTCCTTGCCGCCGTCAGCCACGAACTGCGCACGCCGCTCAACGCCATTCTCGGCTTTTCCGACGTGCTTGCCGGCGAGTATTTCGGCAAGCTCGAGAACGATCGCCAGCGCGAATATGTGGGCCTGATCCATAAGTCCGGCGAGCACCTGCTTTCCGTCGTCAACACCATGCTCGACATGAGTAAGATCGAAGCCGGTCGCTACGAGCTGATGCCCGAGCCCTTCGGTGTGGCCGAAGCCGTTTCCGCCTGCGAGGCGATGTTGTCGCACCAGGCCACGGAAAAGGGCGTGAAGCTTGCAAGCCGCATCACCCGCGGCATCGGCGAGATCAACGCAGACCAGCGCGCCTTCCAGCAGATCCTCATCAATCTGGTCGGCAATGCCATCAAGTTCACCGATCAGGGCGGCGTCGTCACGATCGATGCGGAGGCCGACGGCGCGATGCTGAAGCTTTCCGTCAGCGATACCGGCATCGGGATTGCGGCCGACAAGCTGGCGCTGCTTGGTCAACCTTTTGTCCAGATCCAGAACGATTATACCCGCCGCTACGAAGGCACCGGCCTTGGCCTCTCGCTGGTCAAGGGTCTGGTTGCGTTGCACGGCGGAGAGCTTTCCATCCGTAGCCGCGAAGGCGAGGGTACCGTCATCGTCGTCACGCTGCCGCGTGATGGCTCCGGTATCGCCTGCGCGGAGCAGGAAGAAGCGCGTACGCCGGTGACGGTGGAATTTCCACCGCGCCTGAAGGATTGTGATGTCGCCCCGGCCGCCGAAGGGGGGCGGTTCGAGGGGAAAAGCTTGAACGAGGAACGGGGATATGGTACCGCGCAAGCGAAAACAGCCTGACCGGAAAAAGGCTGCGCGGCAAACGCCCGGCCTGGCCGTGCGCGGGCTGGTCCTTGCCGGACGGGGTGCTGGGCTTGCCGGTCGTCTGATGGCGCGCCATCCGTTGGTGTCCGGTGGCTCGGCCGCCTTCCTCGTCGTGTTCTCCTTCGTTGCGGCCAATGCCATGTGGTATCAGCACGGCACGCACCCGTCGCCGCTGTTGCGCACCCGCGTCCCGCTAGTCAGCGCCGAAACGGCGCAGCGAATCGCCATCGCCAAGGGCGAGGAGATCGAGCCGCGAAAGGTGACCACCTTCGTTATCGAGCGCGAGGGTGAGGCAAAGGCTGAAAACGTTGAGGATGTGATCGCGTCTGCCTCCGCGGACGTGGCGTCGGAAAAGCCGTCGCCCGAACGGGTCGCGAGCGTGCCGGATCCGGCGCAGTCGAAGCTTGTCTCCGAGATCCAGAAGGAATTGGGCCGGATCGGCCTTTATGACGGCGCGCCGGACGGACGGAGCGGTCCGCGCACGGCAGCCGCGATCCTGAGGTTCGAGGAGCGAGCGGGTCGCACGGGAACCGGCGCGGCGAGCGTCGAGCTGCTGCAGGCCTTGAAGTCTGCACCGGCTGAAAAGGCCGCCGCGGTTCCGGCTGGACGGCCGCTTTCCGAAACGAAGGGCGGGGGCGTGGAAATCGATCCGGTCGCTGCGGCCATCCGCTCGGCCGAGAAGGAAAGCACCTTCGTTCCGCGCGCGGAAATTCCGGTATCGAGCGAACTGGTGCTGAACATCCAGAAGGGTCTCAGCAACCTCGCCTATGCGGACGTGGCGGTCGACGGTGTTGCCGGAGAACAGACGCGGGCAGCTATTCGCCACTTCGAAAAGCACTACCGCCTGCCACAGACCGGCGAACCCAATCCCCAGGTGCTGAAGAAGCTCAAGGAAATCGGCGCGCTCTGATGCATTTAATGCACGCTCGCGCCTGTCGTCGCCCAGCTGCGGTTTGCCTCCTTCGCTCCGCGCGTGTATCAGCCTCCGATGCGCCTGAAGTCCCACATCTTCGTCTCGTCCCTGCTGCGTCGTGCGTTTTCGCTTGGCGGCTATGCCGCGGTGCTGCGCAAGGGAGCAGAGGACGCCGGCGCGATCTTCATTCGCCAGCGGACGCGTTTGGGCACCGAGACGCTCTTTGCCCCGGCGCCGCAGAATTTCTTCGCCGACGAGATTGATCTCGGCCGCAAGTTCGAAGTGCGGCTCAGCGACAGCGACGCTGAGCAGGTCGACGCGGCGCTTGCAAGCGAGATCCGCTTCGATCCGGATTGCTGGATCGTGGAGATCGAGCTGGACGACCGCGGCGATCTGTTCGAGGTCGTTGCCGAAGATGGAAAAGGCCGGCCCTGACGCCGTCTTGCCGAATGCGCCGACCTGCTTGACTCTCCACTTGGTGGAGGCCGTAGGACGCGTTTATGGACGATCAAATCTTTTCGATAGGCGAAGTTTCGAAGCTGAGCGGCGTACCGGTCCGGCGGCTTCGGTTTTACTCGGACAAGGGGTTGCTGCCACCGTCCACACGGACGGAGAGCGGTTACCGTATGTATTCCGGGGCCGACCTGGCGCGGCTGGACCTCGTTCTTGCCTTGCGTGAAGCGGGCGTCAGCCTCGCGGACATCCGCAAGATCCTGGCCAACCGAACCTCGTTTACCGACGTTCTGGCTTTGCGGCTTCGAACGCTCGAAACGGAAATCCGGTCAAAGCGCCGGATCGCCACGGCCTTGAGAATGGCTTTGAGGATCCATGAACCCTCCCCAACGGATCTCAGGAGATTGTGGACCGTGACCAGGATTTCAAAGACGGAATTTCGTGCCGCGCTCGAGCGTTTCTATGATGACGTCGCCGGCGGCGCGCCGATGGATGCGGCGTGGAAGACGAAAATGATGGATGCCGGTACGCCGGACCTGCCGGACGACCCGACAGCCGAACAAGTCGACGCCTGGGCGGAACTGATGGAGATGCTGTCGGACAAGGCCTATGCCGCCGAGATGCGCGCCCACATGTCGGACCTGTGGACGCAGGAGTTCGATCCCGCCGCCTACGCTCAAGCCGCCGATGCCACCTTTGCGCGGGTGAGAGCGGCGATCGACCATGGCCTGGGGCCCCAGTCGGCCCTCGGCAGAGAGGTCGCTGCCGATTGGCTGGCGCAGTCGGCAAGGGCGATGAAGCGGGCTCCGGATCAGGTTTTCCTGGATTGGCAGCTCGAACAGTACTGCAAGCACCACGCCCGTTCGGCGCGTTACCAGGAATTGATGGCGGTGTTGCAGGGGCAGGCGCCGCAGGCTCCGACCGGTCGTGAGTGGAGCTGGATCATCGACGCGATGAAGCAGCTTTTCTAGGGCGGGGAGGTCGGCTCGATCGCCGAAGTTGCGAGACATGCCCGCATGAACGGCAGCATGTGTCAGCCGCGGCGGCGGCCAAATAGTCGCTGCGGCTGGCCGTTGACGGACGTTGCTGCAACTTTGCGCGGGCCGACGTGGCGCGTGTCGTTTGCAGTATTTTCGGCAAAATAGGCTTCGTGCCTTGCCGCGGGCGCCGCGTCTTCGGCTGCCGCCTCGAGCCAGGCATCGAGCTGCGCGCGACAGGAGGTGCGGTCCATGGCGCCAATCAAGGCGGCGGCATGGCTGGTTTCGCCAAAGGGCTCGCGAAGGTGTGGATAGAGGGCCTGAAGCACGAAGCCGGCATCGGCCACATCGACGTCGAGTGCGACCAGGCTCGTTGCCAGCAGTTGTCCGGAAATATCGAGCAGGATGCGCTCGACCTGCGCATCCCTGGTGCCGAGCGCCTGACCGAGGAGACGCGAGAACAGGATAATCTCGCCGCTCCTCGCAAAACGCACGAGCAGAGCGGCATGTACGTCTGTCATCGTCGCGGACGACGGCGCCTGTGGAATATTTTGCGGACGGGCGCCAGCGAGCGCCTTGATCTCGCGGCGAAGCGCCTCTTCGCGCGCTGTACGCAATGAAGCGGCTTCGTCTTCCTGGCTCGCTTGCTCTGCTGCTGCCGCTTTCACGGCGCTGCTGCGCGCTGCCAGTCCCGGCGGGTTGTGATGTTCGACGAGCGCATCGACGACGAGCGGAGAGAGGTTCGGGCGGCGGCCAATGGCGGCGGCATGTTCCGGCCCGCGCTCACGGATGATCGTTATCAGCGTCCGGTCCGCGATCGCCTTCGAACGGGTCAGGAAAATTGCCGCGATGGCGATCGGCATACCGCCGATCAGCGCTGCGACTGTCTCTGGAATTTGCTGGCATTGCGAAAGGGCGGCTGCAGCCTGCCGGCGGGCTTCGTTGCTGGAACCAAGGAAGAGCGGCTCGAACAGCTCGGCAAATTGCTTCATGTCGGACTTGCGGGGAAAACGCAGGCTTTCGAAACCGGTGACGGTCGCCATCAGGACGACGTCCTTCAAGCGGCCAGTCTGTGGCCTTTCCAACTCACGAAAGCGATCCGTCACGATAATTCCCTGCACGCAAAACATGATCGCCATTGCCGGCGATCCGGAACGGCACACGTCGCAAAAATTAGAAGAAAAGCGTTAGTCTAGCGCGCATTACATACACTGCACAGGTATGTGCTAAGCGTTTGTTTTTACGTGCTTTCCCCTTCATACATGCTTCACCTTGCTTTAGGCTGACGCTAACAAAGGGTAACGGTTCACGGTTAACAGAGCATGAATGTAGGTATTTCAGAATTCTGGAATATACCGCTCGCCCTTTGATCCAACTGGCAATAACTCTGAGTTGTAGACAACAACTTATAGGAGTTATCCAGATGCAAACAAACGAACACAACACCCCGTTTCGCGTATGGGGGCAGTTCGCTGGTGAGCGATTCGATCGCGAGTTTCCGAGTGTTGCAGCATGGCGCGCTTGGCGGCGTTGCAACGAAACGCGGTACGAGATCGAAGTTTATGGCATGAAGTCGGTGAATTGATATGCAACTGCTTACGAAGGAAATCCGCGCCCAACTAATCCTCAACAACGTGACTGCACGCGACACCGATCATATCCCGGTCGTCAAGTGGTTCACTCCTTGGGCGAACGCAACTTGGATCATCACGGAGATGGAGCCTGACGGTCGCTGCTTTGGCCTCTGTGACGTCGGTCATGGCGAACCTGAACTCGGCTACGTCAGCGTGCAGGAACTACAAGACATCAGAGGTCCCGCTGGCTTGCGTGTCGAGCGTGACTTGCACTTTTACACAGACAAGCCATTGAGCGTGTGGACGGCTGCTGCAAGGGCTGCACGACGCATTGTAGACCCGCTCTAGGTCAGCCGCTCATGGAAAAGCCCCGGTTCGTCCGGGGCTTTTTCTGTTTCAAAGACGGGCGTTGCGATCAATGCGCTTGTTCGTCAGTTCGATATTGGCCGCTGTGAGATAGTCGCTGATCTTGCCCAATACGAACCAAGCGCGAATTGCCAGAACGAGCAGACCAGCGCCGATCAGGTATCCAAAAATTTCCATGTTCGCCTCCGTTTCAATCGTACTGTTTCAGGATTTCCTCTGGATTGTTCGGCCAGTGACCGCTTTCATTCCATTCATCTATTAGTTCCTGCCTGTCTCGATCCTTCTGTATCCGTCGAAGTGTTGGATCGTGACGATCCATGAACCGTTCGAGTGGATCGATAACTTCCAGTTTCAGTATTGCAAATTCCGATATCGCTTCCTGTTGCGTTTCCATTTTCTCCGACATTGCATTGATTGCCTTTGCTTGCGCATTGAGTCGACCACTAACATCAGTGACAACCAGTATCAGAACAGCAACTAACGTAATCAGTATCAAGAGCGCCGTTTCCGGCGCAATCATTCCAAACATAATCGGTATAACCCCCTGCTGCTATGCAATGCTAACGTGTATTGCCGCGCGTTGCCAAGGGCAATTTACTTAAAAAATATATGCTTAATGCGTATGGAAAAGCCCACTTGGCAATGAGCAAACCAAGTGGGCTTCCTGAATCAACCATTGAGTGGAGTAAGGCCCAATGGGATGCGAGTGAGAGCGGCTAGTTTGGAGGAAGGATTGCTCTCACAGTGTATTTACAGATTCCGCCTCAATTCCTGGAGTTCTGCGATCCACTGCTTGCGTGTTAGCGTTCTCGTGCTGTTTTGGGTTTCCTCAATGGCGAAACGGTCGAATGCCCTGCTAAGTGTTGCGTCGGCTTCTCTTTCAATCCCGTACTGGTGATGAGTACCCTTACGGATTTGCTTGTCTGAGATTGCGAGGTTGTCGATGCTCCACGGCAAAGCCTCGTCGTGTCGATAGATGCGGCCAAGTCCGCGTGGTTTTAATACGACATCGGATCGCGCTTCGGATGAGGTGAAAAACTCGACCCATTCGGCTTGTGTGATTTCCCACGGATCGCCTTGGCGGCTGCTCCGGTAGTTCCGGTATTCCAGAAACTTCTTTTTGATTCTATCGGTAATGTCTTTTTCCATACTCGTATTATGCAGCCGTGCGATCCCGTAGGGCGATAAAGAAATGCCCGGAGAACCTTATTGTCCTCCGGGCTGAGCAGTCGGACACTCCTGCGTCCGGTCTAGTTAGGGGCTTGCAAAAAGATATCGACGCGAAGCGAAGCGACCCGTTATGGCTAGGTCAGATCGGAAACACGCAGCGACGGCAAGCCCATAGAGCCTCATAGAGCGCCAGGACGATACAGCGCGTTATGCTGCACGGATGGTCGCGGACGCAGCGGATGGCGCTCTGTGACGTGTTCCTGTGCGATCCGTTGACGCTGGTGGCTCGTCGGATTGTCGCGCCCATCTTTCTCGATAAACCCAACGGCTATGCCAATGACCCCAAAACCCCGAAGCGGGAACGCGGAGCGTAGCGACCAAACCCAAATGGCAATCAGGAGCGGAGCGACCACCCGTCGGAGACCCTTGAACCCAACGGCTATGCCTGTGTCCCGAATGGGACTTCCCAAACGGGAAGGAGCGAAAGCGACCGCGCCAAGTCGAGTGAGCGGGTCTTGAGTGCCAACGAAAGAACGCGAAGCGAGACGCAGTCGCCAGCGCTTTGCGCTGATAGAAATGGGGTTAAGTGATGACGTACATATATTATATAATAATATATGGATGTTATTAATTAACTTCATATCTGTCAGTGTAATGCCTGTATTATCTTATGGGTGTAATAAATTAACTTCAACGAACAGGCGCCATATTTCCTGGTAGGAAGTAAATACTCTTGAAGGCGAATAGGCCCGTCTTCAACTCCAAAGCAGTGACCCGGATTGTCAAACGGCAGTCCGGGTTTTTTCATCGAGTAATTTAAATATTGCTTTTTGAAAACCTGCTCCAGTATAAATATAACCAGAAGGTTAGACGCGTACTGCTTTGCGTTTCCCAGCCTATAACAACAACAAACAGAGGCCTATAAGATGAACCTACAAGATCACCCATCCGTTCGTCAATTTCTTGATAGCATCAGAAGCGGACATTCTCCAAGCGTTGAGCCCGAACTCCTGGATGTACTCGCATGGCGATACGACGCTGCCCGTCGTTACCAGATTAACGAGGGTGTCGATTTCCAACTGACATTCGCAGAGTTTATTGCGCTCATCACGCCGAGCCGCATGAACACCATCCGCAAGGCGATCAAGAAGGGAACGGTCGATTCCTTCTTCCGCTGCAAGAGCCGTTACGTGCTCTCGTGGAAGTCCAGCGAGGCCTACGAAACTCGCGTGATGAACTTCGCCAATGCGGCCTTCATCAATGCCGAAGACAGCAAGCGCGTGAACCAGTTCAAAGCCGGTGACACGCATAGTGAAGAGAGCAAGTCGAAAATCCGAGCCAAGAAAATCGGCACCACGCATAGCGATGAGACCAAGGCCAAGATGTCCGAGGCGAAGCGCGGCACGACCCATTCGGACGAAACTCGCCAGAAGATGGCCGAGGCCAAGCGAGGTCGTAAAATGTCGGAAGAGACAAAGGCGAAAATCCGGGCCGCAATGCTGGCCCGTAGAGCCCAATAAGAAGGAAAAACAAAATGGCCCATAGCAAAGAGACGATAGAGAAGATCCGCAAGGCGCGCACCGGACAGCGCCATTCCGATGAGACCCGCCGCAAGATCGGTGAAGGCAACCGGGGGAAATCAGTCAGCGAGGCAACACGGGCGGCTATCGCAAAAGCCCGAAACGGCGTGCGAGATAGTGACGAAACGAAGGCCCGCAAGAGCGAGGCCGCGACGGCACGTTGGGCCGCAGTTAGGGCGGCGAGAAACGGATGACCTCAGAACCCGGCCTAACAAGCCGGGTTTTGCTTCCTTGAGTAAATACCAGAACAAGGAGGCCACATGGACAAGCCAAAGAAACCGCACGGACTAATCGGCACGACAAAGCCGCAGGAAGTCCGCGAGAAGATCGCAGCAGCAAAGCGCGGTGTTCCCCGTACAGAAGAAGCCAAAGCAGCAATTAGCGCTGGCAAGGCAGGAAAAAAGCGCAACCCAGAAGATGGCAAAAAGATTTCAGAGGGATTGCGCAGATATTTCACCAATAAGAAGGCCAAGGCATAAATAGAATACATACTAGAAAAGGAGAACTTACTAATGAGCGACAATGCAGAACTTATAAAAGCGATCAAAGACGCCGAGAATGCCATTACAAAGGCGATAAACTTACTCAAAGGCATTGCAGAGAATAATGAAGGCCGCCACAAGTTGCTAGCCGAATATGATGCTGCGCAGACGGAACAGACAAATGCGATATGGCGTCAATCGAATGCTGTCATTGAAGAGGCTCTTGAGCGTGTTCTTACTCGCCGTGACAAGGAGAAGATCATGGCAGAGCATCAGCGAGCAATGGAAAGTGCATGGAACCTGTCTCAAATCCAGTGTGGTAAAGCGCAAAAGCGTAGTTGGTTCAAATAATCAAATTCATTTCAGTAAGGAGTAAAGAAAATGGAATTTGCAAACGAAAGCATTTTTGAGAACCTATTCGAAGCCGCAAAGGTCTCGCCCGCAGTTAAGAGCCTCGATCCGCTTGCCGATCTTATGGCAAAGCCGGTCACGCGCATTTCCTACAAACGCAAGATAAAGCGCAACAGCACAAGCGCATTCATGGAATTCACGAAGAAGGATCGCAACTGGCTCGATCTGCTGCTGCGTGAACTCACCACGATACACAAGGCATTCCAGGCGGATGCCAGCATCATGCTTAGCGCGTCCAGTGCGAAGCGTGGCACAGGTCGCACGCAGACATGGGAAGATTTCGTAGTCGAACTCTACGATGACAAAGTCGCCGGTCGTAACGACTTCTCAGAAGGCCAACTGCGCCATCTGCCAAATCTAATTGCGGAATTGTCGAAGGGGCGTCGCCTGTCGGGTTGCGGCTCAATCGAGTTCACCGACATCGACAGCGGTGTTCAATTGTAGGTGGGAGTGCCAATTGCCCATCGGCACTTAGAAATAGCGGAAATTAGAAAAATGACGGATGATCCCGAGTCGGTTGTTATGGTCGGGGACCACTCGTGAATACCACTGCCAAGGGCAATAAACTTGAAGACGCGCTGTTCGATTATCTCATCGAACAGCAAGAGCGCGGAGGTCGCGTCTACGGCTTGTATCCGTCAGAACTGTGCAGGATTCGCAAGAAGCCAAAGTATGATTGCCCACAGAGGAAGAAGCCGGTCGAATTTGACGTTGTCATAGAGGTTTACCGGGAGGGCGCAGAGACGCCGCATTCCCACGTCGTGTTTGAATGCAAGAACTATAAGTCCGGTATTCCCGAAAGTCGGGTGACGGATTTCTCAGACAAGATGGGCCGGATTTTCGGGCATTCCGTGAAAGGCATTCTCGTCGTGTCGTCGCGCTTGCAATCCGGCGCGGAAAACATTGCTAGAAGCAGGTCAATGGGCATCGTGAAGTTCAGCGAGTCCGGAGCGGATGTGGTGGCAGAGCGTCGTCATCGGTACTCCGTCGAAAGTGCCTTCGTAAAATCGCAGATTTTTGAGGAGGGACATCGCGTCAAGTCGTTGAAGTTTTCGGCCTATTTTGACGGGAAATTTTTCAACAGCATGGGTCAATTGCTGGAGTACTTTGAACAGGACCCTGCCGAGAAATCATCGGGTGGCAGCGACAGAGTTTCGGTGCCGTATATGTCCACGGAAGACATTAGGGCCTTCGCCACCGAAATCTTGGAAGGGATCGGCTATAAGGAGGGTGCCGTTGATCTCCGGAAGGTATGCGAGGCAATGTCCCTAGACCTGAAGTCCAGTCGAACAACTGTTTTCGATGAGGATGGCACCTTGATTTTGGGTTCGGCTAACTTCGACCGGCACTCAATTGAGATCAATGAACATCACAACGACTTTCGAGAACGTTTCACCATCGGTCATGAAATCGGCCATTTCTGCCTGGGGCACGGAACGTATCTGCGCTCAGAGACGGTAATCGAGCGGGACCTGTTGGTAGATGTGGAGACGGCAGAACGGTTCGATTTCACGCGGCTAGAGTTGCAGGCTAACCTATTCGCGTCGGAGATAATCCTACCCGACCGAGTCTTCCGTCTCGCTGCCGAGGTTGGCTGTAGAAGACTTAAAATGCGCGACATTGGCTTTGGCTATGTCTACGTCGACGATAAGCCTTGGAACTATCAACCGTACAATGAACTTCTCACAGACCTATCGCAATATTTTCGTGTTTCGAAACAGGCTACGGAAATTAGATTGAAGAAACTCGGGATCGTGAATGATCAGCGTAGGTATGGTAATGCATCGAGTACAAAGTTGATCGGGGAGATATTCGCTAATTTTCAGACGGATATTCACTGACGTACAAAGCGATTTGCGCATATCTTGAACAAATGGAGAAGCCCGGCATCGTTCGGGCTTCTCCATTCGCAGCCCTATACGAACAGTATGCGATACCGCTTGGGGCGCTTGAACTTCGCCACGACGAGCGGCTTCAGCCAATTGTAGATATCCTCAACGATCTTCGTTGCAATCGTCGTTCCAAATATCGCGCACGCAGCAGCGATAATAGCAGTCACCATAGGGGGGCTCCTTTCAAGGCTTGAATTGTATGAAAATGGACAAAAGCCCGACGGCTATCGTCCTATAACGTAGGGAACAGGCTTCCGACTGTTGCCCCTATTCCCTATGTTACCGAATTAGCCCCAAGACTCTGGAACGGCATCCAGTATCTCAAACTTTTTTGCTATCTCGGCAATCGGCCTATCAGCACGGTATTGCCAACCTTTGCTGCGCGACATCGCACTTGACTACTCAGCGACATCGCTGGTGACGCGCGGGGCCGACCGGAGGATGGGCGTAGCCCGTCCGTAGGTTGGCCCCGCGCGGCGCGGATTTTTCCGCGCCTTCGGCCGCGACGATTGCCTTAAGTCCTGGATCTTCAACTGCGAGGAAGAGGACCTGGATGCCAGGCAAACCGATCACGGATCAGCAAGCGAGACTGTATATGAGATTGAACAAAAAACATCCTCGGGAAACCGCCGCGGCGATGTCTGGCTTTAGCGCCAGCACCGCCTTTCGGCTCGACAAAGACCCGCGCCTTCCCTCCGAGAAAAAGGCGCAACGCGGCCACGGCGGCGGTCGGCCCGATCCTTTCACCGATCTCTGGGAAAGCGAGGTGGTTCCGCTTCTCGAGCGCGCGCCGAACTTGCGTCCGGTGACCATTCTGCGTGACCTTTGCCTGCGCTACCCCGAGCGCGAGCTGACAGCGGCACGGCGCACTCTTGAGCGGCGCGTGCGGGAATGGAAAGCCGCCCATGGGCCGCAACAGGAAGTGATCTTCCGCCAGAACCATCCACCCGGTCGCCAGGGCATGTCAGACTTTACCGACTGCCGGTCGCTGGGCGTGACCATTGCCGGCGTGCCACTTGACCATCGGCTGTACCACTTCGTTCTGGTTTACAGCGGCTGGGAACACGGTGAAGTCGTTCTGGGCGGCGAGAGTTTTACTGCTCTGGCCAGCGGCCTGCAGAACGCATTGTGGAGCCTGGGTGCTTGTCCGATTGAGCACCGCAGCGATTCGTTGTCGGCGGCTTTCACCAACCGTGCCGACGAGACGCAAGAGGACCTGACCCGGCGTTACGAGGCACTTTGCGCCCATTACCAGATGACGCCGACCCGCAACAACCGCGGCGTCGCCCACGAAAACGGCAGCATTGAAAGCCGCAATGGTCATTTGAAGGACAGGCTCGAACAAGCGTTGCTGTTGCGCGGCTCGGACGACTTCGCCACGCTCGACGACTACCGCCGCTTCGTCGCCGAGCAGATCAGCAGGCATAATGCCTTGCGCCGACAGGAACTGGCCGTCGAGATGGATCATCTCAGGGCGTTACCGCAACGCAAGACCACCGATTACGATGATGCCGTCGTTGTGGTGACGTCGTCTGGCGGCTTCACCTTGCGCAGGGTCTTCTATACCGCCCCCTCCACCTATATCGGCCACCGCCTGCGGGTCCGGCTCTACGACGATCGCCTGGAATGTTATCTCGCATCCAGCCATGCCTTTACCCTGCCGCGCGGACGTCCACCGTCCAGTGGCAAGAGCGGCCAACACGCACATGTCGTCGATTACCGCCATGTCATTCACAGCCTTCGCCGTAAGCCGCAAGCGCTGGCCAATCTCGTTTACCGCGACCAGTTGTTTCCCCGTGCCGCCTTTGCCCGGACCTGGCAGGCCATGAACAAGAGGCTCGATCAGCGCACCGCCTGCAAAACCATGGTCGGCCTTCTCTGGCTTGCCCATTCCTGCGCATGCGAAGCCGAACTCGCATTGGCATTGGAGATGATCCTCGACGCAAGGAAGCTGCCCGATCTGGCCGCCTTGCAATCCCGCTTCGATGTCGCCGGCAATAGCGTCCCCGACATCGAGGTCGTGCTGCCCACAGCAGCCGACTATGACCGCCTTCTCACAGCAGGAGCAATGCAATGAACACCTCATCCGTCGATGTCGCAAAACTGCCGCTCATGCTGGCGAACTTGCGGCTTCCCACCTTCGCACGCCTCTGGTCTGAACTCACTCAACGGGCCGACCGCGAAGGCTGGCCGGCCGCACGGCTGTTGGCCACGCTTTGCGAATTGGAGATGGCCGAGCGCGTGCAACGGCGCATCCAGCGTCATCTCGCCGAGGCCCGGCTACCAGCCGGAAAAACCCTCGACAGCTTCGACTTCGCAGCCGTTCCCATGATCTCAAAGGCTCATGTCATGGCGCTGGCAGCAGGCGATGCCTGGCTCGCCAAAGGCGGCACGATCCTTATGTTTGGACCGCCAGGATCAGGCAAGACCCACTTGAGTGCGGCCCTCGGTGCTGCTCTCGTCGAAAAAGGCTTGCGGGTTTTGTTCACGAGAACCATCGATCTCGTTCAAAAACTCCAGACGGCCCGGCAGGAACTCGCATTGACAGCCGCCATCGACAAGCTCGACAAATTCGATCTGCTCATCCTTGATGACCTGTCCTACGTTCACAAGGACCAAGCCGAGACCAGTGTGCTGTTCGAGCTCATTGCCGCCAGGTACGAACGGCGATCCATCATGATTACAGCAAACCGGCCATTTGGAGCCTGGGATAGCCTCTTTCCCGACAAAGCCATGACCATCGCCGCCATCGACAGGCTCGTGCACCATGCAACCATCTTCGAGATGAATGTCGAAAGCTTCCGACGCCGAACAGCCACAGAGCAACGGCACTCAGCGACAGTGGCCACCAGCGCCAGCGACATCGATCAAACAAATGAAAGCCAACACAGCATCAACAGACCGATGTCGCTCCACGACATCGATCAGCGACATCGCTCTTGATCAAAAGAAACGGATCAGTCACTACCTAAATGTGGCCGTAGAATCAGTCACCAGCGATGTCGCTCGCTATGTCATCTGCGATGTCGCGCTATAAACCTTGTTGCCGCATTCGCAACGCAGCCGGTTGCGCAGGTTCATCAGATACTGATCTCCGAAAGCGCGCATCACCGTCTCTTTGTTTAGCCAGCCGATGTGTCCGCAAGCCCCGCACTTGCAGCCCAGCACCTCCCACTCTGCCATGCCTCTGATCGTATGGTACTGCGAGGGATTGTGCTCCGTGTAATCTTTGGGCCGGAACGGCGGTGTCAAATCGATGCCTCGCGGGTGTTTCATGGTCCTCTCCATTCGCGGAAATGAGAACGAATTAGGAACATACTCCTAGGGGAGTCAAGCCGCCATCCGGTAAATACCGGATGTTAAACAAAGCATCCACTGACCTGATCAAGATTTCCGAAGGCTGCAAACTGCTCTGCTACGCGGATGCAGTCGGGGTCGCAACTATCGGTTACGGCCACACCAAGACACTCAAGCCCGCCGACATCGGCAAGAAGCGGATCACGGCAGCAGAGGCCGAGCGGTTGCTTCTCGTGGACCTTGCCCATTTTGAAGCCCAGGTCGCAAAACTGGTAAAGGTAAAACTCACCGAGAACCAACGCGGCGCTCTCGTCTCTTGGACTTACAATCTCGGGGAAGGGAACCTTGCAAAGTCCACTCTGCTCAAGCGCATCAACGCAAAGGCTCCCGTCGCGGATATCGAGCGCAGTTGGATGCAGTGGGTGAATGCTGGCGGCAAACGCCTACAAGGCCTCGTCAATCGCCGCGCTGCGGAGATGGCCCTTTACAGGTTGTGATTAGCACTCGCGAGCCCCTTGCAACTCTCCGACGAATGTTGCCGTAATCGCGCGACGAAGTGGCTGCTGGGAGACGCAAAGTGACCGATATCGCTGAAATTTGGGCCGAAGACAAACTCGGTCGGCAGGAGAAGGCCGAGTATCTTCGAGCCTTTCTGATTGGTCGTGTTCACGAGCGGCAGTTAGCGGGGATTAAAGGCGCATATGTCGTCAATGTGCAGGCCGAATGGGGATTCGGAAAGACGTTCTTCATGGAACGGTTCTTCCAGCAGTTGTCAAAGGAACATCCGGCAGTCTTCATCAACGCTTGGAAGAGCGATTTCACGGACGACCCCTACACAGCCGTAATCAGCGAGATCGAAAGTTTCTTCAAGAAAGCCGCCGGTGGCAAAGGCAAGAATGTTGCCGCCTTGAAGAAAGCCTACGAGGTTATGAAAAGCAACGCTGCGAAGATCTTCTGGATGGGGCTGAAAGGCGGGCTGAAACGTGGTTCCAAATGGGCAATCGGCGAATCGACGGACGAGATCATTGAACTTTTTGAGAAACACACGCCTGACAATGCGGCGCTCGTCAAGGAACTGGCGGACGGCGCGGAAGCCCAACTTACTGAAGTCACAGACGAGATCATCGACGCATTCGCTGCGAAAAGAATCAAGGACTTCCAAGAGGCAAAAGAGAGCCTCGATAACTTCCGAGACAGCATGGCAGCGATGTTACGAGCACACGAGATCGTCGGCAATAATAAACATCTCCCGCTGTTCGTGTTCGTGGATGAACTGGATCGATGCAGGCCTCCATACGCAATTGCGATGCTTGAACGTATTAAGCACCTGTTCGATATAGACAACGTAGTGTTTCTGATATCGACCGACACAAAGCAACTAGCGCATTCGATCAAAGGTGTTTATGGCGCAGGTTTCGACAGTCAGCGGTATCTTCAGAGGTTTTTCAATAGAACCTACACGCTGCCCGAAGCCAACAACCGTCAATTAATCGGTGCACTGCTGGATGCAAGCGGAACAAGGGAGAACCTTTGGAGTGTTTCTCCCGGGCAAATGGAGGCACGTGAATTTCTTGCCCAAGCCTCTGAACAAATGGGGATGAGTCTCAGAGAGATTCAGGCTGCTCTAGACGTTCTCATGAGCATTACGACGGTATGGCAATACGACTTAAAGATACATCTCTGCATAATGTACCCACTAATTTACGGGTACATACTCGGTGAGAATATAGATCATATAACAGAGAGCGGTTGGTTGTGGGAGCAAGTTAAGAAGTTACAGTTCATTCATATTCAAATTGGCGGCGGGGAATTCGTTAGTATAACAAACTATGCGCACACACTTCTTACCGTGTCGAAGAAGACGATCATCACCTATATGAATGAGAATTCACAGAGAAACATGGGCGAAAAGAACATGCATCAGAGGTGGGCTCACACCGCTATGACGGACGAGTACTCAAAGCGGTTCGCCAACACAAACAAAGATGGAAAGTCGATCATAACAAAATACAGTAAAATAATTAAGCACGCTGGGCTGTTAACGCAAGCGGAAGAAAATCTAGTTGAGAACAATAGAATGTAGATAATTGCTCGGCTAGTCATTTTCTAGCCAATTCCCTGTTTCCCGTTAAATACGGATGGCAGGACTCTCATTGTGATGGGTTCACAAACATAGGCAGAACCCATCATGGTTGAATCAATCGTCGCGTTCCTCAAAGCACTATCTGCGTTCTTCGCAAGCATCGGTGTTGATCCCACTCACTTCATTGCAGGCCTAGCCGGTGCATTCGTTCGCGCCATCGTGCAGAACAAGAAACTGACATGGGAACTGCTTAGTCACGTAGTCGTCGGCGCACTATGCGCGACCTATTTGACCCCGCTTATCGTCCTGTACGTGGGAATAGCAGCGACACCGGGGCTGGCTTTCGGCGTTGGATTGATCGGCATGTATATGGCCGAAGGCGTGTTGAAACTAGCGCATCGTTGGGCAGCAAATCCGAAGTTGCCAAAGCAAACATCAGCAGGCGATCTGTTGGACATCATCAAGAGCGACGAGAAGCCAAACCAATAAGCCGGAGCAAGTGGTTACATAAATAGTCTTGAGCAACAATCTCAAGGAGTAATCATGATGAGAAATCCAATCGAAATTCAAATCCCGATTCATAATTGGTCGGACTCACTCGAAATCTATCATCAAGCGCGTCTAGCCGGTGCAGCGGATCGTTCCATGTTCACGGAAACGTTGAGCGGCGTGGGTCCAAATCCGGCTAGAGACGGTTTGCTTCTGACGGTGTTTTTCGATGAAGCCCAACGGGACAACGCCATGTTGTTCAAGTTGGTCCATGGGGGTGAGCAATGATCGAGCGCACCCATCACCACGGCCAGGACAATTACTCGTGCTTCGCAGTAAACGTGCTTCATAGAGCACGTGCGGAGGGCGCACTTGAAGGGTGGACCTGCACGCCCGACGACTACCGCGCACAACGCGTCCAACTGCAATTCAAGGACACTCGTCAAGCCGTGCTGTTCAAAATCACCTACGGAGGCGAGTAATGAGCAGCGCAGCAATCCCCGGTCATGTCGGGCTCCACCAAGCCGGTACCATCTATAACTGCCAGATCAACGGCCATACCGTGCTCGCAGATAGCGAGGCCGAACTATTCGACGCAATCGGTCAAGTGATCGACCCGGAATACCTGGCACCATTCCGCGGTAACGGCTTCACATGGACGTTCGTGCGCAACGACACGGCACGCGAATACGATTACGCTCGCAAACACCCGGAGTGCCGAGCCAACGCCAGCAATAAGGCAACGCACGCGCTGAACGGCGCATTCACGATGTCGGGCACGTACATGGTTTACCCGAGCCTAGCCGCATATGAGGCTGTGGACTGGATCGATGCCAACTGCAAACACAGGGTAATCGCGTGGTCGCTCCCATGCACGGAAGAGCATTTCTACCTGTTCGAGGACGCGAAAGAGGCAATGCTGTTCAAGTTGCAGGGTGGCTCTGCCCTGTAGTAGGTTCGCTGGGTAATTGGGGGGCTTCCTAAATGCGAACACTGCCAAGCGTCGCGCTATTAATTGGCGCGTCTTCAGCCGTTGCCGGCGATACCCTTCCACCGGACCTTTCCGGCTCGTACTTGTGCAAGGCGACGGCGAGTGCTGGCATCCGTTTCGACCAAACGACAAACCAATGGAAGTCCGTTTCATTCAATACCGAGAACGATGCGGTGCTCCTAAAAGTGAAGTTTACAGGTAAGACCGGCAAATATGAATTGCTGGACTCAATGTACCGGCTTTACGACGTGCGAGTGAAAAAGTTTGGTGAAGCGGGGGATGGCGAAATCTGCTCAGATTGGGGGAGTTCCAAAGATATCGTCATGGCAACAGGACGTGCGATCCGCTGCACTCAAGTTGCCTACAATTATTGGTTCAACTTGGGAACGAGGAAGTTCCAGATCGCATACGATGGCGGTTATATGGATCCCGACCACAATACGAATACGCCAGCGATCACAGTAGGCATATGCGATAAAATTGACTGATGACCGCACGAGTTGGCTAGTCCGCGATCAGCCCCACAAGTTTCCGCTCCACCGCACACGCCTCGATAATCGATGCGTCGTCATTTAAGACGGCAACGAGGTCGGCGGCACCCATGGAACGAAACACAAACTCGTACAGAGCCATCGCGCCTAGTTCCTCGTAGTCTTCGGGGTCGTTTGCCTTCAATTCAGCACGTTGCTCAAGCGCAGCGCGTCGGCAGTCAGCCTCATTCTCCGCGAAGTACAGGGTGTCGTCGTAAGGCGGCGTCACCTGATATGCCCAAAGCGTGAATTCCATCTGCAAGCCCTTCCGTGAATCAGTGCGCCAGTTATAGTTGCGGCACGGCGAGTTCGAAATTGTAGGATTCTACAGGCTCGCCAACTCACGAAAACGGAATCTGATCCAGTCGGGGCGCTATGTACGAGGATAACACGGTATTTGTCGTTGGCGCGGGAGCCAGCAATGAGTTCGGCCTGCCGGTGGGCTGGAACCTGTTGGAGCAGATACGCGATAACAGCCACTTCTACTTCGAGCACGGACGATTTCCGTCGAAGGGCAACCGCAAAATTTACGAGACCGTTTACGGCAAGTACGAGCGCGACCAGCATATGCTGGAGAAGGCGTTCCGCGCCTTTGGCGATATCAATTTGGGTGTTGAGACAGCAGGGTCAATCGACGAGTACATAAACCGCTATAGCGAGGACTCGATGATAGCGGAACTCGGAAAGATTCAGATCGCCCACGCCATCTTGGATGCCGAAGGAAAATCGAAATTAGTTCCACCCAAGGGACATGAAGGCGATGGCATCAATTGGAGCAATGTTCAGGACACCTGGATATCCACGTTTGCTCGGGCACTGTTCGAGGGTGTTAGGGCGAATGATGTTGAAACGATTGGCGACAACATAACGATCATCTGCTTCAATTATGATCGGTGCATTGAGCACTACTTGGAGTACGCCATACAAAGAGCCTATCGCGGCATCGACAGGAAATATGCAAGGAAGATAGTCGAGAGCATAAACATAATTCATCCGTACGGATCGCTAGGGCGTCTAAGTCAGATCGCATACGGAACGCCGCTCGCAAACGCCGATCTGTATCACGTCGCAAACAATCTGATAACGTGGTCCGAAACCGTCGAGGATCGATCTCTTGTGGACCACATCAAGGGTGCCATTAAGGACGCACGAAACATCGTATTCCTTGGATTCGCCTTTGCAAATCAGAACATGGAACTGTTGGACGCAGGTTTGCCCGACAACAAACCCTATTACACGAGCGTTTACTCAACGGGGTTTGGGCTCACCAATGATATTGAGGTCAAGTTAAAGAGAAAGATCGTTGGGCTCTATTCGGCCAATGGTAATTCATCCCACCATAACTATGTCGATATCAAATACGGAATGAAATGTAACGAGTTCATGCAAAAGCAGTTGCTGAACTTCACGGCTTAAGGCCACTAGAAAACGACCCCTCGACAGTTTCAAAGGCAAATCATGGATACAGACCATAAAAGGCGCTCGGTTGACTGGGCGGGGCTCGTGCTCGTTTTGACGGTCGCCTATGTCGTGGCCTTGTGGTCCGCGCACGATACTATGAGGGCAACTCCGGGTGAGTGGGCTGAACACCTGAAGATGAACTTTCTGGGAGACACGCTTAGTGGTTTGTTCGCTCCGCTTGCCTTCCTTTGGCTGGTCGCCGCTGTGTTGATTCAGCGGCAGGAACTGGCGCTGACCCGGGGAGAATTCGCGGCGTCACGCGTAGTGATGGACAAGCAAGCAGCCGCCGCAGAAGAACAAACGCGTATCGCGCTTGCAAGTGCGAAGGCCAACTATCAACTTGCTCTCTTTGAAAAGCGCATCCACGTCTACAACCAATTGAATGATATTGCCTACGAACTGCACACGGAAGGTTCGGTGACACGGGAATTAATGCGGAAAATAAGAGATGCCGCTGAGACTGCAAGGTTCGTATTTGGGGATGATGTGTCAGGCTGGCTTGCTGATGTGTCGAAAAAGTCCTCTAACGCTTTGCGAAGGCAATTGCGCATCGAGAGACTTGCCACAAGGGCAAACGAGAGAATGTTGAAAAAGGATGAAGTCGAAACTCAGCACAAACTGATTGACGAAGTTCATGAAATAGAGATGCAATTATACGATGATCTGTCTTCGAAAAAGATAGAAGCGATGATTGAGCCTCATTTACGGTTGCCGGTAGCAATCGAAATTGAACGTGATGATAAAGTGTATTGAAGTCTATCAGCGAGGTATCAGCAAAGCATTTGCAGACTTCACATAATCAACACCAGATACCAGTAATCACCATAACCACACGATAAAATCCGAAGAGTGAAGCATTTTGTGCCTTTTGCATCGAAGGGCAACCGATCTTTGCGCTCGCCCTTCACTTTGTTTGGCAGCAGACAATGAACGCACGTTCACTGTCTGAGGTCATCATGAAATACGTCGCATACTATCGCGTTTCCACAACTATGCAGGGAAAGTCCGGCTTAGGTCTCGAAGCGCAGCGCGCAGCAGTTCGGCAATTAGCACACGGACAGGAAATCATCGCCGAGTTCACAGAGGTAGAATCTGGCAAGCGCGATGACAGACCCGAACTAGAGAAAGCGCTGGACGTAGCAAAGCAGCGCAATGCCGTACTGGTCATTGCCAAACTCGACCGCTTGTCACGAGATGTGCATTTCATATCGGGGCTGTTGAAGCGCAACGTGCCAATCAAGGCATGTGATATGCCGCATGCAGATAACTTCCAGTTCCACATAATGGCAGCAGTAGCGGAAAAAGAACGTGAGATGATCAGCCATCGCACGAAGGTAGCAATTGCTGCGAAGCGTGCAGGTGGTTCCGAGTGGGGAACCAATGCGGCACGTGTTGAGGAAGCAAGTACATTTGCCGAGGGCATTCAACGGCACATACAGACGCTCATCGATAGCGGCATTGATAGTCCTGCAGCAATTGCGGCGGCATTTGCGCGGCGGCAATCAAGGTGAGATTCAGCGTCAATCAGGATGAGACTCGGCGGCGGGGGTGTGACGAAGGGAGGGCGTAGCCCGACCGGAGTTACACTCCCGCCGCGGCGCAATTTTTAGGCGTCTCATGATCGCGGTCGGCCCGCTACGGTGGCGGTTTTCTGGAATGGAGAACCACCTTTGTGCCGGGTCGCCATGTAACCGATCATCAGATGAGATTATTCATGAAGTATCGACAAACGCATTCTGTTGAGGTCGCCGCCGCGAAGGCGTCGATCAGCCGGGCGACGGCATTCCGCATCGAGAAAGAGCAGCGCCTTCCGTCGCAGAACAAGCCGCCGCGCGGTCGGCGTCGCCCCGATCCGCTTGAGCATATCTTTGATGCGGAGGTTGTTCCGCTTCTCAAGGCCGCTCCCGGCATTCGTGCGGTCGCCGTTTACGACGAGATGCTGCGACGTCATCCGGAACTGCCCGAAGGCATTCGCCGCACACTTGAGCGGCGCATTCGGTCCTGGCGGGCCGTTCACGGTGAGGCACAGGAGGTGATCTTTCGCCAGACGCACGAACCCGGCCGGTTGGGGCTGTCGGATTTTACCGACATGGGCAGCCTCAGCGTGACGATCGCCGGCCAGCCGCTCGACCATCTGCTTTATCACTTCCGGCTGGTTTGGTCGGGCTTCGAACACGCCCATGTCATCCTTGGCGGCGAAAGCTTCGTCGCCTTGGCGGAGGGCCTGCAGAACGCCCTGTGGTCGGTCGGCGGTTCGCCGCTCTATCACCGCAGCGACAGCCTGTCGGCCGCCTTCCGCAACCTCGATGCCGATGCCAAGGTCGATCTCACCAACCGCTATGAGGACCTGTGCGCTCATTACCGGATGACGCCAACCCGTAACAACAAGGGCATCGCCCACGAGAACGGTTCGATCGAAAGTTCCCACGGCCATCTCAAGAGCGCCGTCCGCGATGCACTCCTGATGCGCGGCACCCGAGACTTCAACGATCTCCGCTCCTACCGCGCCTTCATCGACGAGATCGTCAGCCGCCGCAATGCCGCGCATGGCAAGCGCATCGATGCCGAGCGCCCGCATCTGCAGGCACTTCCCGCTCGCCGCACCACCGACTTCGAGGAGGTGGTCGTCACCGTGTCGCGCACCGGCGGCTTCGCCTTGCGCAAAGTCTTCTACACCGTCCCCTCCCGTTTGATCGGCCATCGGCTGCGTGTGCGTTTGTTTGACGATCGTCTCGACGTCTTCATCGGCGGCACGCATCTGCTGACGTTGCCGCGAGGTCGCGCCCATGCGAGCGGCAAGCACGATCAGGTCGTCAACTATCACCACGTCATTCATTCCCTGCGCAAAAAGCCGATGGCGCTTCTCAACCTGGTCTATCGCGACAAGCTCTTCCCTCGGCCGGAATACCGAAGGGCTTTCGACACTCTCATCGAGCAACTGCCTGACCGGCAGGCTTGCAAGGTCACCGTCGAACTGCTGGCCCTGGCTCATGATCGTGGTTGCGAGCGTGAACTGGCCGAGGAGCTTGCCAGAACGCTCGACGCCCGCAAACTGCCCGACCTGATGGCCTTGAGAGCCATCTTCGGCCCGGACCCGGACCAGTTGCCGACCGTTCATGTGCAGCTCGCATCGCTCAATAGCTATGAAGCCCTGATGGGGCCTGCTTATGCGGGAGAGGCCGCATGAAAAATGTCCACAACACCATCGACGAAGCCCGCCTCGGCATCATGCTCAAAGACCTGAGGCTGCCGACAATCAAAACGCTGTGGCCGCAATTTGCCGAACAGGCCGATCGTGAAGGGTGGCCCGCGGCTCGCTTCCTCTCCGCTATCGCCGAACACGAGCTGGCTGAACGGGCGCATCGCAGGATCGAACGTCACCTCGCCGAGGCGCATCTGCCGCCCGGAAAGACCCTCGAGAGCTTCGCTTTCGACGCTGTGCCCATGGTCTCCAAGGCGCAGGTCATGGCCATTGCCGCCGGCGATAGCTGGCTCGCCAAAGGTGCCAATATCCTGTTGTTCGGCCCGCCCGGAGGCGGAAAGAGCCATCTCGCCGCAGCCATTGGCCTCGCACTGATCGAGAACGGTTGGCGAGTGCTGTTCACGCGCACGACCGACCTCGTTCAGAAGCTGCAGGTCGCACGGCGTGAGCTCCAGCTCGAATCCGCCATCGCAAAGCTCGACAAGTTCGATCTGCTCATCCTCGACGATCTGGCCTACGTCACCAAGGACCAGGCCGAAACCAGCGTGCTCTTCGAACTCATCTCCGCAAGATATGAGCGGCGTTCCATCATGATCACCGCCAATCAGCCCTTCGGGGAATGGAACCGCGTCTTTCCGGACCCGGCCATGACGCTTGCGGCGGTGGACCGACTTGTTCATCACGCAACGATCTTCGAAATGAACGTCGAAAGCTATCGGCGACGTTCCGCCATGGAAGCCAAACGCCAGCGCGGCAGACCTGCCGCCTTCGCGACAATTAAAAGTGCTTCCCAGATTGTCGCGGAGCGGCAATCAGAACACGACGAGACTCTTGCCAGCGACAATCAGCATGATACTTTCATCCCGACCGCGACATAAGAGTCTCATCCAGATTGTCGCCGCCGTCTCATCCTGATCGCCGCGCTATAGGCATTGAACGAACGCGGCATACGGACGCCCAGAGGGTCACTATGGGGTGCTGGCCAGGTGGTGAGGCTGCTACGACGGCTAGGGTAGGCAAATGCGCCACCCCCTATGGGGTCTTAAAAATCTTTATGTGCTTGAAAACCATTTGATGCGATTTTCTGCAAGTTTTGAAATTGGGCGAAGGGCCGATGAACATAAGAAGCGTAATTGGGTTCGCGTATGAGTTTGAGGATATCGCTATCCAAATCCTTTTGTCGGCGGGCTACAAGTCGAAGTGGCCGCTACATGATATGTCTGCCAGCGACTCAAAGTTTATCCCAGCGCAGGGTTTCGATTTCGAAGGGGTCGACCCGAGCGGAGCCGAAGTCGGCGTAGAGATCAAATTTTACCGCACCCACCGACCCGGCCCCGGAGTAATCAATCGTATCCTTGAGAAAATAACCAATGTCGCTCACGAAGCGGGAAAGCAAAAAGCGATCTTAATCGTAAGTGAAACGAGTGGAAGAGGCGGCTACCGTACGGATTTCGCCGTTCCGTACGAGATTATAACTGCGGAAAATTTAAGATCACTGAGTTCGGGCAACTTGCGTCTAATTGACCGACTAAATGAATTATTGCGAGTATCTAGTTTAGAAGCAGTTGAGCCGAGAACAGAATTGACCGCTCTGGAACCGGTCGTTCTGGATGACAGTTCTGAGAGGATCAATAGCATCATTCGTAGGCACGATACCTGTCCGCAATCTTCAGGACCTCCCTACGAGGCAATCTGCTTCGAAGCAATCGCTGAACTTTTCGGAGACGAATTAGGAGTACTGCACGACCAACATCCTGTGGCCGATCGCTTCCATGTTATTGACTTGATAGCGAGCATAAAGCCTTCGGAGCCG
This sequence comes from Ensifer sp. SL37, assembly GCF_026672675.1. Taxonomy (NCBI): domain Bacteria; kingdom Pseudomonadati; phylum Pseudomonadota; class Alphaproteobacteria; order Hyphomicrobiales; family Rhizobiaceae; genus Ensifer; species Ensifer sp. SL37. The sequence continues at coordinate 357,030 of NZ_JAPPRN010000006.1, read as the reverse complement.
GATAATTTTTGGGCTCATCTACGTTCTGATTTCAGATCTCGTTACATAGTGTTCGAGTTCAAGAACTACAAAGACGCGATTGGGCAGGACCAGATTTACTCGACTGAAAAGTATCTGTTCACACATGCTCTCCGCACGGTCGCGATAATGATCGCTCGAAATGGGGAGGATGATGGAGCGAAGCATGCCAGGGAAGGAGCACTTAGGGAGCACGGCAAACTGATTATAGGCTTAAGCGGCGCAGACCTCGTGAAAATGCTCGAAATGAAGCGCGACCTTGACGATTTTACCGGAGTGCTGGCTGACAATCTCGATACCATGCTGACATCATTAGGGAGATAAAGCCGCTTAGGAGCATTTATCTTCGGTTGCCCTGATTTCTCAAAGGCTATTGATCGGACAGCACAGCGCAATTGGGCGCTGGTGCAAAGGCTTAGCAAATGACGAACGCACTGGAACTCCTCAAAGCAAGTGCAACGACCGGTACCGTTGGTGGCCGTAATCCGCTGGACATCTTCTACAGCAAGATCGACACGCAGATTGCTTTTGCCAAGCAGATCAAGGAAGGCAAGCCGGTTAACTCTCGCAGCACGTGGTTCCGCAAGGACGGTGCTGGCTACGTGGTTCGGATCGGCCGCAACGCTTTTGAGATCGCCGGCAGCAAACTGTTCCGTGCATCGGATCTGGACGGCGTGGTCGAACTGCTGACGGCTGCAAAGGCAGCGATCGGGCAGGACAAGAAACTGCAGGATGCGATTGCCCTGCATAGCATGGAACGTTCGGAGCGGCTGAAGGCAGGCCGTGCGAAGGGCAAGAAGAAGTAAGCAGCGGACATCAGTTAGCGCGAACTGATGCAGCCCTAGTCGGAAACGGCTAGGGCTTTCTAGCCTTTGGCCTGGCTAAAACGAATGAAACCCCGCAGGGAAAGCAGGGCTTCATCCGTGGAAGGTCGTCAAACCATAAAACGCAATACGTTGCCAACATTCATGTGATGGCACGCAATGCGACCACAACCACAGATGTTCTGCGTGTTTGGTGCGCCATCACGGTTGTATCGTTACAAAAACGTTAACTAACCGCAACCCCTATCGAGGGGTTAGTTGCGTAATCAATTCGGGTTACGCAAGAAGCACGGAGGCTCTTCCGCCGCGTTCGAAGACTAGGGACACGCAATGCAGCAGGGAAACCCTGCCGCTCGTCCTTGACGCTTCTGAGGGTGCCGCACGCGCACCACCCCCTATGGGCTCTTAAAAATCTTAATAACATGTGTCCGCAGATTTGATATGTCCGCGAGAAAATTGGAACAAGTTTGCGTTTCTCCCGCGAAATCTATTTGTCCTGCATTTGTCGATCGTTTGTTTCGGGAGAAACTTAGAACAGAATCCTAAATTATGATTTGTCTGAAATTTCCGTTGAGTTCGTCCGGATTTCGTGTGAGCATAATGGCGTTCACTTTAAACCATATGAGAACGAAATGACGAACATTTATGGGACGCCTGAGAAGGTGCTTTTCTCCAAGCGGTTGCTCGAAATCGGCATCGAATATCTTGAGAAGCAGGGATACGAAGTGTCGCGTGTCCCTCGCGCGGGGAAGAAGAGCCTGCGCCGCGTCAAGAAGGGTAAGAACGAATTCAACGTCGCGATCCGCACGTCCCAGGACCAGTGGTTCGCATTCCCCCGCGATCCCGACACGGGTACTTGGATGGGGATGGAAGACGTTGACGTTGAGCGCGTGATCGTGGTCGCGCTAAACACGCGGGAAGAGGGTAAGGAAAAGATCGGTATTGTTCACGAGTTTCCCGCTCAGGAAGTTAAGGCTCGTCTGAACAAGAACTACAAGGCCCGCATCAAGGCCAATCCGAACGTGAACATCTCGCACGGCAACTGGATTTCGCTCTACAACAAGGAGGCGACCGATCCGATTTCACTCATAGCCGCAGGGATCGGTTTGGATTTTCCCCCTGTTGATCGCATTCCGCTTTTCCCTACCACCAACGATGACGTCGATGATGAGGATTTGGTGGAAGCAGACGGCCCGGCACCCACGGCTCCTATTCCGTCCGCAACTGTGGACGAAAGCCTCACGATCCCCGAAGCCAAGCGCCGTCTTGCTCTGACGTTCGGGGTCGATCCTTCTGCTATCAAGATCACGGTTGAGGGCTAACAGCCCTCAACTCACCAGTTCCCTGGGGGCCTCAGCGGTTGGGGACTTACCGATTGCCAATCGTTTCCGGGTCAAAGAGTGCAACATAGGTTCCAGCCGGTCCGAGCCGATACTCCATAGCCTTCTTCGCATCCTTCAGACCGATAAGCGTAAGCCGGATCATGCCGCCGATACGTCCAATCTCGACAATACTCTGGATGCTCATCGCTTCGTCTGCACCCGCGAAGATTTCATCGGCCTTGGCCTGCTTGTCGTTGACGATGAAAAACGCTTCGTGCTGCGCGAAGAAATCATCAAACCGATCCATAAAGACCGGTTCACTCGGCTTGAACGTTTGGCCAATTCCGATGTCGCAAATGACGCCTTTAACGCCAATCCGAATCCAGTTCTCCTCACGATCCACGATGCTGGTGCGTAGCCGCTCAGCCCATTCACGTGTCCTATCCCGTAGTTCAATAACTCGTTCTGCCGGTACCATTCGTTTCTCCATACCCCAAAAGCGGGACCGAATTTCTCCGGTCCCGGTTAGTCGCGTTCCCTTAAAATTTCAGAAATTAGTTATGAATGGCCCACTGCGAGAGCGTTTCCCATGTCTCGCTAACCTCGTTGCTGAGTTCTTCACTCCGCTCGTTGTATTCCTCGCAAGCATTGGTGATGTCCGCAACGTCGATCGGAGCGCTGTCGGTGAGGTCCTTGATATGATCGGCGAATTCGATTCCGAGAATCTCAAGGGCTTCCGTTGCGCGGACATACTTGCGAAGGGTGTCGAGGATTTCGTTTGCGGTGGATTCCATAGTCTTACTCCATAAGTGATCGTTCACCCCGGCATCGCCTCGGGTGCAATTCAGCGCTATTGCGAATTGGTAGTCGATAGAGGAGTCGAACCTCTAAGAGCGTCCCGTCGCGCTCGACTAAGATCACGGAGCAAGTAATCGGCTCGGTGTGGGCTCCTTCTAACCCGTCTTATTTCGGGATGGCAATATGTTTTTTCGCGGATAGTCGCTTAACCTTAACCAGAGCCGAAAAAGATCATTCGGATTTGATTTAAAACTTTTTTCGACTTGGCGATTTTTAATTTCGACAAATCGAGTCTCGGTCCCGTAAGGTAGGTTCCAGATCGAACCCCAACATCGCTGCTTTCAGTGACGGACCCGCTAGGCCGGTCCGCAGATCGAATCCCATTTTCAAAATCCCGACGAGTGCAAGATTCGGCGCGAGGAGTTGCGCGCGCTCGTCCATTAGAAAGAAGTAAAAAATGAGCAATCAATTTCAGCCGTCGCCAACTTGCGTGGCAGTTCACGTATCCGCTTGCGGCGGCTTCCAAGCGCACTGGCTTCCCTACGGGCAGACCAAGTTCTATTCGCCGCTTCTCGTGGATACCCGAAACGGCGATCTCTTCCGTGCGGTCATCCCGCATGACCTCCGTTCCGTTGCATTCGTCCCCGCCCAGGCTCGTGCTCCGCGTACATCGCCGTTCGCTCGACGCATTAATGATATCGAGAGTGGCGCTTACGGCCCGGAGCATTTGCTTGCCGAGTTTGCAGCCTTCGTAGGAGGTGCAGCATGACCAGCATCCGTAAGCGGACCCGCTACATCGTCTCGCGCGATGCCTTCGACAATCCTTATGTGTTCGACACGAAGAAGGTTCGGACCACTGGGCCGCGTGTCAAATACACGATGTCATGGGATGCGTTCGTATCCAAGCCAGCCAAGCAAGGGAAAACTAAGGAGGGTCAGCAATGACCCTCTCTACCTCCGATCTCGAAGACATACTTTTCGATGGCTGTTTGCTGGGAGAGGTCGCGGGTGACTTCTATGCGCAGGGAGCGGGGTTTGAACAGGTCATCCTCAAAAAGATGAATCCAAACCTTCTCAACTATCCGGCTCACGATACGTATTATGCGATGATGTGCCCGGACACGCATTGGCAACTTGAATACTGCTACCATAGCGTTGGCGAGTGTATGGAACTTCGCGACCGCGAGCAGACATTCCGAGTGGTGTTCCGGCTCAAACAGGAGATGCACGAGTTTCACCACATATCGGGTGGCCGCGTGGAGACCTACGAAGAGTGGGAGCACTGGTATGTCATTGACCGCATCGATGGCAGGGACGCGCTAGGCCGATATCTCATGACCTGGAAACTATCGCAATGACATGGAAAAGCCCCGGAAACGGGGCTTCTCTCATTCGTCCTTATCGTCTTTGTCTTTATCTGGCGGAGGTAGCGGTTTCACTTCGATCACGTGCCCCTCGATGATTTCGCGGGCCTTCGCGGCCTTCGCCAGCAGATCGCTTCCAAACGTATGTTGGACCTCGCCGGATACGTCGACCTTCTGTGCGGCCTTAGACAGGTTGTAACTGAGGATCAATTCGTTGGCCTTCAGGCGAACCATGTCATTCTTGCTGGTCTTCGCAAGCCTCTGTACTTCTTTCAGCGCATCGGGCGACATCTCCGCAGCCGAAATCTTCAGTTCTTCCGGCGTTGGGGTTCTGCCTTTAGGATTGCCCGATTTGCCTTTCGGGAAGTGGTTCTTCTTGAGATTTTGCAGTTGTTTTTCTGTCATTGGGCGTTTCGCCATTACTCCTCCAACTTGTGACCGCCAGCGCGTTTGATGAAGTCGTCGGCATCGCTCTCGTATGTAAAATCCACGACAAAACCGGATTCGCTCGTCAGTGGGATTATGAAGTCATCGCTAATGCTGTCACGGATGAATGTTCCGAACTTGTTGTCAATCCACGAGGATATTGCGGTATCCTTCGTCATGCCGGGATTTCTCTTGATGAACTCAAGCAAGCCATCTTCGCCGCGTTTGTGTCCGTTAGCGATTTCGTATTGAACTCTCATTGATGTCGTCCTATTGGTGTTTACCCCGTATTTAAGTGTAACCGCCAAAAAGCATGCTCAAACCCAATAAGGAACGAACCAATGGTTACTTCTCCCTTCCTCACGCGCCTTTCTAAAATCGGTAAGGCCAGCCGTCCGACTAAATCGGTTGCTCGCAACAAGTCGGTTCAAGATTCCTATCTTGCCGCGCTGGAAAGGCAGATCGACACTGTAAATGCGGCGATTAAGAAGCCGGGCGCGGTCAAGTGGAACCGTGGTCATTGGGTGAAGCCGGAAGCAGAGGGCCGCTACAGCGTGAGTTTCGGCTTCCCCGCTGTCGAAGTCGTTGACGACAAGAAGTTCTTCTTTGTCGATGACCTCAAGGAAGCGCTGGACCTGCTCGAAGGCGGTAAGGAACTCGTCAACGACAAGGGGTTCGTTGCCAAACTGGAAGCGCAACGCGCCGCACGTTCTGGACCGCGCCAGAAATCGAAGTAAGCAGCAGGAAATTGCATTGGAAAGCCCCGGAAACGGGGCTTTTTCTGTTTGAGCATGCAAAATAAGGCTAACAGGTAAATACACCGGATTTAACAGCCGGTTGTTTACGCATGAGCATTTCAAAGCAGGAGAAGAAGCAAGAAGAAGACACTATCATCGCGCTTCTCAATGAATTTCACCACGACATTCCGTTATTTGCACTTACCGTATTTGGATCGACGCTTAGGGAAAAGCAGATTGAGTTTGTCAGGGCATTTCAAGCCAATAAGCGCGTTACCTTCAAGGGTGGAGTTGGCTTCGGTAAGACGCACGCACTAGCAATCCTCGTCTGGTGGTCGTTGTTCACGCACGATGATGTGCAGGTGACAATTTACGGACCAAACCAAGGCCAGTTGGAACGCGGTATCTGGAAGGAACTGCAAATCCTCTACGGTCGGATGGATGAAACTTTTCAGGGCTGGTTCACCGTCAACAACGAGAAAATTCGCCGCAACCACAACCATGCGAGTTGCATGGCCTCTTACGCGTTGGCCAGTCCCGACAACGTTGCGGCGGCGCGTGGTCTCCACCAGAAGAACAACTTCATTTTCGTTGACGAGGCGACTGGTGTTCCCGACTTCATCTACAACGAAGCGCTCATCAACATCATTCGCGACCCGAACGCTAAACTCTGCCTGATCTCCAACCCATCGACTACGAGCGGCTATTTTTGGGAAACATGGAACGGCACAATCGCGAAACTGTGGACCCACGTTCACGGTCGCATGACCGATGCGCCGCACATCACGGCGCAAGACCTAGAAGATGCAGCAATCGACTATGGCGGCAAAGATAGTCGCCTATACCGGATCATGGTCGAGGGCGAGTTCCCCGACAACGACACGGACGGCCTAATCCCGCGTTGGGCAGTAGAGGAAGCCGTAGACAATCCCGACGCTGTTCCGGCTCCGACATATCCGGTGATTTGGGGTCTCGATCCTGCCGATGGCGGCGACCGTAGCGTTCTCGTGAAGCGTCACGACAACAAGATTATCGGCATCTGCAAATGGAACGGTACGGACCTCATGCAATTGGCGATGAAGGTCCGCGACGAGTACGAGGCAACACCTCCGAAACTGCGCCCCAAGGCGATCTGCGTAGACGCTAACGGCGTCGGCAATGGCGCATACGTCAACCTGCATTACATGGGTCTGCCTGCGCGCAAGATCATGGTGCAGAACTCACCGACGCGTAAGCCCGAGTTCTACAGCCGCTTGCGCGATCAAATCTGGTGGGAATGCCGAGAATGGTTCCTCAACGGCGGTCTCAGCATCCCGAACAACGATGATCTGATCAAAGAACTCGTTACGCCGACCTATGACAGCGATAACGGCAAGATCAAGGTCGAGAAGAAAGACAGCATTCGCAAGCGGTTGAAAGGCAACTCGCCAGACTTCGCAGACGCGCTTTGCCTGACGTTTGCGATCTCGCCAACGCGATACGCAAGCCAATTCAACTTGGATCGCTTCATGAGTTCTCCGCAGAACTTGTCGCAGTACGAGTAATCGCGCCGGAAACGCGTTCTCGCAGTAAATACGAGCAACAATAATAAAAATGAGAACGGCGGAACCAACCGCCGCGAAAGGCCCAATGGCGAAAATCACCAAGATCAAGAGAGTTGATGAGGACGCGCTAGTCAACGGCATCGCAAACGCAGTGCAAGAGGCCGTTGGCGTATCTGCAACTCACATCGCAAACAAGCAGGAAGAAGCACTAAAATGTTGGTTTCCGCGCGGAACTGAGCCGGTTTTTCCACCGAGAAGTGAGCCACCTCTGAGTATGGTTTTCTGATCAGGGTTTGGTCAAGGGATTGGCTTTTTCTCCTCTCTTCTGGGCCGCAGCGGCCGAGCTGGCTTTGAAGCGGAAGCTGTCGTTGCCGGTTTCCAGGATGTGACAACGATGGGTCAGACGATCGAGGAGAGCGGTCGTCATCTTGGCGTCGCCGAAGACCGTGGCCCATTCGCTGAAGCTGAGGTTGGTGGTGATCACCACGCTGGTCCGCTCGTAGAGCTTGCTCAGCAGGTGGAAGAGTAATGCGCCGCCGGAGGCGCTGAACGGCAGGTATCCCAACTCGTCCAGGATCAGCACGTCGAGCCTGACCAACGTCTCTGCGATCTGGCCCGCCTTGCCCTTGGCCTTTTCCTGCTCGAGCGCGTTGACCAATTCGATGGTCGAGAAGAAGCGGACCTTTCGGCGATGATGCTCGATCGCCTGAATGCCGAGTGCTGTCGCGACATGTGTTTTGCCTGTGCCCGGCCCGCCGACGAGCACGATATTCTGCGCTCCGTCCATGAACTCGCATCGGTGCAACTGGCGCACGGTCGCTTCGTTGATCTCGCTGGCGGCGAAGTCGAAGCCGGAGAGGTCCTTGTAGGCCGGGAAGCGGGCAGCCTTCATGTGATAGGCGATGGATCGAACCTCGCGCTCGGCCATTTCGGCTTTCAGCAACTGGGACAGGACCGGCACGGCCGCGTCGAAGGCCGGAGCCCCTTGCTCGATCAGGTCCGTGACGGCCTGGGCCATGCCATACATCTTCAGGCTGCGCAGCATGATGACGACGTACCGCGCTGGCAGGATCATGACGCATGGCGACCTCCTACGATCCGGACGCGCAAGCCGTCGTAGCGTTCGACATTGGCCTTGGGTTCACGCAGCAAGGTCAGCGCCTGTGGCGTATCGATGTCCGGGCCGTCGGTCGTCTTGCCGTCGATCAGCCGGTGCAGAAGATTCAGCACGTGCGTCTTGGTCGCCACGCCCGCATCCAGAGCCAGTTCCACAGCCCTGACGACGACCTGTTCGTCGTGATGAAGCACAAGCGCGAGGATATCGACCATCTCACGGTCACCGCCAGGGCGGCGAAGCATCTGGTCCTGGAATTGCCGAAAGGCCAACGGCAATTCCAGGAAGGGCGCACCATTGCGCAAGGCACCGGGCTTGCGCTGGATGACCGCAAGGTAATGCCGCCAGTCGTAAATCGTTCGCGGCGGTTTGTCGTGGCTGCGCTCAATGACCCGCGCATGTTCGCATAGGATATTGCCCTCGGTACCGCAACGACCAGCCGCTCAGGGTAAATCCGCAGGCTGACGGGCCGGTTCGCAAAGGATGCAGGCACACTGTAGCGGTTCCGTTCGAAGGTAATGAGGCATGTCGGTGAGACGCGTTTGCTTTGCTCGACGAAGCCGTCAAAAGCGCTAGGCAACGCCATCAACGCGGCCTGCTCTGCGACCCAAATGTCGGCGATCGTGCCAGGCAAGGTGCCGTGCGATGTCTCCCGCCACAGGTTCTGGCAATGCTGTTCCAGCCAGGCATTCAATGCCGCCAAATCTGGGAAGTCCGGCATCTGTTGCCACAGCCGTGGACGGGCATCCTGGACGTTCTTCTCGACCTGACCCTTCTCCCAGCCTGCCGCCGGATTGCAGAACTCGGGTTCGAAGACGTAGTGGTTCGTCATCGCCAGGAAGCGGATGTTGACCTGCCGCTCCTTGCCCCGTCCCACGCGATCGACCGCCGTCTTCATGTTGTCATAGATGCCGCGACCAGGCACGCCGCCGAACACCCGGAAGCCGTGCCAGTGGGCATCGAACAGCATCTCATGCGTCTGCAGTAAGTAGGCTCTGAGCAGAAAAGCACGGCTGTGCGACAGCTTGATGTGCGCGACCTGAAGCTTCACGCGCTCTCCGCCTATGACGGCATAGTCCTCGCTCCAATCGAACTGGAATGCCTCACCTGGGCGGAAAGACAGCGGAACGAATATGCCGCGGCCCGTCGTCTGCTGCTCACGCTGCCGATCAGCCCGCCAATCACGGGCGAAAGCGGCCACCCGGCCATAAGAGCCGGCAAAGCCAAGAGCCACCAGATCGGCGTGAACCTGCTTCAACGTTCGACGCTGCTTGCGCGACTTCCCGGCCTCGGTCTTCAGCCAGCCGGCCAGTTTATCGGCAAAAGGATCGAGCTTGCTTGGTCGCTCTGGTATCGCGAACTTCGGTTCGATCGTGCCAGCGCTCAAGTACTTCGCGATCGTGTTGCGCGACAATCCGGTTCGTCGGCTGATCTCGCGAACCGACAGCTTCTCGCGCAGTGCCATCCGACGGATGATGTTTAAAAGTCCCATGTGGATCACTCCGTTGCCCCCGTCGCTCACCGCGTTGAGGGGAAGGTTCACATGGCTCAATTCTCAATGGAAATTATGCGCCTAACCGGCTCAGTTCCGCGCGGAAACCAACATGTTGGTGGTCATTCAGAACATACCGGATGCCATCGCCGGTCTTTTGAGCATCAATCCATTTCGGCAGATTGAAGTTGTACCGGCCATCACCGTTAAGCGCGGCTTCTCGCTTGGCCTTGATCGCTGCTTTGATTCGATCTGATTTGCGCTGCGATTCTTCATGCGCACGAGCCATGATCGACAGGCTCATAATCAGTTGAGTCCAGTTATCGCCAACCGATTCAATCGAGTAAACTTGGTTGTCGGCGAGCGTCACGACGATGATACCCGCCTTGAGCAGATCGATGAACGGCGGCAATGCGTCGAGTACGCGTTTACGGCTTAGTCGGTCGAGGCTTTCAACGATCAGGTAACTACCTGCTTCGATCCGGCCATCTCTGACCATTTCGAGGAATTTGCCGAGTGCGCCGACTTCGACGTTTGCGCCTGAGTAAGCGGATACGCCGATGTCTTTAAGGGATTCATCGAGCAGCAGATTGTTGTCCGCTGCATACTTGCGAGACAGTTCCAACTGACGACGGAGACTATCGCCCGACAACTGTCGTTCGGTACTCATTCGTATGTAGGAATATGCCTTGATCATCGGCTCACTTGCGTTCTGCAACATATTGAAACCCCAGCAAAATCACTAAGCGCATGGACTTAGGAAAGCGTTAGCGCTGGGTGTGTATGTAATACGTGCCGCAACTTTAGCGTACTGTTAACTATGGATGTTGGAGCTTTATTCAGGCTTGCGGCACACCGAGGGCGGGCGGAGCGCCTACGGATCGCCGCGCCGGCACCGCAAATCTCGGGGACATCCGCGGCCGTAGCCATAAAAAATCCACATGCTGTCATGAGTTATCGCGGCGACGGTGAAGGGCCCGGACGCCCGCCGACGTTTGGGGCCGTGTGAAGAGGGGCCTCTCCATGGGAGATATGGAACTGTGAAGAAATTTATTCTGCGCGCAGCGGCGGTCTGCGCGCTCCTTGTGGCTCCGGCGATTGCGCAGGCTGCCGAGGGTTTTGCTACCGCCAACGTCAACATGCGCTCCGGTCCGAGCACGCGCTACCCGGCGGTGTCGATGATCCCGGTGGGCGAATCAGTCGAAATCCATGGCTGCCTTGCGGATCTGCCGTGGTGCGACGTGTCGTTCTACGGCGGCCGTGGCTGGGTTGCCGGCCGTTATGTCCAGGCCGACTATCGACGCAACCGCGTCTATGTCGAACCGCGTTATTATCGCCCGCTCGGCATTCCGACGGTTGTCTTCCAGTTCGACAACTATTGGGACCGCAACTACCGCGGCCGCGATTTCTATCGTGAACGCGATCGCTGGCGCCGCGGACCGGATTGGGTCGATGACCGGCGTGATCGCCGCGATTGGGAGCGGCAGCGCGAGCGCGAGCGCCGTGACTGGGAGCGTGAGCGGCGCAGCAATCAGCGCGACTGGGAGCGCCGACAGCGCGACGAGGACAAGTGGCGCGACGACGAATGGCGCCGTCAGCGCACGGAACGCGAGGATCGGCGTGATTGGGAACGCCGCGACGACGGCGTGCGCGTGCGGCAGGACGACGGCACCGTCTATGAGCGCGCCCGTCCGGCTCCGATGGTTCGCTGCCAGATCGACGATCCCTACTGCGAGAACTGATCCGCACACGGCGCGTCGGCGCGCCTTGTCTGATGGGAAAAAAAACGGGCGGCCCTGGTCGCCCGTTTTGCGTTTCGCGAACCTGCTTTCAACGGTTTTTGGCGGAACCAAACGCCAGCCGGCGCGTTGAGCCCGCGCAGACAAGGGAGCGTTGTAATGGTCGAAAAGAAACTGCAAGCGGTGGAAAAAGTTGCCGTGAGTGAAGCCGAATCGGACGCCCGCGCCGAGGTTGACGCACAGATCGCCGAGCTGCGCGCGGAAATCGCCCGCCTGACGGAAGCGGTCACGGCGATCGGAACGAGCACGAAAGCGGTTGTGCAGGGCGAGGCGGATCTTCTGGCTGAGCGCGTGCGCGAGCGTGTGCGCGAAGAGCCTCTGTCGACCCTGGTTGCCGTTGCGGGCGTGTCCTTCCTGTTCGGTTTGATGTCCCGGCGCTAGCGGGTGAGGCGGGTCTTCGCCCGGATTGCCGTTGTTACCTTGGATACATCGCCGGGACCGTTCGACAGACATACTGAACGCAGGTTGGGGTTGCAGATCGTTTATTAGTAATCTGTTAACCAACCTGTGGCTCAATCGAAGTGGACCCGGTATCATCGGGTCGCGTCGTGAACCAGAACAGCAACATCCGGGCGACCGGAAGAAGGAGCAAACGAGAAAGGCGCGCCTGTCCAGGAAAGATCTGGGAAAATGCGCTGGCCCGAGAAGGGCAGGGTGAAATCTGTACGGTAGTTCATCCGTCTCAAGACTTTGTGGAGACGAGCATGGCAGACGTTATCAGAATTCAGGACCGCAAGGTTCGTATACCTCCGCACCGGCCTCCGGCCATTTCGGGTGGAGCGAAAGTGCTGCTGTTCACCGGCATCCGCTACGAGCGCCTCGATTGCGACCCGCAGCCGACAGCGCCGGACGGACGCCGCATCAAGAAGCAGTGAGCCGCGGCACTCCTGCGTATTAGGCGACACAAACGGTCGCGTTCAAGACACTGTCCTTGCCCGGTTCTGCGGGCTCATCCCCCATGCACTGCTGCGCCTGACGCGGCATCGAATCATCGCCGCGCATCTCGGCGTGGATTTTCTTAGCTTGCCCCTGTTGCTCGACGACCACAGCGGATGCTCTAGCGACGGAACGGTTCGCAGGTCGATTCCGCAAGGAAGTTCCGGACCTGCTCTTCGAAGCTGTCGACCGGCGCCATCGCTCTCAGCACGGCAAAGCCATCCTGTTCCTTCATCTCGACCATGATCGATTGTGCAAGCGCCTGTGGCGGAGATTTTCGCAACTCGACCAACTGGATTGGCGTTGCGACGACAAGGTCCAGCTTGCCGTTGACCGCCGTGTGGTCGTTCATGCTGAAGACCTCGTTCGAATTGCCGTCGAAGACGGCGAGCGACCAGAAAGGCACGTTGCCGCTGGCGAGGAAACGCGCCGGCCCATCCGAGATCGAGAAGCTGCAGACCGCGGTTCTCAGATAAGGATCGTCATTGGCAAGGCCGGTCGGCCCTGGTGTGCTGGTCAGCGCAAAGAAACTGTCCATCTCCAAAAGCCCGAGGATGCGGGTATAGGCATCGCGGCCGGTGAACTGCGGCAGCGCCAGCACGATGATGATGTGCAGCAGGGCGGCGCCGACCAGGCCGAGAACTGTGGCGAAGAGCACGCTACGCATCGCCGCAACCCGTCTTGGTGATTACCGGCATGGCGAGATCGATCAGGCCGGACGAGCCGGCCGTCGGCGTATCGAGCAGCGTCAGCACCAGCCGGAACGTGCCCGAGTGGCGCACGGCAAGCCAGTTGTCGGGCCTCGCATTCGGCGACACATGGATGCTGAAGTTGCTGTTTTCGCCGCGCAGAACGCTCCAGGAATTGAGCGCCGAGGGGAGGTCGGAACCGGGCCTCAGTGGCAGGCCTTCGGCATTTGCGGCGTAAAGCGTCCAGAAGCGGGCCTGCGGCGTCAGCCCCGCAACATCATAGGAGCAGGCCGCCTGAAGCTTCTCGCCCTTGCTATCGACCTGGGCACTGAACATCAGCCCTTCAGCGCCGCCATAGAGCAGTTCGCCGGCGCGCGCCCGATGTGCCTTGGCATAGGGGTCGGCATTGGCCGTCTGCGCCTCGGGAAAGGCGACCCAGGGGCCGATCGCGATCGAGCCGAAGCCGACGGTCGCTTTCAACGCCCATACCGCCGAGGCGATGCCGCCGCCGAAGGCGATGGCAAGGGTAAGCGCGACGAGGAAGGGGATTCGAAACAAGGGCGACTCTACCGGATATGGTCCTGCGGCTCAGCACCGCCGCGTTGACACCCTATGTCGCCGAAATCCGCGCCCGGCGCAACGGCGACCGCGTCGCCGGTCCCGAACCCGACACCGCAACCGCGAAGCGGAAGAAGAGTGGACATGCCCGAAACGTCAGTTGCTGGCGGCATCGGGCTTCGCCTGTGCGGACCGTGGTTCCTCATCCGCGCCGAGAGAGGCAAGCTTGCCGCCGGCCTTCTCGGGCGCCTTCAGTGCGGGGGCCTTTTCGAAGGTCTCGCCGATGCTGCGCAGCAGCCGGGTGACATCGGTCGAAAGCGAGCGCGGCCGCACCAGCGGCGGCAACGCGTTTTCATCCGGCTTCGCGGTTGCCACCTGCGGCGGCTGCTTTGCCGGCGCCGTCGGCGCGGTGATCCCCGGGATCGTCCGGTGTTCGATGCCCTGTTCGGCGTAGTCCATCAGCCGCTTGAAGGTCATCGCCGGCAACGAGCCGCCGGTCATGTTGTTGGTCGAGGTGTAGTCGTCGTTGCCGAACCAGACCGCGGTCGTATAGTCGCCGGTGAAGCCCACGAACCAGGCGTCGCGATAGGCCTGTGTTGTGCCGGTTTTGCCGCCGACGACGATGCCGTTGTCGAGCGCAGCCTTGCGCGCCGTACCGATGACCGGGATCTGCGTCAGCATGGAGTTCATCGACGTATTGGCGGTTTCGGAGAGGATGCGCCGGGCCGGCGGCTCGTCGCGTCCGAAATCGTAGAGAATGTCGCCGTCATAGTTGAGGACCTGGCTGATCCCGTGCCGGCGTGACTGCATGCCACCGGCCGGGAAGACCGCGTACGCCGTCGCCTGGTCGAGCACGGTTACTTCCGAGGTGCCGAGCGGCATGGTCTTGTCCGTGCGGATCGGCGTCTCGATGCCCATGTCCTTGGCCGTCTGGGCGATCAGGTCAGTGCCGAGCTTGTCCTTGGCGAGGCGCACGGGAATGGTGTTGATCGACTTGGCTATGGCCGTCAGGATGGTGATGCGGCCGGCATAGCTGCGGCCATAATTCTGCGGCGACCATCCGCGCCAGGTGATCGGCGCGTCGACGACAACCGTTTCCGGCGTCATGCCCTTTTCCATCGCTGCCGCGTAGGTATAGACCTTGAAGGAAGAGCCCGGTTGACGCAGGGCTCGTGTCGCACGGTTGAACTGGCTCTCGCCATAATCGCGGCCGCCGACCATGGCCCGCACGGCGCCGCCGTTTTCGACCATCACCAGCGCACCCTGCTTCACGCGGAAGCTCTCGCCATATTGGCGCAGGCTCGATTCCACTGAATCTTCAGCGGCATTCTGCAGGCCCATATCGATCGTGGTGCGCACGATCAGCGAATGCTGCGCGAAGGGGCGGGCGATGCGCTGGACTTCGTCGAAAGCCCAGTCGAGGAAGAAGTCGGGCGCCTTCACCTGGGCGCGGTCGATGACCGTCGCCGGGTTGAGGCGTGCGGCGATCACCTGGCCTTCGGTCATCAGGCCGCCCTGGACGAGGTTGGTCAGAACCTCGTTGGCGCGTCCGCGTGCGGCCGGCAGGTTGACGTGCGGGGCGTAGCGGGCTGGCGCCTTGAAGAGGCCGGCAAGCATCGCGGACTCGGCAAGGCTCACGTCGGTGATCGACTTGCCGAAATAGAACTGCGCCGCGGCTGCCGCACCGAAGGTGCCGCCGCCCATATAGGCGCGGTCGAGATAGAGCCGGAGGATTTCCTTCTTCGACAGGTTGCATTCGAGCCAGACGGCGAGGAAAGCTTCCTTGATCTTGCGCTCGATCGTCCGCTCGTTCGACAGAAAGAGGTTCTTGGCGAGCTGCTGCGTCAGTGTCGAACCGCCCTGGACGACGCCACCGGCGCGTGCATTTTCGGTCATGGCGCGGGCAAGGCCGAGGAAGTCGATGCCCCAATGGTCGAAGAAGCGCCGGTCTTCGGTCGCCAGCACCGCCTTGATCAGATGATCGGGCAGCTCGTCGATCGGTACGGAATCTTCGTGGATGATGCCACGATGGCCGATCTCGTTGCCGTAACGATCGAGGAAGGTGACGGCGAAATCGCTCTGGGCACGCCAGTTGCCCTTGGTTTCTTCGAAGGCCGGAAGGGCGAGCGCCAGCATCAGCACCGAACCGACAGTGCCCCAGTTCATGCCTTCGCCGAGCACCTCGAAGACGGCTTTTTTCCAGCCCGTCACGCGGAAGCGGCGGAAGAAGATGGTAGTGTCTTCCCACCATTGCCCCAGCTTGAAACCGGCATTCCAGACTGAGGAATCGATCCAGGAGTCGATCCTGAGAAAGATGTGCCGTTTCTTCGGCCGATTATCGTCTTTCCTCGGTTCCCGCACGGTCTCAACCACCTGAAGGCTCTACGGCATCATGCCGGCGCCATGTAATATTTGCACGGCGTCAAATTCCAATCTACTTGCATATCGCGCCGCCGGCCTTAAAAAACCGGCAATTTTCTGCGAAATTTCTGTATCGCGAGCGATTTGACGAAAGTGTGATGACGATGGGCGAAATGCCTTTCTGGAAGGCGAAAAGCCTTGAAGACATGACCGATACCGAGTGGGAAAGCCTCTGTGACGGCTGCGGCCTCTGTTGTCTCAACAAGCTCGAGGATTGGGACACCGGCGAGATCGCCTGGACCTCGATCCGCTGCACGCTTCTCGATGGCGAGAGCTGTCGCTGCAAGGACTATCCCAACCGCCAGGCGACGGTGCCCGACTGCATCCAGCTGACGCCGAAGGCCGTGCGCGAGATCGCCTGGCTGCCGCCGACCTGCGGCTACCGGCTGGTGGCTGAAGGGCGCGATCTCTACTGGTGGCATCCGTTGATTTCGGCCGATCCGGAAACGGTTCACGCCGCCGGCATTTCCGTCCGTGGCCGCACCGTTGCGGAAGACGGCATCGACGTCGACGACTATGAGGATTATCTCGTCACCTGGCCGCTGGAAGTGGGGCAGGAAAACGTGGAGTGACAAGGGGTTAGTCGAGGCGGCGGAATCGTTTTGGCAGTGTGTCGCCCGCGACGCCTCTAATGGCTGCCGCCGTTCTTCTTGACGAGGCTCTTCGGCGCAACGTTGCGCCACGCCGTCTCCATCGACTGCCGCACGAGATCCTCGTCGGCCTGGACGAAATAGAGCGAGGTCCAGCCACGGTCGCCCCAGCCGCCGGGCACCGCGGCGCAGACGCCGGGTTCCATCTCCAGAAGCATGCGCTGCTGATCCGGTGTGAACTTGAAAACGGCGCGCCCGGCTTCCGGCAGGCTCATGAAAATACGCTTCCCAACGCGGAAATCTCGCGTTCCGAAATGCGCATTTTCCTCCGTTCCAGGCAGGCTCAGCGCGAGTCTTTCGATCTCTTCCGTCAGCATGAAGAAAGATTAACATGCTTTTGCCGAATGGCAAAAAGGCTGAAAATCACTACAAAAATTGCAAGGGGTGTCCTTGAAGCGCGGGCTCGAGAAGGGCGCTGGCGGAGCCTGATCGGGCTGCCTTTATGGCTTTTGCGGTCAGTGGTCGATCACCTGCGGCATAGGGCCGGAAACGCCGCGACCGGCGGTGGTAGGCTCACCGCCGGTTCGCTACGGAATGTCGAAAAACGCCTTAAACAGGCGCTGTCCGACGACAGTCTATGGATATGAAGGGCCGGTGACGCCTAGGCGCGCCACTCTGGCGGGCCTCATTCGGCCGGTGCGACCGGCTTCGGCGTTGCCTCGCTCGCGGCGCGCATCTCACGCCATTCGCTCTCGAAACGGTCGAGCAACGATTGCGGTACTTTGGACTGCTGAGATGCGGGCTGGTTGTTTGCGAGCGTCTGCATGCGATCCTCCCGGGTTCTGTGACGGTTTCATGATGTAAGGTGTGGCGGACAATTTCACATCGCAAAGGCTTTGTAAATCAGTGGCTTAAATCATTTAAACGATTGAAAAATCTTTAAATCGATTAATTTTTCGTTTATACACAGCACGCATCGCGTCCGGACGTCAACAGGTTTAAGTTGCAGCTACTTTTGAAGTAATTTGCGCGCATAGATTGCGGCAAAGGGCCAGCCGTTTCGCGGCTCTCTATTAAGAGAGAACGGTGCTGCGGCGTGATCGGTGCCGCCATGACGGATTGCGTCGACTGGTTCGAAGGACACGATGGCTGAGCCTTGTTCGGGAGCGGCGCCGACGGACCTGAATCAGTTTCTGAGATGTTTGATTCACGCTGCGAGCGACAGCCGCCAAAGGATTCAAAAGAATCGAGAAAATGCGTGCGCAGCCATGCCGCGCTTGATCGGGAACGGGCTCTTTCGCGTTAGCGCATGCCGGCGAAGAGATGCTAACGAAACATGCTTAACGAAAGCTGACCGTTGTCCGGCGTCGTCGGGCCGCCTTGGGTTTCGGGCCGTGTTCCTCGCGTGATTGCGTCGCTAAAACTGTCGCAGGAAGCGGCTATGGCTTGGCAAGAGAATGAGCAATGCGGGTTTCCACCAGGGAAGAATCGCCGCAATCTAAGGTCGGAATTCGGGGAAGGTAATGCGTTTCCCGGTAGTGCCTGCCGGTCCAAATGGCCGACATTCATTTGCCATTCAGCCTCGTTCGGTTATTGCTTCTGCCATGATGCTTCCCAAGTCGAAAGTGCGTTCATGTCTTCACCAGTGATCATAGCCGCGCTTGCTGCAGGCCTCGCCGGCTTCAGCCCGCCTGCGATCAGCGTGCCGTCGGATATTGTCGTTCGTGTGTCCGGCGATTGCAGCGCGGCTGCAGCGCAGGTCGTTGCCGACACTGGTGGCGAGTTGCTGTCGGCACAGCCGACGTCCGATGGCCAGTGCGTGATCACCGTGCTTGTTCCTGGCAATGGCGGTAGGCCGAAGAAGGTCACCGTCAAGGTGCCGATGTAGGCTATCCCTGCAGCGCCGCGTGCCGTATCTGGCGTACGAAGGTCGCTGTAGCACTTTGAATGGCTGCATGTTCTTATCCTTAAATCAGCCAGATTTGGCGAAGCATGCAGCAGGATGGCCGCGAGAGGAAGTAAAGACGGATGCGCATTCTGATTGTCGAGGACGACGCCAACCTGAACCGGCAGCTCGCCGAGGTGCTGAAGGAGGCCGGCTACGTCGTTGACCAGGCCTATGATGGCGAGGAGGGGCACTATCTCGGCGACGCCGAGCCCTATGATGCCGTGATCCTCGATATCGGCCTGCCGGAAATGGACGGCATCACCGTGCTTGAGAAATGGCGCGGCGACGGCAAGACCATGCCGGTCCTGATCCTGACGGCGCGTGATCGCTGGAGCGACAAGGTGGCTGGCATCGATGCCGGCGCCGACGACTATGTTGCCAAGCCCTTCCACGTCGAAGAAGTTCTTGCCCGCATCCGCGCCCTGATCCGGCGCGCCGCCGGCCATGCGAGCTCGGAGATCGTCTGCGGCCCGGTCCGCCTCGACACCAAGGGTTCCAAGGCAACGGTCGATGGCGTCGCATTGAAGCTGACGTCGCACGAGTTCCGGCTGCTCTCCTATCTCATGCACCACATGGGCCAGGTCGTTTCGCGCACAGAATTGGTCGAGCATATGTACGATCAGGATTTCGATCGCGATTCCAATACGATCGAAGTGTTCATCGGCCGGCTGCGCAAGAAGATCGGCAACGATCTGATCGAAACGGTGCGCGGTCTCGGATACCGAATGCAAGCGCCGGGCAATGGCAATTAGATCGCTCACCGCACGCGTTCTGGTGGTCTCCACCGTCTGGGCGGTGGTGGCTCTCGTCGTGATCGGCGTGGTGATTTCCGAGCTTTATCGCCAGGGCTCCGAGCGCGGTTTCAAAGACCTGCTGCGCGCCCAGCTCTTCAACGTCGTCAACTCGATCTCCGTCAACGAGAGGACGGTGCTGTCGGGCAGTCCGCAGCTTGGCGACCTCCGGTTTTCGCAGCCGCAGACCGGTTGGTACTGGATCGTCGATCCGATCGGCGAGTTCGATACGCCGCCCCTGATCTCGACCTCGCTCGGCAACGGCAAGCTACCGATCGCCAGCGTCGACGAGGTGCCGTTCGATACCGGCTATGTTCGCTTCTACACCACCAAGGATCCCTTCGGGAACGAGGTCGAGGTCTCCGAGACCGAGGTCGTTCTCGACATCCAGGGCCATACGGCGCGCTTTCGCGTGGCGGGCAACCGCGACGTGCTCGAGGCCGATATCAACCGCTTCACCCGCAACCTGACGATCGCGCTCTCCATCTTCGGTCTGGGAGGGCTCGGGGTCAACGCGCTCACCATTCTCTTCGGCCTGAGGCCGCTCGATGAGGTCCGGCGCTCGATGGAGAAGATCCGCGCCGGCGAAAGCGAACGGTTGGACGGCGCTTTCCCGCGTGAGATCCAGCCGCTCGCCAACGAGGTCAATGCCCTGATCGACAGCAACCGCCGCATCGTCGAGCGCGCCCGCATGCAGGTCGGCAATCTTGCCCATTCGCTGAAGACACCGATCGCGGTCCTGCTCAACGAGGCCCGGGTGCTCGAGGCATCGCATGGCGAGTTGGTGCGCACTCAGGTCGATGCAATGCAGACCCAGGTTCAATCCTATCTGAGCCGCGCCCGGATTGCGGCGCAGCGCGAGTCCGTGCTGGCGCGGACCGAAGCGCAGCCGGCGCTCGAACGCCTCGTGCGCGTCATGCGCAAGCTCAATCCGGAAAAGCAGGTCCATCTGTCGATCAACCCGCCGGGACTGGTTCTTGCCATGGAGCTGCAGGACGTCGAGGAGACCGTTGGCAACCTGCTCGAAAATGCCGCCCGCCACGCCCGTGGCGAGGTGTGGCTGAATGTCAGGCCGGCACCGAGCGAGGTTCATGCCAAGGAGCCCGGCCGGCAGTGGATCGTTCTCGACATCGACGACGACGGGCCGGGGCTCAATCCCGACCAGATCGCAGTGGCGATGAAGCGCGGCAAGCGGCTCGACGAAAGCAAGCCCGGAACCGGGCTCGGTCTTTCGATCGTCAGCGAGATCGTCCGGGAGTATCAGGGCACCATCACCCTGTCACGACGGGACGAGGGAGGGTTGCGTGCGGAACTGGTTTTGCCGGCGGCCGTTTAGAGGGTGATGAGGAAATGCGCGGGTCCGGCGTCGCTCGCTTGCGAATCCATCGTGATTTAGGGGTCACACCCGTGCTTGAAAATGTCACACCCGCAGGGCTCGCCGTTGCCTCGGCACGCGGGGAATGCCAAAAGAAAATCAAGGACTAGTCGTCATCGTGCTCGAATGGAACGAGCTTAAGAATGCGGCTTCGGATAGGATGATTGAGTGTCGCGGATCATGAGGAACCAGGCAGAAATGACACGGGCTATTGTCGTCGGCGGCAGGATCGTTGTGATCGCCTCGGCCGTCGCGCTTGCCGGATGCGGCACGACGGGCAGCAAGGGCGCGGCCGCCGGCCTCGGCTCGACGGCAACGCGTGGTGCGACCTCGACCAATTACATCGCGGCACTCCAGGGTGGGGTGATCGCGCGTCTCACCGATCTCGACATCGGGACGTCCGACCGTCAGCGCGCTCTGGAAGCGGAGTACCGCGCACTTGAAGCGGCCCCCGGTGGGCAGCCGGTGACCTGGGACGGGCGCGGCGTCAACGGTTCGGTCGTTGCGGCCGCTCCCTATCAGGTCGGGTCGCAGAACTGCCGCCAGTATAGCCACACGGTTACCGTCAAGGGACAGCCGAAGACGGCGCGGGGTGCTGCCTGCCGCAACCCGGACGGCAGCTGGACACCGCTGACCTAAGGCGTAGCCGGCCGGGCTCTCCCGGATGTGCTCAGGCGGATCGAGCCGCCGTTGCGGCGAAACGCCTCAAATCTCCGTCATAAGGGGTTTTCGAGTTGGAATGGCATGGGGGCCATAGTATTGAGCTTCCATGTTGTTCTGGATCCTCGTCGCCACTCTGACGGCGGCTGTCGCTGTCGTGCTCATCCTTCCGCTGCTGCGGGCGGGGGAAGCCCCGTCGTCTCCCCACAGCCATGATGTCGAGGTCTATCGCGACCAGCTCGAAGAGTTGAAGCGGGACCAGGATAGCGGCCTGATCGGCGGCGACGACGCCGAGCTTGCGCGCGCCGAAGTTGCGCGCCGGCTGCTGGCTGCTGGCGAGAGCGACAGTGAGGCGACTGCGGCTGCCGCGCCGCGCCGCGGTGTCAGCCGCCTGGCCCAGGCCTTCGTGCTTCTCTGTCTTCCGGCCGTCGGCCTCTGTCTTTACTTGCTGACGGGCAGCCCGGGAATGCCGGCGCAGCCGCTGGCCGCACGCCTGGCCGATCCCAATGGCGACATCAACATCCTGATTGCCAAGGCCGAGAACCACCTGGCGGTAAACCCGAATGATGGCGCCGGCTGGGACCTGCTTGCGCCGATCTACATGCGCAACGGCCGTGTCGAAGATGCGGTCGATGCCTATGACCGGGCGATCCGCCTGCTTGGCCCGACGCCGGCACGTCTCGGCGGCTATGCCGAGGCGATGGTCGTGCAGTCCGACGGCGTCGTGACGAGCAAGGCGCAGGACGCGCTGAAGCAGGCGCTGACGCTCGATCCCAATGATCCGCGCTCGGAATTCTATCTTGCCCTCGGCCTCAAGCAGGAAGGCAAGAGCGCGGAAGCGCTGACTGCCTTCAACCGACTGGTCGCGACATCACCCGCCGACGCGCCCTGGCTGCCGCTCGTCAAGCAGCACGTGGCAGAACTGGGCGGCGCCGGCGCCACCAGCGCTGCAGCGCCCGGCAATCCAAGCGCCGATGACGTGGCCGCCGCCGAAAGCATGAGCGCCGGCGATCGCCAGGAAATGATCCGGGGCATGGTCGGCAGCCTCGAAAGCCGGCTGAAGGAAAATCCGGATAATCTCGAAGGCTGGGCGCGTCTGATCCGCTCCCATGTTGTCCTTGATCAACGAGACAAGGCACTGGCCGCGCTAAGGGAAGGCCTGAAAACCTTCCCGGCCGATGGCGACGGCGGCAAGCAGCTGCTGGCGCTGGCGCGTGAGCTCGGGATTGCCACCGACGGAGTAACGCAATGACGCGCAAACAAAAAAGACTGGCGATCATCGGCGGCGGTGTCGGCTTCCTGGTGCTTGCAGCCTTCCTCGTGATGTTCGCCTTCAGCCAGGCGATCGCCTATTTCTATGTGCCGAGCGACCTCGAAAAGGCCAACGTACCGCCGGGAACCCGCATCCGCCTCGGCGGTGTCGTCGAAACCGGCTCCGTCAAGCGCGGTGACGGTAAGACGGTGACCTTCACCGTCACCGATACGCTGAGCGGTGTGCCGGTCACCTATACCGGCATCCTGCCTGACCTGTTCCGCGAAGGGCAGGGTGTGGTGACGGAGGGAACCTTCGTTGCCGGAAGCTCGGTCTTCGTGGCCGATTCCGTTCTCGCCAAGCATGACGAGACCTATATGCCCAAGGATGTCGCCGACCGTTTGAAGGCGCAGGGCGTCGAGCTCAGCGGGAAGGAAACCATCAAGTGATCATCGAGCTCGGACACTACGCTCTGGTTCTGGCGTTGGCGACTGCGGTCATTCAGGCCGCCTTACCGATCCTTGGCGCACGATTGAACGATCGCGGCCTGATGGAACTCGCATCCAGCGCCGCCGTCGCCTGCTTTCTGCTCGTCGCTTTCGCTTTTGCCGTCCTCACCTTCGCCTATGTGACCTCGGATTTCTCGGTCCGCAACGTCTGGGAAAACTCCCATTCGCTGAAGCCGCTGATCTACAAGATCTCGGGCGTCTGGGGGAACCATGAAGGCTCGATGCTGCTGTGGCTGTTGATCCTGACGTTCTTTTCGGCGCTGGTTGCCGCCTTTGGGCGCAACCTGCCGGAGACGTTGAAGGCAAACGTGCTTGCCGTCCAGGCCTGGATCGCGATGGCCTTCGCGCTCTTCATCCTGCTGACGTCCAATCCGTTCGCTCGGCTGATGCCCGCGCCGGGCGAGGGCAAGGACCTGAACCCGATCCTTCAGGACGTCGGCCTCGCCATTCATCCGCCACTGCTCTACCTCGGCTATGTCGGTTTTTCGGTCTGCTTCTCCTTTGCCATCGCGGCCTTGATCGAGGGCCGCATCGACGCCGCCTGGGCTCGCTGGGTCCGTCCCTGGACGCTTGCTGCCTGGACCTTCCTCACCGCCGGTATCTCAATGGGTTCGTACTGGGCCTATTACGAGCTCGGCTGGGGTGGCTGGTGGTTCTGGGATCCGGTCGAAAACGCCTCCTTCATGCCGTGGCTTGCGGGGACGGCGCTTTTGCATTCGGCGCTCGTCATGGAAAAGCGCGAGGCGCTGAAGATCTGGACCGTGCTGCTTGCGATCATGACCTTCTCGCTGTCGCTGCTCGGCACCTTCCTCGTGCGTTCGGGTGTCCTGACCTCGGTCCACGCCTTCGCCACCGACCCGACGCGCGGCATCTTCATCCTCGCCATTCTCGTCTTCTTCATCGGCGGTGCGTTCACGCTCTTCGCCCTGCGCGCCTCGCACCTGAAAGCCGGCGGCATCTTCGCGCCGATCTCGCGTGAGGGTGCGCTGGTCTTCAACAATCTCATCCTGACGACGGCGACCGCGACGGTCCTGACCGGCACGCTCTATCCGCTGGTGCTCGAAGCGCTGACCGGCGACAAGATCTCCGTCGGGCCGCCCTTCTTCAACATGACCTTCGGCCTGTTGATGCTGCCGCTGCTCTTTGCGGTGCCTTTCGGCCCGCTGCTTGCCTGGAAGCGCGGCGACCTTGCTGGCGTTTCGCAGCGGCTCTTCGCAGCGGTTGCCATCGGCCTGCTCTTCGGCGTCACCTACTATTACTTCATGAATGGCGGCCCGGTTCTGGCGCTCTTCGGCATTGCCCTTGGCGTCTACGTGATTGTCGGTTCGTTGACGGACCTGGCGCTGCGCTCCGGCCTCGGCAAGGTCGCAGGCAACGTCGTCTGGCGGCGCTTCTCCGGCCTGCCGCGTTCGGCTTTCGGCACGGCGCTTGCGCATATCGGCCTCGGCGTCACCCTGATCGGCATCGTCGCCGTCACGGCCTTCGAGACCGAAACCGTGGTCGAGATGAAGCCCGGCATGACGGTGGATGCCGGTGGCTACACCCTGCGCTTCGACGGCATGCGCAATGGCAGTGGCCCGAACTATTCCGAGGAGTCCGGCCACTTCACCATCAGCCGCGGTGGCGTTGCTATTGACGACGTCTGGTCTTCGAAGCGTCTCTACCAGGCGCGCCGCATGCCGACGACCGAGGCGGGCATTCGCACCTTCGGCTTGAGCCAACTCTACGTCTCGCTCGGCGATCAGATCAGCGAAGGCGGCATCGTCGTGCGCATCTGGTGGAAGCCGATGATCCTGTGCATCTGGGGCGGTACCCTGTTCATGATGGCGGGTGGTTTCGTCTCCTTGAGCGACCGTCGCCTGCGCGTCGGCGCGCCGGCCAAGGCCAAGCGACCGAAGGCGGTGCCGGTGGGGGCTGCGGAATGAACCGTCTGCTCCTGGCACTCCTGCTGTTGCTCGCGCCTGTCGGCTCGGCCTTTGCCGTCAACCCGGATGAAGTGCTTGCCGATCCCGCGCTCGAAGCGCGGGCGCGGGCGATCTCGGCGGAGCTGCGCTGCATGGTCTGCCAGAACCAGTCGATCGACGATTCCAACGCCGAGCTTGCCAAGGACCTGCGCGTGCTTGTACGCGAGCGGCTGGCGAACGGCGACAGCGACAAGGCCGTCATCGATTACGTCGTGTCCCGCTATGGCGAATTCGTACTGCTGAAGCCGCGCTTCGAGACGAAGACCCTGATCCTCTGGGGCATGCCGGCGACCCTGCTTCTCGTCGGGGCGATTACCCTCGTCATCGCCTCTCGCCGTCGCGGCGCCCAGCCAAAGGGGACGCCGCTTTCCGAGGACGAGAAGGAAAAGCTGAAGAAGCTGCTTCAGCCTTAATGCAGCGCTCGCCGAACGCGCATTCGTTGGATCGGCTTCAGCACTAATCTCTTGATATCGCTTGAGATCCCTGCCGGTGGCTGGCAATTCCGTTCGCGCCAACGCGCAGTCCCCGGCAGGCCTTTGGCCGAGCCCGGGCCAGCTCTTCACAACATTACCAAAAATTCATTTTCCGGACAGAACTCAGTAAGGTCCCATCCGTTACATCTTTCGTCATCGGCTGTTCCTCCAGTCAGCCAAAACGAATTCCGCCTTCCCTGAGGCGGCTTCGCAACCAGGTTTCGGTGCCATCTCCGATGGCATCTAGGAAGAGAAAAGGCAAAACGGATGTTTACGACCAAATCCCTGCGTCCCTCCCTCAAGACCGTTCTGAAGACCTCGACCATCGCCGGCCTTGCCGCCGTCATGCTGACCTCGGGTCTGCCGGCAAGCATCTCGCAATCCTTTGCCGATCCGGTGAAGGTGGAAGCGCCGTCAGTGCCGAGCTTTGCCAATGTCGTTGATGCCGTTTCGCCGGCCGTCGTTTCGGTGCGCGTCCAGTCGCGCGTCAACCCGGTGGCCGAAGATGGCGGCGACTTCAGCTTCGATTTCAACGGTCGCGGTTTCGACGATCTGCCCGACGATCACCCGCTGAAGCGCTTCTTCAAGGAATTCGGTCCGCGCGGCGATGACCGTGCCGACCGCGGCCCCAACCGCCGTGGTCCGCATGGCGAAGGCCGCCTGCGTCCGACCGCTCAGGGCTCCGGCTTCTTCATCTCCGAAGACGGCTACCTCGTCACCAACAACCACGTCGTTTCCGACGGTTCTGCCTTCACGGTCATCCTCAACGACGGCACCGAACTCGATGCCAAGCTGGTCGGCAAGGATAGCCGCACGGATCTCGCCGTGCTCAAGGTCGATGACAAGCGCAAGTTCACCTATGTCGGCTGGGCCGATGACAGCAAGGTCCGCGTCGGTGACTGGGTCGTTGCCGTCGGCAACCCGTTCGGTCTCGGCGGCACAGTGACCTCCGGCATCGTTTCGGCGCGTGGCCGCGATATCGGCTCCGGCCCCTATGACGATTACCTGCAGGTTGATGCGGCGGTGAACCGCGGCAACTCGGGCGGCCCGACCTTCAACCTCTCCGGTGAAGTCGTCGGCATCAATACCGCGATCTTCTCGCCGAGGGGCGGCGGCAACGTCGGTATCGCCTTTGCCATCCCGTCGACCGTTGCCAAGGATGTCGTCGCCGACCTGATCAAGGACGGCTCGGTTTCCCGCGGCTGGCTCGGCGTGCAGATCCAGCCCGTTACCAAGGACATCGCCGAATCGCTCGGCCTTTCGGAAGCAAGCGGCGCGCTCGTCGTCGAACCGCAGACCGGCTCGCCGGGTGAAAAGGCCGGCATCAAGAAGGGTGACGTCGTAACCGCGCTGAACGGCGACACGGTCAAGGATCCGCGTGACCTTGCCCGCAAGGTTGCGGCAATCCGCCCGGGCACCACGGTCGATCTGGCCCTGTGGCGCGGCGGCAAGGCGGAAACCGTCAAGCTCGAAATCGGCACGCTGCCCAAGGACGACAAGGACGCTGCCAAGAGCCAGGACGACCAGTCCGAAGAAGCCCAGCCGTCGAGCGAGCAGGCACTGGCCGACCTTGGCGTCTCTGTCGTGCCGTCTGATGATGGCAAGGGCGTCACCATCGCCTCGGTCGACGAAGACTCTGATGCCAGCGATCGCGGCCTGAAGCAGGGCGAAAAGATCGTCTCGGTGAACAATCAGGAGGTGAAGTCCGCCGACGACATCCTGAAGGTCATCAACACTGCCAAGAAGGACGGCCGTAGCAAGGCGCTCTTCCAGATCGAGGCCGACAACGGCAGCCGCTTCGTGGCCCTTCCGATCGACAAGGGCTGATCGCGGCAGTCAAATGATTGACCGGAGCGCCGCGATTTCCAAGTGATGTCGCGGCGCTCGCCGTTTGGAGCGGGATGTGAAAAGGTGTGTGCGGTTCTCCGCCCCCATCCCGCTTTCCCTCACGAGAGCACTCGCCAACCCGGTTGTCGAAAGTCGAAACCGGTTGAGACAGACAGGGGTCCGGGACTATGGTCGCGCGTATGAAGATTCTCATCATTGAAGACGATCTCGAGGCGGCAGCCTATCTGGCGAAAGCCTTCCGCGAGGCGGGCATCGTGTCCGATCACGCCAGCGATGGCGAGAGCGGCCTGTTCATGGCCAGCGAGAACAATTACGACGTTCTCGTGGTGGACCGCATGCTGCCGCGTCGAGATGGTCTCTCTGTCATCACCGAGCTTCGGCGCAAGGACATCCACACGCCGGTGCTGATCCTGTCGGCGCTCGGCCAGGTGGATGACCGGGTCACGGGTTTACGCGCCGGCGGCGACGATTATCTGCCGAAACCCTACGCCTTCAATGAGTTGCTCGCCCGTGTCGAGGTGCTTGGGCGCCGCAAGGGCACGCCCGATCAGGACATGGTTTACCGCGTGGGCGATCTGGAACTCGACCGCCTGTCGCATTCCGTGCGCCGGCAGGGAAAGGAAATTCCCCTGCAGCCGCGCGAATTCCGCCTGCTCGAATATCTCATGAAGAACGCCGGCCAGGTCGTCACCCGCACCATGCTGCTGGAAAACGTCTGGGACTACCACTTCGACCCGCAGACCAACGTCATCGACGTGCATGTCTCGCGGTTGCGCTCGAAGATCGAGAAGGATTTCGATGTGCCGCTGCTGCGCACGGTGCGCGGTGCCGGCTACATGATCAAGGATGACCGGGCGTCCGCATGAGCAAGCTTCGCGTTCTCTTCAGAACGACCGCAGTCCGGCTTTCCGCCCTCTACCTCATTCTTTTTTCTCTCTGTGCTGCCTTTCTCGTCTTCTACGTCACCGGCATGTCGGAGCGGCTGCTGCAGCAGCAGACCCGTGACGCGGTCACCGCCGAGGTGGCGCAGATCGAGCAGGTCTATAGCCGCGCCGGCATGAACGGCCTGTTGCGCTCGCTCGAGCGGCGGGCACGCCAGCCGGGAGCCAATCTCTACGTGATTGCGGGACCGAGCGGCGAAATCCTCGCCGGCAACGTTGCGAGCCTGGAGCCGGGCCTGCTCGACAGCGAAGGCTGGACCGAACGTCCCTTCGCCTATCAGCGCTATACGGACGAGAGCAAGAAGGACACCCACGTGGCGCTTGCCCATGTGCTGGTTCTCGACAATGGTCTGCGCATTCTTGTTGGCCGCGACCTGCAGGAGCCGCAGAAGTTCCGCGCCCTTGTGCGCCAGGCGCTGATGGTGGCGCTCGGCGTCATGGGGCTTGGCGCGCTCGTCATCTGGTTCGGCATCGGCCGCAACGCCTTGAAGCGCATCGACCGCATGTCGGAGGCGAGCACCAAGATCATGGCCGGCGATCTGTCGCAGCGTCTGCCGATGAGCGGCTCCGGCGACGAGTTCGACCGGCTGTCGGAATCACTGAACGCCATGCTCAGCCGCATCGAGAAGCTGAACGAAGGGCTGCGGCAGGTCTCCGACAACATCGCTCACGATCTGAAGACGCCGCTGACGCGGCTGCGCAACAAGGCGGAAGCCGCACTTTCCCGCAAGGGCACGAGCCAGCGCGGTGCGCTCGAGGAGATCATCGGCGAATCCGATCAGTTGATCCGCACCTTCAACGCGCTTCTGATGATTTCGCGCGTCGAGGCCGGCTCGTCCGTCGCCGAGATGAGCGACATCGACCTTTCGCAGATCGTCGCCGATTGCGTCGAGCTCTACGAACCGGTGGCCGAAGATGGCGGTCTGAAACTTGAAGCCGAAATCGCCCAGGATCTCGTGATTTCAGGCAACCGCGAACTGGTCGGCCAGGCCCTCGGCAACCTCATCGACAACGCGGTCAAGTATGCCGATGGCGCCGGGAACCCTCTGATCAAAGTCTCGCTCGAAAAGCGCGAGGGGAATGTGTTGCTGTCGGTTGCCGATCATGGAGCGGGCATCCCCGCAGCGATGCGCGACGAGGTGATCAAGCGTTTCGTTCGCCTGGATGAGAGCCGGTCCAAGCCTGGCACCGGCCTTGGCCTGTCGCTGGTCGAGGCCGTCATGGAAATGCATCACGGCGCGCTGCATCTCGCCGACACCGTTCCTTCCGCCGAAGATGGCGCCAAGGGGCTGACGGTTCAGATGGTTTTCCCGATGACTGCAACCTGATAGACCGGTTTTGGGAGAACGAGGTGGAGTGAGGCAGCGCGCAGTTGTTCCGCGCCGTCCGCTCCGGCCAGAGGGAGACGGCATGCAGGAACAGGTGCAGCAGTGCTGGGCGATCGAGACGACGCCGATCCGTCCGGCGACACAAGCCGATGCCAAGACAGCGCTTTCGGTCTTGAAGGATATGGCCAAGGGTCATGAAAAGGTCGCAAGCTTGCTTGCGTCCGAAACGCAGTTCAAGACCTTCATCGTCTCGGCCTTTGCCCTTTCGCCTTTTCTTCGCGACACCGGCGACAGTCGCCCCGCCATTCTCGAAGAGCTTCTCTCGACCGATCTCACGACTTTCCTGAGCGAGCGCGTGCGCGGAGCCCGCGATGCCTGGAAGCCGAATGAAGGCGGCGCGGCGTTGCCGGATACCGAGATCATGGCGCGGCTCAGAAGGGCCAAGCGCGAACTTGCCTTCGCCGTCGCTCTCGCCGATCTCTCCCGCCATTTCGACGGGCGCGAGACCACCCGTTGGCTCAGCGAATTCGCTGGTGCGGCCGTGTCGGCGACGATCGACCACCTGCTCCTGAGCGCGCATGAGAGCGGCAAGCTTAAGGTCAAGGATGTCGCAAACCCGAGCGCCGGTTCCGGCGTCGTCGTGCTCGGCATGGGCAAGCTCGGCGCCTTCGAGCTCAACTATTCCTCCGATATCGACCTCGTTGTCTTCTACGATCCGCAATCCGGCATCATCGTCGATCGCGACGATGCCTCGGAAACTTTCGGCCGGCTGTTGCGCCGCCTGATCCGCATCCTGCAGGAGCGCAGCGGCGACGGATACGTCTTCCGAACCGACCTGCGCCTGCGCCCGGATCCGGGCTCGACGCCGCTGGCGATCCCGGTCGAAGCGGCGATGCTCTATTACGAGGGCAGGGGGCAGAACTGGGAGCGCGCCGCCTTCATCAAGGCGCGGCCGGTCGCCGGCGACATCGAGGCTGGCGAGCACTTCCTCAAGGATCTGGTCCCCTTCGTCTTCCGCAAGTATCTCGACTATGCGGCGATCGCAGACATTCATTCGATCAAGCGCCAGATCCATGCCCACAAGGGGCACGGCGAGATCGCGGTCAAGGGCCACAACATCAAGCTCGGCCGCGGCGGCATCCGCGAGATCGAGTTCTTCGTCCAGACCCAGCAGCTGATTGCTGGTGGCCGCATGCCGGACCTGCGCCAGCGCGCGACGGAGCCGATGCTGCGGGCGCTCGTCAAGGCCGGCTGGATCGACGAAGAGACGGCTGACGAACTCGTCGATGCCTATTGGTTCCTGCGTGATGTCGAGCACCGGATCCAGATGGTGCGCGACGAGCAGACGCACGTCCTGCCCGAGACCGAAGCGGAACTGAAGCGCATCGCCTATATGCTCGGCTTCGAGGATACAGCCGCCTTTTCCAAGGCCCTCTCGCGCGTGCTGAAGACCGTCGAGCGTCGCTACGCTCAGCTTTTCGAACAGGAAGCTAAGCTCTCGACCGAGACCGGCAACCTCGTCTTCACTGGCCAGCGCGACGACCCGGACACGCTGGAGACGCTGAAGAAACTCGGCTTCCAGCGGCCGTCGGACATCTCCCACACGATCCGCACCTGGCACTATGGCCGCTACCGCGCGACACAGTCGGTGGAGGCGCGCGAGCGGCTGACAGAGCTGACGCCGGAGCTGCTGCGGGTTTTTGGCGAAAGCCGCCGCGCCGACGAAGCGCTGCTGCGTTTCGACAATTTCATCTCCGGCCTGCCTGCCGGCATTCAGCTGTTTTCTCTGCTCGGCAACAATCCGGGCCTCCTGTCGCTGATCGTCAATGTCATGTCGTCGGCCCCAAGGCTTGCCGAAATCATTGCCGCGCGCCCGCATGTCTTCGACGGCATGCTCGATCCCGGCCTGCTCGCCGAATTGCCGACGCGGGAGTATCTGGCGCCACGCATCGCCAACTTCGTCGGCGGTGCTCGCCATTATGAGGAGGTGCTCGATCGCCTGAGGATCATAGCCGCCGAGCAGCGTTTCCTGATCGGTATTCGGCTCCTGACCGGCGCGATCTCGGGCGCGCAAGCCGGCCGCGCCTTTACCGATCTTGCCGACCTCATCATCGCCGCGGCGGTAAAGGCGGTTGAGGATGAAGTTCGCTCCGTTCACGGCGATTTCCCTGGAGGCCGTATCGCCGTTGTCGGCATGGGCAAGCTCGGCAGCCACGAGCTGACCGCGGGATCCGACGTCGATCTGATCCTGCTCTACGATTACGACGAGACGGCAACCGAGTCCGACGGCGCCAAGCCGCTTGATCCGACGCGATACTTTACGCGGGTGACGCAGCGCCTGATCGCCGCACTTTCCGCGCCGACGGCGGAAGGCATTCTCTACGAGGTCGATATGCGGCTTCGTCCCTCCGGCAACAAGGGGCCGGTCGCAACCAGGATCAACGCCTTTGCCAAATATCAGCGCGAAGAGGCCTGGACGTGGGAGCATCTGGCTCTGACCCGGGCGCGCTGCATCTGCGGCGATGACCGGCTGATGGCCGAGGCCAACGGGATCTTCGCCGAGATCCTCGAGCGCAAGCGCGATGTTTCCAAAGTCAGCGCCGACGTGATC
The DNA here is from genome assembly GCF_026672675.1 of Ensifer sp. SL37. Lineage (NCBI taxonomy): Bacteria > Pseudomonadati > Pseudomonadota > Alphaproteobacteria > Hyphomicrobiales > Rhizobiaceae > Ensifer > Ensifer sp. SL37. The sequence goes on along the minus strand of NZ_JAPPRN010000006.1, from coordinate 324,698 downwards.
TCCATGCGCGAGATGATCGATAGCGAGAAACCGCCGAGCGACATCTGGGACTTCAAGCTGATCCCGGGCGGTCTCGTCGATATCGAGTTCATCACCCAGTATCTGGCGCTCGTAGCGCCGGCCAAGGGCGTTCAGCCGCTGACATCAGGCACCAACACCGCCGACGCGTTGAAGCTGCTTGGTGATGCGCTGATGAACCCGAACGATCTCGATGTTGCGCTGGAAGCGCTGCATCTTTTCACCGAATTGTCCCAGATCGTGAGGCTCTGCATCGAGGGCGAGTTCGAGCCGAAGGAAGCGCCAGCGGGCCTGATCGATCTCGTCTGCCGGGCAGGGGACTATCCGGACCTGAAAACCTTGGAGGGGGACGTTCGCAGGCTCTCCAAAGCCGTGCGCCGTGTCTTCCAATCGGTCGTTTCAGTGTGAGGGAGGGCAGCGGGTAAACGGACGGCGCGTGGAAGACCGCGCGCTGCTCCAGACCCGCTTTAACCGCGGTCCGGAATCCTGACCGAGATGATGGTCCCGACATTCTCGGTCGAGTGTATTCTCATGCTGCCGCCGTGCAGGCGGGTGAGTGAGCGCGAGATCGCGAGCCCGAGGCCGGATCCGCCCTTGCTCTTGGCGTACTGGCTCTGCACCTGTTCGAAGGGCTGACCGATCTTCTGCAATGCGTCGCGCGGAATGCCGATGCCGGAATCGGCGATCGTGAGCGTCACCGCGCCCGTCACCTTGCGTGCCCGAAGCGAAATCCGCCCGCCCTCATTGGTGAACTTGACCGCGTTCGAAAGCAGGTTGAGCAGCACCTGCTTCATGGCGCGGCGATCGGCGACCATGGTGAGGCCCGACGAGATCTGCTGCACGACGTGAATGTTCTTCTGCTCCGCCGGTATGGTGGTGAAGCGCAGCGTCTCCTCGATCAATGGCGCAAGGTCGATCGTCTCGCGGCTGATGCGCATGTGCCCGGCCTCGATCTTCGACATGTCCAGGATGTCGTTGATGACGTTGAGCAGATGTTTGCCGCTTTCGTGGATGTCGCGTGAATACTCGTTGTACTTCTCCGAGCCGAGCGGCCCGAACATCTGGTTCTGCAGGATTTCCGAGAAGCCGAGGATGGCGTTGAGCGGCGTGCGCAGCTCATGTGACATGTTCGCGAGGAACTCGGACTTGGCGCGGTTGGCCGCCTCCGCACGGTCCTTCTCCGCCTGGTAGTTCGAATTCGCGACCGAAAGCTCGGTCTTCTGCCGCTCCAGCGTCATGCGCGAGGCCGAGAGGTCGCCGATCGTCGCCATCAGACGCCGCTCGGATTCGCGCAGGCGCACCTGGTGCCGCTTCAGAAGCGTGATGTCGGTGCCGACGGAGACAAGGCCGCCGTCGCGTGTGCGCCGCTCGTTGATCTGCAGCCAGCGCTCGTCCGCAAGCTGGACTTCGCTCGTCTGCGACTGGTTGCTGTGATCCGGGTCGGCGATCCGCCGCTCGACCACCGGCCGTGCTGCCGCCGTATGCACGGCTATGCGTTCGGTGCCGGGCACCAGGACGTGGTCCGGAAGCTTGTAGGCCTCCTGGAAGTGGGTGTTGCACATGACGAGGCGGTCGTGCTTGTCCCAGAGCACGAAGGCCTCGGAGGTACATTCGATGGCGTCGGCGAGCCGCTGGTCGGCCTCCGCATAGCGCTGCGCAAGACGATGCTGTTCCGTCACGTCCATGGCGATGCCGATCAGATGCGCCCGGCCCGAGGCCGTGCGGATGATCTCGGCGCGGGCCCGTAGCCACACATAGTGACCGTCCGCATGCCGCATGCGGAACACCTGGTCGATCTGGCGCGCGTCGCCGCGCGCGATCGTGCGCGCCACGCTGTAGATGCCGTGATCATCCGGATGCATCAGCCTTGCGGCGTCACCGAAGGAGAGCACGCTGCTTTCGCCCGGCATGCCGAGCATCTCGTACATCGAGCGCGACCAGAACAGCCGACGGTTGGCAAGGTCGAAATCCCAGAGGCCGCAACGCCCGCGCGAGAGCGCCGTCTCGACCCGCAGGTTCGATTCCGCAAAGACCGAATCGGCATCGCGGGCGCGCTTGGCCTGGATGTAGTAGGCGTAAAGCACCATCAGCAGGATCGCCGAGATGCCGGCAAACAGCGTGACGTTCAGCGAAACCTCGTCTCGCCAGGTCGTTTCGAGCTGGGTGACCGGCGTTGCGGCCAGCACGACGCCAGCCGCATCGGGCAGCTGCGCCAGCGCCACGATGTGGTCGGCGCCCGCGATCGCCGTCTTCATGACGCTCGAATGTTCGCCGAAATATTGCAACGTCGCGATGTCGGGAGCGGCCGCAGCGAGCGTGCGGCCGATGAGCGGGCCACCGCCTTCCGTGCTTGCAAAGATCCGCCCGTCCTTGCGCACCGCGAGGATGAATGTGCCGGGATCGAGCATGCCGGTCGGCAGAAACTGGCTGAAGCGTTGCTCCGTCTCGGCACGACGGCCCGCATCGAACAGCGCGCCGCCGTCTGTCTGGAAGGCGGCGACGGCGATCGCCGCCGCAAGGCCAACGGTCTGGCGCGAGCTTTCCTCCATGCGGGCATGCTCGTCCATGATGCTGGACATGCGCGAAACCGCAACGATGATCAGGAATGCAATGATCAGGATCGGGATGGAGCGCTTGAGAACGGGCTCCGCGTTTGCCAGGCGGCGTGAAGCCGGCCCGGCAAAGATCTTCGCCTGCGAGATAAACTCCTGCTCCAGGCCGGTAACGCCTGGAAGCTTGAGTCGCAACCGCCCGTCGGCTGCGCTCGCTGGTCGCGCGTCCGCCATCTTTCCCAATTGTCTAAACCCTCTGATGATTCGGCGCGCCGCTCGCCCGAATCTGACTCAATGAATCACAGGGCGATTCGCCTTGTCCAGAGGCACTGGTAAAGATTTGTTAACCATTTCTTATCGTTGGAAAATAATAGGCCGGGCCACCTTGGTGGCCCGGCCCCAGGAAAATCAGGCGTTGGCGATGCTCAGGCCTTGAGCATGCGCTCGACGATGTCGCCGACATCGGCCGAAAGTTTCGACGCGCCGGCGATCTCTTTCAGCGCCTTGCGGGCATGCCCGGCACGCTTGTCCTCCAGCGAACGCCAGGAGCGCATGGAGGTCAGGATGCGGGCCGCAAGCTGCGGATTGCGCGGGTCGATGTCGAGGATCTGGCGCGCGAGGAAGCGGTAGCCTTCTCCGTCGGCGCGGTTGAACCCGGTCGGGTTGGCGAAGGCATAGGTGCCCACCAGCGAACGTACGCGGTTCGGATTGTTGCCGTTGAACAGTGGCTCGTTCATCAGCGCCTTGATGCGATCGAGCGTTCCAGCGCCCGGGATCGCCGCCTGCACGGCGAACCACTTGTCGATGACGAGCGCGTTGTCGGCGAAACGCTTGCGGAATGTTGCAAGCGCGTCTGTCGCCTCGGCCGAATCCGGGAAGCGGTGCGCCAGCAGCGCCAGCGCATGGCTGAGATCGGTCATGTTGTTGGCGGCCGCAAAGGCCTTCGCGGCACGCTCCGGCCCTTCATCGGCTTGAACGAGGTAGGTGAGCGCGCTGTTGCGCAGTGCTCGCCTGCCGGCGCTTGCCGCATCCGGGCTGAACCCGCCGCTGGAGACGAGTTCGTCGGAGAGTTTGAGGAAGGTGTCGCGCCCGGCGGCCGCAACCGCTGTCAGGATCTGCTGGCGGGCCGCGTGGATCGCGTCCGGATCGTTGTTGGTGCCGATCTCGCGGGCGATATCGGATTCGCTCGGCAAGGCCAGCGCCTGCGAACGGAAGGCCGGCTCGAGGCTGTTGTCGGCGGCGGCCCGGATCAGGCCGTCGATCAGGGCCTTGTCCGAGGTGACCGGCTTGCCGGCGCGGACATTCGCCGTCGCCTCGACCAGATTGCCAAGCGCAATGGCATTGAGCGCCTGCCAGCGGGCGAAGAGGTCGCTTTCGTGATGCGCGATCAGCGCCAGATCGTCGGCATTCTGCTCGATATGCAGGTTGATCGGCGCGGAGAAGCTGCGGTTGAACGACGGAACCGGGCGCGAGGGGATGCCCGAGAAGACCACCGTCTGATTGCGCTCTGTCAGATGCAGGACATCGTCGGTCATGTCGGCGCCGGAAACGGCGGCAAGCGCGGCTTCGCTGCCGTCTTCGAGCAGCAGACCCATCTTCAGCGGAATGTGCATCGCTTCCTTGGCGCTCTGTCCGGGCGTGGGCGGCACGGTCTGTTCGAGCGACAGGGTGAAGGTCTGCTTGGCGGCGTCATAGGCGCCCGAAGCGGTGACCAGCGGCGTTCCGGCCTGGTGATACCAGAGCGCGAACTGGCGCAGATCCCGACCGCTTGCCGCCTCGAAGCAGGCGACGAAATCCTCGATCGTCACCGCCTGGCCGTCGTGCCGGTCGAAATAGAGATCCATACCCTTCTTGAACAGATCGCGGCCGAGGATGGTCGCGATCATGCGGGTGACTTCCGATCCCTTTTCGTAGACGGTCGTCGTGTAGAAGTTGTTGATTTCGCGGTATTTCGTCGGGCGCACCGGATGGGCGAGGGGACCTGCATCCTCCGGGAACTGTTCCGACTTCAGATGCCGCACTTCGGCGATGCGCTTGACCGCGCGTGAGCGCATGTCGGCGGAGAACTCGTGGTCGCGGTAGACCGTCAGGCCTTCCTTCAGGCAGAGCTGGAACCAGTCGCGGCAGGTGATGCGGTTGCCGGTCCAGTTGTGGAAGTATTCGTGCGCGATGATCGCCTCGATGTTGGCGTAGTCCGCATCGGTCGCCGTTTCCGGGTCCGCAAGCACGTATTTGTCGTTGAAGATGTTGAGGCCCTTGTTCTCCATGGCGCCCATGTTGAAGTCGGAGACGGCGACGATCATGAAGATGTCGAGGTCGTATTCGCGACCAAAGGCCTCTTCGTCCCACTTCATCGAGCGCTTGAGCGCATCCATGGCATAGGAGGCGCGAGGCTCCTTGCCGTGTTCGACATAGATCTTCAAGGCAACGTCGCGGCCGGACATCGTTGTGAACGTATCCTCGACCACGCCGAGGTCGCCGGCGACCAGCGCAAAGAGATAGCTCGGCTTCGGATGCGGATCGAACCAGGCGGCGAAGTGACGGCCGTCGCCCATGTCGGCGCCGCCGAGATAGTTGCCGTTCGAAAGCAGGAGGGGAGAGGACGCCTTGTCGGCGATGATGTTGACCGTGTAGACGGCAAGTACATCGGGACGATCGGGGAAATAGGTGATGCGGCGGAAGCCTTCGGCCTCGCACTGGGTGCTGTAGACGCCGTTGGTGCGGTAGAGCCCCATCAGCTGCGTATTGGTCTCGGGCGAAAGCAGGGTAGTGATGGTGATTTCGAACGGGGCGGTTTCGGGCAGGCCGCGGATCGTCAGCGTATCGTCGGCGACATCGTAGAGCGTTGCGGCGAGTTCTTCCTGGTCCAACAAAAGGCCGGTCATGGTCAACTCGTCGCCATCAAGCACGAGCGGCGCGGCACTGTCGACACCTTCGCGGCGATGGAAGATCAGCCGGGCCTCGACCTTGGTCTCCTTCGGATCGAGCTCGAAGGTCAGATCCACTCTCTCCAGAACGAAGTCGGTCGGCCGGTAGTCTTCCAGATGAATGATCTGGCCAGTATTTGTCCGCATGGTCAGTCCCGCTTGCACCGTTCTACTGGAGAATTTGTAGAGGGTGCCTGTGATGGTGAAAAGGCCAAGGGGCGAAAAGCTGGGCTGTGCCACACGATTGTGATGCCGGCGACCGCACTTCCGACAGAAAAGACATGGCGCCCGTTATTCTTCCCGCTCCCTTATCGGACCGATGTGTATCGAAGTGGGACTAACAAGACATGAATTGGAAAGGTTTTTTTCGGGGCAGCTAAAGAAAAGCCGGCCGCCCTACTGTCGAAGGTTAATCGATCAAGAAAAAACGTCATTCATCACGAAGTTTGATCCGACTTTCGAGAAAAGCGTCGCTAAGGTGGCCCGGTCCTGCAGCGGTGCTCTCCGCTGAAAAATCTCCAAACCAGCCCGCGTGCCAGCTGATCGCCGGTCAAGGCTGTTCGAAAAGTGCCCTCAATGGATGCGGAAGTCGAAAGCCCGATGAAGGGGATCCTGCTCAAGGTCCTTTCAGTCGTCATTTTCGTTTGCATGTCGACGCTGATCAAGGCGGCCGGAAACGAGATCGCCACCGGCCAGATCACCTTCTACCGCTCGGCCTTCGCCATGGTGCCGATCCTCGGCTATCTCGCCTTCCGCGGACAGCTGCGCGACGCCTTCAAGACCGAAGATTTTACCGGCCATATCGCTCGCGGCTTCGTCGGCATTCTCGCAATGAGCTTCGGTTTTTACGGCCTCGTACACCTGCCGCTGCCTGAAGCCATCGCCATCGGCTATGCCATGCCGCTGATCGCCGTCGCCTTCGCCGCGATTTTTCTAGGCGAGTCGGTGCGGCTCTACCGTTGGTCGGCCGTTGTCGTCGGGCTGGTCGGCGTGATGATCATCACCTGGCCACGGCTGACCCTTTTTCGCGAAGGCGGCTTCGGTTCGCTGGAGGCGCTGGGCGCTGCTGCTGTGCTGGTTTCGGCGGCCCTGGGCGCAGTTGCCATGGTGCTGGTACGAAAACTCGTCAAGAATGAGCGCACCCACACGATCGTGCTCTATTTCTCGCTGTCGGCCTCGGTCTTCTCTCTCGCGACCTTGCCCTTCGGCTGGCCGTCGATCTCGCGCGAGGCCTTCCTGTTGCTGATGGTCGCCGGTTTCTGTGGCGGTGTCGCCCAGATCCTTTTGACCGAGAGCTATCGCCATGCCGACATGTCGACCATCGCACCGTTCGAATACACTTCGATCGTGCTCGGCCTGATCATCGGCTACTTCCTGTTCGACGATATCCCGACGGCCGCCATGCTCGTCGGCACGGCCATCGTCGTTGGCGCAGGCATCTTCATCATTTTCCGCGAACATCGGCTTGGCCTCGAGCGCCGGGGCGCTCGCAAGCATGTGACGCCGCAGGGCTGAGCCACGGCCTACGGCCGCGGGTTTTCCCAGGCCGGAACCGTATCGTCGTCGATCAGCGGTTCCCGCGCCGCCTGCTGGGCAGCCGGGCTCGTCACATCAGGGCCGGGCGTCGGCATGACGCTCGTTGCCTGGAAGTCGGTCTTGACGACGAGCCCCTTGTGCTGCTCGCGCCGCAGAATGCGCCAGGCTGCATAGCCGCCATAGAGCGCGAAGTAGACGGCAAGGACGAGAAACAGCGCCGCCGGGCCGAAACGATCCATGACCGGACCGACCATCAGCGGGCCGGAAATCGTGCCGAGCCCGTAGGTGATCATCAGGCCCGAGGATGTTTCGACATACTCGTTGGGTTTGGCGAGATCATTGGCATGGGCGACGTTCAGTGCGTAGATCGGGAAGAGCACCGATCCGACGAAAGCGGCGATGATGTAGAGAACGGCGGGCTGGCTGCCGATCGATGCCGACATCACCAGGCACGAGATGACGCCGACGATGCCGCAGCCAACCATGACGATGCGCCGGTCGATCTTGTCGGAGAGACGTCCGATCGGGATTTGCGAGAGGGCGCTGCCGGTCAATAGCGAGGCGAGCAGTGTCGCGCCTTCCGCCGTCGAAAGTCCGATCTTCTGGGTGAAGACACCGCCGAGGTTCAGCCAGGCGCCCGAGAGCGCGCCGGCGAGAAAACCGCCGACGACGGCGACCGGCGAGCGGCGGAAGAGGGCGGGGATATCGAACTTCGCCTGTGCCGGTGGCGCCGGCATGGGGGAGGAGGAGAGCGCCGTCGGCAATAGCGCCAGCGAGAACAGCACGCTGCAGAGCATGAACAGCGACGTGTTTGTCGGGTCGCCGAGCGGCACCATGTACTGCCCGCCGATCGTGCCGACCATCGTCGTGATCAGGTAGAGCGAAAAGAGCAGGCCGCGGTTCTCGTTGGTAACGCGCTCGTTGAGCCAGCTCTCGATGACGAGATAGCTGCCGGAGATGGCAAAGCCGGCAATGGCACGGAACACAATCCAGAGGCGCCAGTCGACGATGAGGCCGCAGAGCAGGATAGCGATGGAGAGCAGCGTGATCAGCGCGGTGAAGACGCGCACATGGCCGACACGCAGCACGAATTTCGGCGTGACGACGCAGGAAAGGGTGAAGCCGACCGTATAGCCGGTGGCGATCACCGAGACCGTCAGCGTCGACCAGTTCTCGGCGACGGAACGCACGGGGATCACATAGCTCTGCAGGCCGAAGCCGACCATCATGAGAAGGGTCGACACCATCAGACTGAAGACGGAAGCGAGGCTGGCCAGCATCGGCGCTCCTGGAAACGTGGCGCTTCGTCATTTGTCCGATGACAAGCAAACGCAGATGGAGCGAGGAACGGTCTGGCAGGGCCGGATGAGCCTGACACTCCTTAGTCGGGACGAGTGTGGCTCTATCCAGTTTTTTACGCCCTGTCGATTGCGACAGGCGATGGCAAAAAGGCGGTGCTTATACCTGCGGGCAGCAGTCAGTTCGGCAGCAACGGGCTCACGGCCGTGCGATGGGCGCGGCGTGCATCCTTCTTGGTGCTGAGAACGGTATATTCGCGCGAGGCGCGCACGGCCGTACCGATGTCGGAGATCGAATCGAGCAGGACCTTGAGGCTGGCAATCGGCTTGGTCATGGGTTCGTTCCTTTCTTCGTGTCGGGTCAAACGATGCGTCACGCGATACGCAAAAGCCGCGTATCGCGTGGGGATCAGCGCTGGATGAAGTCGGCGAAAATCTGCGCCGGACGGGTGGTCCGGGCGAGGCCGATCGCGGTCATCTGCTCGTTGGCTGCCGTGCCAAAGCGGTTGAACGGCGTCCGGTAAGCAGCGCCAGTGTGGCGGAGCGTCTCAAAGCTGCTGTGGATCGGACGAAAGCGGGCAGTCATGGTTCAATTCCTTAAATTCCATTCCTCCCGTACCAGTATATTGCGCTGCAACATGACGTTTTGCAATGCGTCAAAATGCGCCGCTGATATGCGCAAACCGCATGGCTTTCTTCATTCTTTGTTCATGAAACGGGCAAGCGGCCGGGAGCACGATCCGGGCAGGGCGCTTTAGGATCAGCCGTGAATGCGGGCCTTGAAGGCAAGCAGGTCCTGCCAGGCGAAGCGCTTGTTGATCGGCGCCGTCACCAGGTCCTGCGGATGCAGGGTGGCGAGGGTCGGCACGTTAATGCCGCCGATCGCAAGCTCGCGCCATTCGCCGCGAAGCTGGTGGATCGTGTCGTTGCCGCCGAAGAAGAAACGGGCGGTGAAATTGCCGAGCAGCAGCAGATGCTTAGGCTCTGCCAGCGCGATCTGGCGTTCGATGAAGGGTCGGCAGATATCGCCCTCGCGCGCCGTCGGCACGCGGTTACCCGGCGGGCGCCAGGGCACGACATTGCTCAAGAGCACGCTCTCGCGCGTAAGACCGATGCCCGCCATCATCCGGGTCAGCATCTCGCCGAGGCGGCCCGCAAAAGGCTGGCCGTCGCGATCGTCGTCGGCATAGGGCATCGGGCCGACGATCATGATGCCGCTTGCCGGATCACCCTCGGCAAAGACCAGATTGCGGGCGCTGTTCCTGAGATTGCAGCCGGCAAAACCTTCCATCGCAACGCGGAGCTCGGCGAGCGACCGGGCCGATTCGGCGGCAAAGCGCGCCTCTTCGATCGCCTGCGCATCGGGGATGGCGACCGCAGGGGCGTTCGCGACTGGGGCAGGTGCGCGGGAAGGGGTGGGAGCAGCGGCCGCCGCTGTCTGGCGCGCCGTCGGTTGCGAAGCGGGTGCCTCCGCCCGGTTGCTGGTTGCCGCCACGCGGGCGTTGCCGCGTGCTGCCTTCATCGCCTCGAACTCGGCGAAACGGTCGACCGGTTCCTCTTCCAGCAGCCATTCGACGCCCGCATCGCCGTGGAAGGCGAGAAGGGCGGCAAGCTGCGCCGGAGAAAGGTCGTTGGCGGAAATCATGGCCGCCAACCTAGCCCATAAGCGGCCGGACCGGAACCGCTTTTCCGGCGCTCGACCCTCCTATCCAAGGTCATGCACATCCGGTTCGCGCGTCGGCTCAGGCCGCATTCGCGGTCCAGTGGGCGATGTCCTCGTGCTCGCCGATCAGCGCCAGGCCATGGGCGATCGACAGCAGTTCGCCGCCGCTCTCGATCCGGTCGGCATCGAAACGCCGCTCGAAGATGCCGCGTACGGCCGGAACGAAGGAGGTGCCGCCGGTCAAGAACACCTTGTCGATCGTCTCGGGTGCCGTTGCCGTCGACTGCAGCACATCATCCAGCGCGCCCTCGATGCGGGCGAGCTCCGGCGCGATCCAGCCTTCGAAATCGCTGCGGCGAACGGTGCGGCGCGACATTTCGCCGAGCGGGGCGAAATAGAACTCGGTCTCGTCCTCCTTCGACAGTTGCATCTTCGTGGCCGAGATCGCGTTGTAGAGCGGATAGCCCTCGTCATGCTCGATCAGGTCAACGAAGGCCTCGAGCTTTTCCGGCTCCAGGCTCTGGCGCACGAGCTTCTTCAGATCGGTGAAATCTTTCAGTGTCTTGAAGATCGAAAGCTGATTCCAGCGGCCGAAATTCGCGTAGTAGTTCGACGGCACTTCAAGCAGCTTGTCGAAGCTCTTGAACAGACTCCCCTTTCCGATCAGTGGCGAGACGACGTTGTCGATGATGCGGAAGTCGAAATGGTCGCCGGCGATGCCCACGCCCGAATGGCCGATCGGGGTTGCCGTCAGGCGCCCGGCCTTGGTCTCGAAGCGGATCAGCGAATAGTCGGTGGTGCCGCCGCCGAAGTCGGCGACGAGCACAGTTGCGTCCTGCTTCAGGTTCTGGGCGAAGTAGAAGGCCGCTGCCACCGGTTCGTAGACGTAGTGCACCTCCGGAAAGCCGAATTCGGAGAGGGCTGCGCCATAGCGCTCGAGCGCCAGCGCAGGGTCGGGGCTGGAGCCGGCAAAGTGCACCGGACGGCCGACGACGATGCGGCTGTACTGGTCCGCCCAGCCGTCACCGGCATAGTCGCGCAGCTTGGTCAGGAACACGCGCATCAGGTCTTCGAAGCTGTGGCGCTTGGCAAAGACCTGCGTGCCCTGGAAGAGGGGGCTTGCGGCAAAGGTCTTGATCGACTGCAGGAAACGACAGTCACCGGGATTGTCGATGAAGGCGCGGATTGCGGCCTGGCCCGCCTCGACCTTCAGCGCCTGGGCGCCAAGCTTGGCATCCTTCATGAAGGAGAGGGCAGTACGCATGGCATCGGTCGAGCCGGCGAGGCTGTCGAAGCGCATCGAGTGGGTCGTTTCGCCCGCGGCAACCGCCAGAACGGAATTGGTGGTGCCGAAATCAAAGCCGAGTGCCTTGACCATGAGTGTCTCCTTGCATCTGGCGTCGCTTCGCCGCCCGGAGTGGGGCCGGTGGCGCGCGACGCAACATGAATTCCGTGGGCCGCTTTCGGGGATCGATGGGCGGCCGGCTTCAAAGCCGAAAGACACGCCGTCCGGACGCCGAGAGGCGCCTTGCCGCGTGCCGATTGCGAATGGGGTGTGCCAGCGCGTACCGCTGGAAGGGTGCGGCGGCCTCGTCGCACGGCTCTTCGGCAAAAGCAAGGCCGCATGGGTCATAGCTTCGCTGCGCGACAAATTGATGTATTTACGTTTACGTACACGTCATATAGATATTTGCCTATACTCATGACCTCATGCGCAAAAGCGGGCATCGTCTGTCGCATCCCGGCTCGACAAGCCAAACTGCATTTGCCATGACGGAATGATATGCCCTGGGAACGGAGCCGGCAGAAGACCGGTGAGACTGGAGAGACGGTATGACCGAACAAGACCTGCCCGAACGCGAGAGCATGGAGTTCGACGTTGTGATCGTGGGTGCGGGACCGGCGGGTCTTGCAGCGGCGATCCGGCTGAAGCAGGTCAATCCGGAGCTTTCGGTCGTCGTCTTGGAAAAGGGCGCCGAAGTCGGTGCGCATATCCTGTCGGGCGCCGTCGTCGATCCGATCGGCATCGACCGATTGCTGCCGGACTGGCGCGCCGACGCCGACCATCCGTTCAAGACCGAGGTTAAGGACGACCACTTCCTGTTGTTGGGACCCGCCGGCTCGATCCGCCTGCCGAACTTCCTGATGCCGCCGCTGATGAACAATCACGGCAACTACATCGTATCGCTTGGGCTCGTCTGTCGCTGGCTGGCGACAAAGGCGGAGGAACTCGGCGTCGAGATCTATCCGGGCTTTGCCGCAACCGAAGTGCTCTACAACGACGAAGGTGCGGTCATCGGGGTTGCCACCGGCGACATGGGCATCGAGAGGAACGGCGAACCGGGCCCGAACTTTGCCCGCGGCATGGCGCTGCTCGGCAAATACACGCTGATCGGCGAGGGCGTGCGCGGTTCGCTCGCCAAGCAGCTGATCGCCAAGTTCGATCTCTCCAGGGACAGCGACGTCCAGAAGTTCGGCATCGGTCTGAAGGAACTCTGGCAGGTCAAGCCGGAAAACCATCGCCCGGGTCTGGTGCAGCACTCCTTCGGCTGGCCGCTCGGCATGAAGACCGGTGGCGGCTCCTTCCTCTATCACCTCGAAGACAACATGGTCGCCGTCGGCTTCGTCGTGCACCTGAATTACAAGAACCCCTATCTCTTCCCCTTCGAGGAGTTCCAGCGCTTCAAGACGCATCCGGCGATCCGTGGCACGTTCGAGGGCGGCAAGCGTCTCTCCTATGGCGCCCGTGCGATCACCGAGGGCGGTTACCAGTCGGTACCGAAGTTGTCCTTCCCCGGTGGTGCGCTGATCGGCTGTTCGGCCGGTCTCGTCAACGTGCCGCGCATCAAGGGCAGCCACAATGCGGTACTTTCAGGCATTCTAGCGGCCGAGAAGCTGGCAGCGGCGATCGCCAGTGGCCGCGCCAATGACGAGCCGATCGAGATCGAACGCGGCTGGCGTGACAGCGCCATCGGCCAGGACCTGAAGCGGGTGAGAAACGTCAAGCCGCTGTGGTCGAAGTTCGGCACGGCGATCGGCGTTGGGCTCGGCGGTCTCGACATGTGGACCAACCAGCTGTTCGGCTTCTCCTTCTTCGGCACGCTGAAGCACGGAAAGACCGATGCGCAGTCGCTCGAACCCGCAGCGCAGCACCAGAAGATCGACTATCCAAAGCCGGATGGGGTTCTGACCTTCGACCGGCTGTCCTCGGTGTTCCTGTCGAACACCAACCATGAGGAGGACCAGCCGGTTCATCTCAAGGTGAAGGACATGGATCTGCAGAAGCGCTCCGAGCATGACATCTATGCCGGTCCGTCGACGCGCTACTGTCCGGCCGGGGTCTACGAATGGGTGGAGAAGGACGGCAAGGACGTCTTCGTCATCAACGCCCAGAACTGCGTGCACTGCAAGACCTGCGACATCAAGGACCCGAACCAGAACATCAACTGGGTGCCGCCCCAAGGCGGCGAAGGCCCGGTCTATCCGAACATGTGAGTTCGGGAGGCGGTCTTAGATCCGCGGCCATTGAGGTTTACAAAGGCGCCGGCGGCCATTGGCCACGGCGCCTTTGTCGTTTCATGCCTTCGCCCAGATGCGATCAACGAAATCGGCAATCAGCGGTGCGATCTCCGGCAGGTTTTCTTCCAGCGCGAAGTGGCCGGTATCGAACAGGTGGAGCTCGGCCTCAGAAAGGTCGGTGAGGAAGGCGCGAGCGCCCTTCTCTGTGAAGAAGGGATCGTTACGGCCCCAGGTGATCAGGGTCGGCGGCCGTTCGCGGCGCAGCCACTCTTGCCATTCGCCGTAGCGGGCAAGGTTGCTCTTGTAGTCGAAGGCAAGATCGATCTGCGGCTGGCGGCGATCCGGGCGATCGAGGAAGTGCTGATCCATGGTCCAGCCGTCAGGTGCGACCAGGTCCGGATCCTTCGTCCCGCCGACATATTGCGCACGGGTCATCTCCAAGGTCAGCAACTGCCGCACCTGCTCTTCAGCGCCTTCGTCCTCGGATTTGAGCGCAATGAAGTCGCGGGCAATGTCGGAAAGCCCCTCCAGATAGGCATTGCCGTTCTGGACGATCAGCCCGGCAATGCGCTCGGGCTTTCTGCTTGCAAGACGAAACCCGACGGGCGCGCCGAAATCGAAGGCGTAGAGGACGAAGCGTTTCAGCGCGAGCGCATCCACGAACGCTTCCATGACATCCGCCAGCTTGTCGAAACTGTAGACGAAACTGCCGCCTTCGTTCGTCGAGGTCGGCGTGTCGCTATGCCCGAAGCCCGGATAGTCAGGCGCGATCAGACGGTAGTCGCTGCCAAGCGCGTCCATTAGCCGCCGGTACTGGTGGGAAGACGAGGGGAAGCCGTGCAGAAGCAGGATTGTCGGGAAATCGGCCGGCGCTCCGGTCGGCACGCTCTCGCGGTAGAAGACGCGGACGCCTCCGGCCTCGATGAACCGGTGCCGGATCGATGGAATGCTATGCCTGCTCATTTAACACTCCTATTGGTAATATTTATGCATTAGAATTGCGCCAGAAAACCTAATGCGTCAATATCGAAATTATGCATTATGTGAGGCCTGCATGGATCTGGTTCCTTTCGTCGGAGAGCCCCTTGCTCTCGATCTCGTCAACACTCGCCCTTTGACCGCGAGCGGCCGTGTCGATCTCTTCGCGGCCGATGGCGGGCTCGCGCATTGGCTGGCGTTGGAGGGGCCTCGCATGTCGGATGTCGCGTTTGCCAGCATCGGTGCGGCCGACGCCGACGATCTCGCGCCAGTCCTTGCCGTCCGCTCGCATGTGGCGTCGGCCATCGCACATGTGATGGACAGGCAACCTGTTCCGGCCGCGGATATCGAGGGCCTTAACGCGGCAATGGAGGCAGCACCGGTCGTCCGCCGTCTCGATTGGACCGATCCGCCGCGGCTCGTCAGCGAAAGAACGGCGGAGCCCATGGTCCAGCTAGCCGGTTTCCTCGCCGAGGACGCTGCGGCGTTGCTTGCCGGCGGCGACGCCAGGCTCATCCGCAAATGCGAGGCGGAGGATTGTGTGATGCTGTTCGTCGGCAGCAATGCCCGGCGGCGTTGGTGCTCGGCGGCGCGCTGCGGAAACCGGGTGCGCGTGTCGCGCTATTACCAGCGCTGCAAAACGTCCTGACGACCACTTCAACGATGCGCAAATATTAGGAAAGGCACCCGTTGACGCAAATGGGAAAGTCCTTGCCGGAAAAGCCCGTTAGCTTTCATGATGTCATCGGCTTGAAGCCGACGGATCTGCAGGCCGTTCGGTCCCTGTTGTCTTGAGTTGGACCGAACCCTGTGACGCTGTCGATCCCCGCGGTGAGATCGGCAGTGCGACGGGATGCACCGCCAAAACAAGGGAACGGAAATGAAGAAGCTTCTTGCAACGACTTGCCTGGCCGCGGGCCTCTTTGGCCTCGCCGGCGCAGCTTCGGCCGCCGAATGCGGCGACGTCACGATCGCCAACATGAACTGGCAGAGCGCCGAGGTGCTGGCGAGTGTCGACAAGATCATCCTGACGGAAGGCTACGGCTGCAATGCCGAATTGGTGGTCGGAGACACCGTGCCGACGATCACCTCGATGATCGAAAAGGGCCAGCCGGATGTCGCACCCGAAGGCTGGGTCGACCTGCTTCCGGATGTCGTCAATCGCGGCCTCGAGGAGGGCAAGCTCGTCGGCGCCGCCGTGGCGCTCTCCGATGGCGCCGTCCAGGGCTGGTGGGTGCCGAAATACATCGTCGATGCCAATCCCGACATCAAGACGATCGATGACGCCTTGAAGCACAAGGAACTGTTTCCGGATCCGGAAGACGCAAGCAAGGGCGCCGTCTTCAACGGCCCGCAGGGCTGGGGCGGCACGGTCGTGACGACGCAGCTTTATAAAGCCTATGGCGGCGAAACGGCTGGCTTCACGCTGGTCGATACCGGTTCGGCCGCCGGCCTCGATGGCTCGATCGCCAAGGCCCATGAGCGCAAGCAGGGCTGGGTCGGCTACTACTGGGCGCCGACGGCCCTTCTCGGCAAGTACGAGATGGTGAAGCTCGAGCATGGTGTGGCCGCCGATCCGGCCGAATGGAAGCGCTGCAACACGGTTGCCGATTGCCCGGATCCCAAGAAGAACGACTGGCCGAAGGACAAGGTCCAGACGCTGGTGACCAAGGCCTTCGCCGATCGCGCCGGCCCGGCTATGGATTACCTCAACAAGCGCGCCTGGACCAACGACACGGTCAACAAGCTGATGGCCTGGATGACCGACAATCAGGCGAGCGGGGAGGAGGGCGCCAAGCACTTCCTGCAGGAAAACCCCGATATCTGGACCCCGTGGGTTTCGCCCGAGGTCGCCGAAAAGGTGAAGGCCGCGCTCTGATCGCGATGGTCATAACCAGCGGGCGGCGCAGTCATGTGCGCCGCCTCTTCGTTCTAGGTCCGGCAAAGGCAAAACAACAATCGCGGCCGGCGAAATCTGAAGGGGAAATGGAATGGACTGGTTGACCCAGTTTCCACACATGGATGACGAGAGCCTGAGAGCCTTGAAAAAGGCGATCGACGAGGGATTTCGCGGCTTCACGCGCGCCTATGGCGACGCGATCGAAGGCTTCTTCGAGCCCTTGCAGTTCTTTCTCATCCAGTCGGAGCGCTTCATGACGAAGACGCCCTGGCCAATCATCCTGATCTTGATCGCTTTCATCGCCTGGGTGGCAAGCCGCAACTGGAAGATCGTCGCCGGCTGCATCGGCACGCTGCTGTTGATCGGCTACTTCGACATGTGGGACGACACGATGAAGACGGTCTCGATGATCTTCGTCTGTACCGTGCTGTCGATTGCCATCGGCATTCCGATCGGCATCGTCATGTCCCGTTCGGACCGGTTCCAGAACATCGTCAATCCGATTCTCGACGTGATGCAGACGATGCCGAGCTTCGTCTATTTGATCCCGGTCGTGATGCTGCTTGGGATCGGCAAAGTGCCGGGGCTGATCGCCGTTGTCATCTACGCGATCCCGCCGATGATTCGCCTGACGAACCTTGGCATTCGCCTCGTCGACAAGGACGTGCTGGAGGCGGCCGATGCCTTCGGTTCGTCGGCGTGGCAGAAGCTCAAGAACGTCCAGATGCCGCTCGCCTTGCCGACGATCATGGCCGGCATCAACCAGACGATCATGATGGCGCTCGCCATGGTGGTCATCGCCTCGATGATCGGTGTTCAGGGCCTCGGCCAGCCGGTGCTGAAGGCGATTGCCAACCAGTACTTCACGCTCGGCATCTTCAACGGCCTTGCGATCGTCGGCATTGCCATCATCTTCGATCGCGTCAGCCAGGCCTACGGTCACCGGCTGCAAAAACACCGTGAAATCATTCACGGCTGAGCCTGTCGTCGAGACAGAAAAAGGCCCCGGAGCGAACACCTCCGGGGCCTTCCCATTTTAACGAGCTTTGCGTTCAGGGCCTGGACGAAAGAATGCCGGTCGAAAGCGCGACGCCGGTAGCGGTGACGACCGCGGCGAGGATCTCGAAGGGGCCGATCTGCTCGCCGAGCAGGACGGCGCCGCCGACCATCGCGAGAACCGGTGTCAGCGCCGTGAAGGCGGCCGCCTGGGTACCGCCAAGGCTCTTCACGGCAAAGCCGTAGGCTACCATGGCGACGAGGCCGGACAGGATGCCCTGGCTGGTGACCTGCAAGGCGATCTCCTGGACCGGAACGCTGGCAAGGGTGGTTCCAAAGCAGGCGGCAAGTCCGAGATGGATCAGGAACGACCAGATGGCGATCAGGGCGCTTCCCTGCAGCGGGCTGAGGCCGGAGCGGCGGAAGGCATGGGTATAGATCGCCCAGAGGGTCGCCGCAGTCGGCAGCAGCGCATAGCCGCTCCAGCCGGTCGAGGCCGCACTTCCGAGGCTTCGCGTCAGGAGGATGGCGACGCCGGCAAGGATTGCGGCAAAGCCGAGCACGCGCATCCGGTCCGGCCGCTCGCCGAAGACCGTGATGCCGATGAGCGCGGTGGCAAGCGGCATCGAGCCACCGAGGAGAACGCCGACCGAGGAAGCTGGAACGGAGTGGATCGCAAAGGCGGAGACCTGGAAGAACAGGGCGCCCGAACCGGCTACCATCAGGACGAGCAACAGCAGCGGCAGCTTGCGCGGCAGAAGCCCGGTCTTCAGCCAGACCGGGGCAAGAAGGATCGCCGGCACGCCGTAGCGGATCAGCCCGAGGTCGATCGTGCCAAGCGCGGTGCCGGCCGAGTGGCGGGTCGCCAGTATCCAGCCCGCCCAGATGAGGACGGTTACGAAGGCGCCGGCATAGCCGGCGGCGACAGGCGTCGTATTGCCGCGATCGAGAGCGAGCGCAACCATTTGAATTTCCTTCCCGAATTGGATACCTGAGAGGCTTTTGGGTCTGGAAGGAAGATTAAGCCCTGATAGCGGGGCATGTCCTTGCGATTTGTGCCCGAAATAGCCTATCGTCAGCAACAATGTGCCAATAATAACAACTGAAGTTCATAAAAATGCCAAGCCTCGATAAATTCGATCTCGCCATCCTTAGAATCCTTCAGGAGGACGCGCGCGCAACGAACGTCGAGATTGCCGAAAAGGTCAATCTTTCGCCGTCGCCCTGCCTGCGGCGCATCCGCAACCTGGAAAAATCCGGCATCCTGCGCGGCTACAGGGCCGACATCGATCGTAAGGAAGCCGGTCTCGGGCTGACGGTCTTCGTCGAAATCAAGGTTGGGCGCCATAGCCGCGAGAACGCACAGCAGCAGCAGGAGGCGCTGCTCGCCATCCCCGAGGTGGTCTCCTGCTTCCTGATCTCCGGCAATGCCGATTTCCTCGCCGAGGTCGTCGTCGAGGATCTGCCTGCCTATGAGAAACTCTTGACCGAGACGCTGTTGGCCTTGCCCGGCGTCACCGACATCCGGTCCAATTTCGCGATCCGCTCGATCAAGACAGGCGGGCCGCTGAAGTTGCCCGAACCGCGCTGATCGCTGCATTGCTGTGACACTCGGTTTCTGTTGTGCTGGTCGTGATGGAGCGGACGAACGACCGGCGCTCCCGTTAAGTTTCGGTAAGGTTCTGGAATTGGCCGCAATCGCGCTTATTTGATCGCGGTAAGCCGCATTGCCGCGGCAATGGAGCCGACGAGCCGTTCATGAAAATCAAGGCAATCTTCAATCGCGACGGCGGCACGTTCCGCACGACGGACATGGCCGCCTATGGCCAGAAGGTCGAAGACGTCTTCCAGGCCGCAGGCCACCAGATCGAGATTGCAGCGGTTTCCGGAAACGAGATGCAAGAGGCGTTGGAGCGGACCTGCCGTCGCGACGACCTCGACGCCATTCTTGCCGGCGGAGGTGACGGCACGATTTCGGCCGCCGCCGGCGTCGCCTGGAAGAACCGCATGCCGCTCGGCGTCGTTCCCGCCGGAACGATGAATCTTTTTGCCCGCACGCTGAAGCTGCCGCTCGATATCTGGAAAGTGCCGGAAGTGCTGGCGAATGGCGTGATCATCGACGGTGACATCGGCAGCGCCAATGGCCGTGCGTTCGTGCATCAATTCTCCATGGGGCTGCATGCGCGCATGGTGCGCTACCGCGAATCCTACAGCTTTCGCTCAAGAGCGGGAAAGATCGCCGCCAGCACCCGCGCCGCAGTCGGAGTGATTCTCAATCCTCCGGATTTCGAGATCGAGTTCGATGTCGATGGTCACAAGGAGAGCCGTCATGTCTCGGCGGTCTCGGTTTCCAACAATCCGTTCGGCCGCGACACGCTGATGTATGCGGACGACGTGACCGCCGGCCATCTCGGCTTTTACACGGCGCCGCCGCTGAGCCCGCCGGGTGTCGCCAAGCTCGCGCTCGATGTAATGCGCGGCAAGTTTCGCGACAGTCCGCTGATTACCGCCATGAGCGGTCATGCCCTCGATCTGCATTTTCCGAAGGTCGAACGAAAGATCAACTGCGTCATCGACGGCGAACTTCTGCCCATGGGCCGCGACGTCGCGCTGCGCATTCACCCTGGCGAACTCAAGCTGCTCGTCGGCGCGGATCGCGACGGATCGTCGATCCAGAAGTAGCCGAAACTGTAGCGATCCTCGAGCGTGCCGTGGAGATAGGGCAGGGCGAGTTGCTGCGGCTGCAAGTGCGTTTCCGGCACGCCGAAGGATTTGAGGACATCGACGAGTGGCGCCGGTGGCGCTGCATCGGCCTTGCCGTCGTTGGTCCAGACAACGAGAAGCGGCCCGGCCAGCTGACCGATCGCCGGGCTGCTGTTGTTGCCGGGCACGTAGACCTTGGCCCCGTGCAGGCGCGTTCGCAGATTGCCGGCCACCTGCTTGTTGGTGGCCAGAACCATCGCCGGTTCGCGTCCCTGCTGCTGAACGATGGTGTCGACGAGGCTGCTGTAGGGGATGCTCAGTCTCGAAACCTTGCCGAACCAAGGCCGCACGACTGCGCGGGTAGACACCACGACCAGCGTGGTCACGATGACGAAGCCGATAAAGAGGGCGACGGGCCGGACGCTACGTGTGGTGTCAACGCCGGACGCCTCGACCTTGAGGGCCAGATAGAGCGGCAGCAGGACGAGGAAGAGAACCAGCCACTTTTCCCGCATATGGGTGGCGCCGGTGACCAGCATGATGACGAGAACGGCGCCGAGACAGAGGACCAGCATGCGCCCGACGACCCGAGCCCAGAGGCTGTCGGCGCGCCAGATCGCCGGCAGGTCCTTGCGAAACACGAGGGCGAAGACGACGAAGATGATCGCTGAGCCGCGAAGCGTCGAGGCAAAGAGCGCGACGATCGCCTTCAACGCCTTCGACACGAAACCGGCTTCCTGCCCCGTTCCCATTTCCTTGAAGGTATTGCTCGACGCGGCGCCGATATTTTGCAGGACCCAGGTGCCGTGCGGCAGGGCGATCAGCGCGCAGACGGCGAGTGCGACAAGGATGCGCCAGTCGAAGAGCCGGGCGCGAAGTTTCGGTTCGGGCAGGATCGCGACGATCGCCGCGACCGGAACGATCACGAAGTTGTACTTTGAAATGACGCCGATCCCGACGGCGACGCCTGTAAGAGCGTAGGCAAAGAAGGTCGGTCGGCTCATCGTCCGCAGGAATGCGTACAGGAAGAGCGAAACGGCAAATAGCGCGGCGACCGTGTGCGAGAGGTCGCGCTGGGCAAGCAGGAAGATCGGCGGCAGAGCGAGGACGCCCATTGTCGTGATGGCTGCAAGGCGCCGGTCGCCGAGAACCTCGCGGGATGCAAGGCCGAAGAAGAGACAACAGAGGAACAATAGGCCGTTCTTGAGTACGGTCATCGTCGCCACTGACGGGCCGAACAGCGAGGTCAGCCCGTATTGCAGCCAATTGTAGAAAGGCGGTTGCGAACCGTAGCCGAGCATCAGGAACTGCGAGACATAGGCCTGCTCGGATTCGTCGATCTCGAGCGAAGTCGAAGCGGAAAGCCTCAGTGCGATGCAAAGCAGGAAGTAGCCCGCAATCAGCGCAAGGATCAGGTTTGGCCGGCGGTTGACGGCCTCAAGCATCTGTCTGGTCCCGCACGAAGACCTGCCGGACGATATAGTTCGTCGTGCCGTCGTCGCTGAAATAGGTGCGCGCCATCATTTCCGCGAGAATGCCCGTGGTGATGAGCTGAACCGACGACAGGAACAACATCACGCCGACGATCAGCATCGGGCGGGTTCCGATATCGTTGCCGAGCACGAACTTGTCGAAGCCGAGATAGAGCAGGATCAGGGCGCTGAGCGCCCCCGTCGCAAGGCCGATCGAACCGAAGAAGTGTCCCGGGCGCGCCTTGTAGCGCATGAAGAACAGCACCGACAAAAGATCGAGAATCACCCGGAAGGTTCTGGAGATCCCGTACTTGGATTGGCCATGCTGCCGTGCGTGGTGGGTGACCGGCATTTCGCCGATGCGGCTGCTCGGCACGACGCCTGCGACCCAGGCGGGGATGAAGCGATGCATTTCGCCCATCAGCTTCACCTGCTTGATGACGGACGCGCGATAGACCTTCAGGCTGCAGCCATAGTCGTGAAGCCGGACGCCGGTGATCTTGCCGATCAGGCGATTGGCGCACCAGGACGGGATTTTCCGAAGGAGCAGGCCATCCTGCCGGTTCTTTCGCCAGCCGACGAGCAGGTCGAGCTGACGCTCCTCGATGGCCGTGACCATCTCGGGAATATCGGCCGGGTCGTTCTGCAGGTCGCCGTCGAGCGTGGCGATCAGGCGGCCGGTGGCGGCATCGATGCCCGCCTGCATCGCGGCCGTCTGTCCGAAGTTCTTTTGCAGTTCAACGATCTTGAGGTCGATGCCGGGATCGGAAAGGGCCTTTCTTGCATTCACAAGCGTTCGATCGGTGCTGCCGTCGTCGACGAGGATCAGTTCCCAAGGGGACGGAAAATTCGCCAGCGCATCGCGGACCCGCGTAATCAGCGGCTGAATGCTGTCTTCTTCGTTGAATACGGGAATGACGACGGATAGCTCTATGGGATGCATGGGAACCGCTCATACATACGGCGCTCACGCTGCCGCAAGAATTGGACTGCTTACATAATCGTTTTCTTGCACAGTTATCGGTGATAACCAACGTTCAATCTTGCCCTTCAACACGGGAAATCGAGGCCTGATGACATCGGATTGCGAGCCTGACCGGCGATCCTGGCTCGTCCGCAACCGGATGACATTGCTGTCGGCGGGCGCCATTGCGGCCTACGCGGCCTTCGTTGAGTGGTTCTGGGGCTGGTCGGCGCTCTTGCGCCAGTGGTCCGAAATCGGCGTTGGTGCCGCATCTGCGGCCCTCTTGCTGCTCATCGCGACCTACTTCATTCGCTGCTATCGCATCTACGATTACTTCCCGAGCGAAACGTCGGGGCGTTTCCTGCCGCTCTTTCGGGTCACCCAGGTCCACAATCTCCTGAACATCATGCTGCCGTTTCGGGCCGGCGAGACCAGCTTTCCTCTCCTGATGCGTTCGGAGTTTTCTGTCCCGCTCGCCAGGGGGACGGCCGCTCTTCTGGTCATGCGCCTGCTTGACCTGCATGCGCTCCTCGTCGTGGCCGTCGTCGGATTGGTCTTCGGCAGAGGGTCGATCGGGCTCTGGCTCGTCTGGTTTGCGGCGCTTGTCTCGCCGCTTCTCTTCTTTTTCTTGAAGGACCACGCAATCGCGCTGGCGCGCCGGCTGCTGCCGGCAAAGCTCGAGCCGGTCGTCGAGGAACTGGAGGCGGGCCTGCCGGGCACCGTGGCTGCGTTCCTGCGCGCCTGGGGCATGACCATCCTCAACTGGGCGGTGAAGGTGATCGTGCTCGCCTGGGTGCTGGCGTTCATGGGAATTGCGCCGCTTGCGGCCTGTTTTGGCGGCGCGCTCGGAGGCGAGCTTTCTTCGGTGCTGCCGATGCATGCGCCGGCTGGCGTCGGCACCTATCCGGCAGCGATTGCGGCCGGTGCCGTTTCCTTCGGCGCCCCCGCCGGCCGGGCGGGCCTCGAACTGCTGGCGACGGCCGGCGTCAACGCGCATCTCCTGATCATCGTGTCCGCAGTCGCGGGCACGCTGTTGTCGATGGTTTTGGGGAAACGTCGCTAGAGCGCCGTGCCGTGGGGCATGTCCTAGCGACGTTTTGACCTCTACTGGAACGAGGTCTCGTAGAAGCTTCTGAGCTTGCGCGAATGCAGCTTTTCCGGCGGCATCGCCGCGAGCTTCTGCAGCGCCAGGATGCCGATCTTCAGATGCTGGCTGACCTGCGTCTTGTAGAAGGCCGTTGCCATGCCCGGCAGCTTCAGTTCGCCATGCAGCGGCTTGTCGGAGACGCACAACAGCGTTCCATAGGGCACGCGGAAGCGGAAGCCGTTGGCGGCGATCGTTGCCGATTCCATGTCGAGCGCGATGGCGCGCGCCTGCGACAGGCGCTTGACCGGGCCGCGCTGGTCGCGAAGCTCCCAGTTGCGGTTGTCGATGGTGGCGACGGTCCCGGTGCGCATGATCTGCTTGAGATCGTAGTCCCGATAACCGGTCACTTCGGCCACGGCATCCTGCAGCGCCACCTGCACTTCGGCGAGCGCCGGCAGCGGGATCCAGACCGGCAGGTCGTCGTCGAGCACGTGATCCTCGCGCATATAGGCATGGGCAAGCACGTAGTCGCCGAGCCGCTGGCTGTTGCGCAAGCCGGCGCAGTGGCCGAGCATCAGCCAGACGTGCGGGCGCAACACGGCGATATGGTCGGTGATCGTCTTGGCGTTGGACGGGCCGACACCGATGTTGACCATGGTGATGCCGCCGTGGCCCTTCTTCTTCAGGTGATAGGCCGGCATCTGCGGCAACCGCGGAAGGGTAAAGTCCGTCTCCGGCTTGTCGGCCCCGGCGGGCGTAATGATGTTTCCGGGCTCGACGAAGGCCGTGTAGCCGTTGCCGCCTTCCGCCATCTGCTGGCGGGCCCAAGCGCAGAATTCGTCTATATAGAACTGGTAGTTGGTGAAGAGCACGAAGTTCTGGAAATGATTGGCGCTCGTCGCCGTGTAGTGGCTGAGGCGCGCCAGCGAATAGTCGATGCGCTGCGCCGTGAACGGCGCGAGCGGCGACGGTTCGCCCGGACCTGGCTCGTAGGAACCGTTGGCGATCTCATCGTCCGTGGTCGTCAGATCAGGCGCGTCGAACAGGTCGCGCAAGGGGATGTCGATGGCATTGGCGGCCGATGCCTCGACATAGGCGCTTTCGCCGAAGGCGAAATGCAAGGGGATCGGGGTGGCCGATTCCGAGACCGTGATGCCGAGACCGTGGTTGCGCGTCAACAACCCGAGCTGTTCCTTCAGATAGTGCCGGAAGAGTTTTGGCCGCGTGATCGTCGTCGTATAGACGCCGGGCGCGCTGACATAACCATAGGAAAGACGGGAATCGACATGGCCGAAGCTGCTCGTCTCGATGCTGACCTGCGGGTAGCAGGCGCGATAACGGGTCAACGGCTTGCCGCCCTTGCCCAGCCCCTCGAACGCGTCGCAGAGGAACCGGGTATTGCGCTCGTAAAGCGCCTCGAGGCAATCGACTGCGGCCGCAGGATCATCGAAATACTGCGGCTCGAAAGGCTCGGGCGTTGCTGTGGAAAGGACGGAGTGTGAAGAGATTCGCTTGTTCATGTCGCATTATAGGCTGCGGCTTCTGACAAGCAAACGACAAGATGGTGGCACGCACAACCGCGAGGCGATTTGAGGCCCGTTGCTCAACGCGGGCCGGCGAGGATGATCGCACTGCCGATCAGCGCAACCGTCATGCCGGCAAGATCCCAGCGGTCCGGTCTGACGCCTTCAGCCAGCCAGAGCCAGATGAGCGTGCGGCGATATAGACGCCACCATAGGCCGCATAGGCGCGGCCGGCCGCGGGGCTGTCGATCAAGGTCAGCAGCCAGGCAAAGAGCGCCAGCGAGACCATTCCGGGAACGAGCCAGAGCGCAGACTTGTCGAGCTTCAGCCAGGCCCAGAAGGCAAAGCAGCCGGCAATTTCTGCAAGGGCGGCGAGGGCATATATGAGATAGGCGGGCATCGGTTCGGGTCTGGTGGCCTTGGCTGAGACGAATCCTCTGGAAAACCAAGGATAGGAAAGCGGCTCGCTGATGCGCAAGCCGGCCAAAACAAAAGGGCGCAATGTGCGCCCCTTTCAGCTCGTAGTTCCGATCCGCAGCGATCCGTCAGGTCATGGCCTGGCGCTGCAGGGTGACAAAGAGGACAAGGCCCGCGCCCTGCTTGCCGATGCCCGTGCCGCTGGCCTTGGAGTAGGCGAGCGCCCCGACCGGCGCCATCAGCAGGCTGGCGAGCGCCAGGACGCGCAGCGACAGAAAGGCCGAAGTCGAAAGTGCTGCCAGCATGTTCGTCTCTCCATCAGACCACGAAGTGATCGGTTTCAGTTGAGGCTCTGGAACTTAGCCTGCCTGGCTGCGTTAGAGCTTGGCCTGGCAGTACTGTGCCGTGTGGGCGGTGCAATCGGTCAGCGAACCGAGATAGGTGTTGCTGCGGCGACGTTCGGTGTCAGCGCTGACTGCAGCTGCAAGAGTGACAGCGAAAACGACCATCAGAAGGCTGATGATGGTGAGGCGCCGAGCGAGGATATCCATGGTTCTGTCCGTTGTTTGGAGGCAGGTTCAAATCGATTGAGTGTGTTTTCGCATACCCAAACTGAATTGATGCTGAGATGTCCGTTCATCTGGCGTTCATCTTCGGTTGCACGCCCACGGAGCCGAGAGCCGGCCGACCCCGGGCACTGTCCGTCGAAACGGAAGGCGTATGCTCGGGCCATTGCAAAGGGCCGGTTGAGGACGCCGGCGAAAGGCCGCTCGGCAGATCCTTCGCGCGCATAAAAAAGGGCAACCATCGGCTGCCCTTTCATCGTCGTAATCGTAGCGGCGATTTCTGCCGCGCCGGCTCTGTTAGAGACGGGTCCATGTCTGCGACTTGCACAGCACCTTCAGCACGCAGCCCTTCATCTTCAGCGAATTGCCGTTGACAGCGCCCGAGCCGCTATAGGTCTTGTCGGTGTCCGGATCGGTAATCTCGCCCGAGTAGCTGCCATCGGTGCCCGAAAGGTTGCCGATGCGCTTGCCGGCATGCTTGCCGGTCTTCAGCGTGATGCAAAAGGCGCCACCGCAGGGGGCGATTTCCGCCGTGGCGCCGCTCGCCGTCTTCCAGTTGCCTAAGATCGGTTCCGCCGCCGCGGCGGTTCCGGCAATGCCAAGAGCCAGCGTCGCGGTGATGAGCAATGTACGTAGCATTCGTGTCCTCCAGATTGAGGCTGCCGGCGTGGTCCGCTCCGCCGGCAGCTCAAGATGTCCTCGTATGAAAAGGCAGTCTCCTCACCGCCGCGGGCAAGATAGCTTACGCGCACGTAAAGGTAAACCAGCCGAATCGCGGCCTTTGCCGCTTTTTCCTGGGCGGTTTTGAGCGCTTCTTGCGCAAGGAATTGCGCGGACTTTGCTGGCGTCGATCTTTTCGTGGTTAGCGTTTGGTTGAAATCGTCGATTGAATTTTTCGTAAATTTTGAGGCGAATGCGCGGGATTTCAGGCCTTCCGATGTTTAACAAAAACTCAAGTTTACCAAGCGTTTGAACTTTGTTTGTCGCAAATTAAGCATGCATTTTAAGCGCCCATTGAAGCCCGTCAGGCATAGTGAAGCCATAAGACGAGCGGAACGAAACGCTCCGAAAAACCACCGAGGACGACACCGCAAAAAGACGGCGCGCTTCGGAAAGGCCCGCAAAGAGGCAAGGTCGAACAGGGACCAAAACAAGTGCTGATCTGGAGCATGGTCCGCCCCAAACGGGCGGGCCGCTTCGGAAAAACCAACCAGGCAAGACAGGGACACGACAATGGCACGTTTTGATATGCAGATTGCTTCGGATGCCGCGATGGGTGGTGACAACCAGGCGGAAGTCTTTTGCGACATGGGTCTGGCCTACGCGACCGGCCACGGTCGCCCGGTCGATCTCGTCGCCGCCCACAAGTGGCTGAACATCGCGGCGATCAAGGGTTGCGACCGCGCCGTCGATCTGCGCGCCGACCTGGCGATGACGATGAGCAAGCCGGACCTCGCAGCGGCGCTGCGCGCAGCTCGCGAATGGATGACGGTTCACTGATCGGACGGGCGGCGCCCGACGGCGCCGCAAGCTGGGCCTTGAGAAAAGGGGTCAGGCGAGTTTCTTCAGGACCGCGGGCATAGCCGCTTCGAGCAGGACCATCTCCGTCTCCGGTCCGGTGCTGATCCGGATGCAGCGATTGAGCGGCGCCACCCCCGGCATTCTTATGAAGATGCCGTGGTCGCTCATCAAGGTATCGACGATCGCGCGGGCATAGACCGCGTCGCGGCCACAATCGACGGCCACGAAGTTGGTGGCTGAGACGAGCGGGGCAAGGCCATTTTGCGTGGCGATAGCAGCAATGCGCTGCCGCGACGCCGCAATCTTGGCCGTCACTTCCTTCAGATACACCTCGTCCGCAAGCGCTGCGATTGCCGCGGCGACGCCGATCCTGTTCATGCCGAAATGGTTGCGGATCTTGTCGAAAGCCTGGGCCGTGCCCGGCGTGGTGACCACATAGCCGACACGCGAACCCGCAAGCCCGTAGGCCTTCGAGAACGTGCGCGTGCGCACCACGTTCGGCATGTCGATCAGGGCGTCGATCGGTGGTAGCGCTTCGGCCGGCGCGGTTTCACAATAGGCTTCATCCAGAATGAACAGCGTGGTTTCGGGCAGGCCCCTCGCGAACTCGACAATGTGTTCGGCCGACCACCAGCTTCCCATCGGATTGTCGGGATTGGCGAAATAGACGAGCGGCGCATTTTCCTGCTTCACGGCTGCCAGTAACCCATCGAGGTCTTCCCGGTCCCCCGCATAGGGCACTGTGACGAGCCGGCCGCCATGGCCGACGACGTGGTAATTGAAGGTGGGGTAAGCCCCGAGCGAGGTGACGACCGGCATGCCCGGCTCGATCACCATGCGGACGATCTGGCCGAGCAAGCCGTCGATGCCTTCGCCGATCGCGAGATTGGCCGGGCTGGTTCCGAGATGGGCTGCAAGCGCCTGTTTCAGATCGTGATTTTCCGGGTCAGCATATTTCCAGGTTCCGCTGGATGCCTCTCTCATCGCTGAAAGCACGCTCTCCGCCGGACCGAAGCCGCTTTCATTGGCGCCGATGCGCGCCGCGATCGCGCGCCCGCGCTGGCGTTCGATCGCCTCCGGCCCGACAAAGGGGATGGTGGATGGTAGGGATTGGATGAGCGGCGTGAAGCGAGAGAATGCGGACATGCTGAAGATAAGGCCCCGTTCGGATGACGTACGGGGGAACTTATCGCATGCTTTGGCAATTCGGAATCGTTCCCGAAAGAAAAGCTGCGGAAATCCGCCGCCTTTCGTTTTGTGGCTGGCCTATCGCTGCGGCTTTGCGTTTTTGACTTGCCCGGTGAAGAACTCCTGCCGGATGATTTCGCGCAGCAAGGTCTGCTCGATCGGCTTGATGAACTGGACGCCGATGCGCTCGCCGTTGCGATAGACCTCTGCACAGCCGATCCGAAGCGAAGTGCCGACGATGTGCAGATAATAATGTTGCGGCAGACCGATATTGGTGTCGACGGCAAAGCTCGCGCCGCCGCGCGATATGTCGATCATCCGGCAGGACCGGACCGAGACGCTTCCGAGCCCCGGCTGCACGGCGGTCAGCGTGCCCGCATGGCCGATGTTGAAACGCTCGTAGCGCCGCTCGTAAAATGGCGAGGGGACGCAGGAATACATGGTCTGGTTCTGCATGCGTCTTTCTCCGCCAGTGCCGGGTCGCACGGCACGATCAACCTTTGACCGCATTCGTGGACCCCGGACAATTCATTTGTCCCACATCATATCGGTGGACGATTTCTACCGATGCTAGAATCAGTCTTGCAGAAGAAACTTGCAATCCCCTGAAATCGATCACTAAAAATCTAATGTCGGGGCTCGCTTGATTTGAGGAGATCAAAGTCCGCCGCTGGAAAACTGCATGCGGATCAGGCGTCTCAGGAAATCTGCCGAAAGCAGCATGTTGAAACGCACCCCGAGTTCCGCGCTCTCACGGTAAACCTCGGAGCAACCGATTTCTTCCTTGAAGCCCTCGATCTCGAGGAAGAAGTGCTTCGGCAGCGGGATCGTCGCATTGAAGTCGAGCATCGCGCCGGCAATAGAGATATGGCGCAGCAGGCACCGATACTTTGTCTTCGCTTTCAGGTGCTGGCCAATGACGAGGATCCTGCACGGCCGCTCGATGAAATAATGCTGGTGGGTCGTGGCGAGCTGGCCTGGCTTTCCCTCGGCGACATGCATTTTCATCGACATGGCAAGCTCCGTATCAGCGCAGCCCTCGGCGGATCTGTGGTGTTCTTGGCGGACTCGCCGCGCCCCCCGTGATTGAGCTAAGCACGCCGCCTTGCTTCGACCTTGTGCCATCGGCAGGCGTCGTCGCTAAATTTGGCATGCGCGCACATTGAAAGCCCCAACCTCATACGTAATACTTTCATTAGACGTGACCGGGGCGCCGATGGCCGCTTCCGAGGGGTAATCGGGCGAGGCATCGTCTGTCGTTCACGCTGGGCAAGGCGGAAGACGGTGATCGGTGCTGGAGGGAATAACATGGCCTTGGGGCTTGCGCGGCGGTGGCTGCCGCTTTCGATCGTCTGTGTGGCGCTGCTTGTGTCGATGCCATCAGGGGCATGGGCGGCAAAACGCGTCGCGCTGCTGATCGGCAATGAGAAATATGAAGCGACGTCGCCGCTCAACAACCCCGCCAACGACGTCGAACTGATGAAGGCTTCGTTCGAGGATGCCGGGTTCGAATCGGTGACGACGGTGCACGACGTCGGTCGCCAGGAGATGGTCAAGGCGCTGCGCGACTTCGAGGATCTCGCGACCGGTGCCGAAGTTGCGATCGTCTATTACTCCGGCCATGGCATGGAGATGAATGGCGAGAACTTCCTGCTTCCCGTCGACGCGCAACTGAAGACTGACAAGGATATCGAGGACGAGGCGATCGGCCTCGATCGAGTTCAGCGTTCGCTGGAAGGCGCGACCAAGCTCAAGCTGGTGATTCTCGACGCCTGTCGCAACAATCCTTTTGAGCAGAGCATGACGCGTTCGATCTCGACCAGGGCCGTTTCGCGCGGACTGGCGCGCGTCGAGCCCGAATCGGCCGATCTGCTCGTCGCCTTCGCCTCGAAGGCCGGCACGGTCGCGCTCGACGGGGAGGGCAAGAACAGCCCCTTCGCCACGGCACTCGCCAAGTATCTGACGGAACCGGGCGTCGATGTCCGTATCGCGCTTGGAAAGGTTCGCGACGAGGTGGTGTCGGTGACCAATCGCGGCCAGGAGCCTTTCGTCTACGGCTCGCTCGGCGGCGCCCAGATCTTTCTCAACATCAAAGAGGTGAACATCACCGTCACCAACAATGGCAGACAGTTGTCGCCCAACAGCCAATCCGAGGCGGCTGCCGACTGGCAGAACATCCGCGATCTCGCGGACAAGGACCTGTTGACCGCCTTCCTGGCCAAGCATGGTTCGGACCCGGTCTATAAGATGCTCGCAGAAAAGAAGCTGAAGCTCTTGAGCCAAGCCGAGCAGACATCGAGCGTGACGCCGGACGAGATTGCCTGGGACGCCTTGAAGCAGTCGACCGATGCGGCGGCGCTGACGCGCTTCATCGAGCGCTACCCTGACAGCAAGCACAAGGCGGAGGCCGAGCAGCAAATTGCGGCCCTCGAGCCACAGAAGGGCCTCAACGTCTCGCCGACCGGCAAGGACACCCAGGCTTCGCGCGATTGCTATCTGCTTGCCGGCGAGCCGCAGTCGATGCCCGGTTTCCTCGGGGTCAATTTCCTGAAGCTCGACGCCGAAAGGGCGCTCACCGCCTGTGCCCAGGCTGTCAACGAAAACCCTGACGATATGATGCTCGTCAATATGTTGGGGCGCGCGCAGGACGCCGGGCGGAACTATGTCGAGGCGCGGCGCAACTACCGAAAGGCGGCCGACGGCGGCAACATGTATGCGTTGACCAATCTCGCCTGGTTCTCGGTCTACGGGACTGATGGGCCGGTGGACGTCGACGAGGGCAAGCGCATGTTCGACCAGGCGGCCCGCGCCGGCAATGCCTATGGGCAGGCCTCGCTCGGCTGGCTCTATCGCGAAGGCTATGACGGCATCGCGCAGGACTATGCGGAAGCCGCCCGGTGGTATGAACTGGCGGCCAATCAGGGCTATGCCAATGCCATGGCGACGATGGGCTGGTTCTATCGCGAAGGTCTTGGCCTGCCGAAAGACCTCCAACAATCGCTCGCCTGGTATAAGAAGGCCGCCGAAAGCGGCGACGCCAACGCGATGTCGTCGCTCGGTTGGGCCTATCAGAACGGACTGGGGACTGAGCAGAGCTACCCGGAAGCCAAGGTCTGGTACGAGAAGGCGGCCAACGTGGGTGATTCCTATTCCATGGCGCTGCTCGGCTGGTTCTACGATATCGGCAATGGTGTCGCGCAGGACTATGTGCAGGCGCGCACCTGGTATGAGATGGCGGCCAACGCCGGCAGCGCCTATGCGATGGGCAACCTCAGTCGCCTCTATGATTACGGCCTCGGCACCAAGGCGGACGCGAAGGAGGCGGTTCGCTGGGCTGCAGCCAGCGTCGAGGGCGGCGATCCGGCGAAACTCGATGAACTGAAGAGCCAGCCCAACAATTTCACGCCCGCATTCCGCAAGGAAATGCAGAACCTGCTGAAGGACCGCGGGTATTATGGTGGTCCGGTCGACGGCGAGTTCGGCGCGGCGACCCAACAGGCGATCGAGCGCCTCGCGCGCAAATCGTAGGCAGCAGGCGATGCGCCGATGTGGAATCACATCGCTGCGTACGCTGATCTTGCCTGCGGAGATGAGGGCGAACACGACGCGGCACGACGGGGGTTGCCGATCGGCCCACATGAAAATGCGAGGATTTCCCGGAAACCGACAAAAAAATCTTGCATTGGCCGCTGAGTGACACTAGTCAGGCGGTAACGGAGAGGTGGCCGAGTGGTCGAAGGCGCTCCCCTGCTAAGGGAGTATACCGGAAACGGTATCGAGGGTTCGAATCCCTTCTTCTCCGCCATTGTCCCAAATAGCCCCATGTCCTTTGCGCCCCGCCCTTCGAGCGAGCATCTGGTTTCGGCTATCCCTCGACTGAATTTCATTTATTGTGGTTCGTGAGCCGTTGCGGCAGTCGTCGCCAGGGGCGCCCGTGCATTCTTGGTGCTGCGCGGTGCTGATCTTTGCATCGTCCAGAATCACCTGGTCGGGGCGTTTGCCGAATCTCTGCGTCGATGCTGCTGATTCCTCAGGCCGCCATCCTTTCTCCGCCAAGCGCTTTCTTGGAGCGAATGCTGTTTTAGGCATTCACTGGACATCTGAAACGGGGTTCGCGTCCAGCTTTTCCCCTGTTTTGGGCGGGTTTCTGCCTCTTTCTGAAACAGGCGACCCCCACCTTCCTTATGCTAACCCCCCGCCGCTAAAGGGTTTTCTTAATGCTTTGTTAATTTTCTGCGGGGGTCTGCGGCGATTTTGTGTCGTTTCAGCAACAGGCCTCGGCGAAGGGCGATGCAAAGGACGTGAACTCGCTAGTTGGACGTTGCGCCGGTGATCCGGTCTTGTATTTTCAACTCCGGAAGCAAGGGCGGTTGATCGTCCGACTTCTTGAACGTTGGGGATGGGGCAGGGAAAGCTGTCCTTCAGCAAAATACCCAGACCCGTTTGAAACTTTTGACTGGAGGTCAGAAATGAACATCAAGAGCCTTCTTCTCGGCTCCGCTGCAGCTCTCGCAGCAGTTTCCGGCGCTCAGGCAGCCGACGCTATCGTCGCAGCAGAGCCGGAGCCCATGGAATACGTTCGCGTTTGCGACGCTTTCGGCACTGGCTACTTCTACATCCCGGGCACCGAAACCTGCCTCAAGATCGGCGGCTTCATCCGTGTTCAGGGTTCGTTCGGTGAAGACGCTGCTGACAGCCGTTACAACCAGGGCAACCTGGGCGGTCAGTCCACGTCGGACTGGGACGTTTTCTCCCGCGCTTACATCTCGTTTGACGCCAAGAGCGACACCGAGTACGGCACGCTCACCGGCTTCTTCGCTGCTGAGTTCAACGCTGACAACGACACCGACATCGGCGACAGCTTCATCGACGTTGACGAAGCCTACATCCAGCTCGGTGGCCTCAAGGCCGGCTTCTTCTACAACTGGTGGGATAAGGGCCTGAACGGCGAAACCGACTCGCTCGGCAACTTCACCGAATTCAACTCGATCGCCTACCTCTACGACGGCGGTTCGTTCCAGGCCGGTCTCTCGGTTGACGAACTCGAAGGCACCTCGACCAAGTCGAACGGTGTTGGCGTTTCCGGTATCGTTTCGGCTTCGCTCGGCGGCGTTTCCTTCGACCTGCTCGGCGGTTACGACTCTGAACTCGAAGAAGGCGCAATCCGCGCTCTGCTCTCGGCCGACCTCGGCCCGGGCGTCTTCCAGGTTGCTGGTATCTGGGCTTCGAACCCGAACGCTTACTGGGAAAAGTCTGAGTGGACCGTTGCTGCGTCGTACCGCTTCAACGCGACCGACAAGCTGGCCATCACCCCCGGCGTTCAGTACTTCGACAACCTGAGCCACGGCTCGCTCACCGACTTCAGCGGTGACGATGCTTGGCGCGCTGGCGTCACCCTCGACTACAAGATCACCGAAGGTCTCGCGACCCGCGTGTCGGTCCAGTACGAAGATGCTGACGGCGAACAGGATCAGGTATTCGGCTTCGTCCGCCTGCAGCGCGACTTCTAAGATCGTCTGACCTCGGTCAGAAGAGAGAAACCCGGCCTTCGAGCCGGGTTTTTTCGTTTTGGTATGGCACCTTGATTTTTGGTCCTGCACTTGGGAATAAAGACCGCGTCGGTGCGGCTTCCTTCGGTCAGCGCGAGCGCGCGAGGTCGTTTAGAAATGCGGTGATGGCGTCGCGTGGACCGTCCAGATGAAGCAGCGGCGCATGGCCCTGGCCAGGCGCGATGAAGGCGGTCATCGCATTGTGTCGTCGGCGCATTTCGCGCACTGTAGTCTCTGAAAGAAGCCGCGAATGCTCGCCCCTGACGACCATCAGGGGGACCTGGCTCATGGCGTCAAAGGGTGTCCACAGATCGGGCAATGGTGTTTCGGGTGTCAATCCGCGCAGGGACTGCGCGATTGCTGGATCGAAATCGGGAACCGGGATGCCGTCCTCGTTTGGCCATGTCTGACCAATCGCCGTCGCTTAAGACTGGAAAGTCGCCGCCGTGCAGTGTCCTCAGGTAGCCGGGTGCTTTCGCCCAGCTTGCCGGAGCGGCGCTGGAGTTGAGGTAATCCCGGATCGCAAGCAGACCTTCAATTTCGATCATAGGCCCGATATCGTTGAGCACTGCGGCTGCAATCAACGAAGGGGCGCGATCGACGAGGTTGTGGAGGATCAGGCCACCTCGCGATGTGCCGATAAAGATTGCCTTTTCGACCGCAAAGTGAGCACAGGCCGTTATCACATCGGTCGTTTCGACGGCCACCGTGTAGTGGCTCTTATCAGCGTCGCGTTCCGAGTTGCCGCGCCCCCGATAATCCAGTGCGATGACGGGAATGCCCCGTGACGTCGAAAGAAAGCTTGCGAGTTCGTGAAAGTCCCGGCTGTTGCGGGTGAGGCCTGGCAGGCAAATGATTGGTGTCGCCGCGGATGGCGAAGGGGGAGGGCCGTAGCTTCGGGCGTAGAGAAGCAGCCCATCGGAACTACGGAAGTTATGCTCTTGGAATACGTCTTGGCCCATGCTGCTCCCTCTCGGACAGCTAAAATCTATCCGTTTGAAGGTGAGGGGCAAGTTGTTCGGGCCGACATAGCTGTTCGGCGGCCCGAGCCGTGGCGGGCGATAGCCAACGGTTGTGGCTTTTCCCTTTGCGTTGGCAGCGATCTGCTCAATAAATTCTTAGCTCAATAGGGCGAGCTACATTGGCGGCGCGGGCCGCCATAGGGCTGGTAGCTGTTGTCCCAAGCCCTATAGGAACGATAGCGCGCATAGCACCAACGCTGGTGTGCATTGCCGCTGACGGCTCTTGGTCCGTTGTAGTATCTCGGGCTGTTGTAATATCGCGGTTGGCTCAACAGTCCGCCGATGATCGCGCCTGCAGCCAGTCCGCCGATCACCGCCCCGACGTCGTTGTCGTCGTGGTCATAGTGGCGGCGATATCGATCCCGGTAGTATCTGTCGCGGTAGTACCCGCTGCGATTATAGTCGCGGTAGTCGCGGTAGTCGCGATCCCGATAATAGCCATGTCGCCCGCGAAGTTCGCAATAGGGAACGGCGCAACTGGATCGGCTCTTGCGTTCTTCGCCGCGCTCGTAGGAGAATTGAGCCTGTTGCACATTGGTCGTCCCGGAGACGATCGGCGGAGCGCTCGGGAACGCGCCGGCGGGCGGCACGCTGCTCAAGGCGGTCGCCAGCGAAAGGGCGACGATTGTCAAGGTCTTCATAACGTTCACCATTTCCTTCGGAAAAGTCTGGCCTTAGAAAGGAAATGGTTGAAGGCGTGGTTTGTGCCGTTGACGCTGATCACAATTATTTGATCGCGGCTGAGGCCGGCTATTGCCGTCCCATTCTCAGGTCTTCGACGATATCGGCTTTTTGCCCGAGCCTCGATTTGTAGACCTGATAGTTCTCCATCACCCGTTGGACATAGGTGCGCGTTTCCTGAAACGGAATGCGTTCGATCCAATCGACGACCTCGTCGATCGGCTTGCCGCGCGGGTCGCCGTAGCGGTCGAGCCATTCCGGAACGCGGCGCGGGCCGGCATTGTAGGCGATAAAGGTGAGGATGTAGGAGCCGCCGAAACTGCTGATCTGTTCGCCGAGATAATGCGCGCCGAGCGTGGCGTTGTAGCCGGCGTCGCTCGTCAGCCGGTCCTGCGAGTAGGCAAGGCCGTAGCGGCTGGCAACGCCCTTGGCCGTTCCCGGCATCAACTGCAACAGACCGCGGGCGTTGGCGGTGGAGATGGCGCCCGGGTTGAAGGCGCTTTCCTGGCGCGCGATCGCATAGGCGAGTGCCTTGCCGGAGCCGTCGATATTGGCGCTTGACGGGATCACGCCCACGGGAAACGCGAGCGCTGCAACATCGATTCCGCGCCCAAAGGCAATCTTGCCGACCTGTAGGGAAAGCTGGTGGTTGCCGGTTCTTTCCGCTCGGGCGGAAAGTAGCGCCAGCTCGCCGGGGCTCGTCAGTTCGTCGGCAAGCGCCCGGTAGATGCTGTCGGCGCGCCAGGTGTGGCCTGTGCCTTCGAGCCGCGTGATGGCGCGCACCGCCTCGCGGCTTTCGAACCGCGATCGGTCGTCTGCCGTCGGGGCCGGATAGGCGACGTTCAGCGTCTTGCGACCCAGCCGGGCGGCTGCGAGTTGCCCGTAGAACGTTCCGGGATAGCGGGCTGCGTTTGC
This sequence comes from Ensifer sp. SL37, assembly GCF_026672675.1. Taxonomy (NCBI): domain Bacteria; kingdom Pseudomonadati; phylum Pseudomonadota; class Alphaproteobacteria; order Hyphomicrobiales; family Rhizobiaceae; genus Ensifer; species Ensifer sp. SL37. The sequence continues at coordinate 287,703 of NZ_JAPPRN010000006.1, read as the reverse complement.
GAAATACCCGTTGGCGTCACCCGGTCCGCCGGCCTCGGCCGAGCAGCCGAGCCAGTACCAAGCGCGCGAAGCGGAGAGGGGACGGCTCGACACATCCAGAATGCGGCGGAAGTGACGCGCTGCGGTCGCCGGGTCCTCCATGCCGCGCAGGGCATACCACCCGGCATGAAACTCGGCGTCGATAATATCGGCCGCGTCAGTCGCGAGATGGCCGGCGGCGATCCGATAGGCGCCTCGAAAGTCGCCACTGTCGAGCAGCCCGCGGCTGACGACCCGTTGCTCGACCCACCATTCGCCAGGGTTGACCAGGGCGCTCTTGTCCTTGGGCATGCGCGCAAGGAGCTTTGCTGCTTCCTCGTATTTCTTCTGTTTGCGCAGGTGCTCGATCTGAATGAAGAGATAGGCTGCGTCCTTGCGCCAGGCAGGATCGACCGCTGCGATGAGGGCCGGCGCCTTGTCGCTGCCACGGCTGACCGCCGCCCAGGCGCGATAAAGCGATTGAGCGTTTCCAAGGTCGCCGAACCGTTCGGCCTGCTCGACGCGGTTGCGATAGAGAAGCAGCACCATGCGGTGCTGATGATTGTCTGTGGTCAAGAGGCCGGAAAACTCGTCAAGGATCTTGGTCTCGATGTCCTTGTCGAGCGTGTCACGTTGCCAGATCGCACGCAGGTTCTTGGCGGCTATGTCGGCTTTTCCGGTGGCGACGAGAGCACGCGCAAGAATGAGGGAGCCTTCCGTCGTTTCCGGCTGCGTGTTGCCGAAAGCGGCGAGCACATCGGCCGCCGGCGGGTTCTCTCGATAGAGCGCTCGTTCGGAGTTGGCGCGCAGCGATTTCAGCCCCGGCCATCCCTGCAATTCCCGTTGGGCATCGGCGATTTCAAAGGAAGGTACGCCCCGCTGGCCGGAAACGGCGATCGCCCAGGTCAATATGTGCCGGTCGAGCGTGCCTTCGGTCATCGCGTCGCGTACGGCAATCGCTGCGGCCGGCTGCTTGTTGGACAGAGCATCGAGCCCCGTCTTGAGATCGCTGCTGACGGATCCGGCAGCCGTCTCTATGGCATTCGTGGTTTCGCTCGCGGCAATGGGGGCCGCCTTGTCCAAGAGCGCGGGCTTGCGTGTCGGAACTGGTATGCGGTCAAGGGTTTCTGCGTTGCCCGTTGGCGCTGCCAGAAGCACCGCGCCGATGATGGCGGCGACAGGCAGATATATTGACCCGCGCATCAAGAACCCCGTGTTCCCCGTGTCCAACATTCATCCGCCGCCAGATTGCCCGATGACAAGACGGGCGGCCAGTATCGATCGTAACAATTGCGCCAAACCCGCTCTCGCCCTGGTTGGGCGGTCGTGATTATGCAGGCCAAACATCAAGCTTTTGCATGAAAACCGGCGTGAAATGCCGTGTTACAACGCTTGCCGCAGCCACCTCACATGATTATGGTGCGGCAGTTTTTTAACCGTCGATTACGGCCAAAGCATGAGTGCAGACTTCGCTTTTACGCCGTCAGGAGTTGTGCATGTTCAAGGGTTCCATTCCCGCTCTCGTAACACCATTCACCGCCACCGGCGCGGTGGATGCGGATGGTTTCGTCGCGCATGTGGAATGGCAGATAAAAGAAGGCAGCCATGGCCTGGTGCCCGTTGGCACCACCGGCGAGTCTCCGACCCTTTCGCATGATGAGCACAAGAAGGTGGTCGAGCTCTGCATCGAAGCGGCTGCCAAGCGCGTGCCTGTTATCGCCGGCGCCGGCTCCAACAACACGACGGAAGCGATCGAGCTTGCACAGCACGCCGAAAAGGCTGGCGCCGATGCGATCCTCGTGGTTACGCCCTACTACAACAAGCCGACGCAGAAGGGCCTCTTCGCGCACTATGCCGCGATCGCCGAGAGCGTGAAGCTGCCGATCGTCATCTACAACATCCCCGGTCGCTCGGTCGTGGATATGAGTGTCGAGACCATGGCGGCGCTCAGCAAGGCTTACGCCAACATCATCGGCGTCAAGGATGCCACCGGCAAGATCGAGCGCGTCTCCGAGCAGCGCATGGCCTGTGGTCCGGAGTTCGTCCAGCTTTCGGGCGAAGACGCAACCGCGCTCGGCTTCAACGCCCATGGCGGTGTTGGTTGCATTTCGGTCACGGCGAACGTTGCGCCGCGCCTTTGCGCCGAGTTCCAGCAAGCGACGCTTGCCGGCGATTATGCCAAGGCGCTTGCCTATCAGGACAAGTTGATGCCGTTGCACAAGGCGATCTTCATGGAGCCGGGTCTCTGCGGCGCCAAGTATGCGCTGAACCGCCTCGGCCGTATGAGCCGCACCGTGCGCTCGCCGCTGTTGCCGACGCTCGAGCCGGCAACCGAGGCTGCGATCGATGCAGCACTCAGACATGCAGGATTGATGAACTGATGGCACCCAAAGGAAGCCAGCGCACGGTCAACAAGGTTGTGGCGGAAAACCGTAAGGCACGCTTCAACTACGAGATCGTCGACACCTACGAGGCCGGTCTGGTTTTGACCGGCACCGAGGTCAAGTCGTTGCGCGAAGGCAAGGCCAACATTGCCGAATCCTATGCGACGGACGAGGGCGGCGAGATCTGGCTGATCAACTCCTATCTGCCGGAATATCTGCAGGCGAACCGTTTCAATCATGAAACGCGGCGGCGGCGGAAACTGCTCCTGTCGAAGCGCGAGGTCAACCGGTTGCAGGGCGCCGTCAACCGCGAAGGCATGTCGCTGATCCCGCTGAAGATCTACTTCAACGATCGCGGCCGCGCCAAGTTGGAGCTGGCGCTCGGCAAGGGCAAGAAGCTGCACGACAAGCGGGAGAGCTCGAAAGAGCGCGACTGGAACCGGCAGAAAAGCCGCCTGTTGAAAGACCGTGGCTAAGAAAAATCGCTTTGCGTTGCATACGCCAAAGACGGCCGATGCAACGCAGCTGTCGGCCACGGCGCGCTGAAAGCCCTGCCTGCAATTCTTGATATTTATTGAGAGAACTCAACGATCGACGTCGTTGACGCGGAGTGGTTCAAGCGGCGCTCGCGCAATCGCGATCACGCGCCTTGCGTTCGAATGAACGCCTCAGATCTCGACCGGATCGGCCACCGGCTCGGTGTTGTGTCGCGGGGTACGTTCGGACGGTTCGCGGCCGATTTCGGCACGCAGCGTCGCAAGATCGATAAAGTGGTCGGCCTGGCGGCGCAGGTCGTCGGCAATCATGGGCGGCTGCGTCGACATGGTCGAAACGACAGAAACCTTGCGCCCCCTGCGCTGCAGGGCTTCCACCAGCGTGGTGAAATCGCCGTCGCCGGAGAAGATGACGAGGTGATCGACGGTTTCGGACTGTTCCATGGCGTCGATCGCCAGTTCGATATCCATATTGCCCTTGATCTTGCGGCGGCCGAGCGAGTCGGTGAATTCCTTGGCCGGCTTCGTCACGACCTTGTAACCGTTATAGTCTAGCCAATCGATGAGCGGGCGGATTGAAGAGTATTCCTGATCCTCGATGAGGGCCGTGTAGTAGTAGGCGCGCAGCAGATAGCCGCGCTTCTGGAATGCTTTCAGGAGCTTACGATAGTCGATGTCGAAGCCGAGGCTTTTCGATGCCGCATAAAGATTCGCGCCGTCGATAAAGAGTGCGATTTTTTCGCGGGGGTCGAACATCGTCTTTCCTTTTTCAATCGCGGCGCATCAAAGGCCGCCTGCCGGCGGGTGCGCAAAAGTAAGTCGATTACATTAATAATTGCTGATATGGCAAATAATGTAGCTTATGTATTGCATTATTCCAGCCGCGCGCTCGCGAATATAGCTAGTTTTAGCAGTTGCTATAGATCGTCCACATCTCTGGGTCGCTTTTTCCATCAGGGGCTTTATTTATGGCCAGAAAATGCAACCTTAATGTGTGAGCGACGTCTCCAACTCATTCGCATCGCATTTTATCACGAAGTGTGACGTTACGTGAGCGTCCCTTGAAGGAAAAACTTGAACTTGCCTTGTTTTGATTGTATCCGGGCGCTTAATTCCAGAAATCGGACCCGATGAGGCGCCGTCAGGCGACTGCTCCGGTTTCGTGTTGTCAATCCGTGCAGCGGCGATGCCGCCGCGCTTCGAGCCCAAAAGGACAGGCAATGGCCCGCGTCACCGTCGAAGATTGCATCGACAAGGTCGATAACCGTTTCGAACTCGTTCTGCTTGCCAGCCACCGCGCGCGCCTGATTTCTCAGGGCGCCGCCATCACCATCGATCGCGACAACGACAAAAACCCCGTCGTCGCGCTCCGCGAGATTGCAGACGAGACCCTGTCTCCCGGCGACCTCAAGGAAGACCTGATCCACTCGCTGCAGAAGCATGTCGAAGTGGACGAGCCCGAGCCCGATCCGGCTTCGCTGCTTCAGGCCGATGCCGAGACGACGTTTACCGAAGTCGCCGAAGACGAAGATCAGCCGGAAGCCATCACCTTCGACCGCATGTCGGAAGAAGAACTGCTTGCCGGTATCGAAGGTCTGGTGCCGCCGGAAAAGAGCGACGACTACTGAGATCCGTCGCGGAACGCCCGTTCCCACGTGTTTTCAAAGCAGTGCGCCACTCGTATGATTGGCGCACTTTTTTATTGATTTCTTCTAGAGCGAGAAAAGGAAAGTGTTTGCGGTTTTCCGCCCGCATCCCGCTCTAAATTAGGAGAACGATCACGTTTATGATTTTAGGTCGATGGGACCTGAAATCATCATGATCTAGAGGATCGCCAGCGAATGATGCGCCAATACGAGCTCGTTGAGCGCGTGCAGAAGTACAAGCCCGACGTCAATGAAGCCTTGCTCAACAAGGCTTACGTCTATGCGATGCAGAAGCATGGCCAGCAGAAGCGGGCAAGCGGCGATCCCTACATATCCCATCCTCTGGAGGTGGCGGCGATCCTGACCGAGATGCGTCTCGACGAGTCGACCATCGCCGTTGCTCTTCTGCACGACACGATCGAGGACACGACGGCCACACGGCAGGAAATCGACGATCTCTTCGGCGAGGATATCGGCGCGCTCGTCGAAGGACTGACGAAGATCAAGAAGCTCGATCTCGTCACCAAGAAGGCCAAGCAGGCGGAGAACCTGCGCAAGCTGCTGCTCGCCATTTCGGACGATGTGCGGGTTTTGCTCGTGAAGCTCGCCGACCGGCTGCACAACATGCGCACGCTCGACCACATGTCGGCGGAAAAGCGCGCCCGCATCTCCGAAGAGACCATGGATATCTACGCGCCGCTCGCCGGCCGCATGGGTATGCAAGACATGCGTGAGGAGCTCGAAAACCTCTCGTTCCGCCATATCAATCCCGAGGCCTTCGAAACGGTCACCCGGCGGCTGGAGGAATTGTCCGAGCGCAACGAGGGCCTGATCAAGAAGATCGAGGACGAGCTTCGCGAGCTGCTTCAGGCCGAGGGCCTGAAGGCGGCGCAGGTGAAGGGTCGGCAGAAGAAGCCCTATTCGGTCTTCCGCAAGATGCAGTCGAAGTCGCTGTCCTTCGAGCAGCTGTCCGACGTCTGGGGCTTCCGCATCATCGTCGACGATATCCCGTCCTGCTACCGGGCGCTCGGCATCGTCCATACGCGCTGGCGCGTCGTCCCGGGCCGCTTCAAGGATTACATCTCGACACCGAAGCAGAACGACTACCAGTCGATCCACACCACCATTGTCGGCCCGTCCCGCCAGCGCATCGAGCTACAGATCCGCACCCGACGCATGAACGACATCGCCGAATACGGTATCGCGGCGCACTCGCTCTACAAGGACAGGGAGGGCAAGGAGGGTGCGTCGGCAGATGCGGCCCTGTCGCCGACGTCGAACGCCTATTCCTGGCTCCGGCGCACGATCGAATCGCTCGCGGAAGGCGACAACCCGGAAGAGTTCCTGGAGCACACCAAGCTCGAACTTTTCCAGGATCAGGTATTCTGCTTCACGCCCAAGGGCCAGTTGATCGCACTGCCGCGCGGCGCGACGCCAATCGACTTTGCCTATGCCGTTCACACAAATATTGGTGACACCTGCGTCGGCGCCAAGATCAACGGCCGTATCATGCCGCTGGTCACCCGCCTCAATAATGGCGACGAAGTGGAGATCATCCGCTCGGGCATCCAGGTGCCGCCGCCGGCCTGGGAAGAAATCGTCGTTACCGGCAAGGCCCGCTCGGCGATCCGCCGCGCGACGCGTGCGGCCATCCGCAAGCAATATGCCGGCCTCGGCTATCGCATTCTTGAGCGCACCTTCGAGCGCGCCGGCAAGAGCTTTTCGCGCGAGGCGCTGAAGCCGGCGCTGCATCGGCTCGGTCAGAAGGAAGTCGAGGACGCCATCGCCTCCGTCGGCCGTGGCGAGCTTTCCTCGCTCGACGTGCTGCGTGCGGTCTTCCCGGATCATCAGGACGAGCGGGTCACGGTGAAGCCCAGTGCCGACGACGGCTGGTTCAACATGCGCAGTGCCGCCGGCATGGTGTTCAAGTTGCCGGGCCGCGGCAAGGATGCCAACGGTGTCGCCCAGGTCGAGGGGCCGGAGGCCCTGCCGATCCGCGGTCTCTCGGGCAATGCCGAGGTTCATTTCAGCCCGGCCGGGGCCATCCCGGGCGACCGCATCGTCGGCATCATGGAGAAGGACAAGGGGATCACCATCTACCCGATCCAGTCGCCGATCCTGCAGAAGTTCGATGACGAGCCGGAGCGCTGGATCGACGTGCGCTGGGATCTGGACGAGGCCAACAGCAGCCGCTTCATCGCCCGCATCGCGATCAGCGCCCTGAACGAGCCGGGGACGCTGGCCGAGGTGGCCCAGGCGATCGCCACCAGCGACGTCAACATCCGGACTTTGTCGATGGGGCGCGTGGCTGCGGACTTCAGCGAACTGCAGTTCGACCTCGAAGTCTGGGACCTGCGCCAGCTCAACCACCTGATCACGCAGCTCAAGGAATTGCCGAGCGTGTCCATGGTGAAGCGCCTGTTCGAATGAGCCGACTGGCCGCGCCTTGCGCAAATGCCTGCAAAACAGGCAGCCTGCGCGGGGCGAAATGGCAAGCCATGCCATCAGCGCATGGCTGCCGCTATTTCCTGTGTCTGGTGGAACAGGGACCTCTAAACTATCTTCTCGGTCGGGAGGTAAACAAAGAGGTTTGCCATGTTTAATCAGTTGAAGAAGATCACCCGCGCTCTGCGCGTCCCCACTCAGGAAGAGCGCGAGCTCGCCTATCTCAATAACTCGGTCGACCGTATCGACCTCGAGTACCGCCAGCGCCAGATCGATCGCGGCCTGTTCCGTAACTACTAAGCCCGCTGCGTCCCGTCTTCTGGCGGGATGCCGAGCCATGCGTTCGGTGGATGGCTCGCCTGCGACATGCGCGCGGCGCCTGTGCGGGTTGCAAGCGACAGGCAGGACGCCTATCTTGCGGCCAGAAAACAGGCGGACGCGCGGTCTTGTGCCGGCTGACGGCTTCAAGACGCGGTCATGACGGCATATGTTATTCAGGCGCAGAAAACCGGTTACGATTTCCGAAAGGCTGCGGTCCATCGTTTGGCCGCGCAAGGGTTTTGCACGCGGCCTGCGTTATGTGACGCTGCGTGTGTTGCGCCTTTCATCGACACCGCATTCGATTGCCGTCGGCGTGGCGGCGGGTGCCGCTTCGTCCTTCACGCCATTTTTCGGTCTGCACATCCTTATAGCGGTTGCGCTCGCTTTCCTGTTCTCGGGCAATCTCGTGGCGGCGGCGATCACGACCGCGCTCGCCAATCCCGTCACGATCCCGATGATCCTGACGGCGTCCTACGAACTCGGGACGGCAATCCTCGGCGTCGAGAGCGCACACGCTGCGAGCTCGGCCGACGTCATGCGCATGGTCGAGCACCTCGACCTTCCGGCCCTTTGGGGTCCGGTGTTCAAGCCGATGCTGGTCGGCTCATTGCCGCTCGCGGCAGGCGGCGCCGTCCTTTCCTATATTGCGGCCTACCAGGCGGCCCGGCTCTTCCAAAAGCGCCGCCGGGCACGCACCAAAGAGCTCGGATCCTCTTCATGATCATAGGCATAGGCAGCGATCTGATCGATATCAGGCGGATCGAAAACTCGCTTTCCCGCTTCGGCGAGCGCTTCGTTCAGCGCTGTTTCACCGAAATCGAGATCGCCAAGTCCGAAGGGCGGAAGAACCGCGCGGCATCCTACGCCAAGCGCTTCGCCGCCAAGGAAGCCTGTTCCAAGGCGCTCGGCACAGGCCTCGCGCAGGGCGTCTTCTGGAAGGACATGGGGGTCATCAATTTGCCGGGCGGCAAGCCGACAATGAACCTGACCGGCGGTGCCGCCGCGCGTCTGGAGCAGATGTTGCCGCCGCATCATCGCGCCGCCATTCATCTGACGATTACCGATGATTTTCCACTGGCCCAGGCCTTCGTGATTATCGAGGCGCTGCCCGTTGCCCCGATTGAGGGAACGGTTTAGAGCATTCCGCTGGAAAAACCGGCCCTGACCGATTGAAGGGGCGGCGGTTTGCAGCATATGAGACCGGGATTGCGCGCAGTCCAAAGCCGGACCGAGAGTACGGACAAAAGTTGAGAGCAGGCCCCGCGCGGGCGTTGCGATGATAAAGGAACACAGTAGCGTGGCAGAAAAGACAGAAGCGAAGCAGAGCGGCCTCTGGGAGAACGTGAAGGTCGTCATCCAGGCATTGCTCCTGGCCTTGGTCATCCGTACGGTTCTCTTTCAGCCCTTCACCATTCCGTCCGGCTCGATGATGCCGACGCTGCTGGTTGGCGACTACATCTTCGTCAACAAGTTCGCCTACGGCTTCTCCAAGTACTCGCTGCCGCTTTCGCCCGATCTGTTCTCCGGCCGCATCTTTGCAAGTGAGCCGAAGCGCGGCGATATCGTCGTCTTCCGCTTCCCGCCGAACCCGGATATCGACTACATCAAGCGCCTCGTTGGCCTGCCGGGCGACCGCATCCAGGTGCGCAACAGCATCCTCTACATCAACGACAAGCCGGTCGAGCGCACGCCGGATGGCGGCTTCCGCGCCGACGACCAGTACGACACCGGCGGCGACGTTCCGGTTTTCCGCGAAACGATGGACAATGGCGTCTCCTATGACACGCTTGACCAGTTCCCGGATGCGCGCGGCGACAATACCCGCGAATTCATCGTGCCCGCCGGCCATTACTTCATGATGGGCGACAACCGCGACAACTCGGCTGACAGCCGCTTCGACGTCGGCTTCGTGCCTGCCGAAAACCTCGTCGGCCGCGCCAGCATGATCTTCTTCTCGCTCGGTCACGACACCTCGTTCCGCGAAGTGTGGAAGTGGCCGACGAACCTGCGCTACGACCGTCTGTTCAAGGCGGTCGAATGATGAAGTCGCGGTCGCTGGGCGCGGAGGATCGGGTAAAGCTTGAGGCCGTGATCGGTTATCAGTTCACGGAGAAGGAGCGCCTTGATCGGGCGCTCACCCATTCCAGCGCGCGAAGCGCCAAGGGTTCCAACTATCAGCGCCTCGAATTCCTGGGTGACCGGGTGCTCGGGCTTTGCGTGGCGGAGCTTCTGTTCCAGACCTTTCGCGATGCCAATGAGGGCGAGCTTTCGGTCCGGCTGAACCAGCTCGTCAGCGCCGAAAGCTGCGCCAAGGTCGCCGATGACCTGGAGCTGCACCAATTCATCCGCACAGGCTCGGACGTCAAGAAGATAACCGGCAAGGCGATGATGAATGTGCGGGCGGATGTGGTAGAGTCGCTGATCGCCGCCATCTATCTCGACGGCGGTCTCGAAGCTGCCCGGGGCTTCGTGCTGCGCCATTGGAAAGATCGCGCGGTGCGTGCCGATGGGGCGCGCCGCGATGCAAAGACCGAATTGCAGGAATGGGCGCATGCCAAGTTCGGCATTGCGCCGGCCTACCGGACGGATGAGCGCTCCGGCCCCGACCACGACCCCCGCTTCACGGTAACCGTCGAAGTTACGGGTGTCGCGCCGGAGACCGGAACGGACAGATCCAAGCGCGGAGCCGAGCAGGTGGCCGCGACGAAATTGTTGGAACGCGAAGGCGTGTGGCGGAAGAGTTCCGCCGGAAATTGACGGAAAACATGACGGACATGGAAAAAGATACGGCCGCCGAAGGCGCGCCGACCCACTCGGGCTTCGTGGCGATGATCGGAGCGACCAACGCAGGCAAGTCGACCCTGGTCAACCGCCTCGTCGGTGCCAAGGTTTCGATCGTCAGCCACAAGGTGCAGACGACGCGCGCGATCGTGCGTGGCATTGCCATTCATGACAACGCCCAGATCGTTTTCATGGACACGCCCGGCATCTTCAAGCCGCGCCGCCGGCTCGACCGCGCCATGGTCACGACCGCCTGGGGCGGCGCCAAGGATGCGGATGTGATCATGTTCCTGATCGACAGCGAACGCGGCCTGAAGGGCGATGCGGAAGCGATCCTCGAGGGGCTGAAGGAAGTGCACCAGCCGAAGATCCTGGTGCTGAACAAGATCGACCAGGTGCGTCCCGAAGACCTCTTGAAGCTGGCGGCTGCCGCCAACGAGACGATCAAGTTCGAGCGCACCTTCATGATCTCGGCGCTGAACGGCTCGGGCTGCACGGATCTGATGGATTACCTGGCTGAGACGCTGCCGGAAGGCCCCTGGTACTATCCGGAAGACCAGATCTCCGATCTGCCGATGCGCCAGCTTGCCGCTGAAATCACCCGCGAAAAGCTCTTCCTGCGGCTGCACCAGGAACTTCCCTATGCCTCGCATGTCGAAACCGAGAAGTGGGAAGAGCGCAAGGACGGCTCGGTGCGCATCGAGCAGGTGATCTATGTCGAGCGCGAGAGCCAGAAGAAGATCGCGCTTGGCAAGGGCGGCGATGCGATCAAGGCGATCTCGACCGCATCGCGCAAGGAGATCTCCGAGATCCTTGAGCAGCCGGTGCACCTGTTCCTGTTCGTCAAGGTACGCGAAAACTGGGGCGACGACCCCGAGCGCTTCCGCGAAATGGGTCTGGAATTTCCGCGATAAGGCCGCACGCACACCGTTTGGTGTGATGTTTTACGGCACCCGTTGAAGCGGGTGCCGTATCAAACGCAGGCGGCCTCAGGCGCCCGCTATCAGCTTTCCTTTTGCATCGAGAACTGGTTCGCCGTCCTCCTTCGAGAACGGGCCCTTGTGCGTGTCCGGCAGGATGTCGAGCACCCGTTCGGATGGACGGCAGAGCCGCGTTCCGATCGGCGTCACCACGAAGGGGCGGTTGATGAGGATCGGGTGGGCCATCATTGCGTCGATCAGCCGATCGTCGCTGACCGTGGGCTCGCCAAGCCCGAGTTCCGCATAGGGCGTGCCTTTCTCGCGGAGTGCGTCCCGCACCGTCAGGCCGGCATCGGCAATCATTTTTTCCAGCGCCTGCCGCGACGGCGGGGCCTGCAGATACTCGATCACCGTCGGCTCGATACCGGCGTTGCGGATCATCGCCAGCGTGTTGCGCGAGGTGCCGCAGGCGGGGTTGTGGTAGATCGTGACGTTCATGCGCTTGCCTTCCGCGGTGTTGAGACCGCCGCTGCGGCCAGCTTCGACGGTTGCTCAAAGCCATAGGGTCGAAGCTTGCCGCAGGCAAGTCGGCCGCCCGTGTCAGTTCGTACCGGCGTCAGCGACCTGCCGCTTTGCGAGCGCCGGGCCGATCATCTCGATCCGGTTGGTCCAGATGTAGCCGGAGAACCCTGGCGGTACCATTTCCAGGTCCTGCATCGTGTCGATGCCGGTGGTGAAATCGCCGCCGCCATAGGGACCGAGCAGGATGATCTCGCTTCCGGCCGCCTTCATCCGTGCAGCGAAACGGTCGGGCCAGCCCCAGAGAAGCGGCGCATAATTGCCGGGCACGATCACAAACGTGTTCTTGCACGCGTCCGGCATCAGGCCGCTCCAGCCGTAGCCGAGATAACGGGTCAGGCACGCCATCGTTGACGTCCGGTCGTAGCCTCGCATCCCTTGCAGGCGTTTCAGCGTCTCGCGGGTCGGCTCCTCGCCGCCATAGACGCCGAACACGGCCTCCCGCCATTGCGGTTGCGCGTCGACACGCGTTGCGAGTTCAGCGCCTTCCTCGGCGCGCCGGCTCTTGAAGTTGATCAGGAACTTGCGGTCGGGCAGGGCGGCCAGCACCTCCTCGAGCGTCGGCATCTGGCCGACGCCCTTGCCGCGGAACGGGAAGGTCTTGCCGCCGTCGGCCGTGTAGCCATAGCCGATGTCGAGAGACTTCAGCGCCGTCATCGGCGTTTCCTCGGTCACGCCCTTGGCCTCGGTCCGGCAATCGAGCGTCCAGTCGTGGAAGACGGCGAACTGTCTGTCGGGCGTCAGATGCACGTCGAGTTCGACGACATCTGCGCCGGCGTCGAAGGCGGCCTGCATCGAGGCGATCGTGTTTTCGAGATAGGGATGCTCCGGCGTCCTGATGATCGTTGCCGTACACGTGTCCCTGCCGACGTTGTCCTTCGGATAGGTTTGATGCATGCCTCGGTGGGCAAGCAGTTTTGCGGTGCCCGCCGGCGGCGCGACGAACAACGATGTGTTCATCAACCACACGACCGCGACAAACAGCACGAAAATGGCAAGCGCTTTCTTCATCCTGATTCTCCTCTGGGAATCGGGATTGCCCGACATTGTGGCGCGACGATGTTGTTTTGCACGTATCGCGTGCGTGCGTGTCGCGGATTGCGAACAATGTGTCACCCGCGCGCGCGGTTGACCGTGGTCCGGGCCCCGTGAGAGGTAGCCGTCACAGACTTGCGATCCAGGAGAAAGAGATGCCGCAGCTCGTCGAGGGAAAATGGGTCAAGGGCGACGTTGCGGCGAGCGAGATGAAGGGCGGCGCGTTCCATCGCGAGCCGACGCGGTTTCACCGCTGGATCACGCCCGATGGCAGGCCGGGCCCGGAAGGGCAGGAGGCCTTGCCAGCCGAGGCCGGGCGCTTCCGCCTGTTCGTTTCCTATCTCTGCCCTTGGGCCTCGCGTACGATCGCCTTCCGCAATCTCAAGGGCTTGCAGGACATTGTCGGCTTGACCGTTTCCAATCCGGAACTGGGCGAAGATGGCTGGGTCTATGACGAGCCTGTCGATGCCGGCGCGCGCGTCGGCAAGATCCGCTTCCATCACGAACTCTATGTGGCGAGCGATCCGACCTACACCGGTAAGGTCTCTGTTCCCGTGCTCTGGGACATGCGCGAAGGGCGGATCGTCAACAACGAGTCCGCCGATATCATCCGCATCTTGAACTCGGCCTTTGATGGGCTCACCGGCAACCGGCTCGACTTCTACCCCGAGGCGCTGCGTGCCGAGATCGACCGCTGGAACGGCCCGATTTACGAGCGTGTCAACAACGGCGTCTATCGATCCGGCTTCGCCAAGACCCAGGGCGCCTATGACGAGGCGGTGGCAAGCCTCTTTGGCATGCTCGACGAACTGGAGGCCCACCTTGCGGACAATCGTTACCTCGCCGGCGAGCACCTGACCGAGGCCGACATCCGCCTCTTCGTTACCCTCGTTCGCTTCGACGCGGCCTATCACGGGGCGTTCAAATGCAACATCCGCCGGATCGAGGATTATCCGGCGCTGTCGAATTACCTCCGCGAGATCTACCAGTGGCCAGGCATCCGCGAGAGCGTACGCATCGACCATATCAAGCGCGGCTACTATGGCATCGTCCACATCAACCCGACGCGCATCGTTCCGGCAGGCCCGCTGCTCGATTTCTACCGGCCCCATGACCGCGCGCGTCTGCCCGGTCTAGGCGTCGCTGAAGTCTAGGTTTGTTTCTCAGCATTTGCTAAGGAAACAAATTTATGAGGGGCCATAAAGAACCCATTGTCAATCGATCGAAGCTTCCTACCTTAATTTGAGTTCTGATGGATAGGAGCCCGATGGCGGCTGCCTGACGAAGTCGCGGCGATGTGCCCGCCGAATACCCGTGAGGCTACGCCCGTGCCGGTTCTCGCCGCTTCCGGACGCGCTGGCGCCTGTTCCCGATGCGCCCCGCGCAACCACTCCTGAAGCCCCGAAAGAGCCGACCCTTCGCATCTCTCATGCACCAGGACACGTTCGGTAGCTCTGGTAGGGGTGGGATATGAATGCAGCATTGTTGACATTGCTTCGCCGTCTGGTGCGCAACGGTAACCTGACGGTTGTATTTTCTTCCGGTGAAAAAGTGATCCTGGGTGACGGCAGCGGAAAGCCGGCATCAATCCGCATCATCGATGCGGAGGCGGAGGCGGCGATCGTTCGTGATCCCGGTCTTCGTTTCGGTGAAATGTATATGGACGGGCGTGTCGTCATCGAGAAGGGCGACATCTTTGATGTGCTCTCGATCGTCAAGGAAAACGGCATCGAGAACGCGGCCAATGCCACCAACACGATGACCGGCCTGTGGCATGTGTTGCGTCAGCAATTGCTGAGCCGAATCCCGGTCAATCGTAACCGGCACAACGTCGCCCATCACTACGACCTTGATCGCAAGCTTTTCGACCTGTTCCTCGACGAGGACTGGCAATATTCCTGCGCCTATTTTCAACCGCAGGGCATATCGCTCGATGCCGCGCAGCTCGCCAAAAAACGGCATATCGCGGCAAAGCTCCTGCTGGAGCCGGGCCAGAAGGTGCTGGAGGTCGGCTCCGGCTGGGGCGGCATGGCCATGTATCTGGCCGAATCCTCGGGCGTTGAGGTCACCGGCATCACGCTCAGCGAAGAGCAGCTGAAGGTCTCGCGGGATCGTGCCGCCAGGCGTGGGCTCTCCGATCGGGTCCGCTTCGAACTGCAGGACTACCGCACTTTGCAGGGCCGGCAGTTCGACCGCATCGTCTCGGTCGGCATGTTCGAGCATGTCGGCATCGGCAACTACGGCAACTTTTTCGACAAGATGAACGCGCTGTTGAAGCCCGACGGCGTCATGCTGCTGCATTCGATCGGCCAGATCTACAAGCCCTGGGCCACCAACCCGTGGATCGAGAAGTACATCTTCCCCGGCGGCTATATCCCGGCGATTTCGGAGGTCCTGCCTTCCGTCGAGCGCACGCGGCTGCTGGTGAAGGATGTCGAAATCCTGCCGATGCACTATGCCTGGACGTTGAAAGCCTGGCGCGAGCGTTTCGTCGCCCGGCGCGAAGAGGCGATCAAGCTCTATGACGAGCGGTTCTTCCGCATGTGGGAGTTCTATCTGGCTGCGTCTGAGACGGCCTTCCTCTACGACAAGCACTTCATCTTCCAGCTGCAGATCTCACCGTCTCTCGGTGCCGTCCCGGCCTCGCGCGGCTATATCGAGGAGAGGGAGCGGCAATTGATCGAGTTCGAAAAGCGCCGGCCGCCGCTCGAGCCAGTCAACACCTGGGACGTCGTGCCCGAGCAGGAGCATGTCGAGCCTGCCGCCATGGCGTGCTGAACCATCGGCCGTCCCGCCTGAAAGCGGGGCGGTCGATCCATCTTCTGTGGAGTTCCGGTTTTCCGCTGAAGGCCTTCACTTGGCCTTCAAGGTCTGCGCCTTTATGGTCGCCGATCAACAGCAAAGACGGAATTCCCATATGGCCAGCCCTGCAAAACCCATCGCCGCCATCATCGCCAGCGAAATCAAGGCGACACCTTCGCAGGTCGTCGCGGCGGTCGAGCTGCTCGACGAGGGCGCCACGGTGCCGTTCATCGCGCGTTACCGCAAGGAAGTGACGGGCGGGCTCGACGATACGCAGCTGCGTATGCTTTCGGAACGGCTGACCTATCTGCGCGAACTCGAGGCGCGCCGTGCATCGATCCTCGAATCGATCCGCGGCCAGGACAAGCTGACCGCCGAACTCGAAGCCAAGATCGCCGCCGTCGAAACCAAGGCCGAACTCGAAGACATCTATCTGCCCTATAAGCCAAAGCGCCGCACCAAGGCGGAAATCGCCCGCGAGCGTGGCCTCGGGCCTCTGGCAGAAGCGATCCTTGCTGATCGCTCCATAGCACCTGCCGACCGCGCCGCGGCCTTCCTGACTGCAGAGGTGGCCGATGTGAAGACGGCGCTCGATGGTGCGCGCGATATCATCGCCGAAGGCATGACGGAGAATGCCGATCTGCTCGGCCGCCTGCGCAACCACATGAAGGGGGCCGCCTTCCTGCGCGCCAAGGTCGTCGATGGCAAACAGGAGGCGGGTGCCAAGTTCTCCGACTACTTCGATCATTCCGAGCGCTGGGCGACGACGCCAGGCCATCGCGCCCTGGCCATGCTGCGGGGCTGGAACGAAGAGGTGCTGTCCGTCGATATCGTCGTCGACCAGGATGATACCTCGCCGGTCAAGCCGGTCGAGCGCATGATCGCTGCCGCCTACAATGTCGGTGGCCACCTGCCGGGCGACAAGTGGCTTGCCGAGATGATCGGCTGGACCTGGCGCGTGAAGCTCTCCATGTCGCTGTCGCTCGATCTCATGCGCGAACTGCGTGAGCGCGCCGAGGAAGAGGCGATCCACGTCTTTGCCCGCAACCTCAAGGATCTGCTGCTGGCCGCACCTGCGGGATCGCGGGCGACCATGGGGCTTGATCCGGGCATCCGCACCGGCGTCAAGGTCGCCATCGTCGACGGCACCGGCAAGTTGCTCGAAACCACAACCGTCTACCCGTTTCCGCCGAAGAACGACGTCCGTGGCACCCAGGCGGAACTCGCTTCGCTCATTCGCAAGCACAAGGTGGAGCTGATCGCCATCGGCAACGGCACCGGCAGCCGCGAAACCGAAAAGCTCGTGACCGACATGCTCTCGCAGCTCCCGGCGCCGAAGCCGACCAAGGTCATCGTTTCCGAAGCCGGTGCCTCGGTTTACTCGGCTTCCGAAACCGCCGCCCTGGAATTCCCGGGTCTCGACGTTTCGCTGCGCGGTGCGGTCTCGATCGCCCGCCGCCTGCAGGATCCGTTGGCTGAACTCGTGAAGATCGAGCCGAAGTCGATCGGCGTCGGCCAGTACCAGCACGATGTCGACCAGTCGAAGCTCAGCCGTTCGCTGGATGCGGTGGTGGAAGACGCGGTGAATGCCGTCGGTGTCGATGTCAACACGGCTTCTGCGCCGCTGCTGGCGCGCGTTTCAGGCCTCGGCAAATCCTCCGCCGAGGCGATCGTCGCTCATCGCGATGCGACCGGCCCGTTTGCGAGCCGCAAGGAACTGTTGAACGTGCCACGGCTCGGCGCGCGCACCTTCGAGCAGTGCGCGGGCTTCCTACGCATTCCCAACGGCAAAGAGCCGCTCGACGCCTCCTCGGTCCACCCGGAGGCCTATGGTGTCGCCAAGAAAATTGTTGCTGCCTGTGGTCGCGACGTACGTGCGCTGATGGGCGACAGCGTCGCGCTGAAGAGCCTCGATCCGAAGGTTTTCGTCGACGAGCGCTTCGGCTTGCCGACGGTCAAGGACATCCTTGCGGAACTGGAAAAGCCCGGTCGCGACCCGCGCCCGAGTTTCAAGACCGCGACCTTCGCCGACGGTATCGACGACATCAAGGACCTGAAGGTCGGCATGCAGCTCGAGGGCACCGTGACCAATGTCGCCGCCTTCGGCGCCTTCGTCGACATCGGCGTGCACCAGGACGGCCTCGTGCATGTGTCCCAGCTCGCGGATCGCTTCGTCAAGGATCCGCATGAGGTGGTAAAGGCCGGCGATGTGGTGACCGTTCGTGTCACGGAGGTCGATGTTCCGCGCAAGCGGATCGGCCTCACCATGCGCAAGGATGGTGGCGCCGAGACGGGCCGCGAGCCGCGGTCGGGCGCGCCGGGCGGCAACAACAATCGTGGTCCCGCCCCGCGCCAGCAGAAGCCGCAGCAACCGGCTCAGGGCGCCTTCGGTGCGGCGCTGATGGAAGCGATGAAGCGCAAATAGGGCAGGCCTTCGCCGCGGGCGCATCCGGCGCCCCCGGCCGCATGCTCTATAAATTAGCTAATTGTAATAATCCGGCCTTTCCACCATACTGACTGCAGGGCGGCGCGGGCATATCGTGCCCATGCCGCAGCCGGCCGGCGACGGAAAGGTCAACGCAAACTCCTTCGCCGGGCGTCCGGTGAAAGGAGTTCAGTGATGGTGGGCAGTGCGATCCGCGGCCTGGCATTGGTCGCCCTCTTGGCGGCGGGCGTGGCGGCGCGTCCCGTTCCCGCGATCTCCCAGGCTCCGGTCAATTGTGCCGACCGGTCCGAGGTGATCGCGTTTCTGACGCGGCAATATCAAGAGAAGCAGGCGGCAACCGCGCTGATCAACCAGCAGGCGATCATGGAGATCTACGCTGCCGACAACGGCAGCTGGACGCTGATCGTCACCGACGTCAATGGGCGAAGCTGCGTCATCCTTGCCGGCAAGAGCTGGGAAACCCTGCCACCCTTGCCGATACCGAAAGCCTAGCTTCTTGGGGCTGAGAGGGCGCAGCCGCTCCTGTCAGAGCGACCGGCCGACGCTCGAATAGCTGAAGCCGTGCTTCACCA
Organism: Ensifer sp. SL37; assembly: GCF_026672675.1. Classification (NCBI taxonomy): domain Bacteria; kingdom Pseudomonadati; phylum Pseudomonadota; class Alphaproteobacteria; order Hyphomicrobiales; family Rhizobiaceae; genus Ensifer; species Ensifer sp. SL37. Next base: position 269,260 of record NZ_JAPPRN010000006.1, on the reverse strand, counting down.
CCTCGTCCTCGCGGTAAATGTTCCTGAGGTCGACGAGAATGGGCGTCTTCATCACGGTCTTGAGCCGGCGGAAGTCAAGCGCCCGGAACTCGTTCCATTCGGTAACGATGACCAGCGCATCGGCTTCGTTGGCGGCCTCGTAGGGGTCGCTGGCGTAGTCGATCCCGTCGATCACCTTCTTCGCGTTTTCCATGCCCTCCGGGTCATAGCCGATGACATGGGCGCCAGCGTCCTGCAGCGTCTGGACGACCACGATCGCCGGGCTGTCGCGCATGTCGTCGGTGTTGGGCTTGAAAGTGAGGCCGAGGATCGCGATCTTGCGGCCGCGCACGTCCCCGCCGGCCGCTGCGATGACCTTGCGGCCCATGGCCCGCTTGCGGTTGTCGTTGACGGCCACCGTCGTCTCGACCAGTCGCACCGGGCTGTCATAATCCTGCGCGGTCTTCACCAGCGCCAAGGTGTCCTTCGGGAAGCACGATCCGCCGTAACCTGGACCGGCATGCAGGAATTTCGAGCCGATTCGGCCATCGAGGCCGATGCCGCGGGCGACATCCTGGACATTGGCACCGACCCGCTCGCAGAGATCCGCCATCTCGTTGATGAAGGTGATCTTCATCGCGAGGAACGCATTGCCGGCATATTTGATCAGCTCGGAGGTGCGGCGCGAGGTGAAGACCAGCGGCGACTGGTTGAGATAGAGCGGACGATAGACCTCGGTCATCACGTCCCGCGCCCGCGCGTCGTCGCCCGAAAGGCCGATGACGATGCGGTCGGGCCGCTTGAAGTCCTCGATCGCGGCACCCTCGCGCAGGAATTCCGGGTTGGAAACGACGGCGAAATCGGCGTCCGGATTGGTTTCGCGGATGATGCGCTCGACCTCGTCGCCGGTGCCGACCGGAACGGTCGATTTCGTCACGATCACGGTGAACCCCTTGAGGTTCTCGGCAATCTCGCGCGCAGCCGCATGCACATAGGAAAGGTCGGCATGGCCGTCACCGCGCCGTGACGGCGTGCCGACCGCAATGAAGATGACATCGCTGTCGGCGACGGCGGCAACGAGATCAGTCGTGAAGGTAAGGCGGCCCGAAGCGACGTTGCTGGCCACCAACTGGTCCAGGCCGGGTTCGAAGATCGGAATGCGCCCCTGCATCAAGGCGTCGATCTTGCTCTCATCCTTGTCGAGACAAACGACGTCGTGACCGAAGTCCGCAAAACACACGCCGGAAACAAGGCCAACATAGCCGGCGCCGATCATCGTGATTTTCATAGGCTCTTTCCCTTGTTGTGTTCCACAGCGAACTCAGTTCATAGAACGTGCAATTGCGTATTTTTGCAATTGCTTATGCGCTCAGGTTCACACCCATTTATGCTCGATTGCGCTTAAAGCAAGCCGTCCCGCCAGCAGAATAATCCGTGGGGAGTAGCTGGTGAGCGGCTCACCGGTTCGCGTTGTAGTAATCCTTGTACCAGGCAGCGAAGCGCGCCACGCCCTCTTCGACAGAAAGCGAGGGTTTGAAATTGGTCAGCGCTTCGAGAAGGTCGGGGGAGGCGTAGGTGCGGGGCACATCGCCCTGCTGCATCGGCAGCATGTTGCGCACCGCCGGCTTGCCGACCGCCTTCTCGACCGTTTCGACGAAGGTCATCAGTTCGACCGGCTGCCCGCCGCCGATATTGACCACGCGGAAAGGCCCCTGGCGCGAGAGCGTGTCCTCGGCCTTTTCCTCCGGCACGCGGTTTTCTTCCGCCGGCGCCACATGGGAAAGCCGGAGAATGCCCTCGACCAGGTCGTCGATATAGGTGAAGTCGCGGCTCATGCGGCCTTCGCCATAAATATCGATCGGCTGTCCCTTGTGGATGGCATCGACGAACTTGAACAGGGCCATGTCGGGCCGCCCCCAGGGGCCGTAGACCGTGAAGAAGCGGAAGGCAGTGGTCGGCACCTTGTAGAGATGGGCATAGCTGTGCGCCATCAACTCCATCGACTTCTTGGTGGCGGCATAGAGCGTCATCGGCTCGTCGGCACGGTCGGTTTCGGCAAACGGGATTTTTTCATTGGCGCCGTAGATCGAGGAGGTCGAGGCCAGCATCAGGTGCTTAGGGTTAAGCTCCCGCGCCAGTTCCAGCATGTTCCAGGAGCCGACCAGGTTGGAATCCACATAGGCCTTCGGGTTTTCGAGGCTGTAGCGCACACCCGCCTGGGCGGCGAGGTGGATGATGACTTCGGGTTCGGCGAGCTCGGCCGCCCGGCGCAGCGCGTCTCTGTCCTCAAGCATGCCGACGACGGGCTTGAAGCCGTTCGAGCGAGCGAGGATCGCGTGCCGATTCTCTTTCAGCGTAACGTCGTAATAGGGGGTCATCCCGTCGAAGCCGACAACGAAATGCCCTTCGTCGATCAGCCGCTTGGCGAGGTGAAAGCCGATGAAGCCTGCGGTGCCGGTGATGAGGTAGCGCACGACGATGTCCCCAATTTACGTATCGGCCGTTCATACGAAGAAAGCCGATCGATTGAAAGCCGAAACCATCGGTCTGGTTACCGGTCGAGGTCCTGTTGCAGGGCGGACAGCACCGACATCGCATGGCCGGCATACTGGCTGATCCAGCGATCATGGATCGCCTGGATCGGCAATGCGTTCAGATGGTTCCAGCGTTCACGCCCCTCGCGGCGGACGAGTACGAGCTCGGCCTGCTCAAGGACTTTCAGGTGCTGCATGACCGTACAGCGGTCGAGATTGCTGAAGCGCTCGCAGAGCATGCCGGTGGTCTGCGGCTCCTGGCGCATGGCGTCGAGCATCTGCCGGCGCAGCCCGTTGGCGAGCGCCTTGAATACCAGGTCGTCTTTCGAATCGGTTGACATGTTATGTTTCTATAACATACTCTTGTTGGCCCCGACAGGAGGAATACGCCATGCCCTTTGAATTTCGTGTGAACGGACGGATCGGCCGCCCTGTCGCCCAGGTTTTTGATGCGGTCGTCAATCCGGACCAGCTCAGCCGCTACTTCGTGACGCTCGGCGGCATCAGCGGGCCGCTGGTGGCCGGCGCAACCGTGACCTGGTGGGGCGAGGTGCCGATCCAGGTGGAGGTGGTCGAGCCCAACGAGCGTATCGTCTTTTGCTGGGGCGCCATGGTCGCCGAGGGCGAGGATGCCTACCAGACCCGTGTGGAGATGCGCTTCCAGCCGCTGGAGGATGGCGCCACGATGGTGACGATCGCCGAAACCGGCTGGCGCGAGAACGCGCAGGGGCAGAAGAGCTCCTACGTCAACTGCGAGGGCTGGTCGCAGATGCTCGCCTGTATGAAGGCCTGGCTCGAATACGGCATCAACCTGCGCGACGGCTATTACCTCAGCGAACTCTCAGGCAAGCCGGCGCTCGAGCCGCAGGCCTAGCCGGACGGTCGTCTGCAGTGCGGCGCCGACTTGAGCGACGGGCGTTAATGTGCCTGAATGCGCCGGGCGTCACTGAGGCGCGCCCGGCTGAGCATTCGGCGTCTCAATACATCGGAGGAAGGCCGCCATTGGCGGCGCTCGCCATGGGAATGCCGCCGGCCGGCTCCGTCATCGGCGGTTCGGCCTGCAGCACGACGACGCGCGAATCGACCGGTACGCGGCTGTAGAGGTCGATGATATCGGGATTGAAGAGACGGATGCAGCCGCTGGACACGGCCTTGCCGATCGACCAGGCCTCGGTCGTGCCGTGGATGCGGAACAGCGTGTCGCGGTTGCCCTGGAATAGATAGAGCGCGCGGGGGCCAAGCGGGTTGCGCACGCCCGGCTCCATGCCGCCGGCAAGCGGGCCGTAACGTTCCGGCTCGCGCGCCACCATCTCTTGCGTAGGCGTCCAGCGCGGCCATTCGGCCTTGCGCGCGATCCGCGCTTCACCTTCGAACTCAAGGCCGGCCTTGCCGACGCCGATGCCGTAGCGCATCGCCATGCCGCCATCCTGCACGAGGTAGAGGAAGCGGTTCTGGGTATCGATCACGATCGTGCCCGGCGGCTCATGCGTCTGGTAGGCGACCTGCTGGCGCAGATAGCGCTTGTCGACCTTGCTGATGTCGATGGCATCCAGCGGGAACTTTTCGTTCGGCAGCGGGCCGTACATCGCCACGTAGTATGGATCCGGTCCCTTCGGTTTGGCTGGGCCCGACGTGGTAACGCAGCTTGCGAGCGTCGAGGTGGCGAGAAGAAGGGCGAAGAGCTGCGCCAGGCGGCCGGCGTTGTTCCGGGACACACACATAATAAGATATCTGATCCTGCTGATTGTCATTTTCGGGCGGGAGACACGGCTTTTGCCGCCCTTCCGTTCTAATGTCAAAGACGGCGTCGGGGCGGCGACAGCATGTCGCAAATGGGGCAACCATTAGGTGTGGCCGAAAGGCTACAGTCGGCAATGGCGTTTTGCTTCCGCAAGACAGCTTGATCCGCTTTCGACCACGGGTGTATGCCATAGCCATGCAATGGAGCGATCAGGCCATCATTCTCGGGATCCGGCGGCACGGCGAAAGCTCGGCCATCGTCGAGGTCATGAGCGAAACCCACGGCCGGCATCTCGGCATGGTGCGCTCGGGGCGTTCGCGCACGATGCAGCCGGTGCTGCAGCCGGGCAACTCGGTGGAGGTCACCTGGCGCGCCCGGCTCGACGAGCACATGGGCGAATTCCGGATCGAACCGGTGGAGCTGCGGGCCGCCCGGCTGATGGAAACGGCAACCTCGGTCTATGGTATCCAGGCGCTCGGCGCTCTCCTTAGGCTGCTTCCCGAGCGCGACCCGCATCCGCATCTCTATGAGGCGCTGGCCGTCATCGTCGACCATCTGGCCGATCCCGCCGACGCCGGCGAATTGTTCGTCCGTTTCGAACTCGCAGTCCTCAACGACCTCGGCTTCGGGCTCGATCTCACCGAATGCGTTGCAACCGGCGCTCGTACCGAACTCGTCTATGTCTCGCCGAAATCGGGCAGGGCGGTCTGCCGGGAGGCCGGAGAGCGTTATGCCGACCGCATGTTGGCGTTGCCGGACTTCCTTTCGGCCGAAGCGCGAAGGGCTGCGGATCACGACAGCCTCGCCGCCGCCTTCCGCCTGACCGCCTTCTTCCTCCACCGCCATGTCTATGAGCCGCGCGGTCTCGACGTTTCTTCCGCCCGCGACGGTTTCGTCCATGCGGCGCTGAAGGCGCTGAAAGCGCAATCCTCAGCCGCCTGATTCCCAGGAGTTATCGATGTACCAAGAGCTTTATCCCGGCATGTCCGTATCCGGCGTCGGCGTGCTGTCGCTCGACCGCGTCGCCCGCGATGGCGGTCTCAAGGCAATGCAGGATCTTTTGAGCGGCGAGCTGCCGGCGCCGCCGATGTCGAAGACGCTGAAGTTCGGGTTGAGCGAAGTCGAGGAGGGTCGGGTGGTCTTCAAGGGGCTGCCGACCGAGGAACACCTCAATCCGCTTGGCACAGTGCATGGCGGATGGACGGCAACGATCATGGATTCGGCCCTCGGCTGCGCTGTCTTCACCACCGTCAAACCTGGGGAGGCCTATACGACGGTCGAGTTCAAGGTGAACCTCGTGCGGCCGCTACTGCCCGATATGGGCGAGGTCTTCTGCGAGGGGCGCATCGTGCATCGTGGCCGCACCATCGCGACCTCCGAAGCCTGGCTGCGCGACCGTAACGGCAAGTTGCTCGCCCACGGCACCGAAACCTGCGCCATCTTCCCGATCGACAATCTCAGGCGTTAAAGCAATTCCAGGAAAAGTGCGAAGCGGTTTTCCGCCCGGAATAGCGTCACTTCAAGCTGAGCAATTCCAGGAAAAGTGCGAAGCGGTTTTCCGCCCGGAATTGCGTCGGTCAAGCAATGTCGGAAGCAAGAAACGCCGCGCAGAATGGCGCGGCGTTCCTCTTTGTAATAGCAGTCCTGATCAGCCGATGCGGCCGCCGCCCTGCTTCGTTACGGCGACGACAGCCGGGCGTACCGGCATGTCGTCCTGGAAGTCCGGCCAGCGGGTGGCCGGCGTCTCGTAAGTTGCAAGGCCGGCGTCGCCCGGGTGCTGGACGGCGAGGAAAAATGTGTCCGAGGTCGGGTTGAAGCAGGGGCCGCACATTTCGGCGCCGACCGGCACGCGGAAGAAGAGCTTCGACGTGCCGCGGGCGGCGCCGTCCGTGTCGATCGCCCAGATACCGTCGGTGCGGCCGGTGTCCTTCTCGTTGTTGCCGTCGGTCGATACCCAGAGGCGGCCATCGGTGTCGATGGCGCAATTGTCGGGCATGCCGAACCAGCCGTTCTTGGTGGTGGCGGTCGAGAACGAAGCGCCGACCTCGGCAACGCTCGGATCGCCGCACTTCAAGAGAACGTCCCAGCGGCTCTTCAGCGACGCGAAGTCGCCGTCGGTCTCGGTGATCTCGACGATGTGGCCGAAGGCGTTCTTGGCGCGCGGGTTGGCCGCGTCGACTTCTTCGGCCTTGCGCTTGGTGTTGTTGGTCAGCATCACGTAGACCTTGCCCGTCTTCGGGTTCGGCTGAACGTCTTCCGGACGGTCCATCTTGGTGGCACCGAGCGCGTCGGAGGCAAGACGGGTGTTGATCAGCACGTCCGCCTGCGAGGCAAAGCCGTTGGCTTCGGTCAGCGGGCCTTCGCCGTGCGTCAGCGGCATCCAGGTGACGGAGCCGTCTTCGTCGAACTTGGCGACATAGAGCGTGCCCTCGTCGAAGAGGTCCATGTTGGCGGCGCGATCGTCAGGGTTGAAAGTGCCCTTGGTCACGAACTTGTAGACATAGTCGTAGCGCTCGTCGTCGCCGGAATAGAGCACGACGCGGCCGTCCTTGTTGACGATCGATTCGCAGCCTTCGTGCTTGAAACGGCCGAGGGCTGTGCGCTTCTTCGGCACTGACGTCGGATCAAGCGCGTCGACCTCGACGATCCAGCCGAAGCGATTGGCTTCGTTCGGCTCTTTGGAGACGTCGAAACGGTCGTAGAAGGACGCCCATTCATACTGGCCGCCCGGTGCGCCCAGCCGCTTCAGCTGCTTGTATTCCGGATGGTTCTCGGCAATCTCGCCGCCGAAATAGCCGTTGAAGTTTTCTTCGGCCATCATGTAGGTGCCCCAGGCGGTGACGCCGCCGGCGCAGTTGTTGAGCGTGCCGAACACCTTTTTTCCGGTCGGGTCGGACGGCGTCTTCAGGCGGTCGTGACCGGCGGCCGGGCCGGTGATCTGCATCTCGGTGTTGACGGTGATGCGACGGTTGTTCTTGCCGTCGAGAACCGGCTGCCACTTGCCGTCGACCTTGCGGATCTCGATGATCGTGCCGCCATGTGCGGCCATCTCGATGTCGACCAGCTCCTTGCTGTATTCGCCGAGAACGACCTTCTCTTCCTCGACTTCCTTGCCGTCCTTCGTCACCTTTTCCTTCACGACGCTGGCGAAGGCCGGGAACATCAGTTCGGCATTGGTGTATTCGTGGTTGACGACGAGCAGGCCGTGGTCGGCGCTGCCGTCGAGCGGGATGAAGCCAACATAGTCGTTGTTGTAGCCGAACAGCTTTTCCTGGGCAGCGGCCGTCTGGTTCTTCGGGTCGAACTCCGGGCTGTCGGCGAAGATCTTGTCGCCCCAGCGAAGCAGGACGTCGGCATCGTAACCTTCGGCCACATGGTGCTTTTCGTCGACGCCGGCTTCGATCTCGGTAAAGTCGAAGCGCGAACCCTCCTCGGCGCGTGCCTCTTCGGCGGTCAGGAGAGCGAGCGGGCTGACGGTGGTCGAGATCGCGGCAACTGCCAGCGAGCCGCCGATGAACGACCGGCGCGAGAAGCGGCGGTGGATGATGTCGCCCATCGTCGGATTGGCGGAACAGTTGTGGCCGACATCTTCCAGCTCTTCCCTGCGTTCCGTCAGCGTCTTGAATTCGGTCTCTTCCGTCTGGGCGAGATGCTTGTCCATGATCGGGTCTCCTGGTTGAACGATGGAAACCACCGCGCAAGGCAGCGGTGTTCATCCGCCTGTACCAGCTGCCCCATGACAGTTCTGCGACATTTCCGTGAAGAGATTACAGCGCTCGGCCGTCTATAGATTTGGCGCTTGCATAAAAGTCTGTATGGTTGCGCGCGCCGGCGATTGCGACTGCCAGGGGAAAGTATGTTCGAACTTATTGCTTTAGCTGCCTTTATTCTGGCCCTGTCCGCCTATCTCGGCAACCGAAGGACGACCGAGCGTCTTGGTGCCGAACTCGCCGCCCTCAAGGCGGAGGTCGTGGCGCTGAAGGCCGCTCCGGGGGGAGGCGCCCCGGCTGAAACGGCGACCGAGGCGTTTGCGGCTGCGGACGAGTTGTCGGCCATGTCGGAGACGCCGGAGCCAGAGACGCTGGACGATGCCGCTGCCGCCTTCTCGGCCAGTGCGCGCGAGGGCGCGCGGATTTTCGGCGATGCGGAAGGAGCCGCGGCCAAAATCGAGGGCGAGGAGACGATCGCTGCCAGCACGGAAGCACCGCAGCCGGTCGCAACCGTACCCCGTCAGACCGAAAGCCTGGAAAGTCGCCTCGGCGCCCGTTGGGCCGTCTGGGTTGGCGGCATCGCGTTGGCGCTCGGCGGCGTCTTCATGGTCAAGTATTCAATCGATGCCGGGCTGTTGAGCCCGGCGGTTCGCCTGACGCTTGCTGCCTTGTTCGGCCTCCTGCTGATGGCGGCAGGCGAGGTCATCCGTCGGCGCGCGGTGCCCGTGATCGCCAACGAATTCCAGAACGCCATGATCCCCGGCATCCTGACGGCGGCCGGTGCCGTCACCCTCTTCGGGGTCGCCTATGCCGCCTATGGCATCTACGACTATATCGGCACGGGCACGGCCTTCGTTCTCCTGGCGGCGATTTCGCTCGCCACGGTTGGTCTGTCGCTGCTGCATGGGCAGGCGCTCGCTGGCCTCGGCCTGCTTGCCTCGCTGATCACGCCGGCGCTGGTTTCGAGCAACGAACCGCGCCCCTGGGTTCTTTTCGGCTTCCTCGCGATCGTTTGGCTCGCGACCCTGCTTGCATCGCGGCTGCGCCGATGGACCGTAGTGCCGACGCTTGCCAATGTTGGCATAGGGCTCTGGGGCCTTGCCTATGTCGCTGCGGCATCGCCCTTCGAAGCACGGCCGGTCGCTTTCGTCCTACTTGTGATGATCGCCGGCATCGGACTTATCTGGCCTGCCGCCATCGAACGGGAGCCAGTGGCAGAAGCGCGCGAAGTGCGTGATGCGACTGAAGGGTCCGAAATGCTGGAGCCGACCGAAGCGACAACCCGACCCCGGGCCGTCGTCGGGCCATGGGAACGCCTGTTCGTTCCACCGCACGCGGCAATCTCCATTTCGGCCGCGATCGTCGTCACCATGCTTGCGCTCCTCCTCATCAGCCCGGCAGTCTATGCGGTCCGCTTTCCGGTGGCGGAGTTTGCAGTTGTCGTTGCGGCGCTGGCGGCGTTGGGCGCCTGGCGGACAACGGCAGTCTATCCCGCCGTGCTTTCAGCGGTCGGCGCTGTTGCTGGCGTCTGGAGCCTGACGGCGCTGAGCGGCGTGCTCGCCTATCTCGATCCCTCGCTGGCCGACGCTCTTCCGGCAGTCGTCCTGCCCGGGCGCACCGCGATGATCACCGCAATGCTGCTTGCGGCGCTGTTCGTCGCACTCGGCGGTTTCGTGCTGTCGCGCCGGCTCGTCGCCCATCCGCAATATTCGACACTCTGGGCGGGCATCGCCGCGGTCGTTCCGGTCGCGCTCGTCGCGATGTCGTTCCTGATGACCGGCAACTATTCCTTCGACCTGCCGCACGGCCTGTTCTCGCTCGTCGCCGGGGCGGCGCTGTTGGCGCTTGCGGACTGGCTCTACCGCCGCGAAAGCGAGGCGATGGCGCGCGATACGGCGGCCGGCTTGCTGGTGGCCGGCTCCTTCACCTTTCTCGTGCTTGCCCTCCACGCCTGGACGGACGGGCTGGTCACGACGCTTGCGATCGCCGTGCTCGGCACGGCCTATGCGCTCGCCACGCGGATCCGCACCTGGCCGATTCTTCCGTGGATGACTGGTGCAGCGGCCGTCGTCGTACTCGGGCGCATCGCCTGGGAGCCGACGATCGTCGGTGCCGGCAATCTCGGCACTACGCCCGTCTTCAATGCGCTGCTGCCGGGCTACGGCATTCCCGCCGTGCTGCTTGCAGGCTCCGCCTATTTCCTGAGATCCTGGCCAGGCACGCGCGTGCGCAACCTGCTGCAGGCGCTTGCCAGCCTTTTCGTGCTGTTGACGCTCGCGATCCTGGTGCGCCATGCGATGAACGGCGGCGTGCTCGACAGCGCGGTGCCGACCCTCGGCGAGCAGTCGATCTACACGCTGCTGGCAATCGGCGCCTCGGCGATCTTCATGAGCCTCGACATGAAATCACCGAGCCCGGTCTTCCGCTACGGCGGCATGGGCCTCGGCGTGCTCTCGATGCTGTCGGTGCTTTCGGCGCATCTCCTCGGCCTCAACCCCTATTTCAGCGGCGAACTGCTGGGGCGCATCCCGTTCTTCGACCTGCTGTTGATCGGTTACCTGTTACCGGGGCTCGGCTATGCGGGGCTCGCCTGGTATGCACGCGACAAGCGGCCCTTGCCCTATGTCATGGCACTTGCGGTCAGCGGCGCGGTGCTTGCTTTCGCCTGGGCGAGCCTCACGGTCCGCCGTGTCTGGCAGGGGGAAAACATCGCGGACTGGAAGGGCTTTCTGCAGGGCGAGACCTACACCTATTCGGTCGTCTGGCTGCTGCTCGGCGTGCTGCTGCTGGTGCTCGGCTCGCGCTTCCATGCCAAGAGCATCCGCATCGCGTCGGCCGTTCTGGTCTTCGTTGCCGTGCTGAAGGTGTTCCTGATCGACATGTCCAACCTCGAAGGTTTCCTGCGGGCTCTGTCCTTCATCGGCCTTGGCGGGGTATTGATCGGGATAGGGCTCTTCTACCAGAAGATCTTGTCCGGCGTTGGCGCTGCACCGACGGCGCCGGCAAAGCCTGCCGAACAGCAATAGGACATCATGACAGAGATTTCGAAACTCGCGGCCGCCTTCGCGCCGCATGAGGAACTTGCGGCGGCGTTGCTGCCGCATGCCTTCGCCGCCGATGACGGCTCGCACGATGCCGCACATCTGATCCGTGTCTGGAAGAATGCCGCCCGCATCCAGGCGGAGGAGGGCAGTGAGGCGCGTTTGCTCGCCGCCGCGGTGCTGCTGCATGACTGCGTCTCGGTCGAGAAGAACTCGCCCCTGCGCACGCAGGCATCACGACTGGCGGCCGAAAAGGCGACGGGCATTCTGAAAGATCTCGGTTGGGGCACGGATGAGATTGCCGCGGTGGCGCACGCCATCCTGACGCACAGCTTCTCGGCGAACATCCCGCCGGAAACCCTGGAGGCGAAGATCCTTCAGGATGCCGATCGGCTGGATGCGATCGGCATGGTCGGCGCTGCCCGCTGCTTCTACATCGCCGGGCGCATGGGCAGCGGCCTTTACGACCCGCTCGATCCGTTGGCTGAGGCGCGGGCGCTCGATGACAAGGCCTTCGCCATCGATCATTTCGAGACCAAGCTCTTCCGGCTCGCTGACGGGTTCAAGACCGAGGCCGGCCGCCGTCTGGCTCACGAGCGTGAGCAGCGGCTACGCGACGTGCTCGCCATGATGCTGGATGAAATCTAGTTGCCGGGAAGGGCGTGGGGCGCTTTTCTGCGAGCGATTGTGCCGCGTCGATTGCACCGGAACATTTCTCCGTTTCCATCAAACCGAGAAATGATCTAGGCCTTTCAACGGATTGCAGCCGCCCGGTGAATCGGATCGTCAGGCGCTTGAATCAGTTTTTGAAGATGGAAGGAACTGTCCATGAAGGTGACCGGCCTCAACATTCATCCGCTGAAGAGCGGTCGCGCGATTGCCCGCGAGACGGTCTCGGTCAATCTCGACGGCGTCGAGGGTGACCGGCGTTTCATGCTGATCCAGCCGGATGGGCGCTTTATCACCCAGCGCGAACTGCAGACATTGGCGCAGGTTGAGGCGAGCCATATCGATGGCGGCCTGCACCTGAGGATGGGTGAGCGGGAGATCTCCGTCCGCTTCGATCCGGACCGTCGTCTGAACGTCGTCGTTTGGGGCAGCGAGGTCGATGCCGCCGTGTCGGATGAAACGACGGATGAGGTTCTGTCCTCATGGTTCGGCCGCCCGGTGAGGCTCGCCCATATGGACGCCTCGGCCGAACGGCTCGTCGGCGCCGAATGGGCAGGAGCGGCTGCACCCGTCGGCTTTGCCGATGGCTTTCCGATCCTGATCACGACCACGGGTTCGCTTACCGATCTCAACCGGACGCTCGCCGAAAAGGGCCAGGAACCGGTCGGCATGGAACGGTTCCGCACCAACATCCTCGTCGACTGCGATGACGCCTGGGAGGAGGATTTCTGGGAGAGCGTCGAGATCGGCGGCATCCGCTTCGATCTCGTCAAACCCTGCTCGCGCTGCATCATGACGACCCAGGACCAGATCACCGGCGAGCGCATCGGCGGCAATCCGATCCAGGGGTTGGCGGAGAAGCGCATGTCGGCCGACCGCCGCGTGACCGGCGTGCTCTTCGGCTGGAATGCGGTGCCGCGCAGCGAAGGCACCGTGAAGCTCGGCGATGAGGTCAAGATCATCGGCCGACGCGGCGAGCGCTGGCCGATGAAGGTGCGTGCTTCGGCTTAGTTCAGAAGCAATTCCGGACGGAAACGATCTCACCCGTTTCTCGGTATCAAGCCCAGGGCGTGATACCGAGAAGCTTGGCGCCCAGATCCGAAAGGCTGGCGGCGGAGGCGTTGTGCTTTTCCCATTCGCGCGGGTCGCCGGGAAAGGCGTCGCGCTTCGGATGGTCGAGCTCGCGCCACAGGCGCACCCGTTCCTCGCGCTCGGCGACATTGCCCCATTCTGCCGGATGCATCGAAATGTACTGCGCCATGCGCACGCGGCCATCGGAATGATTGGGTCGCACGCCGTGGGCCAGCAGGCTGTTGAAGATCATCAGGTCGCCGGCCTCCATCTCGATGTTGACGGTCGAAAGACCGGTCATGTCGGGGTGCATCGGGTCGCGGTCGGCGCTTTGAGTCTTCTCCCAGCTTTCGAAGTTTTCGAACAGTTCCGGCACGCATTGGAAGCCGCCGACGTCGCCGTCCTGCTTCTTGAGGCTGAGCACGCCCTGAACGCCGATCGGCAGCGGCCGGATTGAGGTGTCGACGTCCCAATGTATGAAGCCGTTGGGGTTGCCCTTCACCTTCTTCGGTGGGTTGAGGTTGGCGCGGTCGATCGTCACCCACAGGTCCTCGCGGTCCCAGATGTCGACGAAGGCGCCGTAGATGCGCGGCTCCTGGCGGTTGTCCCAGAGATACTGGTGATTGTAGATCTCCAGCATGCCGGTGTTGTTGAGTTCCTTCATCTTGTGCTCGCGTCGCTGCGGCGCATACCAGGTCGAAGGGTCGGCCGGATCCTTTTCGTCGAAGCGCCAGAGCAACTCGACGAGCCGCTCGACATTGGTCGCCGGTACCGCCTGACGGACGATGACGTAGCCCTTGGTGATCCAGTGCTGCCAGTCCGCTTCCGAAAGCACGCGCAGAGGCAGCCGCTTCCGGATGTCCTTCAGTTGAATATCGAGATGGGCCGCCGTCGGGTGACTGTCTCTGAGTGGCTGCATGGGGATCTCCTCGCCTGGCAGGTTTGATTGGTGATGGAGAAAACCTAGCCCTTTCAACGGTGCCGCTGTTGCACGCAGCCTGCCAGCATTGATACTATTCTGGCTTCCATGGAGCGAATGGTGCAACATGAAGGCTGTTTTGCAGAAGATCTCGAGGCCGACCAATGCCTCATCAATCTTGCTCGACCGCCGGCTCGACGATGCCATCCCGTTCCAATGGCACCATCATCCCGAGTTCGAATTGACGCTGACGCTCAACTCGCGCGGCCAGCGCTTCATCGGAGACCATATCGGCGCCTATGAGGACGGCGATCTCGTGCTGGTCGGCTCCAACCTGCCGCACACCTGGCACTCCGCCGGCAAGGTCGACGAGGCCGAACCGCACGTGGCGCTGGTGCTCTGGTTCCATCCGGAATGGGTGGAGCGCCTGGAGGAGGGCTTCGTCGAACTCGCCGGCGTCAAGGCGATGTTCGAGCGTTCGGCTCCAGGGTTGCAGTTCACGCCGGAAGTGGCCACCCGCGTGCGGCCGCTGTTCGAAGGGTTGCGCCGGTTGGCGCCGGAGGAGCGCCTGCCGGACGTCCTGTCGATGCTGACGATCCTGGCGCGCGAGCAGGCGGTAACACCACTGTCGAGCCGGGTCGTCACGCCATCAGGCCGATCGGTCGACCGCGGCCGCCTCGACCGGGTGCTCGACCATATCCACCTGCATTACGCCGAAAACCCGTCGATGGACGAACTCGCGGATCTGGCCGCGCTCAGCCTTTCCGGCCTGCACCGCCTGTTCCTGCGCCACCTCAACATGCCGGTCTCGGAATATCTGATGCGCCTGCGGATCGGCGAGGCCTGCGCGCTGCTCAGTGGTTCGGCGCGTTCGATCGCTCATGTCGCCGATGCCGTCGGCTATCGTTCGCTTGCCAACTTCAATCGCCAGTTCAAGGCGGCCAAGGGCATGACGCCGAGAGCGTTTCGCGACCGGTTCCGCAGCGCCGCTTGATCAAGGCATCAATTCCGGTGATTGCGGCGTCAATTTAATTGGCTTTTATCTGTTTTAGCAGCCGCCTAGGATCGCGCTCCATCAATCGGAGAGATTCCATGTCCGCTGTTTCCGGAGCATCCGCGCCGTCCAGTGCCCGTCAGGAGATGCCCTGGCTGATCATTGCGGCCGGCTCGGTCGTCGCGATGCTCACCTTCGGCCCGCGCTCGGCGATGGGCTTCTTCCAGCTGCCGATGCTCGCCGATACGGGCTGGGACAGGACGACCTTCGGCCTTGCCATGGCATTGCAGAACCTCTGCTGGGGCCTGAGCCAGCCCTTCTTCGGCGCGATCGCGGACAAGTTCGGAACGTGGCGCGTGCTCGCCATGTCGGGCCTTCTCTACGCTGCAGGGCTCTTCATCATGGCCTTCGCCAACGCGCCGATCTGGCTGCACATCGGCGGCGGAGTGCTCGTCGGCATGGCGGTGGGCTCCGGCTCCTTCGGCATCCTGCTCTCCGCCTTTGCCCGCAACGTCACGCCGCATCAGCGGTCGCTCGCCTTCGGCATCTGCACGGCGGCGGGCTCGGCCGGCATGTTCCTGTTCGCGCCCCTGAGCCAGGGGCTGATCTCGGCCTATGGCTGGTCGGACAGCCTGGTCTATCTCGGCGTCCTCATGCTGGTCGTGCCGTTCTTCGCGATCCCACTGCGCGGCAACGCGTCCTCCGGCCGCCAGAGCGAGGCGCAATTCAAGCAGTCGATCGGCGAGGCGCTGAAGGAGGCACTTGGCCACAAGAGCTACCTGCTCCTGGTTTCCGGCTTCTTCGTTTGCGGCTACCAGGTTGCCTTCATCACCGCGCACTTCCCGGCTTACATCGGCGATATCGGCATCGACGCGCGCTATGCGGTGATCGCGCTGGCACTCATCGGCTTCTTCAACATTATCGGCTCTCTGTCGGCGGGCTTCATCGCCCAGCGCTACTCGAAACCCTATTTCCTGGCGCTGATCTATATCGCGCGCTCGGTGGCGGTGACGGCCTTCCTGCTGCTGCCGCAGACGCCGACCTCAGTCATCGTCTTCGCCATCGTTATGGGCCTGCTCTGGCTTTCGACCGTGCCGCCGACCAATGCGCTGGTCGCGATCATGTTCGGTACGCGCCACCTCGGCCTGCTCGGCGGCATCGTCTTCCTGTCGCACCAGGTCGGCTCGTTCCTGGGTGTGTGGATGGGCGGCTACCTCTACGACCACTTCGGTTCCTACGATCCGGTGTGGTGGCTCGGTGTAGCCCTCGGCGTCTTCGCTGCAATCGTCCACTGGCCGATCGAGGAGAAGGGCGTGGCACGGCCGGCGATGGCCTGATCGCGAAGCAAAATCAGAAGCGCCGCGAAAAGCGGCGCTTCTATTCTTGAATTCTGTCACAAAACTTTCTAAATCAACCCATGCGGCTTTGCCGCTTTTGTTTTGGTTCAATTATGCTCATATTGAGCATAATTGAAAACCCGCCCAGGAAGAGGGGCGGAGAGGAGATGTCGATGACGCGCCTTGCACCCCGCACTGCGGCCGTGGCGAAACCGGTTTTTGTCAGCGCCGCTGAGCGCTTCGGCATCATCGAAAGGCCCGAGCTTGCCTTTACGCCGGCGATCGCGCGCGAAACCGAGCATCTCTACGAGAAGGTCAAGGATTTCATCCCGGCGATCGAGTGGCCGGTCTACGCGCCCTATGTGCACGCCATCAACCGGCTGAAGAAGGAGCGTAACGCGGTCATCCTCGCGCATAACTATCAGACGCCGGATATCTTCCACTGTGTCGCCGACATCGTCGGCGACTCGCTGCAGCTCGCGCGCGATGCTGCCAAAGTCGATGCGGAAATTATCATCCAGTGCGGCGTGCACTTCATGGCCGAAACGTCGAAGTTGCTGAGTCCGGAAAAGACCGTGCTGATCCCCGACGCCAAGGCAGGCTGCTCGCTGTCGGAATCGATCACCGGCGCCGATGTCCGCCTTCTGAAGCAGCGCTACCCCGGCGTTCCCGTCGTCACCTACGTCAACACGTCTGCCGACGTGAAAGCCGAGACCGACATCTGCTGCACCTCGTCGAACGTGCTCGATGTCGTCGAGAGCCTGGAATCCGACACGGTTCTCTGCATTCCCGACGAATACCTGGCGATGAACGTCGCGCGCCAGACCAACAAGAAGATCCTGACCTGGAAGGGCCACTGCGAGGTGCACGAGCGCTTCACGGCCGCCGAGTTGCTCGCCTACAAGGAAGCCAATCCGGGTATCGAGATCATCGGTCATCCGGAATGCCACCCGGACGTGATCGCCGTCTGCGACTTCGCCGGCTCGACCTCCGGCATGATCAACTACGTCAAGGACAATCGCCCGTCGAAGGTGCTGCTCGTTACCGAGTGCTCGATGGCGTCGAACATCCAGGCCGAGATCGAAGGCGTCGAGTTCGTCAAGCCGTGCAACCTCTGTCCGCACATGAAGCGCATCACGCTGCCGAAGATCCTCGACAGCCTGCTGACCATGACGGAGGAGGTTCTCGTCGATCCTGATATCGCCGATCGCGCCCGCCTTGCGGTCGAGCGCATGGTGAACCTCAAGCAGTAACAATTTCCGCCGGGTCATACCGGATGCAGGCATGCGCATTGGAGGAGAATGAATCATGCTGACCGACCATTTCCGCCCGCAATCCTTCAACGGGATTGACGATATCGTCATCGTCGGTGGCGGCCTGGCCGGCCTCTTCTGCGCGCTGAAACTGAGCCCGAGACCGGTGACGATCCTTGCCGCAGCCCCGATCGGCCACGGCGCCTCGTCGGCCTGGGCTCAAGGCGGCATCGCCGCAGCCATGAGCCCCGGCGACACCTTCGAGAAACATGTCGCTGACACGTTGGCCGCCGGTGCCGGCATCGTCGACGAGAAGATGACGCGCATGATGGTGGCCGAAGGCCCGGCGCGCATTCACGATCTGCTCGAATACGGCGTGCCCTTCGATCGCGATCTCGAAGGCAAGCTGCTGCTCTCGCGTGAGGCGGCCCATTCCGAGCGACGCATCGTCCGCGTCAAGGGCGACATGGCCGGCAAGGCGATCATGGAAGCGCTGATTGCCGCCGTCCGCCGGACGCCTTCGATCCGCGTGATCGAAGGCTATGTGGTCGAGGAACTTGTGCGCGAAGGCCGGTTCATCTCCGGCGTCATCGCCCGGCCCGATGCCGGCCAGTCGAAGAAGCGTGTGGCTTTCCCGGCCCGTGCCGTCGTGCTCTGCTCCGGTGGAATCGGTCATCTCTATGCTGTCACGACCAACCCGTGGGAAGCGTGCGGGCAGGGGCTCGGCATGGCCGCCCGCGCCGGCGCGATCATCGCCGATCCGGAATTCGTGCAGTTCCACCCGACGGCGATCAACATCGGCAAGGATCCGGCGCCGCTCGCGACCGAGGCGCTGCGCGGTGATGGCGCCCAGCTTCTGAACGCCGCCGGCCATCGCTTCATGCTCGATATCCACCCGGACGGCGAGCTTGCGCCGCGCGACATCGTTTCGCGTGGTGTCTTTGCCGAGGTCCAGGCCGGCCGCGGCGCGTTCCTCGATTGCACCAAGGCTGTGGGCAAGCATTTCCCCGAGATGTTCCCGACGGTCTATGCCTCTTGCATGGCGGCCGGCATCGATCCGGTGACGCAAGCCATCCCGGTCGTGCCGGCGGTTCACTATCACATGGGTGGCGTGCTCACCGATGCCGAAGGTCGCACCTCGATCGATGGTCTCTGGGCTGCTGGAGAAGTGACCTCCACCGGCGTGCACGGCGCCAACCGGCTCGCCTCCAACTCGCTGCTCGAAGCCGTCGTCTTTGCCGCCCGCATCGCCGAAAACATCAAGGGCACGCTGCCGACGCCGCAGCTTACCGAATGGGGCGATAATGCCGGCGAGAACGACGATCCGGTGACCGTCGAAGACAGCCCGCAACTGAAGATCCTGCGCCAGGTGATGAGCGATTGCGTCGGCGTGATCCGAACCCGCGAGAGCCTGGTAAAGGCGATCCGCGAGATCGCACAGCTCGAGCGCGACAACACCCGCATGCGCTTCACCAACATTATTACCACGGCCAAGTTGATCGCCGTCGGCGCGCTGCGGCGCACGGAAAGCCGCGGCGGTCACTTCCGCGCCGATTGCCCACAAGAACAGCCGGAATGGCGCCGCCGCACTTATCTGACGCTCGCCGACGCCAACCGCCTGGCGAGCGAACTGGCGGAGACGGAGGCGGCGTGATTTCACGCGCGCCGCTTGCATGGACCGACACTCAAGGACGAAAAAGCAGATGACCGCAGCCCTCCGCCCCGAACTTCCCGCACTGATGATCGAGGACCAGGTGCGTGCCGCACTTAACGAGGATCTCGGCCGCGCCGGCGACATTACCACGCTCTCGACCATCGGGCCGGAGCTGACCGCAAAGGCCGGCATGAACGTGCGCGATGCGGGTGTTGTTGCCGGGCTGGAGCTTGCGCGTGCCGCCTTCCGTCTGGTCGATCCGTCGATCCACTTCGAGGCATTGGTGGCGGATGGTGACCGGGTCGCGCCGGGCACGGCGATCGCCCGGATCTCCGGTCGCGCCCGCGGGCTGCTGTCGGCCGAACGCGTTGGCCTGAACTTCCTGATGCACCTTTCGGGCATCGCAAGCTATACGGCGAAATTCGCCGACGAGATCGCCCACACGCGTGCGAAGGTCTGTTGCACCCGCAAGACCATTCCTGGGCTGCGGGCGCTGGAAAAATACGCGGTGCGTCTGGGCGGTGGCTCCAATCATCGCTACGGCCTCGACGATGCCGTGCTGATCAAGGACAATCACATTGCCGTATCTGGTGGTGTCGCCAGCGCCGTCCATGCGGCGCGCGCCTATTGCGGCCATCTCGTCAAGATCGAGATCGAGGTCGATGGCCTCGATCAGATGCGCGAGGCGCTGACGGCCCAACCCGACGTCATCCTGCTCGACAACATGGGGCCGGACTTGCTCCGCGAGGCCGTTGCGGTCAACCGCGCGTTTTGGCAGCTCTCCGCCGACGCCTATGCGGTCGATGCCCGCCGGACGCGGTTGGAGGCTTCAGGCAACGTCAAGATCGATACGGTGCGGGCAATCGCCGAGAGCGGCGTCGACTACATCTCGACCTCGAAGATCACCATGGCTGCGCCGACGCTCGACATCGGCCTTGATGTGGTGATCGAAAGGTAAGCAACTCCAGGAAAAGTGCGAAGCGGTTTTCTGTCCGGAGTTGCGCCAAAAAGAGGCCAACTCCAGGAAAAGTGCGAAGCGGTTTTCTGTCCGGAGTTGCGTCTTTTCAGAAGCTAACCGAGGTTTTGGACGTCAACGCTGCATGATGAACGGGCAGGAGAAACGTTCGCCGACGGTGATCTGCGTGCCGCAGTCGTAGCGGCAGGTCCGGAACTGCCCGTTCAGGTCCTGGCTGTTGAGATTGCAGATGGTTGTCTGCGGCTGCATGCCGCCGCCCTGTTGGTTCTTGAAGTAGTCGGGCATCTTCGGCTTTTCGTCGGTTCCCGATTGGGGCGAGGTGCCGAGCAGCGACGTAAGCAGGGTCAGGACGAGCAGCATGGTTGTCACCTCGGTCGTAAACGCCGCATGGTTTGCGGGCAGCGAAAGTTCGGTCGCGTCCCCCTGCACCGATTATAGCATCATCCCCGCACATGTAGGGCGTTCTGCTGGAGGTTTTTAGGTGCCGATCCGCGGTTCAGGGATCGGTGGCTGCGATCATCGCCCACCGACCTTGAGCCCCGGGGCGGGGCGCTCGTCGAGGATCTGGCGGCGGAAGCGGAAGAGGGCGGCCGGCCGCCCACCGGTGGAAGACAGCGTCATCCCCGTCGGCTCCACCAGTTCGGCCCCTTCGACCAGGCGGCGGAAGTTCTGCTTGTGCAGGTGGCGCCCGGAGATCGCTTCGACAGTTGCCTGCAGATCGGTCAGCGTGAACTCGGGCGGCATCAGTTCGAAGACGACCGGCCGGTACTTGATCTTGCCGCGCAGCCTCGCCATCGCGGTCGCGACGATACGGCGGTGGTCGTGGCGCATCGCCAGCCCGGCGGTCAGAACGTCGTTGCCATTACCGTGGCCGTCGATGGCCGCCTCGGGCACGAGCCCTGCCTCGTAAAGCAGCTCATAGCGCTCCAGCACGCGTTCCTCGTCCCAGGGAAAATCGCCGAGGCCGAAGGCCAGGCGGATGCGCGCCCGGCGCCCGGCAATCCGGGCGGCTCGGTCGTCACCGGACACACCTGTTTCCCAGCGGGCAAGTGCCGGCAGGAGCGCCTGGTCCAGCACCGCCGGGCGACCCTGCCGCCAGTCTTCCCAGGGCAGGTAGCCGTACCAGTCGCGCCAATGCGCGCCGGCTTCGGCCAGCCGTTCGGTGTTTTCGGCATCGGTTCTCGTCAGGGCCAGATAGCCGACCGAGACCATGTGCTTGCCTTCTTCGCCCGGCAGCCGCTGCCGGCCGCGATCGCCGAAGGTGTAAAGCTGTTCGATATAGCCGAGCTTCAGCGCCGTACGCTTTTCGACGCGATCGCGCAGGCTCGTCTCAAAGGTCCGGTGGAGCGCCGGATCGAAGGGGCCGAAGGGCAGGCTGTCACGCGCATCGCCGTCACTTTCGCTGACGGCGAGGATGCGCGGGCTGCGGTTGACGACGGCGACGATCGCCGCATTGAGGCCGATCTCGACCGTTGTCGGCTGCGTCTCAATCGGCAACGGCTGCTCCTTCGGAAGCAAGCGGCAGAACGAACGGCGCATTGCCGTCGGCATCCGCGCCGCGACCGATCGCGCGAACGGCGGCGATCAACCTTCCATTGCGCGCGAGCACGCCGTCGCCAATTTCGACAAGCCGGCTGTTGGGGGTCGCATAGGGCGAGGCGCGGCGCAGCCGCTGCACCAGCTCCGCGTCGTCCTGGTCCGGCTCGGCCGCGAGCGCGGCGATGAGGGCGGCTGCCGGCGAACGGGAGACGCCCATCCAGCAATGAACGAGGAGCGGCCGTGCACGGTCCCATTCGCGCGCAAAGGCTACGATCTGCCGGACATGGTCTTCCTGCGGCGCAATGAGGTCGCCGGTGCCGGCAAAGGTGATGTCGTTCATGCCGAGCGTCAGATGTCGCGCCTTGGCGATGACGCCGGGGCGATGGAAATCCTGGCCCTTGGCGACGAGGCTGATCATCTCGGTGCAGCCATGGCGGACGGCCATTTCGGCGATGCGGGAAAGCGGAGAAACGATAATGCCGGGCATGTCAGATTTCCGCGCGCGCGGGCACGCGCTGCGCTTCCAGCGTGAGGAACCGTTCGGTGAACAGGCGCTGCGCCTCGACCGCCGGCAAGGGATCGATCAGCAGCGTCTCGCGGGTGATGCCGCGCGGCTGGCCGAAGAACTTGCGCGCCTCTTCGACGGAGAAGCCGGCAAGCACCGTTGCTTCGAAATAGGCCGCGACATGATCGGCCTTCTTGATGCGGTCCTTCAATTCCTTGGAGCAATGCGGCGGCAGGCCGAAACGAAGGTGAATGGCGCTTTCCAGCCGCTTCTCGACCGATTTGTAGCCGCCGCCGACCACCGCCTTGAACGGCGAGATCATGTCGCCGATCACATATTCCGGCGCGTCGTGCAAAAGCGCCAGCAGGCAATCGTCGGTGCTGCACTTGTTGCTGCGGCGAAAAATATCTTCGACCATCAGGCTGTGCTGGGCGACGGAGAAGGCATGATCGCCGGCGGTCTGGCCGTTCCACCGGGCAACACGGGCGAGGCCATGGGCGATGTCGCCGATCTCCACATCGAGCGGCGAGGGATCGAGCAGGTCCAGCCTTCGGCCGGAAAGCATGCGCTGCCAGGCGCGGGCCGCCGTCACGCGCTTGCCTCGTCCGTGCTGGTCGGGAAGGTGAGGCCGGTCCATTCGGGCAGAACCATTGTCACCGGCACGTCGCCGGCGAGCAGCGGGATCCCATTCGCCATGGCTTCGCCGGCCTTGTCGATGCGCACGATCGCGAGCGCCGACTTGCCCTGCACCGTGCCCAGCGCGCCGATCGACTTGTCGTTCGCCGTAATCGTCGTTCCCGTCGGGGGAAGGGCGGCGTCCGCCGAAACGATCACGACCCGGCGGCGCGGCGTGGTGCGGTGCTGCATGCGCGACACCACTTCCTGACCGACATAGCAGCCCTTCTTGAAGGAGAGGCCGCCGTTTTTGTCCAGGAGCACGTCATGGGGGAATGCGTCTTGCACCGCATAATCGGCACCGGCATTCGCAATGCCCGCTGCGATCCGCAGCCGTTCGAGGTCTTCTGCGCCGGCCGTGTCGCCGGTGGCTTCCCCATAGGCGCGAAAGAGCGCAACGCCCGCCTTCTCGAAACGGTGGTCCCTATAGGCACCCGTCGGTGCTGCTTCGTCGAATATCACGGTGACGGCGTCGGAAGCCCTGATCGAAAGCTCGACTGCCGAGCGAAGCTTGTACATCGTCATGCGCTTCAGCAGCGCTTCGGCCTGGTCGCGTGCCGTTTCCAGCCGTAGGCCGTCGCCGTCGCGGGAGATCAGGAACTCGAACAGGATCTTGCCCTGTGGCGTCAGAAGTGCGCCAGGACGCGCCTCGTCGGGCGCAAGCGCGTCGAGATCGGTGGTGATCAGTCCCTGAAGAAGATCTTCGGCGTCCTTGCCGGAAATGGAGACGATCGCACGATCGTCGAGGCGAACTCTGGGCATCGTTCGAATCCTGTTCGACGGGAGGGGAGAATCCCGCGCTAACCTAGCAAACGATCACCTGGTTAGCCGCGGCCGACTCAGGCCCCGGTCTCAGCGGCGATCTCTTGGCGAAGAGGTAGGATGTTCGGCTGTCATCGGCAAGCAGGTCGCCGGCGCTCAGTCGCCGGCGATGAAGAATTTCCACTTGCCGTCCGGCATGATGCCGACGCGATAGAAGTTGTAACTGCCGAATTCTTCCATGTCGGCAAAGTCACCGGCGGTGACCAGGCGGAACAGGTCGACCTTTTCCGGTGCCGTCAGCGTCGAAAGCTTCTTTTCCGCAAAATAAGGCCAGACATAGGCCTCCTGCGGCGTGCCCTTGTCTACCAGCACGAAGCCGGTCGACAGCACGTCGAGCAGGATCGCGAGAATTTCGACGCCTTCCTGGTCGCCCGAAAGGCTCTTCAGGATCGACACCGGGTCTTCATCGCCGGTGACGCCGGTGACCTGGGTCTGGTTCGGGCCCTTGCCGAGCAATGGGCGCAACCGCTCGATGTCGCCGGAAGCCGCCGCCTCGACGATCAGCTCGCGCATGCGGGCGACCGGCGCCGGAATCTTGGAAACGTCGGTCAGGACTTCGACAGGCCCGGTCGGCTCCGGTTCTTCGGCTTCGGGAGCGTCTTCCTTCGTGGCTGTCGCCGACTTGTTGATCAGCGGGTCGGGCATCGGGATTTCGAGCGGAAGCGTCTCTTCCTCATCCGGCTCTTCGGCAACGGGTTTGGCGGCAGGCGGCGTCGCCTTCTGGTCGCCGGCGGCAGGCTGTTGCTCGGCCGGAACGGGCTGCGGCGCGCCCTGCAATTCGCTGAGAGCGAAGGCGGGGGAAACCGCTGCCGGGGTGGTCAAGGCGACACCGGCCAACAGCAGTGTGGCGAGGCGAACCGGAAGGGTCCGGTTTGCAAGATTCCGATGCATCGGGCAGTCCTGATATTACTGAATCGTGCGCTGGGGCGAGAATTCGCCGGCGAGCACGCGCTCGCGAAGCGAATTGAGCATTGCTTCGGCGCCGTCTTCGCCATGAAGCCGAACGGTTTCCCGCATGGCAAGGGCAATGGCCGCATCCGCGATGATTTCCGGCTCGATACCGTCGGCCATTCCGTCCGCCCAGGCCTCGCTCTGGTGTTCCAGCGCAGCCTGCATCTTCTCGTGGACGATCATGTCATCGATGTCGGTCAGGCTTGGTTCCATCATTCGTTCCATGCGACTTCCATTGTGCAAGCGGTTCAATTTATGGCCGTTCGGCTGAACTCCGACTGAACGACCGTGACGGACTCGCCACTTCTTACCACTCTCTTAACGAACTTAGCAGCCTTTTCCCGAAACGACACGGGGTCGTGAGAAAAGAGGTTAATTTATTGCTAATTTCCAAAGCGGGCGACGATTTCTGACGCAAGTGTTGCCCCTTCGGCACGATATCGCTGTTCGGCGACGATCGCAGGGCCTGTGCAGCTCGTATAGACCGATGCGAAGGTGCGGTACCCGCGGTTGAAGGCGGCAGTCATCCGCTCGCGTCGTTTGACTTCGGTGGCGGTTTCTTTGTCGATCAGATCCTGCATCGAGCGGCGCCAGACGTCTTCCGGTTCTTTGACGCAGAGATTCCTGAGGTAGTGCACGGAGCCGAGGATCTCCGAGAGTCGAATCAGCCGCTGGTCATAGGGCGTCGGCTTTTCTTCCACAGCGGCCGGGGCAGGGGCTGCGGTCTCGGTCTTGGCCGGCTCTTTCGTCGGTGTTTTTTGCGCCGCCGCACCAGTGGCGACCGTCAGGGCGATTGCAGCGAGCGTAAGCCTTGCGAGGATCGGGACAGGGATCATGATTTCATCAAGCCCGAATTGTCGGCGGTTTCAAGGCCGTCGCCGGATGTCGCGGCGTTCGCGCCGCTGCCGGAGAGCCTTTCCACACATTCGCGCACGCTGTCGGGGATCGGCAGGGCGAAGATCTCCTCAGGGGTGAACCAGCCGAGCCCTGCCGCGTCGTCGCTGGCGACGGCCACCGCGTCGGCATCCGCCTCGGCCCTGAACACCGAAAGCAGGAAGTGTCGCCCTTCGGACTCCTTGCCCGGCAGATCGTAGATTTCAAACAGCACCGGATCGCGCGCCTTGATGCCGGTTTCTTCGAACAATTCGCGAAGCGCTGTCTCCGCCGGCGTCTCGCCGGGCTCGGCACGGCCGCCCGGAAAGGCGTACATGTCGGCCGATGGTGGGTTGGCCCGGCGAACGAGCAGATAGCGACCGTCGCGTTCTAGAATGACGGAGGAAGCAAGTTCGGGCTTGGTCGGCATCAGGGAATCAAATCGTCTCGGTGGCGTTGACCCATCCTACGTGAAGTGCCACATCGATGTCATGTGCGGACGTTTTGCGCTGACGGCGACCCCCGACGAAATGATGGAATTGTTCAGCCTGCTGGAAAGCGACGACTTTCCGGCGCGCTTCAATATCGCGCCAACCCAGCCGATCATGGTTGTCGTGGCCGGCGAGCGCGCGGCACCCGGCAGCAACCTGCCGGAGCGCAAGGCGGTGCTCGTGCGTTGGGGCTTTATGCCGGGCTGGGTGAAAGACCCGCGTGACTTTCCGCTGCTGATCAATGCGCGGGCCGAATCGGCAATCGACAAGGCCTCGTTTCGCGCCGCCATGCGGCACCGGCGCGTTCTCGTGCCGGCCTCCGGTTTTTACGAATGGCGTCGGCCGCCGAAAGGCAGCCGCGAGCCGTCGCAGGCCTATTGGGTGCGCCCGCGGAAGGGCGGCATCGTCGCTTTCGCCGGGCTGATGGAAACCTGGTCCTCGGCCGACGGCTCCGAAGTCGACACAGCGGCCATTCTGACGACGGCCGCCAACGCCTCGATCCGGCAGATCCATGACCGTATGCCGGTCGTTATCCAGCCCGAGGATTTTGCCCGCTGGCTGGATTGCAAGACGCAGGAGCCGCACGAGGTTGCCGATCTCTTCGGCCCCGTCGCGGAGGACTACTTCGAGGCGATCCCTGTCTCGGACAAGGTCAACAAGGTCGTCAACACCGGTCCCGAAATCCAGGATGCCGTCACGCCCAGGTCGGTTGCGAATGCCCAGCTAAAGGGCAAGGGCAAGCCGACCGAGCCCGATGGCGGGCAGATGTCTCTCTTTTAAGGAAAAGAGCGTCGGAACCGTCAGGCTGGCCGCTTGGTCAGCTTGCCAGCCGGCTTCGCCTTCACCTGCAACGCTGCGGCAAGTACGGCCTTCAGGCCGAGCGGGCGATACTGTTCGACGAGGTTGGCGGATTTGGTGGTGTCTTTGGTCTTTGCGGCTTTCACTTGCACTCACTCCTTGATGCTTTCCCGAACCGGATACACTGCCGCTTTCGCACGTCTTCACGAAAGCGACGCTCCTCCTCGCTCTCCGGAGACAGGATTTCGTGGTGTGCTACCAACTACACCGCGAATCTGTTTTCCGCATGGCGATCTCAGATAAGCCTAATCATGACAAATCCATGACCGCGGAATCCTTTCGATAGTCGGCTGTGCTTGCACGCGGCTGACCTCTTGACCGAAATCGGGTGACGCGCGATAAGTGAGGCCATGAAAACGGTTATCTGCATTATCTGCCGGAACATTATTCGCTAGCGCTCCGCTGGCCTGGCCGTTTTCGTCTCCTAAAATCCAAGATGACAAACGCGCGGGCCTCCCGGGCGCGGTATTTTACGGTCGTATGCATCTTGGAGAATGGCAATGGGCGGAACGCCGACACTGAAGCTGTACAACACGCTGACGCGGGAGAAGATCGAGTTCAAGCCGATCGATCCCGACAACGTTCGCATGTATGTCTGCGGCCCGACGGTCTATGACTATGCCCATATCGGCAATGCCCGGCCGGTCATCGTCTTCGATGTCCTGTTCCGGCTGCTGCGCCATGTCTATGGCGCGGATCACGTCACCTATGCGCGCAACATCACCGACGTCGACGACAAGATCAACGCGCGGGCGCTGCGGGACTATCCGACCCTGCCGCTCAACGACGCGATCCGCCGGGTGACGGAGAAGACCGAAACGCAGTTTCTCGACGATGCCAGGGCGCTCGGCTGCCTCGATCCTGATGTCCAGCCGCGGGCGACCGACAACATCGCCCAGATGATCGACATCATCGAAAAGCTCATCGCCAAGGGCCACGCCTACCAGGCGGGCGGCGAGGTCCTGTTCGATACCAAGTCGATGGCCGATTACGGTCAACTCTCGAAGCGCAACCTCGACGAACAGCAGGCCGGCGCCCGCGTCGCCGTCGAGGCGCATAAGAAAAGCCCCGGCGATTTCGTGCTGTGGAAGCTCTCCGGCGACAACGAACCGGGCTGGGAAAGCCCGTGGGGCAGGGGCCGTCCCGGCTGGCACATCGAGTGCTCGGCCATGAGCAGCCGCTATCTCGGCGAGGTTTTCGACATCCACGGCGGCGGGCTGGATCTCATCTTCCCGCACCACGAAAACGAGATTGCCCAATCCCGTTGCGCCCATGGCACCGAGGTGATGGCGAATGTCTGGATGCACAACGGCTTCCTGCAGGTCGAAGGCCGCAAGATGTCGAAGTCCGAAGGCAACTTCGTCACCATCTACGAACTGCTGCACACGGAAAAGTTCGCCGGCCGCCAGTGGCCGGGCGACGTGCTGAGGCTCGCGATGCTGATGACGCACTATCGCGAGCCGATCGATTTTTCGGTGAAGCGGCTGGAAGAGGCAGAGCATCTGCTCTCCAAGTGGCCGGTGCCGGGTGACGCCACGGGTGAGGCCGACCCGGCCGTGGTCGCCGCACTTGCCGACGACCTCAACACGGTCGCGGCCGTCCAGGCGGTCCATGCGCTCGCCCAGAAGGCGGCGACCGATCCGAAACTGCTCGGCACCTTCGCCGCAAGTGCTGCGCTGATCGGCGTGGTGCCGCAGGCGGTCGAACTCGACGAGGGGCTGGTCCGCGACATCGACAGCCGCGTGCGGGCCCGTCTGGAACTGCTGAAGGCGAAGAACTTCGCGGAAGCCGACAAGATCCGCGATGATCTGCTGGCGCGCGGTGTTCAGCTGAAGGACGGCAAGGATCCGGCAACCGGCGAGCGGGTGACGACCTGGGATATCAAACGGTGACGGTGGGCCGCCCCCAGAGCCCTGTCCGATCGCTCTGATCGGTTCGGACAGGGCATCTGAAAGGGCAGCGGAAAGCGGAGCGCATGCATGAAAGAGGAGTTCGTGCGATGATCGACCATACGGGCATTCCCGTCGCGGATTTCGACCGGGCGCAGTCGTTCTACGACAAGGCCTTTGCTCCGCTTGGCGCCTCCTTGCTGATGATGGTGCCGTTGGAGCACACCGGCGGCGTGAAGGTCGGCGGTTATGGCCGCGAGCGGCCGGTTTTCTGGCTGCATGAAACGGCCGAGGCAGGCCCGGGCCGCCACTACGCCTTTTCGGCGCGCAGCCGCGCCGAGGTCGATGCCTTCTATGAAGCGGCGATTGCCGCCGGCGGACGTGACAACGGCAAGCCGGGGCTGAGACCGCACTACCACCCGGACTATTACGGGGCCTTCGTATTCGATCCCGACGGCAACAATATCGAAGCCGTCTGCCACGCGCCGGGCTAAGGAGGAGTTGCGATGAGTCTCGACAACAGGCCCCATTATGCCGGCGGCTGCCAATGCGGCGCGGTCCGTTTCCGCGTCGAGGGCAAGCTCGGTGACGCATCCGTCTGTCATTGCCGCATGTGCCAGAAGGCGAGCGGCAATTTCTACATGCCCTTGGTTTCGGTTCGCGGCGCGCATGTGACCTGGACCCGCGGAGAGCCCAAGCGCTTCCAGTCGTCAAACGCCGCGCGACGCGGCTTCTGCGCCGATTGCGGCACGCCGCTGACCTACGAGGCACCGGATGGCATGGCGCTGGCGATCGCTGCCTTCGACGAGCCGCAAGGCATCGTGCCGACCATCCAATGGGGAGTCGAGGGTAAGCTGCCCTATGTCGATCACGTTGCCGATCTGCCTGGCGTTCATACGCTGGAAGATCCGGACGCAATCGAGTTCCTGACCAATCTCGTTTCCTATCAGCATCCCGACCACGACACCGAGACCTGGCCCCCGGAGGAGAAGCGATGACCGAAAACGTTCGAACAGGTGGATGCCAATGCGGCGCGGTCCGCTTCCGGATCAAGGGTGAACTCGGACGCGCGTCGATCTGTCATTGCCGCATGTGCCAGAAACAGTTCGGCTCGTTCTTCTCGGCGCTGGTGACGGCGCCGAAGGATGGCGTCGAATGGGTGCGGGACGAACCGAGCTATTTCCAGTCCTCGGTCAACATCGACCGTGGCTTCTGCCCGAAATGCGGAACGCCGATGACCTATCGGCATCCGGGTGGCCTTGAGATCGCCATCGGCACCTTTGACGATCGCACCGATCTGGCGCCGAAAATCCAGGTCAATCACGCCTCGCGGCTGCCCTGGGTCGATACGATCTTCGAGCAGCCGGTGCTTGAGGATCAGGATTTTTACGCCAGGCAGGAAAGCATCATCTCGTTCCAGCATCCCGACCACGAGACCGATCAATGGCATCCCTCGGGAGCATTCCGGTGACCATCGCGCGCATCTATACGGGCGGATGCCAATGCGGCGCCGTGCGCTACCGCGCCGAGGGCGTGCTTGCGGACCCGCATATCTGTCATTGCCGCATGTGCCAGAAGGCGACCGGGAACTATTTCATGCCGCTCGCCAATGCGTCCCGAGACACGTTCGACATTACCCGGGGCCAGCCGTCCTGGTTCCGCTCGTCGCATCTGGTGCGCCGCGGTTTTTGCAGCGATTGCGGCACGCCGCTGTTCTACGATATGCCCGACGAGAACTTCATCAACATCGCGCTCGGCTCGCTCGACGACCCCGATGACGTACAGCCCGTTTACCAGTCCGGCGTCGAATCCCGCGTCATATGGTTCTCACGGCTCGCGGGCTTGCCACCAAGGGAGACGGATGACGGTAGCGAGGTCTCGGCGACCCGCCATCTGATCGTTCTCGAAACCAACCGCCAGCATCCCGACTACGACACCGTGCACTGGCCGCTCACGAAAGACTGAAAATGACGACTGTTCTGCGTACGCTTTATCCGGAAATCGAACCCTATGCGTCGGGCCACCTCGAGGTCGGCGACGGTCACACCATCTATTGGGAAAAGGCCGGCACGCCGGGCGCTAAGCCTGCCGTCTTCCTGCATGGCGGGCCAGGCGGCACGATCTCGCCGAACCACCGCCGCCTGTTCGATCCGACGCTCTACGACGTAACGCTGTTCGACCAGCGCGGCTGCGGTAAGTCGACGCCGAATGCCAGGATCGAAGCCAACACCACCTGGCATCTCGTCGCCGATATCGAGCGGCTGCGCGAGATGGCCGGCGCCGACAAGTGGCTGGTCTTCGGCGGTTCCTGGGGATCGACGCTGGGGCTTGCCTATGCCGAGAAGCACCCGGAACGGGTTTCCGAACTGGTGCTGCGTGGCATCTACACGCTGACCAAGGCCGGCTCGACTGGTACTACCAGTTCGGCGTCTCGGAGATGTTCCCGGACAAGTGGGAGCGTTTCATCGCGCCCATTCCCGAGAACGAGCGCCACGAGATGATGCACGCCTATCATCGCCGCCTGATGAGCGAGGACAAGGCGACACGCCTTGCGGCCGCCAAGGCCTGGAGCATCTGGGAGGGAGAGACGATCACGCTGTTGCCGGAGCTCGCAACCAGCGAGCCCTTCGCCGACGACGATTATGCTGACGCCTTCGCGCGGATCGAGAACCACTTCTTCGTCAATGCCGGCTGGATGGAAGAGGGCCAATTGCTGCGCGACGCCCACCGGCTGCACGGCATTCCCGGCGTCATCATCCACGGGCGGTACGACATGCCGTGCCCGGCGAAGTACGCCTGGCAGCTGCACAAGGCCTGGCCGGGATCAGAGCTGCATCTGGTCGAGGGAGCAGGCCATGCATATTCCGAGCCGGGCATCCTCGACCGGCTGATCCGCGCCACGGACCAGTTCGCAGGCAAGACCGAGCAAAAGTAAACCGAGCATATTTGGACGAGAGCCATGACCAGGGAACGCATCTACCTCTTCGACACGACGCTGAGAGACGGGCAACAGACGCCCGGCATCGACTTTTCCGTCGAGGACAAGATTGCGATTGCCGGCCTGCTCGATCAGTTCGGCATGGATTATATCGAAGGCGGCTATCCCGGCGCGAACCCGACCGACACGGAGTTCTTCGGGCGCAAGCGTACCCAGAAGGCCTCCTTCGTCGCCTTCGGCATGACCAAGCGCGCCGGAGTTTCTGCGTCGAACGATCCGGGCCTCGCGGCGCTGCTCGCGGCCAAAAGCGACGCCATCTGTCTTGTCGCCAAGAGCTGGGACTATCACGTCGAAGTGGCGCTCGGCTGCACCAACGAGGAAAACCTCGACAACATCCGGGCCTCGGTCGAGGCGGTGGTCGCCTCCGGTCGCGAGGCGATGGTCGATTGCGAGCATTTCTTCGATGGCTACAAGGCCAACCCCGCCTATGCGCTCGCCTGCGCGAAGACGGCCTTTGACGCCGGCGCGCGCTGGGTGGTCCTCTGCGACACCAATGGCGGCACGCAGCCTCCGGAGGTGCGCGAGATCGTTGCGGCCGTGATCGCTGCCGGCGTGCCCGGCGCCAATCTCGGCATCCACGCCCATAACGATACCGGCCAGGCGGTCGCCAATTCGCTTGCGGCGGTCGAGGCCGGCGTACGCCAGATCCAGGGCACGCTGAACGGCATTGGCGAACGCTGCGGAAACGCCAATCTCGTCACGCTGATCCCGACGCTTGCTTTGAAAGAGACCTATTCCAGCCGCTTCGAAACGGCGATCGATGCCGACCGCTTGCTGGAGCTGACGAAGCTCGCTCATTCCTTCGACGAGCTGTTGAACCGCTCGCCAGATCAGCAGGCGCCTTACGTGGGCGCGTCGGCCTTTGCAACCAAGGCCGGCATCCACGCTTCGGCATTGCTCAAGGATCCGCGCACCTATGAGCACGTGGCGCCGGAAAGCATCGGCAACCTGCGCAAGGTCATGGTGTCCGACCAGGGCGGCAAGGCCAATTTCATCAACGCGCTGAAGCGCCGCGGCATCGTCGTCAGCAAGGACGACCCGAAGCTCGACAAGCTGATCGCCATCGTCAAGGAACGCGAAGCGACCGGCTATGCCTATGAAGGGGCGGATGCGAGCTTCGCGCTGCTCGCCAGCCGCATTCTCGGCACGGTGCCGGATTTCTTCCACGTGGAAAGCTTCCGGGTGATGGTCGAGCGCCGCTTCGACGCCAACGGCCATCTGAAGACGGTGTCGGAAGCGGTGGTGAAGGTGGTCGTCGACGGCGAGACGATGATGTCGGTCGCCGAAGGCCACGGCCCGGTCAACGCGCTCGACCTGGCGCTGCGCAAGGATCTCGGCAAGTACCAGTCGGAAATCGAAGACCTGGAGCTCGCGGACTACAAGGTCCGTATCCTCAATGGCGGGACCGAGGCGATCACCCGCGTTCTGATCGAATCGACCGATGGCACGGGCGCACGCTGGTGGACCGTGGGGGTCTCCGACAACATCATCGATGCGTCTTTCCAGGCGCTGATGGACAGCATCGTCTTCAAGCTGCTCAAGAACCGCGACCACGTCGGGCTGATCGCCGCCGAGTAATTTCGGCGATCGGCCCGGTAACGCTGATGAACTGGTCGGGGGAGGGTGAGCAAAACTCATTCTCCCTTCACGGAAATGAATTGGTGCATCACCGGCCATTGGGGTAGGACGCACCAATGGGAGATCGTGCCGGCCGACTGGCTGTGCCCTCCCTTCTGACCGGTGAGCGGCCGTTGCCGCCAGGGCTCTCCGGCAAAACACCAGGAAAAGATGATATGGCCGAGCCGAAAGCACCCGCCGAAAATACCGATTCCGCACAAGGCTTTGCCTTCGCGCTGACCGCCTATCTGCTTTGGGGCTTCCTGCCGTTCTTCATGAAGGCTGTCGCCCATATCCCGGCGCCGGAAGTGGTGGCGCACCGGATCGTGTGGTCGGTGCCGCTCGCAGGTCTCGTGCTGCTCTGGCTCGGGCGCACCGACGATATCAAGACGGCACTGCGCTCGCCGCGCATGCTGTGCATGGCCGCACTGACCGCCGTGCTCATCACCATCAACTGGGGCATCTATGTCTGGGCAATCGGGGCGGGCCGCGCCATCGAAACCGCGCTCGGCTACTACATCAATCCGCTCTTCTCGATCTTCCTCGGCGCCGTGCTTTTGAAGGAGAGGCCGAACCCGGCGCAGATGGTCGCAATCGCGCTCGCTGCCTCCGCCGTCGCCGTGCTCGCCTTTGATGCCGGCGGTCTGCCGTGGGTGTCGATCGGCCTCTGCCTGTCCTGGGGTTTCTACGCCTTCTTCCGCAAGACCCTGCCGGTTGGCCCCAACCAAGGCTTCTTCCTGGAAGTCCTGCTGCTGAGCGTTCCGGCCATCGGCTACATCATCTGGCTGGAGACGACGGGGCAGGGCCATTTCGGCGACACCGGCATGGCCGACGTCCTGTGGCTACTGTCCTGCGGCATCGTCACGGCCGTGCCGCTGATGATCTATGCCAATGGCGCCAAGCTCCTGCGCCTCTCGACCATCGGCATCATGCAGTACATCGCGCCGACGATGATTTTCGTGATCGCCGTCTTCGTCTTCCATGAGCCCTTCGGTACGGCAAAGCTCATCGCCTTCGGCCTGATCTGGGCGGCGCTGGTGATCTATACCGGCGCGATGCTGGCTGAAAGCAGGGCGCGCCGCGCCCTGCAGGCAAGCCCCGCCGAATAAGGTCGGTTGCAATAGAAACAAAAAAGGCGCGCCGGGGGCGCGCCTTTTTTGTTGGCTGAACAGGTTTCTCAAAGCTTGGAGATGATCTCGGCTTCGCCGTCGCGGCCGTTGCCGCCGTTGGCGGCCGCCAGGATGGTCGGCACGATGTCGGCGGCGTCATTGACGACGAGCGGCTGCACCAGATGCGCCGTGTGGACGAAGCCCTCTTCGCGCATGTGCTGCAGGAGGTCCATCATCGGCCTCCAGAAATTGTTGATGTTGCCGAAGACCATCGGCTTGCGGTGACGGCCGAGCTGCGCCCAGGTCATGATCTCGACGATCTCTTCAAGCGTGCCGATGCCGCCCGGCAGAGCCACGAAGGCGTCGGCGCGTTCGAACATCGTGTGCTTGCGCTCGTGCATGTCGGCCGTGACGATCAGTTCGTTCAGTTGGCCGAGCGAATGGCGGGTCGCTTCCTTGTCCATCAGGAATTCAGGGATGATCCCGGTGACTTCGCCGCCGTTGGAAAGCACGCCGCTGGCGACCGCTCCCATGATGCCGCGTGTGCCGCCGCCATAGACCAGGCGCAGCCCGTGATCGGCGATGGAGCGGCCGAGCGCGCGGCCGGCCTCCATGTAGGCATTGTCGCGTCCCGGCTGTGAACCGCAATAGACGCAGATGGATCGAATCGTGCTGTTCTCGGTGCTCATGCCCCCCAAAAAACATTGCAGCGCAGCATGGGTCAAGAAAAATGAGGGGAAACCCGGCTTTCTGTGGGTTGCCGTGCCTTCGGCTGCTTGTATGCCGAATCGCGAATCGCTAGCAATTTCAGTGATTGATTGAAGAAATCGGACGAGTTGCTTGCTGTTGCGCTATAATGACGGCGCAAGCCCGCACCGCAGGCCGATGAGAGGGCATGCGCGGAGCGTTGCTCCGCTCCGTGTGGAGAGTGGCATGATCAAAAATAAGGCCGGCTGGGTGGCCATTTCTGTCCTCGTGGCAGCAACAGCGTTGATGGTATTCGTAATTCAACCGAACTTGCGCGACGACGGCCAGAAGCCAACGGCGGAGCAGGCGGCAGGCACCGCGACACAGTCGACCGAGGCGACGCCTGCGATCAGTGGCCCGCAGGCGGCTGGCGCCTCTGCCGAGACAGCAAAGACGGATGCTGCGCCGCAGCAGGAACAGTCGAAGGCCGACGCGGCGACTGCCGCCAATGCGCCTGCAACCGATCCCGCCATTCCCGGTTTCGATGTGTTGCGCGTGGAGCCCGATGGCTCGACGGTGATCGCCGGCCATGCCCAGCCGAATTCGAAGCTTGAGATCCTGAGCGGCGATACGGTGGTCGGCACCGCTGATGTCGGCGCGACCGGCGACTTTGCCGCGGTCTTCGACGATCCGCTTCCGGCGGGTGACCATCAGCTCACGCTGCGCAGCACCGGCGAAAACGGTGCGGTGAAGAGCTCCGAGGAGGTCGCGACCGTTTCTGTTCCCAAGGATCCGTCCGGTCAACTGCTTGCCATGGTCTCGAAGCCCGGCATGGCGAGCCGGCTGATCACGACGCCGGATACGGTGGAGGGGACAGCGGCTGTGGACGCCAAGCCGGCCGAGGTTGCTTCCGCAACGCCGCAGGCGGTCGATACCGCTACTGCGCCGGCCAAGCTTTCTGGCGTGCCGGGCCTGCAGGTGAGCGCCGTCGAGATCGAAGGCAGCAAGATGTTCGTTGCCGGCAGCGCCAAGGCAGGCGCCTTGGTTCGCGTCTATGCCGACGACAGGCTCGTCGGCGAAATGAAAGCCGACGACAAGGGCCACTTCGTCGTCGACGGCCAGATCGAGTTGACGGTGGGCAGCCACATCATTCGGGCCGACATGCTGAACGAGGATGGCACCAAGGTCGTGATGCGCGCTTCGGTTCCCTTCGACCGGCCCGCCGGATCGCAGGTCGCGGCCGTGGCACCTTCGGGCACGCCGTCCGCAACCGCGGGTCTCGATGGCCTGCGTGCGGAAGCTGGAAAGGCGCTCGCGCTGCTGAAGGGTCTCTATGCCAATGGCAAGGTGCCGAACGGCGAGCAACTGGCCGCCGCCCGTTCGGCGACCGAGATCGCGTTGAAGTCGCTTGCCGATTTCCGCCTCGCCGACAGTTCCGACCAGACGCTCGTCGCTTCCGCGACGCGGGCCGCAAAGGCCTCCGCAAGTGCGCTCGCGGCGCTGAAGGCTGCACCTCAGGACGCATCGAGCGTGGCGACGGCACTTGCCAAGGTTGATGAAACGGTTGGTGCGGTCCTTGCCGAGCAGGGCAGCGCCACGCCGGCGTCGCCCGAGAAGGCCCAGCCGAAGGACAATGCCCCGGCTCCGGGCGAACTGGCAAAGGCAATGGGTGCTGGAAGCGCAGTTGTAAACGACGCTGCACCGGCGCAGTCGGCGACCGAAACCGCGGCCGTTGCAGCCTCGCCCGACCAGCCCCAGACGCTCGAGCAGGCTCCGCTCAAGGAGAGCAAGAGTTCGGTGATCATCCGCCGCGGCGATACGCTGTGGCAGATCTCGCGTCGCGTCTACGGCGCCGGCCTGCGCTACACCACGATCTATCTCGCCAACCAGGACCAGATCGAGGATCCGGACCGCATTCGCCCGGGTCAGGTCTTCGGCGTGCCGGACAAGGCGCTGCCGGACGACGAATCGCGGGAAATTCACAAGAAGCACATGAAACAAGAGCAATAAGCAGCCGATCGGCGGCCGCCGACATTGCGGCGGCTGCGACGGATGCTTATCTCCAGACCAAGGGCGGCGCCTTCGACAGGGCGCCGCTTTTCATTGAACGGTGATGACGGCGCCGCAGGTCTTCGTTTACAGGGAAGGCTCGGCGCAGAGCTTGGATGCGCAACAATCTGCCTCCAAGCGCGCAAACGTAAGAGCGGATCAGAACGTGGCACCCCAGAAGAAAACCGTTTCGGCCGATACCAGCAATCCCTTGCATACGATCGCCAATCTCTGGCCCTACATGTGGCCATCGGACAGGGCCGATCTCAAGCTTCGGGTGATCTGGGCGACGGTCATTCTGATCATCGCCAAGGTCGTCCTGATCCTCGTTCCCTATTCCTTCAAATGGGCAACCGATGCGCTGAACGGCAAGCCGGATGTCCTGGGCTTTCTGCCCGTGTTCATGACCGGCGCGGTCATGCTGGTGCTTGCCTACAACCTCGCGCGTCTTTTGCAGGCCGGCTTGAACCAGCTGCGCGATGCGCTGTTTGCAAGCGTCGGTCAGCACGCGGTCCGGCAACTGGCCTACAAGACCTTTGTGCACATGCACCAGCTGTCGCTGCGCTTCCATCTGGAGCGGCGCACCGGTGGGCTTTCTCGCGTCATCGAGCGCGGCACCAAGGGCATCGAAACGATCGTCCGATTCACCATCCTCAACAGCGTTCCGACCCTGATCGAATTCCTGCTGACGGCAGTGATCTTCTGGTGGGGCTACGGCTTCAGCTATCTCCTCGTCACCGCCGTCACCGTCTGGCTCTACATCTGGTTCACCGTGCGCGCGAGCGACTGGCGCATCGCCATCCGCCGTTCGATGAACGACAGCGACACCGACGCCAACACCAAGGCGATCGACTCGCTGCTGAACTTCGAGACGGTCAAGTATTTCGGCAACGAGGAGATGGAAGCCCGTCGCTTCGACAAGTCGATGGAACGCTACGAGGCGGCGGCGACCCAGGTCTGGACGTCGCTCGGCTGGCTCAACTTCGGCCAGGCGTTGATCTTCGGCGCCGGTACGGCCGTGATGATGATCATGTCGGCGCTTGCCGTGCAGCGTGGCGAGCAGACGTTGGGTGACTTCGTCTTCATCAACGCCATGCTGATCCAGCTTGCGATCCCGCTCAACTTCATCGGCTTCGTCTACCGCGAAATCCGTCAGGGGCTCACCGACATCGAGCATATGTTCGACCTGCTCGACGTGCGCGCCGAAGTGGTGGATCGCCCGAATGCGAGCGAACTTGTCATCGGCAAGGGCGCCATCGCCTTCAAGGATGTGCATTTCGCCTATGACGCGGCGCGTCCGATCCTGAAGGGCATCACTTTCGAAGTGCCCGCCGGCAAGACGGTCGCCGTCGTTGGCCCCTCCGGTGCCGGCAAGTCTACGCTCTCGCGGCTGCTCTATCGCTTCTACGACGTGCAGGAAGGGGCGATCACCATCGATGGCCAGGACGTGCGCACAGTGACGCAGAAGAGCCTGCGCTCGGTGATAGGCATGGTGCCGCAGGACACGGTGCTCTTCAACGACACCATCGCCTACAACATCCGCTATGGCCGCGTTTCGGCGAGCGAAGCCGAAGTCGAGGCGGCGGCCGAAGCCGCGCAGATCGCCGAGTTCATCCGCACGCTGCCGGAGGGCTTCCAGGCCATGGTCGGCGAACGGGGCCTGAAGCTTTCGGGCGGCGAGAAGCAGCGCGTTGCGATCGCCCGCACCATTCTCAAGGCGCCGCCGATCCTGATCCTCGACGAGGCGACCTCGGCACTAGATACGCGCACGGAGCAGGAGATTCAGTCGGCACTCGACGTCGTTTCGCGTAACCGCACGACGCTTGTCATCGCGCACCGGCTCTCGACCGTCATCAACGCCGACGAGATCATCGTGCTGAAGGACGGCGTCATCGCCGAGCGCGGCACCCATGGCGAGCTGATCGATCGCGACGGCCTCTATGCCTCGATGTGGAGCCGTCAGCGCGAAGCGACGCAGGCCGAAGAGCAACTGAAGCGCGTGCGCGAGAGCGACGATCTCGGCATCGTCACGCGCGGCGAGCCGGCGGTTTGATGGCGTCTTTTTCTTTGCTGAGCGCGACGCGTTTTGTCGCTACCGGGCGGGCAGCGTTGCCCGCCGGGACATTTCGCGCTAGAGCGGGGGCAGGAAAAGCGTTTGCGGTTTTCCGTCCGCATCCCGCGCTAACTTATAGAAAACGATCACGTTCCACGGAAAATCTGGAGTAGAGTTCATGAGCCTGGTCAATACGATCCGCAACACGCTCGTCCCGGTGCACAAGGAAGGCTACCGCTTTGTTGCGATCTTCTTCGTCGTGTCGCTGGTGCTTGGCTTCCTGTGGGAGCCGTTGATGTGGATCGGCTTCGTGCTGACCGCGTGGTGCGCTTACTTCTTCCGCGACCCCGAGCGCATGACGCCGCTCGACGACGATCTGGTGATCAGCCCGGCCGACGGCCGCGTGTCGTCGATCGCGACGGTCCTGCCACCGGAAGAACTGAACCTCGGTTCGGAACCGATGCTGCGCATCTCCGTTTTCATGAATGTGTTCAACTGCCACGTGAACCGCGCGCCGATGGCCGGTACCATCACCCGCGTCGCCTATCGCGCCGGCAAGTTCGTCAATGCCGAGCTCGACAAGGCGAGCCAGGAGAACGAGCGCAACGGTCTGGTGATCGATACAAAACACGGCGCCATCGGCGTCGTTCAGATCGCCGGTCTCGTTGCCCGCCGCATCCTGTGCTGGAAGTACGAGAACGGCTCGCTGGAGGCCGGTGAACGCTTCGGCCTGATCCGCTTCGGCTCGCGTCTCGACGTGTTCCTGCCGGCCGGCTCCGAGCCGCGCGTCAGCGTCGGGCAGACTGCCGTTGCGGGCGAAACCGTGCTCGCCGAGTTTGGCTCGGCCAAGGGCCCGGTCATCAGCCGCCGCGCATAAGGAGTGTCTATGGAAGGCTCTGAACAGGAAAAACCGATCGACACGCGGCAGGCGTCCGAGGACGCCAGCGGCTCGAGCGATACCGCACGCGGCCCACGGCTGCGCGAAATCCCGCTACGGTTGATGATCCCCAATCTGATCACCGTGCTCGCGATCTGCGCCGGCCTCTCGGGTATCCGGCTCGCCTTTGAAAACCGCATCGAGCTTGCCGTTGCCATGGTGTTGCTCGCCGCCTTTCTCGACGGCATCGACGGCCGTGTCGCGCGCGCCCTGAAGGCGACGTCGAACTTTGGCGGCCAGATGGATTCGCTCGCCGATATCATCAACTTCGGTGTCGCGCCGGCCCTCGTGCTCTATGTCTTCATCCTCGACCAGGCGCGTTCGATCGGCTGGATCGCGGCACTGATCTACGCGATCGCGATGGGCCTGAGGCTCGCCCGCTTCAACGTGATGGCGGAGCGCCAGGTCAAGGCGTCCTGGCAGTCGGAATATTTCGTCGGCGTGCCGGCGCCCGCGGGCGCCATGCTGGTGCTGTTGCCGGTCTATCTCGGCCTCCTGGGCCTGGCGCCAGAACGCACCTTCGCGCTCATCGCATCCGCCTACACGGTGCTGATCGCCTTTCTGCTCGTCAGCCGTCTGCCTGTCTGGTCCGGCAAGTCGGAAAACAGCCGCGTGCGCCGCGACCTCGTTCTGCCGGCGATCCTCGGCGTCGTCTTCTACGTCGCGACGCTGATGACCTACACATGGGAAACGATGGCGGTGACGGCGCTTGGCTACCTGATCACGCTGCCCTTCGGCGCGCGATCCTGGCAGCGCAAATATGGCGGCGACTGGCCGGCCCATCCTTCGACCGGCGGCGACGGCCTGCCGGGCGACAAGGACTAACGCAAGTCCGCGAGCGGCGTGAATCGGCTTTCCGACCGGCAATGCCCAAAATAAAAAGGCCACCGTGACGACACGGTGGCCTTTCTCATTTGAGCGGTGTGACGAAGCTTATTCCGGCAGCCGGTAGTCGACAATCTTGTCTTCGCGCACGATGTAGAGCTTGCCGGTCTCGGTCTGGTTGGGGCCAACCAGCGGCAGCAGCTTGGCTGCGACTTCCGAAGGATGCGGCACGGTTTCCGGATCCTCGCCCGGCATCGCCTGAGCGCGCATCGCGGTACGGGTGGCGCCGGGGTCGACCGAGAGGATGCGCAGCGGCAGGCGCTGCGTCTCGCCGGCCCAGGTACGGGCCAGAGCCTCGACGGCAGCCTTCGAAGCGGAGTAGGGCCCCCAGAAGGGCTTGCACTTGTGTGCAGCGCTCGACGACAGGATCAGCGCACGGCCGGCATCCGAC
Source organism: Ensifer sp. SL37 (assembly GCF_026672675.1). Classification (NCBI taxonomy): domain Bacteria; kingdom Pseudomonadati; phylum Pseudomonadota; class Alphaproteobacteria; order Hyphomicrobiales; family Rhizobiaceae; genus Ensifer; species Ensifer sp. SL37. The sequence goes on along the minus strand of NZ_JAPPRN010000006.1, from coordinate 228,053 downwards.
TTGATCAGCAGCGGCTCGAGCGAACGGATCAGCCGCCAGGTGGCGTTGACGTTGATGTTCATCACTTTGTCGAACACCTTCGCCTCGACATGCCCGATCGGCGAGATCGTGCCAAGCACGCCGGCATTGGCAACGAGGATGTCGAGCTTACCCCAGCGTTCGTTGATCGCGCCACCGAGCTTGTCGATCGCCGGCATGTCGGCAAGGTCGAAGGGCACCAGCGTCGCCGAGCCGCCCGCCGCCTTGATCGCGTCGTCGAGTTCTTCGAGACCGCCGACGGTGCGGGCGCAGGCAACCACATGGGCTCCGGCCTTGGCCAGTTCGAGAGCGGTGAAATAGCCGATACCGCGCGATGCGCCGGTGACCACGGCCACCCGGCCTTTGAGATCGATCGTCATTTTTCTGTCTGATTATCCGTTGCTGGCGAGAACCGAGAGTTTGCGGACATTGCTGGCGCCTTCCTGGTCGAGAAGGCGGGTCGGATAGTCCCCGGTGAAATAGTGGTCGGTGAACTGCGGCGACTTCGGATCGCGCTTTTCGCCGCCGACCGCCTCATAAAGACCGTCGATCGACAGGAACTCGAGCGAGTCCGCGCCGATGTAGCGGCACATGGAGGCGAGGTCCGCATGCTGGTTGGCGAGCAGCTTGTCACGATCCGGCGTGTCGATGCCGTAGAAGTCCGGATGGAAGATCATCGGGCTCGCGACGCGCACATGCACCTCGCGCGCACCGGCCTCGCGCATCATCTGCACGATCTTTACCGATGTCGTGCCGCGCACGATCGAATCGTCGACGAGGATGATGCGTTTGCCCTCGATCATCGCGCGGTTGGCGGAATGCTTGAGCTTGACGCCGAAGGCGCGGATCTGCTGCGTCGGCTCGATGAAGGTGCGGCCGACATAGTGGTTGCGGATGATACCGTATTCGAAGGGGATGCCACTCTGCTGGGCATAGCCGAGGGCGGCCGGCGTGCCGCCATCCGGCACCGGAACCACGACGTCGGCCTCGACCGGCGCTTCCTTGGCGAGGTTGATGCCCATGTTCTTGCGCGACACATAGATGCTGCGGCCGCCGACGACCGAGTCCGGCCGAGCGAAGTAGACATACTCGAACAGGCAAAGACGCTCGGGCTGCGAAACCTCCGGCTTGCGCGCGTCGATGGTGATCGAACCGTCGGGCTGGATCTCGCAGATGATGACTTCGCCGTTCTCGACGTCGCGGACATAGGTCGCGCCGATGATGTCGAGTGCGCAGGTCTCGGAGCAGAAGATCGGCTTGCCGTCGAGTTCGCCCATCACGAGCGGACGGATGCCGATCGGATCACGTGCGGCGATCAGCTTCGTGCGCGTCATCGCCAGCATCGAATAGCCGCCTTCCATCTGGCGGATGGCATCGATGAAGCGGTCGGAAGAGGAGGACTGCTTCGAGCGGGCAATCAGGTGCAGCACGACTTCGGTATCCGAGGTCGACTGACAGATGGCGCCGTCGGCGATCAGCTGCCGGCGAAGCGTGAGGCCGTTGGTGAAGTTACCGTTATGGGCGACCGCAATGCCACCGACTTCGAGTTCGGCAAAGAGCGGCTGCACGTTGCGCAGCGCCACTTCACCCGTCGTCGAGTAGCGGGTGTGGCCGATCGACATGAAGCCCGGCAGTTTCGCCAGGGTCGCCGGATCCGTGTAGTGGTCGCCGACGAGGCCCATGCGCTTCTCGGTGCAGAACTGCTTGCCGTCAAAGGTGACGATGCCGGCTGCTTCCTGGCCGCGATGCTGGAGCGCATGCAGGCCCAGCGCCGTCAGCGCCGCCGCGTCCGAGTGCCCCAGTATGCCGAAGACGCCGCACTCTTCGTGCAGCTCGTCGCCTTCGAGTTCATCGTGGATTTCGATGGATCTATCGGTCATCACAGTCGCCTTTGCTCCGTACCGGTGCGCATATCGTGATCAGGCCCGCCGTCTTCAAGCAATCTTAGCTGAAAACGGCTGCAAGCGTTATTCCCCAAAAGGACAAAGCCCGCGGGGCGGGCTTTGTCGGCAAATCGTTCCTGTCTCAGCCGTTGGTGGCCGGGGCGTCGTCGGCGGGCGCCTGGTCTGGCGTCGTCGCAGGTGCCTGGCCGGGCGTCGTTGCCGGCGCTTCGCCTTCGCCTTCACCGGTCGTGTCCTTGCCGCGCAGGCGATCGAGAATGGTGGCGTCGGCTTCTTCGGGCAAAAGCGCGATCAGCTTGTTGCCGAGATTGTCGAGCAGCGGCTTCGACTTGGCCTGGGTGACCCAGGTCGGCTGCTGCTGGGGAGCGACGAGCCAGTTGAAGAACAGCATGGCGACGACGACCAAAAGGATGCCGCGGGCAGCGCCGAACAGGAAGCCGAGCGTGCGGTCGAGCGCGCCGATGCGGCTGTCGATGATGAAATCGGCGATCCGCATGGTGATGAAGGAGATGATGATGAGCGCGATCAGGAAGATCACCGCCGCCGATCCGATCATCGCGACCGTGTCGCTGTTGGTATACTGCTTCGCGTAGGGCAGGAGATGCGGGTAGAGGAAGTAGGCGGCAGCCGCCGCACCCACCCAGCTCGCGACCGAAAGCACCTCGCGCGAGAAGCCTCGAACCATGGCCAGGATTGCGGAAAACAGGGCGACGCCGAGAACGATACCGTCGAGAATTGTAATGGGCATTTTGTCCTTACTCCGGACCCGGTTCGTCCGGGTCTCCTCAAGCCTATCCGCCATCGGCCCTGAGTTCAGGGCATTTGCAGCCTGTTTGCGGCCCTTAAAGGGCGGCCTGCGGCATCCGCATCTTTCAGTCTTCGTCCTCCACCGGTCTCAGCGCGTTTCGCGACCCCGCGATGCGCGCCACCAGATCGGGCAGGCTTTCCATCTCGCTCCAGCGGCCATTGCCGTTTTTCGGCAGTTCGGTCGAAGCGGACGGCAGGACCGCCTGGGAGAACCCGAGCTTCTCGGCTTCCTTAAGGCGTTGTGCGGTATGCGCAACCGGCCGGATGGCACCCGACAAGCTGACTTCGCCGAAATAGACGCAATCCGCCGGAAGGGCAAGCCCGGCAAGCGATGAAACCAGTGCGGAAGCCACAGCTAGATCGGCCGCCGGCTCGGAAATGCGGTAGCCACCGGCGATGTTGAGATAGACGTCGTGCTGGCCGAGCCGCACGCCGCAATGGGCTTCCAGCACGGCAAGGATCATCGAGAGCCGTGCGGAATCCCAGCCGACGATGGCGCGTCTCGGCGTGCCGAGCGAGGTCGGGGCGACCAGCGCCTGCACTTCGACGAGAACCGGGCGGGTGCCTTCCATGCCGGCAAAGACGGCGGCGCCCGGCGATTTCTCGTTGCGTTCGCCGAGAAACAGTTCCGACGGGTTGGCGACCTCGCGCAGGCCCTTGTCCGACATTTCGAACACGCCGATCTCGTCGGTCGGGCCGAAGCGGTTCTTGACGGTGCGCAGGATACGATAGTGATGGCCGCGGTCGCCTTCGAAGTAGAGCACGGCGTCGACCATATGCTCGACGACGCGCGGACCGGCGATCTGGCCCTCCTTGGTCACATGGCCGACGAGCACGACGGCGGTTCCCGTCTGCTTGGCAAAGCGGATCATCGCCTGCACGCCGGTGCGAACCTGGGTCACCGTGCCCGGCGCGGAATCGACGATGTCGCTCCAGAGCGTCTGGATCGAATCGATGATCACGAGATCCGGGCGCTTGCCTTCCGACAGCGTCGCCAGAATGTCCTCGACGTTGGTCTCAGCAGCGAGCAGCACATCGCTGTCGGCAGCCCCCAGCCGCTGGGCGCGAAGACGCACCTGCGCCACAGCCTCTTCGCCCGAGACATAGATGACGCGATGCTTGCGGCGCGAGAGCGCGGCCGCTGCCTGCATCAGCACCGTCGACTTGCCGATACCGGGATCGCCGCCGACGAGCAGCGCCGATCCGCGCACGAAGCCGCCTCCGGTCACCCGGTCGAGTTCCGAGATGCCTGTCTGGATGCGTGGCGCGTCTTCGATCTCGCCCGAGAGGGTGGTGAGTGCCACCGGGCGTCCCTTCTTCGGCGCGCGCGACGGACCGCCGCCGATGCCCGCCGTCGGGTCATCCTCGATGATCGTGTTCCACTCGCCGCAGCCTTCGCATTTTCCCACCCAGCGAGTGTGGATCGTGCCGCAGTTCTGGCAGATGAATTGGGTACGCGCTTTCGCCATCGGCATCGACTTTCGGAATGTGAGACCGCCGACGTCGCGAGGGGACGTCGGCGGCAAAGAATCATCTGTATCGTCACATAATGCCGCAAAGTGCGGAACAAAAGGTGAATTTCTGCAAGAATAACCGAAAAATGAGCTGAAGGAGCGCGTCAGACGCTGTCGATATAGTGCCTGATATAGCGGCGGCCGAGACTGGTCAGCATCTCGTAGCCGATCGTCCCTCCGGCGCGCGCGACATCGTCGATGGCGATGTGCCGGCCGAAGAGCTCGATGTAATCACCCGGTCGTACCGCGCTTTCAGGAAGGTCCGTGACGTCGAAGAGACTGAGGTCCATGGTGACGCGCCCGACATGCGGGACCTTCTGGCCGTGCAGGAAACCGAAGGCCCCTGATGGCGTTGCCTGCCTGAGCGTGACGCCGCCGCCGGAGACGGAACGGTGATAGCCATCGGCATATCCCACAGCCACCGTGGCGATGCGACTGTCGCGGTCGAAGCGGGCAGAGGCGCCATAGCTCGCGGTGCCGCCGGCGGCCACGTCGCGCACCTGGATGATCCGTGCTTCGGCGGTCACCACCGGCTTCATCGGGTTGGGGATGTCGTTCACCGCCTCGCCGCCATAGACGGCGATGCCCGGCCGGGTCAGGTCGAAATGATAGTCGGGCCCGAGGAAGACGCCGCCGGAGTTGGCAAGGCTCGCATCGACCCCTTCATAGGCAGTCGACACCTCATGGAAGCGACGGAGTTGAAGGCCATTCAGCCGATGGTCCGGATCGTCGGCGCTGACGAGATGGCTCATGATCAGCACCGGCGAAAAGCTTGCCGGTCGCGCCGGGTCTGTCGCAAGCGCAACGGCCTGCTCGACCGTAAGGCCGAGCCGGTTCATGCCGGTATCCACATGCAGCACGCAAGGGTGGTCGCCACGCTCGGAAAGGGCGGCCATGAACACTGCCAGCTGCTCGTCCGAGTTGATGACCGGCACCAGATCGTTGTCGAAGAACAGCGCCTCGTTGCCCGGCCACATCCCGGCGAGAATGTAGATCCGGCCGTCCGGTGCAAGCGGACGGAGTGCTGCGCCTTCCTCGGCATTGGCGACAAAGAAATCGCGGGCGCCGGCCGCATAGAGGGCAGGGGCCGCCTGCGCGATGCCGATGCCATAGGCATCCGCCTTGAGGACGGCTGCGGCCCGCGCCTTGCCGGAGCGCTTGTTCATTGCCCGCCAGTTGTCGACAAGCGCGCCAAGATCGATCGTGAGCCGGTTGGAAGCGGAAAGGAAGTCTGGAGGAAGCATGCCGGGCACTCTGCGTGGATGATCCAGGATCAATACAGCCAAGCGCAGAGCGTCGCAAATATTCCCCTGTCGCAGCGCCCTCGCGGATGGACCAGGCAAACGAGCACTTTTGTGCAAGACGCAGCCGCGCAGGCGCACTATGGTTTTGCCATGCAGACAATTTCGCAGGAAGAAGCCATCGATGTCATGCCGATAGAGGGCGCCGAGCGCACGCGCTTCTGGCGGGATTCCCGCTTCATGGGCATGGAATGTCTGACGGCGACCTTCATCACCCATGAATTTGCGCCGCACGCGCACGAAACCTTCAGCATCGGCGCCATCGAGGCCGGCTCGCAGATCAGCAAGATCAAGGGCGAGCGTTCGGAGGCCGGCCCCGGATACTTTTATCTGATCAATCCCGACGAAATTCACGACGGTCATCCGGGCGGCAGCGGCTATCGCTATCGCATGGTCTATCCGAGCGCCGAACTGCTGGTGAGCATCATCGAGGATGTCACCGGACGCGCTTTCAAGGGCACGCCATCCTTCTCCAAGCGTGTTTTGCAGGCGCCGGACCTGGCTCTTTCCTTCCATCAGGCCCACCGCACGCTCGAAGTGTCGGGGGCAACGCTCGAGGCGGAGGAAAAAATGTTCGCGGTGCTTGCCGCGATGTTCGAGCGCCACGGCAGCACGATCATCACGCCGATCGAAACGCGCGAGCAATCGGCCGTGCACCGGGCGCGCGACTTCCTGGCGGAAAACTATGCGGAGGACGTCGGGCTCGAGGAACTGGCGAAGGTCGCCGGCCTCAGCCGCGCCCACCTCATCCGCGCGTTCCGCAAGGAGTTCCACATCACCCCGCATGCGTTCCTGACCGACAAGCGCGTGCGGGCGGCAAAGACACTGCTGCGGCACGGCTGGTCGGCGGTGGACGCAGCCTATCAATGCGGTTTTGCCGACCAGGCGCATTTCAGCCGTCATTTCAAGGCGCGCACCGGCGTCACCCCTGGGGCCTTCCGCGCCGGCTGATCACTTTCGTTCAAGACGATCCGCAGCCCGAGTCCTAGAACACTCGGGCAATTGCGATCGCGCGCCTGTGTGGAAGGGCGGCGCATCGCGCGAATGGAGACGTGGACGTTGCAGGAAAGAAGTGCGTTCCAGGAATTTCGGGCGGCGGCGGTTGCTATGACGCCGCTGATCGTCGCGGTCATGCCGGTCGGCCTCGTGTTCGGTGCGGTGGCGGCGAGCAAGGGACTTGCGCCGGCCGAGGTGGCGCTGATGAGCGCGTTGGTCTTTGCCGGCGGGTCCCAGTTCGTCGCGATGGATATCTGGACGCATCCGGCGTCCTGGGCGGCGCTTGGCTTTTCGGCGCTGCTCGTCAACATCCGCCATGTGCTGATGAGCGCTTCGATCGGCGGCAAGCTCGATAGTTTCTCCGGCCCGGCCCGCTATGCCTCGGTGCTGCTTCTGGCCGACGAGATCTGGGCCATGGCCGAGATGCGGGCGAGCAACGGCAAGCTGACGCCTGCCTGGTATGCGGGCCTTGCGGTGCCTTTCTACTGCCTTTGGGTGCTGACGAGCCTTGCGGGCGCGTTGCTTGGGGCCTTCCTGGGCGATCCGAAGGTTACCGGCCTCGACTTTGCGTTCCCCGCCGTCTTCATCGTGCTGGTCATGGGGTTCTGGAAAGGACGGGAGACGGGTACCGTTCTGGTGGCTAGCGCTTGTGCCGCCGTGCTCACGCATCAGTTGCTGCCAGGGGTCTGGTACATCGCTGCCGGGGCTGCGGCCGGGGTCGTGGCCGCGCTTCTCTCCGGTGCACGCAAGGAGGCCCATGCATGACCGTCGATCCAAATACACTGCTCGCCATCGTCGTCATGGCGGTTGCGACGATCGCGACCCGCATCGGCGGCCTCGTGCTGATCCGGTATGTGACGATCGGGGAAAGCCAGAAGCGCGCACTGGAGGCGATACCACCGGCCGTGCTGATGGCGGTTATCGCGCCGACGGCCTTCGTGACTGGCCCGGCGGAAACGATCGCCGCTGCCGCGACGGCCGTGGCCGCCATGCGGCTGCCGCTCCTGGTATCGGTCGCCGTCGGTGTCGTCTCGGTGGCGCTGCTGCGCCTCGTGTTCTGAGAGGTTTGTGCTGGCGCGGCGCGCTTCAGCCAAAAGGCACGTGCCATTTGAGATTGAGAGCGGGCTGGAAAACCGCAAACATTTTTCCCAGCCCGCTCCGGCCGCCCCCACGGAACCCTAGTGTTCTTCGTACTGGGTGAAGGATGGATCGGCGAGATCGGTGAAGCGCGTGAATTCCGACTGGAAGGCGAGCTTCACGGTGCCGGTCGGTCCGTGACGCTGCTTGGCGATGATCACGTCGGCCGTGCCCTTCACCTGCTCCATCTTCATCTTCCATTCCTCGTACTTCGGGTCGAACTCGTCGCGCGGCTCCAGGTTCTTCACGTAGTATTCCTCACGGAACACGAAGAGCACGACGTCGGCGTCCTGCTCGATCGAGCCCGATTCACGAAGGTCGGACAGCTGCGGCCGCTTGTCTTCGCGGCTTTCGACGCCACGGGAGAGCTGCGAGAGCGCGATGATCGGAACGTTCAGCTCCTTGCCGAGCGCCTTGAGGCCGGTGGTGATCTGGGTGATTTCCTGCACGCGGTTGTCGCTGGATTTGCCCGAGCCGGTCATGAGCTGGATGTAGTCCACCACCAGGCAGTCGAGGCCGCGCTGGCGCTTCAAGCGCCGGGCGCGGGCGGAAAGCTGGGCGATCGAGATACCACCGGTCTGGTCGATGTAGAGCGGCACCTTCTGCATCATCTGCGAGCAGGCGACGAGCTTTTCGAAGTCGGCCTCGGAGATGTCACCGCGGCGGATCTTCGAGGAGGAGACTTCGGTCTGCTCGGAGATGATACGGGTGGCGAGCTGTTCGGACGACATTTCGAGCGAGTAGAAGCCGACGACGCCGCCGTTCTTGGCCTTGAACGAGCCGTCCGCCTGGACTTCCGGCTCGTAGGCCGCAGCAATGTTGTAGGCGATGTTGGTGGCAAGCGAGGTCTTGCCCATGCCGGGGCGTCCGGCAAGCACGATCAAGTCGGAACGCTGCAGGCCGCCCATCCGGCCATCAAGCGACAGGATGCCGGTTGAAATGCCCGAAAGGCTGCCGTCGCGCTCGAAGGCCTGGCCGGCCATGTCGATGGCGAGCGCCACGGCGTCGTTAAACGACTGGAAGCCGCCGTCGTATCGACCGGTCTCGGCAAGTTCGAACAGACGGCGCTCGGCGTCTTCGATCTGGCCCTGCGGAGGCATGTCGAGCGGCGCGTCATAGGCGATGTTGACCATGTCCTCGCCGATGGTGATCAGCGAACGGCGCAGCGCCAGGTCATAGATAGCCCGACCATAGTCTTCGGCGTTGATGATCGAGACGGCAGCGCCGGCAAGGCGCGCAAGATAGGTCGCGACGGTCACGTCGCCGACCTTCTCGTCGGCCTTGAGGAAGGTCTTGATGGTGACCGGGTTCGCCATCTTGCCCATGCGGATGATGTCGCCGGCGACTTCGTAGATCTTGCGGTGCAGCGGCTCGTGCAGATGCACCGGCTTCAGGAAGTCCGACACGCGGTAGTACGCGTCGTTGTTGACGAGGATCGCGCCAAGCAGCGCCTGCTCGGCCTCGAGGTTGTTCGGGGCCTCGCGGTAGTGCTGGTCCGCCTGATCCTTGCCGATAGGGGATAGCTTTCGCGACGCTTCGTTCATTCGTTTATCTCTGCCTCTGTCTGGTGTGGCACCGGTTTGCGTTTTAGCGCGGGCCGGGTCAAGTGCACGAGCGACACAGTCGCGAAGCGACGTCACCGCGCCTGGCGCTGTTCCCGTTGTTCGACTGATCCACAGGCGGGGGCTCGCAAATGTGCGGATTATGCCGTCGTCACAAATTTGGTCGTTGACGCCGCGAATCACCCGAACCTTCCCGACGAAACGAAGTGTAGCGCCGTCCTCCTCTGCCTCAAATCCGCATCTTGAAAATCCACCGCATTTGGATTAGATAGAGGCAGAATAATTAGCATGCTAGTAATATGGAAAAGATACCAATGTATCAGCCCACCGTGAACCGCGAACTGTTCGATGCCCTGTCGCTGCTCAATCGCAAGCTGCGCGCCGTGTTCGATGCGCGGGTGAAGGAGAAGGGACTGACGCTGTCGCGCGCCCGCGCGCTCTTCGCCTTGACGAAGAAGGATGGCCTGAACCAGCGGGAGCTCGCCGACGAACTCGACATCGAGACCCCGACACTGGTGCGCCTGCTCGACGGCATGGAGAAGCAGGGCTTCATCGAGCGGCGGGTCGAGGTCTCCGACCGACGCGCCAAGCAGATCCATATGACCGAACTCGGCCGCACCGTTGCCGACGAGATCCTCAGGCTTGCCGACGAAATCCGGGCCGAAGTGCTGCAAGGCATCGACGCAGCCGAGCTTGCCGTGACAAAGCGGGTGGTTCGTGCGATCGCCGACAATGTTCAGTCGCTGGCGCGGGAGTGACGGCGATGGGCGCAGTCGCGACGGCCGCCGCAAACGACAATCGCCTTGCCTCCGAGCTTGAGGCCGCGGAGGCCGTCGACGAGGACCAACGTGGAGAAACCGTTATTGCGCCGGAACCGGCGCCCACCCCCGTGCCGGCCCCCGTCGAGAAAGGCCTGTTGCTTTCGGCGGTCTATGTCCTGGGCTCCGTGCTCCTGTTCCTGACGCAGGGGCTCGGCATGAACCTGGCGCTCGCCAACCTTACGCAGGTCCAGGGCTCGCTTTCGGCGACCTCCATCGAAGCCGGCTGGCTCTCGGCGGCCTACATGGCGCCGAATGTCAGCCTGTCGATCGCGCTGGTGAAGATCCGCGCCCAATACGGGCTGCGCCGTTTTGCCGAAATCAGCATCGCCGGTTTCGTCGTCGTCTCGTTGATGAACGTCTTCGTTTCCGATCTGCATTCGGCGATCGTCGTGCGCTTCATCAGCGGCATTGCCGCCGCACCGATGTCGACGCTCGGCTTCCTCTACATGCTCGAAGCCTTTCCGCCGGCGCGCAAACTGACCGTCGGGCTGGCGCTGGCGCTCACCTGCACGACGATTTCCGCGCCGGTCACCCGCCTGATCTCGCCGACCTTGATCGAATATGGCCAGTGGCATGCGCTCTACACGCAGGAAATGGCGCTGGCGCTGATCGCGCTGCCGATCATCTACCTGCTGCCGCTGACGCCGGTCCCGCATGCCAAGGTTATCCAGCGCATGGATATCCTGAGTTACCTCCTCGTCGCCGTCGCCTTCGGCTGCCTCGCCGTGGTCCTGACCATGGGGCGCCTCTACTGGTGGTTCGAGGCTCCTTGGCTCGGCGTCCTGCTGGTCGTCTCGATAGCGACGCTGACGACCGCGGTGCTGATCGAGCTTTATCGCCCGGTGCCGTTGATCGACGTGCGCTGGATCGCTTCAAAGGAGATCGTGCACTTTGCCGCCGTTCTCTTGATTTTCCGGCTGGTCGCCTCCGAACAATCGACTGTTGCTGCGAACTTCTACCAGCAGCTCGGTCTCCAGTTCGAGCAGGTCGCAACCCTCTATTGGATCATCCTTGCTGCGGCCATCGGCGGCGGTCTGCTTTGCGCCGCGCTGATGAATCCTGAACATGCGGAGCGCGTGCATATTCTGGCACTCGGCCTCCTGGCGGCCGGCGCCTACATGGACAGCCAGGCGACCAGCCTGACACGGCCGGAGCAGATGTATCTGAGCCAGGCGATGATCGCGTCCGGAACGGCGCTCTTCCTGCCGCCGGCCATGGCGCGCGGCTTCAAGGCGGCGCTCGCCAAGGGGCCGAGCTATATCCTCAGCTTCATCGTGATCTTCCTCTTTACCCAGAGCATCGGCAGCCTGATCGGCTCCGCCGCCTTCGGTACCTTCGTCACGATCCGTGAAAAGTTTCATTCCAACCTTCTCGCGGAACAGATCGTGCTCTCGAACCCTCTGGTTGCCCAGCGCGTCAACCAGCTTTCCGCCGCCTACGCCAAGGTGATGGGCGACAAGACCCTGCTCGGCGGCGAGGGCACCGTGTTGTTGTCACAACAGGTGACCCGCGAAGCTTACATCCTCGCCTACAACGACGCCTTCCTGCTTGCCTCGGCGGTCGCGCTTTTCGCGCTCGCCGGGCTGCTGCTGCACATCTTCTACAACTGGCTCAGGCAGAGATTGTCCGCTCCTGCGCCGATGCCGGCCACCTGATTGACAGAGTTGACGACCATGTTGAAATCCCTGCGCTCTCCCACGAGCATCATCGTTCTTCTCGCCGGCATCGCCGGTATCGCCCTTGTGCTCTACGCCTGGCGGCTGCCGCCGTTCCACAGTTCGGTGGAATCGACGGAGAATGCCTATGTGCGCGGCTTTGTAACGATCATGAGCCCGCAGCTTGCGGGCTATGTCGCCGACGTTCCGGTGCACGACTACGAGACGGTCAAGGCCGGGCAACTGCTGGTCAAGATCGACGACCGCATCTATGCGCAGAAGGTGGCGCAGGCGGAAGCCACGCTTGCCGGGCAGAAAGCCGCACTTGCCAATTCCTTTCAGCAGGAGCTTTCCGCCAAGGCGGGCATCGCCGCCAGCCAGGCGCAGCTCGATGGTGCCAAGGCTGCCTTCAATCGGGCCCGGGCGACCTGGGACCGCATCCGCCCGCTCGCGGAAAAGGGTGTTTCGACCCGCAGTGATGCCGACCAGGCGCGTGCAGGCTTTGAGCAGGCCGACGCTGCCGTGAGCCAGGCAGAGGCCGGGCTGGAAGTGTCGAAGCAGGCGCTGGCGACGACGCTTGGCGCGCGTGCCGGATTGCAAGCCGCGGTGAGCGGGGCGGAAGCGGCCGTCGAACTCGCGCGAATCGATCTCGACAACACCCGCATCGTCGCGCCGCGGGACGGCCGTCTCGGTGAGATCGGCGCGCGGATCGGTCAATATGTGACGGCCGGCTCGCAACTCCTGGCGCTGGTGCCGAACGACGTCTGGGTCGTCGCCAATTTCAAGGAAACGCAGCTCGACGGCATGAAGGCGGGCCAACCCGTCGCCATCGCGGTCGACGCGCTGCAGCGGAACGAGCTGACGGGGCATATCGAGCGGTTCTCGCCCGCCGCCGGTTCCGAGTTCAGCATCATCCGTCCGGACAACGCCACCGGCAACTTCACCAAGGTGGCCCAGCGCGTCGGCGTGCGCATCGTCGTCGATCCCGGCCAGCCGCTGGCGGAAATGCTGTCGCCCGGCCTTTCGGTCGTCGTGCGCGTCGACAAGGACGCGCCGGTGCGCGTTACACCGGACCAGGCGAACATCGGTGTCGCGCCTGTTGCTGCCCACGGATAAGACGGCCGAGGCCCACAGAGCCATTGCCAGAAACGGCCGCGCAACCAAGAAAAAAGCCCGGATCGATGATCCGGGCTTTCGCGTGTTGAATGGCCTTTAAGGCTTATTCTTCTTCGCCTTCGAATTCGGCTTCCGGGTTGAAGAAGTCTTCCGGCTTGAGGGCGTCTTCGTCAACGCCGTAGATGGCGTCGGCCGAGGTCAGGCTTTCGCCCTTTGCCTGGCGACCGGCTTCTTCGGCCGAACGGGCAACGTTGACTTCAACCGAGATCTCGACTTCCGAGTGCAGGTGCAGCGTGACCTTGTGCAGGCCGATCGACTTGATCGGCTGGTTGAGGTCGACCTGGTTGCGGCCGACGTTGAAGCCTTCGGCAGCGAGCACTTCGATGATGTCGCGGGCAGCAACCGAACCGTAGAGCTGGCCGGTTTCGCCAGCCGAGCGGACGATGATGAACGACTTGCCGTCGAGCTTCTCGGCAACAGCCTGGGCTTCCGACTTGCGCTCGAGGTTGCGGGCTTCGAGCGTCGAACGCTCAGCTTCGAAACGGGCCTTGTTGGCAGCGTTGGCGCGCAGCGCCTTGCCGAGCGGCAGGAGGTAGTTACGGGCAAAGCCGTCGCGAACCTTTACGGTTTCGCCCATCTGGCCGAGCTTGGCGATACGTTCGAGAAGAATGACTTCCATGTTGGTTTCCTTTCAGAGTTCCAGTTCGTTGGTCAGTTTTTTCCAACCGGCGTGACCGCGATGGTGCGTCGCGTATCGATCAGGCCGGACAGGAGGAAGAAGAATGCCGGGATCGTGAACACGAGCACCGACAGGTATGCAATCCACAGCACGGGAAGCCGCCAGGACTTGCCGCGTGTGCGGAAATGGAAGGAGGCGAAACCGGCAAGCAGGAAGCCCGCGCCGAAGGTTCCGCAGATCAGCGCGCCGATCGTTGCGGGTGCGCCGCCGAGGAAGGTGAGGACCAGGCCGCCGAGAAAGACGAAGATCGCGTTGCGGTGCATGCGCAGCGTCGACGGAATGTCCTCGCGCGGGCGCAACGACCGGCCGGACATCTGCACGATGCGGGTGGCGAGGTAGTAGGCGGTAAACAGCATCAGCACCCAGATCGCGCCCTGGACGAGCGGCAAAGCGAGGGTGAAAAGCGACTTGATCTGGGCGATGGCAGCCGCATCCGGGTTGTAGGCGCTGTCCTGCGCCTTCACGGCCTGAATGACGATATCGACCATGCGATCGGAGATATCGGCTCCATAACCGACGATCACGCCGACGATGATCATGCCGACGGTCACCAGACCGGCGAGATGGCTGAGGATATCGGAGAGCGGATACCAGGCAAGCGCCTCGTCCGGGCCGCCGAGTTCGGACGCCGGACGGGCGAGATTGGCGAGATGGCTCAGCCAACCGGCCGGGATCAGCGTGACAACGAGGATCAGCAGCGCGAAGTAGGGCGAAACGAGAACGGCACCGGTGGCACCGGCCGTGACGATCGCGGTGATCGCTGCGGCATTGCCCCAGCCGAGGCCGGCAATCAGGATTGGAAGTGCCGAAGCGGCATAAAGGACGATCGCAAGAGACGACTGCGTATTCGCGCCCATCGACAAGAGGGCGGCGGTAAAGCCGGCGAGAACGCCGGTCAGCAGCGATGTCCTGTTCACATTCGTCACGTTCGCTGTCCTGCTTCGTGCAGTTAGGGGATGGCCAAAGCGCAGCCCCAGCATGGGATTTTGGCGCATCGCGCCGGTTCCGATCCGCGCCCATCGCGGAAGGGAGAGAAAGAGGCGCTCACCTTAGGGGAGCGCCTCTCCCAACAAGTCGGGTTCCGTCGAGTCAGAAGACTGACGGAGAGTCAGCCGTTCTTAGGAAACGACGTAGGGCAGCAGGCCGAGGAAGCGTGCACGCTTGATCGCCTGGGCGAGTTCGCGCTGCTTCTTCTGGGAAACGGCCGTGATGCGGGAAGGAACGATCTTGCCGCGCTCGGAAATGTAGCGCTGCAGAAGACGGATGTCCTTGTAGTCGATCCGCGGAGCGTTTGCGCCCGAGAAGGGGCAGGTCTTGCGGCGGCGGTGGAACGGGCGACGAACCGGAGCGGAAGAAACTTCAGCCATTGTCTTAATCTCCTAAAGCTTCTTGATTACGCGCGGTCTTCGCGCGGACGGCGCGGGCGGTCTTCGCGGTCGCCACGGTCCGGACGCGGACCACGGTCGCCGAAGCCACGCTCCGGACGGTCGCCATCGCGGCGCGGACGGTCGTCGCGGTCGCGCTTCTGCATCATGGCAGACGCGCCTTCCTCGTGCTTCTCGACGGCGATCGTCATGTAGCGCAGGATGTCTTCGTTGATGCGCATCTGGCGCTCGATTTCGTGAACAGCCGCTGCCGGAGCATCGATGTCCATGAGAACGTAGTGAGCCTTGCGGTTCTTCTTGATGCGGTAGGTGAGGGACTTCAGGCCCCAGTTCTCGACGCGACCGACCTTGCCGCCGTTTGCTTCGAGCACGCCCTTGTACTGCTCGACGAGACCGTCGACCTGCTGCGGCGTGATGTCCTGGCGGGCCAGGAATACGTGTTCATAAAGAGCCATTGTGGCTTGCCTTTCTTGCGTTAATCAGCCCGGACCTCGGCGGCTAAGCCTCAACGACTGTTCTTAGTGGCTGCAGGCAGCCGGCAAGAAAGTGTTGTATCGAGACGGTCGAGAGCGGAGACACGGGAGGCCGGAAAGACGTGCAATCCTAACGGCTCCCCTCGAGGAAGCCGGCCCTCCGTTCAGCCACCAGCCAGAAGACCGGGCATTTCGAACAGCGCGCTTATACGCATTTTTCCGCGGAAGGCAAGGCTTGCCGCGTCTTTTCCGCTTTCTACGCCAGCCCGTTCACCTTTTTCCATTTGCGCAGGCGGCCGTGGGCGTTGGCATAGGGAGAGGAAGTATTGAACTGGATCATGCGTCCGAGCGTGAATTTTCCGTACCATGGCCGCCCGTAAAGCGTCCGCTCGTCGCGATCCCTGATGAGTACCTCGAGCGTCTCCTTGCTGCGCCTCAGTCTGGCGACAAGCTCGCCTGGCGAAAGAGCGTGGAAGTCCGCATAGAATTTCTGCGCAAGCCGTCCGAGTTCGTTCCATTGATAGCCCGTCTCGGGGAAGTCGACCAGCTCGCCGCGCTGATCGCGATCGATCCATTTGATCACGAGTTCGCCCCAGCCGATGAGGTAGGCGACGAGGTCGCCGACGCTCATCATCGTGCCCTTGGCGTGGCCTTCGAGCGACGGTTCGCGGTAGCGCTCGTCAGGAACCCGTTCCAGCTCGCGCATCAGCCTGGCGAACTGGACGTCGATCGCCGCAAGCAGTTCCGCTTTCGTCTGGGGTACCGGCATCGCCGATCTGGTCTCACGCTCAGATCGGCATCGGGTAGATCCGGTGCAGCCGCCGGATCCCGTTCACGATGTCCTGCGACAGCGTAAGGTCGACGGCGCCAAGGTTGGTCTTCAACTGCTCCATCGAGGTTGCGCCGATGATGACGGAAGCCATGAACGGCCGCGCCAGGCAGAAGGCGATGGCCATCTGCGCCGGATCGAGGCCGTGCTCGCGTGCCAGTTTGACATAGCCTTCGACGGCCGGTTCCTGGTGCGGCGTGAAGCGGCCGCCGAGATCGCCGTTGATCGAAAGTCGCGAGCCCTTCGGCTTCGCGCCATCGAGGTACTTGCCGCTTAAGAGGCCGGCGGCGAGCGGCGAATAGGCGAGCAGGCCCACGTCTTCGTGGTGCGACAGCTCCGACAGGTCGAGGTCGTAGGCGCGGTAAAGCAGGTTGTATTCGTTCTGGATCGAGGCGACGCGCGGCAGGCCATGACGCTCCGCCATGTCGATGAACTTCATCGTGCCCCAGGCCGTTTCGTTGGAGAGGCCGATGGCGCGGACCTTGCCGGCTTTCACGAGGTCGCCGAGCTTGTCGAGGATTGCCCGGAGGTCACTCGCGACATGATCCTTGTCCTGCCTGGACGGGTCATAGGACCAGGCATTGCGGAAATGGTAGTGGCCGCGGTTCGGCCAATGAAGCTGATAAAGGTCCACATAATCGGTCTTCAGCCGCTTGAGGCTGGCGTCGATCGCCTGGTCGATGCCCTCGGGTGTCGTCGGGTTGCCGTTGCGGATATAGGGGCGGCCGGGGCCGGCGACCTTGGTCGCAACGACGACCTCATTGCGCCGGCCGCGCCTGGCCAGCCATTCGCCGATGAAGCGTTCCGTGTCGCCATAGGTCTCCGGCGAAAGCGGGGTCGTGGGGTAGAGTTCGGCCGTGTCGATGAAGTTGACGCCCTTTTCGAAGGCGTAATCCAGTTGCTCGTGCGCCTCGGCGATGGAGTTCTGTGAACCCCAGGTCATGGTGCCCAGGCAGATTTCCGAGACCTTGATGCCGGTGCGGCCAAGCGTGTTGTAGCGCATCTAGATAAGTATCCTTGTGAAGGGCGGCGCCGACCTGGGAGGGAAGGGGCGCTGGCACCGGGAATGGAGCGGTCGCCTCGACCCTGGTGATCGGGTAGGGCAGAGCGACATCGGGCGGCAAACTTACGCCTTGATTGTTGAAGATCAAGGGCAAAAGGCCTCGTCGGCCGTGTCCGTGCCGGCCTCCAAGCTTGACTCGTCGGTAAGGAATGTGAATGGAGAGGAAGCCGGAGATGTATGGTTTCTGCCTGCATCCCGCTCTAACTCATAAGAACCGATCACTAGGATTTCGTGTCGCGCCGACCCGAAATCCTAGTGATCTAGGGAAGGGACGATCCCATGAGCATTGCATTCACGTTTCCAGGCCAGGGCAGCCAGGCTGTCGGCATGGGCAAGGATCTGGCCGACGCTTTTCCGGAAGCGGCAGCCGTCTTTGCCGAAGTCGATGAAGCACTCGGCCAGAAGCTGTCCGAGATCATGTGGAACGGCCCCGAGGAAACACTGACGCTGACGGCGAACGCCCAGCCGGCGCTGATGGCCGTATCGATGGCCGTCATTCGCGTGCTCGAAGCCAAGGGCCTCGACCTCAAGTCCAAGGTTTCCTTCGTCGCCGGCCATTCGCTCGGCGAATACTCGGCGCTCTGTGTCGCCGGTACCTTCTCCATTGCCGACACGGCGCGTCTCCTGCGCATCCGCGGCAACGCCATGCAGGCGGCGGTTCCCGTCGGCAAGGGCGCAATGGCGGCGATCATCGGCCTCGAACATGCGGATGTCGAAGCCGTCTGCCGCGAAGCCTCCGCGCTCGGTTCCTGCCAGATCGCCAACGACAATGGTGGCGGCCAGCTGGTGATCTCCGGCGAGAAGGCTGCCGTCGAGAAGGCCGCAGCACTCGCTTCCGAAAAGGGCGCCAAGCGCGCTCTGATGCTGCCCGTCTCTGCCCCCTTCCATTCCGCGCTGATGGCGCCGGCTGCCGACGCGATGCGCGAGGCGCTGGCCAAGGTCGAGAAGCGCAATTCGGTGATGCCTGTCATCGCCAATGTGCTCGCCGCCCCGGTCAGCGATGCCGACGAGATCGCCCGGCTGCTGGTCGAGCAGGTCACCGGCCAGGTCCGCTGGCGCGAGACGGTCGAATGGTTTGCCGCCAACAATGTCACGACGCTTTATGAACTCGGCTCCGGCAAGGTCCTGACCGGGCTTGCCCGCCGCATCGACAAGACCGTCAACGGTATCGCCGTCAATACGCCCGCCGATATCGACGCAGCACTCGCCGCCTTGCTCGCCTGAGCGAACGCCTAGGCGCTCCAGTTATAAGGAATCAAAGAGATGTTTGATCTTTCCGGCCGCAAGGCTCTCGTTACCGGTGCATCCGGTGGTATCGGCGAAGAAATCGCCCGCATGCTGCACGCCCAGGGCGCGACCGTCGGTCTGCACGGCACCCGCGTCGAAAAGCTGGAAGCGCTTGCCAACGAACTTGGCGATCGCGTGCAGCTCTTCCCGGCAAACCTTTCCGACCGCGCCGAAGTCAAGGCGCTCGGCGAGAAGGCCGAAGCCGAGCTTGGCGGCGTCGACATCCTCGTCAACAATGCCGGCATCACCAAGGACGGTCTCTTCGTGCGCATGAGCGACGAGGACTGGGATGCCGTTCTCGAAGTGAACCTGACGGCCGTGTTCCGCCTGACGCGCGAACTCACCCATCCGATGATGCGTCGCCGTTTCGGCCGCATCGTCAACATCACCTCCATCGTCGGCGTCACCGGCAACCCCGGCCAGGCGAACTACTGCGCCTCCAAGGCCGGCATGATCGGCTTCTCCAAGTCGCTGGCCCAGGAAATCGCGACGCGCAACGTCACGGTCAACTGCGTGGCTCCGGGCTTCATCGAAAGCGCGATGACCGGCAAGCTCAACGACAAGCAGAAGGACGCGATCATGGGCGCGATCCCGATGAAGCGGATGGGCACCGGCGCTGAAATCGCTTCGGCGGTCGTTTACCTCGCTTCCAACGAAGCGGGCTACGTCACCGGCCAGACGATTCACGTCAATGGCGGCATGGCCATGATCTGATCCGCTTTCCGGGATGGGCCGCCCGCCGAGATTGTGCGGTGGGCGATCTTCAACGTCCCGGGACGCCGCCTGCCAAATGCCTGAAATTCAATGTTGAGCAAGCGAATGACAGGCATTTTCGGACTTTGCGACAGCGTTAAACCGTGTTAATCGGGCCATGACTGTTAGCAGTCGACCGGTCCCGCCAGGTGCCCGGCAGCCTTGGCTGCCTTGGGTTTGCCGCAGTTCCGGTTGGATGGATTGCCGGGTGGGCCGTCTTGGTCTATCAGGCTTACAGAAGAGTACCGGTGCCGGAATAGGCGCCTACAGAAACGAAGGTCGAGGAACTCCGACATGAGCGATATCGCAGAACGCGTAAAGAAAATTGTTATTGATCATCTTGGCGTCGACGCCGAAAAGGTCAGCGAAGGCGCAAGCTTCATCGACGACCTCGGCGCGGACTCGCTCGACACCGTCGAACTGGTCATGGCTTTCGAAGAAGAATTCGGCGTTGAAATCCCGGACGACGCTGCTGACTCGATCCTGACTGTCGGCGACGCCGTCAAGTTCATCGAAAAGGCTCAGGCCTAATACCTTAAAGCGGCTTCGGCCGTGGACGGGCCGCCTAAAGCGGCCCGTTTCAGCCCAGGGAAGTGGGCTATCCCGCGCTGAGCGGGGATTTCGATCAGCAAGCGTTTCCCGCATATCCCTCTGATCGTGAATAAGAACCTTAAAATGGATGCCCGGATCGGGTTCGTTACACGTGGTCCGATCCGGCTCTGAAATGGAAAAGTCAGGGTGGGTCGCGGACTATGAGACGTGTCGTTATCACCGGTACCGGCATGGTATCTCCCTTGGGTTGCGGAACTGAGGCGACGTGGGCGCGCCTGCTTGCCGGGCACAATGCCGCGCGCAAGGTGACCGAATTCGAGGTCGAGGACCTTCCTGCCAAGATTGCCTGCCGCATTCCCTTCGGCGACGGCACCGATGCTACCTTCAATGCCGACGACTGGATGGAGCCGAAGGAGCAGCGCAAGGTCGATCCATTCATCGTCTACGCAATGGCTGCGGCCGACATGGCGCTGGCCGATGCCGGCTGGAAGCCGGAGAACGATGAAGACCAGATCGCGACCGGCGTGCTGATCGGTTCGGGCATCGGCGGTCTCGAAGGCATCGTCGAAGGCGGCTACACGCTGCGCGACAAGGGCCCCCGCCGCATCTCACCGTTCTTCATTCCCGGCCGGCTCATCAATCTTGCCTCGGGCCAGGTGTCGATCCGCCACAAGCTGCGCGGTCCGAACCACTCTGTCGTCACCGCCTGTTCGACCGGCGCGCATGCGATCGGCGATGCGAGCCGCCTGATCGCGCTCGGCGATGCCGACGTCATGGTGGCCGGTGGTGCGGAATCGCCGATCTGCCGGATCTCGCTCGCCGGCTTTGCCGCCTGCAAGGCGCTATCGACCCAGCACAATGACGATCCGCAGAAGGCCTCGCGCCCCTACGATATCGACCGTGACGGTTTCGTCATGGGCGAGGGCGCCGGCGTCGTCATCCTCGAAGAGCTCGAGCATGCCAAGGCCCGTGGCGCCAAGATCTATGCGGAAGTCGTCGGCTACGGCCTTTCGGGCGATGCGTTTCACATCACCGCTCCGTCGGAAGATGGCGACGGTGCCTATCGCTGCATGCAGATGGCGCTGAAGCGAGCCGGCCTGACGGCTGCCGATATCGACTACATCAACGCCCACGGCACCTCCACCATGGCCGACACGATCGAGCTTGGCGCCGTCGAGCGCCTGGTCGGCGAACACGCGTCGAAGATCTCGATGTCCTCGACCAAGTCGGCCATCGGCCATCTGCTCGGCGCTGCCGGCGCGGTGGAAGCGATCTTCTCGGCACTGGCGATCCGCGACAACATTGCGCCGCCGACGCTGAACCTCGACAATCCGTCGATCGAGACGAAGATCGACCTCGTGCCGCATGTCGCGCGCAAGCGCGAAATCAACGTGGCGCTCTCGAATTCCTTCGGCTTCGGCGGCACCAACGCCTCGTTGGTCCTGCGCCGCTACACCGGCGCCTGATCGCGCGCCCGGAGCGTCGCTTGAGCCAATTGTCGCGCCGACCGTCAAAGGCGGCGCGATGATCCAGCTTTTGCCGTATTGCTCGCTACAAGCATGTGGTGGGAGGAGGCGTCGTCACGGAAGACGGCGCTCGCCGACCGCGATGTTCGCGCAAGGCATATCTGTCAGATTGCCCTTCAGTCATTGCCTGGAATTGCGGTTTGCCGGGTTTTTGCCGCGGGCCGTGGTTCCGGATTAAAGTGTCGGTCGTCCGCCGCGTTCTCTTGAACGGACGGTGATTCGACACATTTCTGTGGTTCTTCGGTGAGATTGCACCGACTGCGGATTTTTGAGTAACTGCGGACGTCGGCCTTCTGGGCGGCACCGTTTTATAAATTTGACCTATGCCTGCCACGGTCCAGTCCGAAATTCGCACCGGAAGCAGGAAGAGAATGAGGCCGCGAATTTCGGGTTCGGGATAATCGTGAGCGACTCAAACGATAACGGCGCGGCGCAATTTGGCCGCAGTGAAAACGCGAGCAACGGACCGATCATTCCGAAATCGGCAAACGAGGCCCTGCGTCCGGAAAAAGTGCCGCAACCGCCGAAACGATCGCGCAAGGCCCGTAGCCAGGTCGTGATCTTCCTGAACTTTGTCATGACCGTCATTGTCTTTGCAGCGCTCGCCGCTGCCGGCACGGTCTATTATGCGATGCACCAGTACGAAAAGCCGGGTCCGCTGCAGGCGAACCAGAACTTCATCGTCCGGGGCGGCGCCGGCATGAGCGAGATCGCCAGCGGGCTCGAGCGCGGCAACATCATCACCGATGCGCGCGTTTTCCGTTTCGTTTCCGAAGCCTACCTCGACAATGAGACGCTGAAGGCCGGCGAATATGAGATCAAGGCCGGCTCGTCGATGCAGGAGGTCATGCAGCTCCTGAAGTCGGGCAAGTCGATCCTCTACTCCGTCTCCCTGCCGGAAGGCCTGACCGTCAAGCAGATGTTCCACAGGCTGGCCGACGATCCGGTGCTCGTCGGCGACCTGCCGACGGAGCTGCCGCCGGAAGGCACGCTGATGCCGGACACCTACAAGTTCACGCGCGGCACCAAGCGCGGCGAGATCGTCCAGCAGATGGCCGCAGCCCAGAAGGTGCTGGTCGGCCAGATCTGGGAAAAGCGCGATCCCAACCTGCCGGTGTCGACGGTTGAGGAGCTCGTGACGCTTGCCTCGATCGTGGAGAAGGAAACCGGTCGCGCCGACGAGCGTCCGCGCGTCGCCTCCGTCTTCATCAACCGGCTCGACAAGGGCATGCGGCTGCAATCCGACCCGACGATCATCTATGGCATCTTCGGCGGTGACGGTAAGCCGGCCGACCGGCCGATCCTGAAGTCGGACATCGACAAGCAGACGCCTTACAACACCTATATCATCAAGGGGCTGCCGCCGACGCCGATCGCCAATCCTGGTCGTGCAGCGCTGGAAGCGGTCGCCAATCCGTCGCGCACGCCTGAGCTTTACTTCGTTGCCGATGGCACGGGCGGCCACGTCTTTGCCGAGACGCTCGACGAGCACAATGCCAATGTCCGCCGCTGGCGCAAGGTCGAGGCAGAGCGGGCGGCAGAAGCGGCGAAGGCTGCGGCTGACGCGGGCACCGCCGAGCCGGCAGCCACGCAGCCGCAATAACGCCGGCGGCTGGCGGCGCATAGCCGCGCAGCGGTGCTTGCATTGTGGACGGACGAATCACGGCGCGGATATCCCTTGCGGGATGCCGCGCCGTCGCCTTATTGCTTCTGCTGAAACCGCAACGGAGGTGATGATGCCGCTCCAATCGATGACCGGCTTTGCCCGGAGAGAAGGCAGCAGCGGCCGCCGTCGTTGGGCCTGGGAGCTGCGCTCCGTCAACGGCAAGGGCCTGGACCTCAGGCTGCGCCTGCCGCAGGGGCTCGAGCGCTTCGAGCCCGAGGCGCGCAAGCTCGCAGCGGAGTATTTTTCCCGTGGCAATCTTCAGATCGGCCTCTCCGTCAGCGGCGGCGAGGCGGCCGTCGAGGCCGTGGTCAACCAGGCAGCCTTGACGGCGGTGCTGAACCTGCGCGGCCAGCTCGGTGATCTCGTCGATCCCGCGCCACTCCGGTTCGACACGCTTCTCTCGATCCGCGGCATCGTCGACTTCCGCGAGCCGGAAGAAAGCGAAGAAGAGCGTGCGGCGCTCGATGCCGGTATCCTGGCAGGTCTGGTGGGTGCGCTCGCCGATTTGCGCGCGATGCGAGAAGACGAGGGCGCGGCACTCTGTCAGATCCTGCTGGGACAGGTCGAGACGATCGAGCGGCTGACGGCGACGGTCGAGTCCGACCCGTCACGTAGCGCCGCTGCGATTGCCGATCGGCTGGCGCAGCAGGTGGCTCTGGTGATGGACAACGGCTCGTCGCTCGACCGGGACCGGCTCCATGCCGAAGTCGCTTTGCTCGCCACCAAGGCGGATCTTCGCGAAGAGATCGACCGGCTTGGTTCCCACATCGTTGCCGCCCGGGAGCTTCTGTCGAAGGGCGGTCCCGTCGGGCGCAAGCTCGATTTCCTCGCACAGGAATTTAACCGAGAATCGAATACGATCTGTTCCAAGTCCAACGCGGCCGCTGTGTCTGCCGCCGGCATCGAGCTGAAGGTCGTCATCGACCAGTTCCGCGAACAGGTCCAGAATCTGGAGTAAGGTATGAACCCGGCGACCCCTTCGCCCATCAAGATCGCCCGTCGTGGGCTGATGCTCGTCATTTCCTCGCCGTCGGGCGCAGGCAAGTCGACCATTGCGCGCAATCTACTGGAAGCCGATCCGGAGATGAGCATTTCGGTCAGCGTGACGACGCGTCAGCGGCGACCAAGCGAGATCGATGGACGGCATTATCACTTCAAGTCGATCCGCGAGTTCGAGGCGCTGAGGTCCACCGACTCGCTGCTCGAATGGGCGGAGGTGCACGGCAACTTCTACGGCACGCCGCGCGATGCGGTCGAGGCGGCCATGGCCGCGGGCCGGGACATGCTGTTCGATATCGACTGGCAGGGCGCGCAGCAGCTCCAGGAGAAGATGGCGGGCGACGTCGTCTCGATCTTCATCCTGCCGCCGTCAATGGCTGAACTGCAGTCACGCCTGCATCGTCGCGCCGAAGACAGCGAAGAGGTGATCGCCACGCGCCTTGCCAACTCGCGCGCCGAGATCGAGCACTGGCGGGAGTATGATTACATCGTGCTCAACGACGACCTCGACCGCGCCTTTGCGTCCGTGCGTGCGATCGTCGAGGCCGAACGCCTGCGCCGCGACCGGCGCCCCGGCCTGTTCGATTTCGTCAACGGGCTGCTGACCGAAAACCCCTTCTAAGGCTTCAAAAGAAATGGCTCCGTGAGGAGCCATTTTTGATTCACGCTATTTGTAGCGCGCGCCTTGCGATCCATATGCCCGCTCAGAGGCAGTTGGCCAGGCGACAGAACTCTTCCACCGAAAGTGTTTCGGCGCGTCGCTGCGGGTCGATATCGGCCTTGGCAAGCAGCGCCTCGCCACCGAGTGGCTTCAGGCTCTGCCGCAGCATCTTGCGGCGCTGGCCGAAGGCTGCATGCGTCACTTTCTCGAGCGCCGCGACCGAGCAGGGGATCGGGTTTTCCACCGGCTCCAGATGGACCACGGACGACGTCACCTTCGGTGGTGGCGTAAAGGCCTGCGGCGGCACGTCGAATGCCATCCGCGCCTTTGTGCGCCAACCACAGAGCACGCCGAGGCGGCCATAGTGGTCGTCATCCGCGTCGGCGACGATCCTCAGGCCCACTTCGCGCTGGAACATCAGCGTCAGCGACTGCCAGAAGGGCGGCCAGCGCTCGGGCAGCAGCCAGTTAACGAGCAACTGAGTGCCGACATTGTAGGGCAGGTTGGCGATGATCTTGACCGGCCCATCGTCGGCAAGCGTCTCGGACGACGTCTTCAAAGCATCGCCTTCGATGACCTGTAGCCGATCGGGATAATGCGCGCCGATTTCGGCAAGTGCCGGCAGGCAGCGCGCGTCCCGCTCAATCGCAATGACCTTCTTGGCACCGAGCGCGAGGATGGCGCGGGTGAGGCCTCCCGGTCCGGGGCCGACCTCGATGACCGTTGCCCCTTCGAGCGAACCGGCGGTCCGCGCGATCTTCTGCGTCAGGTTGAGATCGAGCAGGAAGTTCTGGCCGAGCGCCTTCTTGGCATCGAGGCCGTGACGCTGGATTACGTCGCGTAGCGGAGGAAGACCGTCAAGGGCGGCCATCAGCGGGTATCTCCTGGCATATTGGCCGCAAGCGATGCGGCAAGGTCGAGCGCGGCCCGAAGGCTGTCGTCGCGGGCGACGCCCTTGCCGGCAAGGCCGAAGGCCGTGCCGTGGTCGGGCGACGTGCGGATGAAGGGAAGACCGAGCGTGACGTTGACGCTATCGTCGAAGCCGAGCGCCTTGGCCGGGATCAGCGCCTGGTCGTGATACATGCAGATGGCCACGTCGTAGGTGGCGCGTGCGCGATCATGGAACATCGTATCTGCCGGCAGCGGGCCGACCGCATCGATACCCTCGGCACGCAGCCTGTCGATGACGGGCCGGATGACGGCGTCGTCCTCGAGACCGAGCGCACCGTTTTCGCCCGCATGCGGGTTCAGCCCGGCGATCGCGAGCCGTGGCTGTCGAAGTCCGAAACGATTGCGAAGGTCGGCCGCAGTAATCGCGCAGGTGCGGTAGATGAGGTCCGGCGTCAGTTGCTCCGGCACGTCCTTCAAGGGGATATGGATGGTGACGGGAACGGCGCGCAGCTTCGGTCCGGCCAGCATCATCACCGGCAGCACCGGCTGTCCCGTCGCCTTTTCGGCAAGATCGGCGAGATATTCGGTATGGCCCGGGAAGCGGAAGCCGGCGTCATAGAGAACCGCCTTGGCGATCGGGTTCGTGACCACGGCCGAGGCCTGTCCGGCGGTCACCAGTCGCACGGCCGTGTCGATCGCCCCGATCACGGCGCTGGCATTGACGGTGTCGGGCTCGCCGGCCTTGACCGGGGCAGGGCAGGCAAGCGGCAGGACCGGCAGCGCCGTGTCGAAGCGGGAGAGGGCGTCGGCGCAATCCGTCTCGCGGATGGACACCGTGTAGCCGAGCATCGAGGCGCGTGCGGCAAGGACTGCGGGATCGCCGATGAAAAGGAAGGGGGCCGTCGCATGATCGCGGCGGCCGAGCCAAGTCGAGAGGCTGATGTCCGGCCCGATACCGGCCGGGTCGCCCATGGTCAGGGCGAGGGGCCCGCCGGTAGTTTCGCGCATGTTTCCGTCGTGATTACTTGTTGACGATTTGCGCCTTCTTGCGCAGCTCCTCGAGGTACTTCTCGCTGTTCGGGTCTTCGCCACCGGCCTTCTTCTTGCCGATATCCTCGGCGCGGAAGACGATTTCGGCGGCGGTGTCGTCGTTCACCTCACGCTTCTTGCAGATCGCCAGGTACTCGACGCCCTTTTCTGTCACGCGGGTTCCGGTGGTGCCGTTCTCGCCGGCCTTCTCGATCAGCGGCTTCCATTCGTCAGGCAGCTGCTGGGCAAGCATACGGCCGAGGCTGCGGATCGACACGTCGCGATAGTTGGCGGCAAACACCTTCGAGGTTTCGCAGCCCGGGAACTGAGCGCGCGAGGCGTTGGCTTCCGCCTGCCGCTTCGCGGTGATCGCGCCGCGCTTCTTCTCGGGAATGACGAAGATCACCTGCTGCAGGAAATACTCGGTGGTCACCGGCTTCTGTCCGCCGCCTTCCATCATGCGCTTGACGAGGTCGGCGCCTTGGAGGCGGTTAGAGCTGCCGTAACGGAAGTTGACCGCACGCGGCCAGCTCATCTGCACGGCGATGAATTGCTTGAAATGTTCGGAGCCGACGCCGGCCTGATCGAGAATCTTGCCGAGCTGCTCGGTCGAAAGCTTGTTGCCCGAGGCGAAGCGCGCATAGGCGGCATCGACTTCCTGCGTGCTGACGGACTGGCCGATGCGTGCGATCTCGGCACGCTTGAGAACTTCGTCGACGAGTTGCTTCTTGGCTTCGTCGTTGCCGCCCTTCTGGCGCTGCAGGCGAAGGAAGGCCACGCGCTTGGCGATGTCGCCGGAGGTAATCACCGTGTTGTTGACCGTTACCTTGACCGTGCTCGCTGCTGCCTGAGCTCCGGAGCATATTGCAACGCTCAAGGTGCCGGCCAAAGCCAGTACCGACAGTGTCCTCAAGATCGACATTTTCCCGCCCATTCTCTTTTCCTATATCCCGGACTATCACCGTCGACAGGCTTTGTCCGCCTGCCGGCCTTGCGCCGTTGCCTTATCTTGTCGGAGGGAATGCATAATACATGCGGCCAAACGATGACAAGACCGTTTGACGGTGCCGATATCGACGAATGGGCGAACTTTTGGCTCGCCCACTCGCTTGACGATATCAATAATAGTCGAGCTCTTCGAACTTGGTGTCGCCGACGTTCACGTCGCCGAGCGTACGGAAGCTGATTCTCGCGCCGATCGACCAGTCGTTTGCGACATTGGCATCGGTATCGCGTTCCTGCTTGTAGACGATCGAGAACAGCGTGTCCTGATCGTCGTAGGTGATGCCGAAACCGTTGCGTGAGATGACATCCTTGTTGATGTCATAGGTGATCGCGCCGAACACCGACCAATAGTCGTGGAACCGGTAGGCGGCGGCGGTCTGGATTTCGTCCTGGTTGGACAGAGATCCGTAGAGCGGCTGCGCTTCGATGCGCGTATAGGTCATCGCGGCCTGCCAAGTCGTGCCGAGATAGCCGACGGTGGTATCGGCGCGGCGCAGCGACAGGTCCTTTTCGTCGAGGCGGCCGGAAACGCTCGCCATCAGGCCGGACGGTGCGTCGATGCCGAACATGGCAACGTAGTCAGAGCTCTTGGTCTCAAGACCGGAATTCGCCCCGGCCTTGACCAGGTCGTCCGTCGCAAACGAGTTCAGGCCACCCAGATGGAACGACTGGCCGACGATGCCACGCAGGCCGTAGCCGCTGTCGAAGGTCCCTGTGTAGCGGAAGCCGACATTGGCGCGGGTGCCGCCCTCGATCCGGTCGAAACCGGAGAACTTGTCGCGGTCAAAGAGGTTCGTTGCGTCGAACACGAAGCTCTGCGCGTCTTCGTTCGGCAGGCCACCGGCATATTGCTCGTTCGGGCGCGCGTAGAGCTGTGCTATCGGCTCGACAACGTGACTGCTGTCCTCGCCGACGAACAGGATCGGGTAGCGGGCTTCGAGGCCTGCGGTCAACATGCGCCGCGTTGCCGCATCGCTCGTGTTGAAGTCGCCGGTATAGGCCGGACCCGGATTGTCCATGTTCAGCCCGATGGCATCGCCGCGCGCCGCCAGCAGCGGCGTGAGGACCAAGCCGCCCGGGGCGATGAAGGTGCGCTTCCACTCGAGCTCGCCGGTCAGGCGGTGCGAGGTGCCTTCTAGGCCGCGGAAGCGGACCACGCCCGGTTGGGTAAACGCGTCGAGCCGGTTGCGCTTCACGTTCGTGAAGTTGAACGTCGCGGAAAGTTCGCCGCCCAGCACGGGATCAGGCGCCTTGTAGGAATAGTCGAGGACCTGCGCCGCCGGCTGCTGGTTTTCCTCGATGCTGTTGGCGTCGGCGTCCTGAATGTCGAAGTAGAAGGCGCGCAGATCGAAGTAGTTCCGCTTGCCGAGCCCCGTCAGGTAGGCCTGGTTCGTATAGGTGGTGCCGTCGAACGTCGACAGCTCGTAGGTCTTGGCGAAGTTGGCGTCGGACTGGACGAGTACGTTCCAGCCGAAGGTCCAGCGCGGATTGATCTCGAACTCAGCCTTCGACGCGATCATGCCGCGATTGGTATGCATCGCGTCGACGGTGCCGGGCGTGAACTTGCCCTTATCGAGCTGGCTGATGCCGGCGAAGTTCAGCGTATGGAAGCCGTTGTGGAACCGTTGGCGGAATTCTCCCTCCAGCAGGAATCCCTGCCGTGTCAGGCCGGTAAGCGTGGCCGTCGCGTCCATATAGGGCGAGATCGCCCAGTAGTAGGGGACGCCGACACCAACACCAAGCTTTTGGGCCGAGCGGAACGTCGGGAACAGGAAACCGCTCTTGCGCTTGACGGTATGGTCCGGCAGCTCCATGACCGGAATATAGGCGATCGGCTTGCCGAACAGCTCAAAGCGGGCGTTCTCCAGACGGATGGTCCGCGTGCGGCCGTTCTGGATGACGCGCTGCGCCTTGATGTGCCACAGCGAGCGATGGTCCGGCTTGGTCGAGCACGGCGTGCAAGCCGTATAGACGGCCTCGTTCAGGATGAATTCTTCGCCGTTCCGGCGCTCGCCGCTCGTGGCAGCAAGCCGCGTCAGATCGGTGGTTTCGATGCGCATCTGCTCGAGGAAACCGTCCCCGAAATCGTCGGTGACATCCATTTTGTCGGCATAGACGACATTGCCGCCGGGCTCGATGAACTGGATTTCCCCGGATGCATAGATGCGGCCATTCTTCTGGTCGTACTCGACCTGACGGGCCACCATCTTGTAGCCGCCGTAATCGATCTGCACGTTGCCGCGCACGATCACTTTTTCGGCGTCCTTGTTGTAGACGAGCTCATTGGCGGACAGAAGCAGCTTGGCGTCTTCCGGCATGTTCGGGCGCAACGAATCGAGGCGGTCCGAAGCCTGCTGCGCCATTGCAGGCGCACTCATTCCCATGGCAAGTGTCTGCAGCGCCACGCCTGCAAGCAGGGCAGCGTTGATCAGCCTTATACGTTTGCGGTTCACTACCGCCACTAGCCATCCTCCTGATTTAAAAGAATCGTCGAGCCCAGCGCCATCGCTACAACAACTGGCAACCAGGCTGCAACGAAAGGAGGCACAATGCCGCTGCTCCCGAATGCTTTGACAAGCACGGTGACGACATAAAGCACGAAGCCTGAAAGGATGCCACCGAGAATTACGGAGCGCGATTGGTTAAACCGGCTAAATTTCAGCGACACGCAAGCGGCGATCAGCGTCATGGCGACGAGCAGCAGCGGCAACGACAACATTGAGTGGAATTGAGTTTCCATGCCGTTGGTCGAAAAACCGAAGGAGCGGGCCACTTCGATCTTGCGCGGCAGGTCGAAAAACTGAATGGAATCAGCCTTTGCAAGACGTTCCTGAACAAACTCGGGCTTAAGATTGGTGGCCAGCTGTGCTGTTTTCAAACGTTGCGGAAGCTGCCCGTTGCGCGTTTCCGTGACGTCGTTAAGAAGCCAGTAACCATCTTCGAGTTTCGCCGACGCCGCATCCTGTCTCAGAATGATCGTACCCTGTGGATCAAAGTGGATGACGGTGACGTTGAGAAGCGTCGTGCCGTTGTCCTGAACTGAGCGCGCGCCGATGATCGTGTCCGTGCCGTTATAGATCTGCCGCAGCCACGGGATCGAGCCGGCATCGGCGTTCCGCGTGGAGCCCCATTCGGCCAAAAGCGCCTCGCCGCGCTTCGTTCCCCAGGCAGCAAGCGGGTTGAGCGCCACGACCGCCAGCACGCCGAAGAGGAAGGAGCCGAGGATGAAGGGCCGCAGGAACTGCCAGACGGAAATACCGGCTGCGCGGGTCACGACCAGCTCGTAGCGGCGGTTGAGCGAAATCAGCGCCGCCATGGCCGAAAACAGCGCGACGAAGGGTATCGTCTGCTGCAGGATCAGCGGGATCCGGAGCGCGGTCATCAACAGGGCGCCGGAGATGCTGTAGCGCGGCAGGTTTGCCAGCCGGCTTGCCTGTTCGCTGAAGTCGATGATGAAGACCAGCGAGAAGATCCCGACGAGGAACCAGAACGTCGTGATCACGTAGCGCATGAAGAAGTAGCGGCCGAGCGTGCCCATCATGACGGCTGCCCTTTCTCGGCGTCAGGCCGCATCAGGCGCAGGCGAACCAGGAGTTCCTGCAGCTTTTCCTGCCCGGTCATCGGAATGTCCAGTCGCCTGTTGCTGACGAGTTGGTGAATGCAGAGGGCGCCCGCCATCAGCGGCACGGCATACATCAACGGCACGAACCAGACGGAGTCCTCGGCGCTGTTGCCGGCATAGAACGTCATCCAGCGGATGAGCAGGGCCATGCCGAGCGCGCTGACCATCGGATGAAGCCGAGCTTCGCGGTGGGAGCGTGCGTCACTGCTGAAGACCAGCGCAATCAGGCCGAAGAGAAGGGGGAAGGTCCATTCCGTGAAGCGACGGTTGAGCTCGGCGGTAAAGGCGAGCGGATTGTTCTTGTAGACGTGATCTTCCGGGTCCGGATTGATCAGGCCGGGAAGGTCGCGGTCCTTTGCCCGAATGGTCGCCTCGCGCGTCGTCTTGGTCATGTCGGCGAGATCGAAGGCGTAGGAGTCGAATTTGATGATCGACACGCTGCCGTCGGGGAGCTTGCGCTGCACTTCCCCGTCTTTCATCACCAGGGCCGAGCTCTTGTCGTCGATGGCGCCTTCGCGGGCATAATAGACGAGCTCGAAGCTCGGATTGCGCGAATCGGCGACGAAGATGCCCTGCAGCACGCCGCCGCCCCGCCGCGCGCCAACCTGGACATAAAGATTGTCTGCGACCTTGCGGAAGGTGTTCTCCTGCACGACGGACGACAGCAGATCCGCGTTGGCGGTTGCCAGCATCTTGCGCAAGGCCATACGCGAATAGGGCTCGACGAAATTGTCGACCACGAAGGAAAGCACGCTGAGGCCCAATGCCAGGTAGACCACCGGCCGGATGATCGCCATGCGCGAGCTGCCGGCGGCGTTGAGGACCGTCAGCTCCGAATCGGTGTTCATCGTCGTCAGCGTCTGCGTGACGCCGATCACCAGCGCAAACGGCAGGATGATCGTGATGACGGAAGGCAGGATGAGGGTCGCCACCTTGGCGAAGGCGAGCACGGATTGGCCGTTGTCGGTGACGAGGTTGACGTTGGTCAGCGCCTGAGTCGTCCAGGTGATGCCAAGCAACGGCAGGAGCGTCGCGAGGAACATGATCACGGCACGCCGGAATATGTAGCGTTCGATCAGCTTCATGCCCGTGTCCGGTCCAAAATCCTGCTCATGTTTCTGTTCCGGCGGCGGTTATCGAACCGGATTTCGCCCATGTCCGTAAACCGAAGCCCGGTTCTTTGCCAGCCACCCGTGCTGCTCGAATTGTGCAGCAACAGGGATAATTTAAGGCGAAGAACCTCGGTTAACCGCATGTAAACATCTGCGGGCATCTTGCCAAGCGGTTGAAAAGCGAGAAGGGTGCCGGCCACAGCTTTGACGGTGGCGAATGATGCGAATATTTGCCACTGTAACCGCCCGGTAACAGGCCGGCTTGCCATAAGCCTTGCCGTGTCGTCCGGTTGCGTTGTGCGGCCTAGATCCCCTTGGGCTGGCGCTCGATCTCCCGGAAAGATCCATTCGATCCAAAGGGTTGCGTCCAGACAGGAAATACCCGGAGTTTTCAATGTCGATGAAGTTTGAGTTCACCTTTGCCAAGTCCCATAAGCCGAGCGGTGGCGTCGCCGTTCTGCTGAAGAGCGCGGGCGCGTCGGCGGCTGCCGGCGCCGATGTCGCCGACCCCGAGAACGTCGTCGCAAGGGCGGCGAAGATCAAGAAGTTTACCGGCAAGGCGTTCTCCTCCCTCGACATCGTCGCGCCGCATGGCTCGCCCGCCGATCGAATCGTCGTGCTCGGTCTTGGAGACGCGGATGCGCTGACGGACCATGACTGGCTGAAGGCCGGCGGGGCCGTCGCTGCGAAGCTTGGTTCGGTCGACAAGGTGACGGTCTTCATCGACGCGCCCGACGCCAACGTGACCGGAAAGGCGGCAGCGGACTTCGCACTCGGCATGGAGATGAATGCCTACGCCTTCGACAGCTACAAGACCAAGAAGGCCGACGACGACGCGAAGCCATCCGGCAAGCCGACCAAGGTGACGATCGTCACCGGCACGGTCATCGCGGCGAAAAAGGCGTTCACGGCGGCGCAGGCCGTTGCCGAAGGCGTGTTTCTCGCCCGCGATCTGGTGAACGAACCGGCCAACGTGCTGGGCCCGGTCGAGTTTGCCGCCAAGGCGAAGGAGCTGGAAAAGCTCGGCGTCGAGGTGGAGATCCTCACCGAAAAGGAAATGAAGAAGCTCGGCATGGGCGCGCTGCTCGGCGTCGCGCAAGGGTCGAGCCGCCCGCCGCGCCTCGTCATCATGCAGTGGAAGGGCGGCAAGTCCAAGGACCGTCCGCTTGCCTTCGTCGGCAAGGGCGTCGTCTTCGACAGCGGCGGCATCTCGATCAAGCCGGCTGCCGGCATGGAGGAAATGAAGGGCGACATGGGTGGTGCGGCCGCCGTCACCGGCCTCATGCACGTGCTCGCCGCCCGCGAAGCCAAGGTCAACGCCATCGGCATCATCGGCCTTGTGGAAAACATGCCCGACGGCAGTGCGCAGCGCCCGGGTGATATCGTGACCTCCATGTCCGGTCAGACGATCGAGGTGATCAACACCGACGCCGAAGGCCGTCTCGTGCTGTGTGATGCGCTCTGGTACTGCAACGATCGCTTCAAGCCGCAGGCGATCATCGATCTCGCGACCCTGACCGGCGCGATCATGGTCGCACTTGCAACGCATCATGCCGGCCTGTTCTCCAACGACGACCGTCTGGCGGGGCAGCTTCTTGCCGCCGGCATAGCGACGCACGAGCCCCTGTGGCGCATGCCGCTCGGCCGGGAATACGACAAGATGATCGACAGCAAGTTCGCCGACATGAAGAACACCGGCGGCCGCCACGGTGGCGCGGTAACCGCGGCGCAGTTCCTCAAGCGCTTCGTCAAGGATACCCCCTGGGCGCATCTCGACATCGCTGGCACCGCCATGGGCGCGCCGACCGACGAGGTCAACCAGTCCTGGGGTTCGGGCTTCGGCGTGCGGCTGCTCGATGAGCTGGTGCGGGCGAGCTACGAGGCCTGATCGGCAATGCCGGACGTGATGAAAGGCGGGAGGCAATCGGCATGACCGAGATCCTGTTCTACCACCTGACGGAATCGAAGCTGGAAGACGCGCTGCCGCCGCTGCTCGACAAGAGTGTCGAGCGCGGCTGGCGCGTGGTCGTACAGACGGTCGATGCCGAACGCCGCGATGCGCTCGATACGCATCTCTGGGTCTATCGCGACGAGAGTTTCCTGCCGCATGGCACTGACGCCGGGGACTTTGCGGCGGATCAGCCGGTGTTGCTCGTCGCCGACGACGGCAATGCCAATGCGGCGACGGTGCGTTTCGTCATCGATGGCGCGAGCCCGCCTGACGTTTCGGCCTATGAGCGCATCGTCTTCATGTTCGACGGCTATGACCAGGAACAGCTGGAAGGCGCGCGCGGCCATTGGAAGCGGCTGAAGGGCGAGGGCCACACCTTGACCTACTGGCAGCAGAACCGCGATGGTCGCTGGGAAAAGAAGGCCTGAGTTCACAAGCGTTACGACAAAAAAGCCCGCGGACGAGACCGCGGGCTTTTTGTTTCCGGCATGTCCGGAAGATCAGTCGTGGAAGGCCTCGACGAATTTGCGCTTGCCGAGCATGAAGGCATCTGCGACGTGGCGCAACGGCGCCAGATCGACGTCCGACTTCCCGGCTTTGACGATTTCGGCGAAGCGCCGGTAGAGCATCGGATATTCCTGCTCCGGCTCCTCGTGCACGAGCTTGCCATCGATGGAGAGCTTGGCGCCGCCTTCCGACAGCACCATCTCGCCCGCCGCCGTGCGGGCAACGATGTCCCAGCTCTGCTTGCCTGTCTGGCGCCAGTCGAATTCCGCCGCGACCGGCAATTTTTGGCCGTCGGTGAAGGTGATGTTGGCGGCGATCGGCGCGTCACGATTTTCCGGGAATTCGAGCACGGCCGACGTTACGAACAGCGGGCGTGGCAGGATGTGGGTGACGATCGACAACGCGTTGATGCCCGGATCGAAGATCCCGAGGCCCCCGGCCGCCCAGATCCATTCCTGGTTCGGGTGCCAGTGCCGCACGTCTTCCTTCCAGATGACCTGGACATCCTTGATCGTCGTCGTTGCCAGGAAGGACTTTGCAGCTTCCACGGCCGGCGCGTAGCGGGAGTGCCAGCTTGCAAACAGCGACAGCCCCTTCGATGCTGCCAGCGCCTCGAGGTCCGCGACCTCGCTGAGCGTCGCGCCCGGCGGCTTTTCCAGAAACACGTGCTTACCGGCGTCGAGCGCGACGCGAGCTGCCTCGTAGCGATACTGCGGCGGCATGCAGAGCGACACGGCTTCAATCGCAGGAACCGCGTCGAGCATCGCCTCGATCGATTTGAAATTGTCGATGCCATCGACCGTCCCATGTCGGCTCGCGGCGGCAATCAGCTGATAGTCGCTGTTCTTGGCGATCGCCGGAAGGTGCTGGTCGCGAACGATCTTGCCGATGCCGACAAGCGCAATATTGATGGGGGCCATGGTGTTCCGCTCGATTTGTATGACTTATTGTCGGCTCTTGTAGCAGATTGCACACCGGGAGCAAGCCGCCGCTCCGCCCACGGCTATGACATCGATGTCGATGGAATCGACAGATTGTCATTCCCTCTCAACGTCGCCGCACTAACTCTACCGGTGGACGTGCGATGCCGTGCCGTCAACTGGACTGACATGGGTGGTCTGACCACCCGAACGAGGAGTGAACGATGCAGCAGCAGATCCGTCGGGCAAGCCGAGCCGACCTCGACATCATGATCGAGTGGGCCGCGGAAGAGGGGTGGAACCCCGGCCTCGGCGACGCGGGGCCTTTCTGGGCAGCCGACCCCGAGGGCTATTGGGTGGCGGATGGAGAGGGGGCGCCGGTCGCCGCGATCTCACTGGCGCGGTACAACGAAAGCTTCGGCTTTCTCGGCTTCTTCATCACCCGGCCGGATCATCGTGGCAAGGGCATTGGCCGACAGCTGTGGCAACAGGCGATGTCGGTTGCCGATCGGCGCATCGTCGGTCTGGACGGCGTGGTCGCGCAGCAGGAGAACTATAGCCGGTCCGGCTTCGTCTACGCCCACGCGAACATCCGCTACGGCGGCATCATCGACGTGGTCGAGCCGCCGGGCGCGGATCTGCTGGAGGTCGCGCCGGTGCACATGCCGCTCCTCATCGACTATGATCGCCGCTTCGTCCCGGCGCGTCGCGAGGTGTTTCTGCGCGAGTGGCTGAAGGCGAGCGACGGGCGGCGCAGCGTCTTGCTGCTGCGCGATGGCGCGGTGGCGGCCTATGGGACGATCCGGGCCTGCCGCAACGGCTTCAAAATCGGGCCGCTCTTTTCCGACACCGAGACCGGCGCCGATCTGGTCTTTCGCAAGCTTGCCGCCGGCGTCAACGGCAGCGAAGTATACCTCGATATCCCTGAACCGAACGCCTCGGCCAAGGCACTTTGCGATCGCTACAATCTCAAGCCCGTGTTTGAGACCGCGCGCATGTATCGTGGGCCGGATCCGGGGCTGCCGCTGGCGCGAATCTACGGAATTACCACTTTCGAGCTGGGCTGACGGAGGGGAGGCGACGGCGGGGCCGGCTTCTGTCAGCCGGCCATCGCGTCTTCATATTCGGCGGAAAGTTCGAGCCATTGCTCTTCGGCATGCGTGAGTTTCGCTGCCGCGTCGGAGCGTTCCTTGGCCTTTTGTGCAGCCTTGGCCGGCGACTTTTCGTAGAGCGCCGGATCGGCAAGTTCCACATCAAGTGCCTGAATCAGTTTCTCCAGCTTTCCGGTCAAGGATTCAATT
This sequence comes from Ensifer sp. SL37, assembly GCF_026672675.1. Taxonomy (NCBI): domain Bacteria; kingdom Pseudomonadati; phylum Pseudomonadota; class Alphaproteobacteria; order Hyphomicrobiales; family Rhizobiaceae; genus Ensifer; species Ensifer sp. SL37. The sequence goes on along the minus strand of NZ_JAPPRN010000006.1, from coordinate 190,954 downwards.
TCATTGATCTTCTTGCGGAGCGGCGCCAGCGAGGCGCGCTTGTCGGCATTGACCTTGCGCTGGTCCGCCTTCGAAAGGCTGTCGTCCACGCCGGTCGGCCTCGGCTTCTCGTCCTTCGCCTTGGGGCCACCGACAATCAGGCTGCGGTAATCTTCGAGGTCGCCGTCATAGCTCGTCACGGTACCGTCGCGCACCAGCCACAGCCGGTCGGCCGTCGCTTCGATCAGGTGCCGGTCGTGTGAAATCAGGATCACGGCGCCGGAATAGTCGTTGAGCGCGGTGATCAGCGCGTTGCGGCTGTCGATGTCGAGGTGGTTGGTCGGCTCGTCGAGGATCAGAAGGTTCGGCGCGTCGAAGGCGGCAAGGCCCATCAGCAACCGCGCCTTTTCGCCGCCGGAAAGATCCTTGGCGGGCGTTTCCATCTTTTCCGTCGCAAGCCCCATCTGCGCCACGCGTGAGCGCACCTTGGCTTCAGGCGCTTCCGGCATGCGCCGGCGCACGTGCTCGACAGCACTTTGCGTCGGGATCAGGTCGTCGAGCTGATGCTGGGCAAAGAAGCCGACCTTGAGATTGGGAGCGATCTTCAGTTCGCCCGCCTCAGGCGCGAGGCGACCCGAGATGAACTTGGCGAAAGTGGACTTGCCGTTGCCGTTCGAGCCGAGCAGCGCGATCCGGTCGTCCGTATCGATCCGGAGGTTCAAGCGCTTGAGGATGGGCTTGCCGGGCTCGTAGCCGACGGTACCGCCGGTGACGGCGATGATCGGCGAAGCCGCTTCCTTCTCCGGGTCCGGGAAGGAGAAGCCCTGGACATGGTCTTCGATCACGGCCGCAATCGTGCCCATGCGCTCCAGTGCCTTGACGCGGCTTTGCGCCTGGCGCGCCTTGGTGGCCTTGGCCTTGAAGCGGTCGATGAAGCTCTGGAGGTGCTTTCGCGCTGCGTCGTTCTTGGCTTTCGCCTTCATCTGCAGCTCGTCGGCTTCCGCCTTCTGCCGCTCGAACTGGTCGTAGGGCCCGCGATAGAAGGTGAGCTTCTTCTGGTCGAGATGCACGATGGCGTTGACCGCGGTGTTCAAGAGGTCCCGGTCGTGGCTGATGATGATGACCGTGTGCGGATAACGGCGGATGTAATCCTCGAGCCACAGCGTGCCTTCAAGGTCGAGATAGTTGGTCGGCTCGTCGAGCAGCAGCAAATCCGGCTCGGAAAAGAGTACGCCCGCAAGCGCCACCCGCATCCGCCAGCCACCGGAAAACGACGAGGCGGGACGCAGCTGTGCTTCATGGTCGAAGCCGAGGCCGGCGAGAATGCTTGCAGCACGCGCTTCGGCCGAATGGGCGCCGATGTCGGCAAGCCGCGTCTGGATCTCGGCAATCCGGTGCGGATCGGTCGCGGTCTCGGCTTCGGCGACCAGCGCCGTGCGCTCCTTGTCCGCCTTGAGCACGATCTCGATCAGCGGTTCTTCTGTGCCGGGCGCTTCCTGCGCGACCTGGCCGATGCGCGCGTTTTTGGGTAGCGCGATCGTGCCGGCTTCCGACGCGAATTCGCCGGTTATGATGCGAAACAGCGTGGACTTGCCAGCGCCGTTTCGGCCCACGAGCCCCGCCTTCGTGCCCGCCGGAAGCGTCACGGATGCGTTTTCGATGAGGAGACGTCCCGCGATGCGGGCGGAAAGGCCGGAAATCTGGATCATTGCGGCCTTTTGCCCGGACTTGGCCGGGAAGGCAAGAGGCGTCGGCGTGCTGTTGCCACCGCTGTGGCGGGTCGGGAATTCAAGAGGTCATTGTTATCGATTTTTGAACAAGGCGTTCCGACAATCGATACTACACATCCTCATCGTGAGGGACCATCTCAATAACGGAAGGGCGGGGAACGCTCTTCTGACCGCCTCGATCGACCGAACGCCAGTGGCAGAGGCCCCGCGTTCCGAGGGACGACCGATCCGGCCAAGGACATTTTTGATGAAACCTCGTTCAGCCGAACGAGCCTCCCAGGAGCAAAGACCATGAAAACCGCAATCCAGACCGCTCTTTCCGCCGCTCTCGTTGCAACCGCTATCCTCGGTGGCGCTTCTGCTGCCTTTGCCGGCGGCAGCTACTATGAAGGCGTCAGCCCGACGCCGCTCTATACCGAGCGCACGCCGGCCGTCACCGGCAAGTCGTCCTTCACCATCGGCAGCTCCGAAGCCGGCTATGTCGATCGCACCAACACCGGCTCGGTCGCAAACTTCAGCGTCGCGCCGAAGAGCGTGATCGGCGGCGAAGGCGAATACTACCAGGGCATTTCGCGCTAACGGCGATGAATGAGGGGGCGCGGGTTTTGGCCCGCACCCCATTTCAAGGGATTTGATGGATCACCGTGATGATCCTATGAGGCGACCCCAAGCGCCTATGCGGGCCTAGTCCCCGACCTTCTACCTCCACCAAGGAACAGATTGATGAAGAAGTCCTTTGCCGCAATCCTCGTTGCGGCGGCCATGCTCGGCGGCGCGTCCGCCGCTGTCGCAGGCGGAAGCTACTACGAGGGTGTTAGCTCCACGCCGCTCTTTACCGGCCGCGCCGAAGCCTCCGCCGGCACCGGCGTGTCCGCGACCGCAAGCCGCGGCGACTACTATGCGGGCATCGAAGACAGATCCGTCGACAAGACGGCAACCGGCGCGATCGCCAATGGCGGCGCCAGGGCTTTCGGCGAGGCCGACCAAAACAAGCAGTAAGTCACGCCAGACGGTTGACCGAACAACCCGGTCCCGCCCACGCGGGGCCGGGTTGTTTCGTTTTGGCGTTGCCAAATGAGGTACATTGCCATGACAGAAAAAGTCGAAGTCGCAGAGCGGCTCTTCGAGCTCTACCACTGCGTTCATCGCCTGGTGAACGCATCGATGTCGGAGGAAGGCGTTTCGCTCGCGCGCAGCAAATTCCTGTTTTATCTGAACACGCTCGGCCCCTGTCGCTGCGCGGATATCGCCTCGGCGCTCGGCTTTGCGGCCAGAACCGTCACCGAAGCGATCGATGGCCTGGAGCGGGACGGCATGGTCCTGCGCGAACCGGATCCGGAAGACCGCCGCGCGAAGATCATCTCGATCACCGACCGCGGTCGGCTGGCGCTGGAGGCGGCACTGCAGCCGCGCCATCGCACGATCGATGAGCTGTTCTCAGCGCTCGACGATTGTGAACGCACCGAATTCTTCCGGCTGCTCGGCTGTCTGCGTGAAAGGGCGTCGGAAATCGACGAAAGCCGTCACCCGGACGCCGCCTGATTTGCAAGCGTCAAGCGGCGCTCTGGCCGTAGCCCCTGCCGCGGCCGAGGGCCGCCGAATAGCACAGGATGCCGGCGCCATCGCGTGCGCCGGCGAGGGCCTGCTCCGCCTGGGTCAGCAGATCGGCGCTCGTCGATGCCGGTTGCGCAAGGGTGATGCCGGCCGCAAGCGAAAGCGTCTCGGCCGTGTGCGCCCGTCCGGGGAGGGTGACCGTCAGTTCCTTCACCGACTGCCGCAGACGCCGGGCAATGGCCTCGGCATTTTCGGTGCTGACATCCCGGCACACGAAGGCAAACTCCTGCTGGCCCACGCGGGCGACGAAATCGTCCTTCTTGATCGACTTGCGAAACAGCGTCGAGAGCTTGGAAAGCGCCTTCGCGGCGACCGTGCCGCCGTGGTGCTCCGCCATTTCACGCAGCCCTTCCACCGAGGCAAGAAGCAGGGCAACCGGCTGGTCTGCCCGTTCCGCTTCGAGGATCGAGTCGAGTTTTGCCGTCAGCGCCAGGCGGTTCGGCAGGCCCGTGGCCGGGTCGCGGGTCAGGGATCGCCGGCTTTCGGCAAGCTCGCCTTCGAGTTCGGCGAGACGTGTCATGCTGGTTTCCAGCGCCTGCTGGAGAGCGCCTTCTTCATTCGTCAAACGGCCAGCCGCTTCCCGCAGTCGCGCGGCGTCGTCGGCGAATTCGGACATGCCTGCAACGGGGTCCGTGGCCAGGCGGCCGGCGAAATGGTCCAGTTCATCCTTGAAGCTCTGTTTCTGCAGCAAGGCGAGCCTGAGCTTTCCGGCAATCTCGGCAAGCGCTTCCTGGCCCGCGGCTCTCGCGCGGTCAGCGGCAAGTGCTGCATGGGAGATGAGGTGATGCCTGAGACCCAGGGCATCCAGCGCATCCTGCTGCGGGTTGTGCCCGAGTGCGGCGAGTTCGCGGGAAAGCTCCGGCAGGCGACCGGATAGCGCCTCGTAGACAAGCTCGTAATTGCGGGGCAGGGCCGCGATCCCGTGCGCCGACATCGCATGCGCCACCTTCAGAATGATCGCCGCCTGCCTCGCCTGCGATCGGCTGGCATCCGCTGGAACTTGCCTGTTCATTCTGTCGTGGCCCCCGGTCGCTTCTCAATCTCTGGCTTGATAAGCCGCCACTATGAGAAGGCTGCATTTAAGGGAGTCTGAAGATTTCGGGCTCTGGGCGATTCCCGCCCGGTATGGTTGCTAAATTCCATCGGCCCTCCGTCCACTGCAACCGCATGTCGCGGGGAATGGACGGTTGTCAACTGTCGCCATCTTTATACTTGACGCCTTTAGTCACCAATTATATTCGGCGCTGCTAAATCGGGCATCGCGCCCGGGCAAACAGCGACGGTCAAGCATGTCCCTCTCGTTCATTGCGGATCTGGCGAAATGGGGCGACCGGCCGGCGCTGGTCTTTTCCGGGCAACGGATCGTCACCTATCGCGAACTCCATGAGCGGGTCACCCGCCAGGCACTTGCCTTTCGCGGTCCGCGCGGGCTGGTAACGATCGAGGTCGAGCTATGCGAGCATGCGATTGTCGCCTATCTGGCAGCGCTCGCCGCCGGGCATGCCGTCGCCATGCAAGCCCCGAAGAACGGCGCTGCCGGCTCCTGGGTCGATGCCTTCGAGCCAGACTTCGGCTTCCGTCGCATCGATGGCCGCTGGCGCACGGAGCATCTGCGACAAGGCGATCGGACGCCCCATGACGAACTGGCCGTCATGCTCTCGACATCGGGCAGCACCGGTTGCGGCAAGGCCGTGCGTCTCTCGCGGGAAAACATTTCCGCCAACGCTGTGGCGATCGCGGACTATCTCGGCCTGACGGCGGAAGATCGCGGCTGCCTGATCCTGCCGCTCCATTATTCCTACGGCCTGTCGGTGCTGAATTCTCACCTGGCCGTCGGCGCCAGCCTCTATATTCCCGGCGGCTCCATCCTCGATGCCGGTTTTCTCGATGGTCTCGCGGAAAGCGGAAGCACGAACCTCTCGGGCGTGCCCTACTCCTACGAGCTGCTGGAAAAAGTGGGCTTCCGCGACCGTCGCTTCGCCAAGCTGCGTTTCATGACTGTCGCCGGTGGCCGCCTGAGCGCTGATGTCATCCGACTCTACAACGACCATCTCGGCACCCAGGGTGTGGCTTTCTTCGCCATGTACGGCCAGACCGAGGCCACCGCCCGCATCGCCTATGTGCCGCCGGCTCAGCTTTCCGGCAACGAGGACAGGATCGGCGTCGCCATTCCAGGTGGACGCCTTCTGATCGTGAGCGAGAGCGGCGTGCCGATCGAAAGCGACGGCGTGGCTGGCGAACTCGTCTATCGCGGCCCGAACGTCATGATGGGCTATGCCATTTCACGGGATGACCTCTGCCGCGGCGCCGACCTTGCCGAATTGCGGACCGGCGACCTGGCCATGCGCCATGCCGACGGCCTGTTCCAGATCGTCGGCCGCATGAAGCGGATCTCCAAGATCGCCGGGCTCAGGATCGCGCACGATGTGCTGGAAGCGGGGCTCGAGGCGCGCGGTATCACCGCTGCCGTTGTCGGCGACGATGCCGGCCTTCACGCCTTTTACGCCGGCAGCCGCGATGTCGAAGAGATCAGGCGGCTCTTGGCGCAGGCAAGCGGGCTGACATTGGCCCACCTGAAGGCGACGCCCCTTGCCGAGATGCCGCGGCTTGCCAGCGGCAAGATCGATTACAACGCACTGAACATGGCAGCCCGCCAGGCGGCGGCCAGTGGCGATGATGATAACGGCGGTATCGAAGGGCTCTTTGCCCAGGTCTTCTATCCAAAGCGGGTGAAGCGGTCCGACAGCTTTGTCTCGCTCGGCGGCGATTCCTTGCGCTTCGTTCAGCTGTCGATCGGGCTGGAAAAAGCGCTGGGGCAAGTTCCGGATGCCTGGGAGACCTTGCCGATCGCCGAGCTATCGCTCCAGGAACGGCGCGAGACTGCCACGCGACGGATCGGCACGGACCTCTTGATCCGTGCGCTTGCTATTCTTCTGGTCGTCCTGCACCACGAGGTCCTGTGGCCGATCCCCGGCGGGTCGGCGGCCATGGTCGTTCTCGCCGGCTTCAGCCTTGCGCGCTTTCAGATGGGACCGCTGCTTGCAGGCGACGGCTGGGCGATCCTGCGGCCGCTCGCGCAGGTGCTGATCCCCTATTATCTGATCGTTGCGGCCTATGCGGTCGCCTGGGGTGAGGTGCCCTGGGCCTCGGTCTTTCTCGTCGGCAACTTCGGCGTGGCCCTGCCGGAAACGCACGGCATGGTGCCCTATCTCTACTGGTTCATCGAGGCCTATTGCCAGATGATGGTCGTCTTCGTCGGACTCTTTGCCGTCCCGCAGTTTCGCCGTTTCGTGTCGGCAAAACCCTTCGCCGCCGGGATGGCCTTGCTTCTGGCCGCGCTTGTTACCCGCCTGGCGCTGCCACTCGTCTGGCCGATCGGCAATCGCCAGATCTTTACGCTGCCATGGATCTTCTATCTCGCCGTCATTGGCTGGTGCGCCGCCGTTGCGGAAACGGCCAGGCAGCGGCTGCTGTTGATGCTGGCCGGCACGGGGGCCTTCCTGTTCTTCGGCCTCTACGAAGGAGTCTGGATCGGCACGAAGATCAAATATCTGCTGCAGATCGCCGTCCTGGCAGCGCTGCTTTACCTTCCACGCGTCAGTCTGCCGCGCTGGTCGGCTCAGCTCATCCTGCCCCTGTCGGCGGCGGGTTTCCACATCTACATCCTGCACCGCTTCGTGCCGGAATTGCTGATGGTGCCGATGCAGCCGGCCTTGCCGCCGGCGGCTTTTTCGCTGCTGTCGGTCGTCGGCGGCGTGGCGCTCGGCCTCGTCGCATGGCTCGGCCAGCGTCAGCTCTTGAAGAAGCTTACCGCATGGCGCGGGCGTGAGATCCGCCCACTGCGGCTGTTCGGCTTCGAGGCGTTGCGCTCGCCGTTACGCCCACTGTGATCCTTGGGTCCTCAGAAACTGGGCCAGGTCCAGTATCAGGGACGGGCGCCCGAGCGCGGTGAGCGTCGCGTGCGCCTGACCGCGATGGTGGGTCTGGTGGTTGAAGAAGTGGCCGAGCGTCGGCGCCAGCCTCTGCGTGACGGCCGCCGGATTGGTCAGCGTTCTGTAGCTAAGCAAAGCGCCAAGGCGCTCGTCGCTGAGGTTGTCGATCCAGGCGATGATGCGTTCGTCCTCGGCCGCCCGCGCGGCGGTAAGCCCGGCGAGGTCCTCGTGCAGGGTCGTGTCGAGTGAAGCAGGGGTATTGCCCTCGCCTGTGAAGCGCTTCATCCAGATGCGGTCGGCAACGAGGATATGATTGAGGGTTGAAAGCAGTGAGCCGAAAAAGGCGCCGCGGTTTTCCCGCAATTCGGGATCGGTCAGCTCCGCAGCAGCAGCATAGACGAGGCGGTTCGCCCAGCGGTTATAATCGGCGAACATGCGAAAATGATCGAGCATCGGCTACCTTCCTGATGGCTGCGGTTGCGGATGGCGACGCTAACCCGGAACCGCATTCCTGTGTCTGATATCATTCATGAAATTTACTGATTTGATGACGCGGCGGATATGTCGTTCAAGAGGACGCCAATCGTCCCGGAGAGTTTGCATGACTAGAAAGCTCTATTCGCTGTGTGGATCCGACAGGGCGCGTCCCTTCTCGCCGCATGTGTGGAAGACCGCGATGTCGCTGGCCCACAAGGGGCTCGACTTTGACACCGTGCCGATCGGCTTCACCGAAATCCGAGCGATCGAGGACGGGGCGACGAACCTGGTGCCGTTGCTGCGGGATGGAGAAAAGCTCGTGAAGGACAGCTTCGAGATCGCCCTTTATCTCGAACGGACCTATCCGGACCGTCCGGCGCTCTTTGCCGGCGAGGGGGCGATGGCGATCTCCCGCTTCGTCGAGGGTTGGTCGCAGACGACGCTGCACCCGGCCGTCACCCGCATCATTATCCGGGACATTCACGACCGGCTGGACCCCGTCGATCAGGCCTATTTCCGCGAGAGCCGGGAAAAGCGCTTCGGCACGTCGCTCGAGGCCGTGGCCGAAAGTGGCGGATCCTCTCTCACAACCTTCTCGGAAAAGCTCGAGCCTTTGCGCCATCTGCTGAAGATTCAGGATTTTCTGGGTGGTGCAACGCCGCTTTTCGCCGACTACATCGTCTTCGGCGCGTTTCAGTGGGCGCGCATCGTCTCGCCTCAGCGCCTGCTTCAGCCGGGTGATCCCGTCACCGCCTGGTTTGAGCGCTGCCTTGATCTGCATGGCGGGCTCGGGCGCAGTGTGACGGCTGCGTGAAACCCGCCTGGCCTAAGCCGAATCATCGGTGAACCCCCTTGTTTTGCGCGGAATTGGCGGCTAATGAACCGCCACTTCTCAAGAAACAAGGGATTTGAGCCAATGGCTATTGAACGTACCTTCTCGATGATCAAGCCGGACGCGACCAAGCGCAACCTGACCGGCGCCATCACCAAGATGCTCGAAGATGCCGGCCTGCGCGTCGTCGCTTCCAAGCGCGTCTGGATGAGCCGTCGCGAAGCCGAAGGCTTCTACGCCGTTCACAAGGAGCGTCCGTTCTTCGGCGAACTGGTCGAGTTCATGTCCTCCGGCCCGACCATCGTTCAGGTTCTCGAAGGCGAAAACGCAATCGCCAAGAACCGCGAAGTCATGGGCGCCACCAACCCGGCAAACGCTGACGAAGGCACGATCCGCAAGGTTCACGCTCTCTCGATCGGCGAAAACTCGGTTCACGGTTCGGATGCTCCGGAAACCGCTGCTGAAGAAATCGCCTACTGGTTCTCGGGCACCGAGATCGTTGGCTGATTCAAAATCTTCGGTTCGAGCCATAGCGGCTTGAATTGACTCAGGATTTGAGCCGGAGCGGAAACGCTCCGGTTTTTTGTTGCCCGGTCTCTCAGACGGGGCACTTCGCGGTCTCGAAATGGGCTGGTGCCTTGCCGCCGCTGAAGACCGCCGGGTTCTTGTCGTAGGCCGGGCCCTCGACCAGCGGTTTGGCCGGCATGATGTCCTGATCGACATCGGAGACGACGGTGGTCTCAAGCTTCTGCAGTGACTGGCCTTCGGGGCCTTTGACCTCGATCGACACCGTATAGGGGCGATCCTTCTTCACGCAGGTGACATCGGGGCTTTCCAGCACCACCTTCTCCAACTTCGGAAAGAGCTTGCGCTCCAGTGTCAGCGCGTCGCCGCCGGCCGGATTTTCGAAGCGCGCCACCACGATGCTGCCGTCGGGCACCGCCTCGGCCTTGGTCAGCGTGACCATGTAGGTCGCATAGGCGAGGCGGTAGTTGAAGACGAACATCTTGCCCGTCAGCTTCAGCGGATCCGGGCCGCTCTCGCGCTGACATGCGGCAGCGGCAAGTGCGATGGCGAGTGTGGCCAAGATCCCGAATGTCCTTGTCATGGGCCTGCTTCTTCCCTGTTGCGGTGATAGTGGCGCTTGGCTTTGGTGCGGTTGCCGCAGACGGCCATGTCGCACCAGGTGCGGCTGCGGTTGCGGCTGCGGTCGAGAAACAGCCAGCCGCAATTCGGGCAGATCTTCAGCCGATCGGGCTCGGGGTTGGCGGCAAGCGTGAGCGCCGATTGCGCCGTTGCGGTGTCGAGCGAAAGCAGGCCGCCCTGGTGCGTCGAGCCGCGCAAGACGCCGGCGATGGCTTCCAGCAGATCCGCCAACAGTTCCGGCCGGCCCGTGTCCGAGATCTCTGCGCGAAAATGCCGGTCGGTCGCTTCGCGCAACTGCAAGAGCCGGTCACGGTTCTCCGCGGCGACAGGCGCAAGCGCGCCGAAGCGTACACTCTCCGCGCTGTAGCGGTTGGCGGCTTCCGCAAAGGAATGGAGTGCGACGACATCGGCGAAGCGGTCGATCCGGCGTTCGGGATCGAAACGCAGGACGATGGAATTGGCGACATCCAGTGCCAGGGCGCCGCCGGCAAATCGATGGGCTGTCCAGGTGAAGGTCATGCAAAAATCCTAACTGGCAAAATTGATTTTACCAGTTATATTGATCTTGTCACGCTCCGGATGCGCCATGCTCTATTTTCTGCAGCAGCTCGCCAACGCCGTTCCCGTCGCAGCGCTCTACGCGGCGCTGGCCTTTGGCTACGCGATCGCCTTTGCCGTGACCCGCCGGGCCGATCTCACCTATGGTGCGCTCTTTGCCTTCTCGGGCCAGATCTTTGTGCTGTTTGCTGCTTTCGGCTGGGACCGGCTGTGGCTGGTGCTTCCGGCCGCCCTTGGTCTCGGTGCGGCGGCTGCCCTGACTTTCAGTGTTGGTGCCGGGCTCGTCGCCGGGCGGTATGTCATGCGGCCGTTGGCCTTCTCGTCGGCCAACACCGTCGTCGTCGCCTCGCTCGGCTGCCTGCTGGTGCTGATGGAAACGGCACGGCTTGCCTCGGAGACCCGCAGCCTGTGGCTGCCGCCGTTCCTCAATGCCAACATCGTCTTCTGGGATGATCCGCGTTTCCCGGTCACGTTGACCGTCATCCAACTCGGCAATACCGCGCTGATGGCGGCGTTGGTGGCGGCCGGGCACTGGTTCCTGACCCATTCGCGGGCAGGGCGGTTCTGGCGGGCCGTCTCCGAAGACCGGGGGGCTGCAGCGCTTTGCGGGGTCGACGCGGCCACTGTCTACATCGTCGCCTATGGCGCGGCGTCCCTGATTGCTGCCCTTTGCGGCATCCTCGCCGCGTCCTACTACGGCAACATGGATTTCGGCACGGGGCTTACTTTCGGCGTCAAGGTACTGTTCATCGCCGCGATCGGCGGCCAGGCCTCGCCGCTCTATGCAGCCCTCGGCGCTGCCGCGGTCGGCCTGCTCGAAACACTATGGAGCGCCTATGGGCCGATCCTCTGGCGCGACTTTGCGATTTTCGGATTTCTGGTGATCGTGCTGATGGTGACGCGCAAGGAGAAGGTCATTCCCTGACCTCAAGGAACGGGCGGCTACTTCGACCAGCGGTCCCGTGCGGTATCGTCGGCATCCTTGGCGCTGACCCAGCCGCCGGTCGTGCCGTCGCCCAAATGTTCCTTCTTCCAGAAGGGAGCCGAAGTCTTCAGGAAATCCATGATGAAGTTGGCGCCGTCGAAGGCGGCCTGCCGGTGCCGCGAGGCGGCAACGACGAGCACGATGTTCTCGCCGGGAAGGATCTTGCCGTAGCGGTGGATGGCGGTGGCCGCCTGGAGCGAGAAGCGCTCGACCGCCTCCTGGCAGATGCGTTCGATCTCCGCCTCGGCCATGCCGGGGTAGTGTTCCAGTTCGAGGGCGGCAAGCGTGCCTGCCTCGTCGCGGCAAAGCCCGGAAAAAGTGACGATGGCGCCGATGTCGGCACGCCCGGCCGAAAGCTTGGCGACCTCGCTATTGATGTCGAAATCCTCGCGCTGGACGCGCACGGTCACCGGCGCGCGCATGGCCTCAGCCACCCGTCATCGGCGGAAACAGGGCGATCTCCCGTGCGCCGGCGATCGGCTCCTTGTGGTCGACATGTTCCTGGTTGATGGCCGCGCGGATGACGTTTTCATGTTCGAGCGCCGCCTCGTATTCCTCGCCGAGCGTCTTCAGGTGCTGAAGCAGATCGGCAATGGTGACGACACCGGCGGGAAGGTCGAGGGTTTCCTCGCCCTTGCCGATACGCTCGCGCACCCATGAGAAATAGACCAGGTTGACGGTGCTCATTCGTTGACCACGTGCTTGAGGCCGGCGCGGAAGTAATCGTAGCCCGAATAGAGCGTGATCGCGGCGGCAATCCACAGGAGCACGATACCGGCTTCCGTCGTATAGGGCAAAATCTTGTCGCCGGCCGGGCCGGCAAGCAGGAAGGCAATGGCGACCATCTGGATCGTCGTCTTCCACTTGGCGATGCGGGTAACGGGAACGCTGACCTTCAGCGCCGCCAGATATTCGCGCAGGCCCGAGACCAGGATTTCACGGCACAGAATGATGATCGCAGCCCAGATCGACCAGCCGGCGATCGTGCCGTCGGCGGCGACGAGCAGCAGGATGGAGGCGACCAGCAGCTTGTCGGCGATCGGATCGAGCATCTTGCCGATGTTCGACGTCTGCTTCCAGATGCGCGCGAGATAGCCGTCGAAGAAATCGGTGATTGAGGCAACGGCAAAAAGCGCCACGGCCGTCCAGCGCGCGAAGTCCGAACTGTGCAGCCGTCCTTCGACGAAGAAGCAAAGGACGATCAGCGGCACGATCAGGATGCGGAAATAGGTGAGCAGGTTCGGGATGCTGTAGGCGACGGGCGTGGGCATGGATTCGTGTTCTCTGGTTCGTCAGGTACAGAAATGACTTTGCTGGCCGCAGGTCAACAGGTCATCGTCGTCAACTGTCATATTTGCCCTATCGCATGTGAACGCCGGGTGAATTGTGACATCAGGTTTTCATTTCCCGGCATCGTCGTGGAAATGTTCGTAGACCAGCCGCGCCACCGTTTCGGAAATCCCGGCGACGGCCATCAGGTCGTTGATGCCGGCGCGCGAGACGGCTTTGGCGGTGCCGAAATGCGTGAGCAGCGCGCGCTTGCGCGTCGGCCCGATGCCGGCGATCTCGTCGAGCGGGTTCTTGACCATCTCCTTTTTGCGGCGAGCCCGATGCGAGCCGATCGCGAAACGGTGCGCCTCGTCGCGCAGCCGCTGGATGAAATAGAGCACCGGATCGCGCGGCGGCAGCGTGAAGCTGTCGCGACCGAGCGCGAAGAAGCGTTCGCGGCCGGCGTCGCGATCGACGCCCTTGGCGACGCCGATCGCCGTCACGCAGTCCTCGACATCGAGCTCCTTGAGGATGGCGCGCACCGCGGTCATCTGTCCCTGACCGCCGTCGATGAGAATGACGTCGGGCCAGGCGGGGAAAGCGGCATCGTCACCGACCTCCACGCTCCGGTCCGGTTTGCCCTCTTCCTTCAGCAGCCGCGAGAACCGCCGCGTCATCACTTCGCGCATCATACCGAAGTCGTCGCCCGGGGTGATGTCGGTCGATTTGATGTTGAACTTGCGGTACTGGCCTTTGACGAAGCCTTCCGGCCCCGCCACCACCATGCCGCCGACGGCATTGGTGCCCATGATGTGCGAGTTGTCGTAGATCTCGATGCGGCGCGGCGTGCGCTCCAGCTTGAAGGTTTCCGAGAAGCCTTCGAGCAGGCGCGACTGCGAGGCCGTTTCTGCCAACTTGCGGCCGTGCGCCTCGCGCGCATTGGCGAGCGCGTGATCGACGAGATCCTTCTTTTCGCCGCGCTGCGGCACCTGGATCGCGACCTTGTATCCGGATTTTTCGCTGAGCGCCTGGCCGAGCAGTTCCTGCTCTTCCACCGCTTCGCAAAGCAGGATCTGCCGCGGACAGGGCTTGTCGTCGTAGAACTGTGCGAGGAATTGCGAGAGCACCTCGGCCGTCGGCAGCGACGGGTCGGCCTTCGGGAAATAGGCGCGGTTGCCCCAGTTCTGCCCGGTGCGGAAGAAGAACACCTGGATGCAGGAGATGCCACCCTCGTGGTGGATCGCAAAGACGTCGGCTTCCTCGACGCCAGAGGGGTTGATGCCCTGGTGGCTCTGGACGTGGCTGAGTGCGGCGAGGCGGTCGCGGTAAAGCGCTGCCCTTTCGAAGTCGAGGTTCTCGGCTGCCTCGCCCATGGCGGCAGCGATCGTCGCCTTCACCGCTTGGCTCTTGCCCGAGAGGAAGTCCTTGGCCTCCTGAACGAGTTCCGCATAGCCCTGATCGCTGATTTCGCCGGTGCAGGGCGCCGAACAGCGCTTGATCTGGTAGAGCAGGCAGGGGCGCGTGCGCGTCTCGAAGACGCTGTCGGTGCAGGTCCGAAGCAGAAAGGCGCGCTGCAACGAATTGATCGTGCGGCCGACCGCGCCGGCGGACGCGAAGGGACCGAAAAAGTCGCCCTTGCGGCTGCGTGCGCCGCGATGCTTGTAGAGTGCCGGCGCACGGCTGTCGCCGGTCACCAGAATATAGGGAAACGACTTGTCGTCGCGCAAAAGCACGTTGAAGCGGGGCCTCAGGCGCTTGATCAGGTTCGCTTCGAGCAGCAGCGCCTCGATCTCGGTGCGCGTCGTCACGAACTCCATGTTCGCGGTCTCGCGCACCATGCGGGCGATGCGGTTGGAATGACCGCGCCCCTGGGCATAATTGCTGACGCGCTTCTTCAGGCTGCGCGCCTTGCCGACATAGAGAACGTCGCCGGCCTCGTTGAACATGCGATAGACGCCGGGGCCATTCGGCAGCAGCTTGACGAAGGCCTGGATCAGCTCCGCGCCCTTCAGTCCCTCGGTCTCCGAGTGATTCTCGTGCCACTCGACGACGGGCGCAACGCCGCTCACGTCAGACACTTCGATCAGGTCGTCGTCGTCTTCCGCTTCGCTGCCATCATAAAGGATGCCGCCGTCGGCCGGCACGCGTCCATTCATTCCACTATCTCCCTGATGTCGGGCGTTTCCCAGGCGAGGTGCTGGCCCCCGTCCAGCGCAATCATCTGTCCGGTAATCGACGGCGTGTCGAACAGGAAGCGGATCGTCCGTCCAAATTCGTCGAGCGTCGGCCCGCGCTTCAAGATCAGCGCATCGACCTGCGCCTCAAAATCCTTCGGGTCCTGCCGTTCGTTCGGCAGCGTCGGTCCGGGGCCGATGCCGTTGACGCGGATGCGCGGGGCGAGTGCCTGCGCCATCGTCCGGGTGGCCGTCCAAAGCGCCGACTTGGACAACATATAGGAATAAAAGCGCGGATTGGGAGCCCAGACGCGCTGGTCGATCACATTGATGATGAGCCCGCTGGCCTTGGCCGGCAGTTGCGCGGCGAAATCGCGCGCCAACAGGGAAGGGGCTTTCACATGCAGCGCGAAATGCTGGTCCCAGACCTCTTCGTCGAAGGCATCGAGGCTATCCTTCTTGAACAGCGACGCATTGTTGACGAGCAGATCGATCGGCCCGAGCGCTGCTGTCGCGCGCTCGATCAGTGTCGATGTCGCGCCCGTATCCGTAAGGTCGGCTCGAATCGCGACGGCATTCGTTCCCGTCTTCTTCAGGGTTTCGGCCAGGGCCCGCGCTTCGTCAAACGAGGCATCGGCATGAATGGCGACCGCAAAGCCGTGGGCGGCCAGGTCCTCCACTATAGCTTTACCGATCCTCTTGGCGCCCCCGGTTACGAGAGCCGCCTTCAGTGCTTTCTTCAACGTTTCATCCCGCTTTTTCGAATCTTCGCGTCAGCGGACGAAGATATAGGGAAGAAACGCGGGGCTGAAACACTCCCTGACGATTCCTTGCCCAAAAATTAATGGAATTGGCGTAAATTGTATTATTTTGCGTACTTATAGTATAGCTTTCGTTAATCTTGATTTATGGTTAACAAATCTCCTGTGGCGCTAAAGCAACATCAAACTTCGGGCGCGTTTGTGCCACCAAAATTTCACATTTTGGCTCTTGTGAATCCGCATTTGCTGGCCAATTTCAGCTCAACCGGGCGGGTTAAATTAAGAGTTGCCTGATGTTTCACTGTGGGACCCCAAGCCCTCGGCGCATCGGGACGAAAAGGAGAATGTTTATGCGTACGCTCACCACCACCCTCATGGCTTCGGCTATGTCCCTCATCGCCTTCCAGGCCGCCCAGGCTGCAGACGCGATCGACGAAGTTCCGGCAGCTCCGCAGGCCGAATACAGCGAGCCGGCAGTCAAGAACTGGTCCGGCGCCTATGTCGGTGGCACCGCCGATTGGAAGCATGGCCAGCACGATGCGACCGGCAGCAACACCGCAGCCGGCTTCGGCGGCGGCCTCTATGGTGGCTACAACGTTCAGGACGGCCAGATGGTATACGGCGGCGAAGCCGATATCGGTTACTCCGGCCAGGATTCGACCAAGGGCAACCTGCGCATGAAGCAGGGCGTCAACGGCTCGCTCCGCGGCCGCGTCGGTGTCGATCTGAACCCGGTCCTCGTCTACGGTACCGCAGGTCTTGCCGTCGGCCAGACCAAGGGCACCGTCGGCGGCGCTTCCGACAAGAACACCATGGTCGGCTGGACCGCAGGCGTCGGTGCTGAAACCTTCGTCACCGACAACATCACCGCACGCGTCGAGTACCGTTACACGGACTACGGTTCGAAGGACTTCCGCATGGGCAGCACCAAGGTCTCGTCCGGCTACGACGAGCACGCTGTTAAAGTCGGTATGGGCGTGAAGTTCTGATCGGCTTCTGCCGGATCAAAGAAAAGGCCGGGGAGACCCGGCCTTTTTTGTGTCTGCACGTTAGGCCTTGAACTTGGGGTAATCCGGGAAGTGTTTTTCGAACTTCGCCGGCCAGTTCTTCAGCTTGGCGCGCCCCTTCTGCCATTCGCCGGCAAACCGCAGCTCGATGTAGCGCAGCATCGCCGCGAGTGCGAAATGGCCTGCATTGAGCTTGGCCCCGGTCTTCGGCAGGTTGGCATTCAGATGGTCGAGGCTGCGCTCGACCTTTTCCCATTGCCGGTCGATCCAGGGCTGGTGCACCTTTTCCGGCGGATGGGAGCGTTTCTCGTAGACGATCGACAGCAGGCTGTCACAGACGCCGTCGCATAGCGCTTCCAGCAACTCGACGTCGGTGCGCTTTTCGGCGTTCCTGGGATAGAGCTTGCCCTTGGTCTCCCGGTCGATGAAATGCATGATGGTACGGCTGTCGTAGAGCGCCCGTCCGTCGTCGAGAATCAGCGTCGGGATCTTGCCGAGCGGATTGTTGTCGATCAGCTCCGGCGGGTTGGCATTGGTGTCGGTCAAGACACTTTCGGCCGCATAGCCCGCATAATGCGCCGCCATGCGCACCTTGTTCGAATAGGGCGAGGCGGGCGAGTACAAGATCTTCATCGGGCGTCTTTCCTTCCAGGGATTGCGAGATGGGTTTCTGACAGGCGCCTTCTGCGGCTGGTCAAAGCGCCGGGGGCAGCGACACGCTTTCCTTTCGGCAGGCCTGGCGATCGACCGCCGGGCAGGCGCGGAAATTGAGCGACTTGTCGAAGCAGATCCGGATTTCCTCGAGCCGACTACCCTCGCAGGTCACGGCGACCGCGTCCTTCGTCATGCCGGGATTCTTGGCAACGAGCGCATCTTCGATGGCGGCGACGCGCAGGCCCTTTTCTTGCGGGGGAGGTGCGAGCTCCGATGGCAGCGTCAGCCGGTCCCACGCCGCGCGCGTGACGGCGAAGTATTCCTCCTGACTGAGGCCGGAGCAGGTCCCGTGCTTGCGCCATTGGTGGCCGATCAGGCCCATCGATGGAATGAGGTCGAGATATTGCTTGCCGAGCGACGACGGCACGCGATCGGACTGGCGTGTCGGGCAGAAGTCCGGATAACCCCGTTCGTTCTGCGGCCACAGGCCATGCACGATCAGGCCGCGATTGCCGCCGACTTCGCACTGGCTGGATTTTCCCTTGGGGTCATTGTCGCCGCACCAGGTCGGCGACCAGGAGAGCGAGAGCACATAGAAATCGAAGCCGCTGCCGACCGGCACCGTAACGACCGCCTTCGTGGCTTGCGTTCCCGTCGCCGTCGGCGCCTTTTCAGTGTTCTGATCGCTGCAGCCAACGAGGGCTGCTGCAACGAAAAGCGCCGGCAGAAGCCGGCGCGTTTTCCGGAATGATCTCATGATTAACGGAGCGAGGCGCAATAGGCGCCGTAGACATACCAGGGATCGAGGCCGCCGACGCAGAACTCGATGCTTCTGCCGACGCCGGCAAAGCCCCACGGGCGTTCGATGAGGTAATAGAGCGCACGCTGTTCGCCGTTGGTCATCACAGCGGTCCCGTAGCAATATTCACGCTCGACGAGATGCGTCTCGTCGCGGAACTCCTGCCGATTCTGCCCCATGTCGCGGATCTCGGCGATCGAGAGATTGGCGTGCAGGTAGTTTGCATCCCGATACTCGAAACGGGATGTGATGAAGCCGAGAACCGAGGATTCACTGCAGACCCCGGCGTTGTAGGATTGCGCCTGGCTGCTGCCGATGTAGTCGGCGGCAATGGCGCCCGGCGCCGTAGCGCCGGCGAGGGAAAGCGAAATGAGAAGCGTGGCGGCGAGCGTGCGAGTCATGGGCGTCTCCCTATGTCGTCGCATGAGATTGCGGTGCGTCGCGCCCGTCCGTCAAGCCCCTCGGGTTGTCTGTTCTTCCCCGCGCAGCCAGAAGCAGCGACTGGACGCGAAACGATCCTGCCCCAACCGGCTTTTCAGGAACGGCAGCAGCAGGTCGAGCTCGCTCTTCAGCGTGAAGGGCGGGTTTACGATGATGAGGCCGGAACCGGAAAGCCCTGTGGTTTCCCGGTCGCTTCTGACGGACAGTTCGGCGCAGAGCATCTTCGGGATGTCCAGCGCCTTCAGCGCCTCATGAAACGCTTTGATCGGCGCGCCCTGCTTCAGGGGATACCACAGGCAATAGACGCCGCCGGTAAAGCGGCGGTAGCCGCGCGCAAGGCCATCCACCAGCCGTTCGTATTCGCCCTCCTTTTCGAAGGGTGGGTCGACGAGAATCAATCCGCGCTTTTCCTTCGGCGGCAGGTGCGCGCCCAGCGCCAGCCAGCCGTCGAGCTCGGTGACGCGGCTCTGGAAATCGGCGTCGAACAGCCGGTGCAGCGTTTCGTAGTCGTCCGGATGCAGCTCCATCGCCGAAAGCCGGTCCTGGGGTCGGAAGAGCATGCGCGCGAGCTTCGGCGAGCCAGGGTAGAGCGTCAGCTCGGAGCCGGGGTTCAGCGCGCGGATGGAGGACAGGTAGGGGGCGAGGATCACCGCGATCTCCGGCGGCAGTTCGCCCTCGAGCAGCCGGCCGACGCCGTCGCGCCATTCGCCGGTCTTCTGCGCTTCCTCGCTGGAGAGGTCGTAGAGCCCGATGCCCGCATGGGTATCGAGAACACGGAACGCCTTCTCCTTCTGCTGGAGGTAGGTGACGAGCCGTGCCAGCACTGCGTGCTTCAGGACGTCGGCAAAATTGCCTGCGTGATAGATGTGCCGATAGTTCATGAGCGCCGCCGATGGCTGTGATCAATAGTTGCGATGGGTGGGCGATTGGCTCTTTGAGCCGAAATGCCGATGCCATATAGAAAAGCCATGAACGTTGCGACCCCCATCAAAGCAGAAAAAACCATCGGCCACTCGGTCTGTCCGCACGACTGTCCCTCGGCCTGCGCCCTGGAAGTCGACCTGACCGCCGAAGGGCGGATCGGCCGTGTGCGCGGTGCAGCCGCCAATACCTACACCGCCGGCGTGATCTGCGCCAAGGTGGCGCGGTATTCCGAGCGCATCTATCATCCCGACCGTCTGATGGTGCCGAAGCGCCGCAAGGGCGCCAAGGGCGAGGGCGGCTGGCAGGAGGTGAGCTGGGAGGCCGCGCTCGACGAGATCGCCGATCTGTTCATTCGCGCCGAGCAGAAATATGGCGCCGAGACCGTGTGGCCATACTTCTACGCGGGCACCATGGGCCAGGTGCAGCGCGACTCGATCGACCGGCTGCGTCACGCCAAGCGCTATTCCGGCTTCTTCGGCTCGATCTGCACGAACATGGCCTGGACCGGCTTGAGCATGGCGACCGGCGCCTTGCGCGGCCCCGACCCGCGCGAAATGGCCAAGGCCGATTGCGTGGTGATCTGGGGCACGAATGCGGTTGCGACCCAGGTCAACGTGATGACCCATGCGGTGAAAGCCCGCAAGGATCGCGGCGCGAAGATCGTCGTCATCGACATCTACGACAACCCGACGGTCAAGCAAGCGGACATGGGCCTGGTGCTGAAGCCGGGCACCGACGCAGCACTTGCCTGCGCCGTGATGCACATCGCGTTTCGCGACGGCTACGCCGACCGGGCCTACATGGCGAAGTTCTCCGACGATCCGGCCGGCCTTGAAGCGCATCTGAAGTCGCGCGGGCCGGAGTGGGCGTCGGCGATCACCGGCCTTTCGGCCGAGGAAATCGAGGCCTTTGCAAAATTGGTCGGCACGACGCCGCGGACCTATTTCCGGCTCGGCTACGGTTTCACGCGCCAGCGCAACGGTGCCGTCGCCATCCACGCGGCGGCATCCGTGGCGACCGTGCTCGGTTCCTGGAAACACGAAGGCGGCGGTGCCTTCCACTCCAACAACGATATCTTCAAGCTCGACAAGCGCGAGTTGATCGGCTCGGCCTTTCACGATCCGGATGTGCGCATGCTCGACCAGTCGCAGATCGGCCGGGTGCTGACCGGCGACGCCGAGGCGCTGCGCCACCGCGGGCCGGTGACGGCGATGCTGATCCAGAACACCAATCCCGCGAACGTCGCGCCGGAGCAGCGGCTGGTGAAGCGCGGCTTCCTGCGCGACGACCTCTTTGTTGCCGTGCACGAGCAGTTCATGACCGATACGGCTGCTGTTGCCGATATCGTGCTTCCGGCCACCATGTTCCTGGAGCATGACGATCTCTATCGCGGCGGCGGCCATCAGCACATCCTGATGGGCCCTAAGGTGGTAGAACCACCCTCGACCGTGCGCACCAATCTGTTCGTCATCGAGGAACTGGCCAAGCGCCTTGGCGTTGCCGATCATGCCGGCTTCGGCCTGACCGAGCGTGAGCACATTGATCGGCTGCTCGCCAACTACGGAATCGGCTACGAAGAGATGAAACGGGAGAAGTGGCTCGACTGTCAGCCCGCCTTCGAGGAGGCGCACTATCTCAACGGCTTTGGCCACCCGGACGGCAAGTTCCGCTTCAAGGCGGATTGGACGGGGACGCCGGCGCCGAACCGGCCGCCGAAGTCGATGGGCATTCAGGGGCCGCACCAGGCGCTGCCGGAGTTTCCTGATCATGTCGACCTCATCGAGGTTGCCGACGCCGAGCACCCGTTCCGGCTGGCGACCTCTCCGGCTCGATCCTTCCTGAATTCGACCTTTGCTGAGACACCGTCCTCGATCCAGAAGGAAGTGCGCCCGGAAGTGATGGTTCATGCGGAAGATGCCGCAGAACTCGGCATTGCCGATGGCGATGTCGTCCAACTCGGCAACGTCCGCGGCGAGGTGCGTCTGCATGCGAAGATCGGTGGCGGCGCCCGTCGCGGCGTCGTCATCGCCGAGGGCCTGTGGCCGAATGGCGCGCATCTCGACGGGGAGGGCATCAATGTGCTCACCGGCGCCGATGCGGTGGCGCCGTATGGTGGTGCCGCCTTTCACGACAACAGGGTCTGGGTAAGGTTGGCGCGCTAAGTCAGGTTGTAGAACGGCAGACGGAACCTCCCATGAGCGGCGACCACCACCATGCAGATGTCACGAGCACGCCGGTTTCAAGGCTCTGGGCCTCGCTTGGCCTGACCGGCGGCTTCATGCTGGCCGAAGTCGTCGGCGGCATCCTGACCGGCAGCCTGGCGCTGATATCCGACGCCATGCACATGCTGACCGACACGGCGGCCCTTGCGATCGCGCTCGTCGCGATCCATGTCGGCCGTCGCCCGTCAGACCTCTTGCGCACCTATGGCTACGCCCGCTTCGAGATCCTGGCTGCCGCCTTCAACGCGCTGCTCCTGCTCGGTGTCGCCTTCTACATCCTCTATGAGGCCTGGAAGCGGCTGTCCGAGCCGCAGGAGATCCAGTCCGGCAGCATGCTGGTGATTGCCGTCGTCGGCCTTCTCGTCAATCTCGCCTCGATGCGGCTGCTCACCAGCCACAAGGACGAAAGCCTCAACGTCAAGGGCGCCTATCTCGAAGTCTGGTCGGACATGCTGGGCTCGCTCGCCGTCATCGTCGGCGCGGTGGTCATCTGGCTGACCGGCTGGCAGTGGGTGGATTCGCTGCTCGCTGTCGGCATCGGCTTCATGGTCTTTCCGCGCACCTGGGTGCTGCTGAAGGAGTGCGTCAACATCCTGCTCGAAGGCGTGCCGCCGGGCATGCGCCTCGCCGATGTCCACGCGACGATTGCCGCCGTTCCCGGTGTTGCCTCCGTGCATGACCTGCACCTCTGGGCGATCACCCAGAGCCAGCCGTCGCTGACCGCCCATGCGGTACTTGCCGACGGTGCCGATGCCGAGACCGTGCGCCGCGCAATCGAGGAGCAGTTGCGCGCGACGTTCGACCTGCACCACACGACGCTGCAGATGGAGCGGGAAGATCGCGCGGCAGCGGAAGATATCCACTGATGGCTGAAAGGGCGGGATTGCACTCGCCGGAGAAGGAAGTTGCATGAGCACCCAGCATGACCCACGCGTCAGGATCGTCGGCCGCCGCACGCTGTGGAAGGGCTTTGCGCACCTGGAAGAGGTGACGTTCGAACAGCAGATGTCCGATGGCGCGACCGTGACGCTGAAGCGGGAGATCCACGACCATGGCAATGCGGCGACCATCCTGCTCGTCGATGCCAGGCGCCAGAGCGTCATCCTGGTGCGGCAGCTTCGCGTTCCCGTTCTGCTCCAGGGCGACCCGGCCTATCTGATCGAGGCGGCCGCCGGGCTCCTCGACGGCGACACTCCGGAAGAGGCGATCTGCCGCGAGGCGCTGGAGGAGACCGGCTACCACGTCCAGGACGTCATCCACCTCTTCGATGTCTATATGAGCCCGGGGGCGCTGACCGAGCGCACGAGCTTCTTTGCCGGCCACATCGACGCCACCGAGAAACGCGGCGACGGCGGCGGGCTTGCGCATGAGGGCGAGGACATCGAAGTGCTGGAAATCCCCTTCGACGAAGCCGTCGCAATGATCGCGACCGGAGAGATCTGCGATGCCAAGACGATCATGCTCCTGCAGTGGGCGCTGCTCAACCGGCAGCAACTGTTTGCCTAAGGGATTGTTTTATAAGAGTATAATTTATTACCGATATTTCACTTTTTGATCCGTATCGGGTAAGCTAAAGCGCTGATGTCCTCATTATCGACATGGGCGCTTCATGACATCCTCCCTACCGGAACGTGCAACCGACGACGAGCAGCAGGCGGAGGGAGGCTGGTTCACCTTCCTGCGTCGCAATCGCCGTTATCTATCGGCTGCCGGTACGCTCTTCGTAATCGCACTTTTCGGCTTTGCGATCTTTCACCTGACGTCCGAAGTCCAGTACGACGAGGTGGTCCAGGCATTGGCGGATACCAGTTGGATCTCCGTCGCGGCGGCGGTGTTCTTCACCGCATTGAGTTTCCTCGCGCTCACCTTCTATGACGTCAGCGCGCTTGATTACGTCAAGCGAAAGCTGCCCTATGCCGATGTGGCGCTGACGGCGGCCTCGGCCTATGCGGTCGGCAATACCGCGGGGTTCGGGGCGCTCAGTGGCGGCGCCATCCGCTACCGCTCCTATTCGCGCCTCGGCATCGAGCCTGAGAACATCGCCCGCATTATCGCCTTCGTGACGCTCGCCTTCGGGCTCGGGCTGCTGGCGGTGACTTGCCTCAGCCTGCTTGCCGTCGGCGAGTATGTGGCGCCGATGACCGGGATGGATCCTCTGGTATTGCGCGTAATCGCGGCCGTGATCCTCGGCGGTCTGTTCACAGTGTTCTTTCTTGCCCGTGACGGGCGCGAGGTCAGCATCGGGCGTCTGACGCTTCGGCTCCCGGATTCGCGCACCGTTTCGCGCCAGTTCCTGGTGACGGCGCTCGATCTCGCCGCCTCGGCGACCGTTCTCCATGTTCTTCTACCCGCCGGCACGATCGGCTGGCCGGCCTTCCTTGCGGTCTATTCGCTGGCCGTCGGCGTTGGCGTCTTGAGCCATGTGCCGGCCGGTCTTGGCGTCTTCGAGACGATCATCATCGCGACGCTCGGCCACAATGCCGATGTCGACACCATTCTTGGCGCGCTGGTGCTCTACCGCGTGATCTATCACGTTCTGCCGCTCGTGATCGCGATCGCCGTCGTCATCGGCATCGAACTCCGCCAGCTGTCCGGTCATCCGGTTGCCTCCAGCGTGCGGCGCATCGGCGGCCGCATGACGCCGCTGCTTTTGGCAACGCTCGGCATCGTGCTGGCGATCATGCTGGTTCTTTCCAGCGTGACCCCGACGCCCGACGAGAACCTGGCATTCCTCGAAGCACTGCTGCCCTTGCCGATCGTTGAGGGCGCACACTTCCTCGCCAGCCTGCTCGGCCTTGCCCTTGTGGTCGTCTCGCGCGGACTGGCGCTGAGGCTTGACGGCGCCTGGTGGGCCTCGATCGTGATCGGGATCGCCGCGCTGCTGCTGTCGCTGATCAAGGCGATCGCCGTGGTGGAAGCGGGCATGCTGGCCTTCTTCCTGGTGGGGCTCATCGTCAGCCGCCGCCTGTTCGTGCGGCCGGCCTCGCTGTTCGGGCAGGCGCTGACGGTGCCATGGCTGACGGCGCTCGGGGTCATCTGCCTGGGCGCGCTGGTCGTGCTGCTCTTCGTCTATCGCGATGTCGAATACAGCCATGAGCTCTGGTGGCAGTTCGAATTCTCCGCCGAAGCCCCCCGCGGTCTGCGCGCGCTTCTCGGCGTGACGATCGGCGCGAGCATGCTTGCGATCTGGAGCCTGATGCGCCCGGCAACCGGATCCGCCGAGCCTGCCTCCGACGACGCGATGGAGCGGGCGCTTTCGATCGTCGAGGCGCAGGATATGTCCGATGCCAATCTGGTGCGCATGGGCGACAAGAGCCTGTTGTTTTCCGCCGACGGCCGAGCCTTCATCATGTATGGCCAGCGTGCTCGTTCCTGGATCGCGCTTTTCGATCCCGTCGGCCCGATCGATGCCTGGCCGGAGCTGATCTGGCACTTCATCGAAAAGGCGCGCGCGGCCGGCTGCCGGGCGGTTTTCTACCAGGTCTCGCCCCTGGGGCTTGCATACTATGCCGATGCCGGGCTGCGCGCCTTCCGGCTCGGCGAACTCGCGCGCGTCGACCTCGCCCGCTTCGAGCTGAAGGGGGGCAAATGGGCGAACCTGCGCCAGCAGGTGAGCCGCGCTCAGCGGGACGGGCTAGAGTTCCGTGTCGTAGCGCCCGAAAACGTTCCGGACGTCATGCCTGACCTGACCGCGGTCTCCGATGCCTGGCTCGCGCATCACAATGCCAAGGAGAAAGGCTTCTCGCTCGGTGCCTTCGATCCCGAGTATCTTCGCGAGCAGCCGGTGGCGATCCTCACCTGTGGTGGGCGTACGGTCGCATTTGCCAATATTCTGGTGACGGCGACCAAGGAGGAGGGGACCGTTGACCTCATGCGCTTTTCGCCGGATGCGCCGAAGGGCGCGATGGATTTTCTCTTCGCTCAGGTGATGGAGTATCTGAAGGCCGAGGGATACCGTACCTTCAACCTTGGCATGGCGCCCCTGTCGGGCATGTCCACGCGCCAGATCGCGCCGGTCTGGGACCGGGCCGGGCGCACCTTCTTCGAACACGGCGAACGTTTCTACAACTTCAAGGGCTTGCGCGCCTTCAAGTCGAAGTTTCATCCGCAGTGGCAACCGCGCTATCTTGTCGCCAGTGGCGGCATCAATCCGATCCTCGCCCTGATGGATGCGACATTCCTGATCGGCGGCGGTCTCAAGGGAGTGGTGAAGAAATGATCCCTGTCGCGAACGCCTGGAAATGCCTGACTTCGGCGGCGCTGCTGCTCTCCGCATCGATGTTCCCCGCTCTCGCAGAAGACGCGCCGAAGAGCTACGATACCGGGATGATCCCGTCGCCGCGCATCATGCTACCGAAGGAAAAGGCGGCCGCACTTGTTGTGCTGCTGTCGGACGCCGCCGGCTGGACGGACAAGGAGCAGGCGATCGCCGATACGCTCACCGATGACAAGACAGTCGTTGTCGGCATCGACCTCAAGGCCTATCTCGCTTCACTCGCCAAGGATGATGGCGACTGCATCTACATGGTCTCCGACATCGAATCGCTGAGCCAGCAGGTGCAGCGTGCCGTCGGCACCGACGCTTACCAATTGCCCGTCGTCGCAGGCGTCGGTGCCGGTGGTGCGCTGGCACTCGCCATCGCTGCCCAGACACCGCCTGCCACCATCGGCCAAACACTTGCGATTGATCCGGAAGAGGGGATCGCGCTTGAAAAGCAACTCTGCACCCCGGCCGAAAAGGTGAAGAAGGGCGACCGCATGGTCTATGGCCTGACCGACGGCGCATTGCCGGATCCGGTTTCCGTCGTCTTTTCACCCGCGGCATCGGCCGACGGGCGCGCCCATGTGGCGGCATTGATCGCCAAGCATCCGGACGTCGAGCAGGAGGACAGCGACGACGACGCCTATACGACGCTGTCCGATCACCTCATCGATATCATCGACAGCGAGCGCGACGCCGGCAATCCGTTCGGTTTGCCCCTGACCATCCTTGACGCAAAGCCGACCCGTGACACGATGGCGGTGATCTATTCGGGCGACGGTGGCTGGCGCGACATCGACAAGGAAGTCGGCGACGTGCTGCAGCAGCAGGGCGTACCGGTCGTCGGCTTCGATTCCCTGCACTACTTCTGGTCCGAGCGCGATCCGCAGGTGACGGCGGACGACCTTGCCAAGGTGATGAGCTACTACCGCAAGCACTGGAACGTGCGAAACGTGCTCCTCATCGGCTATTCCTTCGGTGCCGACGTGCTGCCGCGAACCTTCAACCTGCTGCCGGCCGGCGAAAAGGCCCATGTTCGCCAGGTGACCTTGATGGCCCTCTCGCACATGGTCGATTACAAGGTCTCTGTGCTGGGTTGGCTAGGGGCTTCGGGCGACGGCAAGGGTGGTGATCCGCTCGACGATATCAAGCGCATCGACCCGGCGTTGGTGCAATGCATCTACGGCACCGACGAAGAGGATGATGCCTGCCCGCAACTGAAGGGCACCGGCGTCGACGTCATCGGCATCGACGGCGGCCACCACTTCGACGAGGATTATCCGGCGCTGACACGGCGTGTGCTCGACGCCCTCGATCGCCGGCTGGCTTCGGCGAAGTGAACGGTCGGTGTGTGGGGGCGTGAGGCTTACCCCCCTCTGCCCCGCCGGGGATCTCCCCCCACAAAGGGGAGATCGGCTAGACGCGCCCACCCGCTACAACTGAACGAGATTGCCCGCCGGCTCGATGTTGACGATGGGGGTATCCTTCTGCCCCAGATAGAGTTGCCACCGGCGAACCGGTAATGACCGCCGAGCGGTCGCCATCTGCTGATATCCCCCCTTGCGGGGGAGATGCCCGGCATGACAGAGGGGCGTTAACCGCGTGTGATGCGCCGTAGTCGGGACAAAGCAACCCGGCGTGATTACGCAGCCGGCGAAATCAGCGTACCCGTCGCCTCGCCAAGGCTCTTGCTCACAGCGCGACCGCCTTCCATGCGTATCTTGCCCTCGGCCATCAGCCGAAGCGCCATCGGATAGGTGCGGTGCTCGACGGTCAGCACTCGGGCAGCAAGGCTGTCGGACGTGTCTCCGGGCACGACCGGAACCACCGCCTGCGCCAGGATCGGGCCTTCGTCCATGCCTTCGGTGACGAAGTGCACGGTGCAACCGGCGACCTTCATGCCGGCGTCGATAGCCCGCTGATGGGTGTGCAGGCCGGGGAAAAGCGGCAGCAAGGACGGATGGATGTTGAGGATGCGTCCCTCGTGGCGCTGGATGAACGTCGCCGACAGCAGACGCATATAGCCGGCGAGGCAGATAATGTCTGGTGACAGCCGGTCGAGCTCGGCAAGAATTGCCGCCTCGTGGGCGTCCTTGCTGTCGAAGTCCTTGCGCAGGAAAGCGCGCGTGGGGATGCCAAGCGCCGCGGCTTTGGCGAGGCCGCCGGCATCCGCCTTGTCGGCGATGACGGCGACGATCTCGGCCGGGAAATCCGGCTCGGCCGTTGCCTTTGCGAGCGCCAGCATGTTGGAGCCGCCACCAGAGATGAAGACGACGACCCGCTTCTTGCCCGTCGAGACTTCCGTCGTCATAGGGCCAGGTTGCCCTTGTAGATCGTGCCGGCTGCACCTTCGTCGCGGGCGACCATGCGGCCCAGCGTAAAGACGGTTTCGCCTTCGCCGGTGAGCACGGCGGAAACCTCTGCGGCCTTGTCGGCCGGAACGACGGCGATCATGCCGACGCCGCAGTTGAAGGTGCGCAGCATTTCATTGGCGGCAACGCCGCCGGTCTGGGCAAGCCAGGAGAACACCTTCGGCGCCTTGATCGCGTCGAGGTCGATCTCGGCAGCGAGGTGCTTTGGCAGCACGCGTGGAATGTTCTCAGGGAAACCGCCGCCGGTGATGTGGGCGAGCGCCTTGATCGAACCGGTCTCGCGGATCGCCTTCAGGAGCGGCTTCACATAGATGCGCGTCGGCGTCATCAGGAGATCGGCAAGCGTACCTTCGCCGAACGGAGCAGGAGCATCCCAGGCAAGGCCCGAGAGCGTGACGATCTTGCGCACCAGCGAATAGCCGTTGGAATGCACGCCGGAGGAGGCGAGGCCGAGGATGACGTCGCCTTCGGAGATGTCACCGGCCGGCAGCAACTGACCGCGTTCGGCAGCGCCGACGGCAAAGCCCGCGAGATCGTAGTCGCCGCCCGAATACATGCCGGGCATTTCGGCGGTCTCGCCGCCGATCAGCGCGCAACCGGATTCGCGGCAGCCCGCAGCGATGCCGGCGACGATCGCGGCACCCTGGTCCGGGTCAAGCTTGCCGGTCGCGAAATAGTCGAGGAAGAAGAGCGGTTCGGCGCCCTGGACGACGAGGTCGTTGACGCACATGGCGACGAGGTCGATGCCGACGGTGTCGTGCTTGTTGGCGTCGATGGCGATCTTCAGCTTGGTGCCGACGCCGTCATTGGCGGCCACCAGAACCGGGTCGGTGAAGCCCGCGGCCTTGAGATCGAAGAGACCGCCGAAGCCGCCGATTTCGCCGTCGGCGCCGGGCCGTCGGGTCGAGCGCACATGCGGCTTGATCTTCTCGACCATCAGGTTCCCGGCGTCGATATCAACGCCCGCGTCGCTATAGGTGAGACCGTTCTTTCCCGACTGGCTCATGCTCGTTCTCCAAGGCTCGTCGTGCGACAGGTATTTTGCGGATGCGATTGGCACGGCAGGCAAGGGAGTGCAAGCCGAGAGCAGGCCTTGGCGGCGTTTTTTCACCATTTTGCCCATATCCCACGGCGCAAGCCAGTCAGCTTGGCTATAAACTGGATGACTGCACCGGTCGGACTTGACCGTTACGCGCACCGCCCCCTATCTCCTTGACAGGGTTGTGATACGCAACAGTGGCGAGCGGCGCCTCACGAGGAGTGTCATGAATATCAAGGTCAGCGGTTCCGGATTGCAGCGCCAGGTCATTTTCTGGCTACTGGTGCTTGCCGCCTTCATTGCCTTCCTCATGGTTTTCAGCTCGATCCTGCTGCCGTTCCTGGCCGGCATGGCGCTTGCCTATTTCCTCGACCCGGTCGCCGACCGCCTGGAGCGGTTCGGCTTGAGCCGGTTGATGGCGACGGTCGTGATCCTGATCGGCTTCGTCGTCGTCTTCGTGCTGGCCCTCATGGTCATCATTCCTGTCGTCGTCAGCCAGGCGGCCGATTTCATTGCGAACATCCCCGGCTATGCCGCCAAGCTGCAGGTGCTCGTCAACGAAGCGCAGACGCGGCTGATTCCCGATTGGCTCGCGAGCCAGATGCCCTCGCTGAAGCAAAGCTCCGGCAAACTGCTCGAACAGGGTGCGGCCTTCGTCGGCACGCTCTTCCAGCAGATCTGGAACTCCGGCGTGGCGTTGCTCGACGTCATCTCGCTGCTGGTCGTCACCCCTGTCGTCGCCTTCTATATCCTGCTCGATTGGGACCGGATGGTCGAGAAGGTCGATAGCTGGGTTCCGCGCGACTACGTCTCGGATGTGCGCCAGATCGCCCGCGACATGAACGCGACGATCGCCGGATTTGTGCGCGGGCAGGGCTCGCTCTGCCTCATCCTTGGTCTTTATTACGGGATCGGCCTGTCGCTGGTCGGTCTCAATTTCGGTCTGCTGATCGGTCTCTTCGCCGGCATGATCAGTTTCATTCCCTATGTCGGATCCATGGTCGGCCTGGTGCTCGCCGTTGGCGTCGCACTGGTCCAGTTCTGGCCGGACTATCTGTGGATCGGCCTCGTGCTTGCCGTCTTCTTCAGCGGCCAGTTCATGGAGGGCAATATCCTCCAGCCCAAGCTGGTGGGCAAAAGCGTCGGCCTGCATCCGGTCTGGCTGATGTTTGCGCTGCTTGCCTTCGGTGCACTGTTCGGCTTCGTCGGTCTTCTGGTCGCGGTGCCCGCAGCAGCCGCCATCGGCGTGCTTGTCCGCTTCGGCATCCAGCGCTACCTTGATAGCGACCTCTATCACGGGCACGGCAAGGCCGTGGAAAAGAAGGCGAAGAGCGACAAGGCCGCCTGATTTCCGACGATTGTCCCGAGTACAGCATGACAAAACGCCCATTCGAACAAATCCCCCTGGCTTTCGGCCACGACCCGGCGACGGGTCGTGAGGACCTGCTCGTCTCCGACAGGCTGAGCGCGGCCATCGCCATCGTCGACCACTGGCCGGACTGGCCGGCGCCCGTGGTCATCATCGCCGGCCCGATCGGCTCGGGAAAATCGCATCTCGCCAGCATCTGGAAGGAGCGGGCAGGAGCGGAAGTGATCCACCCGCTCGCCGGCTCCGATGCCGCGTTGATCGCGGCCGAACGACCTGTTCTCTTCGAGGATGCCGACCGCAGCGGCTTCGACGACACGACGCTGTTCCACGTCATCAACAATGTGCGCCAGCACGGCACCAGCCTGCTGATGACGACGCGGCTCTGGCCGATGTCCTGGCCGGTGACGCTGCCGGACCTGCGCTCGCGCCTGAAGGCGGCGACCGTGGTCGAGATCGGTGAGCCGGACGACGAATTGCTGACGCAGGTGCTGATCAAGCTCTTTGCCGATCGCCAGCTTTTCGTCGACGAGCGGCTGGTGGGCTACATCGTCCAGCGCATGGAGCGCTCGCTGGAGGCAGCGCAGACGATCGTCGAGCGCATCGACCATCTGGCGCTGGCCCGCGGCACGAAGCTTTCACGCGCGCTCGCTTCCGAAGTTCTCGAAGAACTGGGAAATCAGCGTCGGTCCGATTGACTGTCACAGAACCGTCGTCAAACTGAGATAGCCGGTGCAGCCGGAGCAATGGGATCTGAAAAGCATGGATAACGCGCTATCTGCGGTGAACGAAAACCAGGCATCGGCGGAGGACGTCGACCTGCTGACGAGCCCGCAGCGCTTCATCAACCGCGAATTTTCCTGGCTGCAGTTCAATCGCCGCGTGCTCGAGGAAACGCTGAACACGGCGCATCCTCTGCTGGAGCGTGTTCGCTTTCTGTCGATCTCTGCCGCCAACCTCGACGAGTTCTTCATGGTGCGCGTCGCCGGCCTCGAAGGCCAGGTGCGCCAGGGCCTCTCGATGCGTTCGCCCGACGGCAAGACCCCGGTCGAGCAGCTCGAAGACATCCTGAAGGAAATCGACAATCTGCAGATGGAGCAGCAGGCCTCGCTCGCCGTGCTTCAGCAGTATCTCGCCAAGGAAGACATCCTGATCGTTCGCCCGGCCTCGCTTTCGGTGCAGGACAGGAGCTGGCTTGCCAACGAGTTCGATCAGTCGATCTTCCCAGTGCTGACACCGCTCTCCATCGACCCGGCGCATCCGTTCCCCTTCATTCCGAACCTCGGCTTTTCGATGGGCCTGCAGCTCGTCAGCAAGACCGGCCGCGAGCCAATGACGGCGCTCCTGCGTCTGCCGGTGGCACTCGACCGCTTCATCCGGCTGCCCGACGTCAAGAACGTCATCCGCTATATCACCCTCGAAGACATGGTCAGCCAGTTCATCGACCGGCTGTTTCCGGGCTATGAGGTCAAAGGCTCCGGTACCTTCCGCATCATTCGCGACAGCGATATCGAGGTGGAAGAAGAGGCGGAAGACCTCGTTCGCTTTTTCGAGACCGCGCTGAAGCGCCGTCGCCGCGGTTCGGTGATCCGCATCGAGACCGATTCGGAAATGCCGGCGTCGCTGCGCCAGTTCGTCGTGCAGGAACTGGGCGTCCCGGAAAACCGGATCGCCGTCCTGCCGGGACTGCTGGCACTCAACACTTTGTCCGAAATCACCAAGGCTCCACGCGACGATCTGCGCTTCGAGCCGTACAATCCGCGTTTCCCCGAGCGCGTGCGCGAGCATGCCGGCGACTGCCTGGCGGCGATCCGCGAGAAGGACATGGTGGTGCATCACCCCTACGAGTCCTTTGACGTGGTCGTGCAGTTCCTGTTGCAGGCGGCGCGCGATCCTGAAGTCGTCGCCATCAAGCAGACGCTTTACCGCACGTCGAACGACAGCCCGATCGTGCGCGCCCTGATCGACGCCGCCGAGGCCGGCAAGTCCGTGACGGCGCTGGTCGAGCTCAAGGCCCGCTTCGACGAGGAAGCCAATATCCGCTGGGCGCGCGACCTCGAACGCGCCGGCGTCCAGGTCGTCTTCGGCTTCATCGAACTGAAGACCCATGCCAAAATGTCGATGGTGGTGCGGCGCGAAGAGGGCAAGCTTCGGACCTACTGCCATCTCGGCACCGGCAACTATCACCCGGTCACCGCGAAGATCTACACCGACCTGTCGTTCTTCACCTGCAACCCGGTCATCGCCCACGACATGGCGAACATCTTCAACTTCATCACCGGCTACGGCGAGCCGGAGGCGGGCATGAAGCTGGCCGTCTCGCCGCACACGCTGCGCCCGCGCATTCTCAGGCACGTCGACGAAGAAATCGAGCATGCCAAGGCCGGGCGCCCGGCGGCGATCTGGATGAAGATGAACTCGCTTGTCGATCCGGAGATCATCGACGCGCTTTATAAGGCGAGCCGTGCCGGCGTCGAAATCGACCTGGTGGTGCGCGGCATCTGCTGCCTGCGCCCGCAGGTCCCGGGGCTATCTGACAATATCCGTGTCAAGTCTATCGTAGGTCGATTCCTCGAACATTCCCGCATATTCTGCTTCGGCAACGGTCACGGGCTTCCATCGGAGAATGCCCTTGTCTATATCGGCTCGGCGGATATGATGCCGCGCAATCTGGATCGGCGGGTCGAGACGCTCGTGCCTCTCATCAACCGGACTGTGCACGAACAGGTTCTGTCGCAGATCATGCTGGGTAATCTCATCGACAACCAGCAGAGCTACGAAATTCTTCCCGATGGCACCTCTCGCCGGATGGAAGTCGGCAAGGATGCCGAGCCTTTCAACGCACAGCACTATTTCATGACCAATCCCAGCCTCTCCGGCCGGGGCGAGGCCCTGAAGTCCAGCGCACCGAAGCTCATAGCCGGCTGGAAGAGCGGCTGGCACAAATAAACTGGAATTGCATGGTCGAATCTGAAGCGCAGGGGCGTCTGCCCGGCATCCGCCCGGTTTCCGTTATCGATATCGGTTCGAACTCCATCCGCCTTGTCGTCTATGAAGGCCTGAGCCGCTCGCCGGCCATGCTGTTCAACGAAAAGGTGATGTGCGGTCTCGGCAAGGGCATCGATGCGACCGGACGCATGGATGAAGACAGCGTCGAGCGCGCGCTGAAAGCGCTGCACCGCTTTCACGCGCTCTCCAAGCAGGCGCGTGCGACCTCGATGTATGTGCTGGCGACGGCCGCCGCACGCGAAGCGAGCAACGGCCCCGCCTTCATCGAGAAGGCGGAGGCGATCCTCGGTCACAAGGTCCGCATCCTTACCGGCGAGGAAGAGGCCTATTATTCCGCGATGGGCATCGTCAGCGGCTATCACGATCCCGACGGTGTCGTCGGCGACCTTGGCGGTGGCTCGCTGGAACTCGTCGAGGTCTCCGGCACGAAAATCGGCAAGGGCATCACCCTCCCGCTCGGCGGTATCCGTTTGTTCGAGCACAGCAACGGCTCACTCACCAAGGCGCGCACCTGGGTGCGCAAGTTCATGAAGAACTCGGCGGTGCTGAAGACCGGCACGGGACGGACGTTCTATGCGGTCGGCGGCACTTGGCGTTCGATCGCCAAGCTGCACATGGAGATCCGCGACTATCCGCTGCACATGATGCAGGGCTACGAGATTTCCTTTGACGAGGCGATGGCGCTTTTGCCGGAAGTGATCGAGCCGAAGAACATCAAGCCGTCCGCCTATTCGACGATCTCGAAGAGCCGCCGCAGCCTTCTGCCCTTCGGCGCGATCGCCATGCAGGAAGCGCTGGAGATCATGAAGCCGGAGCGGATTTCCTTCTCGGCGCTCGGCGTTCGCGAAGGTTATCTTTTCTCGCTCTTGAGGGACGAGGAACGTGCTCAGGATCCGCTGCTGACGGCGGCCAACGAGATCGCCATCCTGCGTGCCCGCTCGCCCGAGCACGCCCGCGAACTGGCTGACTGGACCGGTCGCATGGTGCCGTTCTTCGGGATCGAGGAGACGGAAGAGGAAGGCCGGTATCGCCAGGCGGCCTGCCTGCTTGCGGATATCAGCTGGCGGGCGCACCCCGACTATCGCGGTCTCCAGGCGCTGAACATCATCGCCCACTCGACCTTCTCCGGCATTACCCATGCCGGCCGCGCCTATATTGCGCTTTCCAATTATTACCGCTTCGAGGGGCTCAACGACGACGGCGCCACGAACGCACTTGCCGGCATCACCACGCCGCGCCTGCTGGAACTGGCAAAGCTGCTCGGAGGCCTCTTGCGTGTCGCCTATCTTTTCTCCGCATCGATGCCGGGGATTGCCCGGAACCTGACGTTCCGCAAGTCGTCTCTGCCGGACGTGGACCTCGAAATCGTCGTGCCTGCGGACTATTCGGAATTCCAGGGCGAGCGCCTGGATGGACGCCTGCAGCAGCTTGGAAAGCTCACTGGTAAGCGTCTCGCTTTCCACTTCGAAAGCTGACGCCGAAAAGTCACCGGTCAAACGGGAAGGGCGCGCGAACCGATGTTCGCGCGCCCTTTTGATTATTCGGCCTTGAGGAAGTCGCCGACTTCGAGCAGCACGAACTCGTTGTCGTCGGCCTTGTCGAGCGCGCGACCGGCCGAGAACGGCAGGTTGTTGTCGTTGCCGACGATGATGTGGGTCTCATCGACGCGGTCGACGTTCTCGATGGTGACGAAGGGCATGTCGTAGAAGCCTTCGCCGCCGCCCTGGCGCTTCTTGTTGTCCGGATCGGCGATCTTCAAGAGGTCGATGTAGCCGATCTTGCGCACGGCCTTGCCGGCATTGCTGTCGTCAAAGGCGATCTTGTAGATGCGCTTGACCTTGGAGCCCGTTGCGAAGCAGTCCGGCTTCGGGCCCTTCGGATCGGCGCAGGCCTTGTCCACCGTGCCGGCGCCATTGTCGCGCTCGATCACCAGTGCGGTCTTGTCGTCGAGCATGTTGAAGTCGCCGATCGCCTCGCCGCCTTCAGCCAGCGGATAGAGCCAGCTGCGGCCGGTCCAGGCTTTGCTCGCAACATCGAGTTCGATGATGCGCAGCGCCGGGCGGCCATCGGCCTGCTCGACCGTTTCGCTGTCGGTCCAGAGCGGGCCTTCGAGCAGGCCGTAAAGCTTGCTGCCGTCCTTGGAAAGCGCCATGCCTTCATAGCCACCGGAGCGCTTCAGGTTGAAGGCGGGCGTCTTCTTCGAGGGATCGCCCTGCAGCGTCAGCGTCGGATTGTCGGGCGAAAGCACCGGCTTGCCGTCGACCGTGGTCGCGATCACATCGGTCAACTTGCCGTCGAGATCGAACTTGAGGATGTAGGGGCCGAACTCTTCACCGACCCAGAAGCCGTCCGCAACCGGCTGGATCGATTCGACGTCGAAGTCGGCGCCGGTGAGATAACGCTTGTCCGAGCCTTCCATGACGATCGGAACGGGGGCCTTCTTGTCCGGGTCGGTCAGGAACAACGTCTTCAGTGCTTCGACCTTGCCGGCGTCCCAGTCCATCTTCACGTGGTGCAGCATCAGCATGGCGTCGCTGGAGTTCATCTTGCTGCCGAAACCGTTGTCGGAGAGGCTCCAGAAGGTGCCGTCTTCCATCGCCTTGATGCCGGAAAAGCCCTGCATCGGCTGGCCGTCGAAGGGCAGCGACAGGCCGGTCAGGCGAACGCCGTCCTTGCCCGGAACGGTGCCGAGCGCTTCGGCACGCTTGCGGTCCGCGGTGGTGAACTTGCCGGAGGTCTTGAGGTATTCCGGTGCGTCCGAGGGGGCGGCGATGATCGTGTTGGCCGGCAGGATCGCGTGGCCCTTCAGCGTCGCGGTAAAGGACTTTTCCTCGGCCGAGGCGGCCATCGTCATCAAAAGAGAAAGAGCCGCGGTGGCGAGAAGCTTTTTCGTCATGAGGTTCACCTTGGGTTGGAGCCTTCTGCATGTCTCCTTGGATCGCCCTAGATCCAAGGAGGCAGATGTGCAGCAAATTCGACGTGCTGCAGCGACCCTTGCGCGTCCCAGGACGCGCGGCGCTGCAGTCCGCAACCCGATAGGCGGCTATGATGACGGTTGGGTGATGCTTGCTTTACAACCCGATGAAGCTTTGGTGACAGGATTAGCCGGCGACGGCGAGGCTTGCCCAGCGGCCGGGCGTCAGGCCGTAGGCGCGCTTGAAATGACGGGTGAAATGCGCCTGGTCGGCAAAGCCGGTTTCGAGCGCAGCACCGGCAAGGCTTTCGCCCCGGGCGATCATCTGCCGTGCCCGCTCCAGCCGGCGCATCAGCAGGTAGCGATGGGGGCTGGTGCCGAGAACCCGGCGGAATTGCCGGGCGAGCGTGAAGCGATCGAGCCCGCTCACCGCCTCAAGTTCCTGCGAGGCGACGGGCCGTTCGAGATTGGCGCGAAGAAATTCGCTCGCCTGTAGAACGGCACGCGTGTCGGCCTTTGCGGGCTTGGCGTCCTTGGTGCCGGCGTGACGGTAGAGCCCCTCGGCGATCCGCACGAGAATGTCGTCGAGCGCCAGTTCGTCGATGCCATTGTCGAGATCCATGACGGCTTCGCCGACCGCCTGCCGCAGCGCCTCGTCGCCTACGACAGGGGCTGCGACGAAGGGCAGGGAGCGGTCGGTTTCATCAAGCGCTGCGAGTAGCCGTTCCGGCTGCAGATACATCATCCGGTAGCGCAGCCCGATCTCCGTTCCCGCGCCGCCATCATGGATCTCGTCCGGGTGGAGGATGATGATGCTTCCAGGATTGCTGAAGCGGCTTTCGCCGCGATACTGAAACGTCTGGACGCCGCCGAGCGTTACGCCGATGGCATAGGTGTCGTGGCGGTGCGGCTCGAAAAATTTTCCATGCAGGCGCGCCTCGATGCGCTCGATGCCATCGACGGCAGGCGCAACCCGAATGCCGTCGCCGGGCGCGCCGCACAATCGTTCAAGATCGATCGCAGCGCCGTCCGATAATGCGTCTTCCGGCACGCCCTGTCGGGCTGAAATGGAGATGGCCGTCATGTTCGATACCAAATTTGCAATCGTCTTGCGCGAGGACCTGGCAACCTGGCAGAAGCTCAACGTCACCGCCTTCCTCGCCACCGGGATCGCCGGACAGAAGCCCGGGATCATCGGCGAAGATTATCGCGATGGCGCCGGCAACGTCTACAA
The DNA here is from genome assembly GCF_026672675.1 of Ensifer sp. SL37. Lineage (NCBI taxonomy): Bacteria > Pseudomonadati > Pseudomonadota > Alphaproteobacteria > Hyphomicrobiales > Rhizobiaceae > Ensifer > Ensifer sp. SL37. Next base: position 153,255 of record NZ_JAPPRN010000006.1, on the reverse strand, counting down.
CGCCTTGAGCATCCAGCCGATCATCGTCCTTGCCGCAGATGGGAAGACGCTCGGCAACATTCAACGGCGCGCGATCGAAAGAGAGGTCAAAGCTTCGATCTATGTCGACGGCATGTTTGCCACCGGTCACGACCACGCCAACCGTGCGGTTTTCGCCGAGACCAGGCCGGACGACGCGGCAGTCGCCGGCATTGCCATTCATGCGGACAAGAAGCTGGTCGACAAGATCACCAAGGGTGCCAAGCTGCACGGCTGACGGCGATCGCGATCCGGCCGATCAATGCCCTGCGCGCCGGCCGGGATCACTCGGCCGCGGTCGATGCCAGCTGAGGAGCCGCGCTGCCTGCGCGCAACGACAGAACGCCAAGCTTCTGCCCGCGTCCTCTGACGGCGTGCTCGCCGAGATCCTCGACCCGCACATAATGCGGCAGACGCATCTTGCGGGCGAGATCGGTGGAGATCAGTACCTGGTGGCCGAGCGTCTTGCAGAAACCTTCGAGCCGGGCGGTGGTGTTCACCGTATCGCCGAAATAGGTGATCTTGTGCCGGTCGAGCCCGATTTCCGCCGCGACGATGGTGCCGCCATGAAGCGCCGCGCGCAGCCGCGGAACCTCGCCGAACTCCTTTTGCCAACGGCGCGCATCCGCATCGATCATTTCCAGAATGTCGAAGACGCAATGAATGCAGGCCGCATTGTTGGTGGCGCGATCGAAAGGCCAGGTAATGACGGCGGCGTCACCGATATAATCGTCGATCGAGCCGCGGTAGCGCATGACCGGGTCGGCGATCGTCGCAAACAGCCTGCCGAGATACTCCTGCATCCGCAGGTCGCCGTGTTTCTCGGCATAGGCGGTCGAGCCGGCCAGGTCGATGAAGAGGAAGACGCGTTCCTCCTCGACCGGTCTGCGATAGCGGCCGGTGAGCAGGCTCAAAAAGACGTCGCGCCCGAGGAGTTCGCGAACCCTGAGGATGAAGACGAGCGAACCTGATACGCCAAGCGCGAAGATTAGGACCGTCTTGGACGGCATCATCGCGTCCATCCAATGGTCCTCCATGACGCCGCCCGACTGCATGAGCAGGCCAGCGGCGGCATATCCGATGTCGAGAAGCACGAAGTAGATCACCAGCGACGCGACGAAAAAGACCGGCGTGGAAAAGGCGTGGATCCGTCGATGCAGGCGCCGGAAAATGATGCGTCGCTCGAAGGCGATGATCGGCAGGCACATGAAGAGCGCATAGGTCGCGCCGATCAGGGCGCCCTTGCCGTAGAAAACCCATGCGTAGACCGCGCCGGCGCCTGCGACGACCAGCAGCAAGAGAAGTCCTTCGAAAGTCGAAAAGCGCCAACGCATGCAGAAAGCTCCGGTACCGGAAGAGGCGGCATCCGTGTCGGTCGGCGTTGCCCAAGGCGCCGGCTCACGTCACATCGTTTGATACGATGGTGATTCTGTTCCGCCCGGCCCTTCGCTAGAGCTGGATTCAGGCGGAAACTTGTCTCCGCCCAATCCCTTTTTCAAGCTGACGCGGACGTGATCTCGGCGCTGATTTCCACTGCTTCGATCTTCTTGTCGACGAAGCGCAGGGCAACGTCGCCGTTGATCAGCTTCAGTGCCGTTTCGCCGAAGAGTTCGCGCCGCCAGCCCTTGAGCGCGGCGACATCCGCCTTCTCGCCCTCGGCAGCTATTTTGTCGAGATCTTCGCTGTTGGCGATGATCTTCGCGGCGACACCCTGCTTCTCGGCGATCAGCTTCAAAAGCACCTTCAGCATTTCGCCAGCGGCCGCAGCACCTTCCGGCGCATGGCTTTGGCGCGGAAGCTTCGGCAGATCGGTCTTCGGGATCGCCAGCGCCTCGTTGACGGCCTCGACGACCGCCGTTCCGGCGGTGGAGCGTTCCCAGCCCTTGGGGATGGTCCGGAGCCGTGCCAGTGCTTCCGCATCCTTCGGCTGCTGCTGGGCGATCTCGTAAATGGCGTCATCCTTGAGGATGCGGCCGCGCGGCACGTTGCGGGCGCGTGCCTCGCGCTCGCGCCAGGCGGCGACCGTCTTCAGCACGGCGAGCTCAATCGGCTTCTTTACCCGCATCTTCAGCCGCTGCCAGGCGTCGTCAGGATGCAGGTCGTAGGTGTCGCGGGCTTCGAGAATGGCCATCTCTTCGGTCAGCCAGAGCGAACGGCCTTCGCGTTCGAGTTCTGCCGCCAGGTATTTGTAGATGTCGCGCAGATGCGTCACGTCGGCCAGCGCATAGTCGAGCTGCTTTTCGGTCAGCGGACGGCGGCTCCAGTCGGTAAAGCGCGAGGACTTGTCGATCTGCGTGCCGGTGACGCGGTTGACCAGCTGGTCATAGGAAACGCTGTCGCCAAAGCCGCAAACCATCGCTGCGACCTGCGTATCGAAGATCGGATGCGGAATAAGGTTTCCGAGATGGAAGATGATCTCGATGTCCTGACGCGCGGCATGGAACACCTTGATGACCTCAGGGTTTGCCATCAGCGCGAAGAAGGGCGCAAGATCGATGCCCTTCGCCATTGGGTCGACGATGACGGCAAGGTCCGGGCTCGCCATCTGGATCAGGCAAAGCTCCGGCCAGAAAGTCGTCTCGCGAAGAAATTCGGTATCAATCGTAATATAATTTGATAGGGCCAGCTGCTGGCAGGCGGCCTCAAGGTCTGCTGTTGTTTCAATCATCAGATTTAAATCACTGTGGCGAAAATGCGGCTTGGAATTTCGTGTAACTCTTCGCGGCATCTGTCACAATCGAAATCTCAGACGACTTTGAAATAACCCGTCATGCCGGTCTTCTGGTGCTCGATGATATGGCAATGCACGACCCAATCGCCCGGATTGTCCGCCACAAGCGCCACTTCCGCCTGTTCATCGGGCAAAAGCAGGATCGTATCGGTCGGCGGCGGCAGGAAAGTCCGCTTGTTGGAATTGAGAATGCGGAAGCTCAGGCCGTGCAGATGGATCGGGTGCGCATGCGGCGTCCGGTTGGCGACCTCCAGCACATAGCTCTTGCCGAGCTTCATCTCCTCGATCGGCGCGATCGGATCGGGCGTGTCGCCCGGCCACGGAACCTTGTTGATCGCCCAGAAGGTGTAGCCAAGCGAACCGCAGATCGAAGGCGTCGCCTTGTGCTCGGCCGTCGCCGTCAGTTCGAGCGGCACGCGGGTGGCGGTGGAGAGGTCGGCTTCCGCGATCGGGTTGGCAGGCAGGGGGCTGACATCCCGAAGATCGCGCTTGAGCGACGCTCCGGCTGACCGGAAGCGCGCGATCGTCCAGGGATGCGATCCACGCAGGTTGCCGAGCGCAACCGTCTGACCCTCGCCGTCGGGCATGCGCACGACAAGATCGACGCGCTGGCCGGGCCCAAAATCGTAGCGATCAAGTGCAAAGGGCTTGTCGACCGGATTGCCGTCGAGCGCGATGACCATCGCCTCAGCGCCCTCAAGGCCGATCGTATAGATGCGGGTGACGTCGGTTGCGGCGATGCGTACGCGCACCAGGCCGCCGGCCGGTGCATCGTAAGTAGGCTCCTGCTGCCAGTTGGCGGTGCGCACCGTGCCGTAAGTGCCGCCGCGGGCCGCATCCCGCGGCTTGAATGCGTCGATGAACGCGCCGCCGGTGCCGAGCCGCCAATCGCGCAGGTTGAGCACGATCTCGGCATCGAACGTCGGATCGTCCGGGTTTTCGACGACGATCATGCCGGTCAGGCCGGCACCCATCTGGGTCAGCGTGTTGCAATGTGGATGATACCAGAAGGTGCCGGCATCCGGCGGGGTGAACACATAGTCGAAACGGTCGCCCGGATAGACATAGGGCTGCGTCAGTTCCGGCACGCCATCCATGGCGTTGGCAATGCGCAGTCCGTGCCAATGTACCGTCGTCGGCTCGTCCAGCCGGTTGAAGAGGCGGGCCGCATAGGGCTCGCCCTTGCGCATGCGCAAGACGGGCGGCATGCCGCTGCTTGGAGCCTCACCCAAGCCGTAGGTCATGACCTTGGGCGTAAGCCCATCCTTGGCGATCTGGGCTTCGGCAAGCTGTGCCATCAGGATCTGCGGATCGGGTGCGGCGCCGGCGCGCGCCGCCATGCCGGCGCCGAGCGCGAAGGCGCCTCCGAGAGCAGCGGAGCCTTGGAGGAAGGTGCGGCGGCTGATGACGGGCATTTCGGCAATCTCGGCTGCTGTTTGAGGTGCCCCGGTTCTAAACCTGATTATTGTGTTCAGCAATTATCCGGATCGCGCGCATCTTGCCGCAGGTCAGCGATCCTTGCGCTTGTGGTTGTTGCCGGCGGCGAGCTTGTTGAAAAAGGACGAGGTGCGCAGGAGATTGCGGAACGGCAAGGCGCGCTCCCCGGCGGGCACCGGCCCGCGCGCCGTCATGCGCTGCAGGGTGTAGAGCATGAACAGGAAGAGGATCGCTGCCGTGTAGATGAACAGCGCCTGCGGCCCGAAGATCTCGAGCAGGAAGGAGGCAAACAGCGGCCCGATGATCGCGCCCAGCGACCAGAAGAACAGCATGCCGGCGGAGACGAGCGCATGCTGCCCCTCGGCCGCGTGGTCGTTCGCATGGGCCGAACAGAGCGAATAGAGCGGCATGGCAAAGGCGCCGAACAGGAAGATGCCGGCAAAGTTCAGCCATTCGTCGTTGCCGGCGCCGAAGGCGAGAAACAAGCCTGCGAGCAGCGAGCCGAAGGTGGCGATCAGGATGATCAGGCGGCGGTCGAACCGATCGGAATAGTGGCCGAGCGGATACTGCAGCACGACGCCGCCGATGATGCCGGCGCTCATGAAGGTGGCGATCGCCGTCACCGACAGGCCGATGCCCTGCGCATAGATTGGCCCGAGCGAGCGGAAGGCGGCGTTGGTCAGACCGACGACGATGCAGCCGACGGTCGCAAGCGGCGAGATGTTCCACAGTGCTTTGACGTCGAAGCGGATCGCCTCCGGGGCCACAGGGCTCGAGCGGTCGGCAAAGGAGATCGGCACCAGCGACAGCGTCAGCGCCATGGAGATGATGGCAAAAAGCTCGAAGCCGCCAAGCCCGATGCCAGGAATGACATATTGTGCGGCCGTGACCGAGCCGAGGTCGACGAGACGATAGACCGAAAGCGTGCGGGCCCGGTTTTTATTGGTGACGCTGGCATTGAGCCAGCTCTCGACTGTCGCAAACAGGCAGGCGAAACAGATGCCGGCAAGAAGCCGCATCAGGAACCACATCAGCGGATTGATGACGAGCACCATCGAGATGGCTGCGGCCGAAGCGATCGCCGCCATCGCCGAGAAGGTGCGGATGTGACCGATCGAGCGCAGGATGCGGGTGACGTAGACGCAGCCAAGCGCGAAGCCGATATTGTAGCCGGCGCCGATAACGCCGATCAGCGATGTCGAGAAACCTTCTTCGAGTGCACGCAGCGAGATGAAAGTGCCCTGCAGGCCGTTGCCGCCAATGAGGATGCCTGCGGTGACGAGGAGGGGGATAAGCGGGCGAATCTGGGACATGGGGCAGGCGACATCCGGGCAGGCGGCCACGACTCGGGTGGGATCACTATCGGGCCTTGCTCATGTGTAGCCCCGCATTCTGCCGCCGGACAGTCCCGAATTGTGACGATTGCCGTTCTTTTCGCGGCATTTCGGCCGCCTTCTGTCACAAGCGGTCTTGGACTGGCTCTTGCCTTCGTTTACAACGCACCTCCATCGGGGGCGGCAGCGGGCGCTGCAGCTTGACAAAGGCTGCGCATCATGCGCTTTTCCGCCCGATTTTGACCATGTTGCCGCGCGCTGTGTCCCACGAGCTTGCGCGGCTCTTTGCAATTCCGGGATAAGACGATGCACCGTTACCGCAGCCACACCTGTGCCGCCCTCCGCAAGTCGGACGTCGGTTCCACCGTTCGCCTTTCGGGCTGGGTCCACCGCGTCCGCGACCATGGCGGCCTGCTCTTCATCGACCTGCGCGACCACTACGGCATCACCCAGGTCGTTGCCGATCCCGACAGCCCCGCCTTCAAGGCGGCCGAGACCGTTCGCGGCGAATGGGTCGTGCGCATTGACGGCCTCGTCAAGGCGCGCATGGATGACACCGTCAACAAGGGCATGCCAACCGGCGAAATCGAACTCTATGCGCAGGAGATCGAGGTTCTCTCGGCCGCCAAGGAACTGCCGTTGCCGGTCTTTGGCGAGCCGGACTATCCGGAAGACGTGCGCCTCAAGTACCGCTTCCTCGACCTGCGTCGCGACACGCTGCACAAGAACATCGTCAAGCGCACCCAGATCATCTCGTCGATGCGCCGCCACATGGGCGACGTCGGTTTCACCGAATACACGACCCCGATCCTGACGGCCTCGTCGCCGGAAGGCGCGCGCGACTTCCTCGTGCCTTCGCGCATTCATCCAGGCAGCTTCTATGCCCTGCCGCAGGCGCCGCAGCAGTACAAGCAGTTGCTGATGGTCGCCGGCTTCGACCGCTACTTCCAGATCGCCCCGTGCTTCCGCGACGAAGACCCGCGCGCCGACCGCCTGCCGGGCGAGTTCTACCAGCTCGACCTGGAAATGAGCTTCGTCGAGCAGGAAGACGTCTGGTCGACGATGGAACCGGTGATCCGCGACATCTTCGTGGAGTTTGCCGACGGCAAGCCGGTGACGGAAAAGTTCCCGCGCATTCCTTACGACACGGCGATCCGCAAATACGGCTCCGACAAGCCGGACCTGCGCAACCCGATCGAGATGCAGGCGGTTACCGAACACTTCGCCGGTTCCGGCTTCAAGGTCTTCGCGAACATGATCGCGTCTAACCCGAAGGTCGAAGTCTGGGCGATCCCGGCCAAGACCGGTGGCTCGCGCGCCTTCTGCGACCGCATGAACGCCTGGGCGCAGAGCCAGGGTCAGCCCGGCCTCGGCTACATCTTCTGGCGCAAGGAGGGCGAAAAGCTCGAAGGCGCCGGCCCGCTCGCCAAGAACATCGGAGAAGAGCGCACGGATGCGATCCGCGCCCAGCTCGGCCTCGACGACGGCGACGCCTGCTTCTTCGTCGCCGGTGACCCCGCCAAGTTCTACAAGTTTGCTGGCGAAGCCCGCACCCGCGCCGGCGAGGAACTGAACCTCGTCGACCGCGACCGCTACGAATTCTGCTGGATCGTCGACTTCCCGTTCTACGAATGGCTGGAAGACGAAAAGAAGATCGACTTCGCCCACAACCCCTTCTCGATGCCGCAGGGTGGTCTGGAAGCGCTGAACGGCGAAGATCCGCTGTCGATCAAGGCCTACCAGTACGACATGGTCTGCAACGGCTTCGAAATCGCCTCCGGCTCGATCCGTAACCAGCTTCCGGAAGTCATGGTCAAGGCGTTCGAGCTGACCGGCAAGTCGCAGCAGGAAGTCGAAGATCAGTTCGGCGGCCTCTACCGCGCCTTCCAGTACGGTGCACCGCCGCATGGCGGCATGGCATTCGGAATCGACCGTATCGTGATGCTGCTCGTCGGCGCCAAGAACCTGCGCGAGATTTCGATCTTCCCGATGAACCAGCAGGCCGTCGACCTCCTGATGGGCGCACCGTCCGAAGCGACGCCGGCCCAGTTGCGCGAACTGGCGATCCGCCCGATTCCGCAGAAGAAGGACTGAGGTCGAACGGACCTGACCCCAAAAGGAAAGCCCGGCGATCGTCTCGCCGGGCTTTTTCTTTGTCTGCGCCATGTCTGTTCAGTGCCTGCCGTAGACGGCGTCGCGAACCTCGCGGGTGAACGGACCCCACGTGCCCTCGAAGGTCGTGTTCGTCATGGCGACGACGGTGATCTTCTGCCCTGCGCAGTGAGACGCTGGCCTTGCTGGAGGCGCGCTTCCGGCAGGGCATAGCGGGCGGAGAGCTACGTGCGGATACCGATGCCGCCGGCCTCGCGCGCTTCGTCGGCGCTATTCTCCAGGGCATGACCGTGCAGGCGCAGGACGGTGCCGGCGAAGCGGACCTCTTGCCGATCGCTGAACTTGCGATCGACGAGGTCGGGCGCCACCGGCAGCCGTCCTGCTAGGCGACCGACCGACTGGCGCGGGTCAGAAATCCATGCCCGGGCCGGGCGGTGGCGTGGGTACGTTCTTCTTCGGTTTTTCGGCGACCATCGCTTCGGTGGTCACAAGCAGGCCGGCGACCGACGCCGCATCCTGCAGCGCCGCCCGCACGACTTTCGCCGGATCGATGACGCCCATGCGGTAGAGATCGCCATATTCACCGGTCTGCGCGTTCCAACCCTGGGCGAAGTCGCTCATCTCCCGAAGTTTGCCGACGATGACCGAGCCTTCGGCGCCGGCGTTTTCGGCGATCTGGCGCACCGGCGCCTCCAGCGCCCGCCGGACGATCTCGACGCCGACGCGTTGGTCGTCATTTTCGGGCTTGAGCCCATCGAGCGCGTGGACGACGCGGAGTAGCGCGACGCCGCCGCCAGGCAGAATGCCTTCCTCCACCGCGGCCCGCGTCGCATGCAGCGCATCGTCGACCCGGTCCTTCTTTTCCTTCACTTCCACTTCCGTCGAGCCGCCCACCCGGATCACCGCGACGCCGCCGGCAAGCTTGGCCAGCCGTTCCTGCAGCTTCTCGCGATCGTAGTCGGAGGTCGTTTCCTCGATCTGCGCCTTGATCTGGCCGACACGCCCGTCGATGTCTGCCTTGGTGCCGGCGCCATCGACGATGGTGGTGTCTTCCTTCTCGACCATCACCCGCTTGGCCCGCCCGAGATTGGCGAGCGTCACGGTTTCAAGCTTGATGCCGAGATCTTCGGAGATGACGGTCCCGCCCGTCAGGATGGCGATGTCCTCGAGCATCGCCTTGCGCCGGTCGCCGAAGCCCGGCGCCTTGACGGCGGCGATCTTCAGCCCGCCGCGCAGCTTGTTGACGACCAGCGTCGCCAGCGCTTCGCCTTCCACATCTTCGGCGATGATCAACAGCGGCCGGCTTGCCTGGATCACTGCTTCGAGAATCGGGATCATCGCCTGCAGGTTGGAAAGCTTCTTTTCGTGAATGAGAATGTAGGGGTCTTCGAATTCAACCCGCATCTTCTCCTGGTCGGTGACGAAATAGGGGGAGAGATAGCCGCGGTCGAATTGCATGCCTTCGACGATCTCCAGCTCTATTTCGGCCGTCTTCGCCTCCTCGACCGTAATCACGCCTTCGTTGCCGACACGCTCCATTGCCTTTGCCAGATAGCTTCCGATTTCGGCGTCGCCGTTGGCCGAGATCGTGCCGACCTGCGCGATCTCCTCATTGTTGGAAATCTTGCGCGCATGGGTCTTCAGTTTTGCGACGATCGCATCGACGGCGAGATCGATGCCGCGTTTCAGATCCATCGGGTTCATGCCGGACGCGATCGCCTTGACACCCTCCTTGACGATGGCCTGTGCGAGCACGGTGGCCGTCGTTGTGCCGTCGCCGGCCACGTCGCTGGTGCGCGACGCGACCTCCCGCAGCATCTGCGCGCCCATGTTCTCGAACTTGTCGTCGAGCTCGATTTCCTTGGCGACCGACACGCCGTCCTTGGTGATGCGCGGCGCGCCGAAGGCGCGTTCGATGACGACGTTGCGTCCCTTCGGGCCGAGCGTGACCTTGACCGCATCGGCGAGAATGTCGACGCCGCGCAACATCCGATCGCGGGCATCGCTACTGAACCTGACTTCCTTGGCAGCCATTGTGGACCTCCCTCAACACGAACATATGGCCTCACGCACCCAGCCGCCCGGAAGGCGGCTTGCAATCGGACGTACCCGGCAACCGGCTTTCGCGACTACAGTCCCAAATTCCGCTCTTCTTCGTTGTCCGGGGTCAAGATATCGATCAGCGCCGCAACGCGGCCGGCCGGCAGATGGCGGCCTTCCCCGATCAGCGCTTCATCGTTGTTGACCCAGGCGATCGCCTCCGCAAGCTCGCCGGCCGTCGCGCCGGTCGCAAGCAGTTCGGCCATCAGCGTCTCGTCAACCGGGCCAAGGATGGCTGTAATGTCCGCCTGCTTCAGTCCCATGGGTTTCTCCTTCCGTTTTATCGGTCAGGAACAGGGATTTCGGTCCTTGGTGGAATAAATAGGCCAGACCCGGCCGGCATCAAGCGCCGATCGCAAAGCCGCGACGTGCAGGCGTTAAAAAGGCGCGAGTAAGCTCACCGCGGCCGTAGCGCGTTATCGAGGAAATACCATTGGTCGAGATGGGCGCGGACGACCGGCTCGATCGTGTCGTTCAGCAGTTGCATGTCATCCAGCAGCCGGGCATTGGGGCGCTCCTCCGCCGGCAAACGTATCGGCGGCAAGGCCGTGCATTCGAAGCGGAAGTCGTCGGTGCGAAGGCCGTACCAGGGGCAGATCGTAGCGCCCGTCATGCGCGCCAGCCGTATGGCGATGGCGATGTTGCCTTCCTGATGCGGCCGGCGGCCGAAGAACGGCCCGCGGATCATACCGCCGAACCCCTCGTCGCAGAAGATGCTGACAACGCCGCCGCCTTTCAGAACCTTCAGTGCCGGCCGGATCCCGTCCATTCCCGGAGGCAGAAACTGCAAGCCAGCCTTGCTGCGCACCCGACCGGCGATCCACGCCTTGGCCCGGCCCTTGGGCGGCACATAGAAGGCATGCGGCTGGAGGCCGAGCTTGCGGAATGCGATCGTGCCCACTTCCCAGTTGCCGAGATGCAGGCCGACGAGAATGACTGGGCCGCGGTTTGCCGCCTCACGGATGGGTGCAAGGCCCTCGGTCTTCAGCCGCTCCGGCCGCTGCTGCAATCGGTTGACGACAGAGAACTCCGTCATCAACCGTCCCTGAGCGCGACAGTTTTCGAGAAACAGTGCCTCGCGTTGCGGGGCGTCAAGGTCCGGCCGCAACTGTTCGATGGTTTCACGGGCGCGGCGGGTTGCCACCTTGTGGAAGCGCGGAACCATGAAGAGACCGAGCGCCGCCCCAAGCCTGGAGCAGGCGTCCATCGGCAGCAGCTTCATGCCGAAATGGGCGGCGATGTTGGCGACGTTCCAGATGTTGTCGGTGATCCAATAGCGCCGGAAGGCCCGCGCCCTGTCGCCACCCGCCAGTGCATCGGCGAGCCGCGGGGCGCTTTCCTCGGCGAAGATCCAGGCCCTGCGCTTACCGATCGGCTGCGCCGCGTGCGGATCATCCGGCGCCATGCGACGGGGCCTCTCGCTTGTGCAAGGTGACCGGCAGGCCATTCTTCGGCCTGAGGGTCAGGCGGCAGATCGGTTCGACCGCGTGGCGCTGGCTCACACGAACCCGGTAGCGCTGCGCGATGATCGCCAGGCACAGGATCGCTTCGGTCAGCCCGAAATGCAGGCCGGGGCAGACGCGCGGTCCGCTGGCAAAGGGGATGAAGCTGTAGGGCGTCGGGCGCCGGCCTTCGGTGAACCGTTCCGGATGGAAGTGGTGTGGATCCTGGAAGAGGCTTTCAGTCCGGTGAAGGAGCCACGGCACGATCAGCACGAGCGAGCCCGGCTCTGCGGCAACGTCGCCGATCATATCCGCCTCACGGGTCTGCCGCGCCAGGATCGGAACCGGTGGATAGAGGCGAAGCGTCTCCTCGATAACTGCCCGGCACCATTCGAGCTGAGGCACGTCGTCGATCGTCGGTGTCCGGTCGCCGCAGACCCTGGCGATTTCGTCGTGAACGGCTTTCTCGACCCAGCCTGCCTTCGAAAGCAGATACCAGGTCCAGGTCAGCGTCGCCGCCGTCGTCTCGTGCCCGGCCATGAAGATGGTCGCGGCCTCGTTGCGCAAGGCGACGAGGTCGAGTTTCAGTTCCGGGTTTCGTTGCTGGCGCCGGATCAGCAGCTCGACCATCGAATTGTGGTCACCGCGTCCGGCAAGGTGATCCTCAACCACCTTGTCGATAGTTGCGTGGATGCGCTTGACCGAACGACGCAGGCTCGGCGTGCGCAGCACCGGCAGGCCGTCGTCAAAGCCGAGGAAGTAACCGATGTTGATGGAATCGACCAGCGACTGGTAGCTGGTGAAGCCCTCGGTCACCGCCGCCGCGCTACCGTCGCCGAGCTGGTTGCCGAAGACGCTGCGCGCGATGATTTCGGCGGTCAACCCCGCCATTTCGTGCAACGCGTTGACCTCGGCGCCATCGGGCATGCGGTTCCAACGCTCGACCAGTTCGCTGGTCGTATTTTCCATGACGGGCCCGAAAGAGGGGACCCGCTTGGCGTGGACGATGTCCGCCACCAGCGGCCGGCGTTGCTTCCAGGTGTCCCCGTCCGAAATAAACAGCCCGTCGCCCAGCAGGAATTCGAGTGCCCGGCGCATCTGCGGGCTCTTGCGCTCGAAGTTTTCATGACGCTTGACGACGACCTGCCGGATCAGGTCGGGCGAGTTGACGACGATGATCTGCCGCCCAAGGATCCGGGTCTGCGAGATCGTTTCGGTATAGTCGCTCGCCCGCCAGATCGATAGGAAATCCGTTCGCGCCTGGAGCAGCAGCCGCAACGGCTTACCGGGCGGGCCCGTATAGTAGTCAGCTCGGACGGGGGCGAATTTCCCCTCCAACAATTCTTCAGTGAAATTTACAGACTGCTGGAGCCAGGCGAGCATTTACGTCCGATCTGCCGTAACGTGGAGACGATATTCGGGCATGTATTTGTATATTTGCACAAAGTCCGAGACGTCCCCTTCGAGGCCTAGATGCTCTCAAGTTCGTTGGAAGTCGGATTCTGAATTGCCTGAGGGTGGCATGCACGATTTCGATGAAAAACGCTATCGCCTTACGGTGAAAATTTCTTGGTGCAAGCAATAGCTCACCGGGAAGAAAAGAGCCCCGCAGCCGATGCGTGCTCCACAAGGGCTTGCAACGTGATCCGACTATGCGGTTCGCAAGTAAGGGCGATGCTTGTTCTTTCACGGGAGGGCGGCGGCGCAGTTTTCGGCCGGCGAAGTCCGTTGAGTGAATGCCGTGGGCCACATGGGAGGCCGGTGCGGCGCCATCAAACCTTGCGCGCCTGTCTCGGCGCGCAAGGTTGGTCGTGATGTCGGCTTCTCCCGGGCTCGGCTGAGGCCGGGAGAGACCTGAACGATTAGTCGTTCGCCGTTACCTTGACGCCGAGCACCGACGGGATGGTGTTCGGCGCGCCCATGGCGGCACCCATGATCATCGGGAACGGAACCGGCTTTTCCGGTGCCGCGCTGATCGTCAGGCTCTTCGGGCCATCGAGATAGGCGTTGACGGCAGCCGACACCTGGTTCTGCAGTTCCGGCACGTTGAGCTGCGCCATCATGATCGGCACCAGGCCCTTCAGCGACTGTGCCATCTGCTCACCGGTCACGCCCTGCTGCGAGCCGGCATAGTCGAGCGCCTTCTTGGTGATCGAGGCGTCGTCGAAGCGGATTTCGGCGCTGTTGAAGGTCAGCTGCTGCATGAGGCCCATCATGGCGAGACCCATGGCCTGGTTGGCCTCTTCCTTGTTCGGATTGGCTTCGGCAGCCTTCATCGCTTCCTGCATCGATTTGACGAAGGCAAGCGTGTAGCCGGAGATGTCGAGAGCGAAGTTCAGCCGGCCGACATTCTTGAAGTCGAGCGCATATTCTTCGAGCGCGACATTGCCGCTTTCGACTTCCCAGCTGCCCTTCATGGTCAGGGCGCCGTCGATAGTGGTGAGGCCGAGCTTTTCGATCGCCTCCTTGGTCTTGGCGTCCTCGACCGACGACAGGTCGGCCTTGATGCCGGAAGCGGTCGCGTCGAAGTCGAAGCCGGCGTCATTTTCCTGGCGCGCGAGGTTGGCTTCGGTGCTTTCGAGCGAGAAGACTTCCTTGCCCTTGGAGCTGACGGCGATCGGGCCGGTGCTGGCGCTTTCATAGAGAATGATGTCGTTGATCGTTCCGCCGGTCGCATTGGCCGGGATCGTCAGGCCGGAGAGCAGGATGTCCTTGACGGAAATGGCGCCTTCGTCCTGGCTGACATTGACGTCGGGGAACGAAACGGTTTCGGCGTAATAGCCGCCGCCTTCGGTCTCCTCGACGCCCTCAAAGGTCAGGTCCCCGATATTCAGGTCCACAGCGTCGCCCGGCTGGCTCGCGACCTTCAGCTTCACGCCGGTCACCGTCACCTTGTCGCCGTCGACTTCGGCCTTGTCATAGGTGATCGAGGTGCCGTTCGCGTTCGTCGCTGCGTCGAGCTTCTTCATCAAATCGGCGCCATCGAGCGCGAAGGCCGGGCCGGTCAGCGTGAGAAGCGCGGCGCTCGCCATCATCAGGCGGATCTTGCGCGTGTGCATCATTTCGAGTTCCTTCGTGAAAATCTTTGATTGTGTAGCTGTTTAAGAAGATAAGGCGTCGCTGATCTGGTTCCCTTGGCGAGGGCGTCAACTGTAGGCGCATGGCAGCATTCGTCTTTGTCGGCGGCGCGCGGCCGCCAGTTCCGTCTGCCAATGCGCGTCCTGCGATCCCCCTTGCAAATCGTCCAAATCAACTCCAGCCGAAGCTATTACGAAACAGGGCGAAATTATATTCGCTTGGGCGAACCGCACATGTTCCTGCTCGGGCATGCTTTCCGGGACGTTACCTGTCGGCAGCCTCCGACGCATAGCGGCGCGACCGTTGCACGAACATTGCGCCGGGGCAAGCGGATCGGTGCGAGAGCCGGTTATTTGGGGCGAGGGGGTTCTCCACAAGCGCAAGCCCTGAAAACCTTGCCGTTCCGGGTTTGTTGCGCTAGCAAGAACCTATGGGACAAAGCCTCAATCCCCCGTCAGGCGGGGACGATCACATTCAGCCGGTTGACCTCAAGGCGGCGCTGGAAGAGCGTTACCTCGCCTATGCCTTGTCGACCATCATGCACCGCGCACTTCCGGACGTCCGAGACGGGCTGAAGCCCGTGCACCGTCGTATCGTGCATGCGATGAGCGAGATGGGGCTGCGCCCCAACTCCTCGTTCAAGAAGTGCGCGCGTATCGTCGGCGACGTGATGGGTAAGTTCCATCCGCACGGCGACGCGTCGATCTATGACGCGCTGGTGCGCCTGTCGCAGGAATTCGCGATCCGCTATCCGCTGGTCGACGGCCAGGGCAACTTCGGCAACATCGACGGCGATAACGCCGCGGCGATGCGTTACACCGAAGCGAAGATGACGGACGTCTGCTCGCTGCTCCTGGAAGGCATCGACCAGGACGCGGTGGATTTCCGCCCGACCTACAACGAGGAAGACCAGGAGCCGACCGTGCTCCCCGGCGCTTTCCCGAACCTGCTCGCAAACGGCGCGACCGGCATCGCCGTCGGCATGGCCACCTCGATCCCGCCGCACAACGCGCATGAACTCTGCGACGCGGCGCTGCATCTCATCCGCCATCCCGACGCGACCGTCGAGGATCTGCTTTACGATCCGGCCAACCCGCAAAAGGGCGGCATCGAAGGGCCCGACTTCCCGACCGGCGGCGTGATCGTCGAAGGCCGGGAAAGCATGGCCGAATCCTACCGCACCGGCCGCGGCGGTTTCCGTGTTCGTGCCCGCTGGGCGCAGGAAGACCTTGGGCGCGGCGGCTACCAGATCGTCGTCACCGAAATCCCCTATCAGGTGCAGAAGTCCCGACTGATCGAAAAGATTGCCGAGCTCCTGGTCGCCCGCAAACTGCCGCTGCTCGAAGACATCCGCGACGAATCGGCCGAAGACATCCGCATCGTCCTCGTGCCGAAGACCCGTTCGGTCGATGCCGGAATCTTGATGGAATCGCTGTTCAAGCTGACCGAGCTCGAAAGCCGCATCCCACTCAACATGAACGTGCTGTCGCTCGGACGCGTGCCGCGCGTCATGGCGCTGAACGAAGTGCTGTCGGAATGGCTGGCGCATCGCCGCGAAGTGCTGCAGCGCCGATCGCGCCACCGGCTGGCCGCGATCGACCGCCGGCTCGAAATCCTCGGCGGCTACCTCGTCGCCTATCTGAACATCGACGAAGTCATTCGCATCATCCGCGAAGAGGATGAGCCGAAGACAGTGATGATGGAGCGATTCTCGCTCACCGATCTCCAGGCCGAGTCGATCCTTAACATGCGCCTGCGCTCCTTGCGCAAGCTCGAGGAATTCGAGATCCGCACCGAGTTCGATGCGCTCTCAAAGGAGAAGGCCGAGATCGAGGCGTTGCTCGCCTCCGACGAAAAGCAATGGCAGACCGTCGCCTGGGAAATCGGCGAAGTCAAAAAGAAGTTTGCCAAGGCGACCGAGATCGGCAAGCGCCGCAGCACCTTTGCCGATGCGCCGGACGCCGACGTAGAGGCGATCCAGCAGGCGATGATCGAGAAGGAACCGATCACCGTCGTCATCTCGGAGAAGGGCTGGATCCGCGCGCTGAAGGGCCACATCTCCGACACGTCGTCGCTCCAGTTCAAGGAGGGTGACGCGCTGAAGGTGGCGTTCCCGGCGCAGACGACCGACAAGATCCTCGTCTTCACGACAGGCGGCAAGGTCTACACGCTCGGCGGCGACAAGCTGCCCGGCGGTCGCGGCCATGGCGAGCCGCTGCGCATCATCGTCGACATGGAGACCGACCAGGACGTCCTGACGGCCTTCGTTCATGACCCGGCGCGCAAGCTCATCGTCGCCTCGGTTGCCGGCAACGGCTTCGTCGTCACCGAAAGCGATATCGTCGCCAATACCCGCAAGGGCAAGCAGGTGATGAACGTCTCGGCCAGCGACGAAGCGAAGCTGGTCGTTCCGGTCAAGGGCGATCACGTGGCCGTCGTCGGCGAAAACCGCAAGCTGGTCGTCTTCCCGCTCGTTCAGATCCCCGAGATGGCACGCGGCAAGGGCGTGCGGCTGCAGCGTTACAAGGATGGCGGCATCTCCGACATTCGCTGCTTCACGATCGCCGACGGTCTCGTCTGGGAAGACAGCGCCGGCCGGGTCTTTACCAAGACCAAGGACGAACTGATCGAATGGCAGGGCGACCGCGCTTCTGCCGGCCGCGTCGTTCCGAAGGGCTTCCCGCGCAGCGGCAAGTTCAGCGGCTGACCGGGATAAGGAGAGCCATGCGGTCGAGAGGCCGCGTGGCTCCTGTTTCGTTTTGGCGCAGTTTGGCGCAATCTCTTAAATCATTGGAAATCCAAATGAAACGCAGGCGCAACTGGCGCTTGTAAGCCGGAAGGCTATAATGGATCACTGCGCGTCCAACAGGGATGACAGCGATGCCGAATGCCACAGCCCTTGATGACGTCCTGCTGGCCCTTGCCCACCCGGTCCGCCGCCGGATGTTCGAGATCCTTTTTGCCGGTGAGGCGCGCGTCGCCGATATTGCCGTAGCCGTCGCGGCAACCCGCGAAGAGCTGGAGACGCACATCGCGCTCCTGGAGGCTGCAGGCCTCGTCACCCGCCTCAAACGGCGCGACGGCGACGCCTTGATCGGCAATCCGGCGCCGTTGAGCGTCGCGGCCACCTGGATCAACACCAACCGCGAACTGTGGGTCATGCGCGTAGAGATGCCCGGCGTCCGCCCGGCTTCGCTGGGACAGCCGCAGGAGCCGCTGCCGGTGCGCGATCGGGGCGTCGACCACAAGCAGCGTCGTCCGCGGCCCAGCGGTCAGCGCGACGACAAGTCTTGAACAAGCGTTACTCGGCGCAGGCAACGGCCGCTCTCAGCGACCGGCTGCGCAACTGCCAAAGCGAATGGCCGATCAGCGCGAAGACGAGAATCGAGCCACCGATCAGCGTCTGCGTTGTCGGCGTTTCAGCGAAGACCATCCAGACCCAGATCGGCGCGAGAATAGTCTCTAGCAGATAGAACATGCCCACTTCCGGGGCTGAGAGATAACGCGGCCCGGTCGCAAGGCAGAAGAAGGCGAGCGGGATCATCACCAGGCCGTTGAAGAGGATGTAGCCGGGGGCGGCGATCGTGAAGCCGCCGGCCGGCAGCATCAGGAGAGCGACGGCCGCCGGGAAGATCGCCGTCACCAGCGGCACCAGCGCCATGTCGCGCTTGCTCGCACGGCTGATCGTAATCGCGCTTGCCAGCAGAAAGGCGGAGGATGCCGCCATGGCGTCGCCGAAGAGGTGCCCGCTTTCCAGTCCGTCCTGGACGATCAGCCCGACGCCGAGCACCATGACCAGCATGGTCACGAGCGTCGCGTTCGATGGTCTCTCTTTCAGAAAGATCCAGGAGAGGATGGCGGCAAACATCGAGGTGAAGGCGAGGATGAAGACCACATTCGCCGTCGAGGTGTTGAAGACGGCGAGCAGGAACGTGCAGGAATTGATTCCGTAGAAGACGCCGACCAAAAGGCCGGTCTTGCCCGGCAGCAGCGAAATCTTCCGGCCGAGCACCCGGTTGAGTACGAACCAGGCGCCGAGCGCGATCACGAAAGTCGACAGGCTGCGCACGGCGAGCAGCGACCAGACGTCGCCGCCGGCGGATCGGATGAGCGGAATGTCGAAGGAGAGGGCAAGGCCGCCGAGGCCGGTGATGGCAAGGCCGCGCCGGTGCATCGCGGCATCGGAAGATGAACTCAATTTCTAACCCGTTTTCGTAGGAGCGGCTTCCAGGGTGGTGTCTCCGCCTTCATAGCGCTCCCAGCCACGGGCCATGAGGTGCTCTTGCGGCAAAAACTTTGTTTTATACCCCATCTTGCGCGAGCCTTTCACCCAGTAGCCGAGATAGACGTGGGGAAGGCCGCGCTCCCGGGCGCGGCGAATGTGATCGAGAATCATGAAGGTGCCGAGCGACCGCTCTTCCTGCGTCGGGTCGAAGAAGGAGTAGACCATCGACAGTCCGTCGCCCATGCGGTCGGTGAGCGCCGCAGCGATCAGCGGCCCGCGTGCCTTCTCGCTGACGCCGTCGCCTTCGACCCTCAGGCGATACTCGATAATCTTGGTGTGCACATGGGTGTCCTCGACCATCATCGCATAGTCGAGCACCGACATGTCCGACATGCCGCCCTTCTGGTGGCGTCGGTCGAGGTATCGGCGGAAGAGGTTGTACTGCTCGCTCGACGGCTCGGCCGGATATTCCGCCGAGATCACGTCGTGATTGGCGGCAAGCACGCGGCGCATGGAACGGGTGGGCTTGAACTCGTTGGCGAGGATGCGCACCGAAATACAGGCGCGGCAGGTCTCGCAAGCCGGGCGATAGGCGATGTTCTGCGAGCGTCGGAAGCCGCCTTGCGTCAGGAGATCATTGAGCTCGGGCGCGCGCTCGCCCACCATGTGGGTGAAAACCTTCCGCTCCATCTCGTTCGGCAGATAAGGGCAGGCTGCCGGCGCAGTCAGATAAAATTGCGGAGACGGTGCGGTCTGTGTGTTCATCGAGTGCGGAGGTCACTCTTCGCGCTGTGGTTCATGACAGTAGCATGGCGCAAGAATGGAAAACGTCAACTCACTCGTTTGCCGCTTCCGCCTGCGCCGGCCGATATTTTAGTGGTGACCACAATAGGTGGCGGCGGTAAGGCGGAAAACACCGCCTTACGCTTTCAGCTCTATGCCTGCGCCGGTTTCAATACATGTCGCGGCGCACCGTGACGGTACCGATCAGCAGGTCGTGCAGCAGGCGGCTGCGGTCGGTGAAAAGGCCGATCAGCAGGATCAGCGGCGTCAGCAGCGCGTTGGCGATCCAGAAGATGACGAGGTGGACGATCGCCGTCAGGAAGTCCATCGGGCGTCCATCAGTTCGAGCGATCGCCAGGCCCATCAAGCGCATACCGGGAGAGGCCTGTTCGCGGCCACCGACCGTCAGTCCGAAATAGAGCATGGCGACGATCGCAAAGAGCGCCGGATAAAGCATGAAGCCGAGGCCGAGCGTCAGGAGGCCGAGGAAGAAGACGACGACCGCCGCGGGGATCCAGAGGAGCGCGATGATCGCGTAATCGAGCAGAAAGGCAAAGACGCGTCGCGACAGCACGCCCTGATAGGCGCGCCAGTCATTGCTCGGCAGCCTCAGTTCTTCGTTGTGCATGGTCATCGGTCAAAAGCCTCGTTTGGTTGCAGCAAGGATATGGGATGGCATTCCCTGCAAAACAAGGATCGGAGCCGGGATCAAGCGGTACGTTTCAGCGGCCTTTGGCGAGAATGCGGGCCACTTCGACCGCGAAGTAGCTGAGGATGCCGTCGCAGCCGGCGCGCTTGAAGGCGAGCAGCGTTTCGAGCATCACCTTCTCGCCATCGATCCAGCCGTTGGCAGCCGCCGCCTTCACCTGCGAATACTCGCCGGACACCTGATAGGCAAAGACCGGCAGGCCGAAGGCTTCCTTCATCCGCCAGCAGATATCGAGATAGGGCAGACCTGGCTTCACCATCAGCATGTCGGCGCCTTCCTCGACGTCGAGGGCTGCGTCGCGGATCGCTTCGGTGCCGTTGGCCGGGTCGATGTAATAGGTCTTCTTGTCGCCCTTCAAAAGGCCGCCGGTGCCGATCGCCTCGCGATAGGGACCGTAGAAGCCGGAGGCGAACTTCGTCGCGTAGGACATGATGCCGACATTCTGGTGGCCGTGAGCGTCGAGTGCCTGGCGGATGGCGCCGATGCGTCCGTCCATCATGTCGGAGGGGGCGATGATATCGGAGCCGGCGTCCGCCTGGGCGATGGCCGCCCTTGCGATCGTCTCGACCGTCTCGTCGTTGACGATCTCGCCATTGCGCAGGATGCCGTCATGGCCGTGGCTGGTGAAGGGGTCGAGCGCGACGTCGGTGATGACGCCGATCTCGGGCACGGCTTTCTTGAAGGCGCGCGTCGCCTGGTTGATCAGGTTGTCGGCGGCAAGACTGTTGGAGCCGGTATCGTCGCGCAGCGACAGGTCGATGTTGGGGAAGGTGGCGATCGCCGGGATGCCGAGATCGGCCGCTTCCTTCACCGCTTCCACGGCCTTGTCGATGCTCATGCGGTTGACGCCCGGCATCGCGTCGATCGGCTGGACGATGTTCTCGCCCGGCACGATGAAGATCGGCCAGATCAGGTCGTCGACGGTCAGGCGGTTTTCCTGCACCAGCCGGCGCGTCCAGTCGGCCTTGCGGTTGCGGCGCATGCGGCGATGGCCGGTGACCCTGTCCACAAGATTTGTCCTGTTGTTCATCGCGCCGCGCCTTTCCCGTGAAAATCGTCGATAGCCAAGCGCTTTATCATGGGCTGGCCGCCATTGGGAACCGCGCGGCCGGCGAACGGGCTGCGGCATTTCTTCTCTTTAAAAGGAGTCATGGGGAGGGGACGGCGCGATGCCGCTGGCGGATGGCAAAGACCCGCCCTATCTTCCCGGCCATGCTTCATGATTCTGCCCATGTGCCGAAACCGTCGCTGACCGAGATCCTCTTCGGTCTCTTTCTGCGTCTGGTCTCCGCTTCATGCATCTGGTTCGCGCTGAACTACTGGGCCATGCTGATCGGGTTTTCCCATGGCGGCGCCGGACGCTTCGATCTCCTGACGCCGGAGTGGCGGGCGGCCGCAACCGCACTCGCCGTCATCTATCCGGTCGCCGCCCTCGGCCTGTGGCTGCTGGTCTCCTGGGGGCCGGTCGTCTGGGTGGTTGCGGCAGCCATCGAGATCGTGATGTACGAGTTCTATCCGGCCAGTTTCGGCGGCCGTCCGCTGCTGGTCGTGCTGCATGCGGCGGTTGCCGTTACCTTCGTTCTTTTCCGCGCGGCGATCTTCTACCAGCGCTGGCGGCTCGCCAGGCAGGTAAGGGTTGATTCACCCTGAGACAGGGTCGCCAAATGGCAAGCTCTTGTTAAGGCTGCGGTTTAAGTAGAATTTTAGACGTATTCGATAGGGTCTCACTCAAGGCGGGAAGACAAACAGACACCGCCAAACAAAACAGTGAGGCAGTCAAATGAACACCAAGATGAAGCCGCAGGCAGTTCAGCCCCGAGACCCCCAGGAAGAAACCATCCGCGGTCTCTATATGGAATCCCTTCACCTCGTCGAGCGTCTGCACCGCCGCCTGCTCGACGTCATCAAGGACGAGTTCGACCGCGAAGGTCGCAGCGACGTCAACGCCGTTCAGGCCCTGTTGCTCTTCAACATCGGCAACTCGGAACTGACCGCCGGCGAACTTCGCTCCCGCGGCTACTACCTCGGCTCGAACGTCTCCTACAACGTCAAGAAGCTCGTCGATCTCGGCCTGATCAACCACCAGCGCTCCCGCGTCGACCGCCGCTCGGTCCGCATTAGCCTGACGGAAGACGGCCAGGAAATCGCCGAAACCGTTGCCAAGCTCTACGAGCGCCACGTCGGCTCGATCCAGAAGGTCGGCGGCATCGGCTCGGACGAGTTCACCCAGATGAATAAGCTCCTGCAGCGCCTCGATCGCTTCTGGAACGACTCGATCATGTATCGCCTGTAATCAGGCCAAAACCTCCAGTTCAAGGGTCGGGCGCAATCCCTGCGTGTCCGACCTTTGCCATTTGCGGCAGCCCGTTCTGTTGCCGAAAAGCTGCACCGCTGCGGCACGCTTTCCTCGCGTTCGCGCGATTTTTCAAACCAAAAACATTAGTAAATCATAATGTTGCCGTTCTCGGTTCGGCTGCAACCCCGTCGCGTCCGGCGAAAGGCAAAAGGCATGCCATGTCGCCGTTCGCTCGCGCCGAGACACGAATTGGCCATATTGCTATGACAGCGACGACGGCATGCGGTAGGTGCGCCCACGTGTTTTCTTGCGTGTGGATTCGTTTCGCGTTTCGCCTGCCGGATGAGGGTCCTCACTCGCGGCATCGTGAAGACATGTGAGGGCAGGGTGGCTCGTTGGTTGACCTTTGTTAACCACGATCGTGTTAGGGCTCCGGCAACGTGCGTGTCAGCGCATAGGGCGCGTGCCGACGCATTGGGATGGTAGGATTATGTCGAAAAAGAATGGAATTGATGCATTCTCGCGCCGCGCCTTCTTGCGCTCGGCAGCGACCTTCGGCGCCGTGGCAGTCGCCGGCGCGGCAAGCGCACAGGACGCCCTGAACGAGATCATCAATTCGCCTCGCCGTGGCTCCTGGGATGACCAGTTTGACGCGAAAGGGGCATCGCGCACCGCGACGACGGTCGTTTCGAACACGCCGGTTTTCGGCCCGGAAACGATCGCCCATGTGCAGCAGGCGATCTTCGACTATCAGAACATCGTGTCCCAGGGCGGCTGGCCGTCGGTCCAGACCAGCGTCAAGCTTGAACTCGGCGTCACCGACCCGTCCGTGCAGCAGCTCCGCCAGCGCCTGATGGTTTCCGGCGACCTGCCGCGTTCGGCCGGCATCTCCTCGTCCTTCGACAGCTACGTCGAAGGCGCGGTCAAGCGCTTTCAGGCCCGCCACGGCCTGCCGGCGGACGGCGTCATCGGCGAATACACGCTGAAGGCGATCAACGTCGACGCCAACACCCGCCTCGGCCAGCTCCAGACCAACCTCGTGCGCCTGCAGTCGATGTCCGGCGACCTCGGCCGCCGCTACGTGATGGTCAACATCCCTGCGGCCTACATCGAAGCGGTCGAGAACGGCCGCGTGGCGCTGCGCCACACGGCGATCGTCGGCAAGATCGACCGCCAGTCGCCGATCCTCAACTCGAAGATTTACGAGGTCATCCTCAACCCCTACTGGACCGCGCCGCGTTCGATCATCCAGAAGGATATCATGCCGCTGATGCGTAAGGATCCGACCTATCTGGCGCGCAACTCGATCCGCCTGTTTGATGGCAGCGGCGGCGAAGTGTCGCCGGAAACCGTCGACTGGAACGCCGAGAAGGCACCGAACCTGATGTTCCGCCAGGACCCGGGCAAGATCAACGCGATGTCGTCGACGAAGATCAACTTCCACAACGAGCATCAGGTCTACATGCACGACACGCCGCAGCAGGGCCTGTTCAACAAGCTGATGCGCTTCGAATCGTCGGGCTGCGTGCGCGTACAGAACGTGCGCGACCTTTCGACCTGGCTTCTGAAGGAAACGCCCGGCTGGTCGCGCCAGCAGATCGAGGCGACCATCAAGACCGGCGTCAACACGCCGATCACGCTCGCCGAGGAAGTCCCTGTTTTCTTCACCTACATCACCGCCTGGTCCGCCAAGGACGGCGTCGTGCAGTTCCGCGACGATATCTATCAGCGCGACGGTGCCACCGAACTGGCGCTGCAGACCCCCTATGGCGTCGAGCAGTCGCCCGGCTCGGTCGACCAGGACGCCTTGCCGCAATAAGCGAATTTGCGACACGGAATTCTTCGAGCCGCGCTTCCCTTGGGAGCGCGGCTTTTTCATGGGTTGAGCGCCGCGATATTTCGGCGCGGCAGATGGGGGAAATGACGCAAACCGCACAGCGGATATTGCTCTCGCCGTGCGAGGAAGCTAAAGAACTGCCACCCTTGAGAGGAGCCTCGCGCCGATGACTGCACAGACGAATGACGCCTTCTTCACCCGCTCTCTGGCCGACAGCGATCCGGACATCTTCGGTGCGATCGAAAAGGAGCTGGGTCGCCAGCGCCACGAGATCGAGCTGATCGCCTCCGAGAACATCGTTTCCCGCGCCGTGCTCGAAGCCCAGGGCTCGATCATGACCAACAAATATGCCGAGGGCTACCCGGGCAAGCGCTACTACGGCGGCTGCCAGTTCGTCGACATCGCCGAGGAGTTGGCGATCGAGCGCGCCAAGAAGCTCTTCGGCGTCAACTTCGCCAACGTTCAGCCGAACTCCGGTTCGCAGATGAACCAGGCCGTGTTCCTGGCGCTCCTGCAGCCGGGTGACACCTTCATGGGCCTCGACCTCAACTCGGGCGGTCACCTGACGCACGGTTCGCCGGTCAACATGTCCGGCAAGTGGTTCAACGTCGTCTCTTACGGCGTGCGTGAAGACGATCACCTGCTCGACATGGACAACGTCGCCGAGCAGGCGCGCAAGCACAAGCCGAAGCTGATCATCGCCGGCGGCACCGCTTACTCGCGCATCTGGGACTGGAAGCGCTTCCGCGAGATCGCAGACGAAGTCGGCGCCTGGCTGATGGTCGACATGGCGCACATCGCCGGTCTCGTTGCCGGTGGCCAGCATCCGTCGCCGTTCCCGCATTGCCACGTTGCAACGACGACGACGCACAAGTCGCTCCGCGGCCCGCGCGGCGGCATGATTCTGACCAACGACGAAGATATCGCCAAGAAGATCAACTCGGCCGTCTTCCCGGGTCTCCAGGGCGGTCCGCTGATGCACGTCATCGCCGCCAAGGCCGTGGCACTCGGCGAAGCGCTGCAGCCGTCGTTCAAGGACTATGCGGCTCAGGTCGTCAAGAACGCCCGCACGCTCGCCGAAACGCTAAAGGCCAATGGCCTCGACATCGTATCGGGCGGCACGGACAACCACCTGATGCTCGTCGACCTGCGCAAGAAGAACGCAACCGGCAAGCGCGCGGAAGCCGCCCTTGGCCGTGCCTTCATCACCTGCAACAAGAACGGCATTCCTTTCGATCCTGAAAAGCCCTTCGTCACCTCGGGTGTCCGTCTCGGCACGCCGGCCGGCACGACCCGTGGCTTCAAGGAAGCCGAGTTCAAGGAAATCGGCGAGCGGATCGTCGAGGTTCTTGACGGCCTGAAGGTCGCCAACTCCGACGAGGGCAATGCCGCCGTCGAAGCCGGCGTTCGCGACAAGGTCATCAAGCTGACCGACCGCTTCCCGATGTACGGCTACATGTGATCGGTCGCCCATGCGCTGCCCCTATTGCGGTTCTGAAGACAGTCAGGTGAAGGATTCCCGTCCGGCAGAGGACGGGAATGCCATTCGCCGCCGCCGGATTTGTCCGGATTGCGGAGGTCGTTTCACGACCTTCGAACGGGTGCAGTTGCGTGAACTGATGATCATCAAGAAAACCGGTCGGAAGGTTCCTTTCGACCGGGACAAGCTTCTGCGGTCCTTCGAGATTGCGCTGCGCAAGCGTCCGGTCGATCGCGACCGCATCGAGCGGGCGGTTTCCGGTATCGTCCGTCGCCTTGAAAGCTCCGGCGAGACCGAGATCCCTTCGGAAGAAATCGGCCTGCAGGTGCTCGAAGCGCTGAAGAGCCTCGATGACGTGGCCTTCGTGCGCTACGCTTCGGTCTATCGCGATTTCTCCCATGCGGAGGATTTCGAGAAGGTCATCACCGAGATCAGCGCCAAGATCGCGCGCGATCCCGGCGAGTAGATTACGCTGGATAGAGCCATGACAGCGCCCAACCGTGAAGACGAGAGGTTCATGGCCGCGGCGCTGAGGCTGGCTCGCCACCATCTCGGACAGACATCCACCAATCCCTCCGTCGCCTGCCTGATCGTCAAGGACGGCGTTATCGTCGGCCGGGCCGTAACCGCGCGGAGCGGCCGCCCGCATGCCGAAACCCAGGCACTGACGGAGGCCGGTGCGAAGGCGAGGGGTGCTACGGCCTATGTGACGCTGGAGCCTTGCTCCCATCACGGCAAGACGCCGCCTTGCGCCGATGCGCTTGTCGCCTCCGGCATATCCCGCGTGGTGATTTCGATCCTCGATCCGGACGTGCGGGTTGCCGGGCGTGGCGTCGTGCGCCTGCGCGATGCTGGCATCACCGTCGATATCGGTGTGCTCCCCGAGGAAGGGCATCACGCGCTTGAAGCCTACCTCATGCGCCAGGTCAGCAAGAGACCTTATGTGACTCTCAAGCTTGCGGTTTCGGCCGATGGCATGATCGGCCGCAAGGGCGAGGGGCAAGTGCGCATCACCGGTCCGATTTCGCGCGGGCAGGTACAGATGCTGCGCGCGGAGACCGACGCGATCCTGGTCGGGATCGGCACGGCTGCGGCTGACGATCCGGAACTGACTGTGCGCTTGCCGGGGCTCGAACATCGCTCGCCGTTGCGCATCGTTCTCGACCGCCGGCTTGACCTGCCGCTTTCCTCCAAACTGGTGTTAACGGCGCGGGAGGTCCCCGTCATCGTGGTCTCCAGCGACGGATCCGGCGATGCGGATGCGGACGTTGACGACGGCCGAGCAGCACGCAAGGCGGCCCTGGAGGCCGCCGGTGTCGAGGTGCTCGAAGCCGGCTCGATCGCCGACCTTCTTGCGGCACTCGCTTCCCGCGGTATCTCCTCGCTGATGGTCGAAGGTGGTGCTGTGGCTGCACGCGCCTTTCTCGATGCTGATCTGGTCGACCGTATCCAGCTCTACACCGGACCGGGGACCATTGGCGAAAACGGCATTGCATCCCCATTTGACCGTAAGTCCGTGCCGGCAGGCTTCCGGCTCGTCGCCGAGGCACGGTATGGCGACGATCTGTTCGAGGAATACGAAAGAGAGAACTGATGTTCACAGGCATTGTTACCGATATCGGCACCGTCGATGCCGTCACTCCGCTGAAAGAAGGCATCAAGCTGCGTGTCGCCACGAGCTACGACCCGAAGACCATCGACATGGGCGCCTCGATCGCCCATTCCGGCGTGTGCTTGACGGTGACGGCTTTGCCTGAAGCCGGCAGCAACGAGCGCTGGTTCGAGGTCGAGGCCTGGGAAGAGGCGCTCCGCCTGACGACGATCGCCGGCTGGACGAAGGGAACGCGCATCAATCTCGAGCGCTCGCTGAAGATCGGCGACGAGCTCGGCGGGCACCTGGTTTCCGGCCATGTCGACGACAAGGCGGAAATTCTGTCGGTGGAAGCGGAAGGCGACGCTGTGCGCTTTCGTCTGCGGGCGCCTGAGCATCTGGCGAAATTCGTCGCGCCGAAGGGATCGGTCGCGCTCGACGGCACGTCGCTGACGGTCAACAAGGTCGCCGGCGCCGAGTTCGACGTGCTCCTGATCCGCCATTCGCTGGAGGTCACGACCTGGGGTGAGCGCAAGGCCGGCGATTTCGTCAACTTCGAGGTGGACACCATGGCGCGTTATGCGGCGCGCCTCGCCGAATTCCCGGCACCAAAGCCGGAGTAAGCCGACTTCCTCTTTTGCCGAATGCAAACCGCCCCCAATCGGGGGCGGTTCTGGTTGCGGGAGGTGTTGACACTCAACGCACGTAGAGGGTCAGGCTGCCATCGGCTGCCTGTTCGGCGCCGGCAATGTTGTTCATCTCGACATTCTGTGCCTTGAGCTTGGCTGCAAGCGGCTTGTTGCCTTCGACGGCCGCGTGCAGGGACGAAATCTGTTGCGGCGTCGCTTCGTTGATCCACATGCGCGTCTGGCTCGATTCCTTCAGCGTATCCACGTCGACGACGTTGAAATGATCGCCCTTGAAATCGCGAACGGTGTGGTCGATTTCGGCCGGCCAGTTCATGGCTGCGCTCGCAGCATAGGAGACGCCGCCGAAGGAAAGGGCGGAGAGAGCAGCGATGACGGAAAGCTTGGCTATGCGGTTCATGGTCATGCTCCTTTGTTTGCCGGCAACAAGGCGCAAGCCGACCCGTTACGGGAACGCGGAACCTTGCGGGTTTCCGGGCCGGTGAGGATCGCCCATTGCGGCGGCCAGCAGGGTTCGTTTGCGGGCGTTGTCACCCGCAAGCAAAGGCGCTGGACTGTTTCGACTGATTGGTCGGCGTTTGCTCCCTTCTTGGGGAGGGCGCGTCGTGCCAACGACTAGGAAACTGGGCCGGAATGTGGCCCTTTCCATGGCGCTGGCATCGGGAAAACAATTAAAAATTGTTCATGTTTCGGCGTGCGCGCGAGCCCTTCGGTCGCCTGTCGCAGCTGCTGCCTTCTGGTGGCGCTCGAACATGATCACGTGGTTGCCGTGATAGGTCGTCCGCCAGAATTCCTTGAAGCCGTGCTTCTCCGCGACCCGGATCGAGGCGCGGTTTCCGACGTCGATGATGCAGGTCTTGCGCAGCTTCGGAAACTGGTGGTCGGCCCACTTGAGCGCCGCACTGACGGCTTCCGTCGCCAGCCCCTTGCCGTGTGCCTTCGGTGACAATGCCCATCCGGTTTCCATCGTGCCTTCGAGCGAAGGCGTGATGGCGCGGTGCACGTCGTGGAAGCCGGCCTCGCCGAGAAAACCCCCGGTCTCCCGGTCCTGGATGGCAAAGAAGCCGAAGCCGAAATAGTGCCACATGCCGACCTGGCGCAGGAATCGCGTCCAGGACTGTTCGCGCGTAAACGGCACCCCGCCGACATAGCGGATCACCTCGGCATCGCCGAACAGCGCGGAATAGGCGGGGAAATCGTCACGGCGGTAGGGGCGCAGGATGAGGCGGTCGGTCTCGATAATGGGAACGCTATGCATATTCGATCCTAAGCTGTGATGAAATCAGGCGTCGGGCTCGCCGTCCCAGTAGTCGACATCGCTTTCCGGACGGCCGGTGAAAAGGAAGCGTCTTTGGCCATCGGAACCACGCGTCCTGGCAAGGAATTTGCCGGAGTCCGGATACTCGCAGATTTCCGTGGCCGCCTTGGTCGAGATGGAAAGGTACTTGAGCGGCACCGAGCCGGTGTTGATCAGGTGGTGGGCCGTTTCCGGTCCACCCGCAGGGGCGCCCAGAATGTCGCCGGGGCCGACCGGATACCGCTCGCTGCCGAAGCGATACGTGCCTTCGCCTTCGATGATGATGAAAAGTTCTTCTTCGACGTGATGATTGTGGAACGGGCAGCCGGACTTGCCCGGCGGTACTTCACCGTAGCCGATGCCCAGATCCTTGAGGCCGAGTAGCGCGCCGAAGGCGGCGTCGCGGGATTCGAAAAAGGTGCCTTGCGTCCAGTGGTCGAGTTCTAGGTTTTTGGGATTAACGATCGGCTTTTTCGTATCGGTCACATGTTCCTCCCTCGCGTACCGTTGTCGCGGCAACGCTAATACGTTCTATCCGTGTCGCGCGTTCGTCCCGTCGTCAACCTGCGATCGCTAAAATTAGCGACGATGGTTACAGGAATACATCCTAGTGTTGCAATCCATTGGCGAAAGCATATGGGCGCTATCGCGCGTTGGTTTAACGCCGAGCTGCGCGGTCACGTTCGTCTGCCGATCAGCGCCGTGGCGACCTCGTGAAGACACCTGGCGATCCCAACGCAAAGGGTTTTCATTTCTTCGGTCGGTGGCAGGAGATCGGGCACCATGACCGTCATCATGCCGGCAGACGAAGCCGAACGCACGCCGTTGTGGCTGTCTTCGAGAGCGAGGCAATACTGCGGCGCGATACCGAGCCGACTTGCAGCCGTCAGGAAGGGGGCCGGGTGCGGCTTGCCATGATCGTAGTCGCCATAGGCAACGACCGTCGGGAAGCGGTCGCGCAATCCGTGCCGGTCGAGATTGCGCTGGACGTCGTGATGTTGTGACGAGGTGGCAATCGCAAACGGCAGGCCCATGCCGTCAAGCAGGTCGAGGAGATCGACGACGCCAGGCTTCAGCCGCAGCTCGGTCGTCGCCATTGTCGCAAATTGCGCCGAGGTACGCTCCCAGAACTGAGCGAGGTCGAAGGCATCGCCGAAGCGACCGCGAAGCAACATGCGCGTCGCCTCGGCCGAAAGCCCGATCGTATCGAGATAAAGGGAGACAGGCATGTTGTGACCGAGCGCTGCCGCTGTCTGGATCATCGCGTCGCGGTAGAGCGCTTCGGTGTCGAAGAGCAATCCGTCCATGTCGAAGACGACGCCAAGAGGTTTCATGGGCAGGACGATGTTGGTCGAACCGATTTCGGGCATACGAAAAATCCAGCTTGATATCGACGGCTTCGAACTTGGAGCCAGCAACGCGGCCGCGCAAGACCCACGGCATTGGCATTTTGCAGCGGCAACGGCCGCATGTTGCGGCCCTGTAAACGCGGCAAAAGGCCGTCTGCGGCGGAATTTGCTTGCCATTCGGCGCCGGGCGTGGTTTTACCGCCGCCTCAGCCGGTCGCATCCGGCGCGGAACTCTCAAAGACAGGTGATCCATGGCAGAGACCACGGCAGCCCACATCCTGATTGTGGAAGCGCGTTTCTATGACGATATGGCCGATGCATTGCTCGACGGCGCCAAGCATGCGCTGGACGCAGCCGGGGCCACCTATGATATCGTGACGGTTCCGGGTGCGCTCGAAATCCCGCCGGCGATTGCCATGGCACTCGACGGCGCCGACGAGGGCGGCACCGAATATGATGGTTTCGTGGCCCTTGGCATGGTCATTCGCGGCGAAACCTACCATTTTGACATCGTCGCGAACGAGTCTTCGCGCGCGATCATGGACCTCGCCGTCAGCGAGAGCCTTGCGATCGGCAATGGTATCCTGACGGTGGAGAACGACGACCAGGCCTGGGCGCGCGCCCGCCGGTCGGAAGGCGACAAGGGTGGCTTTGCTGCGCGTGCGGCACTGACCATGATTGAACTTAAGAAGAAATTGGGCACGGAAAAGTGACGAAAACTCCCTCGGATCAACCGCTGAAGCAGGTCAACCAGCGCGGTGCAGCACGCCTCGCTGCGGTGCAGGCGCTCTATCAGATGGACATCGGCGGCACCGGTGTCCTGGAAGTGGTTGCTGAATACGAAGCGCATCGCCTCGGACAGGATGTCGACGGCGACACCTACCTGAAGGCGGACGCCTCCTGGTTCCGGTCGATTGTCGCCGGTGTCGTGCGCGACCAGCGCAAGCTTGATCCGCTGATCGGCTCGGCACTCCAGGACGACTGGGCTCTGTCGCGCCTCGATTCCACCGTGCGTGCCATCTTGCGCGCGGGTACATTCGAGATGCTCGAGCGCAAGGACGTGCCGGTTCCGGTGATCGTCACGGAGTATGTCGAGATCGCCAAGGCTTTCTTCTCGGATGATGAGCCCAAGCTGGTCAATGCCGTTCTCGACCGCATTGCCAAGCAGGTCCGCGGCGAACCGAGGAAGTAAGGTCGATGGTTGCGGCTGCTGCTGAGGACATGGGGAACACCCTTCGCGAAACACGCCGCAACGTTTACCTCCTGACAGCCGCACAGGCCGTTCTTGGCGTCGTCGGGCCCATCTGCTTTTCGGTCGGCGGTGTCGCCGGCTACCAGATGCTGGCGGAGGACAAGTCGCTGGCCACCGCGCCGCTCACTTCCTTTAACGTCGGCATGGCGCTCGGCGTCGTGCTGGTTGCGGTGTTGTCGCGCCTGATCGGCCGCCGCTTCGCCTTCATGAGCGGGACCGCAATAGCGGCCGCCGGGGCAGCACTCGCCGCCGTCGCGCTCTTCCGCGAGAATTTCTGGCTTTTCGCCTTCGCCCTTGCGATGCTCGGCTCGTCGAACGGCTTTACGCAGAAGCTGCGGTTCGCTGCCGCCGACGCCTCGCCGTCGTTCTACAAGCCCAAGGCAATCTCGCTGATCCTTGGCGGCGGAATCGTTTCGGCCGTTCTTGGTCCGCAGATCGTCATTTTTGCTGGCGACCTGTTCGCGCCGGTTTCCTTTGCCGGGGCTTTCGTCGTCCTGATGCCGATTTGCCTGGTTGCAGCCCTGTTTTTCGCGCCGCTGCGGCTGCCCGAGCCGGGCGCAATGGTGAGTGCCCACCACGATCAGTCTGTCCGTCCCCTCGGCGAGATTGTCCGCAGCCAACGCTTCGCCACCGGCATGATCTGCGGCATTTCCAGCTACGCGCTGATGACCTTCATGATGACCGGGGCGCCGGTCGCCATGGTGATCGGCTGCGGCTTCTCGACCGAACTCGCCACGCTCGGCATCCAGTGGCACGTGCTGGCGATGTTCGCGCCGAGCTTTGTCACCGGCATGCTCATCAGCCGCTTTGGCGCCGAGCGCATTGTCGGCTGTGGCCTCCTTCTGCTGATGGCCTGCGCCGCGGTTGCGCATATGGGTATCGAGCTCTGGAACTTCTGGGGCGCGCTCGTATTGCTCGGCCTTGGCTGGAATTTCGGCTTCATCGGCTCGACGGCGATTGTTGCCAGCAGCTATCGCCCGCAGGAGGCCGACAAGGTTCAGGCCTTCCACGACATCATCCTGTTCACCACGGTGGCGCTGTCGTCGTTTGCCTCGGGCAAGGTGCTCACCGCCTATGGCTGGGACATGCTGAACGCGGTCGTGTGGCCGGTAACGATCGTCTGCCTTATCCTCCTGCTGCTCCTGAAGCGGGCGCCGCGCAAGGCCGCCGCCTAACGCTCCATTCCCCTGAAATCTAAAGCGAACGAGGCGCCGCCAGTGGCGTTTCTCGGGGCTTGACGATCTCCTGTTGCAACCGCACTCTGGCCGCGCCGTGAGGGGTGCTGCTTGAGGAGGTGGTGCGTGATTCGCGGTTTTGAGGGGCCTGCGGCCGGGAGTGAGTCCGCGGGTTGTAACGGAGGGTAATGCGAAATGACCATTTTATTGGGCGTTATCGCATGCGGGTTGCTCGCGGTGGCTTATGCCATCTGGGCAACACAGTCGGTGCTTGCCGCCGACCAGGGGAACGCCCGCATGCAAGAAATCGCAGGCTACATTCGTGAAGGGGCGCAGGCCTATCTCACGCGTCAATACAAGACCATTGCCATTGTCGGCGTCGTCGTATTCATCGCCGCTTGGGTTCTTCTTTCTCCCGCCGCCGCTTTCGGCTTTCTGATCGGTGCGATCCTTTCGGGTGCCGCGGGTTT
The DNA here is from genome assembly GCF_026672675.1 of Ensifer sp. SL37. NCBI lineage: Bacteria > Pseudomonadati > Pseudomonadota > Alphaproteobacteria > Hyphomicrobiales > Rhizobiaceae > Ensifer > Ensifer sp. SL37. Next base: position 119,892 of record NZ_JAPPRN010000006.1, on the reverse strand, counting down.
CATCGGCATGCATGTTTCGGTCCGGGCAAACGTCCGCACTGCCCAGGCGGCGTCCGTGAGCCTCGCCTCCGGCCTCGATATCGCATTCAAATCCGGCGCGATCACCGGCCTTCTTGTGGCCGGCCTCGCGCTCCTTGGCGTCTCGGTCTACTACGTCGTCCTCACGGCCGGCCTGGGTCATGAGCCCGCCTCGCGCGAAGTCATCGACGCACTGGTGTCGCTCGGCTTCGGCGCATCGCTGATTTCGATCTTCGCCCGTCTCGGCGGTGGCATCTTTACCAAGGGTGCCGACGTCGGCGGCGACCTCGTCGGCAAGGTCGAAGCCGGCATTCCCGAGGATGATCCGCGCAACCCGGCAACCATCGCCGACAACGTCGGCGACAATGTCGGCGACTGCGCCGGCATGGCAGCCGACCTGTTCGAGACCTATGCGGTCTCGGTCGTGGCGACCATGGTTCTGGCGGCGATCTTCTTTGCCGGCACGCCTGTGCTTGCGACCGTCATGGTCTATCCGCTTGCCATCTGCGCGGCTTGCATCATCACCTCGATCGTCGGCACCTTCTTCGTGAAGCTCGGGTCCAACAACTCGATCATGGGTGCGCTCTACAGGGGCCTGATCGTGACCGGTGTCCTGTCGATCCTCGGTCTCGGCGCCGCCACGTCCTTCACCATCGGCTGGGGCACGATCGGCACCGTCGCCGGCAAGGAGATCACCGGCTGGAATCTGTTCCTCTGCGGTATTCTCGGCCTGATCGTAACGGCCCTGATCGTGGTGATCACGGAATACTATACCGGCACCAACAAGCGGCCGGTCAACTCGATCGCCCAGGCGTCGGTGACCGGTCACGGCACCAACGTGATCCAGGGTCTGGCCGTCTCGCTGGAATCGACGGCTTTGCCGGCGATCGTCATCGTCGGCGGCATCATCGCCACCTACCAGCTTGCCGGCCTCTTCGGCACTGGCATCGCCGTCACCGCCATGCTTGGCCTTGCCGGCATGATCGTGGCGCTCGACGCCTTCGGTCCGGTCACCGACAATGCCGGCGGCATCGCGGAAATGTCGCATCTGCCGCCGGAAGTGCGTAAATCCACCGACGCGCTCGACGCCGTCGGCAACACCACCAAGGCCGTCACCAAGGGCTACGCGATCGGCTCGGCCGGTCTCGGTGCGCTGGTGCTCTTCGCCGCCTACTCGAACGACCTCAGCTACTTTGCCGCCAACGGCGACAAGTATCCGTACTTCGCCGATGTCGGGCAGATCTCCTTCGATCTCTCCAACCCTTACGTGGTCGCGGGTTTGATCTTCGGCGGCCTCATTCCCTACCTCTTCGGCGGTATCGCGATGACTGCGGTCGGCCGTGCGGCCGGGTCGATCGTCGAGGAGGTTCGCCGCCAGTTCCGCGAAAAGCCCGGCATCATGCAGGGGACCGAACGGCCGGACTATGGCCGCGCCGTCGACCTTCTGACAAAAGCGGCGATCCGCGAAATGGTCATTCCTTCGCTGCTCCCGGTGTTGGCGCCGATTGTCGTCTATTTCGGCGTGCTGCTGCTCTCGGGCTCGAAGGCTTCGGCTTTCGCGGCTCTCGGTGCCTCTCTGCTCGGTGTCATCGTCAACGGCCTCTTCGTGGCGATCTCGATGACCTCGGGCGGCGGTGCCTGGGACAACGCCAAGAAGAGCTTCGAGGACGGGTTTGTCGACAAGAATGGCGAACGCCATCTGAAGGGCTCCGACGCCCACAAGGCGTCGGTAACCGGCGACACCGTCGGCGACCCCTATAAGGACACGGCCGGGCCGGCTGTGAACCCGGCGATCAAGATCACCAACATCGTGGCGCTCTTGCTTCTGGCCGTCCTCGCCTGATCGCATCGATGCGCAAACAAAAGGCCCGCGGAACATCGTTCCGCGGGCCTTTGTTTGGAATGGGGAGGCTTAGTTGCCGAAGTCCTTGAACAGGCTGCGCGCCGCGGCCTGACCGGCGCCGGGGCCCGTCAGCAGCTGGCCGAGGAAGCTCGTTTCCTTGCCACCTGTCGGCGTCGTGCGTGTCAGCATGTCGAAGACCTTGCCGTCCTTCAGCGTATAGTGAGCCAGCTGGCTGACGGTGCCTTCCTTGTCGAAATAGACGGCCAGGATCGATTGGTCGATCAGCTTGGGCTTCATGAAGGCGACAGGGCGCTTGCGCGTCTGCGAGATGTAGTAGAACACTTCGTTGTCGAAGGTCGCGGTCGTCGACGGCGTGCCGAGCGAGAGCAGCACCTGCTCGCGGCTGGAACCGACCGGAACGAGGTTTAGCGTTTCCTGATCAACCACATAGCCCTGATGGAGAACTTCACCGACATTGGCGGACTGGCAGGCGGAAAGGGTAAAACCGGCGATGGTGGCTACGACCGCCACGCGGCCGAGGGTCTTAAAGTTTTTTCTCAAATACCGCTTCGTCAACGACAGCTCCCCTTGGAGAAACGATGGCAGATCCGCCATTGCAATTCGTGCCTGCTTCGGTAAACCAGCTTCGGCTGTCATGCAACAACGTCATGGGCGCTTGCGCGCATTTCGAGAAAGCCAAGCCCGAGCTTTGTGATGATTTTTGGACTGTTTAAAAGAAAAAGTGGCAACACCGCGATTGTCGAGCGGCAATATGCATTGCTGACGGCGGCGGCACGCCAGCCCTACCTTTACACCGACCTCGATGTTCCGGACACGGTCATGGGCCGGTTCGAGATGCTGTCGGCGACGCTGATCCTCTATTTCCGCCGCACACGTGCTTCGGCAAGGCCTGGCCAGGAAATCGCCCAGGAGATCATCGATGCCTTCTTCGAGGATGTGGATCACTCGATCCGCGAGCTCGGCGTCGGCGATGCCGGCGTGCCGAAGAAGATGAAGAAGTTGGCCGGCATGTATTACGGTCGACTCGAATCCTATGCGGCGGCGCTGGAAGCAAGGGACGTCGAGGCCCTGGCGGCAGCGCTCAGGCGCAACTTCCATCCTGATGGCGGCGACGCGGCGCCTTCGATGGTTGCGCTTGCTGGCTATCTGCTGGCGGTTGAGGCCCAGCTCGTCGATGTCGCGGAAGACGCCGTCGAAATCGGCCAGTTGCACATTCCGCCGGCTGGGGCGTAATAGAAAACAAGAGCGTCGCCACCGGCAGCCGGTTGGCGGCTGCGTTCGCGATGGGTGCCAGGTAGCCCGCGCGAGGAAGGATCCAATCATGAAAGACGAAAGTCAGGCGGCCTTTTCTTATCCGGTGAAAGTCGGGCACATTTCGGCGAACGCGGTCAGCGTGCATCTCTCCGCCAACGAGCGCGAGCGCAAGGCGCTTGCCGCGCTTTGGAACATCAACGAGGTTCTGTCGCTCGAAGCCGACCTGCAGATCGCGCGCTGGAAGAAGGATGGCGTGAAGATCAAGGGCGACGTCAGGGCCCGCGTCGTGCAGAGCTGTGTCGTCACTCTTGAGCCGGTCGAAGCCGATATCGACGAACCGGTCGAAGCGATCTTCGTGCCCGAGGGCTCGCGGCTTGCCCGCCAGGCGAGCAATGACGGTGGCGAGATGATTCTCGACCCTGACGGCCCCGATATTCCCGATACCTTTATCGGCGACACCATCGACGCCGGCGTCGTCGTCAGCGAGCAGGTTGCACTCGCGATCGAGCCTTATCCCCGTAAGCCCGGCGTGACGTTCGGCGAGCGCATCGAGAGCACATCTGCCGATGACAAGAAGCCGAACCCCTTTGCGGTCCTGAAGGACTGGAAAAAGGACTGAGGTCGCGAAAGCGTCATCTACAATTCGGTTGTCACGCAAAGGAAAAGCAGTATTTTGGCCCCAAACCGGCCAGAAGAGCCGCTAAAGCGATCTGCCGCGTGCTTGGCTCAAGCGTCAGAAGCAATATGTTTCGTCAATGCGTTTCCGTTGAGTACGCCGCGGCGGCACGTGTTGTGTGGCAGAAATGAAGGATAAGACACGCGTGGTCAGAATTTCACTTGACGTGATGGGGGGCGACTATGGTCCTGAAGTCGTCATCCCCGGCGCCGCAAGGGCGCTTGAACGTCATCCGGACATCAAGTTCGTTTTGTTCGGCATCGAAGCGCAGTGCGCGGGCCTCCTTGAAAAACATCCGAAGCTGAAGGCCAACAGCACCTTTTACGACTGCGAGATTGCAGTCGCCATGGACGAGAAGCCGAGCCAGGCGCTTCGCCGAGGCCGCGGCAAGTCGAGCATGTGGAAAGCGATCGACGCGATCAATGCCGGCGAGGCAGATGTCGTTGTTTCCGCCGGCAATACCGGCGCGCTGATGGCCATGTCGGTCTTCTGTCTGCGCACCATGCAGGGAATTCAACGGCCGGCGATTGCCGCCATCTGGCCGACGCTGAAAGGCGAGAGCATCGTGCTTGATGTCGGCGCGACGATCGGCGCGGACGCGCAGCAATTGATGGATTTCGCGCTGATGGGCGGCGCCATGGCACGGGCGCTGTTCGAGATCGAGCGGCCGATGGTCGGGCTGCTGAATGTCGGCGTCGAGGAAATCAAGGGACAGGAAGAGGTCAAGGAAGCCGGCCGCCTGATCCGTGAAGCCAACATCGACGGCTTCGACTATTACGGCTTCGTCGAGGGCGACGACATCGGTCGCGGGACCGTCGACGTCGTCGTCACGGAAGGTTTTTCCGGCAACATCGCGCTGAAGGCCGCAGAAGGCACCGCGCGCCAGATCGCCGAATATCTGCGCGCGGCGATGTCGCGCACGCTTCTTGCCAAGATCGGCTACATCCTGGCCAAGGGCGCATTCGACCGCCTGCGGGAGAAGATGGACCCGAGGAAGGTCAATGGCGGCGTGTTCCTCGGCCTCAATGGCGTCGTGATCAAGAGCCATGGTGGTGCAGATGCCGAGGGTTTTGCAGCCGCGATCGACGTCGGCTACGACATGGTGAAGAATGGCCTGAAGTCGAAGATCGAGCTCGATCTGGCGAAGTACCATGGCGGCGAACCGCCCAAGGCCCTTTCCGCCGGCATGAATGATGAGGTTTGAATAGATGATCCGTTCCGTCGTTCGCGGTTTCGGCGCAGCTTTGCCGAAGCGCGTGGTCACCAATCAGGAGCTGGAATCCAAGGTCGATACGTCCGATGAGTGGATCGTGCAGCGCACCGGCATCCGGCAGCGCTACATCGCCGGCGAGGGCGAAACCACAGCTTCGCTCGGCGAAGGTGCCGCGCGTGCTGCGCTCGCCAATGCGGGGCTTACCCCTGATGATATCGACCTGATCATCCTGGCGACCTCCACTCCCGACAACACGTTTCCGGCAACGGCTGTCAACATCCAGGACCGCCTCGGCATGCGCCATGGCGCGGCCTTCGACATGCAGGCGGTCTGCTCGGGCTTCGTCTACGCGGTTACCACGGCGGATGCCTATATCCGCGGTGGGCTTGCTAAGCGCGTGCTGGTGATCGGCTCGGAGACCTTCTCGCGTATCCTCGACTGGAACGACCGCACGACCTGCGTGCTCTTCGGTGACGGCGCCGGCGCCATCATCCTGGAAGCCCAGGAAGGCGAGGGCACCATTGCCGACCGGGGCGTGCTGACGGCGAAGCTTCGCTCCGACGGCGCACATCGCGACAAGCTCTATGTGGATGGCGGCCCTTCGACCACTGGGACGGTCGGCCATCTGAAGATGGAAGGCCGCGAAGTCTTCAAGCACGCGGTCGGCATGATCACCGATGTGATCGAGGCTGCCTTCGAGGCGACCGGGACGACGGCCGAAGATCTGGATTGGCTGGTGCCGCACCAGGCCAACCGGCGCATCATCGACGGCTCCGCCAAGAAGCTCGGCATCCCTCTCGATAAGGTTGTGGTCACGGTCGATCTCCATGGCAACACCTCCGCAGCCTCCATTCCGCTGGCGTTGAATGCGGCGGCGGGCGACGGCCGGATCAAGAAGGGCGACCTCGTCCTGCTCGAGGCCATGGGCGGCGGCTTCACCTGGGGCTCCGTGCTTCTCCGCTGGTAAAGAAATTGCTTAAGCAACAGACGCTTGACCGCAAAAGGCAAGGGCAATAGTCTTCGGACGCTGATCGGCGTACCAGACGTTGGTGGGGGAAGATGAGCGGAAAAACAGTAACACGGGCGGACTTGGCTGAGTCGGTTTTTCGCAAGGTGGGTCTGTCGAGGACAGAGTCTGCCGAATTGGTGGAAACCGTCATTGACGAAATATGCAACGCAATCGTGCGTGGCGAGAGTGTGAAGCTGTCCTCTTTCGCGACCTTCCAGGTCCGCGACAAGAACGAACGCATCGGGCGAAACCCGAAAACCGGCGAGGAAGTGCCGATTTCGCCCCGGCGCGTGATGACCTTCAAGGCGTCGAATGTCTTGAAGCAGCGCGTCCTGAAGGCGCATCTGGGCCGCAGGGCCAAGCAGAAACCGGTATCTCCCGTTTCGTGAACGCCTGACGACAGCCACAAATGTGGTTGAAAACCCATCCATAAGCCGTTGAAATGGAGCCGATTCGTGCCATCATTGGCGCGGTATCGGCTCACTACGGCTTTCGAGCCTGAGTCGCACGGCATGGATTGGGAACGATATGGAAAAGAGCCCGGACGCTTTTCGCACCATCAGCGAGGTCGCTGACGATCTCGATCTGCCGCAGCATGTCCTGCGTTTCTGGGAAACCCGCTTCCAGCAGATCAAGCCGATGAAGCGCGGCGGCGGCCGGCGGTACTACCGGCCGGAGGATGTCGACCTTCTGAAGGGTATCCGGCATCTGCTCTATGATCACGGCTATACGATCAAGGGCGTGCAGAAGCTCCTGAAGACCAACGGCAACAAGTTCGTCGCGGCGATTGCAAGCGGCGATCTCGCGACCGTCGAGGCGCTGGCAGCCTCCAGCAACGAGGAGCCGGCACCGCCGAAGGCTGGTCTTTCCGAGGAGGATCAGATCGTCGGCCGCGCCAAGGCGCCGGCGAGCCGCCGTTTCTTCTCCTTCGGCGGCAACAGCGACGACGTGCCGGAGATCTCGCTCGGCAAATCGTCGTCCGTTGGCAAGGAAGATCGCGCCCTGCTTCAGGAGGCGCTCTACGACCTCCTGGAATGCAAGCGGCTTCTCGACCAGGTGCGCTGAGAAAGCCATAGCAGGCGATTATCAAGACCGGTTCCGCACGGCCGAACGTCTGCCGAATACGGTTGCCTCCACAGACACCTTTTACACGATTGCCGAGATGGTGCCGTCTGCGGGCTTCCTGCCGAAGAGGGGCATATACGCATCCGTCCGCAGGGCGCCCGCGCGACTATTCCAGCAAGGATTGAAAAGCGTCAGTAGGAGATCCGGAAGCCGCCGGGGCTCGCCGCGGAGACGTCGGGCTCCGGGTAGGGGCCGGTCCACTGCGCATAGGTCGTGTTGGTCGAACCGGAGGTCGCACAGCCGGAGAGCGTGAGAAGCGCAAGCGCGGTGAGGGCCATAAGGGACTTAAGAGGCATGGTTTTCTCCTAGAAGGGGAGACGCTCCAGGCCTCAAGGGCCAGTATCAAACTGTCCCTCAAATCATCCATGATGGCAAGCTCACGTTGCGTTAGGCAGCAAGTTTCGAGGGACGGGATCTCGTTTTGGTGAAGGTTCGGTAGACGGACGGGCGGTCGGTGATTTCCTCGTCAGGCAGCATCGGAACTTGCAGACACCCAGTGGCGCGCGAATGGCGGGAGCTTTCTATGTCCGCAGTCGCATCACAGGTGCGACGCCATGCTATGAGTTTGCGGAAGTCCGTCGGACTTTCAGTTCCCAAGCATACTTTTCCACGCCGTTTGTTCCTTTTTCGATCCAGGCCGCATTTTCCCGCTTGCGCTCTAAGCGTTGGTTATATAGGGGTTTCCTCGGTTCGGAGCGTAGCGCAGCCCGGTAGCGCACTTGACTGGGGGTCAAGGGGTCGTGGGTTCGAATCCCGCCGCTCCGACCATTTTCCTCTTTATTTTCAATGCTGTTCCCCCAGATGGCATTTCCTCTTTCCCCATCAAATCAGAACGAAACGCGCTCAGATTCGGTATTTCGTGACGGATAGTCCCGAACAAGTCCCGAAGAGATTGGCTCACTTGTTCTTCCTTTGTGCACGCTTGGCCTTCGAGAGTGATTCGAGGGCGTCAGCCACTTCCTCATCGAGGACGTGAGCATAGCGCGTGGTGGTCTTGATATCGGCGTGACTGAGCGCCTTCTGGACCGTTTTCAGGTTCCCGGTTTTCCGCAGAAGCTTCGTTGCCAGGTCATGGCGGAAGTCATGAAAGCGGAAGTCCTCAACGCCGGCCTTCTTCCTGATCCTCTTCCACTGCGTCTTGAGCCCACTATAGGTGATCGGATATCGATCGCCCTTCTTCCTAGGCTCACCATCTCCCTTGTATGAAGATTTCCCCGTCCTGTTGCGGGCAGCCTGATACGTGAAGACGTATTTCGGGTCATGGCCTCTCAGAGGCAGCAGAATGTCTCTGACGGTGCTGGTGATGGCAGTCTTGACGAGATTGCCGCCTTTTCCTGTCTTGGTGATCCATCCGGTTTGCCAATCGACCTCGGACCATTCCAGCAAGCATTCCTCAAGACGCAGGCCGGTGGCGCGCACGAATTCAAAGATCGGCTCATAGTCGGATCTGGTGGCGAGTTCGAGAGAGGCGCTTTCATTTGACTTCAGTTCCCGGACGCGCTCCTTCGGCTCCTGAAGGAAGTGATCACGCCAGTTCGGTTCCTGGGGGAAGTCATATCGCCACGTCCGCTTCGCCCGGGTGAAAATCTTCTTGATGACGAGGGTAGTGGACCTATTAACCGTTGCGGCCGATACGAGGCGCATGGGTTCGTCGTCCTTCGTCTTCTCGCGGCCCCAGGCTTGCTGAGAGCGGCGCCACTGGACGAGCTTGGCAATATCGTCGTCCGTGATGTCAGCCATGAGCTTCGACGGCCCGAAATAGGCTATGAGTCGTCCGAGATCAGCCCACGTCGTTTCACTATTGGCGTGCCTCTCGCCTACTTCGTTCCAATACCGAGCCGCGGCAACATCGATCGTCAGAGGGCCACCAGAAGCGTTCTTTGAGGCCTTAGCCGCAGCCTTGGCCTTTTCCTTCTCTACCGCTTCTCGTTTTTCAGCTTCTCGGCGGTTCGCTGTTTCTGTAGAGCCGTGAAACCGAGTACCACTGACTTGGAAGTCGAAGTGGTAATACGGGCTGTTCTTTGGCTTGTAGACGGACACGCGCGGGTTCTCCGGGCCTTTATGAAGTCGTTTATGTCGTCGATGTGGAAGCCGAGTCGAGGCTTTTTCGTGCCTGCGCCCCGCGGGATATACGGGATATCACCAGCCTTGACGAACTTGCGCAACGTCTCAGGGGAGACATTGAGGATTTCGGCAGCCTGCTCGCATGATAGGAGTGCGGTTGTCATCTCTTCTCCTTCCTAAGCATTCCGACGCTAATCCGCTGTGGGATGAGGGGTGAGGGGGTCATGCTGCGATCCTTTCAATTTCAAGGATGGCATGGCCGATCAGCTTGGGGATGTGCGGAACTACCGAGTTTCCGAAGCGTTCGCTCGTGTCAGTAGCCAGTCCTGCGGGTAGCCCATCATCCAAGCCGCAAATCTGTGACAGCTTATCGTCCCAGGCTTCAGGCCATACTGATTGAGGATCGTGTACAGTCCGTCCCCGCTGGTCTCGGAAGCGCCAACCCGATTGTAGTTTCCCTTCCTGGTAATCGTAGGCAACAACTGCCGCAGCTTTTGCCGTGCGTGTGTGCCACCGTCCAAGAAATAGCTCGATCCCTTGCCGCCAGACCGTGCGAATGGGGTCGGAAGCAATGATATAGACACGTTCCCTTTCGTGCGGGGCACCAAGTCCGGAAGCTGGTATAACGTGCCACTCCGCATCGTACCCGACCGCGGAAAGCTCCCCGAAAACGTGTCTAGCCCATGCTCCATCTGCTCCAGTAAGGAGATCTGCGGAATTCTCCAGCAAGACAAATTTTGGTCGTAGCTCGCGAATGAGGCGGACGATTTCAGAAAAGAGACCTGAGCGCTCACCATGAATACCAGCCTTCTTGCCTGCTGTGGAAATATCCTGGCAGGGGAATCCGCCAGTTATCACGTCAACGCGACCTACCTGTGAGCCGGTCAAGGATCTGACATCTGTGTAGATCGGGACACCGGGCCATGTCTCAGCCAGATCAACGCGGCGCTTCTCATTGATTTCACAGAAGCCGATGGTTTCGAATCCACCGGTCGTTTCGAGACCAAGGCTGAAGCCTCCGATGCCAGAGAAAAGGTCGAGCACTCGCAACTTGCCGCTCATCTCTGCTCCTGTCGCGTTTCAGAATGGGGCTGGGCCTTGTTCTTCATCAGAGCGTTGCGGCTGGTGACCATCGTGTAGCCGTCGGCGAACCGGACGAGGCAGCTATTCATGACCTTCGTTCGGATCAGCACGTCGCACGGCTGTCCCTTCCGGCCTTGGCGGTCCCACCGGTAGATGTACGGAAGGCTAGCCACCAGATCACTCATTCGAACCTCCAAGGGCGGCGCGGGCAAACTCGATGCGGGCCAGCAGCTCGCGGCCTTCTGGATTGTCGCGCCGGAAGAAAGGCACTGTGAAAGCCTCAGTGGACGCAAGACGCTCCAGCGCCTTCTCAAGCTGCTCGACATAGGCGGCGATAGCTCGGATGCGGTCGGGGGATAGGCGGGCGATGTGGGCGACAGTTCCCTTCACCTCTTCTGGATCGTTGTGACCGCAGTAGACATAAGCGAAGATGTCGGTTTCGTTCATCAACTCGAAGTGCGGGCTGTACGGTCTCCGCTGCTCAAGGTCTCCGACTTCCCATTCCCCGCCGTACAGGACCCCATCGAGCCCCGCCACGATTTCCGAAAGTAGGTGTTTGGCGGTGGTGGTCATGCTGCCTGGCCTCCAAATAGTGGGGCGTCATTCTCGAGGCGAATGCGTACGGCCTCTACGAATTCAGGTTTGCCTTCGATCAGGATCGCTTCACGACCGTGACGCTGGGCAGCAACGCCAGTCGTGCCGCTACCGGCGAAGATGTCGAGGACGGTTCCGCCTTTGGGGCAGCTGTAGAGCAGCAGCGGCTCGACAACGCCGAGCGGTTTTTGTGTAGGATGGACGGCGCGCCCATGCTCTGAACGGCAGAATATGACGCTGCGCATCAGGCGCGGTCCGCCTTCCTCGCTGAAGTAGGGAGAGGCTTCAATATTCCCCATGTGAGCGGGGCGTCCCTTCTTTCTGCGCACAGCGCGCGCAACAGCATCCGGGGTATATTGTGGGTCTTTGTAGACGCCTTCCCACGGCGAGTCCGCGCGGTAGAACTGCAGAGCGTTCTCATGCACTCGCTTGAACCTATCGGCCTGGAAGCCGGAACCGTTGTGCTTCTCCCACACGACATCTTGCGCCAGCTGCCAGCCGGTGAACTCGGCGGCATGATCGAAGAATGTCCGGGTCGAGCCGAACACCCACATGCTGCCTGTCGGCTTCAGGAGGCGAAGGACGCGGGAGGGCCACCCGGGCGGCCACTTGTCCCATTCCAGCGAAGTCTCGCCGTAAGGCGGGTCTGTGAGAATGCAATCGACACTCTCGCTCGGCATGTCGGTGATCGCGTCGTCGAAGTCGGCGTTTAGTATTTGAACGCTCATTCGGCCCGTTCCTCCTGTGCGTCATCCCCCTGCGCGGCGAGGGCGTCAAAGATCGCCGCCAAAGATCGGATAGCGTCTGCCTGGCCTTCGACGACACGGCCCATTGCCTCATTGATCGCAACGCAACCACGCAGTTTTTCGATGTGCGGCCGCATCTGCTCGACAAGGTCGGGCCCATCCCCCACGCCCGCTTTCTCTGCCGGGGTGAGGGCGGAAAGGCGAGAATGCTCACGCGGCAATTCTTCCTCTACCGCTTGACGAAGGGCATCGACGAGAGACTTCCGCGTGCGAGCTATCTCTCGCTCCGAACCGTCGTCACCGTGCCAGTCAACAGTTTCGATTACCCATCCGCCGCCAACTTGTGGGGAGATTGCCCACCGATGCTTTTCCGCTAGGCCGAGCAACTCAGTTTCCAAGGGCTTCACACCCACCGGCGCGACAATGGAGGGGGAGGCGGGCGGCGCGTGACGGTCAGGCGTGCATTTGTAGCAGCCATCGTCGTAAGCCCCGTCGCATCCGCAGCCTGTCTCCACCTCCGCCTTCGGATCGATAGGGCGGGAGAGAGCGGCGGAGAAACGCGGGCCCAGCGGGTGAGGCATGAACTCGACGGGATCGACGGGGCTTTCCCCTTCCAAATCCCACCAGTATGCCTTCTTGCCGTTGTCGGACCATACGACCTCATAGGTGCGTCCGTCTTCGTCGCGTGCCCAGATCGGATAGGAGTTGCCGATCCGAAGCCCTGCCAGTTCGTGAACGTAGGCGATTCCCTTGTCGGCTTCAGCGATAGGGCGCCAAGATGACTTCGGGACGGACAGAAACGGTAACGCCGCCTCAATCGCAGTCCGCGCCTCTCTGGGCTCAAGGTGAACTGGTTTGTAGTTCTCATCCTCACCCAAGACGGTCGCCTTGCATGCTGCTTCAATTGCTTCCTTCGTAATGTCGGTCATGTCAGCGATCCTTCGCGCGGGCGACGAGCTGAGCGGAGTAGAACTCATGAGCGCGATCCAATTCCGACCGAATGTAATCGTGCCACCACGAGACATCCCCGCCGCCGCCATCGCCAAGCAGACCAGCGTCGTAAGCGTCTAGCGAGATAGATGCGGGTTCGTCGGCAGACGCGATATCGACCAACTGGTTCCACGCGCCGGCAAGGATGCGAGCATGCTGCGGGGAGTTCGGGCTCATGCCGGTATGGGCGAGAACCGTGTTCGTCCCTTCCAGATAGATTCCGTGCATTGCCGTGTCCTGGCTGGCTGGAATGTCGAAGTACTCTCGGGTGATCCTGAGTGTATCGCGCAGGTCATCGATGTGCTTTTCGTCTTCCTGCTTGAAGGATGTTCCCCACTCGACGCGGCCGACATCTAGCAAGCGCTCGCGGATATCATCGGGTAGGGCAATCGAAGTCGTATGTTTCGTCTCGCTCACTGTACTGCTCCTATGGGAATGAAGGGGGTCATGCGTCTCTCGAATTCGCAAAACCACGGCTCTTGATCTTGGCTTTGGAAGACGGCCACAGCCCCAAATGCTTCTTCCTAATCCTGTCGCACTTGGCCTGGATTGATTGCTCCTCGGCCGATTTCTCGCGGTGCGGCTGCTTCAGGACCGGTTGCAGATTGGCTTCCCGGTGCTCTCCGCCGCGCCATAGGGCCTTGACGTGATCCAAGTCCCAAGCTTCGCCGGCCATGATCTTGCGCCCGGAGATTTGGCATATGCCGCCGAATTTCTCGAAGACGCGAAGGCGAACCCGAGGCGGAATGGCCTGATCGTCATGCTTGGCAACCCATTCATCGACCGATCTCATCAAATCTTCCTCAGCTTCCGAATAAGCCGCTGCAACACCGTCTCTTTCGGCTCGTTCTCGGCTACAAACCGAGACCGGCGATCAACAATGGCGTCCATGCCGACTTCACGCCGTAGCCGCTCGGTCTTTTCGTTGGTGGCCTGGATCTGGCGGAGCGTCGAAGGTCGAGCCTGCGGGTATTTGCGGAGATATTGTTCCACGTTCATGCTGCTTGCTCCGAAAAGGCATCCTTGATGCTGATGCCGTAGGTTGAAATCAGCCATTTCTCTGCCGTAGCCAGGAAGTCGTCGAACTCGCTCTCGCTCATGCTGGAGAAGCTGATCGACTTCGGAACGGCGACCGTGAAGCCCTTGACGAGAACCGGTGTCACAAAGCCCGTATGGAGCTTCACGACATCATGCAGGGCTTCCGGCGACGGTGCGCACTCGCAGGCTTTGACGACGCGCCCCAGATAAGACCAGTACAGGCGAAGCTTTGCCGGCGATCGGCCTTCCGACACCGTGACCTTGATGCGCTGCCCGATTGGAAGGCGCTGTATAAGGTCTGCGTCGGTCTGCATCTCTGGAGCGAGGTGATTGCCGCGGCGCTGGACGTAGATTTGCGGTTGCTCGCTCTTAGCCATTATGGTTCTCCAACTGCTTGTTCTTACCTTCCAGCTCGGGGAACATGGCGTGCAAGCGATGGTGGCACTTTGCGCAAAGCCAGACGACATCTAGAGGCTTGGCATAGTCCTTGTGGTGTGCGTGAACTTGATCAGACCCGCAAAATTCGCAGCTCAGCTTTTGAAGCCGACCGTCCCTGACCGCGTTCGACACAGCGGACTGAGCTTTGTAGGCTTGAGGGTTTTTCTCCCTCCAAAGCTTCGTGTTTGCCACGTTTCGGGCGACGCGCTCAGGCGATTTTGAGCGCATTCGGTCATATTCTCTGACCTTCTCGTTCCCCCTAGAACGACTGCGAACCGCTGCTCTGTGGCATTCCTTGCAACTTGCCAGGTTCGATACGTAGAACTCGACTTTGTGCTTAAAGATGCCGCACTTTTTGCAGGTGATCATGAGGTGCCTCACTAAAACGGGATCGAATCGTCTAGATCACGGCTTCTCGACTGCTGGTTAGGCCCGTCTTCGTAGTCGTAGCCGGTCTGCTCTCGCTGCGTTGCTGCCTTTGCCTCGCCACCGCCCATCAGCGTGACTTCGGATACGTTTACCGTCAGGTACGTCTTGCCTTCGTGTTCGCGCGTACCAAGGTCGCCGCATGCCGAAACCTTCGTGCCCTTCTTGAGGTAGGAGGTGAGAGTGTCCCCGCGCTTGCCCCAAAGGCTGCAATCGAAGTAGACCGTGGACTTGGAGCGGGCGTCGTTCACGGCCACAGAGAACCCAAGGACTGGGTCTCCTGACTGAGTGCGCCTCAGAACTGCGTCTTTGGTCAAATTTCCTGAAATTACGATGTTCTTCACGTTCACTCTCCGGCCATAAGAGGATGATTTGCGAGGGCGTTTTCGGCCTCGATTTTTGCGGTCAATTCCTGCTCGTACCCGCCGAAAAGCTCAGACAGGCCGAAGAGAAACGAGTTGTTCCAGCCGTTCTTCTTGGCGTCGGCCCGGTAGTGTTCCTTGACCTTCTCGAACTGCGCGAAGGTGTGAACATCAACCATGTCCTGAGCCAATTGATCGCGGACACGCTCGAACTCGCCGTCACGCTTGAGCTGTGCGCTCGATTTCGGCTTGTCGTTGGCTGGCGCCGGAACTTCGACTGGCGCTTGAGCAGGAACGGCCTTGAAGTCGTCCGCCTCGTCTTCCGAGTGAATAGCACCGAGATTTGTAGACGCCTTCTTTCCTAATTTTGAGGCAAGAAGAGCATCATGAGCAAATCGAATTTCAGCGAAGAGTTTAAGCGTGACGCGGTGCGCCAGATCACGGAGCGAGGCTATCCGGTTGCCGAGGTTTCGCAGCGTCTCGGCGTCAGCCAGCATTCGCTCTACGAATGGAAGAAGAAGTTTGCTGCGTCGAACGCCAAGGGCAACGACGAGACCGAGGAGATCAGGCGGCTAAAGAAGGAACTGGCTCGCGTTAGCGAGGAGCGAGATATCCTAAAAAAAGCGGCCGCGTATTTCGCCAGGGATGCAAAGTGAAGTACGCGTTCATTGCTCTGCATCGCTTGCAGTTTTCGGTGCGGACGATGTGCCGCCTTCTGCGGGTTCATCCCAGTGGATTTTACACCTGGCTGAAGAACCCGCTGAGCAGGCGAGCCAACGAGGACAAACGACAGACCGATCTGCTCCTGAAGGCATGGGAAGAGAGCGGGAAGGTCTACGGTTATCGCAAGCTGCACGACGACCTTCTCGATCAGGGCGAGATATGCTGCCCGAACCGGGTTGCGCGTCTGACCCGTCTCGCCGGGATCAAGGCGCAGATTGGCTACAAACGCCGTCCCGGCATCTATGGCGGCAGGCCTGCCGTCGCTATCGACAACACGCTCGACCGGCAGTTTGACGTAGCGGCTCCGGACAAGGCCTGGGTCACGGACATCACCTATATCCGGACCTGCGAAGGTTTTGCTTATTTGGCCGTCGTCATCGACCTCTATTCCCGCCGGGTCATCGGCTGGGCGATGCAGAGCCGCCAAACCACGGACGTCGTATTGCAGGCTCTGCTCATGGCGGTGTGGCGACGCAAACCGAAGGACAAAGTGCTGATCCACTCCGATCAGGGCTCGCAATTCACCAGCATGGACTGGGCCTCGTTCCTCAGGCACCACAATCTGGTTCACTCGATGAGCCGACGCGGCAACTGCCATGACAATGCGGTGGCCGAGAGCTTCTTCAATCTTCTGAAGCGAGAGAGGATACGTCGCAGGGTCTACCGTTCACGCGATGAAGCTCGCCAGGACGTGTTCGACTACATCGAAATGTTCTACAACCCGAAACGCAAACACGTCAGGAACGGGATGCTGTCACCCGTCGAGTTCGAGAAGCAGCAGAAAATCTAACCCGAGGGTGTCTACGAAACTCGGGGCTATTCAGAGTAAACCAAGCCGTGAATGCCAACGAGCTTGAGAACGACGCGATCCTTGGCGCGCTTTTCAGCCATGGCCCATGGATAGGAATTCTTGTTGTTCTTCGGGCTTGCCTCGCCAGTCGCCCACTCGATGCGCTCACCCATCTTTCCAGTGGCGATCATCACGGCAATGCCGCCGCCGGTATCTGCCTGAATGATCTGAGGCGCGGCCCACTCGACGTTCGCCTTGGTGGCGACGACTTCGAGCGCTGCATGCTTGCAAACCCACTGCTTGTTCTGCGGAATCTGCCAGAAGTCTTCACGCGCCAGATCGTACCGAGCGCGAACAGCCTCAATGCGAGGGTCAAGATTTGCCATCACGCGGCCTCCATCTGACGTTCTGAGATCATCCGATCGATCCGGCGCTCTTCACGTGCAGCCATGATCTCGTACCACTGGGCGTCTTCCTCGCGGCGCTCTGCCAGCTCAAGGCGACCTTCAGCCATGTATTCGTCGGCCATCTTTCGTGCGTGTTCTGCGTGCGCTCTGAGCGCTTCGGGGGTCGGGTAGCTCACTCTGCGGCCTCCCTGATAATCGAAACGACGTTCGCGTCCTGGCGCTTGGACAGGTCGAAACCCAGAGCGTTCGCGATCTTCTTGATTTCCTGCTCGGCTCGGAACATGTTGCGGTTGCTCTGAGCCTTGTCGAAAGAGTTGTAGGCGACAGCGCAAGCCTCGATCAGGTTAAGCGCCGCGAGATTGACGACTGCATAGGTGTCAGAGCGCATTGGAAATCCCCTGCTGGCGGTGATTGAGCGTCGAGTAAGCTGGCTTCCATGCCGGGGCTTCGAACTCACGTTCACGGTTGATCTCGAAGTAGGCTTCGCCGGCCAACTCAGACGCCGGAACAGCCTCATCTTGGAAAACCTTCGGATCACAACCGAGATAGAAGCTCAGGGATGCAAGGTCCGAAAAGTAGCTCTTGAGGTGAAGGCAGACAGCAGCCTCGCACTCTTCGTCCGAGGAATTACCAGCGATGGCGCCGAACAGCTCTTCAATCCGGCGATGCATTGTGGCCTTTACGTCCATCATGCTCATGTTCGTGGTCCTTGGGTTGTGGGGAGGTCAGGCGCACTTCTTGAGCAGGCCAAGAAGGATCGTGCCGGTCATTTCCTGCGACTGGCGTAGGCTCTGGTTCAGGTCTTCGCCAAAGGCGTCCGACACCCGCTTGCTGTGGATGATGATGTCATCGACGGCTTCCATGATCCGGGTTTCGAGCCGTTCCATGCCGACCTCGCCGAGGAGCGATGCAATGTCTTCGAGACGGTCAGCCACAGACGCCATAGCCCTGCGGTTTGCATGAACTGCGTCGAGCAACACTCTGTCGTTCATCATCGTTCTCCGTTCGGTTGGCTGTCTCAGCGGGCAGATCGTCCTGGTGGAGTCTTCGTGCCCTTTCGATGTTTCAAATCTAATGCGGAAAAATACGGAAATCAAGCAAAAAATACGGAAAAATCCGACGGAAAGAATTTGCGCCATGCGGAGAAATCCGCTATGCCTGAAGGCATATTCGGTTGAAAGGAACCAATTGATGCGCGAATTCTCGAAGGTAAGTCCCCAGCTGTGGGGGAAGAAGGGGTTCAAGACCCTCTCAGACGGCGGCAAACTTGCGATGCTGTATTTCTTGACCTGCCGTCATCAGACCAGCGCTGGCTGCTACCATCTTCCTGATGGGTATGCGTCTGCGGATCTGGGGTGGACTATTGAGGAATACAAGACCGCCAGGAAAGAGCTTGAGGACGCCAGCTTCATCGTCTTCGACGAGGAAGTGAGCGAAATCTATATCCGTGGTTGGTTCGCAGACAACCCCATAACCAATGATAAGCATTTCATGGGGTGTGAACGGCTCGTCGGTATGCTCGAAAGCGAGATGATACAAGACGTAGCTGATAAAGAAATGCACGAGAGCAATGAAAAGCGCTCTTCTAAGGGGAAATCTCGATCGCGCATTGGCGATGGCAAATTTGAAGATGAAGACTATCGATAGCCCTTTGATAGCCCTATCGCTACACAGAGACAGAGACTAGACAGATACCGAGACAGAAAACAGACCGAGACATGAGAAGGAAAGAGAGAACACCATTTTCCTAAGCGGAAAATCGCGTCCTCAAACTCCGAAGATAACTGGTTCCCATTTGCCAATAACAACACCTCTAACAGCAATCTCGTCACTTTCAGAGCCGTCGATATAAATAGGCTCATGAGAAGGGTTAGTGCTGCGAGGCTTGAGAACCAATCGGTTCTTTCCTTCGCGGTGAACCTCTTTCAAGGTGGTCTCCACAAGCTGACCGCCCATAATGGAGCGCTCTACGTGAACGCTCATTCCGTTCTTCAGCTCTAAGCCACTTTCGATGAGATTGACGCAAACGACGTATGAGCCGTTTGGGAACAGTTCGTTCATGCTGTCACCATCGACTTCCAGGGCGTACTGGCGAGCGTGAGGGAACCTCATGTCACGCGCAAATGCGATACGGGGCTTTTTCGTTTCCTGATCCTCCACAGAGATGTCTCTGTAGCGCCCAGCAGCAACCTTCCCGACCACTTCCATACCGACAGGTGCGAAACCGCTATCCTCGCCTTCTGTAAGCTCCGTGAGTGGCACATTGAGCGCGCTAGCTATCTTTTGTGCATCGTCAGCCTTTAACGATTCCTTACGCCCCTTCAAATAGTCGCGAATGTAATCCTTGTCCCGGCCAATGAGGGACGCCAGCGGAGCGGGCTTGATGCCGGCCGCCTCCATGGCTTTCGCCAGCCTTTTTTTATCAATGAGACTCATGCGCGGAATCTAGCTCTGCGTAAAAATTCGTCCATGCGTTAAAAAACGCTTGAACAATGCGTAGAAATCCGTAAATTGGCTTTATGGAACACGAACTAAGAGCCAAACTCATCTCCACAGCAGAACGATGCACCCGTCTCACGGAAATGAGTGAGGCGACTATCGGTCTTAAGGCGCTGAACGACAACACGTTCTTCAAGCGACTGAGGTCCGGGGCCGGGTTCACCGTCAAGACATACGACAAGGTGATGGCCTTCATGGAGAAGGCCACGCATCCAAGAGAGGTTGCATGATGAGCAGGAAGCAAAGACGAGCCGCAGCCTCCGAGCGGAGGAAGTATAAATTTCATGGTGACGCCATGATGATGGTCCCCAAGGCTGGCAGTTATTATGAAATGTTCAATAGTTCCAATGAGGACGCTAGGTCGGCTCTCGAACTGATGCTCGCGTGTATGAAGGCGAGCGCAAATGTGCCTGAAAACATCGTGACCGATGAGGAGCTTTATAACTCCTACGTTGAGTTGATCGATAGAGGTTTTGTCGATCTCATCGCCCATTTCGAAGCCGATCATGTTGCCGTAGAAACTCATCTCAAGAACCCAGATACCGGTGAGGTCTGGTCGAAGGCATATGCCAGGGCTGTAGAAGTGAGGTCAGTACAATGATTACGACGACCGAAATAGACTTCGACATTTTTGAGGATGGCGGGATCGTTATTTCGGGAGTTGGGCACATAGATTGCCTTACTTTTGCAGGCGTAGGTGAGTTCGAAAGATTCATCGAGGCGTCAATACTATTTCGTGACCAGATCATAGCTGGAACGGACGGGTCTCCGTGGCCCGATAGCGTTGTCAAGTTCCTCGGCGATAAGGCAGAGGGGACGCGGCAATGACCGACACAGTAACAACCACCAAGCAGAGATGCATTTCCGACTGGATACCGCACGATGGCGCAAAGAGGCCTGTTCCGGCTGACGCCATGGTTGATGTGAAATGGACGACAGGTGAAGTCTTTACGTATGACCGCGCTGACTTCTGGATCTGGTCTATCCCTCTTGATGTTCCTGAGGACGAAGGCGTCCCTTCTGGGATTATCGGTTGGTATCGCGTCGTTCGTCCCTCCAAAGCCATTACTGCGGCAGAGGAGGCGGAACGATGAGCGAGACCATCCCCGACGACATTCGAGAGGCGGCGATCAGAGCTGTTGATGAGGCTCGTGAAGATTTCTTGCTCGCGAAGACGTCTGACAATCAGTCGAATCTGCGGAAAGTCGCGATCAATTGCGTCGAGAAGGTGACCTTGCCCCGTTGAAATAATCCATTTTGAAGTAAGCTCTGGCCCATTGAGAGGACCAGGGAATGAAGCGCAACCGTTTCACAGACGAACAGATCATCGTCATTTTGAAGGAGCACGAGGCTGGCACGCCCGTCTCGGAGCTTTGCCGCAAGCACGGCGTCAGCGATGCCAGCATCTATAAATGGAAGGCCAAATTCGGCGGCATGGACGTATCCGAAGCCAAGCGGCTGAAGACGCTGGAAGACGAGAACACGAAGCTGAAACGGCTCCTGGCAGATGCGATGCTCGACAATGCGGCCTTGAAAGACCTTTTGGGAAAGAAGTGGTGACGCCCGCAGCAAGGCGGAAAGCTGTCGCTCATCTGATGGATCACCACCAGATGAGCGAACGGCGGGCGTGTAAAGCCATCGGCTTTTGCCGGATGATGATCCGTTACGAAACCAGGCGCAGCGATGACCATGACCTTCGCGAGCGGATGAAGGCGCTGGCGCATGAACGCCGCCGCTTTGGATATCGACGCCTTCATGTGCTGCTCAGGCGTGAGGGTCACCTTGTGAACCACAAGCGGCTCTTCCGGCTCTATCGGGAAGAGAAGCTGACGGTGCGCAAGCGCGGCGGTCGGAAACGAGCGATAGGCACACGAGCACCGATGCTGATCCCGCTTGCCGCCAATGATCGCTGGTCACTGGACTTCGTGTCGGATCAACTCACCGATGGCCGCAGGTTCCGGATTCTGACGGTCGTCGACGATTGCACCAGGGAATGCCTGGCTCTCGTCGCCGACACGTCGCTCTCCGGCCTGCGGGTCGCCCGTGAGCTGGATCGGATCATCGAGGGACGAGGCAAGCCGAAGATGATCGTCAGCGACAATGGCAGTGAGTTCACCAGTAACGCGATCCTGCAATGGACGGATCGGAGCAAGGCGGATTGGCACTACATCGCGCCGGGCAAGCCGATCCAGAACGCCTTCATCGAAAGCTTCAATGGGCGGCTGCGCGACGAGCTCTTGAATGAGACGCTCTTCTCGTCACTGGCCCATGCTCGATCGGCGCTTTCAAACTGGCGCAGCGATTACAACGATCATCGACCACACTCTGGACTCGGCTGGATGACACCTGCCGAGTTCGCTCAGACAATCAACCCGCGACGTGATGCGGTGCTGCGCAGCCGGAATGGCTCCGCACCGCAACCCGCCGCTACCGCCCCCAATACAGCAACCCAAAACCGCTGGAGCAAACTCAAAACTGGATAAAACTTGGGGGCAAGGTCAAAGGCAATCTTCGCAGAGCGCAAGCGGCATCAACCCGATGAGCTCTCGACCTTTGAGAGGATCATGAAATGACGGATCGCCATTCTGGCTACTTCGTGACGCTGGAAACAGACATTCGCGAAGACGATGCATCAGAAATCCTCTCGGCCATTCGTATGATCAAGGGCGTCCTGACCGTTGATCCCCATATCGGCAACCCGTCCGACCAGATCGCCATAGCGAGGGTTAAGAGGGAAATGTCCGAAAAGATCATTTCTATTGTTTTGGAGCGATGAAATGGCTGACACGATGATCACTTTCCACAATGCGATGCTCATCGGGCTTGCTTGCCTTGTGAGCGGAACCTTCATCGGCGCGGCTATGCTCGCTGTAGCGCAGGAGATCTTCTCTCCCGAGGCCGAGCCTGCCTTCGACTATCGAGCCCTTCAGCGCGAGCTGGACGAGGATTTCGGCACTGGCACAGAAGCCGGCACCTTGAGGACGCTGTGATGAGCTGGCAACCGATTGAAACCGCTCCTGATGGTGAAGTCATTGATCTTTTCGTCAATGGCGACCGCCTGACAGGCTTCAAAAAAGACAGGTTCGGACGTTTCTGCCGAGAGGAGGGATACCCTTCTTTCACGCGCGTTCTTCTGTCCAAGCCTTCCCATTGGATGCCAGTTCCGGCTTCCCCTGAATAACCAGACTGGCCTGCCGGTGCCCTCCCTTTCCGCCGGCAGTCAGCGCGAGACGATCTCCGGACCCCTCCACTCTGTTGAGATCGTCTCGCATCGTATCCGGGGCAAGTCGCTCGATAACCGCAGGATCACTGCGTGTGTGACTTCTCCAAGACTGACGAATGGAACCAGATCGGCTTCTTGATTGGCGTCAGCGCCGCCTGGTCCCGGGAATGTGATGAGTTGAAACATCTCGTTCGCCTCTCGTTGGTGCGATTTCAAATTCGCACGGAAGGAAACGAAGATGTCGGGAATTTCACCCGAGAATTCGGGAAAGCTGAAAAACAGTAAGAGTGAGAAGATGAGTGACGTAGCAACAGCAAACTTCTTGATCGAGGAGATCGGCGGCAAGCGCCACGTGGGAGATATGCTGCGAACGGCCTGCAAAGAGCTGCGCGCCCGCTTCCCTCACAAGTCCGATCCTGAGAACCAATGGACAGAGCGCCGCCTTCGCGGGTGGTGGAACAACGAAAGCCGAGTGGTGAAGCACTTCCAGATGGTCGAGCTTTACATGTCGGCTGAACAGCTTCGGGAAGCGAGGAAAGAACATGCGGAATACCGCGCCAAAACCGCCCTTATTCGTCAGATGGCTGAGCTTGTCTCGACGCATGAAGTTGGCGGCTAAGCTTCGCGAGTGGGGGTCTTCGCTGGGCGAATGGATTTGTCCGGAGCTGAAAGACGAGGAATGACGGGCTCCTTCTCTTCATACGCCCAGATGGCAGAGGAAGCAGAGAAGTACTGCGTAGAGCTTCGCGGCTGGCTGGATACCTTCAGCAGCGGCCCGAAGAAGTGGCCGGACCATAATATCGCAAATAAGCGCAAGCGCCTCGAATGGGCTGAGAAGTGCCGCGACATATTCGAGCGCGGCGCCAAGAGAGACGAGGCCGCGGCATGACCCGTCTCACGGCAAAGCAATATCTGGAGCAGGCCGGCAAGCCGAAACGCAACAAGTACGGCGCCAAGAGAACCGTTGTCGATGGCATCCTCTTCGACAGCAAAGCCGAGGCCAGCCGATACATCTACCTCAGAGAGCGCGAAGCCCGTGGCGAGATCAGCCATCTGGAGCTTCAGCCATCATTCAAGCTCTGTGGCAGGGACGGAACGCCATTGCGCTACGACAGCGGCAGGCAGGCGGTTTACCGCGCAGACTTTGCATATTTCGAGCCTTCGAAGAACAAGCGCGTCGTTGAGGACGTGAAGTCGAAGGCCACCAAAACACAGGTTTACAAGCTGAAGAAGGCCCTTGTGGAAGCGAATTTCCCTGCGGTCAAGATCGAGGAGGTTTGAGTGAGCATCAAGCTAAGCGAGAAAGAACAAGCCGGATACGACATTCTCCGTGCCGAGATGTCAGATGAACTGGCTATGGAGATTGTCGAGTATCGACGCGAGCGCAAGGCCAAGATCACGGCCAGAATCGCCCGCACTCTGCTCAAGGAATACAAGGCATTCGGTGACATCGAAAAGGCATTCACGATCCAGACAGCGCGGAACTGGATTTCGTTCGAGTGTGAGTGGGTACGCTCCAAAGCCAGGACCTTCCACGACACGAACAACCCGATGCCCGCTCAATCAGCCAACTACGGCCGTCCAGAGCCTATCAAGCCTCAAGAGCCCGCATCCTCGAATGTAGACCCAGAGCGCCGCCGTCAGCTTGCAGAGATGGCAAGACGCACGGCAGCCGGAATGTCGGGGAGGATGGTGCAGTGAGGGAGCTTATCGACCGTCTGCGAAAGAGAGCGAAAGATGATCAGGCATGCGCTGACAACAGCAAAGTGATTGTCGAGGCTTTGGCCGATCAGATGCGGCTTTTCGATAATCGTGAAGGACACAACGTATATGCAGTCAGAATGGCGGTAGACCACAGGAGCAGCGTGGAGCGCGATACCCGTTATGCTGCAGATCTCACGGAAGCAGCTGATCGCATTGAAGAACTTGAGGCTGAATTGGGCGGCTGGGCGCCGATCGATACGGCTCCTCGTGATGGCACGATAATCGATCTTTGGCATGTCGATGGATACCGAGTGCCGGATACTTGGTGGGACGAAGAAGACGGGATTTGGACATGTATGTTCGAGCCTGAGGACCTCACCCACTGGAGGCCCCTTCCGAGTGCGCCAGCATGAAAGACCTGCGCCAATCCCAACTCTCCCAAATGCACAGAGAGAAAAGAGCCCTCATAGCCTCGGGCGTCGATAGGGAAAAATTCATCATCCAGTGCAGGGCGAAAGCGTATCCAGAGGGCAGCGTGCACAAGTTCGCTCTAGACGCCGTGTATGGACCTATCGGCTCCGCTAAAAAGGACGACCGCAATGCAGCATAACTCAGCACTCGCCACGCAAGCCCAGCATTACAAGGCTGTGAGAGATCGGCTCTTCAATAGCCACCCGCCGAAGAAGGTCGTTGCCCCAAAGCCGGCTCCTCAGTTGCTCCTGGTTCGCGATTTCGACGCCCATGTGAATGCCTGGCGCAAGTGGGTTGAGATGAAGCGGCTCCTGAGCCTGTCCAGCACAAGCGCGTCATTCCCAGCCACGATCGATTGGGAGCAGCACGCAGCCTTGGTCGAAAGCAAGGACAATGCCGACGAGGTTATGACCCGCAGGCCGATGAAGGATATCTGCCTTGCGGTATTGCAGGATTTCCCGGGGGTCACGTTCGAGGAAGTCCGCGGAGTTCATCGCGCTCGCAATATCGTCGCCGCCCGCCAGGCATGCATGCATGCGATCTACACCGAGCGAAAAGATATCTCTTTCCCCCGATTGGCGAACTTCTTCGGCATGAAGGATCATACCGGCGCCATGTACGCCGTCAGGAAGGGCGCTGCAGCTAGAGGCGATGCTGGGGCGGCTGCATGGTGCGCGAAGAGGCAGGGGAGGATGAATGACAACCATCGCCGGAACAAAGCTCGAAAAGCAGGAACCTTGTGAATGGGCCCTAGCCGAAACCGCGTCATGCAGTTCTTCGATTACGACAAGGACAGCGGTCATCTCCTTTTACTGGAGAGGGCGCGCGATGAGTTCTCTAACCATGCGATTTGGACACGCCATGTTAACAATGATGTCGGGCGTGTCGCAGGATGTCCGAACAATGAAGGATATGTCAAGGTTCATATGGACGGGACCTATTACTCCGCCCATCGCATCGCATGGCTCATAATGACGGGGGACTGGCCTGAATACCCTGCATGGGAGATCGACCACCTAAACGGCGATCGAGGCGACAATCGCTGGGTGAATCTTCGCAAGGTCTCCAAGAGCGAGAACCAGCGCAACGGTGGCAAACGGGCGAACAACACGTCAGGCATCCACGGCGTAAGTTGGAAGCCGAAATACAATAAGACAGAGGGCGATGGTCGATGGGTCGCGCGCATTTGGAGCGGACCGAAGCACGTTTATCTAGGCCAGTTCAAGACACTTCACGAAGCAGCCATCGCCCGCAAGGCGGCAGAAAGGGCCCTCGGCTTCACAGGGACTGATCGAGAGCCATTCGGAGCGAAGAAATCCACAGGGGAAACAGCATGACCTCACAAGCCGAGCGCCTCCGCTCCAAGCGCATCAAGCAGCGCCAGTATGCAGGCCGACCCGCAAAGGAAGGCGTAGAGCGCTATCCCAGCGGGCAGATCAAGCACACAGAGCGCGAGAAGGAAGTCCGAGCCGTCGCTATCGAGGCAAGGCAGCGTGTCTATTTCAAAGGCAAGGAAGTGAGCAACGACATGGTGGCTAGCCAGTTCGCAGGATACACCCTCGGGCGCATGTTCCTTGACGGGCGAATTACCGAGTGCGAGCGCGAAGCCGGCGATGAATACGCAACGCAGATGGTTCGTTATTACAGCCTGGTCGGTATTCCGCACCCGTCGGCGAGGGCTCAGGATCTGCATAGCATTAAAGGTTTCGGTGCAGAAACGACCTCCGAGCGCGCAAGAATGGCCAGAGAAGCATCGAACCGCATGATGGAGCTGGAGGGTAAATTGCTTCGGCTTGAAGATGGGCCGAGAGTAAAAACCACCTTGTTCAACACCTGTGTGCTTGATTACGAGATCATGCGTACGATGAGTGATACACAGCTTTCTTGGTTGAAACGTGGGCTGAAGGAGATCCATTACCTGATGGGTCTTGCGAAACAACGCGAAGCAGGGTAATCATATTGCAGTTTAGGGCTTTGCCCTCAGAAGGATCGGGAAGACGCTAGGCTGGAACCTCCCTCGTAACGGAGGGAAGGGGACTTAGCGGAGCGGTTCTCATGGCTTCTTCCCGACATTCCCAGCCCCGTCCCCGGATAACCCGAGGGCGGGGCTTATTAGTGAGCAGCGCGAGAGCCGCGAGATTCTTGCATCTCTTTGATCTTCTGAACCATCCCGGTAGTGACTAGCCGCCGAACGGCTTCGGATCGGGTGGCGATACGGTTGGCAAAGCGCCAGGTATCAATCATCTCAAGCTCTTCAGAAGAGAACATGATCGGGACGCGCTTGTCGCGCAGGCTGTCGGCTTTCATTTGTGGCCTCATGTGTTTGTTGTGCTGTTTGGTATATAGGCACAAAGGGGCGCTGGGTTGCAACGGGCTTTCGTTTGAGGAGATGAGCGTGAGTTACACCGTCATCCTGGATTACGCTGAAGAGCGCCGCCTCAAAGAGAACCGCGTCAACGCCGTGTTGCGCCGCTGCCGGATCGGCAAGGTGTCTCCAAAGCCGCCGAAGCATTGGGGCAAGCTGACCATGCCAAAGCAGCCGGTAATCCCGTGGTCGCCCAATCAGTGCGTTCCGATGCCTTGGTGGCAGAACCCCGTCGTCAGCGTGTGCTGATGCCCAAGCCCCGCCCACCGCGCGGCTGGATCGGCCCATGGTTCGGAAACCCAAAGCCAACGGGAGGGAAGGGATGAGATACAATCACTGGTCCGATTGCAGTCTTCACCGCTCGCCATTCAAGCGCCCTGGCTGGTGCGATTGTGGGGGCATCGATTACCGCCCCTCGCTCTGGAGCAACTTTAAGGCTTGGGCTTCGTTCACATGTCGTCACTTTTGGCGCTGACCAACCCAACAACAGGGAAGTGAGATAGATGGCAATCGAGGCTGGAAAGCTAATCTCGGGCATCCGAGAGGCAGAAGACTCCGGCATTCGTTGGATCAATCCTTTCACTGGTGAGCTTGAGGTCTGGTACAGCAGCGAAATGGCTGTCTCATCTCAGCTTAGAGCTGCCGCCAATCGCATCAAAGAACTTGAAGAACAGATCCGAGAAATCAAATCTTTCCTCGTTCTGTAGAAAATTCATCCTGCAAGGTGTCGCAAATAGCGGTATAATACCCAGACGGCAGGAATAATATTTCAAATGGTTAGGTGAATTTAATGGCAGGTAGGCCTCCTAAGGAGAAATCCTTCGCCAACATGCTGAATATCGCCATCAAAGAGGCGACTGAAAGCGGCGGGACAAAACTGCGCGCTGTTGCTGACGCTCTCATTGAAAAGGCTATCAGCGGCGATGTTGCCGCCATCAAGGAAGTTGCCGATCGCCTAGACGGTAAGGTGCCGCAAGGCGTGATCGGTGGCGATGAGGATGATAACCCCATCGTGCAAGAGATCATTATCCGCGGTGTCGCAGCTAATAGTCGAGGCGCCTGACGCGCTTCTGCCGCTTCTGCAGCCGGCACGATACAAGGCAGCGTATGGAGGCCGAGGGGGCGCAAAGTCCCATTTCTTCGCAGAGCAGATTATCCTGCGTTGCTTCTCCAGGAAGACACGCGTTGCCTGCATTCGTGAAGTCCAGGCGTCTATCAAGGATTCGGTTCGTCAGCTGCTTATCGACAAGATCGAAAAGCTTGGCCTCGGTTGGGCCTTTGAGGCCTTGGAGACAGAAATACGAGGATTGGCAGGGACGCCCGCTGCTGGCTCCCTCATCGTCTTCAAGGGGATGCAGAGCTACAACGCTCATAACATCAAGTCTCTTGAAGACTTCGACATCGCCTGGGTGGAAGAGGCGCAGACGCTATCGGAGATTTCGCTTCGGTTGCTGCGACCTACGATACGTAAGGATGGTTCGGAAATCTGGTTCTCATGGAACCCCCGACATGAGACGGATGCCGTAGACAAATTCTTCCGAGGGGAGAACCCGCCGCCTAACGCCGTTGTCGTTGAGGTGAACTGGTACGACAATCCGTGGTTCCCGCCGATCCTCCTTCAGGAGAAGGACGCGGATTACGCAAACGACGAAGAGATAGCGGAGCATGTGTGGGGCGGTGGATACGAGCGTATCACTGCCGGCGCTTACTTCGCCAAGCAGATTGCAGCAGCCGAGCGAGATGGAAGGGTTGGCTTCTACCCGCATATACCGGAGAGCGAAGTCTACACCGGTTGGGACTTGGGCGTTGATGATTACACGGCCATCTGGTTTTTCCAGATCCGTCACATCGGAAACATGCCGAGAGTACGGATTATCGATTATTACGAGAGCGACGGGCTAGGGGCAGAGGATATCCTGCCGTCGATCATGCCTGAGTACACAGAGGACTTCCAAGAGCGTGTTGCGGCTATGGTCGAGATCGATCGAGCCAACAAGTTCAAGTACCAGCGCCATTTCTTCCCGCACGACATCGGGGTGAGGGAGTGGGGTAACGGCGCCAAGCAGCGCGTCCAGACAGTCGTGGAACTTGGCGTTCCGTTCAATCAGATACATCGCGGCGTAGCAGTGAACCCGGAAGACCGGATTAACGCCACTCGCCAGCTTCTACCCATGTGCGAGTTTCATCAGACAAAGCGCGTGATGCTCGGGCTCTCAAGGCTCAGGCGCTATTCCCGCAAGATGAACGAACATCTTGGGCTGTACATGGGGCCAGCTAAGGACGGCAACGACCACGGGGCGGACGCCTTTGGGGAATTCGCCATCAACTGCGGTGTGAAGCCACCAGTGGCGCCACCGGCACCAAAGCCAGTCGCCCCTCCAGGCAAGGTCATCGCCCCTCCGCTTCCGGTGTCTACCTCGGGCAAGCGTATCTCACTTTAAGCAAGGTTCCCTTGATGGATGCTGACGATTACGCCACGCAGGTCGGGAATCCGCAGGAGGATTTTGACCCTTCTCTGGATAAAGAAAGCTCGAAGGCTTGGCTGAACCTCATTCAGGATGCTGAGAAGGCATTCGAGGACTATCAGAACAAGTGCGATGCTATCGACAAGCGCTATGCCGACCTCAATCGCATGGCGAGCGCTGCGACCGGAGACCGTGAGTTTCAGCTGTTCTGGGCGAATATCCAGGTTCTAGGGCCTTCGATCTATTCTAGGCCTCCTGTTCCTGTCGTTGTCCCTCGCTTCCGCAATCGAAAGCCCATTCCTCGCACCGCGTCCGAGATGCTGGAGCGCGTGACCGTCGTGCAGTTCGAAATGGAGGATATCGATTCCACGATGATCCTCATCCGCGACGACCTGACGCGTCTTGCCCGGGGTGTTGCGTGGCTTCGCTATGAGGCCAAGGAGAAGAAGGGAAACAAGACGGAGAAGGTTTGCATAGAGCATACCGACCGCCGTGATTTCGTCTGTGCTGCTGCCAGAAAATGGCAGGAAGTGCCGTGGGTCGCCAAACGCTCCTGGATGAGCCAGGACGACATGAAGGCACGCTTCTCGAAGACCAGCGGCGATGCCTACAAGGATGCCAACTACGAGGAGACTGACCGGGATCAACGCGACCGTGGCAACCGTGACCCTATCCTTAAGTGCGGTGTCTGGGAAATATGGTCCAAGGAAGAGGACCGCGTAGTCTGGGTGACAGAGGGCGTCGACGTTGTTCTGGATAGCGATGAGCCGCATCTGAAGCTTGAAGGCTTCTTCCCATGCCCGCGGCCGGCATACGCCACGCTTCAGCCTGGCTCTCTCGTCCCTGTCCCTGATTATGTCTACTACAAGGACCAGATCTCCGAGATTAACGAGCTGACGGCCCGCATCTCTGGCCTCTCTGACGCACTGCGAATGAAGGGCTTCTATCCTTCCGCATCTGAAGCCGGGGCAGCTATCGAAACTGCGATGAAGCGCAGCGATAACGAGGCGATCATGGTTCCGGTCGCCAATTGGGCGGCTTTCGGCGGTACTGGCGAGCAGATCATCTGGTTGCCGATCGACATGGTAGCAACGACGATCTCGACTTGCGTTGAGCTTCGCCGGCAGCTGATCGACGACGTTTACCAGATCACCGGCCTGTCGGACATCATGCGTGGATCGACGAATGCCAACGAGACACTAGGTGCTCAGGAGCTTAAGAGCCAGTACGGTTCTGTACGTGTTCGTGATCGCCAGAACGAGCTTGTCCGCATCGCTCGGGACATCACGCGCATTGCCGCTGAGATCATGGCTGAGAACTTCTCGCAGAAGACGCTTGAAGACATGAGCCAGATGGAATTGCCGACAGACGCTGAAATCACCAAGCAGATGAAGGCGCTTGAAGGTCAGGCAAAGCAGGTCGCAGAAGCCGCTAAAAAGCAGGTGGCTCAGGCTCAAAAAGACCCGCAGATCATGGCGCAGGCGCAGGAAAACCCTGAGGAGGCGCAAAAGGCTCTCCAGCAGCTTCAGCAACAGGCTCAGGAGCAAATCAACCAGATCCAGCAGCAGATGCAGGAACTTGGCGAGACCGTCACCATAGATCAGGTGATGAAGCTCCTCAAAGAGCAGAAGTTACGCCCGTTCGTGCTGGATATCGAGACAGATTCGACCATCGCACCGGATGAGAACGCGCAGAAGCAACGCGCATCTGAGTTTATCCAGTCTGTCGGCGGTTACATGGGCCAAGCCTTCCCGCTCGTTCAGGCTATGCCGCAGGCTGCCCCGCTGGTTGCAGACATGCTCAAGTACGTTGCCAGCCAGTTCCGCGCCGGCCGTGAGCTTGACACGACGATTGACGAGTTCGCCGAGAACATGAAGGCGGCAGCCGCACAGCCGCAGCCGAATCCTGAAGCCGATGCAGCGCAGGCAACAGTTCAGGTTGAGCAGCAGCGCTTGGCGATCGACCAGCAGAAGGCTGAGATTGACGCCCAGTCTAAGCGGGCCGACGAGCAGCGCAAGCAGCAGGCGGCGCAGGCTGATATCCAGATCAAGGGCCAGCTTGCCGACCATCAGGCGAAGATGCTTGAGGCCAAGACGGCCCGCGAGATCCAGGCGATTGCTCTGTCCGAGCAGCAGCAGGCTCAGAAGCATGAGCAGGAAATGGAACTCGGCGTTCTCAACATCGAACTGCTGCGGACCAAGATCGAGCAAACGCGCGTTTCCACCGATAGCACGGTCAAGAAAACCCAATCCGACATCGAGGCGAAAGAAGCCGGAGTAGCGATCAGCGCTCAGTCGGCCCAGGCCAAAGCTCAAAGCAAAGGAGCCGAATAGATGGGTGCACCTGTAACATGGGTCATTCCCAATCCGGTCAATGGCGCCGACCAGCTTGCCGGCACCACGGCAAACCCGCTGGTTGTCTCCCAGTCAACCGCGTCTCAGGCGGCGAGTGCTGGCGTTTATAGCCGCGCAGCAGCCGTTTCGGCTACCCCGGGGCAGGGCGTGCTGGTATCGAACGTCACCACGGCCGGCACAGTTACTCTCACGCTCTCAGGCGGCGGCACAGTCACGATTACCGTACCGCTCGGCTCGACCATCCTGCCGTTTGCCGTCACCGCGGCTGCCCTCGGTACGGCAGTAGGCGGGACCTTCCAAAGCCTCTTCTTCGTCTAAGGGGTAGATCATGCTTTGGTGGTCAACTCCTCCCGCAGTGCCGTCGCCATCGAACACAGCGCCTCCGAGTGTTGCGGATAGCAGCGCTACCGGAACTGACACATCGATTTACGCCCTGGCGAACCACACACACGCCAGCAAGGTCCGCAAGGAGCGGGTGCAGTGCGCCGCTGACGGGTCTTTTACGTGGACCTATTCGACGCCATTCGGCGCTGGCGTAGTGCCGCGCTGTTTCGGCATTGCTGAGGTAGCGGCGGGCGTGACTGATGTCGTCAACGTGCAGGTTGTTGATACGCCGACCAACACGCAGTGCAAATTTCTGCTGAACCGAACGAACCGGACGGCTGTCGCCCTTCTCGGGCTTACGATCCTTTCCGTCCCCGCGTCCCCTGGGGTGACGTGGATGCATGTATGCGCTCTGGAGCCGTGAATGAGACAACGCTTTTGTAGAGTATGCGGAGATTGGCACGAGACAGAGAAATGGCCGATCGAGTGCTATTCCATGCCTGCCAAGGGCCAATCTGACACTTTCCCGGTTCCGAACTTCATTTGCGACACGATGGAGCCGCTTGAGCATCCGCTGACAGGCAAGCGCTACACCAGCAAGCGCCAATTCTCGCAGATCACCAGAGAGCGCGGATATGAAGAGGTTGGCAATGATCCGGCCCGTCTCCGTCCTCGTCCCAAGCCCAAGGCCGATCGCAAGGCCATCAAGGAATCCGTGCAGCGCGCGGTAGCTCGCTACAACAACGGCGAGCGCGTCTAACCCCTCCTTCTCAGACAAGGAACTGCAATGACTGACGAAGCAAATATTGCTCCGGCTGCGCCTTCTGCTGCCGTGATTGATGCGCCATCGCCGAATACACCCGAACTCGGCACCCAGACGCCAATGGCTGAAAAGCCCGCCGCTCCAGATCCCAAGGCCGACAAGCCAGACGCCAAGGCTGAAGTCTCGAAGTCCGCAGGCGATGCTGTCCGCAGGGCTAATGAGGCGCTGAAGGCCAAGGCTGAAGCCGAAACGAAGCCCGTTGAAAAGAAGGTAGAACCGAAAGAGCCAGAGTCTCGCACGCGCTCGGAAGACGGAAAGTTCGCATCCAAGGAATCGCCGGCTGAAAAGCCTAGCGATGGGACCGTGCAGGCGAAGACGGAAGGCAACCAAACGTCTGAGGGGCGGAAGCCTCACCACGAACCGCCTGCACGGTTCCAGGACATCGCCAAGAAGGATTGGGATGGCGTTCCTGATACCGTCAAGGAAGACGTTCACCGCGTCATCTCCGAGAACGAGAAGGGCATTCAGAAGTACAAGGAGAATGCCGACCGTTGGGAAGGCGTTCGTGAATGGGACGAGATCGCCCGCAAGAACGGCCGCGCTGAAGGTCTCAAGGACACGATGCGCACTCTCGTTGACATCGAGAATGCCTTTGAGCGCAACCCCATCGAGGGCTTGAAGAAAGTCACAGATCATTTCGGCCTGAACCTCCAGGCCGTCGCGGCTCACATCATGGGCCAGAACCCAAATCAGCAGGTGGCAGACGCCCACGCTCGCATCAAGGAGCTTGAGGGCGAAATTCAGCAGATGAAGCAAGCTGCGGAAGCCCCCAAGATCGTTCAGGAATTCTTCGCTGCCCATGAGGATGCGGAGAGCTACGCCGAGGATATCGCGTTCGTTCTAAAGACCGGTATCGTCGGCAATCTGGAAGACGCTTTGGAATACGTGAAGCGTTTCAAGCCAGCCTCAAACGCTGGCAGTACCGGCCAGCCGCTCATACCGGCGAACAGTGCAACGGCTCAAACCCAGGCACCGGCTGAACTCCCGCTGAACCCAGCAGGACAGAAATCAGTGTCAGGCGCGCCGACAGGTGGGTTCAACCCTGCCGCTAAGCGACCTGTCCCCAAATCCAATCGTGAAGCTCTTGAGCGCGCAGCAGCGCGCGTAACCTCCTAAAGGACACCGCTTATGCCTATCAACCCACTTGCACACTACCAGCAGGTGTTGTCGATGGCTCTCGAAGACCGTTCCAACGGCTACGAAGACCTCGTTTCCAACACCATCCCCCTCATCGGCCTGATGAAGTCCAAAGGCCTCATCAAGAACTACTCTGGCCCGCGCATCCGCGAAACTCTCCAGATCGCAAAGCCGACCGGCCAGTGGTACTCCGGCTACGACTTCCTGGACAATCCGCCCGTTGAACTCTTCAACGACGCGTATTGGACGCCGAAGATGATGGCTGTCCCGATTTCCCTCACCAACGAGGAAATCCTGAACAATGCCGGCGAAGCCCAGATCATGGACGTTCTCGAATCCTACATGGATGTCGCTGAAACTACCCTGATGGAAACCATCGAAACCGGCCTCTATTCGGACGGCACGGCCAACAACGGAAAGCAGCTCACCGGCCTTGCTACCGCTGTTCCGATCGTCACCAATACGGGCGTCTATGGTGGTATCGACCGAGGCACCTACGCTCTTTGGCGTACTTCGTCGTTCGATGCCAACTCGGCATTCCCGACCATCGGCACCCAGGTTAACGCGACGACCATCCGCCCGATGCTGACGCAGATCTTCCTGCAACGCTCGCGCGGCAAGCAGTCGGCCGACATTCTGCTGATGTCGAATGAGCATTACTCTGCATATGACGGCGCTCTGGTCGCCCTCCAGCGCATCACCGAGCGCTCCGGCACTCGCGGCATGAACGCAATCGGCTTCAACAACCTGGCATATGTCGGCGCCGGCCGCGAAGTCTCGGTTGTCATGGCTGGCGGTATCGGTGCTGCCATCCCGGCCAACACCACGTTCGGCCTGAACTCTGACACCTTCCGACTCCGCGTCAATCCGATCCGCGGCATGGGCAAGAAACTCTTCCCGGGCGACGGAATGATGCCGATCAACCAGGACGCGCTGGCGCAGTTCATGGGCTTCATGGGCGAACTCACCATGACGAACCCCCTGTTCAACTGGCGCTTCTACGATTCCAACCCGGCTGCGTAAGGAGACCTCACAATGCCTATCAATATCACTCCTTCCCTCGGCGCACCCCTCAGCATCAACGACGGCGCCATCGGTGGCGCTCTCGGCTATTGGGACACCGGTTCCGGCAAGGTTTCGCCGGCCCTCGGTTCTGTCGTCAATGGCAGCGATGGTCACGTTTATATCCTGGCTCAGGCCTCGGCGAACGTGGCTTCCAACGCTGTTGTTATCCTCACGGAACCGGCAATGACCTTCGCGACAGGAGCAGGCTCATGGACGGCCCCGACCGTCACTGGCGGCGTCCTTTCCGGTCAGATCGCCTGGCTGCAAAAGACCGCAATCTAATCGCACTAAGGGGAGGGGCTTCGGCCCCTCTTCCTCGTTTTAGCCCCTCAGAAACAGGAAGACCCGCATGTCTACGCAACATGAAGATTCACGGCTCGTCGTGACGTTCGAAAACCACTCCATTCTCAATGAGGCGCAGTCCAAGCTGAAAGGACGCCCCATTTTCGAGGACATGGAGGTTTGCCGCATCCGCATGGGCGGCGACCGTCAGAATGCCCCGGTATTCCCCGCTTGGGCTGAAGCTCCTGGCGGCATGATGAGCGATGATGGGTACGCCATCCCGGCGACCTACAAAGAGAAGTACGCCGCGCAGTACAAGCAGTTCAAGGCCGGCGAGATCCAGACCAAGGCCGGAACGCCGATCGATGCTCTGCCCTTCCTGACGCCTGCCAAGATGAAGGAGCTTAAGGGCCTTCACATCTACACGGCAGAGTCCCTTGCCTCGCTCGACGGCGCGAACCTGAAGTCTCTCGGGCAGGATGGCCGTAGCTGGAAGAACCAGGCACAGGCCTACCTTGATAACGCTGCCGGTTCGGCCGTGGCAACGAGGCTTGCAGACGAGAACGCCTTCCTTCGCCAGCAGCTCGAAGAACTGCAACGCGCCCAGGTGCAGCCGGCCCAACCTGCTCAGCCAGTCGATGAGGAGCCAGCCGCGTCTCAGTTCGACGGCTGGGAAGACGACCTTCTGAAGGAATACATCGCCGAGAAGACCGGCAGCAAGCCGCGCGGCAATCCTTCTCATGAAACCCTTGTCCGCATGGCGGAAGAAGTGGCTGATCAATGACCTTTCTCAGCGCCGCGCAATCAGCAGCCATTCGTCTGATCAGCCGCCGTCCCACGACGTTCTTCTCCAGCTCCGATGAATTCGAGCTGGAAATAACGGATCTGGCGAACGACGTAGTTGATGACATGGTGAAATACGCTGATTGGCGGCGTCTGACCCTGCTCCAGTCGATGCCAGGCGATGGCGTGACCTTCGGCTTTGATCTCCCATCCGATTACGACCGGATGCCGATCGATGCCGACGTGAACCGCGCCAACTGGTACACCTGGGGCTATGTCGATGCCCCGAACCTGAATTTCTGGCGCGATCTCGTCAACGGCTTGGCTTCTCCCAATCCTGGCTACTGGATCATGCTGGACAACCAGATGCAGTTTCGTCCTGCGGTGGCTGCTGGGGAAACGGCTGAGTTCTATTACATCAGTAAGAATGCTGTCCTGGACAAGGATGGCACCACGACCAAGGCCCAGTTTCAGAACGATGAAGATACGTTCCTGCTGAATGAGCGCGTTCTGACGCTCGGTCTGATCTGGAAGTGGAAGGCCCTCAAGGGTCTGGAATACTCGGAAGATCTCGCGAACTACGAGACGCTGATTGCTCAAGTATCAGGAAAGGACAGGGGTTCCAAGATCCTTACGCCCGCTTCACGCCGTTGGGACATCGACAGCGTGTGGGCTTATCCTCGTAGCCTTGGGGTCTGACCTTGAGACGCCCTGCCGCGCAAATTAAGCCACAGATAGCTCAGACTACGCGCTTCCCTGCGCCTGTTGCTGGCTGGGTGGCAAACCAGAACCTTTCTACGCCAACGCCTGGCACGCAGGGCGCTATTATCCTCGAAAACATCTTCCCGACCGCAACTGGCGCTGTCATTCGCCGCGGTTCTGACATCTACGCAACGCTTGGTGCTGGTGATTTGCCGGTAACGGCGCTGTTCACCTACAACTTCGGCAACAACAAGAAATTCTTCGGGGCAACCGAGACGACCGTTTTCGACATTACGACCGTCTCTTCTCCGATCAACTATCAGATCGCGGATGAGGAAGGCGACAACCTCGTAACCGATCTTGGCTTTTACATCGGGCAGCTTTCCACGGTCGGCCTCGAAGCTATCGAGGGGATGACTGGCGGAAATTGGATCGATGAGCAGTTTGCGACGACGGGCGGCAACTATCTTATCATTGTCAACGGCGCAGACCCGATGCACGTCTTTGACGGCACCATGTGGTACGCCATCACAGATGAGCCTGTTAACCGCCTGAACTTCGACGCTCAGACGGTAAATTTCACGGTCGGCCAGACTGTTACGGGCGGAACTTCAGGCGCGACGGCAACCATCGTTGATATTGTCGATAACGGCGCGACTGGCTTTCTCATCCTCGGCACGATCACCGGAGGACCGTTTCAGGATAACGAGACGATCACCGACGGGCTTGGCGGCTCGGCGACAGCTGATGGAGTGAATGTCCAGCTTTTCGGCGCAATCACCGGCACTCTGCCCGATGGCTCTCCGCTCCAAACCAGCAGCTTCAGCTATGTCTGGGCCTACAAGAACCGCCTGTTCTTCATCCTGAAAGACAGCCTTGATGTCTATTACCTTCCAGTAGACCAGATTACGGGCGCTGCGACACTGTTCCAAATGGGCGCTGAGTTCAGCCTGGGCGGAAAGCTGATGATCGGCGCCACCTGGGCGGGGGATTACGGCAACGGCCTGAACGATAACTGCATTTTCGTAACCGATGAGGGCGAAATTGTCGTCTACAACGGAACGAACCCTGCTACGGCTGCGGATTGGCTCAAGGTCGGTCGCTATCAGCTGGGTAAGCCGAGAGGCCCGAAGGCCTTCATTCGTGCCGGCGGTGATCTGGTATTTGCTACCTCGATTGGTTTTGTTCCTCTTTCTCAGGCTCTTAACGTTGATTCTGCCGTCCTTTCGTCGGTTGCCATCTCCTATTCCATCGAAACCGCTTGGAACGATGCTGTTGCGCTTCGTTCTTCCGAAGCGTGGGACTGCATCGTCTGGGACGACAAGCAGATGGTGGTCATTTCGCTCCCGACAGTGAATGAGCAAAGCCCCTCGATGTACGTCACGAACGCCAGAACCGGGGCATGGGGCAATTTCACCAACTGGAGCGGAACGTGCCTTGAGATCTTCAACGGCCGGCTGTTTTTCGGATCTCAGGACGGTAAGGTGATTGAGGCTTGGGTGACTGGTCTGGATCAGGGATTGCCGTATACAGCCACTTACGTCCCTTTGTTCACCGATTTCGGCAATAGCGGGGCTCAGAAGATCGGCAAAATGGCCCGTATGCAGACGAGAGGGCCGCATAAGATCAAGCCTCAGCTCTCAACGCAAACGAACTATGTCGTTGAACTGCGCGCCCCGCCTTCGGCTACTCCTGTCCCGACAGGCAGCGAATGGGGAACTGGCACATGGGGCGTATCTGCCTGGGGCTCGGCTCAGACGAAAACCTGGCAAGGGGATTGGTACAGCGTCGGCGGTATCGGCTCGGCCTTGGCTCCTAGCGCGCAGATCACTTCTGGCTCAATCGTGCCTCTGGACGCTGAAATCATCTCCATCGACTATTCCTACACCCAGACACGATGGGGCGAATGATCGTCACTGATGACCGTGTTGCGGCATTTGTCGCCAAGACCTGCGGTATCGACTTCCTGCCTCCTTGGACATGCATGGGAATTGAAAGCGAAGGCGAGATCATCGCAGGCGTCGTCTTCCATTGCTTTGAAGGCGCCAACGTACATTTGACCATCGCCGGCCACGGCTGGACACGCGGATTTCTCAGGGCTGTTGGGGAATACATCTTCGAAACACTGAAATGTGAGCGCTTCACTTTGACGACAGAGCAGCCTGCTGTCGTCAACCTCGGGGTACGACTCGGGGGGCAGGTCGAAGGCCTCATGCGCAATCAGTTCGGACGAGGCCGCGACGGCTTCCTAATCGGCGTCCTTAAGGACGAATACCGCTTCAGATAGCGAGGATCACATGAAAACACCCAAGGCGCCGGATCCGATGCAGACTGCACAGTCTCAGGCTGCTGCAAACCAAGGGACGGCCATCTCCCAGCAGTTGCTGAACATGACCGATCAGCAGGGGCCCTATGGGTCTTTGAGCTATTCACAGACCGGAACCAACAGCTATGTTGACCCTCTGACGGGTAAGACTGTCACCGTCCCGAAGTTCACGGCTACGACCTCTCTCAGCCCTCAGCAGCAGGCTATCCTGGATCAGACCCAGGCGGCAGAGCTGAACCTAGGGAAGATCGCCAAAGAACGTACTGATTTCCTCGGGGGCTATCTCAACAAGCCGTTCGACGTGAACGCAGAGACGGAGAAGAAGCTTTACGACCTCGGCTCAGCTCGCCTTAACCCGCGTTTTGAGCAGCAGATGGAGCAGCAGCGCACGCAGCTCATCAATTCAGGCATTCGCCCTGGCTCTGCGGCCTATACCGCGGCTATGCGTGACTTCGAAGCCAACCGGAACGACGCTTACAACCAATTGGCCCTTACCGGCCGTCAGCAAGCCTTCCAAGAGGCAAGCTATGAGCGGGCGCAGCCGCTAAACGAGATCAGCGCGCTTCTCTCAGGCTCTCAGGTCCAAGGCCCACAGTTCGTCAACACGCCTCAGACCTCGGTAGGCGGCGTCGATTATACAGGCCTCGTCAACCAGCAGTATCAGAGCCAGCTAGCCAATTCTCAGGCGAAGATGGGCGGCTTGTTCGGCCTTCTGTCTGGCGGTATCGGCCTTCTCTCGGATCGACGTGCAAAGGCCGATATCAAGCGCGTCGGCATCCTGGACAACGGCCTACCCGTCTACAGTTACCGGTACAAGGGCGACGACGTGACACAAATC
This sequence comes from Ensifer sp. SL37, assembly GCF_026672675.1. Taxonomy (NCBI): domain Bacteria; kingdom Pseudomonadati; phylum Pseudomonadota; class Alphaproteobacteria; order Hyphomicrobiales; family Rhizobiaceae; genus Ensifer; species Ensifer sp. SL37. The sequence continues at coordinate 79,711 of NZ_JAPPRN010000006.1, read as the reverse complement.
GGCCTTATGGCTGACGAGGTGGAGAAGGCGATCCCGCACGCTGTCACAGAAGGCCCTGACGGCCTCAAGCGCGTTCGTTACGACATTGCAGTGGAGATGGCCTGATGGCGGTCAACGACTTCTTCGTATGGGGGCAGGGCGGGTCTAAGAAGACGCCCGAGCAGATCGCACGTGAGCGCGAATTTGCTGACGCCATCCTGGCGCGGGCTGGTGATGCGAGCCCCGTAGGTCATTGGACGCAAGGCGCCGCGCGTGTCGTAGACGCCCTTGGCGGGGTTGTTCGCCAACGCCGCGCCGATGCCGCTGATGCTGAGATTGCCGATGTCAATAAAGGGCTGATTTCTAGCCTTCTTGGTGGCGGCACTTCGTCTGCCTCTTCTGGTGCACCCATCCCTATGTCGTCCGATGGTGGCGAGATCTCTGCTACGGCTCCTGGAGCGGTCGGCAATGTTGACCCATCCATCCGCAGCGGGATTGTAGAGACGGCAAGTGCACTTGGCATTGACCCCGTAGACCTGGCAACAGCCATATCATATGAGACGGCCGGGACGTTTGACCCAACGAAGGCAGGGCCCACTACCCAGTGGGGTCAGCACCGAGGCCTCATCCAGTTCGGCGAGCCACAAGCCAAGGAATACGGCGTCAACTGGGAAGATCCCATCGGGTCGCAGCTCGGCGAAAATGGCGCGGTTGCCAACTATCTCCGCGCGACGGGCGTTCAGCCAGGGATGGGGTTGTTGGACATCTATAGCGCCATCAATGCGGGTGGCGTCGGTCGATACGGTGCCTCGGATGCCAACAACGGCGGCGCTCCCGGAACTGTTGCCGACAAGGTGAATGACCAGATGGCCGGCCATAGGGCGAAGGCTCTGGCTCTCCTCGGGACCGCTCCAGCCGATGCCACTCAGGCAATTGAAGCCGTCGCCCCTGCCGCAGCCTCCGAAGTAGCCGCAACCGCCCCCAATGCAGCCGTTGCCAACGCCATGCTCACTCAGGTAGCTGGCGGCGGCGACCGCTACCCCACTCAGGCAGCGAACACCGGCATTAATCCGGCTATCATCGAAGCCCTGACGAACCCGCAGGCGAACGAGCAGACACAGCGCATTGCCTCCATCCTTCTCCAGCAGGATCAGGCACGCCAGAATGCGGCAATGGAAGCGGAAATGCGTAATGCTGATCCGTTGCGACGGTTGCAGATTGAAAAGGGCCAGATTGAACTTGATGCCCTGCGCAATCCGCAGCCAGAGCGCCAACCGCTCATCAACGCAGGAAATGGGAACGTTTACGATCCTAACAGCGGGCAATGGATACAGGCGCCTGAAGGCGCTGGTCAGCAATTCAGAGGCGCTACGCCTGAAGAAGCACAGAGGTTCGGAGCGGCGGCAGGGCAGTTTGGCCCAGATGGGCGTTTCTATCCTCTTAACCCGCCGCAAGGCACGTCTCTCAGCGTAGACCCTGCTACCGGGGCAGTTACCTTCAATCAAGGCGCTGGCGTGAAGCCTCTGACTGAATCCCAGAGCAAAGACACACTCTATGCGACGAGGGCGACAAACGCTCTCCCTCTGTTGAACCAGTACGAAGACAATCTGATGAGCCTGCCAGAGGCCGCGGCGGGCGCAATCCCGTTCAATCTCGGAAACTATGCTCAGTCGCAGGAATATCAGCTTGCCCGAGATGCCGGCCGTGACTTCCTCGCCACGATCCTCCGCAAGGATACTGGCGCTGCTATCACGTCACAGGAAGAAGATATCTACGGCAAGATGTTCCTCCCGCAGCCTGGAGATAAGCCAGCGACGATCCAGGCCAAGAGGCAGCGCCGCGCCCTTGCTGTCGAAGCGATCAAGGCAGGCATGCCGCCAACTGCTATCGAGAACATGGCAAAGGCACTGGATAGCGTTCCCGCGTCTACAGATCTTGAAGTTCCGACCGATATCCCCGGTGTGAAGATCAGAAGGAAGAACTGATGGCGACTTACGAAGTCGAGATCAACGGCCAGACCTTCGAGATCGACGCGCCGAACGATGCTGCAGTACAATTGGCTGTTCGGCAGCTTCAGAGCCAATCGGGCCAATCTCCAGCACCTCAAGGCCGTCACCTTTCTTATGAGGAAGGCGTGGCTGAGATGGAAAAGGAACGCCTGGGCGGGACAAGCGGCGAGATCGGCGCTGCACTCACCGGCTACATAGGCGATCTCCCCATCGTCGGCCCTGCATTGCTCGGTGCGACAGAACGGGGCGCCGCGGGGATTGCCTCACTGGTCAACGGAGATAGCTACGGCGACAACCTGACGCGCGCACAGCAGACCGTGCAGACGGCGCAGGAAGAGAACCCATATGCTCGTCTGGCTGGCGGTGTGGCTGGCAACGTGGCGACCTTTGGGGCTCTCGGTTCCACAGGGCTCGGCGCGCGCGTTCTCGGCAACACAGGTTCTCTTGGAGCCCGAGTTCTCACCTCGGGCCTGTCTTCCGGCACTATTTCAGGAGCAGACGCAGCCATCCGGGGTAAGGATGGGCGCGAAATCGCTACGCAGGCAGCGCTAGGGACGGTTCTCGGCGGCGCCCTTCCGCTGGTAGCTCGCGGGGCATCTGCTGCCTATCAAAATATCGCTGACAGGTTCGCCGGCAATACCGTTGCCCGCGCTGCTGGTGTTCGTCCCGAAGTCGCCCGGATGCTGACTGATACGCTGGAATCCGACGCCACTCTCGGCGCTCGTGGTCAGGCAAACATGGCTCGGGCTGGCGGTGAGGCTATGCTTGCCGATGCGGGCCCGAATGCCCGCGCAGTTCTCGATACGGCCATTCAACGGGGCGGATCTGGTGCGCTTGTAGCTCGGGAAGCGATCGAAGGCCGCGTTGGCCGCAGCGCTCAGGATTTGACGACGATCCTCGATGATACCCTTGGTGCTCCGCAGGGCGTCTTTACGGCTCGCGAAGGCATTCGAACGGGGACTTCTGGCGCTCGCGGCGCTGCCTACCGCTCCGCCTATGAGCAGCCTATCAATTACGCCGATCCTCGCGGCATGGCTGTTGAGCAGTTGATCAAAACCCGCGTCCCTCAGTCTGCCATCAATGAAGCAAACGCGCTGATGAGGGTTGAGGGGGCTAGTTCGAAGCAGATCCTCGCGAAGGTGGCTGATGACGGCTCTGTAGTCTTCGAAACGCTGCCCGATGTCCAGCAGCTCGACTACATCACTCGCGGCCTCAATGAAGTCGCTAAGAAGGGTGAAGCGGCCGGGGCTATGGGGGGTCAAACCGCTCTCGGTCGGGCATATGAAGGGCTTTCCCGCGAAATCCGCTCCAATCTTCGTGATCTTGTCCCTGAGTACGGTCAAGCTCTGGATATTGCTAGCGATGCTATCGGACAGTCCAAGGCCGTTGAACTAGGCTCAAAGGCCCTTTCCCCGTCTGTGTCACGAGATGTATTTGCTGATGCGCTCGACGGCATGACAGCGGCAGAACGCAGAGGCGTGTCGCAGGGCATCAGGTCTCAGATCGATGAGAAGGTGGCTAACGTCACGCGCGCCGTTCAAGACGGCAATATGGACGCACGAGAGGCTATCAAGGGTCTGAAGGATCTGTCGAGCCGTGCAGCGCATGAAAAGCTGACGGCGCTTCTCGGCCAGTCTGAGGCAGATAGGCTCATCAACGAGCTTGACCGCATATCCTCGTCCTTTGAGCTTAGGGCCTCTGTCGCAGAGAACAGTAAGACATATGCTCGTCAGGCAGTTTCCGGCCGTATCGACGAAATGACCGCTCCGGGCGCAATCGGGACCGCCGCGCAAGGCAAGCCCATCAATGCGCTTCAGCGCGTAGCCCAGGCTTTGACCGGACAGACGCCAGAGGCCATCAACGCTCGACAGAATGCCATCTATTCGGAGATTGCGGAATTCCTTACCCGGCCAGCAGCGCGGTCTATTCCTGCTTTTCAGGCGATGACAAATTTCGGTAGTCAGACCGCGGCAAATCAATCCCGAGCAGCTTTGATTGATGCGCTGATATCCGGGACTGGTCGGCCTCTCGTTTATCCAGCCAGCGAGCGGCTAAATAAATAAGTCCGAATAGGCCCAGACAGAAGAAGACGAAGAAGGCCCAATGCCATTCGGCTTGCTTGGTCTTCAGCCACATTCCTAGCAGTGTGACGACAATTAGAGCGCTGACAGCGCCGACGATGCTCGCAACGGGCTCGTGATTTTTCCGCATCTCTAACCAATACACGTCAACGGCCTCGCTTTCCAGCGGGGCTTTTCTTTTATGGAGGCGTCAGTGCCATTTGACTCCAACGGTGTGTACTCGTTGCCAAACGGATATTTAGCCGTAACTGGACAGACCATCCTCGCTTCACAGCACAACCCTCCCCTGCAAGACATTCAGGCTGCCCTTTCGCAACTCATCCTGCGTTCTGGTGTCGCTCCGTTCTCGGGCAATCAGTCGATGGCTGGTTTCAAGATCACCAACGCGGCAAACGGTGTTGCTGACGGAGACTATGTGACGATGAGCCAGCTTACGGCTGTGATTGCGTCCGTCACGGCTGGCGTAGTGCCAACAGGAGCGGTTGCAGGTTTCCGCATGACCACCCCGCCTACGGGATGGATCAAGGAAAACGGCGGAACGATCGGGAGCGCTGCGTCTGGTGCGACAAACAGAGCAAACGCGGACACGCAAGCCCTGTTTACCCTTCTGTGGACGAACTTTGATCAGACAGCTCTTCCCATCCAAAACAGTTCAGGCGCTGTAACTACACGTGGCGCGTCGGCCGCTGCTGATTTTGCCGCTGCCAAACGTATGCCGCTTTTCGATAGCCGCTCCCGCTTTCTTCGTGGCGCAGACGACGGGCTCGGTTACGACGTCGCAATTGTCGTTGGCTTGGCGCAAGACGACCTAATCAAAAATCACACTCACCCGATCACGGATCTAGGCCATGCACACGCGCAGCAAGGTTCCGGCTCTCCTGGCGCGACGACGACGGCCAACTACAGCAACTCTCTGACCGCTGCGGCTCAGCAGGCAACGAACACTGCAACCGCAACCACCGGAATTACCATCCAGAACAACACAGGCGGCGGTTCTGAAACCCGCCCGCGTGCGTCTGCCGTTCTCCACTGCATCAAGCTCTGAGGTTTTCACAACATGGCTGACATTCGCATTAATCAGCTCCCGGCTGAAGCCTCTCCTGTTGCTACAGATGTCGTCCCTATCGATGGGGCCACCACGCGTAAGACAACGATTCAGGATCTTGTTCTTATCGGTCGCCCTACCGCTTCCCAGGTAGAAGCTGAAGCAGGGACTAACCCGACCAAGGTCATGACGCCTCTGACGACGAAGCAGTCTATTGCCTCAGAGGTAGGCGTGTCTCTCGCCACCGCGGCCCAGGGCATTCTCGCCGATAGCTCATTGCAACCATCGGACATCGGCGCCACCGCCGGAACCGTAGCAGCTGGCGATGACGCACGCATCACTGGCGCAGCACAAAAGGCTCAGAACCTCAATGACCTGGCAGACAAGGCATCTTCGCGCCTCAACGTCAAGGTTCCAACGTACGCAGCTACCAGAACTGCTCTGAAGGCGCTTGACACAACCAAGGACGTTTCTGCCATTCTTCAGGAGAGTGGCAGGGAGGGCGTATTTACGTGGACCGCTGGCGACTTTTCAGCGCTTGTGGCGGCGGACACGCAGAGCGCGGTCTATGTCAAGGCTGATGCAATCGCGGCAACCGCTGGCGCGTGGGTTCGACAAGTCCCCGATTTGCAGTTCAATGTCTCCTGGTTCGGGGCGGTCGGTGACGCTGGCGTAAGTGGTTCTGGCGCTACCAATGATACGAACGCCTTCCAGTTGGCGAACAACCTGCTCGCCCTGCTAGGCGGCGGGACCATAGTCTACAACAAGCGCCACTACCTTTCCACGTCTCTCAATCTCAGCCGTGGTGTTAGCCTTCGAGGCCCTAGCGAAAACGCGGACCCGGGCAACTCCTTCTCGACAGTTACCGCGTTCTACGCCTTCATGCGCGCCGTTCCCGCTCTGATCTTGACTTCAGCGGTAGAGATTCGCCTGTCGTCGGCTTGCAGCCTTGTTTCCAATTACATCTTCAGGTCTGGGCTTGCCCTCAACGGTACGGACCTAGCTACGAATTACGCTGGCACGCCAATCAACATTGTAACAACGTCGCTCACTACGGACGGCGTTCTCGTTGAGAGAAACACCATCGCTGGCTTTTCTCAGGCAATACGCGCTCAGGATGCCGGCAGGCTTCGCATCGAGAACAACTTTATCGACGCGAACAACGGTATTTGGCTGACAAACAGCGGCGACTTCCCGCGATATGAGGGTAACCACCTCTACAATATACTCCAAGCCAACGCCACCGGACACGACACTACATCGCTCCGATCCGGCACGGCATTCAAGTTCGATGGGTCGCCACTCGGCGGCGCTTATCTCGGCGGCAACTTCGATTACGGATACAATATCAGTATTGACATTGCGACCCCTGGTCAGGTCGCGATCGTCGATCATTGGTTTGATGGCCCGACTGTACTGTCAACCGGGCGCCCCCTGGACCCGAACTCGATCGGCATCAGAACAGCCGCCGTCGATTATCTCGAAACTATGATTCTAGGAATTCGTGGGTCATGTAAAGGGAACGCCTTCGACCTGGGCGCAAGCTCGAAGGGAATGGGGACGATCTCCAACATCATCCTGTACCACAACAATGTCTGCTTCAGGGTAGATGGTCAAAACCTGAGCATCTCTAACTTTACTGCTCGTGCCTACGACGCATTCGCCAACTTCAACAACAAGGCAGCGGCCAATACAGCGCTTCTGACGAATGGTGTTCTGTACGACCGAAATGCTCCTGGAAACCCGGCCGCAACTCCCCCGACAGGTATTGCAGACCCGATTGACATCAATGGCGGCACGGGCATTCCGAAGCTCGTGAACGTCACGCGTGTCGATGGGAGCTTTGATCTTCGCAACGAACTGCGGCCAGATGTAACCGCATCTGCCGGCGTGATAACCATCCCTGGGGCTCACGAATATGTGAGGGTGACGGGAACGCCGACGGTTACAAACATCCTTCCGCCGTATGATGGCCGGAAAGTCACATGTGAGGCTACGGGAGCAGGCCTTGTTTTTTCGGGGTCTAACTTCCTGTTCGCTACCGGATCGTCTTGGACGTCTACCCAGGCGGGGGCGAGTATCACCTTCGCCTATTCTCGGTTCCTTAACAAATGGGCGGAAGTGTCCAGAGGGGCGCTCTAAGCTACATCAGGAGGCCTCGGGCTATCGACCCAGGGCCTCCTCATCGCATACCACATTATACGTAGTGGTGGCCCCGCTGGCGACTGTTCTTTGCCTGATGAGATTTTCAGTCTTCCTGCCCTCGGCATAGTTGCCGAGGAAGCAGCGCATCACATGGGCGACCCCGAGCGAGTTGACCTCTCGATAATCGTCTTCGTAGTAGAGCCCGCCCGAAAAGCTGCCAGTGATGATCTCGTAGGACGGGAAATAGTCTACCCAGTCATATGCCCGGATTGCGTCTTCTGCTGCCACACGCAAGACGGACTTACTATAGGTGGTTGACACCAGAACATTGCGGTCTTCGAACGTTGCCATAAGTGGAACCGGGGAGACCGTCAGCAGCACCTTGACCTTCGGGTTGACAGCCTTGAGCCCGTCGAGAAACGCGAATAGGGGCTGTTCAACATCGGAGATCGAGAGGTTTACAAATTCATGCTTCTGGTGATCGAACGCCCCGCCATTCACGCCAGGCGCCAGTGGGAAAACGGAGCCGTCCTGCTTTGACCGCCAAGCCTCAGTAAGGCCGAGCGTGAAGACAAACACATCGCTCTGCTCGAAAAGCTCCCTGACTTTTGCGAGGTGAACCTTTCTGTCGGCGACAACTGCCGCAGCGTTCTTGAAGCCTTCCGGCTCGACCTGTTGGCGGAACGGGTCGATGAAGCGGCCATCGGGTCTCTGCCAAGCGGCGTCGATTGGTTGCCGCCGACCGTAGGCCTCTTCGAATAGCTGGAACAGCTGCGTCGTCGTGTAGATGTTGCCGTATCGCGCCGAGAAGGTGCCGTAATTGCGGGTGATACGATCTTCCTTCGACAGGCCGGAGCCGTCCTCGGTGACGAAATAGTTGAAATTGATCTGCTTCAGCTTTCGGGAGATATGCTGGGCAAAACAGCTCCCAGCGGTGGCGACCTTATCGCCAGGCTTGATTGTGAAACGGGGCTTCACGACTGGGTCAAACAAATGCGTCTCGACATTAGAGACGGCGCGGCGCCAGAAACGGTAATCCTGAAGGTCGCGGTATGGGTTCATATCAGCTCGCCATCACGTAATCGAAAACGTTTTTCTTGTCGGTCGAGACCTTAACTAGGTCGGCCGGAAGGGTGTCGTAGAGGTCGAAGGAGGCCTTGACGAAATGCCTGAGGTCGATCGTCCCTGCTCCTTCCGTTTTGAAAAGGTATGAACCTCTGACCCCAAGAGATTCTCCTATCTCGGGGTAGATGGCGAATTTCGGGGGGTACTTTAGATAGTCGGGCGGCACAATCCTGGTTTCGGCAGCCGGCACGTCTATGGATTGCAGGAAGATCCGAGCAACGTCGTAAATCGGGTCGATCGTTGGGTGGTCAACGCTGTGCATGAAGCAGTTTCCGCGAGACCACTTTAGGAGCGCTCGGGAAATATCGATGCCATGTGCTGCGAACCGCTTCAGGAGTTCTCCTCGCTGGGCGTCCCAGTAGTCAAGATATCCCACACGCTCGTAAGTGTCGCCATTGAAGAGTTTCAATGTGTCATCGACTCCGAGACCCTTTTGATAGGCAGAGACAGCAATCGCTGAGTGGTAGACGTCCAGAGGTCCTTTCATCTTCGTGTCGCCATTCTGGATATACATAGAATCCGGGTGATAGGCTGAAAACCAAAACGTCGGGATCTTGTGAAGGCGCTTCACCGAGCCGAAGTCAAAGCCGTTCAACTCGTCGAATTGCTCTACCTCTGGGGCAATGATGACGCGATCATAAGCGCGATAAACGTCAATGTACTTCTGTTGGTTGTGGATCACCTCCCAGACGTCAGGAGCATGAATGGTGATCCCTGTAGTCAGGAGGCGAAGCGAGTTCGCCAACCCTTCTGTGTGGCAGTTCGAAACAACCAACCAATTTTCCATATCCGGCCTGTCCTAGGAAATAGAGATTATCAGAATCCTTGGCATGGTTGCAGCGTGCTCGCAACCCTGAATAAACCCAACAAAAGGTGAACTTATGAACAGAGCGGCGTTTTACGCAGCACTGCGCCGACGCACATCAGGCGTTTTCGGAACAAGCATCAGCCAGCAGCAGGTTACAGGCATTGAGGGAATTCTTGATGCCTTTATCACCCACGGAGATGGCCGAGACAAGACGCTCGCCTACGCTCTAGCGACGGCCTACCACGAGACCGGCGCACGAATGGTGCCCGTCCGGGAGGGCTTCGCCAAGGATGACGCTACAGCACGCCGCATCGTCGCCAAGCGTGCATACGGCCAGCCTGCCGGCAAATACGGTCATGTCTACTACGGTCGCGGGCAGGTGCAACTCACATGGCTGCCGAATTACGACAAGTCATCGACCGACGCCAAGTATGATCTCGTCGCCTATCCAGACAAGATGCTAGATCCTGTCATCTCTGCTCGCGTCCTTATCAAGGGCCTTCTGGATGGACGGTGGAACGGGAAAGGGAACGGGATTGCCTTTTATCTCCCCACGAGCGGCCCGGACGACCTGAAGAACGCCCGCCGAACGGTCAACATCACCGACAAATGGGGAATGATCGGCGGCTATTACAAAGCCTTCCTCGCGGCCATAAAGGAAGCTGGCGGCGTTCCTGTTGCCGCACCTCTCCCCACTCCCAAGCCAGAACAGCCCGTAAAGCCCCTAGTAGAGGCCGAAAAGCCCCAAGTAAGGGCGGGATCGCTGTCTGGCCTGCTCGCAAAGCTCCTCCAAGCCCTCGCAGCTCTCTTCAAGAGGAAATAGGCATGGCCCTTTACAACAAGTTCATCGTGACGGTCTGCATGGCCGTCCTTGAATGGATCCGCGTCACCTACAACATCGACCTCGGCCTTGATGAATCGACCATGACGGCCCTCGTCGGCGCGATCACGTCCATCCTGGTCTTCGCTATTCCTAATAAGGCGCGTGACTGATGTTCAAGCTCCTCCTGTCGTTCCTCTCTGGCCCGCTCGACCGCATCCTCTCGACGATCGATAACAAGGTGGACAACGAGACGGCCCGCGAGGAGATCCGCAACAAGACGGTTTCGGCCTACGTCGAGCAGCTGGCCCGCGTCCAGACATCGCAATGGGGATGGGCACCGCTCCTCTTCTATATCCCTGTCGGCTTCTGGTTCGCCTCGGTATGCGTCTACAGCGTCCTATGGTGCCGCTCATGTGCTTTCCCGCAAGACTGGTCGATCGCTGCCCTTCCTCCGTCTCTAGACCCATGGATCGGCGCTATCATCGGATCTCTGTTCATCGGGAAGGCTGGCGAAACCATCCTCAAGGGCCTGCGGCGATGATCAAGCCCGCTCGCATAATCCTCTCCATCCTGATCGGCTTGCTCATCGTGTGCCTCGCCGGTCTCGTTATCCTCACCATCTAAAAGGACATCTCATGCGTTCCATAGAAGAAATCGTAGCAGCCGGTGTAAAATGCCAAGCGGCAATCGATAAGCACCTCACCGCAGCCTACAAGGAGGCCTTGAGGTGCGCAAAGATCACCGAGGAGGGTGTGGCTGCCGGGATGGTGCCCAAGGCCATCGCGGCCAAGACGATCATTGCGGACGCACGATCGATCCCTGGACAGATTGCACTGGTTGCCGCGGCAGCTGCTCGCCTTCATGCTGTCCAAACGAAAATCTGCCAAGATAACGGAGTTGACACCCCGGCTCCGGCATCAGTAGGCGGCGTAGTGGTGTTCGGTGGCGGCGATAGGTGATCCCTATGATAAATGATTTCCAGCTAGCGCTCCTGATCGGGGCGCTCATCACTGCGATCATCTCCTTCCACCTCCCGAGGGCGTGGAGATGGATTGCGGCCGGCTTCGTGTCGTTCGCGGCCTCGACGGCATACTATCGATACGGGCTGCCCTATTACCCCGCATTCACGCTCGTTTGCGATGCTTCAGTGTGTCTAGCGGTATACGCTTGGGCTCGGGAGCGCTGGGAAGAGAGAATTTACAACATTTTCCAACTATCGGTGCTTATTAGCCTTCTCTACATGTCAAATGTCATTGCCGACCATTGGTTGTATATCGTATCTCTTGAACTACTCAATTGGGCTGCTCTGCTAACGATTGGCGGGACGGCCATCTGGGATAGGATCAAGGGCAATGCGGGCAACCCTCATGATCGCAGGTGGGCTAATCTTCATCGCTCTCACATTGCTCTACGCGCGTCTCGCCGCTCGCATCCGTGGCATAAAAGCTGATGATGGAAGACGGTCTGATCCCTAAGCTCCTGGGTGTCTTCTCAGGAGCATTCCTCGCCCTTGTCTTCGATCCGCCACGCACCCGCTCAGGGTTCGCACGCCGCCTCGCTGCTTCAATCGTCTTCGGCTACATCTTCGGACCAATGGTCCTCGACTTCATGGACTGGCAGGTTCAATACGACAACGTTGTGGCCGCTTTCTGCACTGCCTCATTCGTGAGCTGGTCTGCTATGGGGCTCATCCGCAAGGCCGTCGATAATTATAAGAAGGAAGGATGAGCTTTCGCTTGAATACGAAAGCGAGTCACGAAGTCCCGAAATAAGTCCCGAACTACCGGCCTATACACGGTTCAAATCCCTGCGCTATAAGGCTTTGCGCAAAGTAGGCCTCTCTCCTGGGGGTCAAGGGGTCGTGGGTTCGAATCCCGCCGCTCCGACCATTTTCCTCTTTGATTTCAGTCATACAGCAGCGCTACCGCGAGTGGCGGCTGGCGGTAGCCAGCAGTTCCACGCGTAAAATCGCGCATTCGGGCACCCATTGCCCCGGCAAAAATCTCAAACGCCTGCTGATTTGTTTTGCTTTGGCCCACCGTGTCTGCTCCGAGATCGGATGCGGTTTTGTCGCTTGCGCCTGACAAAATTTATCGCCCATCGGAAATCGCTAAAATGCCTCGTTCCGGTGCGATGGTCCACGCGGCTGGGGTCGATCGCCGTCCTCGCGAAAGTGATGGAATGGCCTCATGGCGGGCGTCTGTCTGCCAAAGGAGGAAATGTAATGAAGACGTTTTCGAAGATTTTTGCCGCGTCGTTGCTCGGGCTTTCGGCCCTGACGGCAATGCCGCTCATCTCGGCGTCCGGCACTGCCCGTGCAGACGACGCCGTCATCCTCGTTCCGGGCCAGCCCACCGGCTCGCCGGGCGATACGGGTACAGCGAGTTCCAACCCGGACACCGGTGCTCCGAGCTCCAACCCTGATACCGGCACCGCAAACGCCAACGGTGATACCGGGGCGCCGAGTTCAAATCCCGATACCGGTGGCGGTTCGGGCGCAGAAGGGTCGACGCCTTAAGCGATCCTGCGACCGCAGCAAAAGAGGTCCTTCAGCAGGGCCTCTTTTTTTCCCGAGAATACAGCGCGGCAATCACGCCGTTCTTTCTGCGCTACCTGGTTGACTGGAGCATGTCGACCGTCTGCCACTTTGAGGCCGCCTTCTGGTAGAGGGCCTCTGTGCGATCGAGCATGACGGCGAGCGTAAAGCGGTCTTTCAGGTTTTCGGCGCTTGCCGACAGGGCCTTGAAGGTTTCGGGCTCCGCCGCCTGGATCATGGTCTTGGCGAGCGCGGACGTGTCGTCGCTATTGGGCAGGATATAACCGTTCCGCCCGTCCTCGATCACCGTGCGCGCGCCACCGATGTCGGTTGCGATGATCGCCTTGCCGGCGGCGGCCCCTTCGAGCATCACATAGGACATGGCCTCGTAGCGGCTTGGCATCACCAGGAGGTCGAAGGCGGGAACGGCTTGCGGGCCGGTAAAGGCAGAGGTGAGATGCATGCGGTTCTGCAGTCCGCTTTCGGCGATCGCCTTGCGAAGGTCACCTTCGAGTTCGCCGCTGCCGACCATGACCAGGTGGCTGTTTCTGACGGAAGCGGCGACACTCTTGAACGCTGCGATCAGCCGTTCCGGCGCCTTCTGTGCGGAAAGTCGTCCAACGAAGCCGAAGACGAAAGCGTCCGGCGCGATCCCGAAGCTCGCGCGCAGCGTCTGCGCCATTTCGCATGAGGGCGGTGCCACGCCGTTGACGATCACCGACATGCGCTTCTCGGGCATATGCAGCGAGAGCGCATGGTGGAACTCGTCGTCGGAAACGCAGATCAGGTGATCGGTAAAGAAACGGGCCAGCGCCCATTCGATCGTGCCGTAGATGAGCCGTCCACCACGGCCGAGCGTCGGGTCCAGTGTGCGAAAGGCGTGGGGCGTGTAGATCCGCGGAACATGAGAACCAGGCAGCCGCAGGCGTGTCAGCGCACCGGCCTTGGAACTGTGGCCATGGATGATGTCGAAACTGTTGGCCCGCATGATGCGGCGGAGTTCGAGAAAGCGGCCGACGTCAGACGGTCCGGGTGCGCGCTTCATGTTGACGGCGTGTACGGCAGGCAGGCCGATTGCCTTCAGTTCACGAACGAAACCTTCCTCGGCGCGCACCGGCGAATAGACGGCCTCGACGTGATGCCCGCGCTTGTGCATGCCGCGGCACAGATCGAGAAAGTGCCGGCCCGAGCCGCCGCCACTCGGCTCCAGCACCTGCAGGAGCTTGAGGGGAGGGGCCGGCGACCGGCGCGGAACCACATGTTCCATGGTCAGGAGCTCCGGCCGGCGCGCGCCTGCCGGCGATGGCGATATTCAAGGGCGGCGCATCCCCAGATGATTCCGATGAGCAGATAGAAGTGGCGCCAATGGTCCGTGTCGATGACATTGCCGACCCCGACATGGCCGAGGACGGCGACCCAGGCGATCATCAGATAGGTCTGCCATGGGCGGTTGAGCAGCAGAAAGCGAAAGCCGAGCGAGAGCGTCCAGACGATCAGCGTCACGTAACTGACAAAGCCGAGCCAGCCGTAGGACGTCAGCGACTTAAGCCAGACGTTGTGCTCATCCTCCGGGAAGATCGTGCTGAAGACCATCGGACCGATGCCGAGCGGCTTTTCCATCGACATCAGGAAGCCGAGGCGATGGCGATCGAAGCGGCCGAGGTGGCCGCCGTCATAATCCTGCACCAGCTGCGAGCGGCTGGAAAAGAGTGTTGCGACCTGCTCGGACTGCAATGCCACGAGGAGCGCGCCGACGACCATGATTCCGCCGACCAGCGCAAGCACCAGGATCCTCAGGCGGAAGAGCCCGTTTCGCTCCTTGAGCAGCATGACGAAGACGAAGGCGACGACGCAGAAGAGGTTGAGAGCCCAGGCTGCGCGCGAGAACGAAAGGAAGACGCCCAGCGCCAGCACCATCAGCGCGGCGATCTTCGGGGGGGCTTTCTGGATGGGCTGCGTGAGGATGCCGTGGATGAGGTACATGGCCGGCACCGAGAGGAACGGGCCGAAGACGTTCGGATCCTGGAACGCGCCCTTGGCGCGGCCATAGAGCGTGAAGCTTTCCGCGCCCGGCACGGCGCCGAAGTAGCCGAGGATGCCGAGCAGGGCGGTGATGATGGCCGCCGCCGTCCAGGCATTGAAGATCAGCCGCAAGCGTTCGTGGCGGTCCTCGATGATGGCTGCGAAGAAGACCGAGGAGAGCGCGAGGAAGCCCGAGACCGCCATGTACATCGGCCCCTTCGTCAGGTCGGTCATGACCGTCAGGGACAGGATGCCGCCGACCATGAACAGGGTCAGAAGCGTCAGCAGCGGGGCGACGCTGCGCGAGATCTTGAGGCCCACGAGCGCCCAAAGGCCGATGAGCGCGACCAGGAACAGCTCATAGGGTGCCGGCTCGAAAATGACGAAACCGGAGAGAAACACGGCAAAGGCGACGAGCCCGGAGCCGAGCAGCGAGAGCGCCGCGAGCTGGGGGCGAGCGATCGGGAGCCGACCTGTATCGACGGTGCTCAATAGGCGTTCTCGGTATTGAGAAGCCGGAACGGCGTCAGGAACAGGATCTTGAGATCGAAGAGCAACGACCAGTTTTCGATGTAGTGCAGGTCGAAGGCGGTGCGCAGGCGGATCTTGTCGTCATTGTCGATCTCGCCGCGCCAGCCGTTGATTTGCGCCCAGCCGGTGACGCCGGGCTTGACGCGGTGGCGGGCGAAATAGCCTTCGACGACGTCGGAATAGGTTCGGTTCTGGGTCTGGGCGAGCACGGCGTGCGGCCGCGGCCCAACGAGCGACAGCTCGCCCTTCAGCACGTTGAAGATCTGCGGCAGTTCGTCGATCGAGGACTTGCGGATGAAACGGCCGACGGGGGTGACGCGCGGGTCGCGCTTGGTCACGGCGTTGCGGGCCGTCGGGTCGCTCATATGCGTATACATCGAGCGGAACTTGTAGACCTCGATGGTCTCGTTGTTGAAGCCGTGCCGCTTCTGCTTGAAGATGATCGGACCCGGGGACGTCGCTTTGACGGCGATCGCCGCGCCGAGCATGATCGGCCACAGAAGCACGAGGGCGACCAGGCTGAAGAAGATGTCGAAGCCGCGCTTGGCGACCGAGTCCCAATCGGCGATCGGCTTGTCGAAGATGTCGAGCATGGGGACATCGCCGACATGGGAGTAGCTGCGCGGGCGGAACCGCAGGTTGTTGGCGTGGGCGGCGAGCCGGATGTCGACCGGCAGGATCCAGAGCTTCTTCAGAAGCTGGAGAATGCGCTTCTCCGCCGTCAGCGGCAACGAGATGATCAGCATGTCGATGCGCGCCAGGCGGGCGAATTCCACCAGTTCGTCGACTGTCCCAAGCTTCGGGTAGCCAGCGATCACATTGGGCGAGCGGCGCTCGTCGCGGTCGTCGAAAATACCGCAGATGCGGATGTCGTTGTCGGGCTGGTCCTCGAGCGTGCGGATCAGGTCCTTGGCCGGCTGGCCGCCGCCGACGACGACCGCGCGGCGTTCCATCGTACCGTTCCGGGCCCAATGGCGGATGGAATAGGCGATGAAGGCGCGCTCCGCGATCAGAAAGATTGCGCCGCCGATGAACCAGCCGCCGAACCAGACGCGCGAATACTGGTGACCGGATTTCAGAAAGAACAGCGCGATGGCGATGCCGCCAAACGCGATGGCCCAGGAGGCGAGGATGCGCGGCATCACCCGCAGCCAGGCGCGCAGCGCCGGGATCTGATAGGTGTCGGCGATCTGCATGGCGGCGACCGCCAATGTGGAACCACCGACGAGAATTGCCAGGTACAGCGGCAGTTGTTCGAAGCCCGGCTGGACATAGAGCGCGTTGATGGCATAGCCGATCGTAAAGAGCGCGCTGAATTCGAACAGGCGCATCAGCCCCATGATCATCGCAGGCGAATAGGTATCGGCGCTGAACTGCTCGGCGATCTGCCGCGCCAGCGGATTGAGATCCGTGGTCGTTGTTTCGCCCGGCATTTCGCCGGGCGCGCGGGCGCGGATTTCCGAAATCTTCTTGCGAAGCGCTTCGGGATCGAACGAACCCGGGCGGTCAAACTTGTTCATGGCTGTCTTCCGGCGCTGAAGTCCCTCAGCCGGGATAGCAGAAAGCCACTAAGAAACGCTTACGTTGTGGGCAACACGCTATCGGCGGGCGGCTGGTAACGGCACAATTCCCGATAGAGGCTTAGCATATCCGCCGACATTACCGAAGCTGCAAATTGCGACTTGAACGTGCTCGGATCGGGCATCACACGTGCCGCCCAGTCCTTCTCGGTGATTGCGCGGGCCATGATGTCGGCGAGCGACCGGGCATTGGCGGGTTCGGCAAGTGCGGTGCTGTCGCGTCCGAGAATTTCCGGGATGCCGCCGACACGGCTGGCGATGACCGGCTTCCGCGCGGCAAGCGCCTCGAGCACGATATAGGGCATGGACTCGGCGCGCGAGGGAACGACGATGTTGCGCGTCAGCGCGAAGGCCTCGCGCGTCTTCATCGCGGGCTGCATGCGGATGCGGCGGGCGAGGCCCTGCTGCAGCACCAGATCGCTGTATTCCTGCTGCTGCGGGCCGTCGCCGATCATAAGCGCCGACAGCGGCCTGCCGACAAGCCTTTCGGTCTGGGCGAAAGCTTCCACAAACAGATCGGGACCCTTCAGGTCCCGCATCATGCCGATATAGAGAAAGTCGACCGCATCCGGTCCGGGCGGGACGGTCTCGAACTCCCGGTCGTCGATGCCGTTGTAGATCAGTTCGTTGCGCTCACGCGGCGCGCCGACCTTTGCGAAATAGGTCTGCCGCTCGAAATCGCAGACGAAGACGAGGGCGTCTGTAATCCGCTGCTGGATC
The DNA here is from genome assembly GCF_026672675.1 of Ensifer sp. SL37. Lineage (NCBI taxonomy): Bacteria > Pseudomonadati > Pseudomonadota > Alphaproteobacteria > Hyphomicrobiales > Rhizobiaceae > Ensifer > Ensifer sp. SL37. The sequence continues at coordinate 62,307 of NZ_JAPPRN010000006.1, read as the reverse complement.
CGCTCCGCCGGGAAGACCAGCCGGCCTGTCATAGAGCCTGGACGGTAGTGCAGGCTGCCGCCATGCGGCGAATAGAGGCGGGCTACGCGATACCTGTTGACCCGCAAGGCTGAACCGATGAGCCGGGCAATGACGCCGCCTTTGGCGCCGTGCCCATGCAACACATCCGGTCGCAAACTTCTGATTTCCTTATAGCCGCGCCACAACGCGGCAAAATCCGACGGCCCGACCGAGCGATGGATCGGCATCCGTATGAGGCCGAGCGCCAGATAGGGGCGGATTTCGTCGAACAACCGATCCTCGTGCCTGCCACCTGTCGTGCTGTCGCAGAGGATCCCGACCTCATGGCCGGCCTTGGCATGCGCCTCGGCCAGGTCGCGCACGTGGCGGAATATCCCGCCGACAGGCGACCTGAAGCAGTGGATGATGCGCAAAGGCCGCTCTTGTTGCATCGAGATCAGAACAGGCGTTCGCGAACATAGATCGTGTCGCCGGCAAGAACCGCGTCGGTGATCGGAACCCGGCCGGTGATGATGCGGCCATTGATCTTGCGCGTGATGTCGGCGTTCGACTGATTGGCGCGCGGAGAGAAGCCTCCGGCGACAGCGATCGCGTTCTGCACGGTCATGCCGGGCACATAGGCATATTGGCCAGCCTGGCCGACTTCGCCCATGATGAAGACGGAACGGTAGCGATCGACCTCGATCGTGACGTCTGGATCGCGCAGATAACCCTGCTTCAGCTTGGCGGCGATCATGCCCTCGAGTTCAGGTAGGGTCCTGCCGCGCGAGGCGACGGTGCCGATCAGGGGGAAGGCGACGTAGCCGGCCTGATCGACCGTGTAAGTGCCGCTGAGACCGGCCTGTTCGAAGACATTGATGCGCAGGCGGTCGCCGCTGTCGAGCCGATAGGGCTGGATCGTGGCTTCACTGAAGGCCTTGGGTGCGGGCTGGTAGCTCGTGCAGCCGCCGAGCAACATCGACAGCGCTGCCGCCGTGATCGCGAGACCCGTCTTGATAGCTGCGGTGGACATGCGGTTCATAGGCTCCGGAAACGACCAGCTTTTGTGACGTTATCGGTCCGTTAGGGTTAATAGCAGGTAAACTCGCGGTAGAATTTTCGCGGAGACCTGGCGATACCGCCCCGTCTTTATCATCCGCAGGTTGATCGCATTAACCCTTGCGTTACCATGTTCCTTTACGGTCCGGCGAGATTTGAAGGTTCGGAGCGACTAGCATGTCGGGAAGCGGCAGCGCACAACAGGATGTGGATATCGACCTCGGCGGCCTGTTTCGCGCCGTCTGGGATCGGCGCGTCAAGGTTTTGCTCGCCACCGTCGCTGTGGCGGCGCTTGCCCTCGGCGCAGCAAAGATGATCGCGCCGGATTACCAGAGCGAAACCCGTGTACTCATCGAATCGCGCGAGCCGGAGTTCAGCGGCCCCAACCAGGCTTCCCAGGCGGGCGCCGACCGCGTCTTCGATGAATCCGGCATCCTCAGCCAGGTACAGGTGCTCAAGTCGGCCGATCTCATCAAGCAGGTCGCCCGCAACATGAAGCTCTATGAGCTCAAGGAATTCGACCCGTCGTCGGCGCCCTCGGCGCTTTCGGATCTTCTCGTCATGCTCGGGCTGAAGAAGAACCCGCTGGAGATGCCGCCCGAGGAGAGGGTGCTCAAGGAATTCTCCGACAAGCTCCAGGTCTACCAGGTGGAGAAATCGCGGGTGATCGCGATTGGCTTCACCTCGAAGGACCGCCAGCTTGCGGCCGCAGTGCCCAACGAGATGGCGAAGGTCTTCCTGGCGCTCCAGAGCGGTGCGAAACTCGACACCAATTCCGAGGCGACACGCTGGCTCGAACCGGAGATCGCCAATCTGCGCGAGAAGGTGCGCGACGCCGAGGCGAAGGTGGCGGCCTATCGCGCCTCGTCGGACCTGCTACCAACCGGCGAAACCACCAACTTCGCGACGCGGCAGCTCACGGACATCTCGACGGAGCTGACCCGGGTGCGCGGCGAGCGTGCCAATGCGGAGGCGCGTGCCGCCGGCGTGCGTTCGGCGCTTGCGAGCGGCCGCGCGCCGGACACCATCGCCGACGTCGTCGGTTCACAGATGATCCAGCGGCTGAAGGAAACCGAGGCCAATCTCCAGGCGCAGGTCGCCGATCTTTCGACAACCCTGCTCGACGGTCATCCGCGCCTGAAGGCGCTGAAGTCGCAGCTCGAAGGCATCCGCGGCCAGATCAGCTCCGAGACCCGCAAGATCCTGACGAGCCTTGAAAACGAGGCGAAGGTCGGTGAACTGCGCGAACAGCAGTTGACCCAGCAGCTGAATGCGCTGAAGGCGCAGTCGGCTCGGGCGGGCGAAGAAGAGGTGGGGCTGCGCGCGCTCGAGCGCGAGGCAACGGCGCAGCGGCAATTGCTGGAGACCTATCTCGCGCGCTACCGCGAAGCGACATCGCGCACGGTGGAGAATGCGACGCCGGCCGATGCACGGGTCATTTCGAGTGCCGTGGTTCCGACCGGCGCGAGTTTCCCGAAAGTGCTGCCGATCACGATCGTCGCAGCGCTTGCCACGTTCCTCCTGACCTGCATTGGCATCATGCTCGGCGAGCTTTTCAGCGGACGAGCCTTGCGGCCGGTCGCGGCTACGGGTGAACGGGCACCGGTCCACCCGCGTCCGGCGCTGGCCGCAAGCGTCGCCGATTTGCCGCCGGTCGAGATGGCTCAGGCTTCGCCTGCAATTGCGCCCGCGGCAGATGACGCCGTCGACTTGCTGCCTGCGATGGACGTGTCGCTTGCACCGGACATGGAGGAAGAGGCCGCCGAGGCGGATTTCTCGATCGAGGCCGTCGCCGAGCATCTGCGCGCCACCAACGTGCGCGTTGCGATTTCGGTTTCGCCCGGCGGAGACGAGGGTTCTACCGCCACCGTGATGCTCGCCCGGTTGCTGGCCGAAGAGGAGCTGAAGGTCGTATTGATCGACCTGACGGGTTCTGCCTGCCCGACACGCCTGATGGCGCGCTCGCAGCGGCTTCCTGGGATCACCAACCTGCTGGCGGGGGAGGTGCCCTTCACGGACACGATCCACGCCGACCGTTTTTCCGACGCGCACATCATTCCTCAGGGCGATGCCGATCCGCGTCAGGCGATGCGCGGCATCGACCGGCTGAAGATGATCATCGACGCCTTGACCAACGCCTATGATCTCGTCCTGCTCGAATGCGGCCCTGCCGATGAAATGGCTGTTGAGAAGATCGCTGGCCGCGATGGCGCGGAAATCATCCTGTCGGCGCCGTCGGTGAGCGATGAGCGGATCGTCGAGGTGCTGACCGGATTCGGTGCAGCGGGCTATCGCGACATTGTGCTGATGACTGGCCAGGTACAATCGGACCCCGAATACCCGGACCGCGACGCGGCATAATGGTCTCGCCGGCCACCGGCGACAACGCGCCTGGGCCCCGTCCTCTTATCTAGGTTATCAGTCGGCGCTGCTGTCGAAGGTCTTGTCTTGCCTGTGCCGTCGCGTGCGCTGGATGCGGGCATAAACGGCCCGGTTCGCCTTGATCGCCCTTTTTGCCCTCACGACGAGGTGATGCCGCAGGCCTGCGAGCCGGCCGGCGAACGTCACCGGCAACACGATGTCGCGCAGCGGTGTCTCGATCGTGCACCAGGAGCGTTTGTAGGGCTGGTCGCCGACGCCGAAATCGAACAGGCGCACGCCTTCCCCCGATAGGCGCTCGATCATGCGGTAAAACAGCAATTCACCCGGGCTGGCATCGCCGGCCAAAGCTTCGTCGATCGACCCGAACTGGCAGATCACGTGATCTGCCTTGCGGGAAAGTCCGGCGACGGCGACGATGCGGCCGTCGTTTTCGCCCCGCAGGCGGATGGCATTGAGTTCCATGAGTTGAACGTCGTCGCCCATACGGGCGGCGAGCGCATGGAAAAACGCCTGCGTTTCCTTGTCCTGGAAGACATCGGGAAGGCCGAGCGCAGCAAAACGCGTCGCCTTCTGCCGAAAGAAGGTATCAAGCAGCGCGTGGGCCTCGTCACCCGTACGCGCGACCACATAGTCGTAGCCGCCCATTTCAGCCAGCCGTCGCTCGGAAATGCGCATCTTCTTGCGCCGCCGCTTGGCGTTGAGCTGGGCCAGTGTCGGCTGAATGCCGCCGAGAAGGGGAAGCTGAAACGACGGGTTGGGATTGGCAACGTTCGAAAGCAGGGAGAAGGGGCTGGGGGCACCGCGCCAGTCGCTCGGTAGACGATCGAGCATGACGATGTCGGCAAGGCCGCGCAGCGCGCCACAGATGGCGCGGGCAAGCGCGTCGGCAAGCGCGGGCGTGCTGATGATCGCCGCGGCGTTGGGGGCAAAGAGCCCGGTGTTGAGGTTGCTATGCTCGGTTCCGATCAGCTTTGCCGTTCGAAACAAGCGTCCGCGCGCCACTTCCAGCGGCAGGACGAGCAGGAGTTCGCCATCGAAGGTAACGCGCAGAAGGGCCAGGTCGCTGACATGGGTCGCAGCCCAGGCGCTGCACCATTGATAGGCATGATGCAGCGAGTTCTCAGGAAGACCGTCGAGCACGCGCCACTCGGTTTCGAGCGCCTCCATATTGCGGTGAAGCGAGATTTCGAAGCGGCCGGCGGCATCGGTCGGATCTGCACGCAAGGACGCGTGCGCGCGGCGGTCGCCGGAGCCGTCCATGGTGAGTTCCGAGTTCGTCATCGCAGGTGCCGTCCGGTCCTTGTTGCGGAGAGATTGAACCTCAAGCCCGCTACGATCGCTTTAATTCGGGAATACTTATGAAGCCGATTGGGAATAACCGGCGAACGCGGTTAGCAAAGCGTGAAGCGAGGAATGTGAAGCGCGCGCAAATTTCAATCGAGAAAGCCGGTGGCCAACGCCTTTGCCCATTCCATGCGGTTGCGGCTGGCCGCAAGCTGGGACATTGCCATCCAGTCATAGGGGACATTGCGGAAGGTGACGTGCCACCCCGAGGCCGATTTCTCGATGATCGCGTAGCGGGCGTCCGGGGAGCCCGCTTCGACCTTGTGCGGCACCGGTTGGTCGTCGTCATACCCGGGGCAGCCGACGCTGCCGGGATTGACGACGAGGCGGCCGTCGGAAAGCCGCACGGCGCGCTGGATATGGGTGTGACCGCACAGGATAACCGGATAGTCGACGCCGGCTGCTTTCGCTTCGATGGCCGAATGCTGCGCCATGTGGACGGTGCCATCGGCCGTCAGGGCCTCCAGCCAGTAGGTCTCGTCATCGGTCGGCGTCGCATGGCACAGGAAGAACGCTTCCTCGTGGACGTGTGCGACGGGCAGGGTCGCCAGCCATTCGCGGTGCTGCGGCTGCAATTGATCATAGGCTGCGCGATCAGATTGCCCCATTTCATGCGGATCCATGGTCAAAAGATAGCGATCGTGATTGCCTCGGATCGAAAGGATCGCCCGTTTGATGAGGATGTCGGCCGTGCGTGCGGCATTGAGGGGGCCGCTCAGATGGTCGCCAAGATTGACGATATCGGTGATCCCTTGCGCATCGATGTCGGCGAGCACCGCTTCGAGCGCAAGATCGTTGCCGTGGATGTCAGCGATAACTGCAAGTCGCATGGGCGTCCCCCGAATGGCTACCGGATTGAGGATCAACGATCCTTCGCGGGCTTTTCCATCCATTTGATGATCAGCATGGCCGGCAATATCCAGAGCAGGCCGGTGAAGAAGAAGTAGGCCAGATGCACGTACCAGGGGGCAGCGCCGAGCAGCAGCGAGGCGAAGGTGACGGCGGCCAGCGCATAGACGACGACGAGGATGATGATCAGGATCGTGCCGATCAGCTTTCTGAGGCGTACGGGCATTTCATATCTTTCACATGGGCAAATGCGCGCAGAGCGGCCGCGACCGCATGCCGCAAAGGTTTCGGCCTTGTTTTGCATGCCGCTCTGGTGCAAATCAACGGCTTTCCTGAAGGTGCGACCGTTGATCCGTCCGGTTGCACCGCCGACAACCCTGCGACACCAGAGGGAACATGATGGCCGGCGTCGAAATGGCGACTGAACAAATGCTTCGAAACGAGATCGGCAGGACCGACCGCAACCGCCGGCAGATCCGCGGCTGGCTGGCAGTCGTGCTGTTCACCCTCTTTGCCCTGGTGCTCGTCGGCGGCGCGACGCGGCTTACCGAATCGGGCCTCTCCATCACCGAGTGGAAGCCGATCCATGGCGTGATCCCGCCGCTGACGGTCGCCGAGTGGGAAGAGGAATTCCAGCTTTACCAGCGCATTCCGCAGTATCAGCAGATGAACAGCAGCATGACGGTCGACGAGTTCAAGACGATCTTCTGGTGGGAATGGGCGCACCGTCTGCTTGCCCGCACCATCGGCCTGATCTTCGCGTTGCCGCTTGCCTATTTCTGGTTCACCGGAAAGGTCGAGCGCAAGCTGCGCATGCCGCTGCTCGGTATCCTTGCGCTTGGCGGTTTCCAGGGGTTCATCGGGTGGTGGATGGTTTCATCGGGCCTCGTGGAGCGCACCGAGGTCAGCCAGTACCGGCTTGCGACGCATCTCGTCATCGCCTGTCTGATCTTTGCCGCCTGTATGTGGATCTTCCGCGGGCTGAGCGCGCATTCAAATGACACGGCGCCCACCGACCGTTCGCGCAAGATGGCGGCGATCATCGCCATCTTCAGTCTGTTCCAGATCTATCTCGGCGCGCTCGTCGCCGGTCTCGATGCGGGCTTCAGCTACAACACCTGGCCGCTGATGGATGGCGCGATCATCCCGCAGGACCTGTTCCTGCAGCAGCCCTGGTGGATCAACCTGTTCGAGAACCCGAAGACGGTCCAGTTCGTCCACCGCATTGGCGCCTATGTGCTCTTTGCCTTCGCAGTGATGCACATGATTGCCTCGCTGCGGGCCGCACCCGAAACCACCCATGCGCGCCGCGCCGTGCTCCTGTTCCTGCTCGTCTCGGTGCAGGCGGTGATCGGCATTACCACGCTGGTGCTGCAGGTGCCGGTCGGCTGGGGCGTGGCGCACCAGGGTGGCGCGCTTGTGGTGCTTGGCTTTGCCATCGCCCACTGGCGCGGTTTCTACGGCGAGTACCCGCGGCCGACGACGATCGAATTGCGCGACTGACGCCGGACGAGCTCCGGAAAAAGAAAGACCCCGGCGAGCGGCTCGCCGGGGTCTTTTGTTTTGAGCTCCGTGCTGATCAGGCCGACAGCATCAGGTCCATGTTCTGGACCGCCGCGCCCGAAGCGCCCTTGCCGAGATTGTCGAGCAGGGCGACGAGGTTCACATGGTTGCCGCCAGGGGTGCCGAAGACGAAAAGCTTCATCGTGTCCTTGCCGGCAAGCTCGGTGGCGTCGATGCGGCCGAGCTTTTCACTCTCCTGGAGCGGCACGACCTCGACGATCGACTGGCCAGCATAATGCGCGACGATTGCAGCATGGATCGTCTCCAGCGTCGTGCCGGCGGCGAGGTCTTCGAGATAGAGCGGCACCTGGACGATCATGCCCTGTGCGAACTTGCCGACCGAGGGCGCAAAGACCGGTGCGCGGTCGAGCAGCCCGTGCATCTTCATCTCGGGCACATGCTTGTGCTTGAGCGTCAGGCCGTAGAGGAAGTGCGGTGCGCTGATGTGATCCGCATTGGTCTCGTCTTCCATCTGCGCGATCATCTGCTTGCCGCCGCCCGTGTAGCCGGAGACCGCGTTGACCGTCACCGGATAGCCGTCCGGCAGGATGCCGGCCTGGCGCAGCGGCCGGATCACGCCGATCGCGCCGGTCGGATAGCAACCGGGATTGGCGACGCAACGGGCGCTGCGGATCTTTTCCGGCTGCGCCTTGTCCATTTCGGCAAAGCCATAGGCCCAGTCGGGCGCAATGCGATGCGCGGTCGACGTGTCGATGATGCGGACCTTGTTGTTGCCCGAGACCATCGAAACCGCCTCGCGCGAGGCGTCGTCCGGCAGGCAGAGGATGGCGATGTCTGCTTCGTTCAGAAGATCTTCTCGCATCGCGGCGTTGCGTCGTTCCGCTTCCGGAATGGAAAGCAGTTCGAGATCGCTACGGCCGGCCATGCGCGTGCGGATCTGCAGGCCCGTGGTGCCGTGTTCGCCATCGATGAAGATCTTCGGTTTCATGATTTTCCCGTTCTGCCAGACAGTTAGAAGCCGTTCCGGAATCATTCTGGCATAGAATTGAATCAATTTCTCAACGGGCCGGCGGAACGCCGCCAAACCCACCTGTTCCTATATAAGCAGCGGCCAATCATCGCAACGGCAGCGCTCAGCGAAGCGGCGCACGCTCGGCAAGCTTCTCCGCATGCAGGCCCAGCATATACATCGCGACCGTCGCACCGGCGATTGCGGTGACGTCGGCATGGTCGTAGGCTGGCGCCACTTCGACGACGTCGCTGCCGACCACCGTCAGCGCCCCGAGCTTGCGCAGCACCGAAAGGATCTTGGCGCTCGACGGGCCGCCGGCGACCGGGGTGCCGGTGCCGGGCGCGTAAGCCGGGTCGAGGCAGTCGATATCAAAGGTCAGATAGGCCTTGCGCTCGCCAACCTGCCTTATGATCGTCTCGGCGATCTTGCCAGCGCTCATCTCTTCGACGTCGTAGCCATAGAGAATGCGGATGCCGCAATCCTCAGGCGCGTGCGTGCGGATGCCGATCTGGATCGAGGCATCTGTATCGATCAGGCCCTCGCGCGCCGCACGGCCGACAAAGGAGCCGTGGTCGATGCGCCCGCGTTCATCCGGCCAGGTATCCTGGTGGGCGTCGAACTGTACGAGGGCGAGGGGGCCGTGCAGAGCCGCCTGCGCCTTCAGGATCGGGTAGGTGACGAAGTGGTCGCCGCCGAGCGTCTGCAGATAGGCGCCACTCCTGATGATCTTGGTGGCTTCGCGTTCGATCGTTGCCGGCGTCTTCGAATGATTGCCGTAGTCGAGCAGGCAGTCGCCATAGTCGACCGTCGCCATCTCCGCGAAGAGATCGCGGTCGAACGGGTACTGCGGATCGTTGTCGAAGATTGCCGAGGCGCGGCGGATCGCCTGCGGCCCGAAGCGAGCGCCGGGGCGGTTCGAAGTGGCGGCGTCGAAGGGAATGCCCCAGACGACGGCATCGACACCCTTCAACTGCTTCGAATATTTGCGGCGCATGAAGGAGAGAATGCCGGCATGGGTCGGATCGGACGCCGCCGATGTGAGTGAGCGCGCCGTCAGCGCATGATCGATCGTCCTGTTCGCCATATCCCGCCTCTGCCTCGGAGCCGGAAAGCGCGCATCCTCTGCGCGCATCCCGCTCAAACCTGTGGTGGCGGAAGGTTGGACAATCGTTGCCGGCAAGGCAAGGCCCTGCCGGCCGTTTCTTGGGCGATTACGAGGCCTTGGCTTCGTAGGTCGGGGCGAAATCGCCAAGCGCCTTGGCTTCGGTGATGCGCGCGGCGATATCCTCTTCGATGATCGTTTCCAGCTGGGCGAAACTGTCGATCACGTAATAGATCGGCTGGACGATATCGATGCGATAGGGCGTGCGCAGCACGGTCATCAAGTCGAACGGGCGGAACTCGACGCCTGGGGGCCCCATCGCGTTGCGTGTCTCGTTGGGCGAAGACACGATGCCGGCGCCATAGCAGCGGCGGCCCTTCGACGTGTTGATCAGCCCGAACTCGACGGTGAACCAGAAGATCCGGAACATGTGCCAGGAATAGCCCTTGCCTAGCGAAACCGCCTTTTCGCCGAAGCGACGGACGAAGTTGGCGTAGCTCTGGTTGGTCAGTAGCGGGCAGTGACCGAAGACCTCGTGGAAGATGTCGGGTTCTTCGATGTAATCGATATGCTCGCGGCGGCGAATGAAGGTCGCCAGCGGAAACTTGCCTTGGGACAGCAGTTCGTAGAAGCGGGACGGCGGAATGAGGGCGGGAACACCTTCGACACCGAAGCCGGTGGTTTCGGCAAGGCGGCGGTTCACGTCCTTCAACTGCGGCACGTGGTCAGGGCCGAGATCGAGCGTCTTGGCTCCCTCGAGGTATTCGTCGCACGCCTTGTCGGCCAGAAGCTTCATCTGCCGCTGGTACAGCTCGCCCCAGATCGCATCTTCTTCCGGGGTATAGTGATAGGTGCCGTCCGGTTCCGGCAGTTTGGCCGTGTAGCTGCTTTCCTTCGTCATGACGTCTCCTCATTCGTCAGATGAACTCTCCTGTTGCAATTGTATCGCGGATGGAGCGAGTATTTGTTCCACAGTTGCCAGGTGGACGCCTGATCGCGGGAGGAAAATTCGAAATGCCTGCTGATGTGAAAGAAAGTCTTCAGCCCGTGCGAAAGCTGCTGCGGCTCATTCAGGCCGATAGCGGCCAGTCGCTCTCCGATCTCGCGGAGAAAGCCGGCATGTCGCAAAGCTCGGCCTGGCGGCGGGTGCAGGAACTGGAGACGGATGGCGTCATTCGCAAGCGCGTGGCGCTGCTCGATCCGGCAAAGCTCGACCTGAAACTCTGCATCATCGCCCATGTGACGCTCGAAGATCATCACGACGAGGCGATTGCCGCCTTTTCCGCCGTCGTGCGCGACCGGCCGGAGATCATGGAGTGCTACGCTCTATCTGGCACATTCGACTACATGCTGAAGATCCGCGCCAATGACGTCGAAAGCTACGATACCTTCATGACGCGCTATCTGATGCGCAATCCTCATGTGCGCACCGTGGTGTCGAGCTTCGTCCTGCGCGAACTCAAGTCGACGACGGAGTTGCCGATTTAGCCCGCTTGCCGGCGGCGACCGTGCGCAGCCGCAGAACTAGGGGCGTTCGAAACCGTATTGGCGCTCGATCTTGCCCACACGAACCTGATAATCCTCGTACCAGCGCTCGCGGCCGAGGCGCTGGGCCGTCAGGTGGCGGACATTGTTTTTCCAGGCCGCGATGCTCTCCTCATCCGCCCAGTAGGAATTGGTTAGGCCGAAGCCGTCGGCGCCGCGCACGCTTTCGAGACCGAGAAAACCCGGCTGCTCGCGCGCAAGTCGCTCCATTTCGTCTCCCATGTTGTCGTAGCCGTGGTCGCCTGCCGTGCGCCGCGAGGCGAACGTGACGATGTAATAGGGCGGCTCTGGGGTCTTGGCGACGGGGGAGCTTGTCATGCTGTGCCTCGAGGGGTCGACGTTGCGGGAAACGGTGCGGCGGATGATAACAAAAAAAGGCGGAGCAAAGCCCCGCCTTTCCAAGTGTCGCAGTTGAAGCGATTAACGCTTCGAGAACTGGAACGAACGACGTGCCTTCGCACGGCCGTACTTCTTACGCTCGACCACGCGGCTGTCGCGGGTGAGGAAGCCACCGCGCTTCAGGACCGAGCGCAGGCCCGGTTCGAAGTAGGTGAGTGCCTTGGAGATGCCGTGACGAACGGCACCGGCCTGGCCGGAAAGACCACCGCCAGCAACGGTCGCGTCGATGTCGAACTGGCCGTCACGGGCAGCAGCGACGATCGGCTGCTGCAGGATCATCTGCAGAACCGGACGGGCGAAGTAAGCCGCGTAGGGCTTGCCGTTGATGGTGATCTTGCCGGTGCCCGGCTTGACCCATACGCGGGCGACAGCGTCCTTACGCTTGCCGGTCGCGTAGGAGCGACCCTGGGCGTCGACCTTCTTGACGTGAACCGGAGCAGCCGGTTCCGCGGTCGTGGCGATTTCCTTGAGAGCGGAAAGGTCAGCCATTATCAGGCGCTCCTTGTGTTCTTGCTGTTCAGCTTGGCGACGTCGAGGACGGCCGGCTGCTGTGCTTCATGCGGGTGGTTGGCGCCTGCGTATACGCGCAGGTTCTTCATCTGGCGACGGCCAAGCGGACCGCGCGGAACCATGCGCTCGACGGCCTTCTCGATGACGCGCTCCGGGAAGCGGCCTTCGATGATCTGGCGCGCGGTGCGCTCCTTGATGCCGCCGGGGTAGCCGGTGTGCCAGTAGTACTTCTTGTCGGTGTACTTCTTGCCCGTCAGAACTGCCTTCTCGGCGTTGATGACGATGACGTTGTCGCCGTCGTCAACATGCGGGGTGAAGGTAGCTTTGTGCTTGCCGCGCAGGCGGTTTGCGATGAGGGAAGCGAGGCGACCAACAACGAGGCCTTCGGCGTCGATGATGATCCACTTCTTCTCCACCTCTGCAGGCTTCTGAACGAAGGTTGCCATATCAAAATCTTTCTTTGGACCCGAGCGGCGAACCGCTGGGCGTTTCTTGTTGCTTGGTTTTGTCCGGTTTCCCGGGCAAAAGAGAAAGCGGCCCTCAGAGGACCGCGATCTGCGGCAGCTTATACGCAAGTGCGAAACAAGCGTCAAGAACGCGAAATCTGCGGCATGGAAATAAAGATAAGCAAAAACAATATGTTATATGTATGGTATTTCGATACCACAAATTATCGCGGCGGAATCGAATAGGTCGCTGTGGCATGCGCAACGAGGTCGTCGTCGCCAACCTTGACGATCGACGCGTCGAGAACGGCGAGCCGCTTGCCGAGTTTGAGGATGCGGCAGGTGCATTCGAGCGGTTCCGGCTCGGGCTTGCGCAGGAAGTTGATGTTGAGATTGGTGGTGACGGCAAGCGCAACCGGTCCGATATGGGCGATCAATGCGACATAGGCCGAGACGTCCGCGAGCGCGAAAAGGGTAGGGCCGGAAACCGTGCCGCCTGGCCGGATATGCCGTTCGTTCGGGTCGAGCCGCATGGTGGCAAAGCCGGGTCCAACAGCCGTGACATGGAAGACCTTGCCGTCGGTATGGACCTGCGGGAAATCCGTGTCGAGAAATCGGTTGAGGTCGTCGACGGTCATGATCGGCTCGATGGTCATGCATTCTATCCTTCAACATGTCTGTCCGTCACCTGAAACCGGCTGGTGGCCGGACGCAAGGCGGAAAATGGTCGTAGGCGGAATGCGTCACCGGGGTGTGCCTGTCGGCTTGCACGGCACGCGTGGCCGGCGTACCACCAACCAAATTCAAGTTTCAGGAGAAGAAGATGGCCGACGTCGTGTCGTTCAAGAAGGAAGAGCCGAACGGCCTGCTGCTGCGTGAACAGTCTGGATCCGTCTTGCGGTTGACGCTCAACAACCCGCCGGCCAACGTGCTGTCGATCGCCATGATGGAGGCGCTGCACGCCGAGTTCGATGCGGTCGCCACCGCCAAGGACATCAGGGTCGTCGTGCTCGCCGCCACGGGCAAGCTGTTTTCCGCCGGTCACGATCTGAAAGAAATGACTGCGCACCGCGAAGACGACGACCGGGGCAGGGCCTTCTTCGAACGGACGATCCGCCTCTGCGGCGATCTCATGCTGAAAATCACCCGGCTGCCGCAGGCCGTCATCGCCGAGATCGATGGTTTGGCAACGGCAGCTGGCTGCCAGCTCGTCGCAAGCTGTGACCTCGCGATCTGCACCGACAGCTCCACCTTCTGCACGCCCGGTGTCAATATCGGCCTCTTCTGCTCGACGCCGATGGTCGCGCTCACGCGTGCGGCACATCGCAAGCAGGCGATGGAAATGCTGCTCACCGGCGAGACCATCGACGCTTCGACCGCCAAGGATTTCGGTCTCGTCAACCGCATCGTACCGCAACAGTACCTGCGCCAGGTGGTCGACAAATACGCAGCAGTCATTGCCTCGAAGTCGCCACAGGCGCTGAAGATCGGCAAGGAGGCCTTCTATCGCCAGGCGGAGATGGACCTGCCAGAGGCCTACGATTATGCCGTCGGCGTCATGGTCGAGAACATGCTCGCGCGTGATGCCGAGGACGGTATCGGCGCATTCCTCGGCAAGCGCATGCCGGAATGGAAGGAAGACTGACGCTCAGGCGAGCTTCAAGAGCAGGGCGCCGAGCGCGATGACGCAGGCCGCTGCGATGCGCCAGACGCTAACCGGTTCCTTGAGGAACACGACCGAGATCACCACGGCAAAGAGGATCGAGGTCTCGCGGAGTGCCGCGACGGTTGCAACCGGCGCCTTGGTCATCGCCCAGAGCGCCAGGCCATAGGCGCCGATCGAGCCGGCGCCGCCGATGAGGCCCCGCCACCAGTTCTTGTAGACGTGGCGGGCGACCGGCTTGATGCCGCGCCGGGCAAACGCCCAGGTGAAAAGCAGAACCGGCGGCAGCAGCGCCATCCACAGCGTGTAGGAGATCGCATTGCCCGAGACGCGCGCGCCGATGCCGTCGACAAAGGTGTAACTTGCGATGACGCAGGCATTGAGCAGCGCAAGCACGATCGCGTTCTTGCCGCCCTTGCGCGACTCGAAGGCGAGCGTCAGCACCCCGGCAGAGATCGTTAGGATACCGATCATCGTTCCGAAGGTGAGCTTTTCGCCGATCAACGCCCCACTGGTCATCGCGACGATCAACGGCGCCGCTCCGCGCATCAGCGGATAGACAAGGCCGATGTCGCCGGCGCGATAGGATGCGGCGACGAGCTGGAAATAGGCGAACTGGAACAGTGCCGAAACCAGGATGTATGGCCACGCTTCCGGTTTGGGCAACGGCATGAACGACAGGAAGGGGATGGCGACGGCTGCGGCCCCGAGCGCGATCATCGCAGCGTCGAGCGACTTTTCCGTTCCCGCCTTGACCAACGCATTCCAGGTCGCGTGCAACAACGCCCCGAACAGGACGAGCGCAATGACATCAAGCGGCAAGATTGAAACCTCGGAAACGGTGTAGCGGGCGTTGAGACGCTTGTCGCGCCGCACGGGCGCAAAAGCAACCGGAAAGTCTTGCGGAAGCGGCAATCTTTGGCGGGGGACGAGCGGGCCGCACGGTTGACTTGGCCGGCCTCGCCATCATTATACGACCGTTTAACACGAACGGATCCGAAGCTGCAGATGAACCACGACGCTTACCCGGACTATTATCTCGCAGACATCCTGCGCGAGACCAAGACGATCGCCCTTGTCGGCGCTTCGCCCAATCCTGAGCGTCCGAGCCATCGGGTCATGGCGTTTCTGCTGCGCAAGGGCTACCGGGTAATCCCGATCAATCCCGGGCATGTCGGCAAGAGCATCCAGGGCCAGGCCGTGGTCGGGCGGCTCGCCGATATCAAGGAGCCGATCGATATGGTCGACGTCTTCCGCGCTGCCGACGCCCTGCCGGCACTCGTCGACGAGATTCTCGCGTTGGAGACGCTGCCGAAGGCGATCTGGGGCCAGCTCTCCGTGCGCCATGACGGCGCTGCGGCGAAAGCGGAAGCCGCCGGCATCAAGGTGGTCATGGACCGCTGTCCGGCGATCGAGTACCCACGCCTGATCGGCTGATCTCGGGCGGCACATCGCCGGCGGACCATACAACCGTCAGTTCTTGAAAAATCCTCTTTGACCGCATGCGAAGGCTCTGGAATAGTGCCGCGGCTTGCGCGTGCAACTGCGCAGGTCCGATAGCGGTTCACGCGTAGATTCAAGGTGATAGAGCGTCTCCGGCGCGCCGGTTGGCGGCCGCGCTCTGGTCACGGGAGGGACGAAATGACGAAAGACAATCCTGGTTTCAACACGCTCGCAATCCATGCGGGGGCGCAACCTGACCCGACCACGGGTGCACGGGCGACGCCGATCTACCAGACGACGAGCTTCGTCTTCAACGACACCGACCATGCGGCGGCACTCTTCGGTCTCCAGCAGTTCGGCAACATCTATACCCGCATCATGAACCCGACGCAGGCAGTGCTCGAAGAGCGTATTGCCGCGCTCGAAGGCGGCACGGCGGCGCTCGCCGTCGCCTCCGGCCACGCCGCACAGCTCCTCGTCTTCCACACGATCATGAGCCCGGGCGACAATTTCATTGCCGCCAACCGGCTTTATGGCGGCTCGGTCAACCAGTTCGGCCACGCCTTCAAGTCCTTCGACTGGCAGGTCCGCTGGGCCGACCCTGCCGATCCGGCTTCCTTTGAGGCGAAGATCGATCGGCGCACCAAGGCGATCTTCATCGAGAGCCTCGCCAATCCCGGCGGCACCTTCGTTGATATTGCCGCCATCGCCGAGGTTGCCCGCAAGCACGACCTGCCGCTGATCGTCGACAACACCATGGCCACACCTTACCTGTTGCGGCCGCTGGAGCATGGCGCCGATATCGTCGTGCATTCGCTGACGAAGTTCATCGGCGGCCACGGCAACTCCATGGGCGGCGTCATCGTCGATGGCGGCACCTTCGACTGGTCGAAGTCCGGCAAGTATCCGATGCTGTCCGAACCGCGTCCGGAGTATGCCGGCGTCGTGCTGCATCAGACCTTCGGTAACATCGCCTTCGCCATCGCCGCGCGCGTCCTCGGCCTGCGCGACTTCGGTCCGGCGATCTCGCCGTTCAATGCCTTCATGCTGGTGACCGGCTCCGAAACGCTGCCGCTGCGCATGCAGCGCCATTGCGACAACGCGCTTGCGGTCGCCAAGTGGCTGAAGACGCACGACAAGATTTCCTGGGTCAACTATGCCGGGCTGGAGGACGACCCGAACCACGCCCTGCAGCAGCGCTATTCGCCGAAGGGCGCCGGTGCCGTCTTCACCTTCGGGCTCAAGGGTGGCTACGAGGCGGGCAAGCGTTTCGTCGAGGGGCTGGAAATGTTCTCGCACCTCGCCAATATTGGCGACACGCGCTCGCTCGTCATTCACCCAGCCTCCACCACGCACCGCCAGCTGACGCCCGAGCAGCAGGTGGCGGCCGGCGCCGGCCCTGACGTCGTGCGCCTGTCGGTCGGCATTGAGGATGTCTCGGACATCATCGCCGATCTCGAACAGTCGTTGGCAAAGCTTTGAAACACTAGCCGCGAAGGGCGCGTCAGCGCGCCCTTCGCAAGGGTGCCAAGATGACGAATATGCAGAAGTTTGACCTGTCCACCGTCGAGGCGGAAATCGGTACGCCGGCGGCCGACCGGCTCATCTCAGGCGCGCCGCAGTTCAAGACCTGGAGCCTTGAGGAGGCCGAAGGCGGTCTCTATGCCGGGGTCTGGGAATCGACGCCCGGCAAATGGCGGATCGTCTACGAGGAGTGGGAATACTTCCACATCCTCTCAGGCTATTCGATCGTCACGCAGGATGGCGGCGAAGCGGCGCATCTGCGCGCCGGCGACAGCATGATCCTGCGTCCCGGCTTTGAGGGCACCTGGGAGGTCGTGGAGACGACCCGCAAGGACTATGTCATCCGTCTGTGATCGCTGGGGCACCGGAGATCAGTCTTCGGTGCTCGTCACCAGACGAGGTCGAGGCGTTCCAGGCCGTGAAAATGGAACGCGTCCTTGATCTCGGGCTCGTTCTTCAGTCGCATGTTCGGCAGGCGCTGAAACAGGATCGGCAGCGCCAGATTGAGCTCCAGCCGGGCAAGCGGCGCGCCGATACAGAAATGCAGGCCCGCTCCGAAAGAGACATTGGCGCCTTCGTCGCGTGTCGGCCGGAACGCGTTCGGTCCGGTGAACTTCTTCGGGTCCACATTCGCCGCTCCGAGCAGCAGGCCGATCTTGTCGCCCTTTCGCAGAGTGACGCCTTCATCGAGTTCGATATCCGAGAGCGCATAACGCTGGAAAATATGCAGCGGTGCCGCAAAGCGCAGACACTCCTCCACCGTCAGCGCGGTTGCCGTCTCCGTAGCAAACAGGTCTTTCGCCGAAAGCCCGGATTGCAGGATTGTCTTCACCGCGTTGCCGATCTGGTGCACGGTCGCCTCGTGACCTGCATTGAGGAGGAGGGCGGTGGTCGAGACCAGCTCCGCCTCCGACAGCCGCTCGCCATCCTTTTCCGAAGTAATCATGTGCGTCAGCAGGTCGTCTGCGGGGGTGCGGCGCTTCTCGGCGATGATGCCGCGCAGATAGTCGGCAAAATCTGCGGAGGCTTGGTTAGCGTCGAGTTCGGTCTCGTAGCTCGGGTTGAAGACATACATCCGAACCATGCGATGCGACCAGTCGAGCAGATCGGGCGCCGCTTCGACGGGAATGCCGAGCATGCGGGCGATGATCGTCACCGGAAGCGTTTCGGCAAAGCTTTTCAGCAGTTCGACCTCGCCGTCATCGGCAAAGCCGTCGATGAGGGCATGCGACAGTTGCTCGATGTCCGGCCGGAGCTGTTCGATCTGCCGCGAGACGAAGGCCCGGTTGACGAGCGTGCGCAGCCGCGTGTGCGCCGGTGGTTCGAGTTCCAGCAGCGAATGTTCTTCGAGCGCGTCGAAATCCTTCAGATGCGGCTTCGGCAGCGGCAGGCCGAGTTCGTCGCGTGTCGCCACATGCAGTATCTGCCGGCCGAAGCGTCGGTCGCGCAAAAGCGCGTTCACCAGGTCGTAGCCGGCGAAATACCATTGCTGACGTTCCTCCCAGAAGAAGGTCGGGCACTGCGCATGGATCTCGGCATAGGCTGCGAGCGGATCACGGTAGAAGGCTGGATCCCGCGCGTCGATGGAAACGCGCCTCAGCGTGCGGTCGATGGAAATGGCAGGCATGGCAGCGGCTCTTCGCGGACTTCAATGGTCCCTATGTCTAAGGGAACCGCGGTTCGGCCGGCAAGGGCGGATATCGGCACCCGCGGCCATCAGGGCGTTGACAGCACGTGCCATGGCGGCCAATCTCTGCTGGCTGCGTAGGGCGCATCGGCAGAGGGCTGAAAGGGCAACGCCCGCCTACGGAACACAGACCGTAGTTGCGCCCATGCCAAACCTTGAAAACCTGAAGAAGCAGGCGAAGCAATACCTCAGATGGCATCGCGACCAATACTATCCGGTCGCAGCCGAGATCAGGGCTGCCTTGCCGCGCTTCCGCGATCTTGACGACGAGACCATTCTCAAGTCGGAGTTCAAGCTCGCCGACGCGCAGGAACTGATCGCGCGTCAATCGGGGTTCGACAGTTGGCAGGCGCTCAAATCAGGAGCCCTGACAATGACCATGCAATCCAAACCCGCCACACCGCAGCCGGTGCTGCAATCGACAGCCGCGCAGTTGTTCGTTGCCGATATCAGCGCCGCGTGCGACTTCTTCACCGAGAAGCTCGGCTTTGCGGTCGATTTCGTCTACGGCGATCCGCCCTTCTACGGGCAGGTGATCCGGGACAATGCTCGGCTCGCTCTGCGTCTCGTCTGCGAACCCGTCTTCGTCGGCGACATCCGGCAGCGCGAGCACCTGCTTTCCGCCTCCATCGCCCTCGATACCGCCAATGACATCAAGCAATTGTTCCTGAGCTACCAGTCGGCCGGGGTCTTTTTTCACCAAACGTTGCGCACGGAACCCTGGGGTGCACGGACGTTTATCGTGCTCGATCTCGACGGAAATCTGATCCTGTTTGCAGGGCCGGCCGATTGAACGAAAGCGCGGGAAGGGGCGCCGGTAGCGCGCGTTTGCTGCCGGCGTCCGTATCTCCAGGCGTGCTATCCGCGGGGAACAAACTTCCGCTTTCCTCCCTTTTTCTGTGGCACCAGGCGACCTATTTGCGCATGATGCGGCCAGCAAGCAGGGAGCGGCATGGGAAAAAACCAGTCCAGTCTATCGGCGGGGATCGTCGCTGCGATCCGCAAGAGACGCCCCACCGTCGTTCATCGCGAAGCCGCGGTCAGCCGTGGCGATATCGTCATCGCCTCCTACAACATTCACAAATGCGTCGGCACCGACGGGCGCTTCGACCCCGGTCGTACCGCCAATGTCATCGGTGAGTTGGGCGCAGATATCGTCGCGCTTCAGGAGGCCGACCAGCGGTTCGGTGAGCGTGCCGGTCTGCTCGATCTCGAGCATTTGCGCCGCGAGGCACACCTTGTTTCGGTGCCGATTTCCGGCTTTTCGACCAAGGGTCATGGCTGGCACGGCAATGTCCTGCTGCTGCGTGAGGGCGCCGTTTCCGACGTGCGGCAGCTCAAGCTGCCCGGCGTGGAACCGCGCGGTGCGCTGGTCGTCGATCTCGATCTGAAAGTGGGGCCGCTGCGCATCATCGCCGCCCATCTCGGACTTCTGCGGCATTCGCGTGCCCAGCAGGCCGAGGCGATCCTCGAGGCAGCGTCCGACGCGAACGGGCGGCCGACGCTGCTCATCGGCGACCTTAATGAATGGCGGATGGGGCGGCGTTCATCGCTGTCCTTCCTCAGCCCGGTATTCGATCCGTCCCACGCGACGGTCGCCAGTTTTCCCTCACGCTTTCCCCTGTTGCCGCTCGACCGTGTGCTCGGAAACCCGCATAGCCTGGTGACGTCGGTCGCCGTGCACGATTCACCGTTGGCGCGGATCGCCTCGGATCATCTGCCGGTAAAGGCCTCGATCGACCTGAAGGCGGCGCAGCCGGAACAAAGAGACGGCCGACGGGTCGAAGCCGGGCGTACGGGGGCGGCCTAAAGGCACGGGCGAGTTTTCGATGGGATCCTCTATCCTGTTCACCGTTGCCGCCATCCTCGGACTGGTTGTGGCGACGGTTCTCTATGTCTACGGCCGATTCGGCCGCCGCCCGCACGGGCCGCCGTCAAGCGCACTCCCGCTGGCCGATGCCGGCACGGAGCTCGACCGATATGTGGCGCCGCTCGTTGCGGGGCAGGCGGGTGCCAATGGGGTGGCGCTTGTTTCCGATAATATCGAGGCCCTGGTGGTCAGAGCGCACGCAGCACGGCGCGCCGGACGCAGCCTCGACCTGCAGTACTACTACTGGAAGGGTGACCTGACCGGTCTTCTTCTCGCCCGCGAGATCCTGGCCGCCGCGGACCGTGGCGTGCGCGTCCGGCTGCTGCTCGACGACATCAATGCGGGCATCCATGACCGAATGTGCATCGCACTCGACGCCCATCCCCATATCGACGTACGGCTCTTCAATCCGAGCCGGGCGCGCACCGACCGCTTTCGCCGCGGCTTCGAAATGGCGATCCGCGCCTTCAGCGCCACGCGCCGCATGCACAACAAGCTCTGGGTAGCCGACGGCCGCGTTGCGATAGCCGGCGGCCGCAACATCGGAGACGCCTATTTCGATGCCGCCGAGCTCTCCAATTTCCGTGACCTCGATGTCTGGATGGTCGGACCCGTGCTGGAGCAGGCGTCTGCCATGTTCGACCGCTACTGGAACAGCACATCCGTGCTCCCGATCGCGGCGCTGCGCACGCCGCGCAAGCAGTATCTGCCGGCACTGCGCGATGCCGTCGAAGGATTGGTGCGCACGCCGGCAGGCCGGTTCTATCTCGAGCGCGTCGACAAGGCGGTTGAAGAGGCGGAGATCTACCAAGGCACACGGCGGCTTCACTGGAGTTCCGAGATCCGTCTGGCATCCGATCCGCCGGAAAAGGCGCTGATGCAGCGGCGCCAGAACTGGCTGCTGCGCGAACTCTTTCCGCTGATCGAGGCAGCCACGCGGGACTTGCGGATAATCTCGCCCTATTTCATTCCCGGCGTTGCCGGCACGCGGGAGCTCGCCGCCATTGTTTCGCGCGGCGCTCGCGTGGCGGTCCTGACCAATTCGCTTGCAGCGACCGACGTTGCCGCCGTTCACGGCGGTTATGTCAAATATCGCCGGAAGCTCATCCGGGCCGGCGTCGCGCTCTTCGAGTTGAAGGAGCAGGGCGATGTCGCCGAGGGACACCGCATGACATTGTTCGGACGCCGCAACGCGAGCCTGCACAGCAAGGCGTTCGTGGTCGACGGCCTGAACGGTTTTGTCGGCTCGATGAACTTCGATCCGCGCTCAGCTTCACTCAACACGGAAATGGGCGTCGTCTTTCAGGATGTGGCACTCGCCGGCGAACTGGCTTCCATGTTCGAGGAGGAAACTTCGCCGTCGATCAGCTACCGGGTCGACATCGAAGGATCGCGTCTTGTCTGGCGTGATCGCGCCAATGGCTCCGAGCGGCTGGTGCGCCACGAGCCGGACGCGAGCCTGGCAAGGCGCATGATCGCCGGGGTAATCCGTGTGCTGCCGATCGAGTCGCAGCTGTGAACAGCGCCCAGGTTCGCGGATTTCCCCTTCGTTTACCGATATCGCCGAAGCCTGTGTGCAGAGTTTGCGTCCATGGCCTCAACCGAGGATATCGATGGAAAAATGTTCTATCGCCAACCATGTGTGGAGGACGGCCGAACTTCGAAGCAAAGCGGACCTTCGATTAAGCTTATCGAAGCTTCGCGACTTGAAGTGAAGGGTGTTGACACTCTATGTAGGAGCAGAAGGTAAATCCCGTGATTCCCGGTTCGCAAAGGTTTTGCGAACCCGATTGATGAAGGTTCGATATGAGAAATCCCGTTGATACCGCCCTGGCACTGGTGCCGATGGTTGTTGAACAGACCAACCGCGGTGAACGTTCCTACGATATCTTTTCGCGCCTTCTGAAGGAGCGCATCATCTTCGTGACCGGCCCGGTCGAAGACCAGATGGCAACGCTCGTCTGCGCCCAGCTTCTTTTCCTTGAGGCGGAAAACCCGAAGAAGGAAATCGCGCTCTACATCAATTCGCCGGGCGGCGTCGTCACGTCGGGCATGGCGATCTACGACACGATGCAGTTCATCAAGCCGGCCGTTTCGACGCTTTGCGTCGGTCAGGCGGCCTCGATGGGTTCGCTGCTCCTGGCCGCCGGCCACAAGGACATGCGTTTCGCCACGCCGAACGCGCGCATCATGGTTCACCAGCCCTCGGGCGGTTTCCAGGGCCAGGCCTCGGATATCGAGCGCCACGCCAAGGACATCCTGAAGATGAAGCGCCGCCTCAACGAGGTCTACGTCAAGCACTGCGGACGGACCTATGAAGAGGTTGAGCAGACGCTCGATCGCGATCATTTCATGAATGCGGACGAAGCTCTGAGCTGGGGCCTTGTCGACAAGGTTCTGACCTCGCGCGAAGAGATCGAGGGCGGCGAGCAGGCCTGATAACGCGCATTTGTGTCGGGATAGATGTAATTGTGACACAATTGTAATGGCTCAAGGGCTTTATCGACAGGGTAAAGCCGGTAATATGAACCATTAATGCTATGTTGGAATCTGTCAGCGTAGTGTTCGTTCGGAGTTGGGAGAGTCGTTGCGACTGCGTCGGGCGTTTACGCCTGGGGCGGTGAGTACTCCCGGAAGCCCTGTTTGAGGTTGAGGCTCAGGGCAAATTGAGTGGTCCGCGATACTTATCTTGAAAGTGTCCGGCGTGCTGGAAGGAAGTGGAAATGAGCAAGGTCAGCGGAAGCAACGGCGGTGACTCGAAGAATACACTTTATTGTTCGTTCTGCGGCAAGAGCCAGCACGAAGTCCGAAAACTGATTGCCGGACCGACCGTGTTCATCTGCGATGAATGCGTCGAACTGTGCATGGATATCATTCGCGAAGAGAACAAGACCTCGATGGTCAAGTCCCGCGACGGTGTTCCGACCCCTCAGGAAATCATCAAGGTTCTGGACGAATACGTCATCGGCCAGCAGCAGGCGAAGCGCATCCTGTCGGTCGCCGTTCACAACCATTACAAGCGCCTGGCGCACGCCGCCAAGGGAAGCGACGTCGAGCTTGCGAAGTCGAACATCATGCTGGTCGGCCCGACCGGCTGCGGCAAGACCTATCTCGCCCAGACGCTCGCCCGCATCATCGACGTGCCGTTCACCATGGCCGACGCCACGACGCTGACCGAAGCCGGTTATGTCGGTGAAGACGTCGAGAACATTATCCTGAAGCTGCTTCAGGCTGCCGACTACAACGTCGAGCGCGCCCAGCGCGGCATCGTCTACATCGACGAAGTCGACAAGATTTCGCGCAAGTCCGACAACCCGTCGATAACCCGCGACGTATCGGGCGAGGGCGTGCAGCAGGCGCTTCTGAAGATCATGGAAGGCACGGTTGCCTCGGTACCGCCGCAGGGCGGCCGCAAGCATCCGCAGCAGGAATTCCTGCAGGTGGATACGACCAACATCCTGTTCATCTGCGGCGGTGCCTTTGCCGGCCTCGACAAGATCATCTCCGCCCGTGGTGAGAAGACCTCGATCGGTTTCGGCGCAACGGTCCGCTCGCCGGAAGATCGCCGTGTCGGCGAAGTTCTGCGCGAACTGGAGCCGGAAGATCTCGTCAAGTTCGGCCTGATCCCGGAATTCATCGGTCGTCTGCCGGTTCTGGCGACGCTCGAAGATCTCGATGAAGATGCGCTGATCCAGATCCTGTCCGAGCCGAAGAACGCTCTGATCAAGCAGTACCAGCGCCTGTTCGAGATGGAAGACGTCGAACTGACCTTCCACGAGGACGCGCTTCGCGAGATCGCGCGTCGGGCGATCGTGCGCAAGACCGGTGCCCGTGGCCTTCGCTCCATCATGGAGAAGATCCTGCTCGACACCATGTTCGAGCTGCCGACGCTCGAAGGCGTGCGCGAAGTGGTCATCTCGGACGAGGTGGTCAAGGGCGCTGCCCGGCCGCTCTACATCTACTCGGAACGGTCGGACGAAAAGACCAACGTTTCGGCCTGAGCGTCCTGAATTATCCTTTGAGAAGCCCGCCTCGTGCGGGCTTTTTCATGTCTGCTTCATGTGTTCACACTTAGCTGTTGAGACACCTGCGCCGGGGCGCAGATTTCACAATTCGATTGTTGCTAAAGTGCCGCAAACAACGCAATGATGTGACGATTCAATGAAGGACCTTAATGGTTGCGGTCCATGAGCTTGTAGTCCGTCGCAAGGTCCGCAACAGCATTGATGCGTAGTCAGAAGGACCCGGCCACTGTTTGTGGATGTCTGCGTCGAGCCTTGAAATGGACGCGGTCGCACTCCACTTTCATGTGGAAAATATGACAGCCGGGAGTGCCTGTGGGGCTCCCGGATACGGGCCCGAAATCGGGACGGAAAGGAAATGATATGACGAACAAAACGTCACCGGCGACTGAAAGCGCGACCTACCCGGTCCTGCCGCTCCGCGACATCGTAGTCTTCCCGCATATGATCGTGCCGCTTTTCGTCGGCCGCGAAAAATCGATCCGTGCGCTTGAGGAAGTCATGGGCACCGACAAGCAGATCATGCTTGCCACCCAGATCAACGCCACCGACGACGATCCGGAACCGTCCGCGATCTACGAAGTCGGCACAATCGCCAACGTTCTGCAACTGCTGAAGCTGCCCGACGGCACCGTCAAGGTACTGGTCGAGGGCCGCGCGCGCGCCAAAATCGACGGCTACACGCCGCGCGAGGAATTCTATGAGGCTGCGGCGCATAGCCTGAGCGAGCCGGAGGAAGATCCGGTCGAGATCGAGGCGCTCAGCCGCTCGGTCGTCTCCGAATTCGAAAGCTACGTAAAGCTCAACAAGAAAATCTCTCCCGAGGTCGTCGGCGTTGCCAGCCAGATCGAGGACTATTCGAAGCTGGCCGACACGGTTGCTTCGCACCTGTCGATCAAGATCGTCGAAAAGCAGGAAATGCTGGAGACCACCAGCGTGAAGATGCGCCTGGAAAAGGCGCTCGGCTTCATGGAAGGCGAGATCTCCGTCCTGCAGGTGGAAAAGCGCATCCGCTCGCGCGTCAAGCGCCAGATGGAGAAGACCCAGCGCGAGTACTACCTCAACGAACAGATGAAGGCGATCCAGAAGGAACTCGGCGACGGCGAAGACGGCCGCGACGAGATGGCCGAGCTCGAAGAGCGTATCGCCAAGACCAAGCTTTCCAAGGAAGCGCGCGAAAAGGCTGATGCAGAGCTGAAGAAGCTGCGCCAGATGAGCCCGATGTCGGCGGAAGCCACCGTCGTTCGCAACTACCTGGATTGGCTGCTCGGCCTGCCCTGGGGCAAGAAGTCGAAGATCAAGACCGACCTGAACCATGCCGAGGAAGTGCTCAACGTCGATCATTTCGGCCTCGACAAGGTCAAGGAGCGCATCGTCGAGTATCTCGCCGTGCAGGCGCGTTCGACCAAGATCAAGGGCCCCATCCTGTGCCTCGTCGGCCCTCCGGGCGTCGGCAAGACCTCGCTCGCCAAGTCGATCGCCAAGGCGACCGGCCGCGAATATGTGCGCATGGCGCTGGGCGGCGTTCGTGACGAAGCCGAGATCCGTGGCCACCGCCGCACCTATATCGGCTCGATGCCGGGCAAGGTCGTTCAGTCGATGAAGAAGGCGAAGCGGTCCAATCCGCTGTTCCTGCTCGACGAAATCGACAAGATGGGCCAGGACTTCCGCGGCGATCCGTCGTCGGCGCTGCTCGAGGTGCTGGATCCGGAACAGAACTCGACCTTCATGGACCACTACCTGGAGGTCGAATACGACCTGTCCAACGTGATGTTCATCACCACCGCCAACACGCTGAATATCCCGGCGCCGTTGATGGACCGCATGGAAGTGATCCGCATCGCCGGCTACACGGAAGAGGAAAAGCTGGAAATCGCCAAGCGGCATCTGCTGCCGAAGGCGATCCGCGACCACGCGCTGCAGCCGAAGGAATTCTCGGTCACAGACGGCGCGCTGATGGCGGTCATCCAGACCTACACCCGCGAAGCCGGTGTGCGTAACTTCGAACGCGAGTTGATGAAGCTCGCCCGCAAGGCCGTGACCGAGATCATCAAGGGCAAGGCCAAGAAGGTCGAAGTGAACGCTGCCAACATCAACGACTATCTGGGCGTTCCGCGCTTCCGCCACGGCGAAGCCGAACGTGACGATCAGATCGGTGTTGTCACCGGTCTCGCATGGACTGAGGTCGGCGGCGAGCTTCTGACGATCGAAGGCGTCATGATGCCCGGCAAGGGCCGCATGACCGTCACCGGCAACCTGCGCGACGTGATGAAGGAATCGATTTCCGCGGCGGCTTCTTATGTCCGCTCGCGCGCAATCGACTTCGGCATCGAACCGCCGCTGTTCGACAAGCGTGACATCCACGTGCACGTACCGGAAGGTGCGACGCCGAAGGATGGCCCTTCGGCCGGCGTCGCCATGGCAACCACGATCGTGTCGATCATGACCGGCATCCCGATCTCCAAGGATGTTGCAATGACAGGCGAGATCACGCTGCGCGGCCGCGTGCTGCCGATCGGCGGTCTGAAAGAGAAGCTCCTGGCAGCGCTGCGGGGCGGCATCAAGAAGGTGCTGATCCCGGAAGAGAACGCCAAGGATCTCGCCGAGATCCCGGACAACGTGAAGAACGCGCTCGAAATCATCCCGGTTTCGCGGGTGGGCGAAGTGCTCGAACACGCTCTGGTGCGCATGCCGGAACCGATCGATTGGGACCCGGCAAACGAGCCGGCAACCGTAGCACCGGTTGATTCGCAGGACGAAGCAGGCTCCTCCGTCGCCCACTGACGGGGGCTTGAAAATGGGTGCAGCCGGCTCGCGCGGCGCTCATTTTGCAGAAAAATTGGGAAGACCGGCCATTGGCCGGTCTTTTTTGTTGTAAAAGCGCCCTGCAAGCCTTGCATTCCAAGGGATTAGGCGCAATTGGGAAAGGCAAGACGCGGGCGAAGCGCAAGCCGCCGCGCCTTAAAACACAGTCGTTTCGAACCAATCTGAAAGGGGTGGAAACATGAACAAAAATGAGCTCGTGTCTGCCGTTGCTGAGAAGGCCGGACTTTCCAAGACCGACGCATCTTCTGCAGTTGATGCAGTTTTCGAGACCATCCAGGCTGAGCTGAAGAACGGCGGCGACATTCGCCTGGTCGGCTTCGGCAACTTCTCGGTTTCGCGCCGCGAAGCCTCGAAGGGCCGTAACCCGTCCACGGGTGCGGAAGTTGACATCCCGGCACGCAACGTGCCGAAGTTCACGGCCGGCAAGGGCCTGAAGGATGCCGTCAACGGCTGATGAGATTTGCTTGGCGGCCGGACACGAGGCCGGCAGTCCAGGTATTCGAGGGTTCGGCGCAAGCCGGACCCTTTCGCATTTTGGGGGCAGCCCTTGCGGGTGTCCGTCATTTGCTCTAGGGCTTGCCCATTCTCAGGGCGGGGTGAAAGTCCCCACCGGCGGTAAGGGCATGACAGCGCGGCGTCTTGGAGACGCGCGAAGGTGGCCCAAGCCCGCGAGCGCCTTTCCTCGATTTTTGGGGAGAGGGTCAGCAGATCCGGTGCAACTCCGGAGCCGACGGTCATAGTCCGGATGAAAGAGAATGGTCGCTGGCACGAAGGGCAGGGATGCCCGGCGTCGTGCCGTGCGCTCATGCGTCCTGATTTGTGTTTGGTCCGCTTTCAGGGTGCATGACATGAATCAGACTTCCCTCGGCTTTTCCTCCTCGCGCGCCATGGCCGGAGCCGGCTTCATGGTGTTGGCCGGGATCGCTTTCGCCGGCCTCAATGTCGTCACCCAATGGCTGACGATGAAGCTCGGTTTTCCAGCCACCGCCATGGCGTTCTGGCAATATGCCTTCGCCTTCCTCTTCTCACTGCCGTTTCTGCGACGCGTCGGGCTGTCGGCCATGCGCACCGACTATCCCTGGCGTCACGTCGCGCGCGTGGTGTTGGCCGCCTTCGGTGTGGGGGCCTGGGTCTCCGGTCTGGCGCACGTGCCGATCTGGCAGGCGATCGCGCTGGTCATGACCTCGCCGTTCTTCATCATCCTCGGCGCCCGCCTGTTTCTCGGCGAACGCGTCGGCGCGGCGCGTTGGGCCGCGACCGCAGTCGGTTTCGCCGGGGCGATGATCATTCTCGAACCGTGGTCGGACAGCTTCAGCTGGGCCGCCCTTTTGCCGATCCTATCGGCGCTGTTGTGGGGCGCTTCGTCGCTCATCACCAAGAGCCTCACAAGTATCGAGCGCCCCGAAACGATCACCGTATGGCTGCTTGTGCTTCTGACGCCGATCAACGGCGCCATCGCGCTTTCGGCCGGCTTCACCATGCCGGATGGGACAGCACTCGGCTTCCTGCTTCTCGCCGGGATACTGACCGTAGTCGCACAATATCTGCTGACGCTCGCCTATACTGTTGCCGACGCTGCCTACGTGCAGCCCTTCGACGATCTGAAGCTGCCGCTTAACGTCTTTGCGGGCTGGCTGGTCTTCGGTTACGCGCCGACAGGATATCTTTGGGTCGGCGCAGTGCTGATCCTTGGCGCCTCGCTGTTCATCATGCGCAACGAGATGCGGCGCGAGCGCGCCGCGCCTGCAACCGGAACGGTGTAAAACCCAAGCGTTGTCATTCGGCTGTCATCGGCATCGCGCAGAACCCCCATGTTTTCAGTGTTCGCACATGGGGGATTTCATGACCATCACTTCGCGCGTGACCGCGCTTGCGGCCGTTCTTCTTGCATCCGCAGCATTTCCTGCGGCGGCCGAGCCCGTCTTCAACCGCATTGCATCCTTTGCTGTTGCCGATAACCTGCCGGAAGGCGATGCGCGCAAGGCGCCGACATCTGCCGAAATCATCACGGCCAGCGAAGACGGCAACACGCTTGTCTATTCCGACAGCCCCGGCAAGCGCGTCGGCCTGATCGACATCACCGATGCCAAGGCGCCGAAGGCAGCCGGCACGGTCTCTTTTGAAGGAGAGCCGACCTCGGTCACCATCGCCGGTGCAAAGGCACTCGTCGCGGTCAACACGCGCGAAAGCTACGTCAAGCCTTCGGGGCTTCTTGCGATCGTCGATCTGGCCTCGAAGAAAGTCGATGCGACCTGCGATCTCGGCGGCCAGCCGGATTCGATCGCCGTCAACAAGGACCGCACGCTGGCGGCCATCGCCATCGAGAACGAGCGCGATGAAGAGCTGAACGACGGCAAGATCCCGCAGATGCCGGCCGGCGACCTCGTCATCTTGTCTTTGAAGGATGGTGTTGCCGATTGCGGTTCGCTGAAGCGCGTGACGCTGACCGGTCTTGCCGAAATCGCCGGTGAAGACCCGGAGCCGGAATTCGTTTCCTTCAACGGCAAGGACGAGATCGCGCTGACGCTGCAGGAGAACAACCACATCGTCATCATCGACGGCAAGACAGGAACGGTGAAGACGCATTTCTCTGCCGGCACGGTCGACCTCAAGAACATCGACACCAAGCGCAACGGCGCGATTGCCTTCAAGGACGAGCAGCCGGGCCGCAAGCGCGAGCCCGACGCGGTGAAGTGGCTCGACGACAACCGCATCGTTGTTGCCAACGAAGGCGACTATGAAGGCGGTTCGCGCGGTTTCACGATCTTCGACACCACCGGCAAGGTGCTCTTCGAATCGGGCGCGAGCTTGGAGCATGCGATTGCCGCCATCGGCCACTATCCGGAGAAGCGCTCTTCGGCCAAGGGCGTTGAGCCCGAGGGCCTGGAAGCGGCGAAGTTCGGTGACGACAACCTGTTCTTCGTTCTGTCCGAGCGTGCCTCGATCGTCGGCGTCTACAAGGATACGGGCGCCGAGCCTGAGCTGCTGCAGCTCCTGCCGTCGGGCATCTCGCCGGAAGGCGCCGTCGCGATCCCCGCGCGCAATCTCTTTGCGACCGCAAACGAAGTCGATCTCGTCGAGGACGGCGGCGCGCGCTCGCACGTGATGATCTATGAGCGTGCCGAGGGCGAAGCGGTCTATCCGCAGATCCGCTCCGCCGAGAAGGATGGCCTGCCGATCGGCTTCGGCGCACTCTCCGGTCTCGCTGCCGTCGCCGACAAGCCCGGCTTCCTGCGCGCCGTCAACGATTCGGTCTACTCGTCGCAGCCCACGATCTTCACCATCGACGCCACCCAGAAGCCGGCGCTGATCACCGAAGCGCTCGCCATCACCCGCGATGGCGCACCGGCGCAGAAGCTCGACATCGAAGGCATCGCCAATGACGGGGAAGGGGGCTTCTGGCTTGCGTCGGAAGGCAACTCCGACAAGCTCTACAGCCACGCGATCTTCCACGTGAACAAGAAGGGCGAGATCAAGAAGGAAATCGCCCTGCCGGAAGCGCTGCGTGCCGGCGAAACCCGCTTTGGCTTCGAAGGCATCACCGTTGTAGGCGAAGGCGACGAGCAGACGCTGTGGATGGCGGTTCAGCGCGAATGGAAGGATGACGAGAAGGGCTTCGTCAAGCTCGTCTCCTACAACCTGAAGAGCGAAGAATGGGGCGCCGTGCGCTACCCACTCGAAAAGGCCGGTGACGGCTGGGTTGGTCTGTCGGAAATTTCCGTCCACGGCGACTATGCCTATGTCATCGAGCGCGACAACCTGATCGGTCAGGCTGCCAAGCTGAAGACGATCTATCGCGTTGCGCTCTCGGAACTGAAGCCAGCTGCCCTTGGCGGTGAACTGCCCGTCGTCAAGAAGGAAGAGGTTCGTGACCTCATTCCGGAACTGAAGGCGCTGAATGGCTACGTCGTCGACAAGGTCGAAGGCTTCACCGTCGATGCCGCCGGCAACGGCTATGTCGTCACCGACAATGACGGCGTCGACGACTCCTCTGGCGAAACCCTGTTCTTCTCCATTGGCGCCATCAACGCGATGTAAGCGTTACCGCCCGGAGAAAACGGGAGAGGCCGGGACATGACGTCCCGGCCTCTTTCTGTTTCGGCACTTGTGATTTGCGACGAGCGAGAACGCTCCTAGCGGGCGATCGCGATCTGCGCTGCCTCTTCGGCCTCATCCTTGCGCTTACGGATCTCGTCCGTCCGGTCGACCAGCTTGCCGACGATATCAAAGAGCGCGTCGAGTTCTTCGTCGTCGAGGGCCGAGAAGATCTCCTCGAGCAGCTGCTTGCGCGGATGCTCTGCGGCTTCCAGTACGACGCGGCCCGTTTCGGTGATCGAGACGATCTTGGCGCGCCGGTCTTCAGGATCGGGCTTGCGCATGACCAGGCGGTCACGCTCCAGGCCGTCGATCGCTTCGGTGACGGTGCGCGGCGCGAAGTTCAGCGCACAGGCGATGTCGGTCGAACGACAGGGGCCGAGCTTGCTGAGGAAGAAGAGGAACTTGCTGCGCGCCAGCGACACGCCTTCCTCGGTCATCGATTCGTTCACCAGCCGGTGAACCCGGTGGTAAAGCTCGAACAGTCTATCGGAAACTTCAAATGTCTTCTTCATGATCGTCGCTGGAATTTCATGAGGTGCCATGTGAAATGGCAGTAACATTAGTGATAGTTATAATTGCCGCATTTGTCGACACAAACCTCCGGCGTTTCACGGTAACTCCATCGCCGACAAAGAAACGGCCGCCATTTCTGGCGGCCGTTTCACTTGATGCGGCAAGAAATTCTCGCGACAGGCGACCGTTTGCGCGTCACACGACTTGCGCGTCGCCTCCGATCGCGATCAGGCGGCCCAGCGCGCGCCGTTGGTCGACTGGGCGTAGCCGTGACCGCCAGCCTCGGCGAGCGTGAAGCGCGCGATCAGTTCGCGCAGACGGCCGGCTTCCTGGGCAAGCGTCGCGCTTGCCGCATTGGCTTCCTCGACCATCGCCGCGTTCTGCTGGGTGACCTGGTCCATCTGGTTGACTGCCGTATTGACCTCGGAGAGCCCGGCGGACTGTTCCTGTGCCGAGACGGCGATCGCGTCCATATGCTGGTTGATCGTGACGATGAAGCCTTCGATCGTGCGCAGAGCCTCGCCGGTTTCGCGCACGAGACGGACGCCGCTTTCGACTTCAACGGCGGAGTTGCGGATCAGATCCTTGATCTCCTTGGCCGCGTTGGCCGAGCGCTGGGCAAGCTCGCGCACTTCCTGGGCGACGACGGCGAAACCCTTACCGGCATCACCGGCACGCGCTGCTTCGACGCCGGCGTTGAGCGCCAGCAGGTTGGTCTGGAAAGCGATCTCGTCGATGACGCCGATGATGTTGGAGATCTGGCTCGACGAATGCTCGATGCGGCCCATCGCATCGACTGCGCCCGACACGATCGCGCCAGACTTGCGGGCACTTTCGTTGGCCTGGCCGGCAACGCTGCGGGCCTCGTGGGTGCGCTTTGACGAATTGCCGACATTGACGGTGATCTGGTCGAGTGCTGCCGCCGTTTCTTCCAGCGACGCTGCCTGCTGCTCGGTCCGGCGCGACAGGTCGTCGGCGCTCTGGCTGACTTCACGGGCACCGCTGTCGATGTTGCCCGATGCTGACGAGACGGCGGCAAGCGTGTCGGCGAGCTGGGCGACAGCCTGGTTCAGGTCGTGACGCAGTTGCTCGAAATCGGGCGAGAAGGGTTCGTTGAGCTGGAAGGCGAGATCGCCCGAAGCAAGGCGGCGCAGGCCGCTCGCAAGACCGGCGGTGGCTTCCTGAAGGCGGCGCTGGGCTGCTGCTTCCGCTTCTTCCGTCACGCGCAGACGCTCGGCTTCCGCCTTGGCGCGCTGTGTCTGGGCGTCGGCTTCGAGATGCTGATTGGCGATCGCCGCCTGGCGGAAGACCTCGACTGCACGGGCCATCTCGCCGATTTCGTCCTTGCGGGCGCCATAGGGGATGCTGCTGTCGGTGTCACCTTCGGCAAGGCGTGCCATCGAGCGGGTGATGATCTGGATCGGGCGAGCGATGCCGCGCACGGCATAGAGGATGGCGCCGAGCACGATGACGGCGGCAAGGGCGATGACGCCGATCTCGATCATGCGGATCTGGTCATGCGTGGCCGAGCTTGCGGCAACGGCGGCATCCGCGCCGGCGAGGTTCAGCGCCCGCATTTCCTTGATCGCCTCGTCGACCTTGCCTTCGGTCTCGCGCATCTCGACCTTGAAGACGCTCTGCGCCTTCATGTTCTCGAGGTTGTTGGAGAGCTTGACCATGCCTTCGGCGACGGAGAGATAGGCCTGATAGGCAGTCCGGACATTGTCGAGCGCCGCCTTGTCGGCATCGGTGACCATCAGGCTCGAATATTCGTCGGCGAGCTTGTTGAAGCCTGCGACGGTCTCACCGATGACCTTTTCCGCTGCCTTCTTTTCAAACGGCGTCAGGGAAATCAGATGGCGGGCAAACGCCATGCGGGTATCGGAAAGCTGCGTTTCGAGCGCGCGTGAAAGCGAGACGCGCGGTAGCCAGGTGGTGGCGATCTCGTTGTTGCGCTCGTTCATCATCTTGATGCCGCCGAGAGATGAAACGGCAAGCGCCGAGACGATAACGGCGACCACGAGGAAAAGGGCAATAAGCGTGTGGGAAATCTTGAGCCGTGACATGGTACCCCCGGAAGGACGGCCGTCCGTAAAACTGTACTTGAATTAAGTCATTCCGGCTCTTGATCGTCATGACGGAGCGGATAGCCGAAGCAGGAATCATTCCGGTGCCTGGACGCGCTTGAAACGCAGCCGGGGCAAACCTATCGAACAAGATGTTACAAAAGCCCTAATCGATTAAAGTGAGTATAATCTGATATTTGCAGGTAGCGCCGCGATGTCTTGAACAGACGATGTTAACAAGCGCCGCCAACCGCATTTGTATTAGCGCCGCCTTTACTTCAGCAGGCTGAAATATGCTTGCCGGTAGCCTGCGCATTTCGCAAGTGGATGACGTGTGACGGCTGATTGACGGGCGGTGGCGGGACGGCCATGGTCGGCCATGCCCTTCCGTTTCGTCCATACCGCAGACCTGCATCTCGATTCGCCTCTCCGCAGCCTCGCCCTTAGAAATGCCGACCTCGCAGAGATCGTGCGCGGGGCGTCGCGGCAGGCTATGGTCAAGATCGTCGATCTCTGCATCGCCGAAGAGGCCGATGCCCTGCTGATTGCCGGCGATCTATATGACGGCAGCCAGACGTCGATGAACACGGCCCTGTTTCTCGGGCGGGAACTGCGCCGGCTGGATGAACACGGCATCCGCGTCTTCATCATCCGCGGCAACCACGACGCCCAGTCGCAGGTCACCAATGAACTGACCCTGCCGCCATCCGCCCACGTCTTCAAGGGCAGGGCAAAGGCGGTGGTCGCCAAGACGCTGGCAAGCGGTCGCGACGTCTATGTGCACGGCGTAAGCTTCGCCAGCCCGCATGCGCCCGAAAGCCTGCTTCCGGCCTTCCAGCCGCCGGTGCCCGGCGCGGTGAACATCGGCATGCTGCACACGAGCCTCGCAGGTGCCGCGGGTCACGATCTCTATGCCCCCTGCAGCGTCGCCGATCTCGTTGCCCATGGCTTCGATTACTGGGCACTCGGCCACATCCACCAGCGGCAGGTCCACGCGGCGGAGCCCTTCATCGTCATGCCGGGTATGCCGCAGGGTCGCGACATCAATGAAGTCGGCGTGAAGAGCGTGTCGTTCGTCACGGTCGACGACGACGGCCATGTCAGTCTTGCCGAGCGGGCGATCGGCATCGCCAGCTTCGAACGCCTTCGTGTCGATCTGACGGGCATCACGGAATGGCGCGACATGCTCGATGCCGTCAGGCAGGCGCTTTCGCGCACCTGTGGTGAAGCGGCGGCAGAGAACGTCATCCTGCGTCTGACGCTCGCCGGCGCGACGCCCTTGGCCTGGCGCCTTCGCCGTGACGCGGACCTGTTGCGGGCGGAGATCGACAACATTGCCGCCGGCATCGCCGGCTGCTGGATCGAGAAGGTCGAACTCACCTGCGGCAACGCCCGGACCGAAAAACCGGGCGCCATGCTCGATCCCGTCGAAGAGCTGGCGGCGCTCGTCGAAGCGGACGTCTTGCCGGCGCACGGGTTTCGCCAGGACGTGCTGGCGGCCGTGGAAGACGTCCTGCAACAGCTTCCGCCCGAGCTTCGCCAATCGCTGGCGCCGGACGAAGAGGCGGTCGCGCGGCTGGCGTTTGAAGCCGGTGTGTCGGGAACCGCCGAGGTGCTCGCCCATCTTCATGGCGGTGGCGCCGGCGAGGGTGGCCACTGATGCGGATCAGCGCGCTCGATCTCGTCCGCTACGGCAAGTTTACCGATCGTCGCCTTGACTTCGGCGATGGCGTGCCCGGCACTCCCGACCTCCACATCGTCTACGGCCCGAACGAGGCTGGAAAATCGACTCTGTTTTCCGGTTTTCTCGACCTACTCTTCGGCATCGAGCATTCGAGCCCCTACGGCTTCCTGCACCCTTACCAGACGATGCGCGTGGGCGGCACGATCGAAGCGGCCGGCCGCAGCGATCGGGTCTTCCGCATCAAGAGAAAGACGAATTCACTGGTCGGCCTCGACGACCAGCCCTTGCCCGACAACACGTTTTCCGGAGCGCTCGGCGCGATCGATCGCGACACCTACCAGATGATGTTCTCGCTGGACGACGAGAGCATCGAGAAGGGCGGCGAGGCGATCCTGAAAAGCGAGGGCGAACTCGGGTCACTGCTGTTTTCGGCGAGCTCGGGCCTGCCGGACAGCACGGCGATCCTTGCGGCCCTGCGCGGGCAGGCCGACGGCTTCTACCGGCCACAGGCGCGCAAGCATCAGCTTGCGGAACTGAAAGGCGAGCTTGAGGCCCTGAGGGTCGAACGCAATGCGCTCGATATCAATGCACGCGAATATGCGGCGCTGCGCAAGACGCTGACGCAGGCGCGTGAACGCCACGACGAAGCGATCACGCGTCGAGCCGAGTTGCGGCTGGCGCGGGCCCGCCTGAAAGCCGAGGTCGAAGCGTTGCCCCATTTCGGCAGGCTTCGCGCCCTCCGTGCGGAACTGGCGGGCGCTCCGCCGCTGCCGGTACCGCCAGCGGAGTGGGCGAGTGAACTGCCGGCGCTTCGGCGCCAGGAGGCGGAGACCGAGATCAGGCTACGACAGATCGACAGCGAGATGCAGCATCGCCGCGATGCGCTCGAGGAAATGCCGCTCGACAAGGAAGGCCTCTGCCTGATCGAGCGCCTGACCGCGCTTCAGGAAACCGCGCTTGATGCGCGTTATGTCACCGCGGCGCGCGACATGCCGTCTCGATTGGAGGATCTGGCGCGGACCGGGGCAGAAATTCTTGGCTGCCTGTTGCGGCTCGGCGAACCGGCCGACCGCGATCCCGCGTCGCTTTTACTTGCGGCCGGGACCGGCGCGCAGCTTCAGGATTTGGCGCGCCGGCACTCGGCCCTCGTCGAGCGTGTCGCTTCGGCGCGCCTGGAGCTGCAGAGCGCCGTCGAAGCGGATCGGGACGCTGAAGGCGATTTGCTGCGGCTCGAAGAGCAGGGGGCAGCGGACGTCTCCGGGCTTGCCGAAAAGCTGTCGCTGTTGCGGCGCAGTGACTTCGTCCTGCGCAAGCAGGCGGCGCAACAGGCCATCGACCGGCTGGATGCGGAACTCGCCGACAAGCTCGTGCTGCTGAGGCCCTTTGCCGGAACAGCCGATGATCTTCTCGCGCTCGACGTTCCGTCGCCGGCAACGCTGGAGACCTGGCACAGGGCGGCTGCCAGCCAGGAGGAGCGGCATTTGCGAGTCGTCGACCGCATCGCTGCCGAGCAGGAGTTGCTGGCGGGGGACGAGGCGCGGCTGGCCGGGCTGTCCGCCGTTGGCGGCACGATGGACGATTTCTCGGCCTCAGCACTGCGTCAGCGCCGCAATGAAGCGTGGCGCCAGCACAAGGCGGAGCTTGCTCTGGAAACGGCCACTGCCTTCGAGCAGGTGATGAGCGAAGACGACGAGGTTTCCGCGCGACGCCTTGCGGACACGGCGCAGCTTGCCGACATGCGCGGCTTGTCGCTGTCGATCGCCGAGCGGCGTGCCCGCATCGCGACGCTGCGTCGGCAGGAGGAGCAATTTCTGGCCGACGCGACGACGCAAGCGCAGGTGTTGGCAACAGCCGTCTTGGCCTGCGGCTTACCTAGCGTGATGCGTCTGACGCAACTGGAGCCTTGGCTGACCACACGGCTTGCGGCGCTGGACCTGCGCGCGCATTTGCGCGCGGCGCGCCAGGATTTCGATCGCGCCCATTCCGAGGAGGCCGAAGCGATTGCCAGCTTGCGCGAGGAGCTTGCGGCTATAGATATCGGCGGACGCCTGCCGGAGCGGCTCGACAACCTTCTCCTTGCCGCCGAGCAGGCGGTGTCGCAGGCGCGTGCGCTGGAGGGCGCCCGCAACGCAGCCCGTGAGGCGGCAAAGCGGGCGCGAACGCTTCTGGAAAGCCGGCAGTCGGCGCTCGATCTGGCTGAAGACGCGATGGACGCGTGGCAAGAACAATGGTCGGAACTTCTTGCCAAAAGCTGGCTGGCCGCGCGGAGCGAACCGCTGACGCCAGAGCAGACCGGTCCGATGCTGGCGATCCTGCAGGAGCTCGATAAGCTGACGCAGCGCAAGGCCGACCTCGAATATCGCATCGCCGGCATGCGCAAGGACCAGGTTGAATTCGACCGCGCCATTGCCGAGCTTGCCTGCGGGACGGCCGCTGATGACACACTGACGACCTACATGACGTTGAAGACGCGCGCCGCCGAGGCGCAGCGGCTTTCGGATCGCCGCGCAACCTTCCTCGCCGAAATCGCCCGCCTGGAGGAAGAGCGGCGTGTCGCCTGTGCGAAGCGGGAGCTCCATGTGGCGCGCAGGCGGCAGGTGCTTGAATTCTTCGACTGCGAAACGCTCGATGAGGCCGCGCAGCTATTCGAGGCCGGCCGGGAACAGCAGCGCCTGCGTGAACGCATCGCCGAATCGGAGGCGGATCTTGCCTCCCGCCTTGATGTCGCCGAGAGCACGCAGGCGGAGGCTTTGCTCGCGGAACTCGATGACACGGCGGTGCGGCTGGAGCTGGCACGGCTGGATGCCGCACTCGAACAAAGCGACCGCGACGTCAGTGAACTGCATACGGAGATGCGGGAAAGAGAAAAGGCGCTCGCGGCTGTCGAAGGCGGCGACACGGTCGCAGAACTCGAACAGAAGCGGCGGACGTTGCTGCTCGACATCGAAAACAAGGCGCTTGCCTATCTGCGGCTTCGCGCCGGCGTCATCGCCGCCGAGACCGCGCTCCGGCTTTTCCGCGAGCGGCATCGCAGCGTAATGATGCGGCGCGCGTCGGAGACCTTCAGCCGGATCAGCGGCGGAGAATATTCCGGCCTGTCGGCGCAGTCCGACCGGGGACAGGAGTTCCTGATCGCCAATGCGTCGGCCGGCGGGTCGAAGCTTGCCAAGGATCTCTCCAAGGGCACGCGCTTTCAGCTCTATCTGGCGCTCAGAATCGCCGGCTATCACGAAATCGCAGCCGCGCGCGAATCGCTGCCCTTCATCGCCGACGACATCATGGAGACCTTCGACGACGGCCGCGCCGGCCGCGCCTTCGAGCAGATGGCAGAAATGGCCCGCGTCGGCCAGGTGATCTATCTGACGCACCACGAGCATCTTTGCGAGATCGCCCGTGAGGCCTGTCCGACTGTGACAATCCACAGGTTATGATAGGCTCGCGGGCGAGGTTGGGCCTGTCCGCCGTAGCGCACTTTCGCTGACGACGAGCGCCACACACGAAAATCGGAGGAACGAGATATGGACATCATACCCGGTGGATCGAGACCTTCGATGCGCGCCCCGGCGGAATACTTCACTGGCACGGTACGCCAGGACCCGGTGATCGAGGCCGCAGACCCGGCGCGCGTCCGCGCTGTCAGCGTCACCTTCGAACCCGGCGCTCGGACGGCCTGGCATACGCACCCGCTCGGCCAGACCCTGGTTGTCACCTCCGGCCGTGGTCTCGTGCAAAGCTGGGGTGGCCCCGTGCAAGAGATTCGTATGGGCGATGTCGTCTGGTTCCCGCCGGGCGAAAAGCACTGGCACGGTGCAGCACCCGATACGGCCATGGTGCATCTTGCGATTCAGGAAGCGCTCGACGGCAAGGCTGTGGATTGGCTGGAGCATGTCAGCGACGAGCAGTATCGCGGCGGGTAGCGCTGGTGGGCCTATCGATACGTTGGGATATGGCGGGTTTGCTGCTCCGGCGAGGCTGACGGTGGCGGGTATCGCGATCGAGGCCGCCGAATCCCTGATTCCCGACCGTTGACGGCTGAGCTCTAAAGCCAAAGCAATTCGAAGCGGCAGGCCTATCGCAAACGGCACGCGATAACGCGAACAGCAATTTGAGCAGATTTGGTGATGATTTTCTGTGGGAGAAAATGGTGGGCGATGAGAGACTCGAACTCCCGACATCCTCGGTGTAAACGAGGCGCTCTACCAACTGAGCTAATCGCCCTTCCGCGTTTGGACCGGATCAGTCCGCCGCGTCGGTGGCCGTGATCTAGGCGTAACCGAAAAAAACCGCAAGAGCATTTGTATCGTTTTTATGATTTTTTTTGTTGGCGGTTGCGCGACACCCTGAAACTGCGGGCTTCGTGCTTGTGGACAAAATGCGCGGACGGCGCCTCGGTAACGGCGAACGGGTGAGGGAGGGGAGGCAATTCGGAATCAGCCTCCGTGTACGCGCATCGACGAGTGCGTGTTGGGATAGGTGACGGCGGGCCGGTGGCGGCAGGCGCCATTGGTCCATTCCGATTTCGATCCTTTTATCGCCCTGTGGATCAATTTTCATTCCGTCACGGATTTGTCTTCAAACACGCTTGACACCCCAATCCGAACCGCTTAGTTAGCCGCTCATCGAACGGCGCTGCTGCTCGATGCGGGGCGGAAACGCCTCAACCAAGTCAAGATGATGCGGGTGTAGCTCAGTCGGTTAGAGTGCCGGCCTGTCACGCCGGAGGTCGCGGGTTCGAGCCCCGTCACTCGCGCCACTCTTGATCTGGATTTGCCTAGGCGTTCTCAACGAGGGCCGATGGTGGTACTAATGACCGTTCGCGGTCATCATGCGCGGGTGTAGCTCAGTCGGTTAGAGTGCCGGCCTGTCACGCCGGAGGTCGCGGGTTCGAGCCCCGTCACTCGCGCCATTTCTTCTCTCCGTCCTTACTGCGAATTGCGTCGGCTCTAGGGCCGGATTGTGCGCTGCGGCAATCTGTCTCGTCTCGCTTTGTTTTACCGTAAAGTTCGCGTCGGCCTGCGAATCCGCGCTTTGTCGGTATCACCCGTCCGATCCTGTGTTGCGAAGCGGTTTAAATGGCCCCTCAAGGCTTGCGCGACGGCGCGGGCTGCGCTAACCACTCCGGCGTTGCAACATATTTTTCGGCCTGCGAGATTTGTTGTTCTGGCGCTCTCCCATGCGCCCTCCCGCAGGCAGGGACGGATAACAATGACTGAACTTCTCGGTTCCTACGTTCCGATCGCGATTTTCATTGGAATCGCATTGGTGATCGGTGTGGCGCTTCTGATTGCTCCCTTCGCCGTCGCCTTCAAGGCTCCTGATTCGGAAAAGCTGTCGGCCTACGAGTGCGGCTTCAATGCGTTCGACGACGCCCGCATGAAGTTCGACATCCGCTTCTATCTCGTGTCGATCCTCTTCATCATCTTCGACCTCGAAGTTGCCTTCCTCTTTCCTTGGGCGGTTTCGTTCCATGAATTGGGCTGGTTCGGCTTCTGGTCAATGATGGTGTTCCTCGGTGTGCTGACGATCGGCTTTATCTATGAATGGAAGAAGGGAGCGCTGGAATGGAACTGACCTCCGGCACCACGCTCGTTGCGCCCAAGCCGAAAGGGATCATCGATCCCTCCACCGGCAAGCCGATTGGCAGCAATGATGCATTCTTCGGCGAGATCAACAATGAGCTCGCCGACAAGGGTTTTCTGGTCACCTCGACCGATGAGCTCATCAATTGGGCGCGTACCGGTTCGCTGATGTGGATGACCTTCGGTCTCGCCTGCTGCGCGGTCGAAATGATGCAGATGTCGATGCCGCGCTACGACGCCGAACGCTTCGGTTTTGCGCCGCGCGCCTCGCCGCGCCAGTCCGACGTCATGATCGTCGCCGGCACGCTGACCAACAAGATGGCGCCTGCGCTCCGCAAGGTCTATGACCAGATGCCGGAGCCGCGTTACGTCATCTCGATGGGTTCGTGCGCCAATGGCGGCGGCTACTACCACTATTCCTATTCGGTTGTTCGCGGTTGCGACCGCGTCGTTCCCGTCGACATCTACGTGCCAGGCTGTCCTCCCACGGCAGAAGCGCTGCTTTACGGCGTGCTCCTGCTGCAGAAGAAGATCCGCCGGACCGGCACGATCGAGCGCTAAGGGCAGGGGGTCTTTGATATGAGTGAAGCCCTGAATGAGCTTGCGTCCTACTTGCGCGAAACGCGCGGTGCGCTGATCTCCGACGCATCGCTGGTCTATGGCGAGCTGACGCTGACGACGACGTCGGCGAACCTGATCGCGCTGCTTACGTTCCTTCGTGACGATGTGCAGTGCGCCTTCGTCAATTTCGTCGATGTCTGCGGCGTCGACTGGCCGCAGCGGCCGGACCGTTTCGACGTTGTCTATCATCTCTTGTCGCCGCGCCAGAACCTGCGCGTGCGCGTCAAGGTCGCAACCGGCGAGAACGAGCCGGTTCCGTCGGCAACGCCGGTCTATCCCGGTGCCGACTGGTTCGAGCGCGAAGCCTACGATATGTACGGCATCCTGTTTACCGGCCATCCTGACCTGCGTCGCATCCTGACGGACTACGGTTTCGAAGGACATCCGCTGCGCAAGGACTTCCCGGTCACCGGTTTTGTCGAGGTGCGTTACGATGACGAAGCAAAGCGCGTCGTCTACGAACCCGTCGAACTGAAGCAGGAATTCCGCAACTTCGACTTCCTCTCTCCCTGGGAAGGCACGGACTACGTGCTGCCCGGCGACGAGAAGGCGAAAGCACGGTGAGACTAAGTGGTCCGCGGTAGCCGGTGAACGGCTGCCGTCCGACCTGGAGCAATCGGTATGACCGAACATAACGTCCGCAACTTCAACATCAACTTTGGTCCGCAGCATCCGGCGGCGCACGGCGTTCTTCGTCTGGTGCTCGAGCTTGATGGCGAAATCGTCGAGCGCGTCGATCCGCATATCGGCCTGCTGCATCGCGGTACCGAAAAGCTGATCGAGACCAAGACCTACCTGCAGGCCGTGCCCTATTTCGACCGCCTCGACTACGTGGCACCGATGAACCAGGAGCATGCCTACGCGCTGGCGATCGAGAAGCTGACGGCGACCGAAGTTCCGATCCGCGGCCAGCTCATCCGCGTCCTCTATTCGGAAATCGGCCGCATCCTCTCGCATCTTCTGAACGTCACGACGCAGGCCATGGACGTCGGCGCGCTCACGCCGCCGCTCTGGGGCTTTGAAGAGCGCGAAAAGCTGATGGTGTTCTACGAGCGTGCCTGCGGCGCGCGCATGCACTCGGCCTACTTCCGTCCGGGCGGCGTCCATCAGGACTTGCCGCACGAACTCGTCGAAGACATCGGCAAGTGGATCGATCCGTTCCTGAAGACCGTCGACGACATCGACGAACTCTTGACCGGCAACCGCATCTTCAAGCAGCGCAACGTCGACATCGGCGTCGTCAAGCTCGACGATGCCTGGGCCTGGGGCTTCTCGGGCGTGATGGTGCGTGGCTCGGGCGCTGCCTGGGACCTGCGTCGTTCGCAGCCTTATGAGTGCTATTCGGATCTCGAGTTCGATATCCCGATCGGCAAGAACGGCGACTGCTTCGACCGTTATCTGATCCGTATGATCGAAATGCGCCAGTCGGCCCGCATCATGCGCCAGTGCGTCGATCGCCTGCTCGGCGATGCCAAGGTCGGCCCGGTTTCGTCGCTCGACGGCAAGATCGTTCCGCCGAAGCGCGGCGAGATGAAGCGTTCGATGGAAGCGCTCATCCACCACTTCAAGCTCTATACCGAAGGCTACCACGTGCCGGCCGGCGAAGTTTACGCCGCCGTCGAAGCGCCGAAGGGCGAATTCGGCGTCTATCTCGTCTCCGACGGCACCAACAAGCCCTATCGCTGCAAGATCCGTGCCCCAGGTTATGCGCATCTGCAGGCGATGGATTTCCTCTGTCGGGGACACCAGCTTGCCGACGTTTCGGCCGTGCTGGGCTCCCTCGATATTGTGTTCGGTGAGGTGGACCGCTGATGCGTCTCGCGCCCCTGGCCACGCTCGCTCTTCTCGCGCTTGCATCGACCGTTTCTGCACAGGAGCAGGTCGAAAGCGGCGCGACGTCGGGCGGCATGCGCGGGGGCTCGATGGCCGATCTCGTTGCCAAGGGCTACGAGATCAAGGCCGCGGTCGCCAATGGCACGCGCTACATCGTATTTTTGCAGAAAGACCAGTCAGCCTATGCCTGCGAATTCGTCTCGGTGACGAAATCGCGGTGCGGTTCGATTAACTGATAAGGTGTCCACTAGAATGTCCGTTCGTCGACTAGCCGAAGACACCGTCCAGCCAGCGAGCTTTGCCTTCAGCAAGGAGAACGCCGCCTGGGCGAAGGAAACGATCAATAAGTACCCCAAGGGTCGTGAGCAGTCTGCCGTCATCCCGTTGTTGATGCGCGCTCAGGACCAGGACGGCTGGGTCACGAAGGCCGCCATCGAGTCCATCGCGGACATGCTCGGCATGCCGTACATCCGCGCGCTCGAAGTTGCGACCTTCTACACCCAGTTCCAGTTGAAGCCGGTCGGCACGCGCGCCCACATTCAGGTTTGCGGTACGACGCCCTGCATGCTGCGTGGCGCCGAAGACCTGATCAAGGTTTGCAAGAGCAAGATTGCCCATGATCCCTTCACCCTGAACGAGAGTGGTACGCTTTCCTGGGAAGAAGTCGAATGTCAGGGCGCCTGCGTCAACGCGCCGATGGTCATGATCTTCAAGGACACCTTCGAAGACCTGACGCCCGAGCAGCTCGAGCAGATCATCGACCGTTTCGAAGCAGGCAAGGGTGCTGAAGTCACCCCCGGTCCGCAGATCGATCGCATCTATTCGGCTCCGGAAGGCGGCCCGACGACCCTCATGCTTGCGGATGCGGCTCCGGCCAAGGCTGCGGCCAGCGCCACCAAGAAGGTGAGCGATGCTCCGGCCGTCTCCGTGCCGCCGTCGAACGCCGGCCGAGCCAAGACCGCGTCGGCCGTGACCGACGCATCGCTGAA
The DNA here is from genome assembly GCF_026672675.1 of Ensifer sp. SL37. NCBI lineage: Bacteria > Pseudomonadati > Pseudomonadota > Alphaproteobacteria > Hyphomicrobiales > Rhizobiaceae > Ensifer > Ensifer sp. SL37. Next base: position 17,717 of record NZ_JAPPRN010000006.1, on the reverse strand, counting down.
GACCCCGGCGACGGCAAAGGCGGAAGCCGCTGCCAACGCCAAGGTGGAAGGCGACACTATCGACAAGTCGAAGCCGGCCAAGGCTGCTGCCGTCTCCGGCAAGCCGTCGCTGGAGGACAAGAACCGTCCGGCCGGCATCGAGAAGCCGGCAGCGACCGACGATCTCAAGCTGATCTCGGGCGTCGGTCCGAAGATCGAGGGTACGCTCAACGAACTGGGCATCTACACCTACGCGCAAGTTGCTTCGTGGAAGAAGGCGGAGCGCGAGTGGGTCGACGGATACCTGAATTTCAAGGGCCGCATCGAACGCGACGACTGGGTCAAGCAGGCCAAGGCGCTCGCCAAGGGCGGCGAAGCCGAATACATCAAGGTCTTCGGCAAGAAGCCGCGGTAAAGAGGTGAATTATGCTCAGAGATGAAGACCGCATCTTTACCAATATCTACGGCCTCAAGGACAAGTCCCTGAAGGGCGCCATGGCGCGCGGCCACTGGGACGGCACCAAGCAGCTGCTCGAAAAGGGCCGTGACTGGATCGTCAACGAAGTGAAGGCTTCCGGCCTTCGCGGTCGTGGCGGCGCCGGCTTCCCGACGGGCCTCAAGTGGTCCTTCATGCCGAAGGAAAGCGACGGCCGTCCGCATTACCTCGTCGTCAACGCCGACGAGTCCGAGCCCGGCACCTGCAAGGACCGTGACATCATGCGTCACGATCCGCATACGCTGATCGAAGGCTGCGTCGTCGCCAGCTTCGCCATGGGTGCCCATGTCGCCTACATCTACGTCCGCGGCGAATTCGTCCGCGAGCGCGAGGCGCTGCAGGCGGCGATCGACGAGTGCTACGCCTATGGCCTGCTCGGCAAGAATAACAAGCTCGGCTACGACATCGACATCTACGTGCACCATGGTGCCGGCGCCTACATCTGTGGCGAAGAGACGGCTCTGCTCGAAAGCCTTGAAGGCAAGAAGGGCCAGCCGCGCCTGAAGCCGCCGTTCCCGGCCAACATGGGCCTCTACGGCTGCCCGACGACCGTCAACAACGTCGAGTCGATCGCGGTAACCCCGACGATCTTGCGCCGCGGCGCCGGCTGGTACACGAGTTTCGGTCGCCCGAACAACCACGGCACCAAGCTCTATTCGGTATCCGGTCACGTCAACCGCCCGTGCACGGTCGAAGACGCTATGTCGATCCCGTTCCATGAGCTGATCGAAAAGCACTGTGGCGGCATTCGCGGCGGCTGGGACAACCTGCTCGCCGTCATTCCCGGCGGTTCGTCCGTTCCTTGCGTGCCCGGCGCGCAGATGAAGGACGCGATCATGGATTTCGACGGCCTGCGCGAGGTCGGTTCCAGTCTTGGAACCGCCGCCGTCATCGTGATGGACAGGTCGACGGACATCATCAAGGCGATCTGGCGTCTCTCGGCCTTCTACAAGCACGAGAGCTGCGGTCAGTGCACGCCGTGCCGCGAAGGCACCGGCTGGATGATGCGCGTCATGGAACGCATGGTTCAGGGCCGCGCCCAGAAGCGCGAAATCGACATGCTGTTCGACGTCACCAAGCAGGTGGAAGGCCACACGATCTGCGCCCTCGGCGACGCAGCTGCCTGGCCGATCCAGGGCCTGATCAAGCATTTCCGTCCGGAAATGGAAAAGCGCATCGACGAATATACGCGCAATGCGTCGTCGCATGGCGCGGTTCTGGAAGCGGCGGAGTAACCCGACGATGGCCGGCGCACGCGAAGAGGGACAGATGAAGGGACAGGCCGAAGCAGGCATTCCGTTCGCACGTCCGCTTGGCGGCGATCCGGCCGACCCGTTCGGCATGGGCGAATGGATGAAGGGCCTTTCACAGGTGCCGCTGCATCCGCTGATGGTTCACCCGGTAGCCGCAGTTGCAGCAGCGACCGCGATCGGCTTCGGTCTCACGACCCAGATTGCGGGCGCCATGATCGGCGCGATGCAAGGGGCCGTCGAGGCGGCGCAGAAGCGGGCAGAGCCCGCATCGTCTGACACGACGACTGCCGTTGTCGCAAAGACGGTGCAGGCCGACGCAAAGCCGGAACCGGTCGCCAAGCCGTCCGCGCCTGCCAAGCGCGCAGCCGCAAAGCCGGTGGTCGAGAAGGTTGCCGCTCAAAAGGTGGTCAAGGTTCGCGCGACGCGCGCCAAGGCGAAAGCCACCGACGACCTGAAGCGGATCTCCGGCATCGGCCCGAAGCTCGAGCAGGTGCTGAACGCGAAGGGCATCAGCGGCTTTGCCGACATCGCCGGTTGGAGCGAGGCGGATGTCGCCCGCTTCGACGACGAACTCGGTTTCGGCGGGCGGATCAAGCGGGACGATTGGGTTGGACAGGCCAAGGCGCTGAAAGGCGCTTGAGACAACAGGGCGGGGACCGGGGACGGCCATCGCCCGCAAGCAGCAAGGCTGTGTTGGAATTGTGCGTCGCCGATGGGCCGACGGACGGAAGACAGGATTGAGTACGAAGATGGCAAAGCTGAAAGTCGACGGAAAAGAGATCGAGGTACCGGATCATTTCACGCTGCTTCAGGCGTGCGAAGAGGCCGGGGCTGAAGTTCCGCGCTTCTGTTTCCACGAGCGGCTTTCGGTCGCCGGCAACTGCCGCATGTGTCTGATCGAGGTGAAGGGAGGGCCGCCCAAGCCCGCCGCTTCCTGCGCCATGGGCGTGCGCGACCTCCGTCCGGGCCCGAACGGCGAAGCGCCGGAAGTCTTCACGACCACGCCGATGGTCAAGAAGGCGCGCGAAGGCGTGATGGAATTCCTGCTGATCAACCATCCGCTCGACTGCCCGATCTGTGACCAGGGCGGCGAATGCGACCTGCAGGACCAGGCCATGGCCTTCGGTATCGACAGCTCGCGCTACCAGGAAAACAAGCGCGCCGTCGAAGACAAGTATATCGGCCCGCTCGTCAAGACCGTGATGAACCGCTGCATTCACTGCACGCGCTGCGTTCGCTTCACGACCGAAGTTGCCGGCATTGCCGAACTTGGCCTGATCGGCCGCGGCGAAGACGCCGAGATCACCACCTATCTCGAGCAGGCGATGACCTCCGAACTGCAGGGCAACGTCGTTGACCTCTGCCCGGTCGGTGCGCTGACCTCGAAGCCGTTTGCCTTCACCGCCCGTCCGTGGGAGCTGAACAAGACCGAATCCATCGACGTGATGGACGCGCTCGGTTCGGCGATCCGCGTCGATACCCGCGGCCGCGAAGTCATGCGCATCATGCCGCGCGTCAATGAGGACATCAACGAAGAGTGGATCTCCGACAAGAGCCGCTTCATCTGGGATGGCCTGAAGACGCAGCGCCTCGATCGTCCATACGTCAAGAAGGACGGCCGTCTGCAGCCGGCAACGTGGGGCGAAGCCTTCCAGGCGGTCAAGGCTGCCGTCGCCCAGACTTCCGGCGACAAGATCGGCGCCATTGCCGGCGACCTCGCTTCGGTCGAAGAAATGTACGCGCTGAAGCAGCTGATCGCAGCGCTCGGCTCCGAGAGTGTCGACTGCCGCCAGGATGGCGCCGCACTCGACCCGTCGCTCGGTCGCGCCAGCTACCTTTTCAACCCGACGATCGCTGGCATCGAAAGCGCTGACGCGCTGCTGATCATCGGCTCCAATCCGCGCTTTGAGGCTTCGGTTCTCAACGCCCGCATCCGCAAGCGCTACCGCATGGGCAACTTCCCGATCGCCGTGATCGGCGAGCCGGGCGAACTGCGTTACGAATACGAGTATCTCGGCGCCGGCACCGAAACGCTCGCCGAGCTCGTCTCGGGCAAGGGCAAGTTTGCAGCGACCTTGAAGAAGGCGCAGCGCCCGATGATCCTCATCGGCCAGGGTGCTGTTGCAGGGGAGGGCGGCGCTGCCGTTCTTTCTGCCGCCGCCAAGCTCGCAGGCGCCGTCGGTGCGGTTACCGCCGAGTGGAACGGTTTTGCCGTTCTTCACACGGCCGCTTCCCGCGTCGGTGGTCTCGACCTCGGCTTCGTTCCGGGCGCGAACGGCAAGACGGCGGCCGAGATGGTCACCGCCTCCGACGTTCTCTTCCTGCTCGGCGCCGACGAGATCGACCTTGCGGAACGCAAGTCCGGCTTCACGGTTTATATCGGCTCGCACGGCGACAACGGCGCACATGCCGCCGACGTCATCCTGCCGGGCGCGACCTACACCGAAAAGTCCGGCACCTGGGTCAACACCGAAGGCCGCGTTCAGATCGGCAACCGCGCCGGCTTCGCACCGGGCGACGCACGCGAGGACTGGGCGATCATCCGCGCGCTCTCCGACGTGCTCGGCAAGAAGCTGCCCTTTGATTCGCTTGGCGAATTGCGCTCGAAGCTCTATGCGGCCCACCCGCATTTCGCCGATATCGACGCGATCGCGGGCGGCAACGGCGACGAAATTGCCGCACTTGGTCAAAAAGCCGGTGAGATGGGCAAATCCGTGTTTGCGTCTCCGGTCAAAGACTTCTATTTGACGAACCCGATAGCGCGCGCATCCGCCGTCATGGCCGAATGCTCGGCTTTGGCACGCAACAATTTCAAAGCTGCGGCGGAATGAGCGCGAGGGAATAGAGTATCATGGACGCTTTCGTTTCGACCTATGTCTGGCCCGCGATCATCATGGTCGCCCAGTCGCTGCTGCTCCTGGTCGCGCTGCTGCTTTTCATCGCCTACATCCTGCTCGCAGACCGTAAGATCTGGGCTGCAGTTCAGCTCCGCCGCGGTCCGAATGTGGTGGGCCCCTGGGGACTTTTCCAGTCCTTCGCCGACCTTTTGAAGTTCGTCTTCAAGGAGCCGGTTATCCCGGCCGGCGCCAACAAGGCGATCTTCCTGCTCGCCCCGCTCGTCTCCGTGACGCTGGCGCTCGCCGCTTGGGCCGTGATCCCGCTCAACGCCGGCTGGGTGATCGCGAACATCAACGTCGGCATCCTCTTCGTGTTCGCCATATCTTCTCTTGAAGTTTATGGCATCATCATGGGCGGCTGGGCGTCGAACTCCAAATATCCCTTCCTCGGCGCGCTTCGCTCCGCAGCTCAGATGGTCTCCTACGAAGTCTCGATCGGCTTCGTTATCGTCACCGTCCTGCTCTGCGTCGGCTCGCTGAACCTGACGGACATCGTCAACGCGCAGTCGAGCGGCATCGGCACCAACCTCGGCCTGCCGGCGTCGTTCCTCGACTGGCATTGGCTGGCGCTGTTCCCGATGTTCATCGTGTTCTTCATTTCGGCGCTGGCCGAAACGAACCGCCCGCCTTTCGACCTTCCCGAAGCGGAATCCGAACTCGTCGCCGGCTTCATGGTCGAGTACGGCTCCACGCCTTACATGATGTTCATGCTCGGCGAATATGCCGCCATCTGCCTGATGTGCGCGCTGACGACGATCCTGTTCCTCGGTGGCTGGCTGCCTCCGGTGGACGTCTGGTTCCTCAACTGGGTACCCGGCATCATCTGGTTCGTGCTGAAGGCATCCTTCGTGTTCTTCATGTTCGCGATGGTGAAGGCCTTCGTGCCGCGTTACCGCTACGACCAGCTGATGCGTCTTGGCTGGAAGGTTTTCCTGCCGATCTCTCTCGCAATGGTCGTGATCACTGCGTTCGTTCTCAAGCTGACGGGAGCCGCATGACGATGGCTCACGTTTGGCAGCATACCGCCGGTCGCTCCCAGGCCGGCAACTCTGGAGGTAAATGATGGCCGGTCTTTCGCAAGCCGTCAGCTCGCTGTTCCTGAAGGAATTCGTCGGCGCGTTCTTTCTGTCGATGCGCTATTTCTTCAAGCCGAAGGCGACGTTGAACTACCCCTTCGAAAAGGGACCGGTCAGCCCGCGCTTCCGCGGCGAGCATGCGCTGCGCCGTTATCCGAACGGTGAAGAGCGTTGCATCGCCTGCAAGCTGTGCGAGGCGATCTGTCCTGCACAGGCCATCACCATCGAAGCCGGCCCGCGCCGCAACGACGGCACACGCCGTACGGTTCGCTACGACATCGACATGGTGAAGTGCATCTATTGCGGTTTCTGCCAGGAAGCCTGTCCGGTCGATGCCATCGTCGAGGGCCCGAACTTCGAGTTCGCCACCGAGACGCGCGAAGAGCTTTACTACGACAAGGACAAGCTCCTCGCCAACGGCGACCGTTGGGAACGGGAAATCGCACGCAACATCGCAATGGACTCGCCCTATCGCTGAGGCCAGAGCGTAGCGCCGCCCCGGGGAGGGCGGTGCATGTGACATAGGTTTGGGCAACGGCCGGACGCGTGTCCGGCTTTGCCTGTGGAGTGGGGCCAGAAGCGCCTCACGCCGTGCAAGACGAAGAAGGCACCGATCATGGGTCTGCAGGTTCTTTTTTTCTATCTCTTTGCCTTCATCGCGGTGGCGTCGGCATTCATGGTCATTGCGGCCAGGAACCCGGTTTATTCGGTTCTGTTCCTGATCCTGACCTTCTTTAACGCGGCAGGTCTGTTCCTGCTGACTGGCGCCGAATTCCTCGCGATGATCCTGCTGGTCGTTTATGTCGGCGCGGTCGCGGTGCTGTTCCTGTTCGTGGTTATGATGCTCGACATCGACTTCGCGGAACTGCGGGCCGGCGTGCTTGAATATGCGCCGGTGGGCGCGCTGATCGGTCTGATCCTTGCAGCCGAGCTCATCATCGTGGTTGGCGGTGCGACGTTCTCGCCCGAGATCGCCAAGTCGATTTCGATGCCGATCCCGGCGGTCGCCGACCGCACGAACACGGCAGCGCTCGGCGACGTGCTTTACACGCACTACGTCTACTTCTTCCAGATCGCCGGCCTGGTCCTGCTCGTCGCCATGATCGGCGCGATCGTGCTGACCCTGCGCCACCGCGAAAACATCAAGCGCCAGAACATCCCGCAGCAGGTTGCCCGCACGCCCGAGACCGCCGTCGAAGTGGTCACGGTCAAGCCCGGCCAGGGCATTTAAGTCGGACGCGAGATCGAGGAACAAAAAATGGAAATCGGAATTTCCCACTATCTCACCGTCAGCGCCATCCTGTTCACGCTGGGCGTCTTCGGCATCTTCCTGAACCGGAAGAACGTCATCGTCATCCTGATGTCGGTCGAACTCATTCTTCTCGCGGTCAACATCAACATGGTCGCCTTCTCGGCGTTCCTGAATGACATCACTGGCCAGGTCTTTGCCCTGTTCATCCTGACCGTCGCGGCTGCGGAAGCGGCCATCGGACTTGCAATTCTCGTCGTCTTCTACCGCAACCGCGGCTCGATCGCTGTTGAAGACGTCAACATGATGAAGGGCTGATTGGGCTATGGATACCATCATCAAGGCTATCGTCTTCCTGCCTTTGATCGGCTTTCTGATCGCCGGCCTCTTCGGTAGTTCGATCGGCGCCAAGGCATCGGAATATGTCACCAGCGGTCTGATGATCATTGCCGCTGCGCTCTCCTGGTACGTCTTCTTCGACGTCGCCATGGGCCACCAGGAAATGATCAAGGTTTCGGTGCTGCGCTGGATCCAGTCCGGCACCTTCGATGTCGAATGGGCGTTCCGCGTCGATACGCTGACTTCGGTCATGTTCGTGGTCGTCAACACGGTGTCGACCCTCGTGCATGTCTATTCGATCGGCTACATGCACCACGATCCGCATCGTCCGCGCTTCTTTGCCTATCTGTCGCTCTTCACCTTCGCGATGTTGATGCTCATCACCTCGGACAACCTGGTGCAGATGTTCTTCGGCTGGGAAGGCGTGGGTCTTGCGTCCTACCTGCTCATCGGCTTCTGGTACAAGAAGCCGTCGGCCAACGCTGCTGCGATGAAGGCCTTCATCGTCAACCGCGTCGGTGACTTCGGGTTCGCGCTCGGTATCTTCCTGGTCTTCGTGCTGTTCGGCTCGGTCAACCTGGAAACGATCTTCGCTGCCGCCAAGACCTATCTGCCGGCCGAAGGTGCGGGAGCAGGGGAGGCCGTCGTCACCCTGTTCGGCATGCACCTCGACAAGGCTGATGCCATCACCGCCGCATCCCTGCTGCTCTTCATGGGCGCGATGGGCAAGTCGGCGCAGTTCCTGCTGCACACCTGGCTTCCGGACGCCATGGAAGGCCCGACCCCGGTTTCGGCTCTTATCCATGCCGCAACCATGGTTACCGCCGGCGTCTTCCTCGTCGCCCGCATGTCGCCGGTGTTCGAGCTGTCGCCGGATGCGCTGACCGTCGTCACCATCATCGGCGCGATCACCGCCTTCTTCGCGGCGACCGTCGGCCTCGTCCAGAACGACATCAAGCGCGTCATCGCCTATTCGACCTGCTCGCAGCTCGGCTACATGTTCGTGGCCCTCGGCGTCGGTGCCTATGGCGCGGCGATCTTCCACCTGTTCACGCACGCCTTCTTCAAAGCTCTGCTGTTCTTGGGTGCCGGTTCGGTCATCCACGCCGTCGATGGCGAGCAGGACATGCGTTACATGGGCGGTCTCCGGAAGCACATTCCGGTTACCTACTGGATGATGTTCATCGGCACGATCGCACTGACCGGCGTCGGCATCCCTGGCACGATCATCGGTACCGCGGGCTTCTTCTCGAAGGACGCGATCATCGAGTCCGCCTATGCCGCCCACAGCTCGGTTTCCGGTTTCGCCTATGCGCTGCTCGTTGTCGCGGCACTCTTCACCAGCTTCTATTCGTGGCGCCTGACCTTCATGACCTTCCATGGCAAGCCGCGCGCTTCCTCGGATGTCATGCATCACGTGCATGAATCGCCGCAGGTCATGCTGGTGCCGCTCTATATCCTTGGCGTCGGTGCGCTGGTCGCCGGCTTCATCTTCCACGATCACTTCTTCGGCGAAGGCTATGCCGAATTCTGGAAGGGTGCGCTGTTCACCTCGGCGGAAAACGAAATCCTGCATGAGTACCACCACGTGCCGAAGTGGGTTAAGTGGAGCCCGTTTGTCGCCATGGCGCTTGGCCTCTTCACGGCCTGGTACATGTATATCCGCCGGCCGGAACTGCCGAAGTATCTGGCAGAGCAGCACCGTGGCCTCTACCAGTTCCTGCTCAATAAGTGGTACTTCGACGAGCTCTATGACTTCCTGTTCGTACGCTCGGCCAAGTGGCTCGGCACCTTCCTGTGGAAGGAAGGCGACGGTCGCGTGATCGACGGCTACGGCCCGAACGGCATTGCCGCACGTGTGCTCAACGTCACTGACCGCGTTGTCCGCCTGCAGACTGGTTACCTCTATCACTACGCGTTTGCGATGCTGATCGGCATTGCCGCGCTTGTTACTTGGATGATGTTCAGGAGTTCCTTCTGATGACCGATTGGCCCGTACTTTCCGCGGTCACCTTCATGCCGCTCGTCGGCGTCCTGCTTCTCTTGCTCACAAGGGAAGACAGCGCCTACGGCCGCCGGAATATCCTGAACGTTTCGCTGCTGACGACGATCTTCACCTTCGCCGTGTCGGTCTACATCTGGTACCAGTTCGATTCCTCGAACCCGGGCTTCCAGATGATCGAGAAGCACGAGTGGCTCGGCACCGGCATTTCCTACCATCTCGGTGTCGATGGTATCTCGATGCTGTTCGTGGTGCTCTCGGCCTTCCTCATGCCGTTCTGCGTACTGGCGAGCTGGCTGTCGATCGAGAAGCGGCTGAAGGCCTACATGATCGCGTTCCTGGTCCTGGAAACGTTCATGATCGGCGTCTTCGTGTCGCTCGATATCGTGCTCTTCTACGTGTTCTTCGAAGCCGGTCTCATCCCGATGTTCCTCATCATCGGTGTCTGGGGCGGCAAGGACCGCGTTTACGCCAGCTACAAGTTCTTCCTTTATACGCTGCTCGGCTCAGTGCTGATGCTGCTCGCGATCATGGCGATGTACTGGCAGGCCGGTACGACCGACATCACGCAGCTACTGGCCTATAACTTCCCGCGTCAGATGCAGACTTGGCTGTGGCTCGCCTTCTTCGCCTCCTTTGCGGTGAAGATGCCGATGTGGCCGGTCCACACCTGGCTTCCCGACGCACACGTTCAGGCGCCGACGGCGGGCTCGGTCATTCTGGCCGGCGTCTTGCTGAAGCTCGGCGGTTACGGCTTCCTGCGCTTCTCGCTGCCGATGTTCCCGCTGGCCTCAGATTACTTCGCGCCGTTCGTCTTCACGCTTTCGGTCGTCGCCATCATCTACACCTCGCTGGTGGCGCTGATGCAGACCGACATCAAGAAGCTGATCGCCTATTCGTCCGTTGCGCACATGGGCTACGTGACGATGGGTATCTTTGCCGCCAACGTTCAGGGCGTGCAGGGTGCGATCTTCCAGATGCTGTCGCACGGCATCGTCTCCGGCGCGCTCTTCCTTTGCGTCGGCGTTGTCTACGACCGCCTGCACACCCGCGAAATCGCCGCCTATGGCGGCCTCGTAAACAACATGCCGAAGTACGCCGTCGCCTTCATGGTGTTCACCATGGCGAACGTCGGCCTGCCGGGCACGTCCAGCTTCGTCGGCGAAGTCCTGACCCTCGTCGGTGCCTTCCGTGCCAACACCTGGGTTGCGCTCTTTGCCACCTCCGGCGTGATCCTGTCGGCCGCCTATGCGCTCTGGCTCTATCGCCGGGTCGTGTTCGGCGCGCTGGAAAAGGAAAGCCTGAAGGCGTTGCTCGACCTGTCGCCGCGCGAAAAGGCCATCCTTTATCCGCTGGTGATCCTGACGATCTTCTTCGGCGTCTATCCGGCACCGATCTTCGATGCGACCGCGGCCTCCGTGGATCTGCTCGTCAACAACTACTCCGCAGCCCTGCAGGCAGCGCAAAACGTTGCGCTTTCGGTGCAATGACCACAGGACGTGATTGGACATGACTGCTGAAACCCTCCTTGCAAGCCTGCAACTCTCGATCCCCGAGCTGATCCTCGCGGTCGGCGCGATGGCGTTGCTGATGATTGGCGTGTTTTCCGGCGAGAAGTCGGCGTCGACGGTCACCGGTCTTGCGGTTGCCCTCCTGATCATCGCTGGCCTCTGGCTCGTGCTTAAGACCGGTGAAGGCGAAGCCTATGGCGGCGCCTTCCTGTCGGACCCCTTCGCCAAGTTCATGAAGGTTCTGGCCCTGATCGGCTCCATCACCGCCCTGGTGATGACGGTCGGCCATGCGCGCTCCGCCCAGATTGACCGTTTCGAGTTCCCAGTGCTTCTGGTGCTGGCGACGCTCGGCATGCTCTTGATGATCTCGGCCAACGACCTGATCTCGCTCTACCTGTCGCTGGAACTGCAGTCGCTGGCCCTTTATGTCGTCGCTGCCATCAACCGCGACAGCATCCGCTCGACGGAAGCCGGCCTGAAGTACTTCGTCCTCGGTGCGCTTTCTTCGGGCATGCTGCTTTACGGCATGTCGCTGATCTACGGCTTCACCGGCCACACCGGCTTTACCCAGATCGCGGCTGCGCTGACGGCTGAAGGCCGCTCGCTCGGCCTGATCTTCGGTCTGGTCTTCGTACTCGCCGGCCTCGCTTTCAAGATCTCGGCCGTGCCGTTCCACATGTGGACGCCTGACGTTTATGAAGGCGCGCCAACGCCGGTCACCGCCTTCTTCGCGGCGGCACCGAAGGTCGCCGCCATGGCGATCCTCGTTCGCATCGTCATCAATGCCTTCGAGCCTGTCGTTGCTGACTGGCAGCAGATCATCGTCTTCATCTCGATCGCATCGATGCTGCTCGGTGCCTTCGCGGCGATCGGCCAGAAGAACATCAAGCGCCTGATGGCCTATTCCTCGATCGGCCACATGGGCTACGCGCTGGTCGGCCTTGCCGCCGGCTCCATGGCTGGTGTTCGTGGCGTGCTGCTCTACATGCTCATCTACATGGTCATGACGCTTGGCACCTTCGCCTGCATCCTGGCGATGCGCCGCAAGGAAGGCGAAAACGTCGAGAACGTCGACGATCTCGCCGGTCTCTCGCAGACCAACCCCTTCATGGCGACGGTGCTGACCGTCCTGATGTTCTCGCTCGCCGGCATCCCGCCAATGGCAGGCTTCTTCGGGAAGTACTTCGTCTTCATGGCGGCCATCGAAGCCCAGCTCTATGCGCTCGCCATCATCGGCGTCCTCGCATCCGTCGTCGGCGCCTACTACTACCTGCGCGTCATCAAGGTGATGTGGTTCGACGATGCCAAGGGCGAGTTCGCCCGCACCGCCGGCGAACTGCGGCTGGTGTTCGGTCTCTCGGGCCTGTTCGTTCTCGGATACGTGCTCATCGGCGGCCCGCTCGGAAACGCCGCTGAAGTCGCGGCGCGGACCTTCTTTTGATCGCCTTTGAAAGTGGCGGCCGGATCTCGCTCGACGATTTCCGGCACGTCGCTCTCGATGCGGTCGGGTCGACCAACAGTGAATGCCTGGCGCGTGCGCGCCAGGGTGACCCGGGCAATCTCTGGGTCACGGCCATCAGGCAGACCGGCGGGCGCGGACGTCGCGGCCGGGCATGGTTCTCCGAACCGGGCAATCTCTACGCTTCGCTTCTCCTCATCGAGCCGGCACCGGTCGAGCACCTGCACTCTTTGCCGCTTGCTGTCGCCGTCGCCGTTCACAGGGCGATCCGCCAGGTGATGCCGCCGGGTTCGGCGCCGGTGGAGATCAAGTGGCCGAACGACATCCTGATCGACGGCAAGAAGACCTGCGGTATCCTGCTTGAAGGCGAAAGCCTCCCGGACGGGCGCCGGGCGCTGGTCATCGGTTGCGGCATCAACATCGCGGTCCAGCCGGATGAAGGGCTCTATCCCGTGACGTCGCTGGCCAACGAAGGTGCGTCGGTTTCGCCCGACGAACTGTTTGCGCGCCTGTTCCTGACGATGGCGGAGACCCTGCAGGTTTGGGATCGGGGCGCCGGTATCGCCACGACGATCGAACAATGGCGGGCAGCAGCCCGCGGCATCGGTGAAACGATAACCGTGAACCTGCCGGACCGGTCGCTTTCAGGACGCTTTGCCGGTATTGATGAGGCCGGACGGCTGGTGCTCGACACCGGCAACGGCATGACGCAGGCGATTGCCGCCGGCGACGTATTTTTCGGATAAATTTGGAACAGGGGCGCAACACGACATGGCGCAAGAAGAAGAATTGGTGTTCTTGCCGCTCGGCGGCGTCGGTGAAATCGGCATGAATCTTGGCCTGTACGGCTACGGACGGCCGGGCAGCCGCCAGTGGATCATGGTCGATTGCGGTGTGACGTTTCCGGGGCCAGAGCTCCCGGGGGTCGACCTCGTGCTCCCCGATATCGGCTTTCTCGCCGAAGAGCGCCGCAATCTCAAGGCGATCATAATCACCCATGCGCACGAGGACCACTATGGCGGTCTGAACGACCTGTGGCCCGGTCTCAATGTGCCGGTCTATGCCTCGCCGTTCACGGCAGGCATGCTCGAAGCCAAGCGGGACTTCGAGAAGAGCCGGGGCGAGATCCCCATCACGATCTTCAAGCAGGGCGACCGCATCAATGTCGGCCCCTTCGAGATTGAGGCCGTCGGCGTCAACCACTCGATCCCCGAGCCGATGTCGCTGATCATTCGCACGCCGGTCGGCACCGTGGTTCATACCGGCGACTGGAAGATCGACCTTCACCCGTCGCTCGGACCGTTGACCGACGAGACACGCTTCCGCCAGATCGGCGATGAAGGTGTGCTTGCGCTCGTCTGCGATTCCACCAATGCGATGCGCGACGGCGTTTCGCCGTCGGAGCAGGAGGTTTCCGAAAGCCTGACGAAGATCATCGCGAACGCTGAGGGGCGGGTGGCGATCACGACGTTCTCCTCGAATGTCGGGCGCATCCGCTCGATCGCCGAAGCGGCGGAAGAGGCCGGCAGGGATGTGCTTCTGCTCGGCAGTTCGATGAAGCGGGTCGTCGCCGTCGCTACGGATCTTGGGCTGATGGAAGGCATCAAACCTTTCCTCGCCGAAGACGAGTTCGGCTACGTGCCGCGCGACAAGGTCGTGGTCATCCTGACTGGCAGCCAGGGCGAGCCGCGGGCAGCCCTTGCCAAGATCGCCCGTGACGAGATGCGAAATGTCGCCTTCTCGGCTGGCGACACGGTCGTGTTTTCCTCACGCACGATCCCGGGCAACGAAAAGGCGATCAACGACATCAAGAACGGCCTGGTGGAACAGGGCATCCACATCATCACCGACAGCGAGGCGCTGGTGCACGTATCCGGCCACCCGCGTCGCACCGAGCTGCAGCAGATGTACCAGTGGCTACGGCCGCAGATCCTCGTACCTGTTCATGGCGAGGCGGCGCATCTGACGGCGCATGGCGAACTGGGCCGGCAGTCCGGCATCGCCAGCGTTCCGCGTCTCAGGAACGGCGAAATGCTGCGTCTTGCGCCAGGTCCCGCCGAAGTGATCGACGAAGCGCCCCATGGCCGCATCTACAAGGACGGCAGCCTCATCGGCGATTTCGAGGAGATGGGCATCGGCGAACGCCGCAAGCTCTCCTTCGCCGGCCATGTCGCCGTCAACGTCGTTCTCGACAGCCGCTACGATTTCCTGGGCGACCCGGATATCGTCGCGATCGGCTTGCCGGAGTTCGACGACGAGGGCGAGGACATGGAGGACACGCTCTATGACGCCATTCTTGGCGCCGTCGAGAGCATTCCGCGGGCAAAGCGCAAGGATCTGGCAATGCTGCAGGAGGCGGTCCGCCGCGCCGTGCGCAGCACCGCCAACCAGATCTGGGGCAAGAAGCCGATCGTCACGGTGTTTATCACCAAAGTCTGATTGGCCGGTCGCCCGTGACCATGTAAGCGGAACCGGACGTCAAAGCGGGAGATCGCAATGCTTGGAAGAGTGAACCACATCGCCATCGCAGTGCCGGATCTTCACTCCGCCGCCGAAAGCTATCGCTCGACGCTCGGCGCCTCCGTCACCGAGCCACAGGCTTTGCCCGAACACGGCGTCACCGTCGTGTTTGTCACGCTTGCAAACACGAAGGTCGAGCTGCTGGAGCCGCTCGGCGAGGGCTCACCGATTGCCGCTTTCCTGGCGAAGAACCCTTCGGGTGGGATGCATCACATCTGCTACGAGGTAGAGAACATCCTGTCGGCGCGCGACGCGTTGCGCGCCGCCGGAGCGCGAGTGTTGGGCGATGGCGAGCCGAAGATCGGCGCCCATGGCAAGCCGGTGCTCTTCCTGCATCCCAAGGATTTTCAGGGTACGCTGATCGAACTCGAAGAGGTGTGACAGTAGATCGCGCGATGCCGGTTTGTGCGATCGGGCGGTCAGCGCTATAAGGCGAACGGAATGTCGCGGAAGTCGCGGCGAAACGCGGGTTGCTCGCTGTCTTGCCGATCGCCTTCACCGGGAGCTTGAAATGCCGCTTTTTTCGACCTTTGCCATCTACTTCATCATCTGGTGGATCACGCTCTTTGCCGTGCTGCCCCTCGGCGTGCGCACTCAGGCTGAAGAAAACAGCGTCGTTCCGGGGAGTGTCGAGAGCGCCCCGGCGAAGTTCAACGCCAAGCGTGTCGTGCTTTTGACGACGGTGATTGCGGCCGTCATTCAACTTGCCTGGTATATCCTGTCCGTCAGGCTCGGCTACGGCATAGATTCCATTCCGCGTTTCTACCCAAAATTTGATTGATAAGTTCATCGTGGCCGCCGCGTGAGCCGGTCGCTCTCAATGCGACATGTTCTGTGCAATTTGATGGGCACATCTGTGCCTTGACGGAGCCTGCGCGCATGCCCGTGGGCAAAACCCGGGCAATTGCAGGATTGACCGCCGTGAAATTGACATAGTTCAATTTTGTAAGGTGCTTCACGCGTCTGTCTCTTGCTGAAAAGCAAAAAAAAACAAGGCTAAAAGCCTTGTTTTTCAAGTTTCGCGTGATCTTTAATCCGTTTCCGGCGGCAGCGACGAAGCGCGCCTAAGATCTTATCCTCCCAAGACTTGACCGCGAAAGTCGGCAAGAATTTAGTCTTCATGCCTGTTTTGTGAGCCGAAACTAGCCCAAACATTGGGCTCTGTCATCCTGTTTTTTTGCATTTTTGCTACAGTCGGGTAAAATATTCCCGTTGACAATTACTGTCGTAATCTTGTTACTAGCGTGCTCTTTTGACGCAGGAGCGGCGTCGAGTTCCCCCTGAAAATCCGTGGATGCTTTCTCTGTCCGTGACAACGGAGAGCAGGGTTTTCTTCCGCCGGCGAAGCAGCTATGAACGCAAGGCTCCTAAAGGTTCCTGCCGGCTTTGCCGGTGATGGAAAATGGAGAGCCCGACCCGAGAAGCAGCGGTCGCCTTTACCAATCAAAAGGTGAAGCCGGCATCTCGCTCAACGTCATTTCGCCCGAATCCGCCGATAGTGCGACGTTCATCAAGTTCTGGAACCCGTCATGCGCCTGTCCCGCTTTTTTATGCCCATCCTGAAGGAAAATCCCAAGGAAGCGGAAATCGTTTCCCACCGCCTCATGCTGCGCACGGGCATGGTCCGGCAGCAGTCTTCGGGCATCTATACCTGGCTGCCACTGGGCAAGCGGGTTCTCGACAAGGTCAACGCGGTCATCCGCGAGGAGCAGAACCGCTCCGGCGCGATCGAGCTTCTGATGCCGACCCTCCAGTCTGCCGAGCTGTGGCAGGAAAGCGGTCGCTACGACGCCTACGGCAAGGAAATGCTGCGTATCAAGGACCGGCAGGACCGGCCGATGCTCTACGGCCCGACGAACGAGGAAATGATCACGGACGTCTTCCGTTCCTACGTGAAGTCCTACCGCGACCTGCCGCTCAATCTCTACCACATCCAGCTGAAGTTCCGTGACGAGATCCGTCCGCGCTTCGGCACCATGCGCTCGCGCGAATTCCTGATGAAGGACGCCTATTCCTTCGATCTCGATCGGGAAGGGGCCGAACACGCCTATAACCGGATGTTTGCCGCTTACTTGCGCACATTCGCGCGCATGGGCCTTCGCGCCATTCCGATGCGCGCCGATACCGGCCCGATCGGTGGCAATCTCAGCCACGAATTCATCATCCTCGCCGACACCGGCGAGTCCGAAGTGTTCTGCCATAAGGATTTCCTCGGCTTCGATATTCCGGGCGAAGACACGAATTTCGATGACGTTGCCGGCCTGAAGACGATTTTCGACAAGTGGACCTCGCGTTATGCGGCGACGTCGGAAATGCACGACGAGGCAGCCTTCAACGCGGTTGCCGAGGGCGACCGACTGTCGGCCCGCGGCATCGAAGTCGGCCACATCTTCTATTTCGGCACCAAGTACTCCGAAGCCATGGGCGCCAAGGTTCTCGGCCCCGACGGCAAGGAGCATGCAGTGCACATGGGCTCCTATGGCATCGGCCCGACCCGTCTGGTGCCGGCGATCATCGAAGCCTCGCATGACGACAACGGCATCATCTGGCCGAAGTCGATCGCGCCGTTCGATGGCGTCATCATCAACATGAAAGCGGGCGATGCCGCTTGCGACGGCGCCTGCGAGACGCTCTATTCTGAACTCGGCAAGGCTGGATTCGAGGCGCTGCTCGACGACAGGGACGACCGCGCCGGTGCGAAGTTCGCGACGGCTGATCTGATCGGCGTTCCGGTCCAGATCATCGTCGGACCGCGTTCGATCGCCAATGGCGAAGTCGAGGTCAAGGACCGCAAGACCGGCGAGCGCGAGACGATGACCGTCGAAGCGGCGATCAACAAGCTGATCGCAACGAAGTGACGAGGCGAAGGAAGGCAGGATGACCGCCGTGACCGAAGATCGGGTGCAGGCCGCGGAGCGGCCTGAAAAGTCCTCCAG
>NZ_JAPPRN010000005.1:0-21060 GCF_026672675.1 Ensifer sp. SL37 | reverse complement strand
CGAACATCCGCACATGCGAGCCGATCCAGTCCGGCAAGGTCTGGGTCCAGGTTGCCTCAGCGAATGTGTAGCTCGACGCGCCGAGCACGCCGAGGAACAGCTCTGCCTCGCGGACTTCGCCGGTCTTGCGATCGACGATCGGCACCTTCTTGCCGGAATAGTCGTCGAAGACCTTGTCGCCGGCCGCATGCTCCTGGCGCATCGTCGGCGAGAGGCGCTGCTCGAAACTGCGGAACAGCTCGCAGAAGCGACTGTAACCGTAGCCATCGGGATAGATGCCACGGTACTCTTCCCACAGGATCAGCAACGTTACGCCGGGCTTCTTCAGCTCAATGGAAAGATCGGCCCAGTTAGGCTCCGGCCGCCGCCGCTCCCCCTGCTTGACGCCGGCGCGGGTCAAAAGCCGATGCTCCAGAGCATCGTCTGTCAGTTCCCCTGGCAATGGCCAGCTCAGCCCCGCCATTGCTGCCCGCTTCAGGCTATCCTGCACGGTGCTGCGGGCAACGCCGAGGATCACCGCAATCTCTCGGCTGCTGGTTCCGCTTCCGGCGAGCCGGAGCATCTGTCGTAATTGTCTCATGGTCAGCCTTCTCTTTGCCGGCATCAAAATCTCCTCGTGTATCGGGAGGCTTGATGCCAAAGTTGCTGACCCAGGGGATATCATCAGAGCCGGAAACCGGCCGGTAATTGATTGGAATCGTGGCCGGCTTCAAATCGGAACGGTGGCCGGGTTTTGATCGGAATGCTGGCCGAGCTATGGCGGGAAATGGGTGACGAGGCCGATCAGGCGGCGCGATGGTCTGGGGTCGTCGTTTCGGCGACACCGTCGGTGAATTTGACGCCGGCGATGACCTTTGGCAACTGATTTTCGCCCTTCAGCCGGCGCCAGGTTTTGGCGGCGCTCATGACGAGCTTGAAGACCATGAGCCGTGCTGTGTTGTGGGACAGGCCTCCCTTGGTTCGCACCGTGCGGTGCCTGACGGTGGCGAAGACGCTTTCGATCGGGTTCGAGGTGCGCAGATGGTCCCAGTGTTCGGTACTGGGAAGTCGAAGAAGGTCAGCAATGCCTCGTGGTCCTTCGTCAGGCAGTTGACGGCCTTGGGATATTTGGCCTTGTATTTGTCGACGAAGACGGCGATCGCGACCTCGGCGGTTGCCCGATCCGGGGCATCGCGGACCTCCCTGAGATCGGCCTTCATGTTCGGCTGCACCGACTTCGGCACCTTGTTGAGGATGTTGAGGAGCTTGTGTTGGCAGCACCGTTGATGGCGGGTCGAAGGGAATATCTCCTCCAGCGCCTTCCAGAAGCCGAGCGCGCCGTCGCCCACGGCAATTTCTGGCGCAATCGAAAGCCCGCGGGCCTTCAGCCCGACGAGCAGCTCGCGCCAGCTCTGGGTGCTTTCGCGCACGCCGACTTGAAAGCCGACAAGTTCCTTCTTGCCTTCCGGCGTCGCGCCGATGACGACCAGCATGCAAGCGGCATCGTCCTCCATGCGTGCCTGAAGATAGACCCCGTCGGCCCAGATGTAGACGTAGCGGCGGGCTGACAGGTCGCGGCGTTGCCAGCGATCATAGTCGGCCTGCCACTCCTCCTTCAGCCGGCCAATCACCGAGGGGGACAGGTTCGGTGCGTCCTTGCCGAGTAAGGCGGCAAGCGCCTCCTGGAAATCGCCGGTCGAGATGCCGCGCAGGTAAAGGACCGGCAGCAGAGCGTCGAGGCTCTTCGTGCGTCGTGCCCACTTCGGCAGGATCGCCGACGTGAAGGTGATGCGATCCTCGCCGCAAGTCTCCAAAGCCCGGTCGCGCAGCTTGACGCGGCGCACCGCAACCGGACCGATCCCCGTCTGGATCGTTCTTTCAGGCCCATGGCCGTGCCGCACCACCCGGTCCCGCCCATCGCTCAGGCGTTCGCTGGCCATGGCCGCAAGAAACGCCTCGGCTTCCGCCTCCACGGCCTGTGCCAGAAGCCGGCGCGCGCCTTCGCGTAGAACCGATGTCAGGGGATCATCGAGCGTCTCGGGATGCGGAAAGGAAACAACAGTGCTATCTGTCTTCATGGCGTATCGCTCTTTCATGAGGTTCTGGCAGGCTTGTCACCCGCCTCGATACGCCGCCCTCATCAAACCGTCATCACCCAGTTTCCGTCATAGCTCGCTTGTCCGGCTCGGATGGTTCAAGAATGTGCACGTGAAGGCGCCTAGCGCACAAGAGACACGCGCTCTCCTAAATGCCCGTCGGTTCATCGTCGACAAGGTGACAGGCATTGAGAATTCCATGCGCGCGAATTTGCGTAACTTTGGTCTCAAGGTTGGCATCGTGTCGCGTAGGATGTGGTCGAGCCGTGCACGGGAATTGGCCGCCGGAATCCCGGCATTGGAAATGCTCGTTGAAAGCATGTTGAATATCCGCGACGTATTGCTGCAGGAGCTGCGGACACTCGACCGCAAACTGCTCGAAACCGCTCGTGCCGATCCCGTCGTTCAGACGTTGATGACGGCACCGGGCGTTGGTGCAATTGTCGCGTTGACGTTCCGGAACGCGGTTGACGATGCCGGCCGCTTCAAACGCTCAAAAGATGTTGGACCATGGCTTGGCCTCACACCCAGTCGCTATCAGTCTGGCCAAGTTGATCGAAGTGGTCATGTCACCAAGGCCGGAGATGCATCCGTGCGAACCGCTCTTTACGAGGCTGCAACCACACTGCTTGGGAGAGTAGTGAAATGGTGTGCATTGAAGAACTGGGGTCTACGTGTTGCCCGGCGTAGCGGGATGAAAAAGGCAAGGGTCGCGGGAGTGTCAGGAATTCTGTGCGGTGGGCCGGTTTCATCAGTTGAAGAACCGCTCGCCGAAGATGACGGCGAACTGTGTCTTTGCCTCGATCCACTCCCTCGGCGCGCGCTTCCACTGCTCGGCCGCATTGTTGAGGACCAGATATAACAGCTTCATCGCGGCTTCGTCACCCGGGAAATGGCCGCGCGAGCGCACTGCCCGACGAAGTTTCGAGTTCAACGCCTCGATGGCGTTCGTCGTGTAGATGATGCGGCGGACGCCCTCTGGGAAGGCGAAGAAGGGAACAACGTGTTCCCAATTGCGCCGCCAGCTTTGAGAGATGGCAGGGTATTTCTGGCCCCAATACCCTTCCTCGAAAGCCTCCAGCGCCTTCATTCCAGCCTCGGCATCTCGAGCACGATAGATGGCTCTCAACGCCGGTACGACGGGTTTGCGATCCTTGTAGGACACGAACTCCAGAGAATGCCGGATCAGGTGGACGATGCAGGTCTGGACGATCGTCTGAGGGAAGACGGCCGTAATAGCTTCGGGAAAGCCCTTCAGGCCATCGACCACGGCGATCAGGATGTCCTGGCAGCCACGGCTTTTCAGCTCATTCATCACGCGCAACCAGAACTTTGCCCCTTCGGTCTGCTCGATCCAGAGCCCGAGGATTTCCTTTGTGCCGTCCGCCAGAACTGCGAGCGCGACATAAACGGCCTTGTTGCGAACGAAGCCTTCGTCCCGGATCTTGACCCGGATGGCATCGAAGAACACGAGGGGATAGCACAGCTCGAGCGGGCGGTTTTGCCACTCGCCAACGGCCTCCAGAACCTGGTCGGTCACCGCCGAGATCAGGTCCGGCGACACGTCGATACCGTAGATTTCTTCGAGGTGGCCCTGGATTTCCCGCACCGTCATGCCGCGCGCGTACATGGAAATGATCTTATCATCGAAATCGGGAAAGCGGCGCTGATATTTGGCGATCAGCTGCGGGTCGAACGTACCGGCCCGGTCGCGCGGGATGGTCAACGTCATCTTCGAGGTACCGGTCAGCACCGTCTTTTTCGAAGATCCATTCCGCCGATTGCCCGACGGTCCTTCGCTGCGATCGACGGCGAGATGTTCATCAAGCTCGGCGTTGAGAATACGCTCCGACAGTGCCTTCTTCAGGTCATCCAGCAAGCCGTCCTTGCCGAAAACATCGGATGGATCACGACCAGCAAGAAGTTGGTCCAGAAGTTCTTTTTCGATAGCCATGTGATGATTCGCTCCTTTTCATCATCATGGCCCACCGCACAGAATTCCTGACACTCCCGGGCCATGGCCTGATATGTTCAACCGCCGCCCATACACGAAATTCCTGATAGTCCCGTCGGCGCCGAAACCTTCGACGACTACAGAACGCAGCTCCTGCCCTGGTCGGCCTGCGAGGCACGGCTGGCAAAATATTGCGAAGCCCTCGGGCTTCCCACAAGTGGCGAACAGCTTGTCGACCAGTTGCGGCAGGAACTGACCGCCACCGCAGAGGCAGTCGATGCGGGCTTCCCATCCAACGCCGAACTGACGATCGATGCCGACGGCGTTCCCCATCTTAAACAGCTCAAAGCCAAGTCCATCCCCGAGGGGCTGCAGGCCTTCGAGACGGAAGTCCTCGCCCGCATGCGTGAGCGCCATCTGCTCGACATTCTTAAGGACGGAACCTTCTGCACCAGCTTTACGCGCCACTTCGGGCCGCCGTCCGGGGCCGACCCGAAGCTCGGTAGGGCCGCGCAACGCTATGTCTTCACTACCTTCGGCTACGGCTGCAATCTCGGTCCTGTCCAAGCCGCTCGGCACGCGCCCGGGATCGCCAGCGCCGATACGCTGCGCCGGCTCAATGCCCAGCATATCAACACACCCAAACTCGAAGCCGCGATGGTCGATCTGATCAACGCCTACGATCGCTTTGCCTTGCCCAAGCCTTGGGGCGCGGGGCGCGCCGCGATCGCCGATGGAACCCATGTCCCCCTTCGCGAAAACGACCTGCTGGGCTCCCAGCACATCCGTTACGGCGCTTATGGCGGCATCGCCTACCATCATATTGCCGACAATTACATCGCGTTGTTCACCACCTTCATCCCCTGCGGCGTCTGGGAGGCCATCCACATCCTGGATGGGCTTATGAAGAACCGTTCCACGGTCCAGCCGGACACTCTCCATGCCGACACCCAAGGCCAGAGCGAGCCCGTGTTTGGGCTTTCGCGGCTCCTCGGCATCATGCTTATGCCGCGCATGCGCAATTGGGGCGACGCCACTTTCTACCGTCCCGACAAATCGGCGCGCTACCAACATATTGACAGGCTCTTCACCCGCGAAACCGACTGGCGGCTGATTGCAACGCATTGGCAGGACATGATGCAGGTGATCCTCTCCATCCAGGCCGGCTTGGTCCTGCCCTCCATGTTGCTGCGCAAGCTCGGCTCGCACAACCGCAACAACCGACTTTACCAGGCATTCCGTGAGCTTGGACGGGTCGAGCGCACGCTTTTCCTGCTGCGTTACATCGCCAATCCCGAGATCCGCGCACAATCCGCGCCGAAACCACGAAAATCGAATCCTTCAACGATTTCCTCGACTGGATTACCTTCTGCGGCCCGACCATCAAGAGCGGTGATCCCGTCGAGCAGGAAAAGCAACTCAAATATGCCAGCCTCGTCGCAAACGCGATCATGCTTTCCAATGTCGCCGACCTCACCGAGGTCCTGACCTCAATGGCAGCCGACGGCCATCAGGTCACGCCAGATCTCGCGTCGTCCCTCAGCCCCTACATCCGCAAGCACATTCGCCGCTTCGGTAAATACGACCTCGATATGGACGATCAGCCAGCCCCGCTCGCGCCAAAGCCCTTGCCGTTCGACCTGCCTGTGTGAACTTTTTACACGTACTTTCAATCATCCCTATCTTCGGTGAGCGCTTCATCAGGGCCATGGCCTGATATGTTCAACCGCCGCCCATACACGAAATTCCTGATAGTCCCCCTCAACATCCTCAACAAGGTGCCGAAGTCAGTGCAGCCGAACATGAAGGCCGATCTCAGGGAGATCCGCGACGCGCCCGATAGGGCAACCGCCGAGGCGGCGATCGCCGTCTTCATCGACAAATACAAGGCCAAATATCCCAAGGCCGTCGACTGCCTGACGAAGGACCGCCAGGCATTGCTGCCCTTCTTCGACTTCCCAGCCGAACACTGGGACCATCTGCGCACCTCGAACCCGATCGAAAGCGTCTTCGCCACCGTCAGGCACCGCACGGTGCGAACCAAGGGAGGCCTGTCGCACAATACGGCGCGGCTCATGGTCTTCAAGCTCGTCATCAGCGCCGCCAAAATCTGGCGCCGGCTGAAGGGCGAGGATCAGTTGCCAAAGGTCATCGCCCGCGTCAAATTTACCGACGGTGTCGCCGACTCGACGACCCCAGACCATCGCGCCGCCTGATCGCCCTCAGAAGGGCACTTCGCAGTGCAAACCCAGTCATCAATGAGAACATCCATGGTTGCGATATCTGCTGCTTCCCAGTCCGCCTACGTACCTGTTCAAGAGCCGCCGAACGATAGAAGTGCGCCGGTATCTTCCTCTGAAGGCAAGTCTGCTGCAATCAGGCAAGCGCGCGCAGCACCTGATACCGCTGTGCAATCGACTGCAAGCACGGTCCCGCCGGAAACAGCAGAACCGGAAAGCGAGCTGGATACGTTTGTGACGGCTTCGCATGGGTTTGTGACAGATCCGTTGCGCAAGTATTATGAGGGGCTGGATTCGACCGGCAAGCGAGAGCTGCTGCGACACCAGCTATATTTGACCCAGACCACGTTCGGCGCCAAAAGGATTTTGGCCCTGGGAGATCTAAAAGAAAAATTCCTGCAGGACGACGCGGCCACCAAGCTGAACAACAATACGCCGGAACAGCAGAAGTTCCTGACTGCGCGGCGTCAAATGACGCTTGATGTTCTTCAGAGTATATTCAAGAATAGGAAAAATTCCGAGGTCGTTGACGAAACCGTGAAGGCGGCCCGGAAGGCGCTGATTGATCATGAAGACCCCGATTTCTCGGTCGAATCGGATCTGGACTCCCTGAATTCAATTCAGAGGAAGGTTATCGAACGCATCGAGGACTATGATTCTGACGTTGGCGATGACATCGACGCCTACGATAAGGCAGATGTACAGAAAGCCCTCTCCAGGTTTTTTGCGCAGTCTCCCCTCAGCCCTCGAGACGCTGACGTTATTACGACCGGCCCCGAAGTGCTAACACAGGCCTTTGGCGATGTTGGGTACTTGCCCTACCTTCTGTGCTTCAACGATAGCCAGGGGCCATTCCGGCGCACAAACATGACCGATTCAGCCCTCAACGCCGCCTACGAGATCGCGTTTAACTCAAAGGAACTACAGGGTTTCCGCGCTGAAGTGCGCGCTTTGGCCGATCGTCCATCGCAAGATGGCGGTACGCTGGAGGCGCGCCGAGAGTATCGGAACGCAACAGCGCTTGCCTTGCCAGTCTCTGCGTTCAAAACCGAGCCTTACATCAATGCCGAGCTGCAGAAGATCGACCCTGAACTTTTCGCTGTGACCGAGCTGAGTGGATATCAATCCAGCGAGCACTTTACCCAGGAGACCTTGAGCAATGGGGTCACCACCCTCGCGATAGCTGCGCAGGGAGCCGCCCAACACGCCGCGCAGACGACACTCGGGGCAGATTTTGACGGGATACAACCAGGCCAAGGCTCATTCCATTCCCAAAGGCCGGAGATGTCGCAGATCGATATTGGTTTTTTCAAGCAAGCGCTGCTTGCGCAAATACCGGACGAGCCGACTGAATTTCTTGATGATGCCGACAGATACGATCCGGTTTTCTCGAGCGGAAAGTCGACCTTCCGCAACCCACTTGGGGGATTTTACAACGTAACCGAACCACTGGCGCGGACGTACTCGTACCGTGCCAAAAACGGTGAACTGTTCATCTACAATCCCTGGCCCCCGGGCTATAAGGAGCGCCAGAAGCTTGGGCAACCCCCTCTATTGCAGAAAGTCAACGAGACCCCAGGCAACCAAGAATACAGTGATGGAGAAATCATGACGTATCTGGGCGAATCATTGCAATATACCCGCAGGGATAATGTCGTCATCGTTCCCAAAAGAAAGCAAGCGACCGCCGCCAGCGTTGCGCAAAAACGAGGAGAGGTTGTCTTTCCTTTCGGCATGAGCGAAACAGTCAAGAAGGTGTGGAACCTAAACCTTTCTCCTCGCCACACGCAGGATGTCGACCAATTCTTCCAGAAGAATCGGGATGAACTGGTCGTCAATGTCAGCCAGTCTCTGGATGCCATTCCTGTGTTCACGACCATTGCTCAAGAAGGTGAGCTGAATTCCACTGAACAAAAGAGAATTCAGGGGTATTTGTACGAGTTCCTCGACGGAAAACGCAAAGCCCTCAGAGGCAGTGCCTCTAAGCTATCCCTGTCCGGGCGCGAAGAAGTCCTCAATCCGAATACACTCTTTTTGCCAACAGGAGAAGATGAACAATTTTCCGGCATGCTGATCAATCTAAATCAGCAAAAAATTGCGGTCATACCGAAAGGTCTGAAGGCGCAGTTGGCTCTCTTTAAGAGCGAGCAGTTCAGAGAAATTTTCGCCGAAGGGATCGACGCCAAAACCAAAGGCGAGATGGCGTCGAAACTAAAGAAGATGGAGCAATACAACAGCGGCAAATATCTGACCAATCCGAGTGTATACCTTAAGGCCTTGGAGGCCCGCGGGGGCAAATTCTATCTCCCAATTGACCGCCCTACGGCAGATGAGGCGGATGCTTTGGAATACGATCTTCGTGATTACATTGCGTGGACGGCCTCAGGGCTTGTGTCTCCCAACGACGAGGATATCGATTCGATCGTAAAGATCGCGGATATCCTATCTGAGGCGCCACGCAAGTCGGGTGCCAAAGAAAAACTGGTTGATTTTACCTGCACTCTCTATTTGAACAAGATAAAGCAGAGTGCCACGGGCCAGAGCATCGACGAACTGAAGTCTAAAGATAGCAATCCGATCGTTTCCGACTGGAAGAATTTGCTGAAGAGCGACTGGGATTATAACACCACGTCGGCATGGGAAAAATCAACCAAAGACGCTTTGCGCGTGTTGCGACCAGCGCTAACCGGAGCTGGCTATGCCTTGTCCGTAGGATTGTCGGTCGCATTTCCGGGGGTGGCAGCTGGCGTAATTGCTGGCGTCGCGGCAACGGCGGTGACAGACATAGCAGCAGACGCCGCTGAACTTGCCGCGACGGATGACCTGGAGGAAAGAGACCGCTTGGCCAGGGGCATGGTTGAAAAATTCTACACCTCGATCGCAGCCGAGATGACGCTGGGAGGCGCGACGAAGGCCATCGCGGTCTTGGCCAAGCAGACAATTGGCCGGCTCGTACGAAAAAGCGCTTCGCAGATCGAGGGCGTTGGACGAGAGGCCGATGTATCGCAATTGATCCGTGACATCGAGACAGCCGTTGACGCTGAAGTGAAGAATTTGCCTGTTGGGCCTAAATCCAAGGCAGCATTACGTGGCTCCCGGAAACCCGCAGCCAGTCGTCAAGCATCGGACCCGCAGCCAGTCGAAATTGGGCCTGAGCTAGCAGAATTGTTGGTGAAGTGTGCTGACAACAACGTATCACAGCTTGTCTGGTCTGAAGTCTACAAGCGGTCATTTATGCACATGCTCGCGTCTAACCCTGAGGGGTTTAGCGGCGACTATAAGGCGTTGTTGAAAGCTGTTCAGGGGAAAATCGCAGCGGAGGCCGCCAAGGGTGGTCGTATCAGCTTGGAACAGTCACGAAAGATACTTGATGCTGGCAATCGGATCGATGAATCCAAGATGGTTCAAGAGCTCCTCGATGCCGGTGTCATTCACAAGAACACGAACGGGGCGCTAACGAGCCTCATTGAAGATCGGGGCGCAGCCACATTCAACAGAGCTGAGACTGCCTCGCCGTCAGGTTCCCTTGACGGACAGCGGACAAGCCCAGCCCCTCGGAGGAATTCTGATAGTGTATTGGCGGAAGTTTCGGCCGACGTATCAGGCCTCAAATATGGGCTCGGAATCGGTGAGCCTGAAAGCCTGATCACCGAAAAGCACGTGAAAATGTGGGAAGCCGGCTTCAAGGGCTGGAAGCCAAAACAACTGCAAGACGTCGCGGATGTTCTCGACGAGCTTCAGGGCAAGAATCTGGATACGGTTGACGCCCAGGCTCTGCTGGCCAAGTTGGGAGAGAAGCTCAACGCGCTGTCTATACCGGCGGATCCGTCAAGCCGAGCGTTTCAGGAAAAAACCAGATTGCTGGCTACCATTGACTGGCACAAGCCGATGAGCTCGGATGAGATTGACGCCTATGTCACCGCGAACAGAACCTCCCTGTTTCCACCTGTGGCAGAGGGCGATCTCGCGGATCCGGCAGTTCGCCAAATGCGAGAAACCATACTCAAGAGAAAAATGAAAGAAGAGGGCTATTCGAGACATCGTCTTGAAATCTCAAGGGGACTTTCGCGCCGCGGCACGAGCTTTGATGATCGCCAATGGACCGGATTACGCCTCTGCCAAGAGGCGACCGCTGCCTTGGGCGGACCTGTCCGGGAGTATACGCCAGCAAACAGCGGCTCGAACATTACGACAAATCACTTCATTATCGACAACGGCAAAACGTGGCGCGATCCCACCTGGAAACAATTCTTCTCCGAAAGTGAGACGCTCGGCAAGCCGCCCATATTCAGCGGGACCGCAGAGCAGTTCCGTGCGATGGGACTCGATCGAAATCGAACGGAGAACTATCTGAAGCTGATCCGAAAAGGACAGGCTCCCAAGAAAATACGTATCCACATCGGATAGCGACGATCAGCCGGCCTGGCATTATACTCTGCTTCTTTGCCTGATCCAACAAGCTTGCGCGCAGGGTCGCGACGAACTGACCGAGATGCTGCTGCGCTGTGTCTTCCACGAAGGACGTTGACCCGTGCGGCATGGAGGTCTCCGAGGCGAAGCGGCTTAAGGCCATGTGGAGTGCTCCCCGTTTCAGCGGACAGATCGGCTAGTTTGATTAGCCCTGATGAACTGCCGAGGGGAAGCCATCTTGAGGGCGGAATGGGGATGGATTTCGTTGTACAACGCGACAACGGAACACCCACGGGATTGAAGTTCGCGAGCTCTTATACCCGTGGCATCCCTGGTTTGGGCGGCTCGTTCATATTCATGAGGTGCTCGCGAAGGGCGGCGCTGTTTTCCGTTGCAGCCTTTCCGGCGCTTCCTCTGGCAGATCTCTTGAAGTACCAGCATGGATGTTCGATCGGTCTCTGAGTACGATTTGGCGCACCATGCCGTTTGCCCATGTTGAACTTGCCTGCCTGCATGCTTTGGCCGGTTTCCGCGGCGCGGCGAGCTATGACGGAAACTGGGTGATGACGGCTTGATGAGGGCGGCGTATCGAGGCGGGTGACAAGCCTGCCAGAACCTCATGAAAGAGCGATACGCCATGAAGACAGATAGCACTGTTGTTTCCTTTCCGCATCCCGAGACGCTCGATGATCCCCTGACATCGGTTCTACGCGAAGGCGCGCGCCGGCTTCTGGCACAGGCCGTGGAGGCGGAAGCCGAGGCGTTTCTTGCGGCCATGGCCAGCGAACGCCTGAGCGATGGGCGGGACCGGGTGGTGCGGCACGGCCATGGGCCTGAAAGAACGATCCAGACGGGGATCGGTCCGGTTGCGGTGCGCCGCGTCAAGCTGCGCGACCGGGCTTTGGAGACTTGCGGCGAGGATCGCATCACCTTCACGTCGGCGATCCTGCCGAAGTGGGCACGACGCACGAAGAGCCTCGACGCTCTGCTGCCGGTCCTTTACCTGCGCGGCATCTCGACCGGCGATTTCCAGGAGGCGCTTGCCGCCTTACTCGGCAAGGACGCACCGAACCTGTCCCCCTCGGTGATTGGCCGGCTGAAGGAGGAGTGGCAGGCCGACTATGATCGCTGGCAACGCCGCGACCTGTCAGCCCGCCGCTACGTCTACATCTGGGCCGACGGGGTCTATCTTCAGGCACGCATGGAGGACGATGCCGCTTGCATGCTGGTCGTCATCGGCGCGACGCCGGAAGGCAAGAAGGAACTTGTCGGCTTTCAAGTCGGCGTGCGCGAAAGCACCCAGAGCTGGCGCGAGCTGCTCGTCGGGCTGAAGGCCCGCGGGCTTTCGATTGCGCCAGAAATTGCCGTGGGCGACGGCGCGCTCGGCTTCTGGAAGGCGCTGGAGGAGATATTCCCTTCGACCCGCCATCAACGGTGCTGGCAACACAAGCTCCTCAACATCCTCAACAAGGTGCCGAAGTCGGTGCAGCCGAACATGAAGGCCGATCTCAGGGAGGTCCGCGATGCCCCGGATCGGGCAACCGCCGAGGTCGCGATCGCCGTCTTCGTCGACAAATACAAGGCCAAATATCCCAAGGCCGTCAACTGCCTGACGAAGGACCACGAGGCATTGCTGACCGTCTTCGACTTCCCGGCCGAACACTGGGACCATCTGCGCACCTCGAACCCGATCGAAAGCGTCTTCGCCACCGTCAGGCACCGCACGGTGCGAACCAAGGGAGGCCTGTCCCACAACACAGCACGGCTCATGGTCTTCAAGCTCGTCATGAGCGCCGCCAAAACCTGGCGCCGGCTGAAGGGCGAAAATCAGTTGCCAAAGGTCATCGCCGGCGTCAAATTCACCGACGGTGTCGCCGAAACGACGACCCCTGACCATCGCGCCGCCTGATCGGCCTCGTCACCCATTTCCGACCATAGCTCCGCCGAAACCACAGCGCAGCCTTCAAGGCGCGTGTAGCCCTTGCTGCGATCCAGGGGGAGAAGACGTTATCGGAGCTTGCGCAACAATACGACGTTCACGCCAACCAGATCACGACGTGGCGAGATCAGGCGCTTGCGGGCATGACGGCGATCTTCGACACGGGATCAAAGCCGTCGGAGCCTGCGGTGGATGTAAAGACGCTGCACGCCAAGATCGGGGAGCTTTCGCTGGAGAACGATTTTTTATCCGGCGCGCTCACCAAGGCGGGACTGTTGGGGAGCGTAAAGAAATGATCGACCGCGATCACGAACTGTCCATCACCCGCCAGGCCCGAGCTTTGGGGATCAGTCGCAGCATCGTCTACTACATGCCACAACCGGCGTCGCCGGCGGATCTTGCGCTGATGCGTCGGATCGACGAGCTGCATCTGGACTACCCGTTCGCGGGCAGCCGGATGCTGCAGAAGCTTCTGACGCGCGAAGGCGTTTGACGTCGGCCGACTGCATGTGCGGACCCTGATGAAACGCATGGGGATCGCGGCGCTTTACCGCAAGCCGCGCACGTCAGCACCCGGCGATGGGCACAAGATCTATCCCTATTTGCTGCGCGCTCTGAAGGTCGATCGGCCCAACCAGGTCTGGGCAACGGATCTGACCTACATCCCGATGGCGCGCGGGTTCTGCTATTTGATCGCCATCATCGATTGGTTCACGCGCAAGGTTCTGTCGTGGCGGTTGTCGATCACCATGGACGCTGCGCCATGCGTCGAGGCTCTCGAGGAAGCGCTGGCCTGCTACGGCAAGCCCGAGATCTTCAACTCGGATCAGGGCAGCCAGTTCACCAGCCACGACTTCACAAAGGTGCTGCTCGACCACAAGATCAAGATCAGCATGGACGGCAAGGGTGCCTGGCGGGACAATGTCTTCGTCGAGCGGCTGTGGCGGTCGGTGAATGCTGCGCGACATCGCACTTGACTACTCAGCGACATCGCTGGTGACGCGCGGGGCCGACCGGAGGATGGGCGTAGCCCGTCCGTAGGTTGGCCCCGCGCGGCGCGGATTTTTCCGCGCCTTCGGCCGCGACGATTGCCTTAAGTCCTGGATCTTCAACTGCGAGGAAGAGGACCTGGATGCCAGGCAAACCGATCACGGATCAGCAAGCGAGACTGTATATGAGATTGAACAAAAAACATCCTCGGGAAACCGCCGCGGCGATGTCTGGCTTTAGCGCCAGCACCGCCTTTCGGCTCGACAAAGACCCGCGCCTTCCCTCCGAGAAAAAGGCGCAACGCGGCCACGGCGGCGGTACGCCCGATCCTTTCACCGATCTCTGGGAAAGCGAGGTGGTTCCGCTTCTCGAGCGCGCGCCGAACTTGCGTCCGGTGACCATTCTGCGTGACCTTTGCCTGCGCTACCCCGAGCGCGAGCTGACAGCGGCACGGCGCACTCTTGAGCGGCGCGTGCGGGAATGGAAAGCCGCCCATGGGCCGCAACAGGAAGTGATCTTCCGCCAGAACCATCCACCCGGTCGCCAGGGCATGTCAGACTTTACCGACTGCCGGTCGCTGGGCGTGACCATTGCCGGCGTGCCACTTGACCATCGGCTGTACCACTTCGTTCTGGTTTACAGCGGCTGGGAACACGGTGAAGTCGTTCTGGGCGGCGAGAGTTTTACTGCTCTGGCCAGCGGCCTGCAGAACGCATTGTGGAGCCTGGGTGCTTGTCCGATTGAGCACCGCAGCGATTCGTTGTCGGCGGCTTTCACCAACCGTGCCGACGAGACGCAAGAGGACCTGACCCGGCGTTACGAGGCACTTTGCGCCCATTACCAGATGACGCCGACCCGCAACAACCGCGGCGTCGCCCACGAAAACGGCAGCATTGAAAGCCGCAATGGTCATTTGAAGGACAGGCTCGAACAAGCGTTGCTGTTGCGCGGCTCGGTACCGACTTCGCCACGCTCGACGACTACCGCCGCTTCGTCGCCGAGCAGATCAGCAGGCATAATGCCTTGCGCCGACAGGAACTGGCCGTCGAGATGGATCATCTCAGGGCGTTACCGCAACGCAAGACCACCGATTACGATGATGCCGTCGTTGTGGTGACGTCGTCTGGCGGCTTCACCTTGCGCAGGGTCTTCTATACCGCCCCCTCCACCTATATCGGCCACCGCCTGCGGGTCCGGCTCTACGACGATCGCCTGGAATGTTATCTCGCATCCAGCCATGCCTTTACCCTGCCGCGCGGACGTCCACCGTCCAGTGGCAAGAGCGGCCAACACGCACATGTCGTCGATTACCGCCATGTCATTCACAGCCTTCGCCGTAAGCCGCAAGCGCTGGCCAATCTCGTTTACCGCGACCAGTTGTTTCCCCGTGCCGCCTTTGCCCGGACCTGGCAGGCCATGAACAAGAGGCTCGATCAGCGCACCGCCTGCAAAACCATGGTCGGCCTTCTCTGGCTTGCCCATTCCTGCGCATGCGAAGCCGAACTCGCATTGGCATTGGAGATGATCCTCGACGCAAGGAAGCTGCCCGATCTGGCCGCCTTGCAATCCCGCTTCGATGTCGCCGGCAATAGCGTCCCCGACATCGAGGTCGTGCTGCCCACAGCAGCCGACTATGACCGCCTTCTCACAGCAGGAGCAATGCAATGAACACCTCATCCGTCGATGTCGCAAAACTGCCGCTCATGCTGGCGAACTTGCGGCTTCCCACCTTCGCACGCCTCTGGTCTGAACTCACTCAACGGGCCGACCGCGAAGGCTGGCCGGCCGCACGGCTGTTGGCCACGCTTTGCGAATTGGAGATGGCCGAGCGCGTGCAACGGCGCATCCAGCGTCATCTCGCCGAGGCCCGGCTACCAGCCGGAAAAACCCTCGACAGCTTCGACTTCGCAGCCGTTCCCATGATCTCAAAGGCTCATGTCATGGCGCTGGCAGCAGGCGATGCCTGGCTCGCCAAAGGCGGCACGATCCTTATGTTTGGACCGCCAGGATCAGGCAAGACCCACTTGAGTGCGGCCCTCGGTGCTGCTCTCGTCGAAAAAGGCTTGCGGGTTTTGTTCACGAGAACCATCGATCTCGTTCAAAAACTCCAGACGGCCCGGCAGGAACTCGCATTGACAGCCGCCATCGACAAGCTCGACAAATTCGATCTGCTCATCCTTGATGACCTGTCCTACGTTCACAAGGACCAAGCCGAGACCAGTGTGCTGTTCGAGCTCATTGCCGCCAGGTACGAACGGCGATCCATCATGATTACAGCAAACCGGCCATTTGGAGCCTGGGATAGCCTCTTTCCCGACAAAGCCATGACCATCGCCGCCATCGACAGGCTCGTGCACCATGCAACCATCTTCGAGATGAATGTCGAAAGCTTCCGACGCCGAACAGCCACAGAGCAACGGCACTCA
Organism: Ensifer sp. SL37; assembly: GCF_026672675.1. Lineage (NCBI taxonomy): Bacteria > Pseudomonadati > Pseudomonadota > Alphaproteobacteria > Hyphomicrobiales > Rhizobiaceae > Ensifer > Ensifer sp. SL37. Next base: position 5,026 of record NZ_JAPPRN010000005.1, on the reverse strand, counting down.
GCGACAGTGGCCACCAGCGCCAGCGACATCGATCAGCGACATCGCTCTTGATCAAAAGAAACGGATCAGTCACTACCTAAATGTGGCCGTAGAATCAGTCACCAGCGATGTCGCTCGCTATGTCATCTGCGATGTCGCGCTATAGGTGAAATACGAAGAGGTCTACCTCAAGGCCTACGACAGCGTCCGCCAGGCCCGTGCATCGATCGGAAAGTATCTCGACTTCTACAATCAGAGACGGCCACATTCGAGCCTTGACGGCAAGACTCCGGATGAGGCCTACTTAACCCCGACACCGCTGCCCGAAGCGGCTTAACCACAGGCAGGATTCCACTTAAAAACCGGGAAGACCTGTCCAAACAAACCGAGCCACCTCTGTATCATCGCCCTGCCACACCCTATCAGCGGCTGCTTGACGATGCACGCACGCCGGAGGATACACGCCTTCGCCTCAAGGCGATGTACCTGACGCTCGATCCGGTTCGGCTGCTCCGCGACATACGCCTGGCACAAGAGAGATTGGTCGAAATTGCTGACAAGCCTGATGGCTCCCCTGCCACCGACGGCGAGGCATTGCCGCTCGAAGACTTTCTGTCCGGGTTACGGATTGCTTGGCGTGGTGGTGAAGTGAAACCGACCGCCCGCGCCAAGCCAGCGGCCAAGCGAGAGCGGCGGAGGCCCGATCCTCTCCTCGCCGTCACTGCCGAGCTCGAGGAATGGTTCGAGGCTGAGCCTTGGCGAACTTCACGAGAGTTGCTTGAACGCTTGCAGGTCAAATACCCCGGCGTGTATCCCGACGGCCTCATTCGGACCCTGCAGCGTCGAATGAAGATCTGGCGCAGTGCGCAAGCCAATGCGTTGGTGTTCGGGCCATTCGCCGACGCCGCGCGGCAGACGGAAATTGTAGCGATCGCGCAATGAGATCATTACCGAGCGATAGAGGATCGGAGAGGCTGGATCTCGGGAACAACCAGTGAGGCAATCGAGAACATCCGAGTGAGGCAACGGCATTGTTCTTTGGGAACACTCTTGGGTGAGGCAATACGAATCTCACCTTGTTTGTCGCCGCGCATTGTGATCATGGATACGGTCGAGCACGTCGGCCAGGTAGGCCTGCGGATCGATGCCGTTCATTTTTGCTGTCTCGATGATTGTCATGGCCCGTGCCAGGGTCTCCGCGCCGGTGTCGGCGCCAGCGAAGAGCCAATTTTTCCCGTTATGCAAATCTTTGCATAAAAGAAATTATGCGAAGCTTGGGATTATGCGCAGGTATCGTGGCGGAAGCAGCACGGCGGCCGTGTCCGCCACAACGATCTCAACATAATCAGAGCGACTGTAGAAAGGTCATCAGTTCGTCGGAAGCTCGGAAGCGTGCGGCAGAGGCGCCGGCGGGCTGCAGCTTCATCAGCGCCTGCTCTTTCATCGTGAGGTCGGCTTCAACGTACATGTGCGTCGTTGCAGTGTCCTCGTGACCGAGCCAGAGGGCGATGACGGTGATATCCACGCCGGACTGCAGCAGATGCATCGCCGTCGTGTGGCGGATAACGTGCGGCGTTACTGCTCGACCGATGAGCGCCGGGTGCCTGCACCCAGCCACTTCGACCGCAAGCTGTAGCCTTTGCGTCACGTTCGAGCGTGTCATCCGGCCACCACTGCGGTTTGGAAGAAGCATCGCATCGGCAGGCGGCTCACCGAGCCGCCGACGCCAGCTACGAAGCAGCGAAGCCGTTGTTCGCCACAGCGGTACTGATCGATCCTTGCGACCTTTGCCATGTAAATGGACAGCCGGTTGTCCTTCGAGCACGACATCGCCCCAGCGCACGCCGATCATCTCGGAAACACGCGCGCCTGTATTGTAAAGGGTGCTGAACATGGCGCGGTCCCTCTGGCCAGCCCAAGTTCTAGCGTCCGGGGCCTCGATGATGGTGCGGATCTCATCTCTCGACAGAAAGCCGACCATGGGCCGGTCAAATCGCTTTTGCGGGATTGCGAGCGCCCGTTCGATGGTGGCCAGAGCATCGATGTCGTGGTGTCCAGCGTATTTTAGGAAAGTCCGTATTGCCGCGAGGCGCGCATTGCGACTTCGCACGCTGTTGCCACGTTCGTTCTCGAGATGATCAAGAAACGCCAGGAGCAACGGCGCGTCGAGGTCCAACAGCGCAATCGCGCTTGGTGTTCGGTGCAGTCGCTGTGCGGCAAATCCCAGGAGCAGCCTCAGCGTATCGCGATAGGCTGCAACCGTCTGACGACTGACGGCACGGTGTTGGCCAAGATGCTCGAGAAAGAAGCGCTGGACGAGGTTAGAGAGGGACGGCGCCTTGCGATCAGACATGGGCGTCCTCCCCGAGGGCGAAGCCTTCGAAACGCGATCCGGCGATAGCCATCAGATCGGGGATGCCAGTCATGTACCAATAGGTGTCTGACACTTTGGTATGACCGACATAGGTCGAGAGCGCCGCGATGGCGTTGTCGATGTCGCATCCGTCTGCTTGCCAGCGCTCCAGCCGGCGGCAGATGAAGGTGTGCCTCAGATCATGAATGCGAACGTGGGGATAGGAACCGCGCGGCACGATTCCGGCTGCGAGGCGAAGTCGTTGAAAGACGCCGTAAACGGTTCGCTTGTTGAGGCGTTGCCCACTTGCGATGGTGAAGAAAGCTTGCTCCTCCTCCAGCCTGACGAAACGCTCTCGAATATGCAGATATGAACCAAGCGCGTTGGCAACCGACAGATGAAACGGCACATGCCGAGACTTGCGGAACTTGGTCATGCGCACCGTTGCACAGCAGGCTTCGATATCGACATCGCAGCAGCGCAGGTTGATCGCCTCCGAAATGCGCAGGCCGGTTGCGGCGATCAATCCGATCAACGCCTCGAACACGACCGATCGCAGTTCACCCTGCGATTGGAGCGCGCGGGCCGCGGCCATTAGGCCGAGGATCTCGTCGTCGGTATAGATATGGGGCGTCAGTCTCCGCCGCGACTTTCCGAATATCTGCGTTTCTGGAAACTCTGTCGCCGGATCCAGGCGCGTCATGTAGGCCGCAAAAGGCTTCACGACTGCCAGCCGTCCAGCCCAGGTGAAGGGGAGACTGATGCGCGACCGCTCCTTTGTCCAGCGGATGACAAGGTCGTTGGTCAGTGTGCCGCAGTCCTACTCGTCGGCGAAACCTGCAAAGGACCTCAGCAGCCGAGCGTCGGGGCCGCTGCCCTGAAGCCGAGCATCGAGCGTTCCGCCAGATAGGCTGCGACATGCTCCGAGAGCTGCCATGCTGAGCCAGCTCCTCGCCGATCATGCAGCGCTTCACCAAGCCCTGGGATTCAAGTTTCGGACCCCGGGTATTCTCCTGCGCAACTTCGTCGCCTGCGGATTTCGGATTAACGGGACACCGATTCCGGTAAATTGCGGACAGTCGTTTCATTAATTCCCGGACAGTTTCACGGGATCGACTTTCGTCCGCCTGGTTGATGTCAGCGGCTATTGATTTCGTCGTTTTGCGTTGTGGTCAAGAGCGGCCGTGATTTTGGCTTTCGCATGCTGTCGCCTTCGAGGGCAATTCGATGGGCGTTGTGAACGATGCGATCGAGAATAGCGTCGGCGATCGTCGGCTCGCCGATCATCTCATGCCATTGGGGGACCGGCAGTTGCGCAGTGATGAGGGTCGATTTCCTGCGATAGCGCTCTTCAAAGATTTCCAGGAGATCCAGCCGCTGCTGATCGGTGAGGGCATGCGTGCCCCAATCGTCGAGGATCAGCAGTTGGACGCGGGCGAGCTTGTCGACCAGTCGTGGGAAGCGGCCGTCGAGACGGGCGAGCGCCAGATCCTCGAAGAGCCTGGGCATGCGGACATAGAGAACGGAATAGTCGAGCCGCGCGGCCTGTCGTCCGATGGCGCAGGCGAGCCAGGTTTTGCCTGTTCCCGTTTGTCCGGTGAGGATCAGATGTTCATGGGCTTTGAGCCATGCTCCTTGCGCGAGCGAGAGGATTTGCCGACGGTCGAGCCCCCGTGTTGCGGCGAAGTCGTTCTCGATACAGGCGTCGGGGAAGCGCAGTTTGGCAGTTACCAGCCGATTGGTCAGGCGCTTGTCGGCACGAACGGCGATCTCCCGGTCGAGCATCAGGCCGAGCCATTCATCGCGGCTGAGATCGTTGCCCTGCGGCTGGTCGCTCAGTTCGCGATAAGCTGTCGCCATGCCGGACAGGCCGAGAGCGAGCATCTGGTCGAGGGTTGGATGAGTGAGCATTGAGAGGCTTCCTTTCTTCACTGGTAATAGGAGCTGCCGCGGATGTTGTTGTGTGGAGGAGCGGGCTTAACCGGCTCGGCGGCGGGCGGAGCCTGATCGAGGCCGGATTTGAGGATGGTGCTGACGGAGGAATAGCTGAGCGCATTGATCGTCAGCGCCCGTTCGCATGCCGCCTCGAGACGCTCGGGGCCGTAGCGACGCGAGAGTGACAGAACGCCCTGCGCGGCGCGGTATCCCTGTTGCGGATGCGGCCTGTCGCGCATCAGCCGCTCGACCAGAATCGCCGTATTGCCGCCGACCTTCGCGGCCTGCTTGATCAGGCTCGCCGGCGTGGTGTTGGCATAGTGCTGATGCGTCTTCGGCATGTGCTCGCTGACGGTGACGTGCCCGGCGCGCTGCGAGGTGCGGCGGTGGCTGGCGACACGCTTGTGATCGTGGAAGACTTCGACGATCCGGGAGGTCAAGCGAACCTCGACCTGCCGGCCGATCAGGCGATGCGGCACAGAGTAGAAGGCCTTATCGACCTCGACATGGTAGTCGGGATGGACCTTCGCCGATTTCCATTCGGCATATTCGAAGGCGGTTGCCGGAAGCGGCGCAAGTGCCGCACGTTCGATTTCCTCGAAGAGCTGACGCCGGGACTTGCCGATGCGGCGCATCGGCCGATTGTTGAGATCGTCGAGAAGCTGGCTGATCCGGATGTTGAGGTCGGCAAGGCTGAAGAAGTGCTCGTTGCGCAGCCGCGCCAGGATCCAGCGCTCGACGATGAGAACGCTGCCTTCC
>NZ_JAPPRN010000004.1:0-29677 GCF_026672675.1 Ensifer sp. SL37 | reverse complement strand
GAAGCTCGGCAGAGCGGAGCAGCGCTATGTCTTCACCACTTTCGGCTACGGCTGCAATCTTGGCCCGGTCCAAGCCGCTCGGCACGCACCCGGCATCGCCAGCGCCAATACGTTGCGCCGGCTCAATGCCCAGCATATCGATACGCCCAAGCTCGAAGCCGCGATGACCGATCTGATCAACGCCTACAATCGCTTTGCCTTGCCAAAACTCTGGGGCGCGGGACGCGCCGCGATCGCCGATGGCACCCACGTCCCGCTTCGCGAAAACAACCTGCTGGGCGCCCAACACATCCGTTACGGCGCCTATGGCGGCATCGCCTACCATCATATCGCCGACAACTATATCGCGCTGTTCACGACCTTCATCCCCTGCGGCGTCTGGGAGGCCGTCCATATCCTGGATGGGCTTATGAAGAACCGATCCACGGTCCAACCGGATACCCTCCATGCCGACACCCAAGGCCAGAGCGAGCCTGTCTTTGGTCTTTCGCGCCTTCTCGGCATCATGCTGATGCCGCGCATGCGCAACTGGGGCGACGTCGCCTTTTACCGTCCCGACCAATCGGTGCGCTACCAGCATATCGACAGGCTCTTCACCCGCGAAATTGATTGGCGCCTGATCGCAACCCATTGGCAGGACATGATGCAGGTGATCCTCTCCATCCAGGCCGGTTTGGTCCTGCCCTCCATGTTGCTGCGCAAACTCGGCTCGCACAACCGCAAAAGCCGACTGTACCAAGCATTCCGCGAACTCGGTCGGGTCGAGCGCACGCTGTTCCTGCTGCGCTACATCGCCAATCCCGAGATTCGGCGCACAATCCGCGCCGAGACCACGAAAATCGAATCCTTCAACGATTTCCTCGACTGGATTACCTTCGGCGGTCCAATCATCAAGAGCGGCGATCCGGTCGAACAGGAAAAGCAGCTCAAATATGCCAGCCTGGTCGCCAACGCGATCATGCTCTCCAATGTCTCCGATTTGACGGACGTACTCTCGTCAATGACCGCAGACGGGCATCGTGTCACGCCGGAGTTCGCCGCAGCCCTCAGCCCTTACGCCCGCAAGCATATCCGCCGGTTCGGCAAATACGAGCTCGACATGGACGAGCGGCCAGCCCCGCTCATCCCGAAGCCCTTGCCGTTCGACCTGCCCTTGTGAACTTTTTACACGTACTTTCAATCTACCCGTGGCAGGCCGCTACGGGCCGTTTCTACGAGGCTCAAGCCCCTTTCGGTGACTTCATACGTGACGAGCTGCGCGGCCTGACAGGCGGGCGCGGTTGATGCTTTCCACTGCCTGCATAAGTGCCAAAATCGCGCCCTTGGAAAATAAGGGGTTGCAGAATCGGCCAAATCGCCGCTTACATGTAAGAATGAAGCAACGTACGGAACAGATTCGGAAGGACGTCGCCGCGCATCGTGCGCGACAGGCTGCTGCTGGACGTACGTCGCTCACCACTTTTGTTTCTAACGAGCTAATCGAGGCTATCGACAAGCTCAAGGAACAGCGGGGCGTACAATCGCGCGCGCCGATTATCGAAGAAGCTTTGAGGTTCTATATCGAAAAAGCACCGAGGGCATAAAACGAAAAACCCCTAACCGCGCCAACGGTAAGGGGTTTTTGGATTATCGGAACGACCGTGTTGGGAAGCCCGTAAGAATGCTTTCCAACATAGTCGGAAGATCACTACCCTGCAAGAGGTCTCTCTTGCGGGAACGCTGAATCTTTGTCCGCTGTCCATGCCCTCCAGATGGAGGACGAAGGACGATGTTTGGACAAGTGGGAGCGGTGCTAGCAGGGGCACCGCGAGAGAAGACGCGTATCCTAACGGGTACGAGCGTCGATAATGTCGTTGATCTGCTGAGAGCTATCGCGCAATTCACCAGTCGGGCGCAGGTAGATAGCTTCATAGGGATGCTTTATTCCCGCCTAAGTAAACACGCTCCCGGTGGCGAACTCGAAGACCGTGAGGTTTCTCTTCTGCACCAAATGGCGCTTCAACGCCTCGATGACCTCCAAGAAGCACGGGAAAAGCGCCTCCCCCCTTCCCGGAGCTGGTTCCCACAGCGACCCAAATCCGATCAGTCACGCGAGCAGGCGGCTAGCGGCGTGCGCGATCCAGAACGGTGGGCGAGGAAACAACGGCTGGGCGGGTTAGCCTCCCTGCCCCCGACCGATGACTATGAAGGCATCACGGAGGGAGAGCGCGCAGCGCTCTACATCATTGCGGCCGATGTTCGGGAGCTTGGGGCTTGCCGCTGCACAGTCGCGGAGATCGCGGATAGGGCTGGCGTCGGCCAGACCACGGCTCGAAACGCTATCAGGAAGGCGAGGGACCGAGGCCTGTTAAGCGTGCAGCACCGGCCACAGTGGCGTAACAAGTGGCTTTCCAACGTCATCACGATTGTCTGCAAGACCTGGCTGAGCTGGCTAAAGCGCTTTCGGCCGAACCTTGGCTTTAAGTTCAAGGGTGTCAGAAAACCGGCGTCCACAGATACCTACGGATTCAAAACTAAGAACGGACAGCCTTTCCAACAGCCAGAAGGTAGCCCTACGGGCCGCTTTCAGCGGTTTGCTAGTCGCAAACCACCTTCTGGCTGACGGCTGAAGCAGCTCGTTGCACCCGCGTCGCCAAAAAACTCATCGTTCGCGTCTACGGCAGTCGTCGCATGGGCTTTCGAGGAAAGCGTGTGGAGAGGGCAGCGCCAAATCATGAAATCATGCTTGCATGTAATCATGAAATCTTTTATTGTTGTTTCGTACGATACAACGAGGTAGCCATGATTTCCGCAAGCCCGACCTCGAAAACCTATGCCGCCCTCAATCGGGCCTATGATTTTTTCAATGACCGGCTGTTTGGCGGTCAGCTTTCCCCCTGCCTCGTGACGTTGCAGCGCAAAAACAAAGCTTATGGCTATTTCGCCGGGGCGCGGTTCGGATCGAAGGACGGGGCGGAGATCACGGACGAAATCGCCCTGAACCCGTCGCACTTTCCAGCCGCACCGACGAGCAGAGCCTATCGACCCTCGCCCATGAGATGGCGCACCTGTGGCAGCATCATTTCGGCAAGCCGTCGCGCAGCGGCTACCACAACAAGGAGTGGGCGGCGAAAATGCACGAGATCGGTTTGCATCCTTCCGATACCGGCCAGCCGGGCGGCAAGGAAACCGGGCAATCGTGCAGCCACTACATCATCGCCGGTGGACCTTTCGCGCGTGCTTATGCCGAGCTGGCGACGCAGCCCGATTTTTCGGCGCTCTATGTCGAGCTTTGGGATGACGCCGACGCCCGCAAGAAGCGGAAGGCCAAGGCAGCGAGCAAGACGCGGTACACGTGCCCGGTCTGCGATCTTCACGCATGGGCTAAACCCGACACGAAGCTGATTTGCGGCGAGTGCGAGCAGCCCCTATCGGCCGACGAGGACGAGTAATTTACGATTTAGAAATGCAAACATGCTTTCATGTTGATATGCAAGCATGTAAGCTTAATTTCATGAAAGGATGAAAGCATGATTACAGTAGCTTTCTGCACACAGAAAGGCGGAACGGGCAAAACGACCATTGCCACGTCTCTTGCCGTCGCGGCTCACCTAGCCGGTAAGAAGTCGGCGCTTCTCGATCTCGATCCGCAAACCAATGCGGTTGACTGGTTTGATCGCCGTACAGGTGACGGCCCGGACGTGGCATCAATCCAGCCAGGCGCTATCAGGCGCTCACTGGACGCCTATCGTGGCCTTGGGATGGATTGGGTCTTTATCGACACGCCCGGGAAGATGGACAGCGCCAGCACCGAGGCGGCGAAACACGCCGATATCGTCCTTATCCCCACACAGGCTCAGATTTTCGCAATCGACACCTTGGAGCCGCTTAAGCGGCTGCTCGACATGGCAGGAAGCCCGCCCGCCTTTGTGGTGCTGAATCTGGTTCATCCGAACGCGGGGGGCCGGGCGACCGACGACGCCGCCGCCATTACAGAGCGCTTCAATATCGCAGTTGCCCCGGTTCACCTATCCCGCCTCAAGACTTTCGAGGACGCGCCAGCATTGGGTCAGACCCCCCATGAGATCGAACCGCAGGGCCGGGCAGCAACGGAAATCGGGGCCTTGTTCGCATTCCTTACGGAACAGGCAAGCATGCTTGCAGGAAAGCATGAAAGGATGAAATCATGAGCCGAAAACCATCCCTCCTGGCATCAGCCATGAAAAGTGCTGATGCCCGCGCGCCTGAAGCCGAAACGGCACCCGTTCCAGCAGCCGCCGAGGTGGTCGAGGAACGCAAAAGCCGCCCGGCCGTGCCTACTGCGCAGGCCGGGAACTATGTTGCTCCCTCCCGTGCCAACAAGTCGGCCAAAACCTACTATCTCCCTCCGGCCTATTGGGAAACGCTGGCAGAACTCAGCTTTCGAACCCGCGATCCACAGGGCAAGCGGATTCCACAGGAGCGGCTTGTTGCCGAGGCGCTGAACCTGCTTTTCGTCAAATACAATTACCCGGTGGTTCGCGAGGGTGACGACTAAAGGGAAATCATGATTGCATGATTGCATGATTGCATGGTTGCGTGATCGCCCGAATGATCGGGATTGAAAAATATACCAGAACAGGTATAGGGTTTGTATGAAGCTGGAAGAACGACCCCTTGAGTGGATAGGCAGCAGCCACAAGGACCTGATGCAGCTCCCGGCAGATGTGCGGAAGTCGGTCGGGTTTGCGCTGCATTTCGCGCAGCACGGCGAACAGCATCCGGCGTCAAAGGTGCTCAAGGGCTTTGGCGGCGCTGGCGTGCTGGAAGTGGTCGAGAACGATGTTGGCGGTACCTACCGGGCCGTTTACACCGTCAGGTTCGAGGAAGCGGTGTTTGTGCTGCATTGCTTCCAGAAGAAGAGCAAAAGTGGCATTGCCACGCCAAAGGCGGACATGGACGTTGTTCGTGCAAGGCTCAAAGTGGCTGAGGCTCTAGCCAAGGAGATGAAAGATGCAAACCCGCGTCGTTAATGGGATCGAGGTCACGAGCAGCTCCGGCAATGTTTTTGCCGATCTTGGTCTACCTGACGCCGACAAGCTCAAGGTCAAATCGGGCCTAATGATCGAGATCACCAAGGCCGTGCGCAGGCTTGGACTGACGCAGGAGGAGGCCGGGCGGCGCATGGGTCTTCCTCAGCCAAAGGTATCGGCGCTGTTGCGTGGCGATCTCGCCAACCTGTCAGAGCGCAAGTTGATGGATGCCCTGAATCGTCTTGGTTACGATATCGAGATTACGGTGCGGCCTACGGCAGATCCGATCGGGCATCTGACGCTTGCTGTCGCCTGAATAGCAAACGAATGACTGCTGAAGAGCTTACGAAATTCATGCTTCTGTCAGAAGAGCAGGCGTGTAAAAAGCCCAGCAACCAATAAGCCAGACCTCCTAGGATCAATCAAAGTTCAATAGTCTCGATATGATCATGAAAAATTACAGAAAATCAAAGAAGAACATCGATAATGAGTGAGCCAAAAAAAATCATATCACCGGAATCTTCTTTGGATTTTATGTCTAAGGAAGAGCTTATTCACATAATTCGTTCGATGGTTGATGGAGGAGTATCTATAAACTTCCATGGAAAACGGTTTTCTCACGAAGTTTTTAAGAAGGTTCGCCCTCGGCAGACAATTATTAAAAAGGATCTCTGTGTAGGAGAGCCCGAAGAGCAGGTTAAAAATCTACTCATCGAAGGTGAAAACCTTCAAGCGATGGTGACTTTGTATAAGGAACGGGGGCAGGTTGATCTCATCCTCACGGACCCTCCATATAATACGGGGCAAACATTTAGGTACAACGACAAATGGGACGAAGATCCTAACGATCCGGACCTTGGTCAAATAGTGAAACTGGAAGATGGCTCAAGACATACCAAGTGGATGAAGGCCATGCTGCCACGCCTTCACATGATGTATGCAATGCTCAAGCCCTCTGGTGTTCTCGCTATTTGCATAGACGATAATGAACTTTTCCATTTAGGTATGATGCTTGACGAGATCTTCGGCGAAGAAAATCGGATTGCGATCATTAATTGGCAAAAATCATATTCGCCTAAGAATGACAGCTCTCATGTTTCCACTGCCACAGAATATGTTCTCGTATATGAATTAGCCCCCGAAAGGCCCGGACATGCTCCCCCACTTAGCTAAGTGGGTAGGAGTAATGTTGGTAATATGACTAGCAGCAATTTTAAGATGGAAGTTCTCTCCGGGCCGGAGCGTCGGCGGCGCTGGAGCACGGCAGAGAAGCTGGCGATCATCCATGAGACCTATGAGGCGGACGCGACGGTGAGCATCGTCGCACGTCGGCACGGCATCCAGCCGAACCAGTTGTTCGCCTGGCGCAAGCTGGCGTCCCAAGGGGCACTGACGGCGACGGCCGCCGAAGAGGAGGTCGTTCCGGCTTCCGAATACCGGGCGCTTCAGGCCCAGGTGAAGGAGTTGCAACGCCTGTTGGGCAAGAAGACTATGGAGAGCGAAATCCTGAAGGAAGCCCTCGAAATCGCCGGTGGCCCAAAAAAACATCTGTTGCGCTCGCTCTCTCTTCCGAGGGGGATTTTGGAATGAAGACCGTCTGCGAAACTCTAGGTGTCGCCCGCTCGAATATCGCTGCGCGTGCCGCAGGTTCCCCTTCCAGAGCCAGAGGACGCCCGCCTCTACCTGATCGCGAGCTGGTGGAGGACATCAAGGCCGTCATCGCCGATACGCCCACCTACGGCTATCGGCGTGTCCATGCCATCCTGCGTCGGAATGCCCGGAAACTGGGGCGTTCGTGGCCCAATGCCAAGCGGGTCTACCGGGTGATGAAGCTGCACAATCTGCTGCTGGTGCGTCATACCGGAGCGGTCGATGATCGCCTTCACGACGGCCGGGTCGCCGTCGAGCGTTCGAACATCAGATGGTGCTCCGACGGCTTCGAGATCGGCTGCGACAACAAGGAGAAGGTCCGTGTCGCCTTCGCCCTCGACTGCTGCGACCGTGAAGCAATCGCCCATGTCGCCACCACCGAAGGTATCAAGAGCGAAGACGTGCAGGACCTCGTGATCACCGCTGTCGAGAACCGCTTCGGCCGCATCAACATGCTGTCCGAACCCATCGAATGGCTCACCGACAACGGCTCTTGCTTCATCGCCAGGGACACCGCATCCTTGCTGCGCGAGATCGGCATGGAACCGTGCACGACACCGGTGCGAAGCCCACAGTCGAACGGCATGGCCGAGGCGTTCGTCAAAACCTTCAAGCGCGATTACGTCTCGGTGAATCCAACCCCCGACGCCGAAACCGTCATGGCGCAACTGCCGTTCTGGTTCGAGCACTACAACAATCTTCACCCGCACAGTGCTTTAGGATATCAATCGCCGCGCGAGTTCATCAGCTCGCAATCTCAAACCTGAGCATGTCCGGTCTTTTGGGGGCAACTCCAGTATATTCCAAAGACAAAGCTTCAGCAAAAACTGCGCTAACCCTGCGCACTGAGACGATGAACGCTCGTTATAAGATGGAGGATGGTGACAAACAGCCATGGACGAGCGGCGATCCAACGCGACGCGAAGCTCGTGAGCGAGATCGTTACGCAATACAGTCACCATTTACCGGTGCCCTCCATTACCCTGGAGCCAATTCGTGGCGCGTTCCTCGCAGCAACCTAAAGGCTTATCTTGAGCAATGGGGAACTGAGTATATTGAGCGAGATATCAACGACGGGCGGCCGAAGGCGTTGATGCTGAAGGGCTCACCCGACGTTAAAATGAATCAGGGGCAAAACCTCGACACAGATCCAGTTGTTGAGGGTTTAGATCTTCTAGACAATATCGTTATCAGCAAGGCGCGGACGAAGGCTCAGGAAGTTAGAGATACACAGGTCTGGCCGTTCCTTCATTTTCTAAAAAGCGGAGACGGACGGCCCCGAGTAAAACGCTACCTAGGGGACGTTAAGAAGGGAAAGGTTCCGCTGACGTATTGGGCGGATGAGGATTACACGACACCTCTTGAGCTGGGTTCGCAGTCTTGGGACCATGAGGAATCCGGGCACAGTCAGGCTGGTTTGTCTGAGTTAAATAGCATCATTGGCAAAGGTCATCGCTTTGACACTGTAAAGCCGATGAAGCTGATGATGAAAATCATCCAGCTATGGTGCCCATCAGGTGGCTTAGTGCTGGATCCTTATGCTGGCTCAGGAACAACCGGTCATGCCGTGCTTGAGTTGAACAAGCTTGCAGGTGCAGCAAGGCGGTTTATCCTGATTGAACAAGGTGCGCCGGATCGAGGGGACAAGTATGCACGCGGCCTAACGCAACTTCGTTTGCGCTGTGCAATTACAGGAGAGCGACCGAGCAGTGACGGGTCGTTCGAAAAGTCAGCGGACCCGGTTCCGGGAGGCTTTCAGTTTCGGCAGTTAACTCAAAAAATTGATAGTCGTGCTGTGCTCACAATGAAAAAAGAGGAGCTGATCGATCTGGTTATTACTTCTCATTGGGATAACAGTCGGCGCGGCAGCACTGGCTTGATCCGGTTTGAGAGCGAAGGCTTCAAATATCTGGTCGGCCGTAACGACCAGAACGAAGGGTATTTTTTGATCTGGAATGGCGGCGACAAGGTCGGTCAGCTCGACGAAGAGAGTTATGCAACTGTCATCGCTGAAGGGAAGAAGGCAGGGTTGAAACAACCCTACCACGTCTACGCTCGCTATGAACTCTATCAGTCTAGGAATGTCATCTTTTACAAAATACCAGATAAAATCCTCGCACATTTAGGTCTGAATGAATCGAGTGACAGCTTCAACGAAGATGGAGACATTTAATGCATTTGTTTCCCTTCCAGATTGCGGCATCGTCACAGATTGCTGAGCGGTTTTCAGCCTACGCCTCAGATCCACTTATGAGTACCCGGACACGACCGGTTCCGTTCTTTCAGAACCTCAATGCACTAACAGGCAGTGGCAAAACTGTAATATTGGCTGACACTGTTAGCCAGATTCGTAGCCACCTAGGGGTAGAGCCAGTCGTGCTTTGGCTCTCAAAAGGCAAAGTCGTAGTCTGGCAAACTTTGCAAAATCTTGCCTCGGGCAAATATGCGGAGCTTGCTGGCTCCTTCACCACAAAACCTCTGATGGACTGTAAGCAGCGAGACATCGAGAACTCGCAAGGCGGCTTAATCCTAGTTGCAACGGTTGGCAAATTTAACCAAGCCGATCAGGAGAAGGGTGACCGGTTGATTTATCAACTGGCACTCGACTTAGGGGACGCTTCTCTATGGGAGATGTTGAAAAAGCGCCGCGATAACGCTGGACGACGTCGGCCGTTCATCATTGTGTATGACGAAGGACACAACCTCTCAGATCAGCAAACGCAACTACTCCTCGACCTTGAGCCAGATGCGCTGATCGCAGCCAGTGCGACCACTCGCATTCCACCTGAGTTAGGCCGGATAATCACGCGCCTGAAACAAGAAAAGCATTGGACAGACGACAACCTAGTAACGGCGGTGAAAAGCAGCGATGTAGTCGCGTCCGGCCTTGTCAAACAACAGATAATGCTTGGCGGATATGTGACCCCTATGGAGGTCGCCGTCGATGACATGCTTGAGAGCATGAAAAGGACAGAGGCCGCTGCTGAAGCTGCGGGGCTACCGTTCCGTCCGAAAGCAATCTATGTCAGCAATACGAACATCGTTTCGGGTGTTCCGGACAATCCTGCACTGCGTTTCTCGGAACGGCAGGCACGGCCTATCCAAATCTGGCGGCACTTAGTTGAGAACAGAGGCATAGATCCCTCGACAATCGCCGTGTATTGTAATTTGAAATTCGAGCAAAAGGCTCCGCCTCCTCCGCAATTTGTTCTATTCAATGGAGGGGATAATGACTACGACCGCTTCATCTCTGGAAACTACCAGCACATTATATTCAACCAGACCCTTCAGGAGGGCTGGGATGACCCATCATGCTACTTTGCATATGTCGACAAAGACATGGGATCGAAAGACCAGGTGACGCAGGTCGTGGGCCGGGTCCTCCGTCAGCCGCAAGCACAACATTATCCTGATCCGATTCTCAACACTGCGCAATTTTATATCCGGACGGACCAGAAGGCCGTTTTCGATCAAGTTTTGAAGGAAGTTCAGGCTAAGATTGGCAGTGAGACGCCTGAGATCGCTCTCACCGTCTTTACTGGCGGAAAGGGCGCTGCTTCTAAGTTGATAATGCCCCCTAAAAAGGTGAAGCAGCTTCCCGAGCTTTCTATTCAGGCGGCATTGGCTAAGGAACCCATCAGAAAAATACTCGCCAGCGTACAAGACTATCGTGGAAACAACCCCAATACTGTGGGTGCTGGTACGCGCATTCAGGTCCTCCAAGATATCGGAGGTGGCAAAGCTGCCCATGAGGAATGGGTTGAAGTTGAGCATTCAAACCGTGTCACGGCACGGTGGATTTTCGTAAGGGAAGTCGAAAAATCTTACCGAAGAGCAATCAATCTCTGTGACATCGAGGACCCTAAGTTCGACGCCTTGGTCGAGTTTACCAGCCCGGCGGCCGACCAGATACGGGATGCTGCTCGAAAGGTTGTAGCAGCGTATATCGACAATTCGAATGTCATTCATAATTTTGCTGGTGCTTTTGAAGTGCCTGCGGTTTCCATTGATCCAGCTGCGGCCTCATCATTTACCTTTTCCATCCACGACAGCTACAGCGGGCTCAACGGTTTTGAGCGCGATTTTGCGCAAGCGCTCGATAAGACGCAGCGCGTTTGGTTTAGGAACCCCCCACGTGGGTGCTTTGAAATCCCGCTGCTAACAGCAGGGGGTACCAAAAACTTCAATCCCGATTTCGTTGTTTGGATAGGTGATCAAGCAATCGCCGCTATTGATACAAAGGGCGACCATTGAATAGCCCCGAGTTTCGTAGACACCCTCGGGTTAGATTTTCTGCTGCTTCTCGAACTCGACGGGTGACAGCATCCCGTTCCTGACGTGTTTGCGTTTCGGGTTGTAGAACATTTCGATGTAGTCGAACACGTCCTGGCGAGCTTCATCGCGTGAACGGTAGACCCTGCGACGTATCCTCTCTCGCTTCAGAAGATTGAAGAAGCTCTCGGCCACCGCATTGTCATGGCAGTTGCCGCGTCGGCTCATCGAGTGAACCAGATTGTGGTGCCTGAGGAACGAGGCCCAGTCCATGCTGGTGAATTGCGAGCCCTGATCGGAGTGGATCAGCACTTTGTCCTTCGGTTTGCGTCGCCACACCGCCATGAGCAGAGCCTGCAATACGACGTCCGTGGTTTGGCGGCTCTGCATCGCCCAGCCGATGACCCGGCGGGAATAGAGGTCGATGACGACGGCCAAATAAGCAAAACCTTCGCAGGTCCGGATATAGGTGATGTCCGTGACCCAGGCCTTGTCCGGAGCCGCTACGTCAAACTGCCGGTCGAGCGTGTTGTCGATAGCGACGGCAGGCCTGCCGCCATAGATGCCGGGACGGCGTTTGTAGCCAATCTGCGCCTTGATCCCGGCGAGACGGGTCAGACGCGCAACCCGGTTCGGGCAGCATATCTCGCCCTGATCGAGAAGGTCGTCGTGCAGCTTGCGATAACCGTAGACCTTCCCGCTCTCTTCCCATGCCTTCAGGAGCAGATCGGTCTGTCGTTTGTCCTCGTTGGCTCGCCTGCTCAGCGGGTTCTTCAGCCAGGTGTAAAATCCACTGGGATGAACCCGCAGAAGGCGGCACATCGTCCGCACCGAAAACTGCAAGCGATGCAGAGCAATGAACGCGTACTTCACTTTGCATCCCTGGCGAAATACGCGGCCGCTTTTTTTAGGATATCTCGCTCCTCGCTAACGCGAGCCAGTTCCTTCTTTAGCCGCCTGATCTCCTCGGTCTCGTCGTTGCCCTTGGCGTTCGACGCAGCAAACTTCTTCTTCCATTCGTAGAGCGAATGCTGGCTGACGCCGAGACGCTGCGAAACCTCGGCAACCGGATAGCCTCGCTCCGTGATCTGGCGCACCGCGTCACGCTTAAACTCTTCGCTGAAATTCGATTTGCTCATGATGCTCTTCTTGCCTCAAAATTAGGAAAGAAGGCGTCTACAAATCTCGGTGCTATTCACATCTCATTGTTGAAGATGCCGGTCGGAAGCTATTGTTCATCAACAAAGTTGGGTCTGGCCCCGACCTTATCATCCGGCTTGTTACACAAGGTCTGTGGAACGATCGCTTCGAAAAACAAGGACGGGAGGGCTATTCCGTTTGGAGTTTGCGAAACGGCAAACCGCATCCGATCCATGTCGATACTGCTGCACAGGCAGTCGCGGCTTGCTTGCGGAGCGAAACCTAAACTCAAGTTTCTCATGGTGAAGCTATACTAGATCTGAAATGGCAGAGTTGTTTTAAGTCCCGGCTCGAAGGCGAACGCGCTTCCATATTGCGCCGTAGAGAGCCGGAGGGCCGCACTAACAAAAGCCCCGGCGCGTAGCGCCGGGACCGCTTACTCTGGCAAGGGTATTTTCACCTTGATTACCGGCCAGTCCCCCGCGAAATTCAGATAGCCTTCCAGATCGGGAAGCTTCTGGATCTCGGACGGCAGCACAAGCCGCTCCATCACAATGTTGGTCGAGTAAGTGAGGGAGCCGCCCCCGCCAGTGCCGAAGCTGGTATGATCCTCTTGCATCTCCCTGTCGCCAAGCTGCTTGGACAGGTACTCAGCCGCGTTACCTTCGGTGGTGCGCAGCACCAGCTTATTGCTGAAATTGTTCATCAGCGTTTCGGCCCGGTTGTCGCTGTAGGTTTCGCGGAGCTGGGCGAAATCCTGCACGGCGACGACGATGGCAACCCCGGCCTTGCGCAGGCGCGTAGCGCCGACGAGCAGCGCCGGGATTTCGCCAAGGGAGTTTAGCTCGTCCACAATGATCCATGTAGTGCGGAGAGGGGCGGGGCCTTCTCGCCGGTTGAGTGCCGATGTCACCATGATATCGACCCATGCGGCCAACAGGTCGCGGGCAAGGGTCATTTCATAGTCGGAGTAGGGGAGGAACATCCATTCGGATGTGTCCGATGCAATCCAGTCGCGCAGCGAGAAATCGCCGTCCTTGACGTAGCGCCACGCCTTTAGGTTGGCGATGAAGCTCATACGGACAGACTGAAGCCGACGCGCGTTGTAGTCGTCGGACGCGGCCAGAACCTCGGCGGTGGTCCCGCTGACGAGCGGGGCCAGCTCGTCGGCTTCAGCCGCGATCAAGACGCGCTGTAGCTCGGCATTGGTGAACTTGCCGTCATAGACCTCGAACAGGCCAGCGCCGACCGCTCCAAAAAGCGATTTCGCCATGTCGTGCCATTCGGCGGAATTGCCGTTTCCTTCCGGCACGAAGCCGGAAGCGAGGCGGTCCCAATCGTAAAGGTCGCGCGCCTCGTTCGATAGCCGCCAGCCCACCGTTTCCTCGTGGAACGGCGACAGGATAAAATCGCCATCCTGACGGAAGGCGCGCATGAACTCGCTGTTGTTATCGAGCACGATTGCCCGGTCCCCACGTGCCCGGATCGTTTCGAGTAGGCCGCGCAGCGCCGTGGTCTTTCCTGCACCTGTCGAGGCGGCGATTGCGGTATGCATTCGCTCGTGTCCGGGCGGGAAAGGAACACCTGCAATTTCCGGCGCGGGCGTTCGTTCTGGATAGCGCTTTTGCAGCTCCGCAAGGTAGCTTTCGCGAGAGGCAAAATCAGCCCCTCTCATGTGCTCGCGGCTGACTCCATCCGGTGCGCTCAGCGCGGATCGACCGAGCAGGAAAAACACGAGTAAGAGCGCCCCGGTCGCAATAAGGAATGCGACAATTGGAGCGCCTGAAACGTAAGAGTTATAGCCGGGATCAAAGACGGCGCTGTCACGCATTAGATTGACGATGAAGCGGGTGACATAGGTCGATCCAATCACCGTCACCCAAAGAACGCCCACGAAGGCGAGGACGCGACGAACGCCGTGTTTTCCTTGAACGTACTGAGAGACAACACGCGCACCTTGTCGCCGCGAAGCGGCGACCGCAAAAAATCCGAAAACGGCAATACCGACTATCCACGCAATGCCACTCAATGGCGCTTTCGTGTAGTTCGCGCCTTGCCCGACAATCGAGTAAACCGACAGGCCAGCCATCAGCAGGAAGGCCCATTTCATGCGCGTCAGGCTTTTGGCCTGTTCACCCGTTAGCCACCGGGGAAGGCGCGGGCTAGGCATCATGGTTACCGCTGATTTTCGCCAGCAGTTCCGCAAAAATTTCCCGGTCACGATCACGCGTCAGTTTTTCCGGCAGCTCCTTGGCGAGCCATGATTGCAGTGCCTTGGAGGCCTCTGTGTCTTTGTCGATCTCTTGCAGGATCAGCGATCCTAGCACAACGGTGCGGCGGGTCTCGTTGGCTCTTTCTGTTGCAGCCTTTCGCGCCTTCAGTGCTTTGGCCTGTTCTTCCAATTCCGCAATCCGCTGATCGATATCCCGTCTAGCCATTCTCTCACGTATCCTCTTGTTGCGTCAGTTTTCGGTAGTTTGATCGACTGTCGCAGTTTTCTCAAGCAACATTTGTACTGTTGGCTGAGGTAGTATGGCGATAGTCCTGTTCGTATGCATTAAAGGCGCACATACGAGTTGCTGCGCAACTCTGCCTATGGCATGTTCGAAGAATGGCGATTTTCCATTGTCAGGTAAAGATAGTTTCTAGAGCTACGGGGCGCAGCTCCGTGGCTGCATCTGCGTATCGGTCAGGAACTTCACTGCACAATGACAAGGAAGGCCGGACCTATGATTTTTCCCGGCGCTCCGGCGTCGTTCAGGCCGATATTGTCATTCCAAAGGGATCGGGCGGTGAATGGGCCTTGGACCGTAACGCGCTCTGGAACGCGGTCGAGGCGAAGGAGAAACGGAAAGACTCTCGCGTGGCGCGAGAATTCGAAATTGCTTTGCCGCATGAACTGGACGAGGAACAGCGGGAAGAGCTGACACGCCGGTTTGCGCAGCAGCTCGCAGACCGTTTCGGGACGGCTGTTGATTTCGCTATTCACAAGCCCGACCCGCGCGGCAGTGAGAAGAACCACCACGCGCATTTGATGATGACGACGCGCCGAGTTGGTGTTGACGGGCTTGGTGAAAAATCGGTCATTGAATGGGAGAACAAGAAGCTTCTTAAGGAGCGTTTGCCGACAACTGCCATGCAGATGAAGGAGGTTCGTCTTTCGTGGGAGCTGGTCGCAAATGAGGCGTTAGAGCGTGCTGGTATTGATGCGCGGATCGATCACCGATCTAACGCTGCACGCGGTCTTGAACTGGAACCAACCCGACATGTTGGCGTGCATGCAACTGCCGTACAGCGTCAGGGTGGTGTGATCGAACGCGAGCGCATGGACGCGGAAACAGCCCGTCTGAATGCCGAGATTGTTCAGGAGAAGCCCGAGCAGATTATCACGCTGGTTAGTGGTGAACGCAGCGTGTTCACGCGTGAGGATTTAGCCCGCGCTTTGCACCGTTATGTGTATGACGATAACGATGCGTTTCAGGCAGCATTTACCCGCATAATGGCATCGCCGGAGCTGGTCGCCTTACGGGGGGATAAGGCTGACGGAATAGAGCGTTTCACCACGCGCGAAATGTTCGATCTTGAAGCGGGCATGATCGCGACGGCGGAGCGCTTGGCGGGTGATCGTTCGCATGTCGTTTCCCCTCACAATGTCGGGTCCGCCCTCGATGCGCAGGACAGGAAAATTCGCGCCAGTGTAGCAGACGCAACAGCGGCCAAGGTTGCGCGCGGCGAGATGACAGCGACAGAACGGAGTGCGGCGATTGCGTCCGCTGGTCTGTCGGATGAGCAGCGCCGAGCTATCGAGCATGTGACCACGGGGAGCCGAATGGCTCAGGTCGTCGGTGTCGCTGGTGCGGGCAAATCCACCATGCTCGAAGCGGCCCGGCAGGCTTGGGAGGCGCAGGGCTATCGCGTCCATGGTGCGGCCCTGTCCGGTAAGGCCACTTTTGGTTTGCAGGAATCATCAGGGATCGAGAGCCGCACGCTCGCCTCGTGGTCGCAGCGCTGGACGCGAGAACGCGACCAGATCGGCCGAGGCGATGTTTTCGTGATCGATGAAGCCGGTATGATCGGCAGCCGCCAGATGGCGCGCTTCATTGAAGAGGTGGAGGCGCGTGGCGCAAAGATCGTCCTCGTTGGCGATCATGAGCAGCTTCAATCCATCGGCGCTGGTGCGGCCTTCCGGGCGATTGGACAGCGAACCGGGTTTGCGGAGCTGAACGGTGTGCGCCGACAGCGCGAGGGCTGGCAGGCAGAAGCCACGCAGCAGTTTTCCAAGCAGCTGACGCCGGAGGCGCTGCGAGCCTACCGGAGCCATGGCGATATCGTCATGGAATCCGACAGGGAAACCACGCGCGGCCGGATTGTGGCCGACTACCTGGCTGACCGTGGCGAGCGGCCCGAGGGGTCGCGCGTCATCCTTGCGCATCAGCGTGCAGACGTGGCGGCATTGAATGCCGAGGTGCGATCCGTGTTGCAGGAGCGCGGCGAGCTGGCACGAAGTGCCGAGGGTGGCGAACGGGTGTTCCAGACCGACGCCGGAAAGCGGTCCTTCGCCGCGGGCGACCGGATGGTGTTCCTAGAGAACAACAAGAGCCTTGGCGTTATGAACGGCACGCTTGGGACGGTGGAGCGGCTTTCGAGGAACCGCATCAGCGTGGCGCTCGACAACGGCAACCGCATCGAGGTGCCGGCGGACCAGTACACGGCCTTTGACCATGGCTATGCGACCACCATCCATAAGTCGCAGGGCGACACGGTAGACCGGGCTTTTGTTCTCGCGAGCAAGAGCATGGACCGCCACATGACCTATGTGGCGATGACCCGCCACAGGGACGGCGCGAAGCTTTACGCGGCGACAGAGGATTTTCAGCGCGGCGGCGGGCGACTGGTGGCGCATGGCCGCGCGCCGTTCGAAAACCAGCCCGGCAAGCGGGAAAGCTATTACGTCACGTTGGCCGACGAGAAGGGCGAGCGCCGCACCGTGTGGGGCGTTGATCTAGAGCGCGTCATGAAGGACGCCGCGCCGGAGATCGGAGACCGGATCGCGCTTGAGGTGACAGGCCAAGAGGCTGTCACCCTGCCAGACGGAACCACGGCGCACCGGAACACGTGGGCAACGATCGGCGCTGACGATTTGGCTTACAAGCAGCTTGAGCGCCAGCTCAGCCGCGACGGCTCGAAGGAAATCAGCCTCGATTATATGCCGATGACTCGCGAAGAGCGGGAAGAGGCGAAGGCCGCGCCGGAGCGGCCAGCGCCAGAGGAAGAGGCCGCGCCAGCCCCCCCGCCCAAGCTTGCGCCCCATGCACGCGGGATCGACCGCACGGCCTATTTCGCGGCCCGCGACAAGGCTCTTGCCGAGCGCGCGGCCCTTTTAGATGGCCCCGAGGCTCGCACCCATGTCCCGGCATCGCCAGAAAGATCACAGCCAATCGCTCCCGCAGTGTCTCGTTCAGAGCCGCAGAAAAGGCCGTTTGACCGGGCCGCAGCTTATGAAGCTATGAAATCCAAAGCGCCTCCGCCCGTCGAAAAACGCCCGGAACCGCACGCCGCACCAAACGTCACTCCGAAAGTTCCGGGTGTCATTGCAGATAGACATGCCGCCGCAGATGAAGCGCACAAGAAGGCTGAGGCCGAGAAAGCGGCAGCTCGTCTCCGGCCAGATTACGGGGATCGGTTTGATTGAAGCTAACAAGGAGCGTCCAATAAATGGCGGAAGGAAAAGCATTCCCCACATTTGAAGAGTCGAAGCGTGAGGGCGAAAACATCGTCAGCGCCAAAAACGACGAGCACCGGGAAACGGAAAAGGCCAACCAAGAGAAGCTGACCGGCCAAAATCGATCCGCGATGGAAGAGGGTATCGGAAATAGCGAAAGCGCTGCCTCAACCGCCTCTGGTGAAGCTCAAAGCCAATGGCAGGCCAAGGTTGCCGCCGCTGATGCTCAGCATGGCCGAGAGGTTAGCGCCGACAAGAAGGCACAGCAGGCCCCGACCGACCGGAAAGCAGCTTATCAAGCCGAGCTGGCGCGGCGAGAGGTCCGAACTTCGCAGGATAAGCCGTTTGATCGCAAGGCCGCATACGAGGCGTCCAAGTCAAAGCAGCAAAACGGTGATCGCGCGAGCGAAGCAGATGACCTTCGCGAACATCGTAACGACCAATGGGACCGCTAGCCCAAATGCTAGGAGGGCATATGAATGACGGAACAGACACCGGATGAGGTTGCAGCTCTTATAAGTGAAGCTGAAAACAAGGCGCACCATTCACTCGCCATTCGAATGTCGAAGCTGGAAGAGCTGGCGACAGACTTGCGGGGATTGGTCTCAACACTTTCTGATAAAGAGCAGTTCGAGCCTGCCATATGGCAACGAGGCTGCGATGAAATCGGCGAAGGTGTTGCAGAGCTAAAAAAGGAATGGCGCAACCTCCAATTATTGGATGGCCGGGAGATTCTGCGCCACCTGAAAAAATTGGAGATCTATCCAGCGGCACAAGTGGCCCTGTCGAGATTTAGACAGAAACTTGCAATACGGCCCCCCGAAATGGTGATGTTCTATAACGAATATAGAACATTCAAGCGCCGATTTTTCGAAGACAGAGTGATCTTTCTCGATATCGACGGCGTGCTTCTGACTTTTCGAAATTGGATTAGCCCGGATAATCTCGGGTTCGTGCTGTCGCCAGTCGAGGAACGAATTGGGGACCTTCAACTAGACGGGGGCTGCATCGCCTTGATCGCTAGATTATGCGATTTGACTGATGCGAGCTTAGTCCTGGCATCGACATGGCGAAAGACATGGCCGCATGGTTACGAGGCGTTGTTAGATCGTCTGGTAGCGCAGGGCTTGGGGCGCGAGCTTTGGCATGAAGATTGGATGCTGCCTGTTCTCCCCGGCCGTCACAAAAGCCACGAGATGGCGAGCTGGACGGACGGCCGAAGCAATGTCGTTGCGCTCATCATAGATGATGAACTGCCCGCCGATCCTCAACCATTGCACGCCAGCAAAGCGGCATTTTTAGAGATTTCCACGCGGGAAGGCTTCGGATTCTATAACTATGTTGACGCTTTAAAATTCTTCGAAGTCGAGGATAAATCGGCAAAAATTCCGGCCACTCTCCCGCCGAGAGGCGCGCAATCCTACCCCACTATGGCGAGCGGGGGACCATCCCGGCGGCATCACGCAAGCCCTCGACCATCGGCCAGTTAACCCGCCCCCTTCGGCCCTACAGCCCTATGTGAGAGAGCGGGCCTACGGGGGCTAGTCGTCGGTGGATGCCGATCTGTTTTTTTCAGTCTCGATCACGCGCGCGATAGTCGCTTTCCCGACGCCGTACATTTCCGCAAGGTATCTTTGGCTTTCGCCTGCCGCAGCCCGCGCCTTGATCTCCTGTCGCTGTCCCGGCGTCAGTTTCAATTTCCGGCCGAGCTTGACACCTCGTGTAACGGCCAGCGCTCGACCTGCCGAGGTGCGCTCGATCATCCGGGCGCGTTCCCATTTCGCGGCAATGCCAAGGACCGCTAGCACCACGTCCGCCAGTTCCGAGGTCGTGTCCACAATAGGTTCGTTCAAAGACCGGAATCCGGCTCCGGCTTCCTTCACCTCGTGCAGGATGTTGAGTAGATCGCGCGTGTCACGAGCCAGCCTGTCCACGGCAACGACCATCAGCGTGTCGCCTGAAGCAAGAGCTTTCAGCGCGCGGCGCAGCTCCGGCCGGTCAGCTTTCGCCCCGCTAACCTTCTCAAGATAGATCGGATCGCACCCCGCAGCCTTGAGCCGTTCGACTTGGCCGCTGAGGTCCTGTCCTGCTGTGGAGACTCGCGCATATCCATAAAACATGCGGTCTATTTCGGACCAGAATTTCGGCCCGCGCAACCCATTGAATTTAAAGGGTTTGAAAAATGGTCCGTAATTCTTGATTTTCGGACCATTTAGGCACAGAATCCCTTCGTGAACAAGGAATGGGTGCCATGCTTAAGAGAGTGCAGGAAATTGTAGGGTCGGCGGAGGTTGCAGCCTACGAAAGGGTTGCCCTTTATGAGGATCGCGACCAGTTCGAGGCGGAAGGCTGCTATATGGAAGCTCTTTATCACGGCGAGAGCGGCTATTTTCTCGTGGTTGAAAACAATCTTTTCGCCATGTCGCAGCATGCAGCCTTTTCGTGGCTGAATAGGCGCGGCTTCTATGAAATAATGCTCGCCATATATTCGGAGATCGAGGGCGCGGAGATTGGGTTGCCAGAGGGAGATTATTTAAATGAGCTTGTTCAATCGGAAAAAATCGGAAAGCCCTGATAAACCGATCCGTGAGCATTTCGACCCGGCGTTTTTCGACGGAACACGTCTGAAGCGGGACGTTGACCTACCAGTCGGCCACCTTGCTAATCTCTTGGTACATTCTGAAATTCGTCGGCTCGACACCAACGACCGACTTGACCAGCTCATCGAGCTACAGCGCGAAACCCTCGAAACGCAGAAGGCCATTCTAGACGAGCTGCGCAAACGGTGATGCTCAGCTGTCCGCTAAAGCAGTTAGGACACGATTACGGCTAGGCTAGAATGCGCCAGAAGCGATCGTTGGCACAGAAGCAAAAATCTCTTTCAGTTCTCTTTCGTTTCTCTCTGGCATCTCTCCAAAAGATACGGCGATATGGCGGGAAAACAGAAATTCTGTCATTCTTCTTTTATTTCGTGTTGACATCTCTTTCGTTTCGTAGGAGATTTCCTTCAACGAAATGAAAGAGGAATGATAAGGAAATGACCAACATTTACGTCACGCCCGAAAAGGTTCAGTACGCAAAGCGTCTCTTTGAGATTGGCATCGAGTATCTGGAATCTAATGGATTTGAAGTCTCGCGCGTCCCCCGCTCCGGAAAGAAGAGCTTGCGGCGGGTGAGGAAGGGCAATGAGGAGTACAACGTCGCGATCCGCACGTCTCAGGATCAGTGGTTCGCATTTCCGCGAGACGATGACGGTAATTGGCTCGGCATGGATGACGTCGACGTGCAGCGGGTTATCGTCGTCGCTCTGAATAACCGCGATGAGGGGAAGGAAAAGATCGGACTGGTCCATGACTTTTCCGCTGTTGAAGTGCGGGACCGTCTCAACAAGAATTTCGACGCGCGCTATGCCGTGAACCCGAACTTCGACACGTCACACGGCAACTGGATCTCGCTGTATTCGGAAGAGGCGAAGGAACCGACTTCTCTTGTGGGTGCTGGTATTGGCATCAAGTTTCCTCCTGTCGCCCGCATCCCTTTGCTCGGTGAGACGCCGGATGAAGTCGATGAGGAGGACTTGGCAGAAGCTGTCGGCTTGATGCCTGAAGCCGTTCCCTCGCAGCCCTGTATCGAAGATGGTCCGCTGACGATCCCGGAGGCTAAGCGTAGGCTCGCCCTGACCTTTGGCGTTGATCCGTCGGCAATCAAGATCACCGTCGAAGGGTGATCAAGTGCCGGAGGCGCGTGATTATTTACCGCCCCGGCTGTTGCCTTTCCAAGTTAGCGCTCACTTTAGCCCTTAGCTACTCATGGTCCGCAATGGGTCGAAATCCGAGGCAGTGGTATGCTTGATAAGAAAAGCGCCGTTCGCTTTTCGAGACGAACGACGCTTAACGATGCGAGCACCAATCCCCTATTTCCAAATTCAGGGACAGATAAAACCTACGGTGATTTTAAAAGATTGTCGTTGTGCAGATCTGCATTTCAGAGTTTTCGAATACTAGTATCTGCTAGTGAGTATCCCTCCCCCGGTTAGTCGCTCACTTTGCAGTAGTTGAACCTCTGCCCGGAGATTGCCACCGACAAGCCTAATCGGCCCACTCGCTTTACGGTGCCTTTCGCAAGTCCGCTGTCGCCCTCACTTTCGGAATCAATCGTGAAGGGAACTACCCCGTCTTTGCTCTGTTCCAGGACAACATTTCCAGTCACGGCCGAAACGTCCTGATTGTCGTCCCAACGGTTGCCGGAGATCGTCAGGTATTCCGCGACGTACTGGAACAGGTCAGAGGCGAAGAACCTCCGGCAATCTTCGTCATTGCGTGGCCCTTTTTCCGTCTCGGCGGCTGTTGCCGCCTGATAGAAGGCATAGCGGCCGTCGAGCGTATTACTCGCATCGGCAATCGCCGGGGCGGCAAGAAGTGTAAGGGCGGTGATCGTCGCGTAGATCCTCATAGGCCATCCCCGTTCCGCGTCATCAGCAAGAGCATGTGCGCAATAGCGCTATCGGTGCGGCCTTGGAGATTTTGTGCGCTCGAGGACGCCGCGCGCAGCTCGAGCGCGTTCTGACGGGTCATGTTGATGGCAAGCGACCGCAGATCGGCGTCGGCATTGGCCACGGCGCTGCCCGAGCTGGTCATGTAAGTGCCGTCGCCCGATGCCATCGTGTTCGTGTTCACGCTTTCGCCGGAGCTGGTCGGCGTCTCTGCGACGGTCTGGCCGGGTGTGCATGTGTTCTGTAGGGACTGACTGCGCCCGGCGCGAACCGCCGCCATGCCGATGACTGGTACACGCTCCTTCAGGTAGCGTTCCGGGTTCACATAAAACCATGTCTTTGGCGATGCGGCCTTAAGGGAGTCCGCCGTGGCGTATCCGTTCGGATCGCGCTTTCCCCCACCCTCTGGAAAGGCGCAGTCGTCGGTACTTGACCCCGGCACGCACTTCGTTGCGGAAACTGCGCTTGCGGGCACCTGAACCTCGAAATGCAAATGCGGCTTTCCGGCCGATTTGTTGTCCCCGATCTTAGCGATTTCCTCCCCTGCCTTCACATCCCTTGAATCAGGCCGCGAGTAAGAATGCAGATAGAGCGTGCGGAACTGATCGCCCGTCACCATCACGCCCATGCCGCCCAGAGTGAGTTTGCCGTCATGGGCCGCAAAGAGCTGCTGACCGTTGGAGGCTTGGCCCACGGCATCCTTCGGATAGATATCCGATCCGCGATGCCAGCCATTGCCAGCGCCAGCACCTGGGCGATCCCATGCGCCATATTCGGAGAAGATAACGGGGCTGTTGACAGGGTGCGCGGCCAAGCAGGATCCGGCCCCGCCGCCCCCCTCGCCGCCCGTGCATTGCTCGTTGACCTGATTTTCTGCGAGGTAGGTTCCGGCGCATGTGCCGTTCCCGTCTACTGCGTCGGAGCCTGTGCCCTTGTTGGTGCAGTCGCCCCCGCTCGACAGCCAGTATTTCAGACCGCCAGCGCCGACGAGGTGGCTACCGGCGATCAGCCCGGCACGGGTCACAGGAACACCATTGATCGTCTGGCCGATATATTGCTGCCAGTTCCCGAGGTAGCTCAGGTTTTTCTCGCCATAGGCGAGGAAGGCGTTGTCCTGTGCAGTCGGATTCGACAGGTAGTCGTCTAGCGATTTCACGCCATCTTTGCCGGTCCAGTTGCCGCCAGCATCCATGTAACCGGCATCCTGCAGGGCTTCATCGCCCATCTGATAGGCGCCATAGAACCCGTTCCCGGTGTTGGTCGCGTAGTTGCCGGAGCCTTCCGATTGACGGATGTTATTCATAAAGCCGCCGCAGTCCGTTGCGGTGGGTTGAGCATTCCGGGCTTCGGTCAGGGCGGTTGTCGCCAGCAATATGCCGACTACGAAAGTGGAGCGTCGCAGCATCATGGCAGATCGGCCCCCTTCCCGCAGATGGTCAATCGGCCGTCCGTCACGTCGATGTCGTTGAGCGCTCCGCAGGCCGTAAAGGGTTTGCCCGAAGCGGCGACCTTGTAGGAGGGAGTGAGGCGCTGAACGGTCCACGTGCATTCGTCCGGCCTGCATGACTCGGCCGACCGGAACGACGAAACGAGATATTGAGCGTCCCCGGCTTTGAACAGGCCATAGGAGAAGCTGTAGGCCCGCTCGCCAACGGCCTTGATTTCAGAGGCCCACACGTCGCGCATGATCAGCCCGATACCGTTTGAGGGGTCTTGGCTTTCCGGCGCTCGTAGCTTGGTCAGTGTCAGAGGATCAGCGAAGGCGGACCCTGTGAAAGCGGTAGAAAATAGAACCGCTGCGCTGAAAGCAGCATTCCGCATCGATCCATAACGCATCATTTTTGGGTGCCTCCTAGGTTGCCTTGCGATTTGCCTTTACTGAGATTTGCGATTGCCCTTGTGGTGCCTGAGAGGCTTCCGCGAGCGCGAGAGTTTCCGATTGCGAGACCGGTAGCCATTCCAGCCGCAGGGCTTCCAAGAGCGCTTTCCGACCGGCCTCCCAACGACCCGACGAGACGAGACGCACCTGTTTCGATGGCCTCGGAGACCACATCTGCAACCCCGTCAATGAGACCGCAGCAGATGCTTACGAGTGTGACGGCGAGGGACATGTAGATGAGGAAACCGCCAAGCGCTAAAGCGATGTTGCCCGCCCCCGCCATCATGCCTCCCGCATTTGAAGCAAGGACAGTAAAACTGTTCGTCGCCAAGAAATTAAGGAAGTCGAGGCCAACCCGCATCAGGATCATGCAGAACACGAGACCCACAATGATCAGCGCGGGCCGCACCAGAAGCACGAGCAACACATTCAGCGCACTCGCAAAGCTCGTCCCAGAAAGGCTTCCATCCCGATTGGGATAGAACATCTTCATGATCCAAAACGGCGATGTAATGATGGTCTGCACTGCAAGGATGAACCAAGACAAAGCAGCAAGGAAGAAATAAACCAGCGGCATGAAAGGCACGATAACTGCCAACGCGAAGCCGATGGCAACGAATGCCCAGCCTATCGGCCCTATAAGGGCTACAAGTTCGCCTACGATCATGGTTGCAGGATTAGGAATGTTGGCGGCAATCGATCCGCCAGTCGCGACCGTCAAAATTCCTAGCCCATAGGTGAGAATTTTTCCGCCAGTCGCTTGAAGCTCGGGGATTGGATCGACCCAACCTTGACCGTCCCACGGCTTCACGTCAGCCAGGTCGAGCATTATATCGTTGAGCCATTTGGAGGCAGATACGCCACCCGCGTTTGTCCCGCCAATTGTTGCCGAGTTCACGCCTTGAATTGCGGTATTTTGGGCTGCGTTACGGAAGGCGGGAGCGATCTCAGCGAGGGCGAGCGTGTCGCGCTTATAATCATCGAAGAACACTTCCAGTTCATTTGAACATCTGTTTTCAAACCAACCACCGCAGCCGAAGGCTTTGCGCAGATCCTCTACAGGTTGATTGCTCGCCACCTCGATGCCCCCCAACCCAAGCTGAGAGAGAGACGTAGTCGCGTTGACCAGCACACGTTGGTAGAGGACAGCATAAAGCCAGCCGTTTTGCTGGTTTCCTGACATTGCCGAGATAGCATGTTGCTTGAACTCAGCCGGGGCTTGTTTCAAAGCTCCTTGCATGGTTGTTTTTGTGCCATCAATCGTTTTCGTCACAGCCGCCTGAATGGCATTCAACTGGTCTTGCCCGCGCAACCGTGGCGCATTGTTTGGGAAAAGCCTTTGATAGAGGCTGTCGCCTTCAGTGCGGATTGATTGCAGCAGGGCGTCGGCACCCGCCTTCGAGGCTTGCGCCTGAAAGCGGGCGCTGGCTCTAGACAGTTCAGCTTGGGCACCAGTATTGCCGGGCGTAAGGCTTCCGCCCGACTGGTTTTCCAGTTGCTTCCGCTCGGAAGCGTAGGACACGCTTACGGAGCCACAAAGGCCCGCACTGGAATTAAGGCCCTCTCCGGCCTGATAGGTCAAAACGGTTTGGGTGTATCCGTCTTCCTCAGAAAGAAACGTGGGCGGCGGGCTGACTGTGGTGACAGAGCCATCCTTGACCGCTGCCAGAGATGAAGTCCCCTTTGTGATCGCGACCCGGCAGACTTCCCCGGCGACACGTGTTGCAAGGCCTGCCGCGATCTGCTCGCGCAGCGCCTTTTCTGTCGAAGGTTCGGAATAAAACCAACCATCATCCGGCTTGCTGGCAAAAGCCGCGTTGACCGTGTTGGCATTGGCCATTCCGCTGGCCGCGATCTTCCACGTGCTATCACCGAGGCCAACAGACCAGACGGTAACTTGCATCGTTGCCATTTGCAGGGCGCTAAAGCCATTGAAGGCTGGAAAGCAGAGAATTGCACCCATAGCCGCGCCGATCAGCGTCCAAGGCGCGTTCATGCGCCGCCCGCCCGCCTCGCCATCGTTGGCGGTGTCCAGCAGCGCCACGAAAATGAGGTAGGTCGCAACCACTGCGATAACGGCGAGCATGGCCCAGTTCAAAGTCTCAATGAGCTGGGCAAGAATGTCGTTGGTGTTGTCGCAACTACCTCCGGCCGAAGCAGCAGCGCCGCCGCCCGCTGTCCAAATGTAATCGAAAGTGCATCCGACCAAACGACGCAGGAAAATCAGTGCCGCGCTTTGGTCTTCTGGTGTGAACAGGCCTGAAATGTCGTCTGGCTTTGCCATTCGCTTCCCCGCTTTCACATTGTTCTCGGTTCAAGGAACAATGTATTGATCGCTAAAATATGGATATTTTAGCTGATGGAAGAATCGCGAGCCAGAATAGTTTCACAGTGTTTTCAAATAAAAAAACATTGTCGAATTGGTTATCTGCAAAAGTCTAATTGGGAATTATGCCTGAATACTCAGGATTTTTAGGTGCAATTGCCAATTGAACTTTATTTCTCAAATCTTGTGTGGCCTAAATGGACGTGCCGATTGGTTCGTTATGGAGGCACACATGACTTTGATAAAACCAAGAATTATCAAGACCGAGCACAGATATGCTGCGGCAGCAGCACGCGGCGCGTTCGCCCTTGATCGAGCCGCTTGCCCTCACTGCGGTTCGGGTTCGCTTCATCCGACAGCCGATAGAGAGCTACGGCGCTGTGACGGGTGCGGATCGAGCGTGAGCCTCGACAAGCTGGCAAGTCATCATGGAGAGTGGTTGAACGAAACAGCCGCGCAGCGTCAGGACCATTTCAGGCGCAGCGCCCGCATCCTGATCCAGTTCGCAGCGCTTGGCCTTGTCCTGTCAGCCGGGGCGAGTCTCTATGCAGGATCATCGCAGATGGTGTTTGCGGCCTGCCTGTTGGCGCTCCCGGTGTTTACTGGAGCCTTTGCTATGCGTTACAGGGCATGGCAGGGGTAGATTGAAAGTACGTGTAAAAAGTTCACAAGGTCGGTGCTCCTGGTGATCGGATGCGTTTGACGATTTCGCCGACGCGGCCGCGACTGGCTTTTTCGCCAATTTTCTTATGAATTTGCCGCACGCTGAGACTGGTAGAGGCGGCAAGCGTTTCGATCTCGACAATCAGCCGAGGCGCAAGCGGTGGTCGGCCGAGATGCTTGCCGCGCGCGGCGGCTGCCTTCATGCCGGCGGTAACGCGCTCGCTGATCAAAGAGGATTCCAGCTCAGCCATGGCTCCAATGATTGTGAACATGGCGCGCCCCATAGGACTTGCGGTGTCGATCTGATCCTGGACGCTGATGAAGCGCACGCCGAGGTGGTCGAATTCCTCGAGTGCGGTCAAAAGGTGGCGGGTGGAACGGGCGAAACGGTCGAATTTCCAGACCAGGACGCAGTCAACCTCACGGTTGCGAACACTCGCCATCAAGGCGTTGAGCCGGGGGCGTCCCTCGCGGCGGCCTGACACCGCGACGTCACAGTAGTCTCCGACGATCTCCAGCCCGGCGCGCGCGGCGTAGCCGTGCAGGCCGTCATATTGGAGATCCGGCTTCTGGTCCGGCGTGGAGACGCGCAGATAGAGCGCCGTGCGGTTTTTTGGCCGGATGTGATGGCGGTTCCGTCCTAGAATGTCTTCCTTTTCGGACAAGGAATCGCTATGTCCTAACGCCTTCAATTCACGCATGTTTCGCCACGCCTCCGGCGGACCCTTTTCCGGACACCTCATGACCGCGATTGACCGCACCGCTTACCCGCGTCCAGGCGACCCTCTGACGGCTGAGGAATTGGACGCCCGCTACCACCTGAATGAAGCCGACCTTTTCTTTATTCGTGACAAGGCGCCCGGCGATATCGGCCGCCTGACACTGGCGACACTGCTGAAGGGCCGGCAGGACCTTGGCTACTTTCCAGCGCCGTCCGACGTTCACATCGATACGGTGGCCCATCTGGGGGCGCAACTGGACCTGGCCGCCGCATCTCCGCTGCTCGACGAGACCCGTCAAAAGACGATGCTCCACCGTTATCGGACGGCGGTACGCATTCATCTCGGCGTGTCGCCTTATTCTGAAGCGGCCGAGCAGCTGGTTTCGGCCGCCGTGCTTGCGGCGTCCGAAATGATGAGCGATCCGGCGGACCTGATCAATCGAGCCATTGAAGTCCTGGGTAAGGCCTCGATCGATTTGCCGGCCTTCAGCACACTGGATCGGCTGGTCAACCATCTGCGGGCCCAGGTCCACACACGCATGTATGACCAGGTCGCGGGGCGGCTGACGCCGGATGTTACCGCGGGCCTGGATGGGCTGCTGACGGTTCCGCCGGATGCCGCGACAACGGCCTTCAACCGCCTCAAGCAGACGCCGGGACCGGCGCGCCCCGAGACGATCAAACTGTGGACAGAGCGCCTCGACTGGCTGACCCGATTGATCGATCCCGATCCGCTCCTGGACGGCATTACCCATACCAAGCTCCGCCAATTCGCCGCCGAAGCCCGGGCTTTGGAGGTGAGCGAGGTTCTCGCCATTGCCCGGCCAGGACGGCGCCACATCCTGATACTGAGCTTGCTTCGACAGGTCCGAGCACAATGTCGTGACGAGCTGATCGAAATGTTGTTGCGCCGCATTCGAAAGACCCAGGCGGCCGCCAAGGAAGCGCTTAAGACGCTTCAGGAGCAGCACCGGGAGATGGAGGAGAAACTGATCGGGGTCCTGGGACAGGTGCTGGAAACCGCAAAGGACGGCGAGAGCGACACTGACACGGGACACCGCATCCGCGCCCTCCTGGCCGAGCAGGGCGGCGTCGAGGCGCTCTCGGAACAATGCGAAACGGTCAGCGCCTGGCATCGTAACAACGATCTGCCGCTGCTGTGGCCAATCCACGCCAAAACCCGCAGCCTTTTGTTCCGGCTGCTGGAACTGATGGAGATTCGCCCGGCGACACAGGACCGCAGCCTGCTCGATGCGCTGACGGTCGTCATCGAGCACCGTACCGCGCGCCGTGACGAACTGGCCGGGCAGCTTGACCTGAGATTCGCCTCGCAGCGATGGCAAAGCTTCGTGATGAAGCGCCGCAAGGGCCGTGTCGTGCTGGACCGGCGGGCGCTCGAAGTCTGCGTCTTCGTTCATCTGGCGGACGCGCTGCAGGCCGGCGACCTCTTCGTCGTCGGCGCCGAAACCTTCGATGACTACAGGACCCAACTCCTGCCTTGGTCGGACTGCGAGGCGCGGCTGGCGAATTATTGCGGTGCCCTCGGCCTTCCCGGTAGCGGCGAACAGCTTGTCGGCCAGTTGCGGCAGGAACTGACGGCTACGGCGGGGGCGGTCGATGCGGGCTTCCCCTCCAACGTCGAATTGACGATTGACGCAGACGGCGTACCCCACCTGAAGCAGCTCAAGGCCAAATGCCAGCCCGAGGGATTGTTGGCCTTCGAAACGGAAATCCATGCCCGCATGCGCGAGCGTCACCTGCTCGACATTCTCAGGGACGGCACCTTCTGGACCAACTTCACGCGCCACTTCGGCCCGCCGT
>NZ_JAPPRN010000003.1:0-153412 GCF_026672675.1 Ensifer sp. SL37 | reverse complement strand
GCGGTGGTTCCGGCCCGCGTTAAGTGCGGGCCGGAACGGCACCCTCACAACACAAAACCGCAACCTCTTCACCTGCGGCCATTGCCGCATGGGCTTTTGAGAGAACGCAGGCGGAGGGGTTAGCGCTTAATGTGAAATCATGATTGCATGCAATCATGTGGGAGCTAGGACGATGCCGAGGCCCCGCCGAAGCTGTTTGCGGCGAGTGGCCCAAAACCGATGCCGGCTGACCAGGCTTAATAAACCGTCAATGTAACCATGCTTTCTTGCTGACAGGAAAGCATGTACGCCTAATTTCATGAAAGGATGCAAGCATGATTACAGTCGCGTTCTGCACGCAAAAGGGGGGAACCGGAAAGACGACAATCGCCACGGCGCTCGCTGTCGCCGCGCATTTAAGCGGGAAGAAATCGGCGTTGCTCGACCTTGATCCTCAGACGAACGCCGTCAATTGGTTCGACCGGCGCGAGCGTGACGGCCCAGACGTTGCCTCGATACAGCCTGGCGCTATCCGGCGTTCGCTGGACGCCTATCGCGGCCTTGGCATGGATTGGGTGTTTATTGACACACCTGGCAAGATGGACAGCGCCTCAACAGAAGCGGCCAAGCACGCCGATATGGTCTTGATCCCGACACAGGCGCAGATATTCGCGATCGACACCTTGGAGCCGCTAAAACGGCTGCTGGACATGGCGGGCAATCCGCCCTCGTTTGTGGTGCTGAATCTCGTGCATCCCAATGCCGGGGGCAGGGCGGTCGACGACGCCGCCGCGATTGCCGATCGCTTTGGCGTGCCAGTCGCCCCCATCCATATGTCGCGTCTGAAAGCCTACGAGGACGCGCCGGCCCTGGGGCAGACGCCGCAGGAAATGGAGCCACAAGGCCGCGCCGCCCAGGAAGTCGCCGGACTGTTCTCTTTCCTCTCAGAACAGGCAAGCATGATTGCAGGAAAGCATGAAAGGATGAAAGCATGACGCGCAAGCCCTCTCTCTTGGCTGCCGCCATGAAAACCGCTGAGCAACCGGCATCCGTGCCAAAAGCACCGACCACTTCCGACACGCCGGCAGAGCCTAAGGGCCATGCTCGTGGCTTACAGCCGGCGGGGAGCTACGTTGCACCGTCGCGTCTGAATAAGACGGCCAAAACGCACTACCTGCCGCCCGCTTATTGGGAGACGCTGGAAGAAATCAGTTTCCGCACCCGCGATGAACAAGGCAAGCGCATCCCGCAGGAGCGGCTTGTTGCCGAGGCGCTGAATCTGCTTTTCATGAAGTACAATTATCCGCAGGTCCGAGAGAGCGAAAATTAAACGGGAAAGCATGATTGTATGAAATCGTGCTTTCCCAATTCGACCACTCAAGGAAATGAGGAAATCCGGCAATCCGCCCCCGTCCGTCCCTACGGCCCTTTATCGATAGAGCGGGCCGGTCGGGGGCTACCGTCGCCTTTGCTGCTGGAAAATTCCGGCCCGGAAGCGAACGCTCTTTTTGATTGGGCCGTAGAGAGCTGGAGGGGCAGCCAGTGATAATGTCCCGGCGATTAGGGTAAAACCGCCAGCTTCCGCTTCGCTGCGATCTCGGCGCGGAGCTATCAAATATTTAAACTTCGCTAAAGTCGTAGCGAAACCCGCGAACATCCCAGAGCTCCGCTAAAGTCGGAGTTTCTTTCAAAAATCGCAGCACCTTCCTGGCTGCGATTATGTTGTAAGGGAAAATCCCAACAGACGAATGTCCGCAATTGAGACGCAGGACCTCTGGCGAACTACCGCATTTCGTTAATAGCTCTATCACGCGATCCGCAGCTTCTGGACGTGCGATCGTATCGTCTTTGCCAAGCACGAACATCATATCCAGGCGAGGACGTGTGAGGCCCCAAGTATGCATCTCCAGGTTAATGAGGCCCCAAGCGGTTCTCAAATCTTCGAGGGACATGGCAGGTTCAATACGACCACGTAACGACTTCATGGTCTCCGCAGTCCAAACAAGATCAGCAGGACTCATTGGCGATACCATGAGAACCGCTTTATCAACCTTCTCTTCTTGGGCAGCGATCAGACCAGCAACCGTTCCACCTAAGCACATGCCTACGACGGAGATTTTGTTATACCCCTGACGATGAAGCCAACGAACGTATCCATCCGAGCAGGGCCGCAGGATTTTGAGCGCCGCGCGTGGTAACGTGGGTTCATGGAGATCGATGAGGACAAGATCGACGATGCGGTTTTGGCGCTGCTATGGCTGACGCTGCATAACGAACGCTGTGCCTGGAAGGGCTTCGACTGGGCAACGACGGATCGGCTTCACAAGAAGGGCTTGATCGGCGACCCAGTCAACAAGTCGAAGTCATTGATCCTGACCGATGAAGGCTTGGCGCGTTCGGAAGCATTGTTCCGGGAGCTGTTTACGCGGCCGCCGCAATAGCCGTCCCTTTGTGTGTCTTCCATTGCCACGGCAGCAGTTCGTGCAGGCGGGAGACGGGAAGATCGGCGATGCGGCTAAACACATCGGCGAGCCACGCCTTTGGGTCGACGTCGTTGAGACGGCAAGTCGTGATGACGGAGAGCATGATGGCGGCACGATCGGCCCCACGCTGGGAGCCGGCGAAGGTCCAGTTTCGACGCCCGAGGGCAATTCCTCTCAGCGCGCGCTCGGCCGCATTGTTCGTGAGACAAATCCGGCCATCGTCGAGGAAACGGGCAAAGCCATCCCAGCGCTTCAGCATGTAATCGATCGGCTCGATCACCTCGGACGATTTGCTGAGCGAGGCGCGCTCCCGTTTCAGCCACGCGTGCATGTCATCGAACAGCGGCTTGCTCTTTTCCTGCCGCGCGGCCAGTCGTTCTGCGGCGCTCAATCCATTGATGTCGCGCTCGATCTCAAACAGCGCGTCGTACCGTTGGACGGCCTCCAATGCGATCGGCGAGATTGGCTTGCCCTTGCGCTTGCGGTCGCGGGCATTTTTCTGGATGTCGGCCAGTTCAAAGAATTTGCGCCGCGCGTGCGCATGACAAAAGGCGAAGGTGATCGGCACCGCTTTCTTTTCGGCGACACTGAGCGGCTCGAAGCCATTGTAACAATCACTCTGCAGAATGCCGCCATACGCGGCCAGGTGCTTCTGCGGATGCTCGCCGCGGCGGTCGCTCGACGCATAGTATATGGCCGCCGGCGCTGCCGCGCCGCCGTAGGGCCGGTCATCGCACACGTACGTCCATATTCGCCCGGTCGTGCATTTGTCTTTGGCCTGGATGGGAATGGTGGTGTCGTCGCCAAAAAGCCGCTCGGCCGCGAAGACATGCGTTTCGATCAGATCAAAGATCGGCAGGAGCGCGGCCGTTCCATACCCGACCTGGTCGGCCAACGTCGAGGTCGAAAGCTCGATGCCCTCGCATTTGAACCGGGTGCTCTGGCGGTTGAGCGGGCTATGCATGCCGAACTTATCGAACAGGATCGTCGCCAGCAGATGAGGACCGATAAAGCCGCGTGGCGTGGCATGGAAGGGTGCCGGCGCCTGGCTGATCTTCTCGCAGTCCCGGCAGCTAAATTTCTCGCGTACGGTTTCGATCACCTTGAACCGGCGCGGAACCTCCTCGAGCGTCTCGGTGACGTCCTCGCCCAGTTTCGACAGGCGCGAGCCACCGCAGCAGGCACAGGTGGTCGGGGGATCGATCACCACGCGCTCGCGTTCGATATCCTCCGGCCACGGCTTTCTCAGCGGCCGTTTGCGCGTGAACGAACGCACGCTCGCGGTCTTGGCGGCAGCCGCTTGCGCTGCGGCTTCATCCTCCGACGCCGCCATTACCAGCTCTTCGAGCTGCAATTCCATCTGGTCGATCAGGCGCGCCGTGCGCTCGGAACGCCGGCCGCGCAGCTCGCGCTTCAGCTTCTCGATCGCCAGTTCCAGACTGGCGATCAAAGCCTCGCTGTCCGACAACATGGCCTGCGCATTGGCGGCTTGCGCCACCGCAATGTCCCGTTCAGCGACGACGGTGTCGCGCTCGGCGACAACGACATCACGTTCAGCCTGTAACATCTCACGCTCGGAAAGCAGCGCCAGATAGGCGCTCGCAAAGTCCGCAGGAAGATCCACAGGCTTCGAAGTCATGAAGCCATTCGATCAGATTCATTCAATATTTTCAATGCAATAATGCTATCCGATCCGTGTCGGACGCCAGGTTTCCTGCGGATTGCGCCAGTCGATCCCGGACAACAAATAGGACAGTTGCGCCGGTGAGATCGCGACCGCCCCGCCCTCCATATTCGGCCAGATAAACCGGCCCTTCTCCAGCCGCCGGGTAAAAAGGCAGGCGCCCAGACCATCATGCCAGATGATCTTCAAAATATCCGATCTGCGGCCCCTGAAGACGAAGAGATGCCCTGACAACGGATCATGCTGCAGAACCTCCTGCACCCGAAGCGCCAGAGAGGGAAAGCCACAGCGCATGTCCGTATAGCCCGTCGAAAGCCAGACCTTGACCCCTGTTCCCATCGGAAACGGATTCACCGCAGCGCCTCCAGTCCGCGCATGATCCGAAGCAGCGCTTCAACGTCGACATCGCGGTCCACGATCACACGACGACCGTTGGCGCTGACAACCTCCATCCGGCCGGCGTTCGGCAACGACCCTGCTACCGGCTCTACCTCTGGGACAAGCAGCGCCGGCACAAAGCCGCCCACAGGCGACGCAACATCCAGTTGCCACGCTCGTGCGAGCCGGCGCCATTCATATAACTGCGAACGCGATATTCCATGTCGCCGCGCCGTCGTCGCACACAAGCCAGGTTCCGAATAGCTCTCCGCGACAATCTGCAGCTTCATCTCTTTGCTGAAGCGTCGCCGCCGGCCGCCATCGATAATCTCAAGTCGTTCCATTCCGCACTGTCCGTATTGACGTCAATAAGGACAGTCAGTGCCAAATCCGACAATTCCTACAAGGCGACCCACCTCGGACGCGTACCAACGAACAATCTTACGGCCATCTAATACTGCCTGTCTCATCGACCGGACGGTACGGCCTAAATTCGCGTTGAAGAATTGCTCCTCGGAGTAGACGTCGGAACCACGATCAAAGTGATACGGAAGGGTAGCCTCGATAACTGTTATGCCCCTTGCAGCAAAGAACTTCGAGAAGCTGTCGTAACGGTTCCGCGCGTACCAATGATGAAACACAATAAGTGCATGATCTTTCGATCCGCTATCGGTGACTACACATTTAAATGTATTGTTTTTTTCATCTGAAGTTGTGATGTCAGACTGAAAAGTAACACTATTTTCGTCTTCGCTTAACGGCTTAGGGGGCAAAATCGGGGAGAAAAATAGTTCTCCGTCGGCGATATTCGTGAACGCCAGGTCGCCACCGCTGGCATACCTGTCCTCGGTCTCGTTAACCGCGAACGCCAAGGAGGTATCATAACCAAACTCTATGAACGTGTGATCGATATGCTTCTGGCGTTGTAGTGACCTCAAGATGTGCTTGCGATCATGACGACGGGCTAGATAACGAAACATATTTTTTCCCATTTCTTGCAGATTAGGGGCGTCCTGGAATTTTTGCGCCGCGCGTTGCAGTTCGCGGCGTTCCGATCGGGCAGATGGGCCATTGATCATTTTCCATGGCCCGCCCTTTAATGCACTGTCGAACTGGATAAGGGCAGCAGCTTCACAGTCCTGTTTATGACTTTGCGGAACTGTCGCCAATCGGGTAGGTCCCGTTCGTTCACCCGCTCCTGAACCGCCGTCAATATCCAGCCGACGCAGGCAATGTCATCGTCGGCCCTGTAGGTATCAAACCGCTTGAAACAGGCGACG
This sequence comes from Ensifer sp. SL37, assembly GCF_026672675.1. Lineage (NCBI taxonomy): Bacteria > Pseudomonadati > Pseudomonadota > Alphaproteobacteria > Hyphomicrobiales > Rhizobiaceae > Ensifer > Ensifer sp. SL37. The sequence continues at coordinate 147,608 of NZ_JAPPRN010000003.1, read as the reverse complement.
ATGCGGGGACGGGCATCGCCTTTATCTTTGGGAATACCGGCAATCAACGTTTGAGCCTCCTGGTAGGCGAGCGCGATACGCCGCCGATCGTCGGGACCGCTTTGCAAGACCATCCCGCACGCCCAGGCGAGAGTTCTGGACATATCCTCGGACTCGCTTTTCATGCCGGATCGAACGACCCCCTGAACTCCGGATCGGCATAATAGGCGAGTTTTCCGGCGATGATCGGCCGTTGCCCTGCCAGGAACAGCAATTCGATGTGCTGCGCCATGCTGCGAACTTCATCCGGGGTGAGCAGCGGCCGCGCCGTGTGATGCTGACTGTAGGAGATACCGGATTTTTCGGAATCGAGGGCGCGCCCCATGGTTTGGAAGATGACGGTTTCCTGTCCGAGCAGATCGGAAACCAGACGGGCGCTGTCGTGGTCGTTGACGCCGAAGACCTGGAGGACGCCGGCATTCGACAGGAAGGTCCCCGCCCGCTGTCCATAGGTGGCACGGAGCTGGTGGACGTCCTGAAGGATCGGCCAGAGCTGGACGCCATAGCCGGCCATGAGGCCCATGGCGCGTTCGACGGGAGCCAGATGCCCGAGGGCGGCGAACTCGTCGAGGAGATAAAGCACAGGGACGGCCGGCTTCGTTGGCTCGCGTGCCATGTCCGTGAGGCTTTGCGTCACGAGGAGACGCAACCACCGCGAATAGGTCGAGAGCCGATCGGGCGGCAGGACCAGGAAGACGGAGACGTTCCGGCGCTTGAGATCGGTAAAGCGAAAATCGGACCGACCCAGAACGGCGGTCATGCGGGGGCTATCAAGGAAATGGGTATGGCGCTGCGCGGCTGACAGGACGCCGGCGGCTTCGCGATCGGATTTTCCGAGAAAACGGTTTGCCGCTCGCGCGATCAGGCCGGCCGCCTCCTGGCTTTCCTGCATGCGTTTGAGCAGGGCGGAGAACTGTTCCGGGGCGAGTGTGAGATATTCACGGAGTGTGCTGAGGTGACGTCGGCCGGAGGATTCCGTCGCAACGATCTTCAGGATCAATCCGGCAATGAGCGCCTTGGCTTCCTCATTCCAATGTGCCTCGCCTGTCATGCCGGGCTCGTCAAACACGAGAGCGTCGGCAAGGGTGCTGGCGTCTTCCGCGACGTCGACTCCATCGGGATCGAGCGTGTCGAGCGGATTGAAGGCGGCCGAGGCCAGGCCGGTAATACCGAAGGGATCGAGGACATGGACGGGGCCGAATTGCTGGCGGGCACGACCGGCGATCTTCGCATTCTCGCCCTTGGGATCGATGCAGATGACGGAACGGTCGGCGGTGAGCAGGTTCGGAATGATCGTTCCCACGCCCTTGCCGGTTCGCGTCGGCGCCATGGTCAGCAGATGGGCTGGACCATCGTAGCGCAGCAGCTTCCCGGTCTTCGGATCGCGGCCGATCAGGAGGCCGGAGTCGGTGCGGGCGAGGGGAGCAACTTCCCTGTCGGTCGCAAAGCGGGCGGAGCCGTGGGTGTCGGCGTCGAGGTGCCCGAAATGGAGTGAGACAAAGGGGGCGATCATCGCCAGGAAGAGCAGCGCCATGAAGACCATGAAGGCGATATTGAAAACGCCCCATGCCCATGTGCCTTCCTGAAACCCTGCCTCCATCAACATCGGGCCGACAGTAAGGCCGATAACGAGAACAAGTCCGAGATAGATAGCGGCGAACGTCAAGCCGCTCTTGCTCAGCGCAGTCGCAAGCAGGTTTGCGAATGCCCAGCCCGGGTTTTGGAGAGCCAGGCGGATCATGGTCGAAAACGCTTTTGTCACTCTCATGCAGGCTGTTCCGTAGAGGGGGAGGTGTTGGCGGGTTCGGAAGTATTCTTCGCGTCGAGGAGATCGGCAAACAACGTCTTGTCACTATCACGGGTAAGAAAGCCCGGAAGCTCGCGGCGCAACCAATCACCGAGGCGCTTGGTGAATTCCGGATCGTTTGTGTTCTCCAATCGATGCAGAACGAGCGCGCCGAGCAGTACCTTGCGGCGAGTATCGTTGGCTCGCTCCTGTTTCGACAGTCGCGCCTTGAGAGCGGAACGTTGCGCCTCCAGTTCGGCCAATCGCTGTTCGATGGTTTTGCGTGCCATGCTTGTTCCTTCACTTCGTTGCGGGAGCGGCCTTGAGCTTGACCATGATGATTTTCGGGTGATCGCCCGTACTCTCCATGTCGACGAGTCCGGACGCCGCGACGAGATCGGACAGACGGGCGAAGCCGTAGTTGCGGGCGTCGAAATCCGGCGACTGTTTGGCCAGATGTGCACCGACGCGGGCGAGATTGGCACGCCCGTCCTCGTCGGCCGAGGCGGTGACGGCCTTAGTGAGCATTTCGAGGGCAGCATGATCGAGCGACGGTCTTACCAGCGCCGGTTTGGCGATCGGCGGGGCGGCCTTTTGCGCCGCGGCCGGCTTGCGGGTTTTCGGTTCAGCCGCGCCCGGCGCTTCAGGTCCCGGTGCTGCGCCATTGAGCACATCGAAATAAACGAATTTGTCGCAGGCGGTGATGAACGGGCGCGGCGTCTTGCGTTCACCGAAACCATAGACCGTCACGGCCTGTTCGCGCAGCCGTGCCGCCAGTCTGGCAAAATCGCTGTCGCTTGAGACGATGCAGAAGCCGGAGAAGCGGCCGGTGTAAAGCAGGTCCATGGCGTCGATGATCATCGCGCCGTCGGTGGCGTTCTTTCCGGTGGTGTAGGCGAACTGCTGGACCGGCTGAATGGAATGCTCCAGCAGGCAGTCCTTCCAGCCTTTGAGATTCGGGCCTGTCCAGTCGCCGTAAATGCGTTTGACGCTCGCCACGCCATAGTTAGCGATTTCGGCGAGCAGCCCGGTGACGATCTTCGGCGATGCATTATCCCCGTCGATGAGAAGCGCGAGTGTTTCGGACGCCATCGGCCTAACGTGCCTCACCTTCAGTTACGGCGAACTGTTTTCCTTCCGGCAGCAGATGTGGATCCTCGACTGTAGCCGTATGTTCCGGGCGCGTTGCCGTCGCGGGAAAGACGATGCCGGTGATTTCCGGTTCGCTGTTGAGAATGCCCGCCAGGAGCTGATCGACTTCCTTGACGTAGTTGCCAGCGAAGTCACGACTCACATTCAGGTCACCCTTCGTGGTCTTGATGGTGACGCCAGCGAGATGCGGCAGGAGATCGAAGATCCGCGTCAGCGAATTGTTGGTCTCGGCACTGAAGGCGATCGGCGCATCAGCATTTCCGACCATCAGCAACTGCCATGGCGGCCGGCGCGTCCTGATTTCCGTCAACCTGTCGATCCCGCCTCTGTCACCAGTCTCTCCGCTCATGGCGCTCTCCATCTCATTGCCGATACGACGGTTACTATAGGAATGTTGCTGCTCAATTACATAGAAAAGTTGCATCGCCGCTTGAAAATACAGCCTGGGTGTTGCACATTCGCGACCTCATCTTGAGTGCACTGAGGTTTCCGCAGGCGCCGCACCGTGGCCGAATGAGCGAAGCGAAGAAGGTTACAAGGGCGCACTTACGAGTTGCTGCGCAACTCAGATGCGCCGATCGCAGATCGGGGAAGGGCAACGGCGTTTGGCGATCTACCATTTGAGCGCAAAGCCGATTTCGCGGGCGAAGGGCCGTAGCGCCGTCGCTTCCGCGGCTTATCGTGCGGCTGTGCGCTTGACGAACGAGCGCGACGGGCTTGTGCATGACTTTACCCGGAAGGAGGGGGTGGAGCACTGCGAGATCGTCTTGCCGCAAGGGGTCTCCGCCGATTGGGCTTTGGACCGTTCGGCCTTGTGGAATGCGGCCGAGTTTGCGGAAAAGCGGAAGGACGCGCGTGTCGCTCGCGAATTCGAGATCGCGCTTCCGCACGAGCTGTCGGCGGAAGGGCGGTTGGAGGCGGCGCGGGCGTTCGCGCAGGATCTCGCCGATCGCTATGGCGCGGCGGTGGATTTCGCGATCCACGCGCCGCATGACAGTAGCGACGTCCGCAACCACCATGCGCACGTGATGATGACGACGCGGCAGGTTGGCGAAGACGGTTTTGGCGACAAGACCTATATCGAGCGCGAGAACAAATGGCTGTTGTCAAACGGCCTTGCCACGACCGACATGCAGCTTCGCGACATCCGGCAATCGTGGGAGAGCATTGCCAACCGGCAGCTGCAAAAGGAAGGGCTGGATATCCGGATCGATCACCGGAGCCATGCCGAGCTCGGTCTTGAGATCGAACCGACCGAGCATATGGGTGTGCACGCCACGCAGATGCAGCGGCGCGGGATGGGTGTGTCCCGCGGGCGGCTGGGCGAGGACGCGGCTGAGCGCAATGCGGAGCTGATCCGCGAAAAGCCGGAGCAGGTGCTTTCGATCATCACGCAGGAAAAGAGCGTGTTCGACCGGCGCGATATTGCGCGGACGCTGCATCGCTACATCAACGACGATGCGCAGGCCTTCCAGAATGCCTTTGCCGTCGTGATGGCATCGCCGGCATTGTCCGAGCTTCAGCCGGAGCGTACCGACCAGCAGACAGGAGAGATCGAGCTGGCGCGGTATTCGACGAAGGAAATGATCGAGATCGAATCCGGCATGGCGCGCTCGGCCGAGAGGATGGCGGAGACGCGCAGCCATGGTGTTGATCGGTGGCATGTCAGCCGAGCGATGGAACGGGAGGACGCGGCGCTTCAGAAAAGCTCGGCCGATGAAACCGCGCAGGGAGGTCCTGTGCCACGGCTTTCCGACGAGCAGCGGCGTGCGATCGAGCATATCACCGGACCGGAACGCATATCCGCTGTCGTCGGTTTCGCCGGCGCTGGCAAGTCCACCATGCTGGCGGCGGCCCGCGACGCCTGGGAGGCGCAGGGTTATCAGGTTCATGGCGCAGCACTGTCCGGAAAGGCGGCCGAAGGGCTGGAGGAAAGTTCCGGTATCCAGAGCCGCACGCTCGCATCCTGGTCCCGCGGCTGGGATAACGACCGGGGAATGATCGGCCGCGGCGACGTGTTTGTCATCGACGAGGCCGGTATGGTGGGGAGCCGGCAGCTTGCCCGCTTCATCGACGAGGCCGAGCAGCGCGGGGCGAAGATCGTTCTTGTTGGCGACCATGAGCAGCTGCAGGCGATCGGAGCCGGCGCGCCCTTTCGGGCCATTGCCGAGCAGATCGGCCATGTTGAGCTGTCCGACATTCGCCGCCAGCGTGTGGACTGGCAGCGTGAAGCATCGGTTTCGTTTGCGACCCACAGAACCGCCGAGGGTCTGGCGGCGTATCGCGACAATGGAAACATTCGCTTTGCGGCTGGTCGCGATGAGGCCCGCGCTGAGATCGTGCGGGATTACCTTGCCGATCGCGAGCAGCGTCCGTACGGCACCCGGGTTGCCATGGCGCATCGCCGTGCCGATGTCCGGGCGCTGAATGCGGACATTCGTTCCGAGCTTCAGGAGCGGGGCGAGCTGGCGAAGGGTGAAGAGGGCGGAGAACTGGTCTTCCAGACCAATGACGGCAAGCGGGCATTCGCTCCCGGCGACCGGATCGTGTTCCTTGAAAATAGCCGGGACCTTGGTGTGAAGAACGGTATGCTGGCCACCATCGAGCATGTTCAAGCCGAACGACCAGGTGCCGGCCCAAGGATCATTGCGCAGCTCGATGGCCGAAACGGCGATAGCGTCAGCATTCCGATGGATACCTATCAGGCGATCGACCACGGCTATGCGACGACGATCCACAAGAACCAGGGGGCGACGGTCGATCGCGCCTTTGTGCTGGCATCCGGCACCATGGACCGGCATCTGACCTATGTCGCCATGACCCGGCATCGCGACGGGGTGCAGCTCTATGCCGACCGGCAAGAGTTCGCCGACCGTAAAGCTGGCAAGCTGGTGGAGCACGGCGTTGCGCCTTACGAGCATAAGGAGGGCAACAGCCAGAGCTATTTCGTGACGCTGGAAAGCGAGAAGGGCGAGCGCTTCACCACATGGGGCGTCGATCTGGAACGCGCCATGGCCGAGGCCAAGCCGGAGATCGGTGCGACGATCGGATTGCAACATCAGGGATCAGAGCCGGTTCGGCTTCCGGACGGCCAGACCGTAGAGCGTCATTCATGGAAGGTGCAGGACGCCGGCGAACTGGCCTATCAGCAGTTGGAATCCCGTCTCTCGCGTTCCGGTGCAAAGGAAACGACGCTGGATTATACCCGCGACTTTGCAGAGCGGCGCGGGATCGCGGACGCGTTCGGGGTCAAGAGCGAGATCGAGATACCCCATGAGCGGAAGTCGACGGCCGAGCGGCAACGCCTCGACAGTGGGTCCCCGCAAAAAGCCGGCGGCGGTTTCGTGCAGGCGCAGGGGCTTGGCCCGGACGAGGCCGGGAAAGCCGAGCCGCTTGTGCCGGTGATCACCCGGCATGATCGGAGCATCGAGGAGGTTGCTCGCGAAAAGGCCATGCCGACATTCAACCAATATTGGGAAGCTGTGGAATCGGTCTCTCGGCACGTCTTCCGCGATCCGGTCGAGGTGACGAGCCGGTTGCGTAGCACCATCATCGACCAGGGCGGCGATGGCAAGGCGATGGCGAAGGCCATGGCCGAGCAGCCGGAACGGTTCGGAGACCTTCGGGGAAAATCCGGTCTGCTCGGCGACAACAAGGAGCGCAAGGAGGCACTGCGGTACGCTCGCTCCGTCGCCTCGCATCTGGAATCTTCGGCTTCGACCTGGGAGCGCCGTCTTGGCGAGGAGCGCAAGTCTGAACAGTGGCAGCGCGACAAGCGCGATGTGGTCGAGGTTCCCGGCCTCACCCCGCGCAGCGCCGAAATCCTCGATCGGGTGGATAAGGTATCGGACAACAAACGCGACCAACTGATTGACGAACTGCGATCGACACCGGAGGGCAAGACCGCGCTCGAGGAAGCCAAAGAGGTTGCCAGGGCGCTCGAGCGCCGGTTCGGTCATTCCGATCCCCGCGCCTTTGCCACGGAACTCGAGAAGCGCCCCGAGCTGGCGAAGCGGGCCGATCAGATTACGACCGTTGCCCGCATGGTCGAGCGCACACGCATGGCCGAATTGAGCCGTGACCACACGCTGAAACAGGAGCTTTCCCGCTCGCAGGGGCTTGGGTTGAGCCGATAGGAGGGATCATGAGCAATACGATCAGGGAGGCGGCAGAATCCCGGATTTATGCGCTGCCGGGGTGGGGTTGCGGGATGTTCGGAGGAGGAAAGCTGCTCGCCAGCGGCTTCAGAAATCCACCAAATCTTAAGCATGTTTTTCACCTTTGTGTTGCAGCGTGAGTCAAAGTGATGCACGTTGCTTCAACGAAGAACATTAAGAGAACGGAACGATTCGTTATGGTAAGTGCCGCTACCAAAATCCAGCCCAAGACAGGGCCTCGAATAACGGTCAGCTTGCCTCAGCATGACCATCTCGCTCTCAGCGCACTTGCCGAGCGTTGTGACGTATCCCTTTCGTGGCTCACCCGCCAAGCCATTGCCGAGTTTCTTGCGAATCATGGCAAAGAGGATTTGCAGCTTCCCCTTAATCTCGAAAAGAAAGCCTCTCACCAATGAGCAAGGGTTGGACTGTCATTGACCTCTTCTGCGGAGCAGGAGGGCTTTCGGAAGGATTCCGGCAAGCTGGATGCCATGTACTGGCTGGCAACGATTACGATGCAGCGGCCGGAGAAACCTTCAAGGCGACCCACTCCGAGGCCGTGTTTTTGCCGGGGCCGATTCAAAACCATTCGGCCAAGGATTTTTTGCGGGCAGCGAGCCTCAAGAAGGGTGAACTTGACGTTCTCGTGGGCGGCCCGCCCTGCCAAGGCTTCTCCGTCTACAACCACCAACGCGGCCTGCATGACGAGCGGAGCAGCCTTTACCGGGAATATTTGCGTGTCGTCGAAGGGCTGGCCCCGAAATGGGTCGTGCTCGAAAACGTCACCGGCATGACCTCCGCCGGAGGTGGTGCGGCCGTCGCGGCCATTATCGAAGGCCTTGAAGCGCTTGGTTACACAGTGGAAAAGCGTATCCTCAAAGCCGAGGAATACGGCGTGCCGCAAGAGCGCCGCCGCATCGTCTTTATCGGCAACCGCATGGGGCTGCCAATCGTCTGGCCTGAAAGAACCCACGGTGAGGGCCTCCGGCCACTCGTGACGGTTCAGGATGCTATTGGAGACCTTCCCCATCTCGAAAACGGGGAGGACAAAGGTGCTACCGCTTACGCAAAGCCTGCCTTTTCGGAGTACCAGCGGATGCTGCGCGGCAACTGTACCCATGTGCAGAACCATTCCGCGCCGAAGCTCTCGAAAATCAATCTCGACCGGATGCAGCATATCCCCGAAGGTGGAAGCTGGCGGGACATTCCCACGGAGCTGCTGCCGGCTGGGATGAAGAAGGCTAAGCGTAGCGACCACACCAAGCGTTACGGGCGCTTGCGGTGGGACGGCCTTTCGTCAACCATTCTGACCAAATGTGACTTGCATTGGGGTGCTTATATTCACCCGATGCAAGACCGCTCGCTTACTGTCCGCGAGGCAGCCCGGTTCCAGTCCTTCCCGGACTGGTTCGAGTTCAAGGGGTCGCGCACGGAGCAATTCGTGCAGGTCGGCAATGCCGTGCCCCCGTTGCTCGGGCGGAAGATCGCGGAAAGCATCATGCAATCAGCGGAAACGGCGGCCAAATCCAGCAGCTTTGACGAAGAGCTTCACTTGCTGAGAGCCTGATTAATCGCGGTCTCGTACACATTCATGTCGGGAAGATTGCTCGGGAACGTCAGCGCCCGGGCAACCTCATCGACGGCCGTGGTGAATTCCTCGATGAACTCTAGCGGCCGAATCCCCTGTGCATCCGGCGTGGCGCCGAGCTGATAACCCCGGAACGTGATGGTGCTGTTCGCAATCACATAGTTTTGCATGGCGTTGCCAAGCCGGGCCTTGACCTTCTGCAGAACTTCGATGGGACAGACGAAAAAGAGGCCCTTGGTGCACCGCGCTTCGCGGCGCAGGACGTGCCCTTTGTAAATGAGCTGGGGCAGGATGCGCTTGTTCACGTTCTCCCAGTTGAACCCAGCGTCGGAATAACCAGGCGTTCGGCCCCGGACATCGATGAAGGGTTGCCCCGCGAAATAGGCCACAGCCTGCTCGCTGTAATTGCCGGTGGTGTCGATTGTTTGGACTTCCACGGCCGTGAACTCGGCCAGCTTCCCGTCGGTACCAATCCGCGCCAGAACCCAGTCCACATAATAGGTGCCGGTTCTGTCACCGCCCTTGGGGCGCTGCAACGGGAGCTCCTGCCCCCAATACCGGCCAAACACCGCGACCTCTTGACCCGTCAGTGTCCCAGCGGCGTGCATTCTCTTCACATCCGCCGGTCTTATCAGTACGGAAGTGAACCCGAAAATCCTGTCCGCAATTTCTGCCAGGATTTTATGGTTCTCGGCATAAAGCCGGTTCGGGCAGGCAATGACCGCAGGGCCATTAAGCTGCGCAAGCGAACAGGCCCCATGATTGGGCTTGATACAGTTCTGCCCGACGAACGGACACTTGCGGGCTGCCGCATCAGCGGTAGATAAAGGATGTAACGGTTCCCGGCCGAAAAATTCAGTGATTCGCAAAGCCATAAGTTGCAATCTAAATGGCTTTTCTTGCCCGGCCGAGTCATGCGTCCAGATAACCAGCAGTTTCCACTATGCCCGACCGGATTTCCACCATTCAGCGCTCTGAAAATATGCGGCGCATCAAAAGCAAGAATACCAAACCGGAACTATTAGTCCGCCGCTTGGTGTACCAGATGGGCTACCGCTATCGCATCCATCGGAAAGACCTGCCGGGGAAGCCTGACCTTGCCTTCATAAGTAAACGGAAGGCGATTTTCGTGCATGGTTGCTTTTGGCATGGACACGAAGCAGCCACTTGCCGCGACGGTCGCAGCCCAAAGTCGAACGAGGGCTATTGGAATCCAAAGCTCGCCCGCAATAAAGAGCGGGACGCGGCTCATCAGGCCGCCTTGCGGGCGGCTGGCTGGGATTTTCTGGTGCTTTGGGACTGTGAAACAAAGAACGAGAACGAGCTGCGGGAAAGACTTTCCGAATTTCTTGCTTAGCAAATTCTGCGCCCAGGAGTAAGCCGCTGGCTTTCGCCTGCGGCCTTCAACATCAACCCATTGTACGCGATCGCTAACATCGTCGATTTCTGCTCACATTGCATGGCAATGGCTTTGCGATTGTGCTCACGCTTTGCGCCAATGTGCTTTGCCGACTCGTAATGGTTACCATCCTCTCGGACTCTCCTAATGGAGCACCAAGGAGCACGTTGGAGCACATCGGATAACCAGAGCACAGCGGAGCACCAACAATTTAGAATAACCACTTGGAATTCCACGCCAACCTAGTTTGGCGCAATGTTTACTTTACCATGAGTTGACGTTATATGTGCATTAGATACGCCGGTTTTTGCCGTTATATGCGGATTGGAAATCCACGAGACAATAACTAAGTTATTGATTTTATTGGGTTTTCTTTCTATATTCTGTTTTGTAGGGTTGGCGATGTCCAAAGTCGCCGGTCGTCATTGGTCTCTGCGGATTCCACGCTCGCAGCGACATCCATCTACGGCGGGTCCAAAAGAGCTGGCTCGGGAAATTTGAACAGCGGGGATAAGTGGAATTTCTGCCTGACTTTGGCATAGATGCCGGAAACAGGAGAGACCATGACGAGACGACCGCGCCGGAACCACAGCCCGGCTTTCAAGGCGAAAGTGGCGCTTGCCGCGATCAGAGGCGAACAGACGCTGGTGGAACTGTCCCAGCAGTTCGACGTGCACGCCAATCAGATCAAGCAGTGGAAAGACCAGCTCCTTGAGGGGGCGACGGGCGTTTTCGGCGATGAAGCCAAGACAGAACCGACGACACCCACAGTCGATGTCAAAACACTACACGCCAAGATCGGCGAGCTGACGCTGGAGAACGATTTTTTGTCCGGTGCGCTCGGCAAGGCGGGATTGCTGGGCGGAAAGAAATGATCGACCGCACGCACAGACTGTCGGTCGTGCGCCAGGCGAAGCTTCTCGGCTTCAGTCGTGGCAGCGTCTATTATTCTCCGCGTCCAGTGTCGGACGGCGATCTGGCGTTGATGCGCCGGATCGACGAACTACATCTCGACTACCCGTTTGCCGGGAGCCGGATGTTGCAAGGGCTTTTGAAGGCGGAAGGACTGCAAGCGGGACGGTTGCACGTCGCCACGCTGATGAAGAAGATGGGCATCGAGGCGATCTACCGTCGCCCGAACACCTCGAAACCGGCACCAGGTCACAAGGTCTATCCCTATCTCCTGCGAAAGCTGGCGGTCACCAGGCCCAATCAGGTCTGGGCGATGGACCTGACCTATATTCCGATGGCGCGCGGCTTTGTCTATCTCTGCGCTGTCGTGGACTGGTTCAGCCGGAGGGTTCTGTCGTGGCGGCTGTCGATCACGATGGAGACGGCCTTTTGCATCGAAGCGGTCGAGGAAGCACTTGCTCGGTATGGAAAGCCCGACATCTTCAATACGGATCAGGGCTCGCAGTTCACCTCCGTCGACTTCACTGCCGTGCTGAAGAAGGCTGAGATCGCCATCTCGATGGACGGCAAGGGCGCGTGGCGGGACAATGTCTTCGTCGAGCGGCTCTGGCGGTCGATCAAATACGAGGAGGTCTACCTCCACGCCTACAAAACCGTGTCCGAGGCCCGCGTTGGCATCGCTCGATATCTGTCCTTTTACAACACCCGACGCCCACATTCATCCCTTGACCGGCAGACGCCGGATCAGGCTTACTTCAACGCGCTGACACCGATGATGGCGGCAGCATAATCGAGGCGGAAATCCACTTAGCAAAACGCCCGAAACTGTTCAGACAAACCGAGCCAGCTCTCGCTTCGATCGGGGAGCCGTCCGGGCGCGTCTGCGATGTGATTTTCCCGATCGTCGGCAAGGACAAGCTGGCGGCGATCGTAAAGGAGAGTCAGGCGAAAGGAGCGCTCGATCGGCGCATCTATAAGGTGATGCGCTCATCCTGGGCCAATCACTACCGGCGCATGCTGCCCGACTTGCTTTCGGTGCTGGAATTCCGGTCGAACAACACGGTGTGGCGTCCGGTGCTCGCGGCGCTCGATTGGATTCGGAGCAAGATGGATGACGGCTGCCGGCTCGTGCCGATGCGGGATGTTCCGATCGATGAGGTTATTCCGGCCAGGTGGCGCAGTTCCGTCATCGATGACGATGGACGTGTGAACCGGATAAGCTACGAGCTTTGTGTCCTCACCCAGTTGCGCGACCGCATCCGCTCCAAGGAGATTTGGGTTGTCGGCGCGGACCGCTATCGGAACCCGGACGACGATCTTCCCAGGGATTTCGAAATCCGGCGTGACGCTTATTATTCCGGCCTGAACCTGACCCCGGACGCACGCGCCTTCACAGCTGGTATTCGTCGGGAGCTCGAATTTGAATTGCTGTATCTGAACGAAACGATTCCACGAAACGACAAGGTCCGGCTGCTGTGGTGCGGCGAAAACCGCATATCGATCACACCCTTCAAGCCTCTGCCGGAGCCGAAAGGGCTTGAGGCGATCAAGGGGGAAATCGGTCAGCGCTGGCCGATGACGGGACTGCTCGACGTGCTGAAGGAAGCAGCCCTCGATACTGGTCTGCTGGAGGCATTCGAAACATCGGCATCGAGAGTTGCCCTGTCGCGCGAGGCGCTTGATCGACGGCTTCTGCTGTGCCTTTACGGCCTCGGCACGAATGCCGGGCTCAAGCGGGTTGCCGGCGCGACACCTGACATCAGTTACGACGAGTTGCTGCATGTTCACCGCCGCTTCGTCCATGCGCCGGCGCTGCGGGAGGCCTGTGCGCGGGTGGCGAACGCGACCTTGGGAATCCGCAACGCGGCTGTCTGGGGAGATGCGGGTACGGCGTGCGCGTCCGATTCGACAAAGTTCGGAGCATGGGACCGCAATCTCATGACGGAATGGCATGCCCGTTACGGCGGCCGCGGTGTGATGATCTACTGGCATGTCGAGAAACGCGCAACCTGCGTTTATTCCCAGCTAAAGCGGTGCTCTTCCTCGGAGGTTGCCTCAATGATTGAGGGCGTGCTCCGCCATTGCACCGATATGGAAATCCAGCGCCAATATGTCGATAGCCACGGTCAAAGCGCTGTCGGCTTCGCGTTTTGTCGCCTGCTCGGGTTCGAACTCGCCCCGCGCTTCAAAGGGGTTGCTCGCCAGAAGCTGGCAATCCCGGAGGCGGCAATGCGTGCACGGTTGCCGAATCTACTGCCGATCCTGTCCTCTGCGATCAACTGGGAGGAGATCGAGCAGCAATATGATGAGATGGTCAAATATACCGCCGCCATGCAGACGAGAACGGCGGACCCGGAGGCAATCCTACGCCGTTTCGCCCGTGCCGAAGTGATGCACCCGACCTACAAGGCGCTGAGCGAGCTTGGCCGCGCAATCAAGACGATCTTCTTGTGCCGCTATCTTCGCCAGGAGGCATTCCGCCGGGAAATCCACGAGGGGCTGAACGTCGTCGAGAACTGGAACAGCGCCAACGGCTTCGTGTTCTTCGGAAAAGGCGGCGAGATCGCCACCAACCGGATCGATGAGCAGGAAATTTCCGCCCTCGCGCTGCATTTGCTGCAGGCGTCACTCGTTTATGTGAACACCCGTATGCTTCAGAGCGTGTTGGTGGAGCCGAAATGGGCGGGCCGGATGACGCCGGAGGATTATCGCGGCCTCACGCCGCTGATTTACAGTCACGTCAATCCTTATGGCCGTTTCGACCTCGACCTGAATAGCCGGATCGATTTTGGGCGGCTGGCGGCATAACCGAGGCTCTTCTCCGCCACATTTGGGTACACCCCAGAGTGAGGTCGGAAGTGACACGCGCAAAGCGTCACAAAAGGGTGGATTTTCGATAAAAGTGACGATACATAATTGAAGCCACCCTAATGTGACGGATTCCCCATGACCCGCGTCGGATATGCCCGAGTCAGTACAACGGACCAGGATCTCGACATCCAGATCGCCCGGCTGAAGGCCTTTGGCTGTGAAATCGTTCGTTCGGAAACTGGCACGGGCGCATCGCGAACCGGACGCACGGAGTTGGAGACGATCATGCAGTTCTTGCGCGCCGGCGACGAACTTATCGTTTTGCGCCTCGATCGCCTTGGCCGCTCCACACGCGATGTTCTGAACCTGGTACATGAGCTCGGGGAAAGAGGAGCCTCGCTGCGGGTGCTCGAGCCGGAAGTCACAACGGCCGGTGACATGGGAAGGATGGTGATCACCATCCTCGGCATGGTCGCGGACATGGAACTAAAGTTCATCAAGGATCGCCAGCGCGCCGGGATCGAGGCGGCACGAGCCGAAGGGGTCTATAAGGGCCGGAAGAAAAACGTTGACGAAGACGAAATCCGTCGCCGAATTGCCGCCGGTGCCAGCAAGGCGAGCGTCGCGCGTGATCTCAACATTTCTAGGATGACGGTTTACCGGGCACTGGTGAGCCTCGATGAACAATCAGACTCATAAAGCAACCTCGCGTAAATCCGCGTTCCGCCTCTGTTCTTCACTTGGCCAAAATCGCAGCTTCGGGCCGACTGGGCCTGCAGTGACACCGTGATGAGCGGCGGGCTTTCACCATTAAGCTACACCCCCAACTCGACATAGAGGTGATCCGTTGCTCGCGTCGATGGCTGCTTGAGGGACACGCCGTCGTATGTGCCAGCGTGTATTCCAACGTTGACGCCGGCGGGGACAGGCCCCGCCGGCGTTTGCTTGATCGTTCGATCCTTGGCCTTAGACGACGTTGACCGTGCCCATGTCCTGTTCGACCCACAGCGTTGCCGAGCCGCTGGTGAAGACATCGAATGTCTCACCGTTCGAGGTGACACTGCCGCCTGCCGTGAAGCCAGTGGCATTGAGGGTATCGTTGCTGTCGCCACGCACGATGAGCAGATCCGTGGTGTCGGACATATCGAGCACGTCCTGCGCGGTCACCGACAACGTATTGCCGCCGGTCCCGGTGATATTGATCGTCTCGATGCCGGTGACAACCCCCGGCGCGATGGCATCGCTGGCGAAGTCGAGATGAAGCCCGGTGCCATCGAGCTGCAGCGTGTCGACATTGGCCTTGCCGTCAATGCGGGCAAACAGTGCATCCGGTACAACAAAGACATCGTCGCCGTTGCCGCCTGTCAGCGTCTCAGCGCCACCGGATCCGGTGATCGTGTCAAATACCGGATCGTCCTTCGGGTTGAGCAGATTGCCATCACTGTCAAAGCGCTGCTGATAAAGATCTGAGCCCAAAACGCCATTGGTCCTGGTCCATACCACGACCCAACCGCCGTCCGGTAGAGCCGCGAGAGTTGGTCCATATTCGGGGAAGCTATCGTTGGGCGAAACAGAAATAGCGGCAGTTTTCGGTATACCGTCGGCATTGAATGCTTGGGTATAGGTTGTATAGTTTATACCATCCGGATCTGTCCCAAGCCAAATCACAGCCCAGCCGCCATCTTCCAGCCCGACGATTTCAGGGCCACCTTCATCGTTCGGCGTAACATTGACGGGTAAAAACACATGCCCTCCATCCGGAGTTCCGTCCGCGTTGTAAGTCTGCGAAACGAGGAAGCCGGCTTGCGACCAAAACACAATCCAACGACCATCAGTTAGTGCTGCGACATGAGGATCTCTGATAGTAGACGAGGCGATGTGGACGGTCGTTACGGCACCGTCCGCGGTTCCGTCCGGGTTGTAGGCCTGCTGAAAAATATTACCGCCATCTTCGAATACTACCACCCAGCTACCATCCGCGAGTGTAACTGAGTGATGCTCGCCCATGGATGTTGCCGATACGGTCACTTGAGCGCCGCGCTGGCTCCCGTCTGCGTTAAATGCCTGCTGATTGACGCCAACGTTGTCATTATCACGCCAGGAGACCACCCAACCTCCATCCGGTAGAGCAGTTACATGGAGATCACTGGTCACATCCGTATCGACTCGTACAGCTCCGCCACGCGTCGTTCCGTCGGCATTGAATAGTTGCTGAAAAATCCCAACGTTGGGGCCAGGCGCACCAAAGGCGGTCCACGTCACTACCCAGCCTCCATCAGGCAGCCCCGCAACGGAAGATTGGTTCGGCGTAAACAAGCTGCCGGTAGTTACGTGCGCCGGTGGGTCCACCTCAATTGCGCTGCCCACTTTGTTGCCAGTGCTGTCGTAACGTTGCTGGAAAATTCCTAATTCTGAGCCAGCAGAGACACGGAACCAAGTTACCACCCAACCACCATCCGTGAGAGGCGTTACATCAGCATCGTGACTGGAACCAATCCCAGTTGAGGCAAATATCAACTCTCCTGTATTTGGCGCACTCGGATCTGACGTGAGAGTGACATCCCTGAATTCCGAATCGAGCACGGCGCCGGTTGCCGGATCCGTGGAGGTGACCAGGATCGGTTTTGAGCCGAGGCTGCCCAGGGCGTATGGCGGTAGGGTTACGGTCCAGTCACCGTTGGCATCGGTGGTGGTGGTAAAGACGTAGCCATCGAATTCCAGGGTGATTTCGGAAAGGGGTTTGGCCCGACCTGTGACCGGGGCTCCGTCCAGCGCCTCGGTCTCGGTGATGGTATCGTCGCCCTCGACCACATTGATGGTAATGTCGGCATCCGCGTCTGCGTCTGCGTCCGCATCAGCGTCTGCATCCGCATCCGCATCCGCGTCTGCGTCTGCGTCTGCGTCTGCGTCTGCGTCTGCGTCTGCGTCTGCGTCTGCGTCCGCATCAGCGTCTGCATCCGCATCTGCGTCCGCATCCGCGTCTGCGTCTGCATCCGCGTCTGCATCCGCATCAGCGTCTGCGTCCGCATCAGCGTCTGCATCCGCATCTGCGTCCGCATCTGCGTCCGCATCCGCGTCTGCGTCTGCATCCGCGTCTGCATCCGCATCAGCGTCTGCATCCGCGTCTGCGTCCGCATCCGCGTCTGCGTCCGCATCCGCGTCTGCATCCGCATCCGCATCAGCGTCTGCATCCGCATCAGCGTCTGCGTCCGCATCCGCATCCGCATCAGCGTCTGCATCAGCATCCGCATCAGCGTCCGCATCCGCGTCTGCATCCGCGTCAGCGTCTGCATCAGAGTCAGCATCGGCGTCATTATCGTCACCGCCACCGCCACTCAGGGCGAACGCCAGGCCGCCGGCAGCAGCAAGGGGAAGCAGCAGAAACGCAGGATTGAATGCGCCGGAGCAGCTCGACGCGGAGAACGACGGGGCCAGGATGCCTTCCGACATGTCCGCAAAGCTCACCTCAACGAGGCAACCGCAATCCCCCGCTTCCGCGTCGTCGCTTTCCTTCTTTTCCGTCAGGAACAGTTTCGGGCGACCGTCTTCGTCCTCGCGGAAGAAATTCACCAGGCGGATGGTTTCACCGTTTGCCAGACGCAAGATCAGGTCTTCACCCCGGCGCTCAAAAGCAGCCACTGCATCCTTCGACAAACAAAACGCTACGTCGGACATATGCCCGACATCGATCTTCGCAGAAGACCCTTGCAACACGACTTTCTTTGCCTTATCAGAGCCGGCAGGCATCACTTCAGCATTGATGTACATATAGATTTCTCTTTCTTTTCATGGGGATACGCAATTTAGTTCACCCCTAACGCTAGAAGCCTATCAGTTTACTAAACTAATAGGCGAATAAGCCTTTGCTTAACGGCGGGCCTGCCGCTACACTCACCAACAAGAGGTCGCGCAGCGTGCAACTGCGATAAGGCCGCCACGGTCGAACTCGCGTTTACAACCAGCATCCATGGATACGGGCGTCGGTGGTGATGCTCTGCGCTTGCAGGCGCTGCCTGCCTCGCGCCAGCTGTGCCTGCCTTCAGGCTCTGGCCTGACCGGCCGGCCGCCGCAACAACGGCTGCCGCATCCGTTGCTCAGCGTCGCGCCATGCCAGCCCCGACCGGGCCCCCGTCTCCGCCGCGACCGGATTGCATCCTCGTTTGTGCTGCCAGGGATGGGGGAGAAGGCAGGCCCCAGCCCATGCCAACGATGCCCTGCTTTGCCACGACGGCCATCGAGCTGGCCGCTGGCTTTCGCAAATGCCATACCAAACGGCGCTGTGTCGCCGATGGCGCAGGGATCAGCGTATCCACCCCTATCCACCCAGCGCCCGACCTGCTTTCAGCGCGGGGCGGAATATTCTTAGCTAAACGTGCTGTTGTGTGTGCACGGTAAGCGCACGGGACAGGACATCGGCACCAAGCAGATCGCCGCTTGGTGGAATGTGGCAGTGCTGTCAGATGGTCGCGTTCGCAAATGCTTTGAATGGACACTGCATCAAAGAAAAGACCGCAGCGGGCGTCGTCCATACGATCCGGCGCCAGAGGCCTGGCCACCGGCTGCGTTGAGCCGCGTTCATACACATAGGATGTGTTCGCTCTGCCGTGCGGGGTCATTCGGCCGGCCCAGCCCTAGGGGGTCATAGCCGGGCTGCCTGAATGACCCCTGACCGCCTCCACGCAGCAGAGACTGCCACGCTTCTGCTGCCACGATTTCAGTTGATAGGCAAATAAGGCCCGTGCTGCATAGGTGGCGTTGACGTCAACGCTGGCAACAAGAGCTTGATCGTTTGATCAAGGATTTCCAGCAATCAACAACCGGACGACGAGGGGAATCGTCCATCAATGGACATTTGAGTTGACGAACAGAACGAACGCGGCGTGAACTGCGCCATGGTGACAGCTCTCACGTTCTACGATTGCTTCGACTTGACCGCTACCGAACGCTTGCCTCGTTGGTGTCTGCATGAATGAAACGGGGTCATTCGGTTGATCGGCAAGGCGAATGACCCCTCGCCGACCCAGGGGCAACAGGGTGGCGTATATCTTCGTGGCATGAATCGCTCTAATATCACAATAAGCATCATTCGACGGGTTGGGAACGTCGCCTGGCAATGACCTGGTTGGTGACCTTCAGGATAGGGTAGCGGGCTTTTTTTGGGGGGGGAGCGTGCGCTCGCGCCCTTGAGTAAGTTGCACATCCGACACGGTGCGTCGCCACCCGCGCGTGTTCATCGGTCAGCGCCAGCATGAGGAATTTGTCAGGGCAACAGGGCAATTATGGGCGCGGGCAGCTTCGTCATTGCCATGTTTGTCGTTGCCCAAGCCTACATAGCACTGCTGGAAGGTTGAGCGCAGGGAGGCGTCGCTTCGGCGCTATCTATTCCATCCAACCTCTCGAACGAACCAAGGGACGCTTTCCCCTATTCCAAAGTTCGCTAAGCAGCAGCAATCGACCAGTCGGTGTCGGCGGTGCAGATCAAATAATCAGTCGCGCCGCCCGCCCATTTTTTCGTTCGGCGTTGTTGTAATAGCTCGCCGCCTGGGTGACGAACTTATGCAGCGCTTTTTCGGCGATGGCGCGCACGCGATTGATGGCGAAGTGGTTGGCCTTGACCGCCAGCAGTAGTCGGCCCCTGATCGGCAATGGCGGTGGCGATGGGGGGAGGGTGGTGGCGCATATGCGCTAACTTAAGGGCTGGACGACCTGAATCTGTCTGTGATTCATAAGGTAGATGCGAACGATTGATTCCATCGACCCTGATTGGTCCAGGCTGCTCTCGAAGCTGGAGCGCATCATTGATCTTGGCGCGACAGTGCGTACATCCAGGGCGCTTGTGCGGCGACGCGGTGTTGGTGACGCCGAGACCTTGCTGCGGCTGGCATTGGCTTACGGGCCTGGCGGCATGAGCTTGCGCTCTGCAGCGGCCTGGGCTGATCTGAATGACGTGGCGTCGATTTCCGATGTTGCCCTTCTGAAGCGATTGCGCGGATCGGCCGACTGGCTGGGAGACATCGCCGGAGCGCTGCTGCGGAATGTTTCTAACACGGTCGGTTCTATAGGCACACGCCGGCTGCGTATTGTTGATGGCAGTTCCATCTCGCGGCCTGGCAGCGACGGCACGGACTTCAGGCTTCACGCGACATACGAACCGGCACTTGCCCGCTTCACGCATCTGGAATTCACTGACGTTCACGGTGGCGAAAGTTTTTCACGCGTGCCGATCGATCCGGGCGACATCGTTCTTGGCGATCGCGCCTATGCTCGCGCTCCGGCGCTCCATAAGGTCGTGTCCGCCGGGGCGGACTTCATCGTGCGTATGGCCTGGTCCAATGTCAGGCTCACGTCGCTCGATGGCCGGTTGATTGACTGGAATACAAATTATAGCACGATGATGCCCGGTGACGTTTGCGAACACGAGGTGCTGGTCGAGTATTCCGGCCCCGGTTGCAAACAACGCGGCAAACCACTGTTTCATGCCCGGCTCGTTGTCCGGCGCAAAGACGAAGAGGCAACGGCTCGCGCAGAAAAAGTGGCCCGCCGCCGACATCAAAAACGCGCAGATGGCAAGGCAATGCATCCATTGACGGTTGCTACGTCGGGCTTTCTGCTTCTGCTGACGTCGATATCGGCCGGCGAGATGACCGCCAAGGATGTTCTCGATACCTATCGGCTGCGCTGGCAGGTCGAGATCGCCTTCAAACGCTTAAAGAGCGGTTTGGGCATCCACAAACTGCCAGCCAGGGACGAGCGCCTCGCACGAAGCTGGCTCATGGCGCATCTGATCGTAGCGCTATTAATCGACGAGGCCGTCACCGACGTTCTCGACTCTCCCCCCTGCGAAGACGACATCTCAGACACTCAGGTCATTGTCGCTATGGAGGCTGCATAGTCTCCTGAAGCATACGATCCTGTCCGTAATATTGACGGTGCGCACGATGAAGAAAATCTCGAAGCGATTTGCCACCGTCATGCGGCATATCTGCGATCCGCCGAGACGTCGGGAAAGTCAGGCAAACGCCGCCAGAAGGCCTCACCAGTCATTAAGTTAGCGCATATGGGGTGGTGGCGATCGCATCCATCGACACGATGACGCCGGCGCGTCCGCCGTTTGCGCGAAGTCTTTCCAGAATGCCCCTTGCCGTGCCTCGTTTGCTCTTGGCCCACCGCGATGATCGAGCAACAGCTTCAATCGCGACTTTTCAAACCCTTCTGGCGCTTGACGGAAATGTGAGGAAATGTAATTATGCTATAGCATTGATGTAAGATTGGCTCCCACGATGTAAGACGTCTGGGAGCCTTTTTCTTGCACAAACGCCCGTAGCCGTTGCGGCGGTTAGCAGTTTCGTCCTCTTCCTCTAGTAGCTCTGCACAGAGGTTATGATTCTTTGGCCGTTGGTTTTGGGTAGGCTTTGGCCAGCTTGACGCGGGCCTTCTCGGTAGAGAACATCCATTTGATGCGGGCACCACTGGCGTTGCGTCGGCGTTCCCAGGCTGCAACCTCGTCGACGAGGCGGTCGCGGCTTTCGATGCGGCGGTTGAGGCATTGGCCGCGCAGGACGCCGATTTCGATCTCGACCATGTTAAGCCAGCTGGCGTGCTTGGGCGTGTAGTGGAATTCCAGCCTTCTGAGGCTTCGGCGCGCCTCATCGGTAGGCAGGGCCTGGTAGAGCGCAGCGGGTGTGTGGGTCGACAGATTGTCGAGCACCACGCGGATGCAGGCGGCCTCGGGATAATGGACATCGACGAGATCGCGCATGCAGTGGGCGAAGTCCTCGGCCGTACGCCGTTCGGTAACTTTCACCTTGCGCCAGGCTCGATGCGCGTCCCTGAAGACGAACAGGTTAGCATCGCCATTGCGTTTGTACTCGCAGTCGTAGCTTTGCGGCCTTCCAGATTCGGCCGGGATCGGCTGGCGCACCTCGCCGATGAGCTGGGTCGGGCTTTCGTCGAAGCACACCACCAGTACCGCTGCGGGTCGGACGCTTCGGCATAGAGGTCGAGCACATCCTCCATGCGCGCGACATACTCGGCATCGATCTTGGGAATGCACCACATGTCCTTGCGCCATGGCTTGAGATCATTCTCGGCCAGGCGCCGGCGCACCGTCTCGCGCGACAGCTGTTCGTGCTCGGTCAGCTTGACGAACGCGTCGGCCAGCAGCTCCAGCGTCCAGCGGGCGCAGCCCGGCGGCGGGCTGGAGCAGGCGGTGGCCACCAGCAGGGCTTCCTCCTTGCCGGTCAGCTTGCGTTGCGCGCCCGGGCGCGGCTCCTCGCCAAGCGCCGCCTCCAGGCCCATCTCCACGAAGCGACGCTTGGTGCGGTAGACTGTGGAACCGCCGACCGCCACCGTTGCGGCGATGGTCTCGTCGCTGAGCCCCGCCTCGGCGGCGAGCAGGATCTGCGCCCGCTTGAGCTTGCGCGCCGGGTGCTTGCCGCCGCGCAGCATGCTCAAGAGTTCGTCAGAGCTATGACGGAAACTGGGTGATGACGGTTTGATGAGGGCGGCGTATCGAGGCGGGTGACAAGCCTGCCAGAACCTCATGAAAGAGCGATACGCCATGAAGACAGATAGCACTGTTGTTTCCTTTCCGCATCCCGAGACGCTCGATGATCCCCTGACATCGGTTCTACGCGAAAGGCGCGCGCCGGCTTCTGGCACAGGCCGTGGAGGCGGAAGCCGAGGCGTTTCTTGCGGCCATGGCCAGCGAACGCCTGAGCGATGGGCGGGACCGGGTGGTGCGGCACGGCCATGGGCCTGAAAGAACGATCCAGACGGGGATCGGTCCGGTTGCGGTGCGCCGCGTCAAGCTGCGCGACCGGGCTTTGGAGACTTGCGGCGAGGATCGCATCACCTTCACGTCGGCGATCCTGCCGAAGTGGGCACGACGCACGAAGAGCCTCGACGCTCTGCTGCCGGTCCTTTACCTGCGCGGCATCTCGACCGGCGATTTCCAGGAGGCGCTTGCCGCCTTACTCGGCAAGGACGCACCGAACCTGTCCCCCTCGGTGATTGGCCGGCTGAAGGAGGAGTGGCAGGCCGACTATGATCGCTGGCAACGCCGCGACCTGTCAGCCCGCCGCTACGTCTACATCTGGGCCGACGGGGTCTATCTTCAGGCACGCATGGAGGACGATGCCGCTTGCATGCTGGTCGTCATCGGCGCGACGCCGGAAGGCAAGAAGGAACTTGTCGGCTTTCAAGTCGGCGTGCGCGAAAGCACCCAGAGCTGGCGCGAGCTGCTCGTCGGGCTGAAGGCCCGCGGGCTTTCGATTGCGCCAGAAATTGCCGTGGGCGACGGCGCGCTCGGCTTCTGGAAGGCGCTGGAGGAGATATTCCCTTCGACCCGCCATCAACGGTGCTGGCAACACAAGCTCCTCAACATCCTCAACAAGGTGCCGAAGTCGGTGCAGCCGAACATGAAGGCCGATCTCAGGGAGGTCCGCGATGCCCCGGATCGGGCAACCGCCGAGGTCGCGATCGCCGTCTTCGTCGACAAATACAAGGCCAAATATCCCAAGGCCGTCAACTGCCTGACGAAGGACCACGAGGCATTGCTGACCTTCTTCGACTTCCCGGCCGAACACTGGGACCATCTGCGCACCTCGAACCCGATCGAAAGCGTCTTCGCCACCGTCAGGCACCGCACGGTGCGAACCAAGGGAGGCCTGTCCCACAACACAGCACGGCTCATGGTCTTCAAGCTCGTCATGAGCGCCGCCAAAACCTGGCGCCGGCTGAAGGGCGAAAATCAGTTGCCAAAGGTCATCGCCGGCGTCAAATTCACCGACGGTGTCGCCGAAACGACGACCCCTGACCATCGCGCCGCCTGATCGGCCTCGTCACCCATTTCCCGCCATAGCTCCGAAAATCGTTTTGGTGTCTGAACCGGCCAGCAGTTCGTCAGGATGGCATCCCGGATAATCGGGGCCTTGCGTACGGGCATAGGAATCATTCTCCTTTCTTCCCTGTATGCCGCCCATACACGAAATTCCTGATAGTCCCCGCTCACCTCAATCTCGCACGCCTCGCCCTTCTTCATTGGTATGCTGGCAACCGGCAGGCCCAGATCCAACAGGTAACCAAGAACGCCTCCCGCCGTCTTGAATTCGCGCGGCAGCGTTTTGCCGTTCCTGAAGCGAAACAGGTGGAACGGGATCCATCTGCCGTCCAGCGCGTTGTGAGCGTAAATCGCCAGAGCCCGTTTAGGCAACCGCGATCACGCACGACCTCCTCGACGCAAACAACCAATAACCAGCCGCCCACGTGAAGTTGCTCTCTAAAGGCCTTCTCGCTCACACCGTTTTCCAACCGAAATACAGGCATACAAAAGTGCGCTCCCGACCGCTCCGGACTTTAAATTTCCGTAAAGCGATATCCGTGCCAGATAACGACTGTCATTAGTCTGTATTGATTCCAATTAAGCGGAGTTAGTGTTGGAGATCGAGAAAGAGCGTGCGGAGCTCGTCGCGCTTGATCGCAGTGCCGGCCGTGGTGTTGCTCATGTCTGACATGAGCAACAGGGCGCTATTTCATGCAGTCGTTTTTGATGGCGGCATCGATCTTGACCGCAATCTCGCTCTTGCCGTCGCGGAACGTGACCGTTCCCGGTTTGGTCAACATCGCGACCAGCTTGTTCCAGTGTTTCGTATCTTTCCCCGCGAGGAACGAGTCGCCCGACAGCGGCAGGGTGATTGTTTCACGTCCGCTTTTCACTTCGGCCCGGTCTCCCGCGAGGAATGTGCGGCCGTCCGAAACCGTGACGTGGTATTCCGGCGGATCCCAAAGCGCCTCCGGATCGCAGGCCATGTTGATCTGCTTCTGCCCATCCCGCAGATTGTAGACACTCAGACCCTTGTCGTCTGATTTGACCCATTGACCGGCGACGCAGGGCGAAGCGACCGCCAGAAACAGCGTGGTTGCGATTGCATTCCTGATCATTGTGGCACCTTTCAATATTGTGCTTTTCTGGGCGCGGAAGCTAACGCGCATTTTTAGCTGTCGTTACCGCTTTTTGAGTTCATTTTTTCGATGAACGAAATTGCCGCTCTGTCAAAGGCCCGCAGCAGCATCGGTCGCAACACGTTGGCCGGCCGCGAGACGCGGAGCCGGTCGAGTGCGTCCATCCAGGGCTGAGCTGTCGCTTCATCGACACGGACGATCGACCGCACGGTTTCGCCGGCGCGCGGCTCTCCGGTGGCGTCGTGGCTGAGGTCTTCGGCGGAAATTGTCATGTCAGCGACCACCCGCTTGATCACGTCTTTGACCGGCACGGACAGCCGCGCCGCGATCGCCGAGACTTGCGGATACATTGCGGCTATGAACTGGAAGGAGCAGCGAACCTTCAAATTGCGGCCGGCTCGTGGCGAGGGTTGCTTTGCGGGCTTGCGGGGCCCGGGCCGTTGCGGCGTCGACTGCTTTTCCAGCCTTGACGCTGCAGGCGCGGGTGCAGGATCAGGCGCGCTTTCCCCTCCGCCATTCGGCGTCACCGAAAGCGCACCGATCCTTGGTGGTGGTAACTCGACCGCCTTCGCCTTTTCCAGTCGTGCGCGGTTGATTTGTCTGGCATCCCGCAAGTCAGCCATGGCCCATCGCCTCGATCGCCTGCAGGACCGCCTCTGCCGCTGCGATGTCACCTTCAACCGCACTGCGCTTGATCTTGTCCGTCGCGGCGGTTAAGGCGTCGCGTTCGAGGATCAATATCTTGCCGGAACCGAGTGTCTGATAGCCGTTTCGGCGTGGCATATAAAAGCTCAGCGTTTTGGGGTTGCCCTGGATCAGGTCGAAGGCTGCGGCCTGTTCCAGGTTGAGGCGTTCGGACGCCTTGAAGTCGTTGAGCAGCAAACCGCCCGGTCCGATTTCTTCGCCGTCGCTCGCGAACGCGTCCTTCAAGCGCTCATAGACGGTCAATGTCGCCAGCTGGCTTTCGTATTCGTGCTGGACGGCCCTGACGGGGATCAAGGTCCGATCGGCGATCGCCATGATATTCTTGGGCAGGTCGTCGTGCGCACCTTGCGTGTCGATGATGACGAAATCGAAGCCTTGCTCGTTTGCCTCATCGAGGATCGTCGCCAGATCCTCTGTCGTGTAGAGCGCCGCGCAAGTCAGGCGACGGTCGAGGCCGGGATAGCGCGCGAGGGCTTTTTCGACATAGGCGGCCGTTGAGCCTTGTGGATCGGTTTCGACCAGCAAGACCTTTTCGCCGTTCGACCGGGCAAGTGCAGCATTCGCCAACGCCCAGCAAAGTGTCGACTTCCCAGCTCCGCCCTTCTGACCAACAAGCGCTATTCTCAGCATTCCCTCAGATCCTCTCTACCTTGCCACGCGGCCACCTAGCCACCGCTCCAACAATCCATTCAGCCGACTGGCCTTCGCGCCCTGCCGCCATGCGTCCATCAGTCCAGCCGGCCCTGACATCAGCTAGCCACAACACCAGTTGGCCATGCGCTCGCTGCGCCATTGCTCCACTCGTCCATGCCGCCACTTGGCCCTCTTTCCGCGTGGCCATGGAGCCGATCGACCGTGCATCCAGGACGCCGCCGATCCATTCAGCCATTTACGTGCTTGAATGTCAAATACGCGGTTTTGAACTTTGAAGCCATTGTTTGTTTGCCAAAAGCGTTTTAAGTGAAAGGAACTGTAGCAGGAAATGTAATTTGTCAGCGTTACACTCGACACGATCACTTGGGAGGCGGCTTTCCGAGGCGGAAAGCCGGGCGATCCTTGCTGCTTCCCAGCAAGGCGAGAGCGTGACGGCGATCGCACGCTGCTTCGGCGTTTCGAGGCCGACGGTGTATCGTGCCCTCGAAAAATATATTCGTCCCTCGTGGCCACGCGCCGCTTCGGCGCCGCCGATTTCGATCCGGCTTAGGCCCGATGAACGCTTGGCACTGGAAGCGCTTTCGCGTCGCTTTGGCCTCTCGCTCTCGGCAACAGGGCGCAGGGCGCTGCGCCAGGCGAGCGGCTTTCTCGAGCCCGATCCCGAGCTTGTCGAGGCCGCCACGGATCTGAGCCGTCAAATCAAGGCCGTCGGTGGAAACCTCAATCAGATCGCCGTTCACCTCAATCGCGAGGCGCGACTGCAGGGCAGGGCCTTTCCCAACCGCCAGGAGCTCGCCGATCTCGAGGCGATGGAGCGCGAGCTGAAGGAGCTCGCACGCGACGTCGACCGCTTTCTGGTTCACGTCGCCCGTCGCCGCAAAGCCCGGGTCGACATTCTGCTAGCGCGTGAGGTTAGCCGTTGAGCGCCCCAGAGCCGTTCGTTATCGGCCGGTTCAAGTGGGCCAAAACGCGGGGCCGCCCGGACAAGGGCGGCAGCAATCTTGCCCGGCAATTCGCCAGAGCTTCGCGCGTCATGCGCGCAGCCGGCAACCTCCGGGCCTTGCCGCAGGTCATGTTCAAGGTCGCAAGGAACGGCGGCTGCAAGGGCGTGCTGGGTCTGACGGCGCAGCTCGACTATGTGCTCGGCAAGGCGGAGCACATTATCGATCCGAACAAGCAGCTGGACCGCCTGTCGCATCTGCCGAGCGAGTTTTCCAAGGTCATGGCGAAGGAGTGGGCCGAGGGCTGGGACCGGCGCGTCAGCAACGGCCACTCGATGCACATGATCGCCAGCTTCCCAAGGGGAACCGACCCCGAAAAGGTCGCCGAGATCATCCGCGCCACCACGTTCGACCTGCTCGATCAAGGCCGATCGCGCTTCACCTATATCGCCGCCGTCCATACCGACAAAGGCCATCCGCATGCGCACATCATCGTCGATCGGAGGAATGCCGAGGGTGAATGGTTCTACTTCGCCCGGGACGGCGAGTTCACCTATGACCGCTTCAAGCACACCATGGTCGAGCACGCGGCCGCCCTTGGCGTCGAGCTTGTCAACAGCTCGCGGTTGTCGCGTGGTCTGACGCCGGCGGAGGCTGAGCGTAATCCGCATGCCGCCCGCCGCGGCCTCGCCGGCACGCTCGTCGCGCATGGCGCAGCACCCTACCAGCACAAGCCGAACGAGCGGATGAGCTATCACGTCACGGTGGCCACACCGGCCGGCGAGAAAACGCTTTGGGGCAAGGACCTGGCGCCGGTGATCCGGGCGACCGGCGCCGTCGGCGGCGATGCGATCCGGATCACCCACGAAGGCAAGCAAGCCGTCCAGGTCACGACGCGCGACGGCAAGGTGATCGAGACGCACCGCAACAAGTGGGCTGTCGAGCTGCCGGAACGTCAGGTTTCGGCAACGTCGGCCGAGTTTGCAGACCCAACGCCCGCCGCACCCACAGTCCAGGAGCAGCAGAACGCCGAGTGGGCTCGCAGCCAGATCCTCGCCCACGCCGCCGAATACCGCGCCTTCGCAGAAGCCCACGCCGGCAGCTTTCCGGCGCTTGCGAAGGGCTTCCAGCTGGCGGCCGATCTGCTCGAGACCGGACAACCCTTAACCGCAGCGACACTTGAAGACAGAAGGAGCATCGATATGCCTGACGGCCACACTATAGCATCCGAAACAGACAAGGCCTTGAGCACGATCGACCAGGCGCGCACCGACCTGATGGCGGTGCGCGAGGCGATACCGCAACTGGCGCCGCAACAGCGTCCCGAGGTCGAGACCAAGTATTTCGAGGCGGTTCGCGACGTTGAACGACTGACCAATGGGGTTGCGGCGGCCGAATACACGGAGCCGGCTCACGGCACCATCTACGCTGGCGACCGACGCGGCGAGGTCGCAGCGCTTGGCGGCGATCAACTCGCCCGCGCGCTCGAAGGCACCGGGATCGCTCCTGATGAAGTGGCGGCGCGTGCGGCAGTCGAGGTGCGGACGGCGGCGCTTGAGGCGCACTGGGTCGAATCCGATGCGCGGTCTATCGCCGCCGAACGTGGGTACGACATGACGACGGAAGAGGGAAGCAACCGGGCCTATCAAGACCTCGTTGCGACCTACCAAGAAATTGGCGAACACACCCGTACAGCCGAGCTTGCACGACCCCTAGCGGTTGAGCAGCCCGAGCTCGTCGATCTGATGGAGGAACGCACCTCCCACATCAACGAAGCGCGCGGCCTTGCCCAGAAGGACACGCTCACACCGGTAGAACAAGATCGTCTGATCGAGCTTGTTGAAAAGACTGCTGGCACGGAAGCTGCGCAGGAATTGCGTGGAGGCAACGTCGACGCCCTGTCGTCCGTCATTGCCGACAAATCAGAGCGTTTCGACGTCGCGGAAAAGTTCCTGCAGGCCGACCAGACATTCGGGCACGACCGGGCCGACGCCATCGAAGCCGTACAGAAGGGCCGGGAAGCCACCCAGATCAGCCAGCAGCTAGAAGAGCGCCGCGCTCTCCAACAGCAGAGCGACCTGGTTCGTGAACGCCAGCGCGATTCAGGCCTTGAGCTTTAAGGAGAGGACCCATGCGCAAAGCTCTCTTCGAACCAGGCGCGCGACAGGCCGGTAGCATTCTGCTGATTGCCGGCTTCTGTGGCGCGATCGGCTACGTGATCGCAACCGGCCTGGCGCAATACTGGTTCGCTCGACCCAACCCGGATCTGTTCTTCATCGCCCAAAACTATCTGGCCTTGGCCGACGGAGAGCCGCGCCTTTGGGTACTGATCAACGCGATTACCGGCGGCTGTTTCGCCGGCGGTCTATTGCTTGCCAGCCGCGTCGTTACTGAACGCCTGACCAGCTTCGGGACGACGCACTGGATGGATCGGCGCGAGCTTCAAAAGAAGAATTTCTTTGCCGATGCCCGCACCGGCTTCGTGCTTGCCAAGACGACCGGTCCCGCTGCCGGCGGCGACTATATCGTTTCGGGCAAGCACCCGCATTGCCTCCTCGTCGCCCCGACCGGCCGCGGCAAGGGCGTCGGCTTCGTTATTCCTAATCTGCTGTCCTACAAGGGCAGCGCCGTGGTCCTGGACGTGAAGGGAGAAAACTTCGAGTCGACCGCCCGTTTCCGCAAGTCGATGGGGCAGACGGTCTATCGCTTTAGTCCGCGGGATTTTGACAGCCCGTCCTTTCGCTACAATCCGCTCCAGCGGATCAAAGCCTACAGCAACCCGGCTAAGCGCATGGCAGAGCTGGAGAAGATCGCGGCGCTTTTCCTGCAGACAGAGGATGGCAGTGCCGCCAGTTTTCTGCCGAGCAGCCGTGAAGTCTTCATCGCCTGCGCGATCCTCGCCTACGAGCAAGGCAATCTGACCATGGGCCACATCTACAAGCTCGCCTTTGGTGGCAGCGAGGACAACAACACCAAGTTCGCCAACTATGCCAAGAAGGTGAAGGACCGCAGCGCCAGGCTCCTGTTTCAGAAGCTCGCTGGTACCACTGAGCGCACCTTGTCCTCTTATCTCTCGGTCCTGTCTTCGTCGGGCATGGACGCATGGATGAACCCGCATACCTGCGCCGTGACCGCCAAGAGCGATTTCGATTTCAGCAGCTTCCGCAAGAGGCCGCAGACGGTGTATTTCACTGTGCCGGCTGACGACATCAAGGCAATCGCGCCGCTCGTGCGTCTGTTTTTCTCCGACCTGATCGCCACGCTGCAGCATCACGAGCCCGGCAAGGACGAACCATTTCCAGTTCTCATTCTGCTCGACGAGTTCCAGCGCCTCGGCAAGATGCCGATCATCGTCGAGTCGATTTCACTTTTGCGCAGCTATCGCGGCAATCTCGCTATCGTCACGCAGACGATTCCGGATCTCGATCGCGTTTATGGCGAGGCCGACCGAAAGGCACTGCAGGGCGGCGCCGGCGTCAAACTCTACCTGACGCCCAGCGAAAGCGACACGGTTGCGGAACTCTCAGACGCCGTCGGGATGACGACCAAACGCGTCGTCAGCAAGTCCCGTTCGATCAAGGATGGCGTTTTCGGTACGAACCTTTCCGAGCGCACCGAGGAACACCCGCTCTTGAGCAAGGACGAGGCGCGCCGCCTGCCGTCCGACGAGGTCGTTATCGTCGTTGACGCCGATATGCCGATCCGCGCCAAGCGCCTCATGTATTATGATGATCGCGCCTATAAAGCGCTCTATGAAAGCCAGGATTCCTCGTCGCCGCTTCCTATGCCGCCGCACATCATCACCGAGGCGGATTACGAATACATCGAAACGGACGAGGATCTGCAGGTTCGCCTGGAACAGGTGCAGGCAGAAAGCGAGAGCGCCAGCGAACGGGCCGGGACCGCCGCTGACGAGGCATCGGCGAGGGCCAGATTGTCGCTGATCCGGCGAAAACACCAAAGTCGCAGCCACTCCGATACGGAGTCCTTGCCTCTGCCGGCGATCGCGGTCGGGCAGGTTGCGATTGGCGACGGGACCGCGCTGGTAACGGTCACCAACAGCATCGCCAATCTGCGCAGTCAGGTCGCAACCACATTGAACGGATAGGCTGTCACCCGTTTATCCAAGCCTTGACGTTCGAGCAGCGATCTCTTCCGCAAGGCTGATCCCTCCCTTCAATGCCCCGCCCGCCAGGTTGGTGGCGCCTGTCGATGCGGCTGCCGCCGCCTGCTTGCCGAGCTCGCTGTTGGCGAGCTTTTGGCCAGCCGACAATCCGGCCCTGGCCATAGCCGCTGCGCCCAGTCCGGCACTCGCAGCCCTGCCCACGACACCGCCCGGGCTAACAGCCTGAATCACGCCGCTCAGAGAGCTGACGATCATCGGGATGCACAGGATACAAAGGATCATGATGATCAGGCAGGCCATATAGGGGAGGTAGTCGGCCACCGACTCGGAAACCGATTGAGCCCCGAGGTTTGACATATAGGCTTTGACAATGCGGATGACCCCGCCCAGCATGGTCGCGATGACAAGGGGATAGAGCATGTAGCTGATCGCGCCCTGCAGCCATTTGTTGAAGTAGTCTTTCGTCGCTTCGAACATGCTCAAGACGATGAATACGGGCGCAATCCCCAGATAGACCGTCACCATCACCTTTGCGAACACCAGCAACAGCGCCGTTACCGCCGCAATTGCCCCGAGCGACACGGTGATAACCACGCTCATGATCGCGCCGGCCATCCAGGACAGGTTGCTCAAGGTGGCGTTGGCCTTCGTGGAAAAGTCCGAAATAAAACCGTCCATTGCCGCAGCCAGGCTGTTCGCGCTGCCTGCATTCTCGCTGAAGGAACCAAGCAGACGCGCCGCAATGCTGTTGATACCGTCCTCGACCGAAGATGCGACAGCATGAAACTGCGACCAGACGAGCCCGATCTTGATGATGATAACCAGCTTGATCATCGTCACCAGCATGGCGCCGGCGGACATCGGGCGGTACTGAAGGATCATGTTTACACCGATCAGGACCACCGCCAGCGTTGCCATGGCGGACACCGTCGTTGACATGCCCGAGACAACCGCGCCAAAGCTCGATGCAGCAGCGCCGTCGAGTTGATCCTGGGCTCTTTTGACAAAATCCGCGACGATCCCCATCAAAAGACACCCTGTTTTGAGCAGAAATCGTCGAGATTTTCGCCGTTCACGAGCATCTCGGTATGCACAAAATCAAACACCCAGGCGCTCGAATCGTCATCGGCCAGATTGGCAAATCGCGTTTCGTATTCCTGCAAGGCAGCATCCCAGGTCGGGAAACGCAGCTCACAGGAACATTTGTTGCCAGCTTTCTCGATACCGGCGACGACCTGGCGCCGATAAATCTTCCTAAGAATGCGGTCACTGCTTGATCCGACGAGCGTCTTGTAGGCGATTTCTGGAGGATCGTAGGCGGTGCAGCCTCCAGCGGTCTTGTAGGTTGGCGGCATTTTGACGTCGTTGGAGAACGTCATGTAGTTCCGCTCTTTTTCGATTGCCTTGACGGCGCCGGCCTCAAGATCGGCCGCCACTTTTGGGGCGGCAGCTGTTTCAGCCGCGGAGCTCTGAAGTCCGATCGCCGCAATCGCAACGCCGATGCCGACAGCAACGACAGAAGCCAGGCCGAGAAGTACCGTTTTGTTCATGCTGCTTTCTCCGGAATGAAAATCTCTGCAATGCCACGCGTGTCGCCAACACGGCCCGTTTGAATGATCACGTCGATCGTGCGCAGCACGTAATTGCGCAGATCGCCATAGCTCATCGGCACGTCGGACCGCCCGGCGGCGATAGCCAGCCGGTCGAGCGCCAGTTCAGGCGTTTCCGCGTGTATCGTCGTCATCGAGCCGCCATGGCCGGTGTTCACGGCCTCGAGGAAAGTCATCGCCTCCTTGCCGCGAACCTCGCCGACGATCAGCCGGTCCGGGCGCATGCGCAGCGTTGCCTCCAGCAGCATGTCCGTCGTGCGCGTCGTGCCCGCCCGATCGGCGAGAAGCGCCACGGCGTTCGGCTGTGCCGGGAACAGCTCGCGCGCATCCTCGATGGTGACGATGCGCTCGTCGTCGGGGATCATCGAGATGAGCTTGCGCAATGCCACCGACTTGCCCGTGTCGGTCCCCCCGGAAATGACGATATTGAGCCTGTGCTCGACGCAGAACCTGAGCGCGTCCATCAGATCGCCCGCGGCCGCGAGCGCCAGCAGTTTCTTGTTGCGCTCTTGCCTTTCGTGTCTGAGCGACACCTGCTTGCCGTGCAGATATTTGAGCTCGATCTCGTCGATCGGCAACGAGGCGAACAGACGAAACGAAAGGGCGGCCTCTCCGGCGGTCGCCGGCGCCACCACCGACTGCGTCCGGATCGGACGGTCCTTGAAGGTGACGGTCGCCGATACCAGGAGTTTTTCGCGTCCAGTTTGCGCATGACTGGCGCCGGCAATCTGATCCGTTAGCGCCTTGGAAAGCCCGGGGTCGACTGTTTCGCCGGTGTCCTTCATCGAGACGTCGCCCCGCCGCAGAATCCAGATCCTGCGGTCGGGGTTGATTGCCAGCTCCACCATGGCGGGATCCTCGAACCACTTCGAGAACCGCTTCAGGTAATGTTCGAGGTAGCTCACGGGTCAGAAGATCTCCAGGTCGCGATCGACCATGATGGTCACGGCCGATCCCTGGTCTACACCGATCGTCGAAGGCCTGTTCAGGTAGGCACTCAGCGTATTGCTCATCGCTTCGCTCATGTTGTCCGACATGGCTTCCGCCGTGTCCGACACGGTCTCGCTGGTGTCCCCGCTGGCGGTAAGCGCCGAGGGCGCAAGCGCGATCACGCTGATCAACGCCGCGGAGCCGAAACGTTCCATGAAGTGGGTGTCCACCTTGCCGCCGACACCGGACCGGCCGATCGCATCGCCGCCATAGGCGCCGATCTCCACCGTCTGATTGTCCGGCATGATGATCCGGTGCCAGACGACCATCGCCCTTCGCTGTCCAAGCGAGACGTTGTCGGAATAGGCACCGATCACCCGCGACCCGCGTGCAATCAGCACCCGCGAGCCGTCGAAACTGTGTACGTCTTCCGAAACGATGGCGCGAATGGCGCCGGGCAGGTCGGTGTTGATGGCGGTTTCAAGTGCTGCCTGGATCATCGTGCCTTGCATGACGGTATGCGACGGATTGGCGATGATCTTGGCGCGCTGGATCGGCAATATCTTGCCTTGCTCGCGCGCGAACTTCTCATTCGAGCTCAGCCGCCGGCCTTCGTTGGGGTCGGCCGACGCCTTCTCGCTCGCACTTGCCTGCGCTGCCGCCTGGCCGCCATAGGCAATCATCGGCGATGTCGCCCGGCGTTGATTGAAGTTTTCCGCGCCGGTGTCCACCGGCCCCGAGCCTCCTTGCAAACGTGCCGCATCCAGTTGCGCCTGGAGCTGCTTGAGCTGCAGATCGCGATCGGCGAGCGCCCGCTCATTGGCCTTTTGCGCGTCAGTGAGCGACTTCTGGACTTCCGACAGTTGCGCGATCAGCGCCTTAAGCTGCTTTTCCTTTTCCGGGTCGGGCTTCGTCTCCGGCGCCGGCGCATTCTTCAGCCGCTCGAGCTCGGCCTGAAGAGCCGCGATCTGTTGCAGCAATGCGGGATCGGGTTCCGCCGGCAGGCTCGGCATGCGTTTCGGCAGCATCATTTTACCGAACGGCGAACCGTCCGCCGTCTGGAACTGGTCCGCTTCAGCGGTCTTCAGCTCCTGGTTCGCGTCGCTATCAGATTTCGGCCAGAACATCACGGCAACGGCCAACGACGTCGCCCCGAACAGGGCGGCTCCGAGCAGCTTTTGCTTGGCGCCGCCCGGGTGCACCCCTTGGCGATTGCGCTTTTGCGCCTCCTGAACTTCGGCCGCCAGCCGCGCCGCACCCGATTCGAGATCGTTGTCCGGGTTTTCTGTCATCGCGCCGGCTCCATTCTTTTGATCACTGCCTCGCTCTTGCCGAGCCGCACGACCCAGTACCGGGAAATGCCGCTCACCCGCACAGTCCCGTCCGGCATGGTCGTGCTGTTTACCGTCTTCTCGACGCCGGTCGTCGTTTTGAAGATCGCGGGAACCTCTCCCCTCAGGCTGAAGTGGAAATAGGTGAAGGCGCCATCATCCGACACCTGCTGAGGTGTGATGTCGGTCAGCACGTTTGCCCCGTAGCGCGTATAGGGCGCCGATTTTTGCACCGTCTTTATCGGTTGGTCAGCGCCTGCTTTCGATTGCGCGGCGACACCGCCATTGAAGCGCACGACGTAGTTCGCTCCTCGGCCGGATTCCTGCAACTGGAGGTAATAGGCCCGCAGATTGGTATAGACAGTCATGTTGGTCGTGGCGCCCGCCAAGAGCGGCTTGACCACAAGGGCGCGGCCGCCTGGCACGGCATCGTATTTGTATCCTTCGGTGTCGCCGGCAACGATGCTGACGATCTCTTCCCCGACACCGAATTCGATCGAGGTTACGCGCATGACGCCGGTGTTAACCCGATAAACCTGCCCGTCGACGTAGCTCGCGTTGCGCACCCGATTGTCGTAGCGTCCCGACGGCGGCACGGCCTCGGCGAGCGCGGAGCCGGCAACACCGATCGACAGAAGTGCTGTCCAAATGAGACTTCTTTTCACTGCTTGCCTCCTTCCGCCTTGCCCTCTTGCGGCCCTTCCGCGGCTTCCCGGTATCGCTCGGCGGCGACCGTGTACTCGCCCACCGTAAAGCCGAACGGGTTCGCCCAAACGCCGTCGAGGTTGCGCAGCGTCGACGGGTCATAGGCATAGGCAAGCGTCACGATGAACGTGCCTTCGGTCATGCCCTCGGACGTCGTCAGCCGTTTGGTGATCCGCGCCTGCGCCCGGTTGTTGCCGATATTGGCGATCGACGAGACCGCTACGTCGATCCGGGCGTTGGCCCCGTAGACCGTTGGCGGATATTCCGGATTGCTGGCGTCCCACAGGCCCTGCAACGATCTTTGCGCCTGTCCGGTCGAGCGCGCGAACACGCTTTCTATGCGTAGGTCGTTGTCGAGCTGGTTATAGCTCTCCCGGTCACGCACATAGGCATAGACGAGCGACTGCATCACCGCCTCTTTCTCGGCCATGCTGATCGTTCCGACATTCGCCATCGGCAGGGCCGAGCCAGTCGATGGATCGAACGGGATCAGCGCCGGCGCCGGCTTGTCGACCACAAGCGCGGTGACACCTGCCAAAATTGAGCCAGCCGCGCCAAAACCCATGCTGACGAATGCGATCTTGCGCCATCGCGCCTCGCGGTCGCGTGCGCCGAAGATCAGTTCCTCTTCGAGGACTTCCTTTACCGTCGCCATGGCCGCGCTCACTCGTTCGAAAAGGTCATGTAGGCGCGCTCTTCGGCAATCGCGGCCGCGGCGTTAACGCCGGCCTGGCCGGTGTAGACCGCTTCAACCGATTGCAGCTCGAGGCTCTTGGCCAGCTGTAGCGACAGCTCAGCCAGCATGCGCGTATTGAGGTCGATCGACTCCTTGATGTCCGTGCTCGACTTCGTCAGCTCGACCATCTTGTTGACGCGCGACAGCGACTGGCCGCTTTCCTTGTAGGTTTGCTGCGCTGTTGCCGCCAGCACTGCCCCACCGGAGGCCTGGGCCGCTGCCCGCTGAGCGCCTGGCACGGCTGATGACGCCATGCTCGAAACCTTCTCCTGGCTGAGACCGGCCGCCGACAGGGTCTTCTGCACGCCCTGCTTCAGCGCGGAGGCCTTGCCCGAAGTGAAGCCCGACCAGTCGCCGTTCATCCCCGCCTGGATCGTGCCGAGGACGTCAGTCAAGTTGCCGTTCAGCAGACCGTTGAGGTCGCCGTCCATCACCATGCCGACGATGTCGCGCATGCCGGTAAACTTGCTGTAGATGTCCTGCAGTTGCGTCAGTTGTTGCTGCAACTGCTCCAGCTGCTTCAGCCCGTTCGCCAGCATGTCACTTTGGATGCCGGCGTCCTTCAACAGGACTTCGAGCTGTTTGATGGTCTGGAGGATGTTCTGGCTGTCGATCGTTGGCACGCCCTGCCCATTGGCGCCGGAAGCAAGCGAGACGGAGAGAACTGCGGCCAAACAAAAACGTCTGATCTTCATATTAAGCCTCAATCGTTTGAGAATTGCATGTACTGGCGCTCGACCGCCTGGGCGGTCGCTTCGTTCAGTGCCTCAGCACTGAACTGCTTTGTTTGGGCGGCGAGCACGCGCACGCGCAAAGTCATGATCCGCGCCATTTCTGCGCGGGCGTAGGTATTGAGCGCCCACGCCTGCGTCGGATTTTCGTTCTGCTCCATCTTGCCGATGATTGCCTTCAGACGGTGGGCAATGGCGGCGATCTCTGAGGCCGTGTTGCTGCCGTATCCAGACGTGGCGTCGCCGGTCATGGCCAGATTGGCGCCGGCTGCAAGCACCGGCTCGATCGTTCCCTCGGCGTCGACCCCGCCGATCTTCGCCAGATATTCGTTGTACTTCGCCGGGATGACGCGAACGTAGTTTTGCGTCTCCTTGAACGGCGGTACGCCACCGTGCTTGCGAACGTTGCCAGGGCCGGCATTGTAGGCTGCCAACGCCAACACAACGTCCCCGTTGAACATGTTCAGCATCTTGGCGAGATAGGTCGCGCCGCCCACGACCTGCGAATAGGGGTTTGTCCGATAATCGCCGGCTACACCCATTTCCGCCGCCGTGCCGGGCATCAGCTGTGTCAGGCCCCAGGCGCCGACCGGTGATCCGACAAACGGATTGAACCGGCTCTCCTGCCAGATCAGCGCCTGCAGCAGGGCACGCCACTGCGCCTGGCTCAGGCCGGCAGCACTGACGCCGGCATGGCCGTAGGTTGCCTTGGCGCCGGCGATGATCACCTGCTCGACCGTCAGCGCCGCGTCGCCAAAGGTCTTGTCAGCCGCCGGGTTCTTTTCGTCCGGACTGTAGAGGTTGTCGGCCGATGCTTTCGGATCTCCCGCCCCCTCTTCGAGCGTTTCGACCATTTGCGCGGTATCGGCCGCCGGCAGTTCACCGGCGGCAATCAGTTTGTCCAGTTCCGCGATGATGTCGGCGTCGAGGCTTAGAAGTTCCAACTGGCGCGAGCGTTTCTGGCCTTGAACCGCGACGTCCTGTTCGAGCGTCGACGTGATCGCCAGACTTTTCGCCAGACCGTTGCCGTCGATGATCGGCACGCCTTGCGCCCATGCGAGGTGGGTGCTGGCGGCGAGCGCGATCGCAAAGGTGATGCGCAAGCGTGGAACCCGCCCCCTCATTGGCGCGCCCACAGTTCAGGCAAGGGCGTGAAGGTGCAGGCACTGCCGAAGCGGAAACATTTCGAGCGCGCCGGCTCGACCGAATTGCAACCGGAAAGGACGCCGGCGAGAAGGCACAACAGGATAAGTCTGGTCATTTCAGGTCCCCATTTTCGTTGAACCGATCGAGCGCCCGCTGTCCCGTTGGACCGCCGCCAAGGATTTTTAAGGTGTCGCCAAGCCGGTTCAGGTTCGCGTCGACGACGACCGACTCCCGATCGTTGCGCACGAGCGCCAGGCGTAAGGCCGGAGACGAACCGAGGATCACCTTGAGCTCGCGGCTGGTCATGTTGAGCACCGCATAGTCGTCTTCCGTCGCACGCGGGTTCGGAATGCAGATCTGTGTCTGCACGGCCTGAAGCATCGACAGGCCGGCCGGGCTCATTTCGAGCTGTGACGGAAACTGCGTCACCATCATCACGACCGCATTCAGCTTGCGGGCCGTCACCAGCCAGTTTTGCAGCTTGGCCGCGAAGTAATCGGTCGCCAGCGCCTTCCACGCCTCATCGATGACGATGAGTGTCGGCCGACGGTCCTGCAGCTTCCTCTCGAGCCGCTGGAACACATAACCAAGGATCGCCGTGCGTTCCTTCTCATGATCGGAATCAAGCAGCGCCGTCAGGTCGAAACCCATGACCGACCTGTTCAGCGCGAAATTATCGGTGGCGTTACTGCCGAATACCCAGCCGTACCGGCCGCCCGGCGCCCATTCCCCGACCCGCTGCTCGAGGTCGCTTTGATCGTCGACGTGACGAAAGAGCGCCGGAAAGTTCGAGAAATTGCGAAGATGCTCTGGCGCCCGGGCATTCTGCACGACGGCATCATGCAGCTGTTGTATCTGGACGGGCGAAAACGGCCGATCCTTTCGGTTCAACAGCGCGGTCAGCCAGTCGCTGAGCCACATCTGCCCGGCCGCGTCTGTTTCTGAATAGAGCGGATTGAGCCCGGTCGGCACATCAGGCGAAATCGTCGAATAGCTGCCGCCGAGCGCCTTGATCTGGACCTCCAGACCCCGACGGTAGTCGAAGGCGAATATCCGGGCGCCGACGCGTGCCGCCTGCGCCGCCAGGAAGGCGATCAACACCGACTTGCCGCCTCCCGTCGGGCCGTAGATCATCATGTGCCCGGATGGCGGCTCCGCATCCGGCCGACCGGCCGGATGAAAGGAGAACTGGTAGGCGCTGTTTTCCGGCGTCGGGAAAACGGTAATCGGTGTCCGCCACGGCAGCTCCGAGCCCTCGAGACCGGTTGGAGTCCTGTGCAGTGCCGCCATGCCGGCAAAGGCGCGGTTGCTGATGAGGCCGGTGCGCGCGCGATAGCTGGCATTGCCCGGCCATTGCGCGAAATAGTGGCCCTGACCTGCAAAGGCCTCCGTGATCAGCTTCGTTCCCTTCGCCCCGGCGATCTCGTGAACTTCCTGAGCCGCCTTGCGAAGGGTTTCCTCGTCCTCAGCGTAGATCGCCACCGTCATGTGATGATGGCCGAAGCTTTCAAGGCCGCTTGCGACCTTGTCCCGCCCTTCCTCCAGGATCGCCTGGTCCGTCTGCGCTGGATCCCCGATGCTTCGGCGCTGTTTGACCGTGCGGCGGAACAATTCGCCGGCCTTGTCTTCCGAAATCGGCACAAACGAATTGGTGATGACCATGTCGAGTGGCAGATTCAGTTCGTCGAACATGCCGGCATAGGCTTGCCGCGGGTAGTTCTTGATCGCGAAGATCTGCCCGACCCGGTTGGAAACCGTGCCGCCGGAAATGAAGATCTTCGTACCGCGGAACGTCGGGCGATAGTTCGCGACGTTGCGGGCGAGGATCGCGAGCTCCTGGCTGGGGTAGGTGGGAAGTTCGATGCCCGTTCCGATCCCTTCGAGAAAGCCGATGAGTTCGCCGCTCGTCCCGGTGAGAACACGCCCGCCATGGGCGGACATTGCCGAAACGATCACGCCGACCAGGTCGCTGAGCGCGGCAAGGCGATTTTCCTTGTCTGCAATGAACAGCTCGATGTTGTCGGCCCGGCGCGACCGTGCGCGCAATTCCTGCAGCTTCTCGCCCCACTTCAGCGTCCGCACGATGCTGGTGGGCCGATTGAGAACGGTAATGGTCAGCGTCTTGTCGCGAAGGCGCCGCTGCGCGAGATTGTCGCGCCAGGCCTTGTCGAGCGATCCTGCAAAGCTGTCGCTTTCGATCAACGCCATCTCCGGCTTGAACGGCCGGCTGATCTTGTGCACGTAGAGGCTATGGCCGACGCCGGCGTGGGAGACGATATCGGCGATCTGGCCCTTCAGCGCCTCGATGTCGGCATCATTCGCCGTCATTGAATTGAGGCCGCCAATCCGGATGCACTGCAGGAGCTCGCCGCCGCGCGTCAGGATGGTCTTGTCGTCCTCCTGCAGCGACACGAACGGCAGATCGTCCTCAAATTGCAGCTCGTGTTTCATCGCGCGGGGAAAAACCCGTTTTCCCTGCTGCGAATGGAAGAGCTGCAGAAAACCGGGCGAAAACTCTCTCCTGCTCTTACGGCTCATACGAGTACCCCTGCCAAAGTGCCTTGTTTCTCGCGACGCCGAAATGCTTCGTCGTCACGGCGATCACGTCGAAAAAATGGGGGTCCCAGAGCGTCAGGCCGTAAAGAGCCGGATAGGTCAGGACCAGCGTTCCGAGGCCCCAGAAGCTCTCGCTCCACATGAAGACGACAGCCCCGGAGACGAACCAAATGAGGGCAGCCATGCTCGGAAGCCCAAGCAGCTTTGCCGGCCGCAACAGGCCCATGTAGATCGTGTCACGCTCCACCATCATTTGGCCCCGCTCCCTTCGTCAGCTCGCCCACAAGCTGCTGACGATGGTGGACGCCGAGCCGACGAACACGATTGCCACGATCACCCACATGGCCTGGCGGAAGTCGATGACGCCGAAGAACCAGGTGATGGCCACGCCAATCAATGCCAGTGTGGCAATTGTCTTGCCGAGCGTTCCCGTTAGTGCTGTCGTGATCGAGGTGAGGAAAGTCGTCACGGGATTGAGGTTGATTTGCTGCGCGGCGGCCGGTTCCATCATCAGGATCCACATGGCAAAAACGATTGCCATGAAGACAGCCGTTCTGGTGATGAAGCCAGCCTGCGCATCGGCGAGATGAAGATTGAGGCCGGTGGCCCTTGCCGGCCGGGCGTTGGCCGGTATCGCAATTGACATAGGTTTCACTCCTTGCTTGCTGTTGCGACAGTCATTCTGTGAAACACCGCCATCACCTTGCGGACGTGGCCTTGTGTTTCGGCGTATGGCGGAATGCCGCCATATCTCGTCACGGCGTCAGGCCCGGCGTTGTAGCCGGCGAGCGCCAGTTCCTTTGAGGCGAAACGGTCGAGCAGCATCAGAAGATACCGGGCCGAGCCGTCGAGGTTCTGTTTCATGTCGGTGGGATCGACGCCGAGTAGCGCGGCGGTCGCGGGCATGAGCTGGCCGAGCCCGATCGCGCCGGCCTTGCTGATGGCCGCGGGGTTGTAGCCACTCTCGATTTCAATGTTGGCGCGGTAGAACGACTGCCACTCGGCCGGCGACATCTGGGCGCGCCTAAGTCCGATGTGAGTCGTGTAACGCGACGCAACATCTTCAATGGCTGAGGCGACTTCGGCTGGGGGAGTGCGCAGGGCAGTGCGAGGCGCGGCAGCACTCTCGCTTGTTGCTGCAGGTTCAATGTCGAGGGGAATTCCGCCATTGCCAAAATGGCGGGCGAAGGATGAGGCTTGATCTCGTGCTGTGAACGACCCGGTGTCCCTGTTCAACACAAGAACAAGGTCGTCCGCCCATGCCCATTCAGTCCAAAC
Source organism: Ensifer sp. SL37 (assembly GCF_026672675.1). Taxonomy (NCBI): domain Bacteria; kingdom Pseudomonadati; phylum Pseudomonadota; class Alphaproteobacteria; order Hyphomicrobiales; family Rhizobiaceae; genus Ensifer; species Ensifer sp. SL37. The sequence goes on along the minus strand of NZ_JAPPRN010000003.1, from coordinate 105,353 downwards.
TGACGTCAGGGTGATAAGTAGGGGTACCGCTTGCCTCAACCTCACACCCGTCGCCCTTCTTCATCGGTACGGGAGCAACGGTTAGACCCAGTTCCAGCATGTATCCGAAAACGCCATCGATCGTTTTGAATACCCGCGGTTGCGCTTTACCTTTCACAAGACGGAACATGTGGAGCGGCGTCCATCTGTTATTCGCCTCGTTGTGAACGTAAAACTGCCAGAGTCCATGTAAGCGACTGCCGTCACGCACGGCCGTCTCGGTGCAAACAATCAGCAGCTTGCCGCTGCTTTGGAGTTGCTCCTTAAAGGCCTGCTCGCTCACGCCGTTTTCCAACCGAAATACAGCCATCAAAGGTGCCCTCCTGACCCGCTCTGGACTTAGAATCGGCGGACTCTATCCAGTTTGCGCGCATTTTTGCACCCCATTTACTGAATCGGTCTACAGCGATCGCCCATCGTTTGTCAATACACGGTATTGCTGCTAAATAAACGGTTAGTACTTCTCAAACACGCCATCGGTGTCACGTGGATGTTACCCTTTGACCGCTGGCCTTCCGTGCTCATTCCAGGAGATGAATCATGTTTAAGATCAAGCTACTCGCATCCGCGGCTGCGACCTGCGTACTTGGGGCGATCGGTTCCCCTACTCCCGCCAATGCCTATCCTATTGACTGCGCAATCTTGCTTTGCCTGGCCGGCGGCTTTCCTGCCAGCACAGAATGTACCGCAGCGAAAGCCGAAATGATCCGTCGCATTACCCCTGTACCTGTCGAGCCTCCGCTGCAGCTTTGGAACTGCCCAATGGGGCTCTCCGCAGATGTTGCGTCCGCAATCGGCCCCTCAGCGATGAGCTTGGGTTCCGACGGTTTAACGCCCGACGTTTGGCACTACCGCGATGCCATCGAACTCTTTGACGTCAAGTATCGGCGTTACCGGGAAGACCATGGAACAAGAGTGAGCGACAACACGAGATCCGGATACTACGACCAGAATGGCACTTTCCGCTGGAAAGGTGCTAGTTTTGAGTCCGGTCCTGGGTGGCTTGTCGAAGCCGTTGGGGGCAGCCGCGTCCCGATCTATCAGACTTACGGCCGCAACAGAGAATATCAACGTGTGATCGGTTATCGAAACCAGCCCAGTTTAGCCATAGGAACTCTTCGAGCGATCGTCATGCGCTTCAAGGATTACAAAGGCGTGTATTACACCGAAGTGGTACGCTACTGAGGCGCCCGCCACCCGTTGGACGCCCCGGAGCGGCGTCATCACACCGTGCGCCGCTCCGATTACCGAAGCCCCACAGGGTCACTCGCTTGTGGAGGCATCAGCTGCTCCGGCGGGGCGGTTCATTGGAATTGGCACGCTCTTTAGCAAGGCCTTCACGGGTCGCTTGCCGAATGGATCCTCTCCTGCCTCTTCCAGAGCCTTCTCGAAACCATCCATCGCCGCCGTGAGCTGCACGTCTTTGCCCGCACGCGTACGGTAATGCATGCCGATCTGTTGCGACTCCAGGAGCAGCATCTGCATCAGACCGTCAAATCGTACCACGGCGATGCAGACGCGCTGGTAAGACCACTCATCATCCTTGATGATGCCGGCGAACGAACCGGCGCCGATCGAGAGACCTACGGATCGGTCGAGGTCCGCAGGTCCCGAAAAGACCAGGACCTGCTCTTCCTCTTCCGTTAGCGTCAGCCGCCACAAGAGGCCGCCTCCCTTGGTCGTTAACGTCTGTTCCAGTGCGCAGAGGCGCTTGTTTTGCGAAACGGAAAGAGCGCAGCGTAGCGTCCAGGGGCCGAGCGGCCGCTCGACGGTCATACGGTAGCCCCATGGTACGACTTCGCCTGGAACATCGAGCGATGCAAGGCGCGGTCCTGCCGATGCAGAAGCAATCGTGAATACGATCGTGGTAAGAGTGATAAATGGTCGCCACGTTCGGAAATTCATTTGCGGTACCAACCTTGAGCGGGAACCTCGGCGAGCTCGCGACCACTGTCAATGCCGTGCCACGCGGTGAGCAATGGTATCGTCGCTTCGACGATCTCAGCCGTAACGGAATTCACGATAGCGGCATCGCAATGCCGCTTCACGATCCGCGAAACCGTTTCCGTAAGCCACATCTCCGGTTGGGCAAAAGTGTTGCAGAGCGTCGCGATACGTTCAGCGGCATGGACTGGGTGTAGCCCTTGGCTCATATTGACGATGCGACGCATTTCGCTCCAGTTCTGCAGCAAGATATGCGTCGTCTTCTCCCACAGCTCGGAACTTCCCGCTGAGCGCTTTCTCACGACATCTGTATCGGCAAGTGCCTCCAGGTCGACGTCTTCGAGGCAAAACGGCCCAGATCTGAAGCAGACGACATTGCCAAGCGTGGATGATGCAATGGAGGCGAAACCGTCAAAGCCATTCCCGCTTAGACGGAAATAGCTTTCCTGGTCGGCGCCAATATGCCTGAAAACGATCTCCTCCGCAGCTCCCCTTTCTTCGAAGGGCACCGCAAGCATGTTGCAGCTCGTGAAACCGTAGGATTTGCCGCAATAGTGGCACCGACCGACCTCAAGAAAGCAGGCGAACATCTGGGCTTCGCCCTTAGGCCAGATGTCTGTGATCTCGTAGCGGTCTTCAATGAGCGAATGACGGGATTTCGACGACATTTCCTTGCCGCTAACGACGGCGATGACGGTGTCACAAGAGGGGCAACGAGCATCGAAAAATTCATAATGAAGAGAAAGCATAATTCGCGCGGTCCCAAGAATTTCAGAGGCCAGATCTGCCTCAAGTTGCACGACTGATGGCCTCTTAAATCAATCCCACGGGATGACGGACATCAGATCCTCGTCGTCCTGGCCAGGGAAGCGGCCGAGATTGGCGTTGAGCTTGCCGAAGCCGGTGTTGACGGTCAGCGTGAAATACTTGCCGCCGTTCTGGTTCGTTTTCTCCCAGATGCCGCCCACGTCGATCTTGCGGCCGCGGGGGCTCTTGCCGAACAACCGGTAGACGGGTGCCTTCGGGTTGTCGCTCTGAAGAGCCTCGCCGGTGAGATCATTGTCGTAGGCCATCGAGGCGATGTTTCCCGTCAGTTTGTCGCCGTCGAAGCGGATGAAGCTCACGAGGTCAGTCATGTCCATCTCCGACCGTCGTCGTCCCCATGGATGCTCCGGTGGCAGGATCGACGCACACTGCATCAGCTGATGCTAAACCGGGGCCTGAAGCTGTGAAGCAGGCCAAGGTTATAAGCAAGGCGGCAACGTTGGCGGGTGCGCGGGGACGGATGATTCGCCGCTTTGTCTTGTCCATAATTTCCTTCTCTCTTTTTCGTGCTGGACAGTTGCGATAAACAAAGCGTCTGGCTGCCGCCTCCTTGTTGGGAAATGGAACAACGACCATGGAAAATACCTCACGGCAAAGTTAAAAGCGGCTGCACAAAAATGCACCACTTTCGGGCAAGGCACACGCGCTACGGTTACCCGCCGCGCGGTGGACGCAAAACTTCGCTCCGTTTAGAGTTTGCGGGTGCGAGTGCCCACCATCGCTGTTGGGGGAAACTTATTGGGTCAAGGAAATCGTAATTACGCTCATATAATCAGATTACGCGAGTTGTTGAACGTTATACGAGCAAAGAAAGCTCGCTTCAAGGGTTTAACTTGAGCAGAGGAGCGAATTTCAGCAGATGCTAAGGGCCAGGCAATGATAAATGAATCGCAACAAAATTCAGATGAGAACGGAGCCACGCTTGCCGCGCAATGCGTCACCGCTCTCCTCAACCGACACGGCGTTCCAAAATATCGCCACTCTGTAACAGTCGCGGAAATCCTTGGCCTGTCCTATTCAGCGGGAAATCGGCGCATGACCATGAACGCGTCGTGGTCGCTGGAAGAGCTCAAGCAAATTGCCGAACACTTCAATGAGACCCTTCAAGAACTCGTAGCCGTCGCGAAAACCGATTCCATGGTCGAAGCTTCGGTTGTGATCAACAATCGCATCATTCCGTGCCGACTTAAGCTCGGCGAAGCTATTACACAGGTTCCGGCCGGCACCTTGATTGCAGCGCAAATTGAAGGTGGTGCCTGGCGGGTGACGACAGCAGACAACAAGCTGGTGTTCGGCGCGCATGCGGTCACGCGTCTGTTGGTCGAGACCACCAACCCGCGTCGGCGTGTCGCTATTCTTGACGACCACGCTGATACCGCTGAAATGCTAAAGCAGCATCTCGAGGCAGCGGGTTTTGAAGCTTTCGTATTTGGCAGACCAAGCCAGTTGGAAGACGGTACTGATTACGACGCTTACGTGCTGGATTGGATTATCGAAGAGGACGCGCAACAACACACGGCATTCGCGCTTATTCAGCATATCCGTGCGAGAAACCCCTATTGCCCCATCCTTGTGCTGACCGGCCAGATTGCAACGGGCGCAGCCGACGAACAGAGCATTGCGGCCGCTATGACTGCCTATAATCTCAAGTATTTTCAGAAGCCGCTAAGTATGCCCATTCTCATCTCCGCTCTCCACTCGAGTTTCAGACCTGCATGATGGTCGCAAGCTGACGGCCGCTAAGAATTCTTGCCCACGTTGGCGTCGTCTAACGGAACAACCGGCACGCTGAGATCGAAAATACTTCCGCCGCCATTGTTCGTGTCGACTGTCATCTTGGCGCCCAACTGAGCCAAAAGCGTTTGCACCACAGTGAGGCCAATTCCCTGCCCGCGGACCAGGCTTCGAGGCGACTTGTCAGCACCGACACTTAGCATGCCAGCGGGCAGTCCTGGCCCTGTATCTGCCACGCGCAATTTTAACTCTGCCAACCTCGGATCGAATGGCAGAACCTCCAAATGAACGTATCCGGCCAAAGTAGACTTGACCGCGTTCGAAATCAGATTGTTCAAGATTTGGCTGATCCGCTCGCTGTCTGACGACACAAAGATAGCCTCATCATAGCAGCCCAGCCGAAGCTCTATGCCCTTCGCCGCGGCCGTTGGCCGGTGATCCCTGACCACTTCCTTCACGAGTTCGACCGCGTCAAATGGACCTGACTGCAATTCGATGCGGCCGGTCCCCGATCGCGCAAGTGTAAGAATATCCCGGAGCTGAACCGAGAGACTGTTGACCGCTCTGCGGATCCTCTTGATCGCGTCGCCTTCATCTCTCGGAGACCGTTTCTCAATCAGGTCCACAGCGGAAATGAGGACTTGCAGCGGCGTTCTCAATTCATGGCCGATCATTCCCAAAAACTGCAGTTTTTCAGCAACTGCCCTTGCCTCTCCCGCCAAGGCACGCTCCTTCGCAGTCAACGTCGCTTGATAGCGTAACCACAGAACGACAAGCACGATGACGGCGCAAAACAGCAATCCGGCGACAATGCCCATAATGCCTGACACGTACCGAATGTTTTTCAGGGACCGTTCTTTTTCGAAGCTGTCGTGGATCCACGCAGCCTTGGCGATTTCTCGCAACGCTTGCTTCATATCTTCCAATCGGGGCTTTAAGGCTTGCGCCTCCGATCGTGACAAAGTCGTACCGAACGACGGCAGGACGTTGCTCGCAAAATCGTGCAATAGGGGTCGCACGGCTACAAACTCGTCCATCTTGCTATAAGCGCTGTTCAGCTTGGATGGCCGAAGCATGATGTTCAGGCTGGAAATAAGGACATCGTTGTGGGTTGCCAATAAATCCGCGTCGATCACTAATCCGGCCTCCAGCAGTCGGGCGTCCTGATCGAGATCTTGAATCGCATGAAAGGCCTGTTCGGCTGGCCAATATAGGTATAAAGGATTGTCCGTATTGGTGTTGAAGAATCCAAGATATTCCGATTTTATATAGTTCCAGTTATACCCTACCAGGGCAATACATACTGATATTAATGCAACCGGAATCAGAATACCACGCGGCACGAAATATTACTCCACAGATATAGCGCACAATTGCCAAACCATGCTCGATATATTGACCGGCGTATCCAGTTCTGCCGAATAAGAATCAACGGGATATATCGCAAAAATGGGCCCCCAATCTCGCCTGGTCAGATTCTGCCCATCACGACTTGTTGCAAGGATCATCCCATATTTGACCGCGTAATTGCGTTCTAGCTTCATCGAAAAGCCGTTGAGCGCGAAGAAATGCAGCTCGTTTCCATGCGCTCCCACCTTCTGGAGAACGCTGCCGAGCAGCGGCCCGGCGAAGTTGCTGCGTGGGGCCCATGGTGTTTCTGTCGAGACCTGGGAGGCAGGCAAAGCACGAAATTCTTGCTCCGACATCTCATAGACGCGATTTGTGTCGCTGCTTGTTGTTCCGACTTTTCCTGTAATCGTCAGGAACACGCCCCTCCGGCAAGGACTCGCCGTTGACAAATTTGCTCCAGCAGGATTTTCAGCAAATACGATTCCGAGTAATGTCAGAAAAGGCATCAACCTGCTTTTCAATGCTCGGTCCTCGTCGCAGTCCTCATCCCAGCCACCGCTCGCGACCTTTGCCGAAAGCGTTCTTCATCCGCTTGCGCAATCGACCTCTCCGGCCAGATCGCTTGATATGCATTCATCAAGCCTGGTTTGACGTCTTTGAAACTGACGTAGCGACTGCCGATCGAGCCAGAGAACGGAACGCGAGCCTGCAAAAAAGATACAGGAATCGTGCCTGCAAGCCCCCTACATATCACTTCCGGCACAGCCCCGACCGAAATCGCTAGCCGATACAAGGCCCCAGGCGTGTACGGGCGAACGTGGGTCGGATCGTCCCAAAAGCAGTCAAAACTATGATCCTCGACATCTCTCGTCGACGCGTCGAAGGCCGAGAACTCGCTTGGTGCTTCGATCAACAGCCGCCCGCCTGGCTTCGTAATTCGAGCCAATTCCATCGCGAAGTTGACTGGATCTGAAAGGTGCTCAATGACATGAGATGCTATCGTGAAGTCTGCAACGTCATCGGCGACGTGTAGCCGGTGATTCTCCATTGTTCCAAATGTCGCAAACTCTGGTCGTCCCGGTGGCTCCTGCCGATCGATTCCGAGGTAGGAATGCTGTTGTTGGGCGCATATCGCGGCCAAATTCCAACCAAAGCAGCCGATGTCGGCGACCACTTGTTTTTGTTCTGTACGCAGCAGTTCCAGAATATACGACACGGCGATCACCTATCGAGTTCGGTGCTTGTTTTCAGTTTCTTTGATGATCGCAAGGCGCCCATCAACGCGCATCGAATAGCCTTTGGCTCTCGAATATGGAAATAAGCTTACAATATCAATTGACGTTTCGCGCGAATTGCGCGCCTATGAGCTTGTAACGCTCATTTTGCCTTGGCGTCGGGGTTGATCCGTCAACAACGAGCCAGGGCAAAGACTGACAAAACCCCGCTTTTTGGCGTCAGCATCGTGTTGACGCTAGGCGAAAAGGCCGTCCGCTTTTGAGGGAGTATTCGACATGTCCAGAACGTAGAAAACCCGGCGCGAAGGCCGGGTCTCTTTGGAAATCACTAACGGATTGGCGTCCGTTTGAGTGCCACTGCGTGAGCTCAACATAGTTATTTCCCTGCATCGCTGCAAGCAGAAATGCGCCTTCGCGCCACGGAACTCCTTTGCCTCTTTCAAGGACAAAACCGTGACGATCCATATACAGCCCATCCCTCCTGTCGTCGTGCAGGCCATCGGACTGCTCGCCCGAATCAAGACCATCGAAGATGCCGATAACGTCTTTCAGCTCGCGCTCAAGCTCATCGCTGAGCTGCCCGAATACGAATTGCTGGCCGGACAAATGTTTGAGGCTGTCGATGAGCGCCGGCGCGAGCTCCGCACTTCGAAAAAACACGAGGCCCCGCAGCGCTCCTATTTCCCAACGCGACCGAAGTCACAAAAGTCCCGCACCAAGGCCGCTCGCGGCAAGCGCTGCCCGGCCCGCTGGGACAGAAAACGACGGCTCGGCGATATGTCAGCGATGCCGCCACATCTGCGTGGCCGGTTCACTGAAGGCGAGCGCGCCGTGCTCTATATCGTCGCCGCTGATTGCCGCCAGCATGGTTCCTGCCGCATCAGCGCCAAGGAGATTGGTGATCGCGCCGGCGTTGGTCAGACTACTGTACGTAACGCCCTGCGCCGTGCGCGGCAGCTGAAAATCGTCCGCGTCAGGCATCGGGAACAATGGCGTGGCAAAAACCTACCGAACGTCGTGACGATCATATGCCCGGTTTGGTGCAACTGGCTGCAAAAATTCCGGCCCCGCCTGGGCTATAATTTCCAGTTTAAGGGTATCAATAAACCGGCACTCTCAGTGACCTCCGGTGACAAGTTTATAAAAGGTCAGCCTTCAGACAACCGCAAGGACAATGCTTTGGGCGGCTTGCAACCGCTTGTTAGCTGCGAATCGCCTCCCGGTTGACGGTTGAAAGCCAAACAACAATCGAATCACCTGCAGAGCCGCCGCAATGGGCTCTTGAAAACGAGCCTGAAGCCAAGCCGTGCCAAAATGGCGCCGTGGCTCGAAGGTGAAAATCCGTGACGGCCCCACGGAGGCTACCGGACCGCCAGCCTCGAACTACTTACCGTAATCGTCATCGGTGGTACACTCAGGTGACGAAGTTCTTCAGTTCGAGCTCACGACGCGCGCCATGGTTGGCGTGCCCATCTGGCCGTCTCCTCGACGGCTCGAGGGCCGCAAACGTGTGGGGACGCGTTGCTTTCATCCTGTCTTTTTAGGTGTCATGCATATACGGTTGTCTTCGATGACACGGAAACATAAGTTGCGTGGCGAGCAGCGAGTTTACGTGTGGCAGGAGGGACAGTTGGTCGGCACCGAAACCTCTGACGGAGACCGAAGCCCCGGGACGATCGATGCAACCGCCGTTCGCGCGCAGCTTGATCGCATTACCGGTAGTGCGCAGTTTGACGTCCCGGATCGAGCGCGACGGTTCCTCGTTTACATCGTGGAAGAGACTTTGGTAGGCCGAGCCCAAAGGATCAAAGCTTACTCGATCGCGACCGAGGTTTTCGGGCGCGATGCGACGTTTGAACCGCAAATGGACCCGATTGTCCGCATCGAAGCCGCTCGAATTCGGAAGGCTCTGGAACGTTACTACCTGCTTTCCGGACAGAACGATCCGGTCGTCCTCACAATACCGAAGGGGAGCTACGTTCCGATCTTTTCATTACGAGAACACGGGCAAGCAACCGACGCCGAGAGTGCCTCGAACATGCCTGAAGCTCAAAGGTTAGCTTTTAGCCGCTGGAACCGGCGTAACAAAGCGATAATCGGGCTGCTTGCAGAATTGCTCGTTGTTTTATCGTTCATAGCCCTCGCGCCCGTACTCAAGGGAAAATTTCCGACGACGCAGGCGCAACTTCCAGCAACTCCAAGGCTGCTCGTTCAGCCATTTGAGGCATTGCCCGTCAATAGCAATTCAACCTTGATCGCAAGAGGTCTGACGAGTGAGATTATTGGACAACTCGCCAGCTTTAAGGAAATTGAAACAAGCATAGGATCCCACAGAGACAATCCAAATGCGAAAATCCGGTACGTCCTGCAGGGTGAGGTACGGATAGGAGGCGACAAACTTCGCCTCACAGTGCGGTTGATTGACAGCATTGGGGATGTGGTCATTTGGGCCAGCAGCCATGACGAAAACCTGCGCGTCAAGGACATCGTCGAACTTGAGATACGCATCGCCGACGAGATAGCCGCCGCACTGGCGGATCCCTATGGCGCCATTTTTCAGACGGACGCCGTCCGTGCGGCCCGGGTGCAACCGGATGACTGGGGCGCATACGCTTGCACATTGGCCTTCTACGGATACAGCGCCAACCCTAACCCCCAAGCACACTCTGAAGTTCAAAAGTGTCTAAAGAGCACCGTGGCGCGATTTCCTGATTACTCGACGGGCTGGGCACTGCTTGCTCTGAGCTATGTCGATGAGTTTCGCTTCCGCTTTAACACGACGGCATTGGCGAAGTTATCGCTGGGCCTGGCCGAGGAGGCTTCCCGCCGTGCCGTTGAACTGGACCCTCAGAACACGCGCGCTCTTCAGGCCCGGATGCTCGCACTGTTTTTCCGAGGCGATATCGAAACGGCCGTAAGCGTCGGTGCCCGCGCTTACGCTCTCAACGCTAACGATAGTGAACTCGTGCTCGAATACGGCTATCGGCTTGCCCTATCCGGCGCGTGGGAACAAGGTTGCGGCCTTCTTGATAAAGTGACCGCCCGCGATGTCGGTCCGATGGCCCAACTGCAAAAGGCACTGGCGCTCTGCGCTTACATTCGAGGTGATTATGCCGGCGCGGAACGCTGGGCGAGAGCAAGCAACCTGCCGAACGATCCCATTTACCATTTCATATTTGCCGCCACGCTCGGCCAGCTCGGCAAAAGTGCTGAGGCAGGTAAGGAATTGCAGTGGGTCGAGCAATATGCACCTGATCTTCTCAGCAACCTTCGGCAAGAAGTGGCGATCCGGATGCCCCGCCCAATCGATCAAGAGCACTTTCTCGCCGGCTTGAGAAAAGCCGGCTTCCCAATTTCATCCCAGTGACGAGCCTTGTTCCTTGTCTTGGGCGTTCTTATCGCCACATGAATGAGGGCCCAGGGCTCCTATCTGACATTGAGCGGCGAAAATGTTGCGGCTTGGTTGGCCGGCGATATGTGCGAGACCGAGCGCTCGCTTTTGCCGAGATGGCAAGGTTATTTTGCGGCGGTAAGCCGAACACACATGGCCCACCACGCTCGCGCTCCTGACGCAGAACGCGGAATTGCGGATGGGTGCATGGTCATCGACCAATGAGAGGAGCAACGGGGCTTCGTTTCGGAATTAGCGGTCGACTTCATCGGCTTATGCAACGTTGTATGTAGCCAGATCGCCCACTGCGAGACAACCTCATCGAGGATGCAGAGCGGATTCCCGGTTGGGGACCGGATGTCGACGAAGGTCCAGATGAGATACAGCAAGCGCCGTCTCTCGCTTTTTCTGCCACCGACGGGGCGAATAGGATCGCCATGTCGCCATGGCTGTCAAAGGGAGTTCCTCTCACCCATATGCGCTAAGGAGCCGTTGATAAATTATCGCATCGATAGCGGCTTGCTTGGGCTGATGGTGTAATTCCAGTGAGCTATGGTCGGAAATGGGTGACGAGGGCGATCAGGCGGCGCGATGGTCTGGGGTCGTCGAGTCGGCGACACCGTCGGTAAATTTGACGCGGGCGATGACCTTTGGCAACTGATTTTCGCCCTTCAGCCGGCGCCAGGTTTTGGCGGCGCTCATGACGAGCTTGAAGACCATGAGCCGCGCCGTGTTGTGGGACAGGCCTCCCTTGGTTCGCACCGTGCGGTGCCTGACGGTGGCGAAGACGCTTTCGATCGGGTTCGAGGTGCGCAGATGGTCCCAGTGTTCGGCCGGGAAGTCGAAGAAGGTCAGCAATGCCTCGTGGTCCTTCGTCAGGCAGTCGACGGCCTTGGGATATTTGGCCTTGTATTTGTCGATGAAGACGGCGATCGCGACCTCGGCGGTTGCCCGATCCGGGGCATCGCGGACCTCCCTGAGATCGGCCTTCATGTTCGGCTGCACCGACTTCGGCACCTTGTTGAGGATGTTGAGGAGCTTGTGTTGCCAGCACCGTTGATGGCGGGTCGAAGGCAAGAGCTCCTCGAGCGCCTTCCAGAAGCCGAGCGCGCCGTCGCCCACGGCAATTTCTGGCGCAATCGAAAGCCCGCGGGCCTTCAGCCCGACGAGCAGCTCGCGCCAGCTCTGGGTGCTTTCGCGCACGCCGACTTGAAAGCCGACAAGTTCCTTCTTGCCTTCCGGCGTCGCGCCGATGACGACCAGCATGCAAGCGGCATCGTCCTCCATGCGTGCCTGAAGATAGACCCCATCGGCCCAGATGTAGACGTAGCGGCGGGCTGACAGGTCGCGGCGTTGCCAGCGATCATAGTCGGCCTGCCACTCCTCCTTCAGCCGGCCAATCACCGAGGGTGACAGGTTCGGTGCGTCCTTGCCGAGTAAGGCGGCAAGCGCCTCCTGGAAATCGCCGGTCGAGATGCCGCGCAGGTAAAGGACCGGCAGCAGAGCGTCGAGGCTCTTCGTGCGTCGTGCCCACTTCGGCAGGATCGCCGACGTGAAGGTGATGCGATCCTCGCCGCAAGTCTCCAAAGCCCGGTCGCGCAGCTTGACGCGGCGCACCGCAACCGGACCGATCCCCGTCTGGATCGTTCTTTCAGGCCCATGGCCGTGCCGCACCACCCGGTCCCGCCCATCGCTCAGGCGTTCGCTGGCCATGGCCGCAAGAAACGCCTCGGCTTCCGCCTCCACGGCCTGTGCCAGAAGCCGGCGCGCGCCTTCGCGTAGAACCGATGTCAGGGGATCATCGAGCGTCTCGGGATGCGGAAAGGAAACAACAGTGCTATCTGTCTTCATGGCGTATCGCTCTTTCATGAGGTTCTGGCAGGCTTGTCACCCGCCTCGATACGCCGCCCTCATCAAACCGTCATCACCCAGTTTCCGTCATAGCTCTGGCGCGGTCGTCCCAAATCTTAGCCAGCTCGGTTGCTCGGTCTACTAGCGCGAGAATGATTTCCTGCGGCAAAAGAATAAAGTTCGAGAAAGTCCTTGTTCGGCTTCGAAGGCATCGCGATTCCAACGGTTTTTTCAAAATAAGCCGCGTCCAATTGCGCGGAGTCGATTTGCATTCACGTTACGAGAATTCCGAGAATCTGCAATGACAGCATGCGGCACACCAAGTCATTCGACATTCGCGCGACCACGTTTGGCGATCTCAGCAACGGTGTTCTTGCTGATGCCGAGATCACGGGCGATCCACCGATAGCTGCGGCCCTCTGCGATCGAAGCCGTCACTTTCGGTGCAAGTCGGTCAGATTTAGGGCGCTCTCCGACTTGGCGACCGAGCCTTTTGCCTCGGGCCTTGGCGGCGGCAAGACCAGATTTGACCCGTTCGCTGATGAGATCACGCTCAAATTCGGCAATGCCCGAGAGAAAGGTGGCTAGCATCCGGCCGTGGGGTGACGATAAATCGAACGCCATTCCGTTCATGGCGATAACGGAAACCTTCCACCCTTCCAGCTCGCGAAGGGTGTTGAGCAAGTCGACCGTGGAACGGCCCCAGCGAGAAAGCTCCGTAACGAGTACCGCATCAATTTTACGGGCTTGTGCCAGTGCCATGACTTTGCGCCGTTCGGCACGGTCGAGTTTGGTGCCAGAACCGGTCTCTTTGAATATTGCGGCCACCTCATAGCCCGCTCGATCAGCGAAAGCGGCGAGGTCCCTTTCCTGTCGTTCGCAGGACTGGTCGAGGGTCGAAACCCGACAGTAGATGACGGCGCGCTGTCCCAATTGAACCCTCGTGGATTTTGGTGCCGGAAGGCCTTGATTTACAAGGCCTGATTGTTGTCCAAAACAGAGTATACTTCAACAGGGACAACTGCGGCATGCCAAGGCGACATATTCTCACCGAGCGACAACGCTCGGCACTGTTCGATCTGCCAACCGACGAAGTGTCGCTGCTCAGGCACTGCACACTCGCTGATGATGACCTTGAGCATATCCGGGAACGGCGCAGACCGGAAAACAGGCTCGGTTTCGCCTTGCAACTGTGCGCCTTGCGTTATCCCGGTCGTGCCTTGGCATCAGGCGAGTTGATCCCGTACGAAATTCTATCATTCATCGGCGCTCAGCTTGGCATTCCGGCAGATGCGCTGATTACCTATGCCGCCCGCCGTCAAACTCGCCAGCAGCATATGGAAGCCCTGCGTGAGATTTATGGCTACAAGGCATTTGCGGGCCGTGGCGCACGTGATCTGCGAGACTGGCTTTTTGAGCAGGCAGAAGATGCGCGGTCGAACGAGGATTTGGCGCAGCGTTTCGTTATGCAATGCCGAAATACGATGACGATCCTGCCTGCGGTGACAACAATCGAGCGATTGTGCGCCGATGCTCTTGTCGCCGCTGAACGGCGAATCGAGACACGAATTGCCGATCGGCTCGACATTGGTGTTCGTGAGCGGCTGGATGGGCTCTTGAACGAGATGGCGGATGGAAACATCAGCCGCTTCATCTGGCTCCGCCAGTTCGAGGTTGGCAGCAATTCCGCCTCGGCAAATCGCCTACTCGATCGCCTAGAGTTTCTGCGCGGTCTGGAAATTGACCTCGAAATCCTCGCAGACATTCCGGCACATAGGGTTGCGCGTCTACGCCGACAAGGAGAGCGCTACTTCACGGACGGCCTTCGCGACATCAGTTCAGATCGGCGGCGGGCCATCCTTGCAGTCTGTACCGTCGAATGGGAAGCGGCGATTGCCGACACCATTGTGGAAACCCATGATCGCATCGTCGGAAAAACCTGGCGCGAGGCGAAGCGGCTTCATGACGAACGGATTGCCAATTCCAAGACGGCGGTTACTGATACGCTTCGCGCATTCACCGCGTTGGGAGCGTCGCTGCTGGAAGCACATGATGACGGCATCCCGTTGGACGATGTCCTGGCACGATCGACCGAATGGCAGCGACTTGAACAACTGGTCGCGGCAGGGACGCAACTTACCAGCGCCTTGACGGATGAACCTTTGGCGTATGTCGGGCAAGGGTATCATCGCTTCCGTCGATACGCGCCACGAATGTTACGATGTCTGAAGCTCAAAGCCGCGCCCGTAGCCGAGGCATTGATTGCCGCCGCACACGTGATTGGCGCAACAGGCACCCCAACGACGCCGGTTACTTCCTTCCTGCGTCCGAATTCGAAATGGCATCGATATCTGCGTGCACGAGATGAGGGCGACAATCGTCTATGGGAAATCGCAGTCCTGTTTCACTTGCGGGACGGCTTCCGATCCGGTGATGTTTGGCTGGATCATTCCCGCCGCTACGGCGATCTCAAGCAGGTTCTTGTCCCAATGGCTTCGGCACAGACAAATGCGAGAATGGCGGTTCCAATCGATCCTCACGCTTGGCTTGCCGACCGTAAAATCCGGCTTTCTGACGGACTGAAGCGCCTGGCCCGTGCTGCTCGCGATGGTGCCATTCCTCACGGTAGTATTGAAGATGGGGTGTTACGGATCGACAGGCTGATCGCCGACGTACCTGAAGATGCCGAGGAACTGGTTCTTGATCTCTATCGTCGGATGCCGCCCGTACGGATCACCGATATTCTGTTGGAGGTTGACGCTGCGGTTGGATTCTCTGATGCTTTTCCTCATCTGAGAACTGGAGCGCCATGCAGCGACCAGGTTGGCTTGCTGAACGTCCTGCTTGCCGAAGGACTAAATCTTGGCCTTCGGAAAATGGCGGAGACCTCCAACACGCACGACTACTGGCAGCTCTCGCGCCTCGCACGCTGGCATGTCGAAAGCGAGGCCCTAGATCAGGCGCTAGCGATAGTCGTAGCCGCACAGGGCAAGCTGCCCATGTCCCGCGTCTGGGGCATGGGAACGACGGCATCAAGCGATGGGCAGTTCTTCCCGTCCGCGCGGCAGGGTGAGGCCATGAACATGGTCAATGCCAAGTATGGCAACGAGCCTGGGCTGAAAGCCTATACCCACGTCAATGACCAGTTTGCACCATTCGCCTCACAGATGATTCCCGCAACAGTCAGCGAAGCGCCATACATCCTCGATGGCCTGCTGATGAATGAAGCGGGCCGTCAGATCGGAGAACAATACGCCGATACTGCGGGGTTTACCGATCATCTGTTCGGGACCAGCGCCATGCTCGGCCATCGCCTCGTTCTGCGCATCCGCGACCTGCCATCGAGACGGCTGTATGTGTTCAATCCGGTGACAATGCCCAAGGATTTACGCGGTCTGGTCGGCGGCAAAATCCGCGAAGAACTGATTATCGCAAACTGGCCTGATCTCTTTCGCTGCGCCGCTACAATGGCCGCCGGAAAGATCAAGCCGAGCCAGTTGTTGCGCAAACTCGCGTCCTACCCTCGCCAAAATGATCTGGCCGCCGCGTTGCGGGAGGTTGGTCGTGTCGAGCGCACTCTCTTTATAATAGAATGGATTCTCGATACCGATATGCAACGCCGTGCGCAGATCGGCCTCAATAAAGGTGAGGCTCATCACGCCCTGAAAAACGCCCTGCGTATCGGACGCCAAGGGGAAATCCGCGATCGAACGACGGAAGGTCAGCATTACCGGATCGCTGGGCTGAATTTGCTCACAGCAATCATCATCTACTGGAATACCGCACATCTCGGCCACGCCATCGAGGATCGGAGAAACGAAGGGCTCGATGTGCTGCCGGAGCTGCTGGCGCATATCTCCCCGCTCGGTTGGGCGCATATCCTACTGACCGGAGAATACCTTTGGCCCATTGGTGAAAAAGCTTAGGGTGTCATTCCGCCCTCAGCCGGAACCGACCCCTGATCGGCTGGCCCAGCCGATTCTGGAAAACGGGTTCAGTCGTTGACCGTCCGCCGATGAGTTTGGCGATTTCGGCGACGGTCGCCGGCCACAGAGGACAAAGGCGTTGCTTTCCCCCCTTTCCGCTGATTCTGACGCAAGCGGCACGGATGTCGAGGTCAGAGATCATCAGCTGGGCTGCCTCTGTCGCCCGGGCGCCAGAGTTGTAAAGGAACAGTAACAAGGCATGGTCGCGCCGACCTTGCTCCGTCCTTTGGTTCGGGGCGGCGAGCAGGGCGTCCATCTCCGGCTTGTCGAGGAAGGGAACGACAGCGCGGTAGGTTTTCTTGAACGGGATCGAGCGGATCTGACCCGACCATTCGATATGTTGCGGACTATGTTCGCCGACAAAGCCTGCGAGGGCGCGGATCGCCGCAAGCCGTTGGTTGCGGGTGGCGATGGTGCAATGGCGCGCGGCCTCGATCTCGGCGAGAAAGCGGACAACAAGATCGGCTGACACGTCGATGACTGCAAGGCGATCGACCGACGTCTTGCGTGTCTTGGCGATGAAGGGAATCAACAGGCTGAGCGCATCGCGATAGCTGTATTGCGTATTGCGGGCGAGATTGCGTTCGGCCACGACATGTTCGAGCAGGAAACGCCGGACCCACGGACCCAGCAGCGTATGGTCGCTCATGACAAGACCTCCATGGCATAGCGCTCAAAGCGGATGCTCGCTTCGCCAAGCAGGTCCGGAGTGAAGGCGAGGTAACGTTGTGTTCCGGCGATATGCACATGGCCGAGATAGGTCGACAATTGCGGCAATAGGCGCTGGACGTCGGCCCCGTCGCGGTACCAGGAAACGAGGCGATGAACGGCAAAGCTGGCGCGCAAGTCGTGAAGGCGCGGTTGATGTCGTGGGTTCCCGTCGTCGCGCATGACGCCGGCCTGGACACGGAGCCGGCAGAAGGCATTCTCGGCATTCTGGCGCGTGATTGCATCGCCGCGGCGGGAACGGAAGAGTGGCGCGTCGGGGTCGCCGCGGCGCCCGTCGACATACGGCGTCAAGACACGGCTCAAATCGCTACCAATGGGCACCAACCGGGTCTTGTAGAACTTGCTCTCTCGAATGCAGAGGATCCTTGCGTCAAGATCGACATTGGCTAGGGTCAGGGTGAGCGCTTCGCTGATGCGAAGTCCGGCGCCGTACAACACAAGCAGCAGGACCCGATAGGTTCCCGGGTCGATCAGGTTACGAGGATGATCGATTGCCGGGATGGCGTCGAGCAAGCGACGCCATCCGCCGTGCTCGAGGCGGACACGACGAAATCGCCTGTCTTCCGGTATCCCCTTCGTCTGCGCCGCCTTAGTCGAGGGGTTACTACGGCCGGCCATCCGGTGCGTAATTCGTAAGCGCGGAATTCCCCGCACCTGTTCATAGACGTGGCAGTGAGGGAGTCTGTGTCCACAACGGAGACTGTGGACACAATGACATTGGATGGCGCGGGAAGATCAGGGCCGCTTCGAGTGGTTCGGGTTCTTGGCAACGGTAAGCGACGATTTGATCCGGTTGAGAAGGAGCGCTTGGTCGATGCGGCCCTTGAGCCGGGAGTATCGATTGCAGGGCTTGCGCTGGCGCACGGGGTCAACGCGAGCTATGGTCGGAAATGGGTGACGAGGCCGATCAGGCGGCGCGATGGTCAGGGGTCGTCGTTTCGGCGACACCGTCGGTGAATTTGACGCCGGCGATGACCTTTGGCAACTGATTTTCGCCCTTCAGCCGGCGCCAGGTTTTGGCGGCGCTCATGACGAGCTTGAAGACCATGAGCCGTGCTGTGTTGTGGGACAGGCCTCCCTTGGTTCGCACCGTGCGGTGCCTGACGGTGGCGAAGACGCTTTCGATCGGGTTCGAGGTGCGCAGATGGTCCCAGTGTTCGGCCGGGAAGTCGAAGACGGTCAGCAATGCCTCGTGGTCCTTCGTCAGGCAGTTGACGGCCTTGGGATATTTGGCCTTGTATTTGTCGACGAAGACGGCGATCGCGACCTCGGCGGTTGCCCGATCCGGGGCATCGCGGACCTCCCTGAGATCGGCCTTCATGTTCGGCTGCACCGACTTCGGCACCTTGTTGAGGATGTTGAGGAGCTTGTGTTGCCAGCACCGTTGATGGCGGGTCGAAGGGAATATCTCCTCCAGCGCCTTCCAGAAGCCGAGCGCGCCGTCGCCCACGGCAATTTCTGGCGCAATCGAAAGCCCGCGGGCCTTCAGCCCGACGAGCAGCTCGCGCCAGCTCTGGGTGCTTTCGCGCACGCCGACTTGAAAGCCGACAAGTTCCTTCTTGCCTTCCGGCGTCGCGCCGATGACGACCAGCATGCAAGCGGCATCGTCCTCCATGCGTGCCTGAAGATAGACCCCGTCGGCCCAGATGTAGACGTAGCGGCGGGCTGACAGGTCGCGGCGTTGCCAGCGATCATAGTCGGCCTGCCACTCCTCCTTCAGCCGGCCAATCACCGAGGGGGACAGGTTCGGTGCGTCCTTGCCGAGTAAGGCGGCAAGCGCCTCCTGGAAATCGCCGGTCGAGATGCCGCGCAGGTAAAGGACCGGCAGCAGAGCGTCGAGGCTCTTCGTGCGTCGTGCCCACTTCGGCAGGATCGCCGACGTGAAGGTGATGCGATCCTCGCCGCAAGTCTCCAAAGCCCGGTCGCGCAGCTTGACGCGGCGCACCGCAACCGGACCGATCCCCGTCTGGATCGTTCTTTCAGGCCCATGGCCGTGCCGCACCACCCGGTCCCGCCCATCGCTCAGGCGTTCGCTGGCCATGGCCGCAAGAAACGCCTCGGCTTCCGCCTCCACGGCCTGTGCCAGAAGCCGGCGCGCGCCTTCGCGTAGAACCGATGTCAGGGGATCATCGAGCGTCTCGGGATGCGGAAAGGAAACAACAGTGCTATCTGTCTTCATGGCGTATCGCTCTTTCATGAGGTTCTGGCAGGCTTGTCACCCGCCTCGATACGCCGCCCTCATCAAACCGTCATCACCCAGTTTCCGTCATAGCTCGGTCAACGCCAATCAGTTGCGCAACTGGGTGGCGCTACGGCGACGCCGGCAAGCGAGCGAGAAGGAATTGACGGTTCTGCCGAACAGCGCGCCGCCGGCCTTCGTTCCGGTGGTTGCGGCCGCGCCGATTGCGCGACCGCCGGCTCCGTCGGCTCGGCCGACATCGCCACGGGTGCGGTTGAGGGCGTCGCTACCGAACGGTGTGCGGCTTGAGCTTGAAGATGCGGATGCTGAGGCTCTGTCGGCGATGATCGAAGCGTTGGGGCGTTGCGATGTTCCGGCTGGCTGATGATCTGCGCGTCTATCTTCACCGGGAGCCGATCGACTTTCGTGCGGGGATCAACAGCCTTGCGATCCTGGTGGAGCAGTCAATGGGCCTCAACCCGTTCGAGCGCGCGGTGTTCGCCTTCTGCAATCGTCGCAGAACCCGGATGAAATTGCTGTTCTTCGATCGGTCTGGTTTTGTGCTCGTGTTGAAGGCGCTGACGGAAGACAAGTTCCGCTGGCCCAAGCGGCAGGAGGCGGTGGTGGCGCTTGACGCCGAACAACTGCACTGGTTGCTCGACGGCATTGATCTTGACGCGATGGTGCGCCATCCGGTGCGGCAATATGAATTTGTCGGCTGAACTTTGCCGTTGACGTAAGGGAACGGCTCAGATTCAAGACTATGATGAATCGAGCCGGCACCCCTGATGTTGCGGAATTGATGGCGCTTTTGGCGGCGAATGCTGCAGAAATCGCCGCGCTGAAGGCCGAGAAGGATATCCTCGCGCAGCGCGTCTTCAAGCTTGAGGAAGAACTGGCGCTGGCGCAGTTGCATCGTTTTGCGCCGCGCAGCGAAAAGCACATGGATCGCATCTTCAACGAAGCCGAGCAGGCTGCCCTTGAGGGGGACGAGGACAGCGAAGACGCCGATGATGCCGTCGCTCTACCGGACACGGGATTGCCGGAGATCGAAAAACCCGACGGCAAGAAACCCGGCCGCAGGCCGTTGCCGGCGAACCTGCCGCGCCAGCGCGTCGAGTATGACCTTGCCGACGACCAGAAGGTCTGTCCGTGCTGCAGCCACCCGATGCATCGCATGGGCGAGCTGGTTACCGAGCAGCTTCACATCGAGGTGAAGGCCACGGTTCTGCAGAATGCGCGAGCCAAATATGCGTGCCGTAACTGCGACCGCACCGGGATCAGCATGAATTAGCCCCCGAAAGGCCCGGACATGCTCCCCCACTTAGCTAAGTGGGTAGGAGTAATGTTGGTAATATGACTAGCAGCAATTTTAAGATGGAAGTTCTCTCCGGGCCGGAGCGTCGGCGGCGCTGGAGCACGGCAGAGAAGCTGGCGATCATCCATGAGACCTATGAGGCGGACGCGACGGTGAGCATCGTCGCACGTCGGCACGGCATCCAGCCGAACCAGTTGTTCGCCTGGCGCAAGCTGGCGTCCCAAGGGGCACTGACGGCGACGCTACCGCCGAAGAGGAGGTCGTTCCGGCTTCCGAATACCGGGCGCTTCAGGCCCAGGTGAAGGAGTTGCAACGCCTGTTGGGCAAGAAGACGATGGAGAGCGAAATCCTGAAGGAAGCCCTCGAAATCGCCGGTGGCCCAAAAAAACATCTGTTGCGCTCGCTCTCTCTTCCGAGGGGGATTTTGGAATGAAGACCGTCTGCGAAACTCTAGGTGTCGCCCGCTCGAATATCGCTGCGCGTGCCGCAGGTTCCCCTTCCAGAGCCAGAGGACGCCCGCCTCTACCTGATCGCGAGCTGGTGGAGGACATCAAGGCCGTCATCGCCGATACGCCCACCTACGGCTATCGGCGTGTCCATGCCATCCTGCGTCGGAATGCCCGGAAACTGGGGCGTTCGTGGCCCAATGCCAAGCGGGTCTACCGGGTGATGAAGCTGCACAATCTGCTGCTGGTGCGTCATACCGGAGCGGTCGATGATCGCCTTCACGACGGCCTTGTCGCCGTCGAGCGTTCGAACATCAGATGGTGCTCCGACGGCTTCGAGATCGGCTGCGACAACAAGGAGAAGGTCCGTGTCGCCTTCGCCCTCGACTGCTGCGACCGTGAAGCAATCGCCCATGTCGCCACCACCGAAGGTATCAAGAGCGAAGACGTGCAGGACCTCGTGATCACCGCTGTCGAGAACCGCTTCGTACCGCATCAACATGCTGTCCGAACCCATCGAATGGCTCACCGACAACGGCTCTTGCTTCATCGCCAGGGACACCGCATCCTTGCTGCGCGAGATCGGCATGGAACCGTGCACGACACCGGTGCGAAGCCCACAGTCGAACGGCATGGCCGAGGCGTTCGTCAAAACCTTCAAGCGCGATTACGTCTCGGTGAATCCAACCCCCGACGCCGAAACCGTCATGGCGCAACTGCCGTTCTGGTTCGAGCACTACAACAATCTTCACCCGCACAGTGCTTTAGGATATCAATCGCCGCGCGAGTTCATCAGCTCGCAATCTCAAACCTGAGCATGTCCGGTCTTTTGGGGGCAACTCCACAGCACGCCTGTTCGCGCTCGTTCATAAATATGTCGACGGCACGCCGCTCTATCGTTTGGCGCAAGCCTTCGAGCGCGCTGGCGTTCCTGTCAGCCGTGGCGCTCTGGGCCATTGGGTGATCGGTTCGAGCGAGAGACACCTCATTCGCGTCTATGACGCACTGAAGCTGCGGTTGCGATCCCAGACCGTCATCCATGGCGACGAGAGTGTGCTGCAGAGCACACGGAAAGGATGGTCTAGATGGCCTGACAGACTGTGTGCGTAAAGCTGCGATGATGATGAGGGATGGCCCCTCGGGCTCGGCTTTCAGGAGCTGGGTCCAAACCACTCCAAGCGGCTGCGTTTAAGAGACGTGGTCGTAAGCGTTGGAGCCAAGTCCAGGGTATACCCTGGGCCGGTACGCATCCGAGAGACGAATGAAAATGAACCTTCCGATGAAGCGTCGTAACGTGAAACCTGTCGTCAAAACCAGAGATTTCTCGTCTCTCTGGGATCAGCTTGTCAGATGCCTGGTGACCGGGCAAGCGGCGACCGGCGTTGAGGGGGCGTGAAGCGGATGCAGGCATTGTCGCGGAACTGCAGGAACCAGTCGCTCCGATGCAAAGGGAGAAGCACAAGCGGAGAAAACCGTGAGGCGAGAGTACCGATGCGGAGCACTGGGACGGACCGATTTGTAGTAGCGATGAAGGCTCGTAATGGAGCTGGAGCGAAGAGGTCGGATCAGGTGGGCATATTATCAACACAACTGGCAACAGGAGGACGTTGATGGATACGCAAAGCAAGCCGTTCAATATCAGTAAGCAGAAGGTGTACGAAGCTTATCTGCAGGTGCGATCCAACGGAGGCGCAGCTGGTGTGGATGGGGTAACGATTGAGCAGTTCGAGGCCGATCTGAAGGGGAATCTCTATAAGATCTGGAACAGGATGAGCTCAGGCACGTACTTCCCTCCGCCAGTTCGCGCCGTTTCCATTCCTAAGAAGAGTGGAGGCGAGCGGATCCTCGGGGTACCAACGGTGGCAGATCGCGTGGCCCAAAGTGTGGTCAAGCAGATGATTGAGCCGGATCTGGACGCAGTCTTTCTGGCAGATTCTTATGGCTATCGGCCCGACAAGTCGGCGCTGGATGCCATCGGCGTTACGCGCAAGCGGTGCTGGAAATATGATTGGGTTCTGGAATTCGATATCAAAGGGCTGTTTGACAATATTGACCATGACCTTCTGCTACGGGCTGTTCGCAAACACATAACATGTGCCTGGGCGCTGCTCTACATCGAAAGATGGCTGACAGCACCGATGCGGAAAGAGGATGGGACAAACGTCGAGCGAAACGAGCTATGGTCGGAAATGGGTGACGAGGCCGATCAGGCGGCGCGATGGTCAGGGGTCGTCGTTTCGGCGACACCGTCGGTGAATTTGACGCCGGCGATGACCTTTGGCAACTGATTTTCGCCCTTCAGCCGGCGCCAGGTTTTGGCGGCGCTCATGACGAGCTTGAAGACCATGAGCCGTGCTGTGTTGTGGGACAGGCCTCCCTTGGTTCGCACCGTGCGGTGCCTGACGGTGGCGAAGACGCTTTCGATCGGGTTCGAGGTGCGCAGATGGTCCCAGTGTTCGGCCGGGAAGTCGAAGAAGGTCAGCAATGCCTCGTGGTCCTTCGTCAGGCAGTTGACGGCCTTGGGATATTTGGCCTTGTATTTGTCGACGAAGACGGCGATCGCGACCTCGGCGGTTGCCCGATCCGGGGCATCGCGGACCTCCCTGAGATCGGCCTTCATGTTCGGCTGCACCGACTTCGGCACCTTGTTGAGGATGTTGAGGAGCTTGTGTTGCCAGCACCGTTGATGGCGGGTCGAAGGGAATATCTCCTCCAGCGCCTTCCAGAAGCCGAGCGCGCCGTCGCCCACGGCAATTTCTGGCGCAATCGAAAGCCCGCGGGCCTTCAGCCCGACGAGCAGCTCGCGCCAGCTCTGGGTGCTTTCGCGCACGCCGACCTGAAAACCGACAAGTTCCTTCTTGCCTTCCGGCGTCGCGCCGATGACGACCAGCATGCAAGCGGCATCGTCCTCCATGCGTGCCTGAAGATAGACCCCATCGGCCCAGATGTAGACGTAGCGGCGGGCTGACAGGTCGCGGCGTTGCCAGCGATCATAGTCGGCCTGCCACTCCTCCTTCAGCCGGCCAATCACCGAGGGTGACAGGTTCGGCGCGTCCTTGCCGAGCAGCGCGGCAAGCGCCTCCTGGAAATCGCCGGTCGAGATGCCGCGCAGGTAAAGGACCGGCAGCAGGGCGTCGAGGCTCTTCGTGCGTCGTGCCCACTTCGGCAGGATCGCCGACGTGAAGGTGATGCGATCCTCGCCGCAAGTCTCCAAAGCCCGGTCGCGCAGCTTGACGCGGCGCACCGCAACCGGACCGATCCCCGTCTGGATCGTTCTTTCAGGCCCATGGCCGTGCCGCACCACCCGGTCCCGCCCATCGCTTAGGCGTTCGCTGGCCATGGCCGCAAGAAACGCCTCGGCTTCCGCCTCCACGGCCTGTGCCAGAAGCCGGCGCGCGCCTTCGCGTAGAACCGATGTCAGGGGATCATCGAGCGTCTCGGGATGCGGAAAGGAAACAACAGTGCTATCTGTCTTCATGGCGTATCGCTCTTTCATGAGGTTCTGGCAGGCTTGTCACCCGCCTCGATACGCCGCCCTCATCAAACCGTCATCACCCAGTTTCCGTCATAGCTCGAGCGAAACTGCGGCACGCCACAAGGCGGTGTCGTTAGCCCGATACTTGCCAACCTGTTCCTGCATTATGCATTCGACGTGTGGATGGGCAGACAGTTCCCTGACCTGCCATGGTGTCGTTACGCGGATGATGGGCTGGTGCATTGCCGGAGCGAGAGTGAAGCGCGGATCGTCAGAGAAGCGCTCGCAGCTCGTCTTTTGGAATGCCGCTTGGAAATGCATCCCGGGAAAACGAAAATCGTCTACTGCAAAGATGATCGACGGAGGGGTAGGCACGAGACCGTCAAATTTGACTTTCTCGGGTATTGCTTTCGTCCGCGATCCGTTCGGGGACAACTTTCGCAGAAAACGTTCTGCGGATTTACCTCGGCCGTCAGCATATCATCGCTGAACTCGATGCGAGAGAGGATTAGAAGGCTGAAACTCCGCAAACGAACGGAGGTGACGTTGGACGACATTGCTCGCGAAATAAACCCAATCGTTCGGGGATGGATCGCATACTATGGGCAATACTCGCGCTCGGCACTTTATCCGATGGCGCGATACATCAACGAAACCCTCTATGTTTGGTTCAAACGGAAATATAAGCGCTTCCGCAAACGCCTGGGGCAAGCGCGCCTCTTTGTTGCAAAGATTGCGCGTGAAAACCGGAAGCTGTTCGTACACTGGCAACTTGGTAATGGCACGGAGCTCGCCTGAGGGGAGCCGGGTGAGGTGAGAGCCTCACGCCCGGTTCTGAGAGAGGCTGGAGGTGAAATTCCTTCGGCCTACTCGCCCCACAGTCCAGGTGCTGAAGGAAGCCGGCAAGGAAGCGACCAGCACGTCGTATATGTTGGCCTTTCGCAGCGGCGAGGACAGTAAACAGCCGATCGTGCTGTTCGATTATCAGCCCGGCCGCGGGCAGGAGCATCCGCAGGCCTTCCTTGGCGACTACCGCGGCATCCTGATGAGTGACGGTTATCAGGCCTGGCGCACGTTGAAAGGCGCCACGCATGTCGGGTGCATGGCCCATGCCAGGCGGAAGTTTGTCGATGCTCTCAAGGCGCGCAAGAAACCCGGCGGGCCGCCGGCACAGGCCATCAAGTTCTTCGACCAGCTCTACCGGATCGAAAGGCAGGTGCGGGACGAGAGGCCGGATGACGGTGAACCACAGGCCGACTACATGCGCCGCTTTCGCCAGAAACACAGCGTCCCGGTCCTGAACGCCCTCAAGGCGTGGCTCGACGCGATCGCTCCAAAAGTCGTGCCCGACACCAAGCTTGGCGACGCCGTCTCCTATACGCGCAATCAATGGGAATATCTGACCCGCTATACCGACGACGGTAGGATGCCGATTGATAACAATTTACTCGAGCGCGACATTAGAATTTTTGCCACCGGCCGAAAATCGTGGTTGTTCAGCGACACCGTCGATGGAGCCAAGGCCAGCGCCGTCACCTACAGCCTGATGTTGACCTGTCGCGCCTGTGGCGTCGAACCATTCGCGTGGTTGCGGCACGTTCTCACCGAACTGCCGCAGCGTCCCGACAACGCCGACATCGACGACCTGCTACCATTCAACTTCAAAAGGCAGCCTGCCTGACCGCCGGCTCAAGCCGCCTAATCTAATAGCGCGCACCGAAATGAGCGCTTACCGTAATTCAGACGATCGTGAGCAGTCATTTCGCGGCATCGTGAGCACCGATTTCAGGCTCTCGTGAGCACCCCATTGGGGTGCGCAGGCAGGGCTTCGTCCGACAACAGATAGGCCTACGGATTTCGTCGTTTTCCACGATGAGAGACCGTTATGCCGACCCAGAGATTGTCGATGCGCCAGATCCGCGAAGTTTTACGATTGAATCATTCCCAGAGCCTGTCGGAGCGAGCCATCGCCCGGACGCTTGGGCTGAGTAACGGAGCCGTGCACAGTTACCTGGTGCGGGCTCGCCAGGCCGGATTGGCCTGGCCTTTACCTACTGAACTCGATGACGCCGGCCTCGAGTTGCTGCTGTTCCCGGCTCCCAAAGCGACCGCCGGCCAGTGCCGGATTGGGCCTATGTCGAGAAGGAGCTACGCCGTCGCAGCGTCACGCGGGCGCTGCTGTGGGAAGAATACCGCACAGCCAACCCCGATGGCTTCGGCTACACGTGGTTTTGCACGACCTTCGACGCCTGGAAGGGACGGACCCGCATCTCGATGCGCCAGACCCATGTTGGCGGCGAGAAGGTGTTCGTCGATTTTGCTGGCGATACCGTCGATATCTTCGACCCGATCACTGGCGAGGCGCAGGCGATGAAGCTGTTCGTGGCGGCAATGGGGGCCTCGAACTATACCTACGCCGAGGCCTGTGCGAGTGAGAGCTTGCCGGACTGGATAGGCGTCCACGTCAACCTGTTCGCCTTTCTGGGCGGCGTCTCGAAGTTCGTGATCTGCGATAATCTCAAGGCTGCCGTCACCAATCCCGACCGTTATGACCCCGGTCTCAACCGCACCTACGCTGAGATGGCCGCTCATTACGGCACTACGGTGCTTCCGGCCAGATTGCGTCGCCCGAAGGACAAGGCCAAGGTCGAGGTGGCAGTTCAGATCGCCCAACGCTGGATCCTGGCCAGACTGCGCAACCAGCGCTTCTTCTCGCTGGCCGAGATCAATGCCGCGATCCTCAGTCTGGTCAACGAGCTCAACGCCCGCCAGATGCGCGGCTTCGAAGCGAGCCGGGCCGAGCTCTTCGCCGAACTGGACAAGCCGCGGTTGGGAGAGTTGCCGATCGAGCCTTACGTCTTCGCTCGCTGGAAGCGCTGCCGCGTCGCGCCAGATTACCACGTCGAAGTCGACGGGCACTGGTATTCCACGCCGTACCGGCTGATCAAGGAACTCGTCGATGTCCGCATCGCCGGCAAGACGGTCGAGATATTCCACAAGGGGCAACGGATTGCCAGCCATGCCCTGGCTCCCAACCGACGCGGCCACACAACGATAGCTGACCACATGCCGAGCGCTCACCGCCGCTACGGCAAGTGGACACCGCAAGGGTTGGTCGCGGCGGGCGAGAAGATCGGGCCGTCCACGGCTGCATTCTTCGAGGCCGTCATCGCCGCTCGACCGCACCCAGAGCAAGGCTTTCGCACCTGCCTCGGCGTCCTGTCTCTGGCCAAAAGCTACAGCGCCGCCCGTATCGATGCAGCCTGCCAGCGCGGCATTCTCATCAAGGCGCGCACTGTCGCCTCGATCCGTTCGATCCTGACGAATGGCCTGGATCGGGCTTTCCTCGAAGAGGAAGCCGATCACCACCCCCTGCACCACAGCAACATCCGTGGCCAGGATTACTTCCACTGAACCAACATGGAGAACGACATGCTTACCCACCCCACCTATGAACGGCTGAACGCGCTCGGGTTGACCGGCATGGCCAAAGCCTTTGAAGAGCAACGACGATCGCCCGGCATCGAGGCCATGACATTCGAGGAGCGGATAGGCCTGCTCGCCGACCGCGAAGCTGCCGAGCGCGACACCAAACGCCTCACCGCCCGCCTGAAGTTTGCCGCGCTGCGGCAAAGCGCCTGCGTCGAAGATGTCGATCTGCGCACGCCGCGCGGCATCGACCGCGCCGTCTTCGCAAGGCTCGTCGCCGGCGATTGGATCGGTCGCCACGAGAACCTGCTCATTACCGGAGCATGCGGCCTGGGCAAAAGTTGGCTCGCCTGCGCTCTTGCCCACAAAGCCTGCCGCGACGACCGCTCCGTCCTCTATTATCGCGTCCCGCGCCTCTTCGAAACTCTCGCTCTGGCGCGTGGTGACGGACGCTACGGTCGCATGCTCAAGACTCTCGCTCGCGTTCAACTTCTGGTTCTCGACGATTGGGGGCTTGCCGTACTCTGCGCTTCCGAGCGCAGGGATCTTCTCGAGATCCTCGATGATCGTCAGGGACGCGGGTCCACAATCGTCACAAGTCAGATTCCTGTCGAAAACTGGCACGACATCATAGCCGATCCGACACTCGGCGACGCCATTCTCGACCGCCTCGTCCACAACGCTCACCGCCTCGAACTCGCCGGAGAAAGTATGCGGAAACACCGGGCTCGAAAAGCTGCTCTTGACGCAGACCCCGTAGCCTGATTCACAAACCATCCCGGATGAAGAACACCCTGCTCATGATGCCGTGAAATGACTGCTCACGATCGTCTGAAATCCGTGCTCACGATCACTGAAATGCGCATCCGGACAACAACCGGCTGCGGTGACGATTGTCCCCTGCCGCATGCCGCGCCATTCCTCGCGAAGCAAAATCCCCACCTCCGCCGGTGCTCCGCTTTGCTCAAGCCCCTTCGGGTGCAATCCGGCTGTCTTCCGGCCGTTTTCGCGTGACCATCGGCAACGCAAACAAAGGAGATACTGCCATGACCGATCTCGTCAACTTCATCCGGTTCGAAGAAACGGCAAGCTTGCCGGCAACATCGCCTCAATGGCCTACGACCTCGACATCTTCGGCGAGGCATACCAAAGCACCAACCCGAAGGCGCCGGTCTACCGCCTCTTTGCCAAATCCCCCCGCGGCCGCCGCGTCGAGATCGGCGGTATCTGGGAAAAGGAAAACCAGAACGGAGGCAAATACTTCAGCCTCTCCGTCAACACCGGATACGGAAAACTCAACGCCAACCTCGGCCGCTTCCCCGCCCAGGACGACGAAGATCTGATGGCAGTCATCCCCTGGGATTGATCAACCCGATACCCCGGTCCATGAGGGTCGGGGTATCTCCTTTTTCCTTAAAGGCTCAAGCCGTCGTGGTCGATGCCTGTTTTCCAGCCGCCGTGCCGCTGGGCGGCGCGACAGCGGCCGGAGCAAGCCGCAAGCGCGGCGCAGCGAAGCAGGCGGAGGAAACCCGCGCTCCCCATAGCGCCGTAGGGTTTTCCGGAGCCTCGTGGGAAACCTGGGCCGGTAGTAACCACGAGCACCGGCCTTCTTTTGGCAAGCAAACTCTGACGAGGCATCATTCAGAAAACGCGTTTCACGCCTCTGTAGATAAGATCCAAGGACCGATCGGTGATGGTCGGAGCGCGGAGCGGAATTTGAAAGAAAACAATTAAGCCGAGGCCAGCGGACACAATACCGAGAACCGGGTGAATTTCACCGAGGTAGGCAACGACGAGCCCCGGTACACGAACGTAGGGAATTGCGGCCAGGATCACAGAAAACAGCCCCGCGGCAAAAATCACGGCCGTTAAAAATCGTCGGGCCAGTTCCAGAAGCATTTGTCCGTACATTTCCTGCATCTGCATCTCCTGATTCATTGAATGCAACCGAATCTAGCAGACCAGCGATGACTTTCTAAGGGCATCCGCGACCGATCAACGGCCACGGCCCGCGCCCTATCGCCGGCGCCGAACGCCGGCGACCGAACCGATTGCTCGTTCTCGATCGGGTTGAGCTAGGCGCCCGGATCGTCTCGGCCCTTCGGGTGACGACCACGGAAGCGTAAAAGGTGGCCCGCCAGGGCGGTCCTGGTTGGATCCTTTAAGAGGGGGAGAAAGAGCGTTGCCCCCTCTCCCCAGTAGGGGCCGCCTTGACCCTCCGGTGCAGCACGGCTGGAAAACGAGCAAGCGGACTTAGCTCATTTTTTGCGAAGATGGGGGCCGAGGGCTTCGCCCTTCTCTTCCCCAAACAGCCTTTCGCCCACCTTCCTGCGCGGCCTCCTGCCACTCCGTGCAGGCGGTTCCCCGCAAAGACTGTTTTCCCCCTCCAACCCACCGCTCGCGCGGCCCCGGGAGGCAGGAGACGACCTCCTGCCTTGCAGACAACGGGACGCGACATGACCGACCACCTTAAAGCCATCGTCAAACTCTTCGAGACCTTCCGCTACAAGCACGACCTCCACGCCACCTTTTCCGACTGGTGTGAATGTGCGGCCATTTCAATCAGCAATGCCGCCGATCTCAGCCATCGCGACAAGCGAGAAGCGCGTTATCTGGAAATCGCGCGCAAATACAAGCGCTCGGAACTCGAAACCTTCACCCATATATTCGGTGAGCTCACCCTGGCGATGGAACAGGCACCCCGCGACGTTCTCGGCCAGGTGTTTCACGCTCTCGAGTTGCACAACACGGCGCGGGGCCAATTCTTCACTCCCTACCCCCTCTGCCAGATGATGGCCCGGATGCTGATCGGTTCACCCGACGAACTCGCCCGCACGATAAACCGGCGCGGCTTCATCGTCGCTCAGGAGCCAGCCGTTGGCGCCGGCGCAATGATCATCGCTCTTGCCGAAGCCATGAAGGAAGCCGGCCACAACTACCAGCAATGCCTCCATGTGACCGCCGTGGATATCGACCGCCGCGCCGTCCATATGGCCTACATTCAGTTTTCCCTCATGCACATTCCGGCCGTCGTCATCGAAGGAGACAGTCTGGCGATGAAATTCCGCGAGGAGTGGGTGACCCTCGCTCATGTCATCGGTGGTTGGCGGTGGAAGCTTGCAGGGGTAGATAGAGTCGGCCGGGCGGAAAAAGGGGACCATCCCCGATCCATGCTGGAACAGACCGAGGCCGTGGCCGTCAAAACCACCGCGACTCGAACGGGGTCATCAGTGCCTCAGATCGGGACGAACGGGCAGTTGCGGTTGTTCTGATATGGGGAGTTCCTGCGCTGACCCTGCCGCCCTCCCCATCGCCGCCATTTCTGAGGACGCACGCCGGGAGCGGGCGTCTTCGGACCGCAGTTGCTCACCATGCTTGGTTGGATGCGCCGTTAAGGTTTTGTTAACGAAAAACTTATTGCTCCATGCAAAGAATCGGACATACTAATCACGCTTTCGAAGCACTTCTTTTCGGAAAAGCGTTATTCTAAAAGTGGACGCAAATGAACATAGCGGCTGACATTAGCGCAGAGCTGGACTTTGACGACGAGATTCTTGAGCAAGGTGAACTCATCTCGGACAAACTCCACTTGCTTCGGCTTGAACAATACCCACCAAACGCGGAAAAGGGCCTGCGCCTCTTCTCCCTCGCGGAAGTTGCCGAGTACCTGGGCGTCACGCAGAATCACATCAAGAAGCTTCACCTCGAAGGTAAAGGGCCCGCGCCCGAAGTGTCCAGTTCCGGGCGCCGATCGTACACTGCAGCGCAGATGTTGGAGCTACGTCACTTCCTAGACAAGCACGGTCGTTCCGACTTTAAACGGTACGTTCCACACCGCAGATCCGGAGAGACCCTGCAGGTCATCTCCGTGGTAAACTTCAAAGGCGGTAGCGGAAAAACTACAACTGCCGCACACCTGGCCCAATATCTCGCGCTTACCGGTCACCGAGTTCTCGCGATCGATTTGGACCCTCAGGCATCTCTAACGGCCCTCCACGGCATTCAGCCTGAATTGGACAAGAACCCTTCCCTGTTCGAGGCGCTGCGCTACGACGACAAGAAGTCGCCGATCAAAGACGTAATCCTGCCCACCAACTTTCCTAGCCTCGATATTGTGCCGGCCAATTTGGAGCTGCAGGAATACGAATACGAGACGCCGCTTGCCGCCTCAAACAAGAATTCGCCCGAAGGCCGGATGTTCTTCACTCGCATCAGCTCGGCACTGAAGGAGGTTGATGATAAATACGACGTTGTCGTCATCGACTGCCCTCCCCAACTCGGCTACCTCACGCTCACGGCGTTGACGGCCTCAACGTCGGTCATTGTTACCGTGCACCCCCAGATGCTCGATATCATGTCGATGAGCCAGTTCTTGCTCATGCTCGGAGGCATACTGCAGTCGATTAAAAGTGCGGGAGCCAAGGTCAAGCTGAAGTGGTTCCGTTATCTGGTTACACGATACGAGCCAACCGACGGGCCACAGGCCCAGATGGTTGGATTCATGCAAGCGATGTTCAACAAACGGATGCTCGCACACCACATGCTTAAGTCCACGGCGATCTCTGACGCCGGCATTACAAAGCAAACCTTGTATGAAGTCGAAAAGAACCAGTTCATTCGGTCCACTTACGACCGTGCGATCGAGAGCCTGAACGCCGTGAACGGCGAAATCGTACAGCTTATTCACAAAGCCTGGGGACGGAAATGAACGGCTTTTTGACAGCCGTGCAGAATCGTCTTTTGCTCTGTGATTTCAGAGCGATAAGGAACATTTCTGGAGACGTGCATGGCTAGAAAGAACCTACTGGCAAATGTGACGGCGTCGATCGCGGTCGCCGACAGCGCACCGTCGCCCTCCGGAAGTCGCGCGGAGTACGCTAAACGCGGCGCTTCCAGGTCGATGATGCAGTCTCTGGATGAGATGGCCGAAAACTCAATGCGAGTGCTTGAGGGTGAGACTGTGGTTTCGCTCGACGCCAATCTTCTCGATGCATCGTTCGTCGTTGATCGCATCGATGTCGGTGATGATGACTATCTTCTTCTTCGAGATGCCATTCGGCAGCACGGTCAATCATCACCGATCCTGGTCCGGCCGCACCCAGAGGTCAGTGGACGTTTTATGATCGTCTTCGGCCACAGACGCGCGCGCGTAGCGAAGGAACTCGGAGTCCCAGTCCGCGCCGTCATCAAACCGATCGAGGATATTGCTCACGTAATTGCGCAGGGGCAGGAAAACACCGCTCGCGCGAACCTGACATTTATCGAGAAGTCGCTTTTTGCTCAAAAGCTGGCGCGCGGCAGCATGTCCAAGGATACCATCAAGGCGGCTTTGACTGTCGACGACACGTTGCTCTCGCGGATGCTCTCAGTAGTCGAGAACGTGCCGGAAACGGTATTGGATGCTGTCGGCAACGCGCGAGGCGTTGGACGAGATCGATGGGAAGAGTTGAAAAAGCTGGTGATTGTGCCGGGGAAGGCCGCGGAAGCCGTTGAATTCGTCCAGGGCGAAGCTTTCAGTATCTCCTCGTCTGACGAGCGCTTCAATTCATTGTTGGAACATCTGAAAAAAGGGAAAAAGGCAAGGCCAGAGCGCAAGCCGAGCTCAAGAAGTTGGGCTGTTACCGGAACCGACGTTCAGGTGTCCGTAAGCGAGCGCGGCAAAGCCTTCACCATGGCATTGAAGTCAAAGGATGCTTCTCGCTTTGGAACCTTCGTCGCCGAACGGCTGGAGGAGCTATACCGCGACTTCAAACGGAACGAATTAGGAGATTAAACCGCAAAAGAAAAAGGCCCCCAAACGTCGCCGTCGTGGAAGCCCTTCTCGGATGTAGCAACCTGAGAATCACATTTCCACGAATCTTAGTCAAGAGTCTTTGGCATCGTTTTGGTGAGCGGATTTCTTTTGCCTTCTGAAAGGTGAAGAAAAATGCAGACTGGAAATGTGACGACGCCCTTCGGGCGGCGGCCGGTATCGCTTGCGCTCGTGCGCCAGCAGATCCGGACCGCAGAGGCGCGCCCGGCGAGGGCCGCCGACAAGTGGAAGATCTTCCGTGATGCCTGCGAGGCGAGGGCGCTGCTCGGCCTGCAGGATCGCGCGCTCGCGGTACTGAATGCACTGCTGAGCTTCTATCCGGAGGCCGAGCTGACTACGGACGCCAACCTGATCGTGTTTCCGTCGAACGCGCAGCTTTCCGTCCGCGCCCATGGCATCGCGCACGCGACGCTCCGCCGGCACCTGGCCGCGCTGGTGGAGGCCGGGCTGATCGTCCGCCGCGACAGCGCCAACGGCAAGCGGTTCGCGCGCAAGAACGGAGCAGGCGACATTGACGACGCTTTCGGCTTTGACCTGGCGCCGCTGCTCGCCCGCGCCGATGAGCTCGCCCAATTGGCCCAGCAGGTGGCCGCCGATCGCGCCCGCCTGCGCAAGACGAAGGAAGCGCTCACCATTTGCCGCCGCGACGTTCGCAAGCTGATCTCCGCAGCGATCGAAGAAGGAGCTGCCGGCGACTGGGGACGCAACGAGGATGTTTTCCTCGAGCTGACCGGCCGCATCCCCCGTACGCCGACGCTCGCGGATATAGAGGCAATCCTCGAAGAATTGGAGATGTTGCGCGAGGAAATCATCAACCAGCTGGATCTTCAGGAAGATTTCCAGAATTCGAGCACCAATGATGCTCATTTTGAGCGTCACATACAGAATTCAAATCCCGAATCCATCCATGAACTTGAACCTAGCTCTGGAAAGGAGCCGGGGGCGAAAGCCGAGCCAGAACCGAACCGCCGGCGTGAACCGCTGAAGGCCTTCCCGTTGGGCATGGTGCTGCAGGCCTGCCCCGAGATCGCGATGTATGGACCGGACGGCGCGGTTTCGAGCTGGCGCGACCTGATGGCGGCCACCGTCGTGGTGCGCTCGATGCTCGGCGTCAGTCCGAGCGCCTACCAGGACGCCTGCGACGTGATGGGGCCGGAAAACGCGGCCGCGACGATGGCCTGCATCCTCGAAAGGGCAGGGCACATCAACTCCGCCGGCGGCTATCTCCGCGATCTCACTGCCAAGGCTAGATGCGAGCAATTCTCGCTTGGCCCCATGTTAATGGCTTTGATGAAGGCAAACCCTGTGCGCCCGATGCGGGCCGGTTGATGCGATAGGCGCACCTCTGGCGCAGGCGTGCGCGATCAATTCGAAAGGTGTGGGAGAGGACACACCGTTACGGACTGGCAATCGACCGTGGACGGAACTCCAGTACGCCGATGTAGACCAGATTCGAGGTTCATTGCTTCTTTCTGAGCAGTTCGATCAGGCGCTCGATCTCGGGGTCTGAGTAGCAACGGAACAGAAAACCTACATAAGGATTTCAAGGCTCGTCATCCGGGTCGGCGGTTTTCGGATCGCGCAGCGGCCTGAGTTCACCGCGAGCGACGAATTCCGGAAGTGTGAAGGCGTATCGGCCGAGCATGTTGACGTGGCCGAAGCCGAGTAGTGACAGGCGCGCAACATCCTCCGGCCGGACATCGTAGCCTTCAGTGACGATCTGGTTGATGGCGGCGTCCATGTAGATCGTATTCCAGAGCACGACGAGATTGACGACCAGGCCGAGCGCTCCAAGCTGATCTTCCTGGCCTTCACGATAGCGCTGGCGTAGTTCGCCACGCTTTCCATGAAAGATGACGCGGGCGAGCTGGTGGCGACCTTCGCCGCGATTGAGCTGGATGAGGATGCGGCGCCTGTAGCGTTCATCGTCGATGAAGCGCAGGAGGTAGAGCGTCTTGATGAGCCGGCCGAGTTCCTGCAGGGCGCGAGCGAGACGGGTTGGCCGGTCGTTGGTCTGGAGGGTTCGGGTGAGGCCAGCGGCCTGGACAACGCCGAGCTTGAGGGAGCCGGCGAGACGCAGCAGATCGTCCCAATGGTCGGCGATCAGCTTCATGTTGATCCTGTTGGCCCGGTCGATGGGGTGGACGCCTCCTAACGGCATCGCAATGTGCCAATATAGCGGTGTCGAAACGTTGCTATAGTCGAGGAGACGTCCACCCCATCGACTGGGCCCTACTCGACTTTAAATCGTGAACGTCGTACTCGCTGGATGGGACGGCGCGGAGAAGCGCCGAGCAGTTAAAGGTTTGCAGAATGAACTCGACATATCGCCTCCCGGAGGAGTTCTTCACCGACCGATTTTTGGTGAGGCGGATTGTGCCGGCTGATGCCGACGCCATCTTTGGTGGTTGGGCGACTGATCCTGACGTGACGAAGTATCTCACTTGGCGTCCGCATACGGACATTTCCGAAACACGGGAAGCAGCGCAACGCTCTAACCTGGAGTGGGAAGGCGGGTCCATCTTTCCGGCCGTGATTTGCTTGCGCTCAACGCCGAGCGAACTTGTCGGGAGGATTGATGCTCGGTTGGCTCGACCGCGCGTCTCTTACGGGTGGCTAATCCGCAAAGACCATTGGGGGCACGGTGTCGCGACCGAAGTGGTGCATTGGGCAATCGAACATGCTCTTTCCCATCCAATGATCTATCGCACCGAGGCAGCTTGCGATGTCAAGAATGTGGCCTCGGCACGTGTGATGGAAAAGGCCGGGATGACTCAGGAGGCGTTGCTTCGGCGGTACCTTCTCCATCCGAACCTGTCGAACGAACCAAGGGACGCTTTCCTCTATTCCAAGTTCGCTAAGCGGCGGCCATGGACCTGTCGGTGTCCGAAATGCAGCTCAAATAATCAGTCGCGCCGCGCGTCCGTTTTTTTGTTCGGCGTTGTTGTAATAGCTCGCCGCCTGGGTGACGGACTTATGCAGCGACTGTTGCATCGCTTCCGGCAGCGGAATGCCGCGGTTGGCAGCTTCGGTTAGATACCCCGATCTCAAGCCATGCGCTGAAAACTGCTTGGGTTCGAGCCCTGCCTGTTTGCAACGGGCTTTCAGGATCAAATTGACCGACTGAGGCGTCAGCGCACGTCGATCGATGTTTCCCCACTGGTCGATGCGACGGAAGACCGGGCCTTCCAAGATGCCCGCTTGCTCCAGCCACCCTCTTAGAGCCACGACCGGCGGACCGATCAGTAACACCTGCTCGTCGTCATCACTGATCGTCGTCTTGGTGCGGCCGAGGCGGATCGACAGGCAGGGAAGGGGAGCGGAGGCGGGATCGGCCGGATCCGCTCGAACTGGTTCTTCGTCAACCAGGTCTTCGACACGCAGCGCGGCTACTTCGGAGCGGCGGCGGCCGCCGGAGGCGAAAGCGGTCAAAAGCAGAGCCCGATCCCGTAGATCGACAAAGCGCTCGCCGGCACAGGCCTGCAGCAGCTTTGCCAGGACATCGCCGGTGACGGCCTTCCTGCTCTTACGTTGCCGCGGCCGGGCGCTGGCGCGGACCGCAAGCCGCAGCGCCGACTTGAGCGAAGGACCAGCGAAGGCTCCGGTCAGGCCCCGCCAACGGGTGAGGATCGACCAGCTCGTTAGCCGGCGTCGAACAGTCTCTGGAGCGTGCGGCCCGTCGGCACGTAACAGTCGCCCGGAACGCAAGCCCGCTTCCACCTCCACCGACATGCCATGGGACGGATCTTCCGCCCGCTTGGCCGGATCCCAGAGATGATGGGCTACGAACTTCAACAGCAGACTTTCCGGCGCCGGCCACGGGAGGGGAGTGGCTGTGGCTAGCTGACACCAGGCCTCGAGATAGCCGAGGTCGGACGCGAGTGCTCGCAGCGTGTTGTCGCCCATGCCCTCACTGGCGAGATGCTTGAGCGTCGCGACGTCTTCGTCGGTCAGAAGGGTGGCGAGCTGATCGCGCCGATCGAAGGGCAGGATGGCGTCGAGCGCGTCTAGCACTTCGGCGCGGCCGGCAATGGATGTCGATGACACGACAGTCATCGCGGCAGCTCGCCTGCGGCGGTTAGCCCTACATCAGTAAGTGTCTCTGCGAATTCGTCTGAAGGGGTATCATCTTTCGTCCCAGGGAAGGAGGTGAGCTGAGCTACGGGTCGTCCGCCCCGGCACACATAGATTTCCTCCTGCTGTAGCGCCAAATCGATTAGCTCCTCCAGCCGTTCTGCCGCCTCCTCGAGCTCGATCAAAACCTTCATCCGCTTGCCTACCAAATACGCTCATGCAGCACTGCATCGAAAGCGCCGTCGACGGAAACAAACGTGCTATGTTCCAGCCGCGTCTGGGCGGCAAGAAGTCGGTCCCACGGGTCGCGGTGGTCCCAGTCGAAGCTTGCAGCCAGCTCGGCATGCAGATCAGTGATGGCAAGGGTCTGCAAGCCGCTGGCTGTGACTGCGGCGCGCAACTCCTGTGGCTTCAGGTCAAGCTTTTTCAGCCGCATCTTGTTGTCGAGTTCGTAGAAGGAGACGGCGCTGACGAGGATGGTGTTGGCCTTGTCCTCGATCAGCGATCGAGCTCTCAGGGAGAGGCGGTCGCTGCCGATCGTCCACCAGTAGACGGCGTGGCTATCGAGTAGAACCTTCATTTGGAGGTGTCGCGGTTGCTGGATTTTCCCTGCCAGACGCCGACATCGTCGTTCCAGTCACCGGCGTCGATCGCGGTTTGTTCGGCGTCGACGTCGTCGAAAAGGTCGTCAGGCAGGCCACGCTGGCGCAAGAGCCCGAACGGGCGCTTGCCGCCGTCGGCCGGACCGATACGGGCGTAGACTTCATTGCCGCGCATGATGATGATTTCC
This sequence comes from Ensifer sp. SL37, assembly GCF_026672675.1. NCBI lineage: Bacteria > Pseudomonadati > Pseudomonadota > Alphaproteobacteria > Hyphomicrobiales > Rhizobiaceae > Ensifer > Ensifer sp. SL37. The sequence goes on along the minus strand of NZ_JAPPRN010000003.1, from coordinate 66,746 downwards.
TCGCCGTGGTTGGCGCGGTCGAGCACCTCGGCGAAATGCTTGCGGGCCTCGCTGATCTTGTACAGGGTCTGGGGCATCGCGATCTCCGGCTGTTTTGAGCGCTGAGAGAGAATATCATTGAGTCACAGGGCGTACAAGTAGAGTGTACGTTTCACTATCGATACTTGATACCTATCGATAGTGATGTCTCCTGCAAAGCGGCGTCCGGATGGCGGTAATTTAGAATGATTTAGCTTCCGTTTTGTGTATTTTGAGAAGCTAAATCAGATGGTTAAGGAACGGTAAAATCGCCGGAGCGATGGTAACCGGGGGGTAACCGGGGCAGATTTTGTGGCGGTGCTGATGAGATAGGCAAAAGCTCTATATGCGCAGCCTAGCACAGACGGGTTGAGTCGCGGAAGCACGGCGGGCATTGGGTCGAGGAGGGAGCAGTCTTGCGGCGTCGTGCACACATGTCGGTGGCATCGACGCTGAACCAAGGCAGTTCTTCTAGCCAGGGCCGTTTGTAAAGTGGAGAGGCGTGTTCAAGCCTTAGCCGCGACCAGAGTGGCCAGCGGCGGGATGGGCGGACCGTCGAGTTGCAGGCGGTCGCCGAGATAGTGCCAGAACGACAGGCCGAGCTTCCGGCAGGTTTTCATCAGCCCGAGCATGGTGTCGCGCGCCACGCGGCCCTCTCGGCTCATCGTGCCACCGGAGACCTTGCGCTTGGTGACGAAGCTGCGCAGATCGTTCTCCGACGCATTGGTGTGGAGCGGCGTTCCCGGTCGTTCCAGCGCCTTGAGCAGTTCGTCCTTGCGGCGAAACAGGCGCGCCAAAAGCTTGTCGAGATCCTCGTAACCGGTACTGAGCGAGAAGATGCGGTCGAAGCGTTTGTGGAACGCGGCAGCGAGCCCAGGCGGCGGCTTCCGTTTGACGCTCTTCAGCGCCCGGTAGAACTGCCACACGAGATCGCGCACCGTCTCGACCAGACGCACCTGCCGCGGCGTTGTCGGCATTAGCTTTTGCAGCAGCCGCTCCGCATGCACCCAACAGAGCGCATGGTTGCCGACCCGAAACTGGCCGGCGTCGTCGGAGACGATGACGGTATCACCGATGAGACCATGATGGCGGATCGATCCCCAGATGCCGGCTTCCGCCAGCACACGCACCGCCTGCCGGTCGAAGATGTCGATCCCCCTGGCAGCCAAATGCTCGAGGAACGGCACCTGGTTGCAGAAATGTTTTGGTTCATGGCTGCGGATTTTGGCGACCAGCGCCGGCTCGACGCGACGGCGATCGAGATAGTCGAAGGCGGCGTCGTTGAGGACATAGTCCTGATAGCTGCCTCTGAGCAGCGACAGGAAGTTCAGTCGGGACTTGGAGGGCGTGGTGCGGAAATTGGTGAACTGCGCCCCGCCGATCTGGGTCGTATGGAAATTGGCGCGCGCATGCCGGGCGCCGGTATCGTCGACGGTGATATAGGGTGCCGAAAGCAACCCGGCATGCAGTACCGCCGCATCCTCGGCGACAAAGCTGTCCAGCCCTTGGGTCATCAGCCGCACGACCTGGCGCTTGGAGACGTCGACGCCGACATCGTTGAGCAGCGTCGTCAGCCGCTCCATCGTCACCTGTCCTTGCGCGTGCAACATCAGGCAAAACCGTCGCAGGTTGGCGCCGTAGCTGCCGATGATTCCTGCAGGCAATGGCGCAAGCAGCATCTTGCCGTCCGGTGTCAGCCAGCACTCGCGCCGGTAATGAACGACCTCAGCCGAGATGATCAGGTCACGCACATGGCAGCTCTTGTAGCCCTTGAAACGGGAACCTGGAGGCGGCGTCATGCGGAGCACTTCCTCGCGGCTCACCCGTTTGATGTCGAGCTTCGGGCCGCGCGGCTTCTTCTTGGCTGCCGGCGGATCATCCTGTTTGAAATCCGTCGCCTTCTCCATGCCCGACGGGCGAAACGGCGGCCGCGGCGGCAGGTTCTTCAGTCTGGCGATCTCGTCGCGCAGTAGCTGGTTCTCCACCTTCAGGCGGGTGTTTTCCTGGCGCAGCGCTGCATTCTCTTCACGAAGCTCCGCGTTCTCGGCGCGAAGCTTCGTGACTTCTGCGGAGAGCTCCCTGACCTCACTGACCAGGCCCGTCACAAACGACCGCAACGCGTTCAGCGATAGCGTGTCGGCGTGCTCGGGTGAGGGGAGGCGCTTCTTCGGCATGACCGAAGCGAATCTGATTTGAGCTATGGCGGGAAATGGGTGACGAGGCCGATCAGGCGGCGCGATGGTCTGGGGTCGTCGTTTCGGCGACACCGTCGGTGAATTTGACGCCGGCGATGACCTTTGGCAACTGATTTTCGCCCTTCAGCCGGCGCCAGGTTTTGGTGGCGCTCATGACGAGCTTGAAGACCATGAGCCGTGCTGTGTTGTGGGACAGGCCTCCCTTGGTTCGCACCGTGCGGTGCCTGACGGTGGCGAAGACGCTTTCGATCGGGTTCGAGGTGCGCAGATGGTCCCAGTGTTCGGACGGGAAGTCGAAGAAGGTCAGCAATGCCTCGTGGTCCTTCGTCAGGCAGTTGACGGCCTTGGGATATTTGGCCTTGTATTTGTCGACGAAGACGGCGATCGCGACCTCGGCGGTTGCCCGATCCGGGGCATCGCGGACCTCCCTGAGATCGGCCTTCATGTTCGGCTGCACCGACTTCGGCACCTTGTTGAGGATGTTGAGGAGCTTGTGTTGGCAGCACCGTTGATGGCGGGTCGAAGGGAATATCTCCTCCAGCGCCTTCCAGAAGCCGAGCGCGCCGTCGCCCACGGCAATTTCTGGCGCAATCGAAGCCCGCGGGCCTTCAGCCCGACGAGCAGCTCGCGCCAGCTCTGGGTGCTTTCGCGCACGCCGACTTGAAAGCCGACAAGTTCCTTCTTGCCTTCCGGCGTCGCGCCGATGACGACCAGCATGCAAGCGGCATCGTCCTCCATGCGTGCCTGAAGATAGACCCCGTCGGCCCAGATGTAGACGTAGCGGCGGGCTGACAGGTCGCGGCGTTGCCAGCGATCATAGTCGGCCTGCCACTCCTCCTTCAGCCGGCCAATCACCGAGGGTGACAGGTTCGGCGCGTCTTTGCCGAGCAGCGCGGCAAGCGCCTCCTGGAAATCGCCGGTCGAGATGCCGCGCGGGTAAAGGACCGGCAGCAGGGCGTCGAGGCTCTTCGTGCGTCGTGCCCACTTCGGCAGGATCGCCGACGTGAAGGTGATGCGATCCTCGCCGCAAGTCTCCAAAGCCCGGTCGCGCAGCTTGACGCGGCGCACCGCAACCGGACCGATCCCCGTCTGGATCGTTCTTTCAGGCCCATGGCCGTGCCGCACCACCCGGTCCCGCCCATCGCTTAGGCGTTCGCTGGCCATGGCCGCAAGAAACGCCTCGGCTTCCGCCTCCACGGCCTGTGCCAGAAGCCGGCGGGCGCCTTCGCGTAGAACCGATGTCAGGGGATCATCGAGCGTCTCGGGATGCGGAAAGGAAACAACAGTGCTATCTGTCTTCATGGCGTATCGCTCTTTCATGAGGTTCTGGCAGGCTTGTCACCCGCCTCGATACGCCGCCCTCCTCAAACCGTCATCACCCAGTTTCCGTCATAGCTCATGAAAAGGAGCGAATCATCACATGGCTATCGAAAAAGAACTTCTGGACCAACTTCTTGCTGGTCGTGATCCATCCGATGTTTTCGGCAAGGACGGCTTGCTGGATGACCTGAAGAAGGCACTGTCGGAGCGTATTCTCAACGCCGAGCTTGATGAACATCTCGCCGTCGATCGCAGCGAAGGACCGTCGGGCAATCGGCGGAATGGATCTTCGAAAAAGACGGTGCTGACCGGTACCTCGAAGATGACGTTGACCATCCCGCGCGACCGGGCCGGTACGTTCGACCCGCAGCTGATCGCCAAATATCAGCGCCGCTTTCCCGATTTCGATGATAAGATCATTTCCATGTACGCGCGCGGCATGACGGTGCGGGAAATCCAGGGCCACCTCGAAGAAATCTACGGTATCGACGTGTCGCCGGACCTGATCTCGGCGGTGACCGACCAGGTTCTGGAGGCCGTTGGCGAGTGGCAAAACCGCCCGCTCGAGCTGTGCTATCCCCTCGTGTTCTTCGATGCCATCCGGGTCAAGATCCGGGACGAAGGCTTCGTTCGCAACAAGGCCGTTTATGTCGCGCTCGCAGTTCTGGCGGACGGCACAAAGGAAATCCTCGGGCTCTGGATCGAGCAGACCGAAGGGGCAAAGTTCTGGTTGCGCGTGATGAATGAGCTGAAAAGCCGTGGCTGCCAGGACATCCTGATCGCCGTGGTCGATGGCCTGAAGGGCTTTCCCGAAGCCATTACGGCCGTCTTCCCTCAGACGATCGTCCAGACCTGCATCGTCCACCTGATCCGGCATTCTCTGGAGTTCGTGTCCTACAAGGATCGCAAACCCGTCGTACCGGCGTTGAGAGCCATCTATCGTGCTCGAGATGCCGAGGCTGGAATGAAGGCGCTGGAGGCTTTCGAGGAAGGGTATTGGGGCCAGAAATACCCTGCCATCTCTCAAAGCTGGCGGCGCAATTGGGAACACGTTGTTCCCTTCTTCGCCTTCCCAGAGGGCGTCCGCCGCATCATCTACACGACGAACGCCATCGAGGCGTTGAACTCGAAACTTCGTCGGGCAGTGCGCTCGCGCGGCCATTTCCCGGGTGACGAAGCCGCGATGAAGCTGTTATATCTGGTCCTCAACAATGCGGCCGAGCAGTGGAAGCGCGCGCCGAGGGAGTGGATCAAGGCAAAGACACAGTTCGCCGTCATCTTCGGCGAGCGGTTCTTCAACTGATGAAACCGGCCCACCGCACAGAATTCCTGGCACTCCCCCGGCAGCTCGTCGGACACTCCGAGCGCCTGGGCCTCGCGTTTCAAGCTTGAACTCGGTCTGCACCATCAAGGCCAGCGCCTGATGGCCACAGCGGAAGTCCACCGGCCGCGTCGCGATCAGGATCGGTAATCGTTGGCCCGCGACGATCACGCCGTCCCTCGCATCGCACGCACCAAAGCTGCAACCCGATCAACCGGCACATCGCCGGGAACCCTCACCACGAAATCTGCGCCTATTTCTACCGTCACGATCTGTGAAGCGGCCGCGTCGGGATCCGGGATCGACAAAGCCTCGGTAGCCGTCTTCGGCTCCGTCGTAATCGCCAGTGGCACAAAGGCGGGTACGATAGGCCATCCGCAAAGGCCGGCACGGAGGTCATCAGTTCATCAGTTCGGCAGGCAGCGTCAGCAGACCCTGACGCGCCTGCCGTCGCCAGTCCGAAAGCTGATGCGCAGCGAGTTCATAAAGACGCGCAACGTCAGCGACCCGAACTCCAGGCTGAAGGCTCTCCGCCATAATCCGCGCCTTCACGGCGTCAGGCCATCGTCGGTTTCCACGACGAGGCTCAACAACATCGCATCGCCCGAAAAATCCATCACCGCCATCCGTCATGCCAAACCTCCAGCTGTCGCCGAACACTTTTTGGCAGAAAGGCAGAAACCTCAATGGTCACAAACACGCAAAATCAATGGGATGTAGGCGGCGCATACAGGACACATGCACGCACGCCGTTATCACTGGTCGTCGTTTACCGGCCCGCGGAATTGAAATGAAGGGGAGCGGAGGCAGCTTCGGCCGGCCCACTCTCGGAGTGATGCGTCGTTAAATGGGTACTCAGAACGGCTACCGCCGCCGGAGTCGAAGGTTCCCCTCATTCTTCGAGTAGAGCCTGCAGTCCTACAATGTTCGTGAGGGTGAGCCGACCATAGCCCACCTCGATGAGGCCATTGGCTGCGAGCCTGCGCAACGCCCTCCCCGCGGTCGGCCGAGTGACGTTGGTCATGACGGCAATCTCTTCTTGGCTGAAAGCGAGATCGATGCGGCCGGGGGCGTCCTTGGCAGGGCCACTACGCGCGCCGCCAAGGCGCAGGAGCGTCGCGATAAGGCGCTTGAGGTGGCTCGGAAGCATGGTATCGGCCACAGCCAGCACCGCCAACTCGAAAAGGTTCTGCTGCGGGATAAGGAAAAGCGACCAGAACCTGGGTTCGATCCGTACGATTTCGTGAATCGCCGCTCGCGACAGGAACAGGAGATCGCAGCATTCCGTGGCGATGGGGGTGACCAACCGCGGTCGGCCTGTGATGGTGGGACCTTCTCCGATCCATGTGCCCGGCCACAGCATGTGTACGAGATATGGGCCATGCTCACCCGCCGATGCCTAACCTTGAGGCTTCCGCCGACAAGCCCGTACATCCCGATGGAGTCGTCGCCCTCATAGTGCAACGTTTCCCTTGCCTTGATACGGCGTAGCTTGGCCCTGTCGAGCACGGCGCGCTGGAAGGCGGCGGGCGTCAGACTTAACCATCCGCCTTTAACGGCAATCTCTCCCGCTCCCTTCAGATTGAGCATTTTCCCCTAGTTCGATATTTTGAACACCTTGCTACGCGCAAAGGCTAGCCAAGGTTCAGTTAACTTGAGAGCAGCCCGCCATGTTAATCGCGATCCGTCTTATGTGGAGGCTCCTTCCATTTCGTGACAAGCCGCGAGATAGAATGCAGCCGTTATTCTGCCGCCGCGCACTAGTAGCCAGGAACTATCGCAGTTGCCACCCGGGGCGCGGTCTCCAATCTCGGAGTGATGATCAGAATGCTCAGAACCAGCGTAGCGAGTCCGCAGATGAGCATAATGAAGACCATGCCAGCTTTGTCCATGCGCTACTCAGCCGTCAAATGTGGGACACAACGTAGAAGATCAAAACTCTCAAAGAGTAATCCCTTCATAAGAAATCGTTATGAGCAAATCAGATGTGCGCGTTTGACGATAGGGTGTGCCTGGAGTTGCCCCATAAAAACCGGACAGGATCAGGTTTCTGTTTGACGGTTTAAGAACTCGCGCGGTGATCGATATCCCAATGCCTTGTGCGGGTTAAGCGTGTTGTAATGCTCGAACCATAGGGGCAGTTGGGCGATGACGGTTTCGGCGTCCGGAATGGGATTAACCGAGACGGAGTCGCGCTTGAAGGTTTTGACGAAGGCTTCCGCCATTCCCTTCTTTCAAGTCCAGGACTGCAGTTCGTACTGACACTCAAGCCCGCATAGAGTTCGAGGTTACGCACCCGTTCCATCCGTGGCGCGGACAGCGCTTCGTGCTGTCGACACGCAAACAGAACTGGGGCGAAGACCGCGTCATGTTCTACGACGCCCAAGGACGGTTGCGTTCGCTTCCGGCCTCGTGGACCGATGTCAATGAGGCCGACTTGTTCAGTCAGGTTGCTGCAGGTCGGTCCTTCTCCCGCCCAGACGATCTGTCGGCGCTGGCGTCGTTGATTGATCGCATTAAGCGCCGCCAGGAAGAATGACGAAGCGTCAAGTAAATTACGCCGCATATGTAAGCCTAATTATGCCGAGACGCGATGTCATTGATCGTCCTAGCAATAGGTAAGGCTCGATGTTACATGGGTTTCGGCGGTATTTGAGATATAATTTGATTGACGTGTGAGCAAAGGGCGGCATAATTTGCATTACACAGGGAGGCTCCCATGACCAAAGAAAGCAAGCCCGATCGCCTGCGCCAGATGGGCGCTCTGAACCCCAAGCCCGAGGGCGTCCGCGCCCCCTGGTTTCGGGAAGCAGGTTTCTTTGATCCGCTCGATCTCGTGCAAGTGAAGTATGAGATGCTTCGGCACGCCCGCGAAGACGGCACCAACAAAGCGGATGCGGCCGCGCTTTTCGGGCTGTCTCGGCAGACCTACTATCAAGCGGAGGCCGCGTTCGAGCGCGATGGCATGTCCGGCCTCTTGCCGCGCACCCGCGGGCCGAAGTCAGCCCACAAGCTTACTGGCGAGGTGATGCGTCTCGTCGAGGAGCATCTCGATGCGAACGGCCAACTGCAGGCCCGTTCTCTGGCGGACCTAGTGCATGCGAGACTGGGCATCAGCGTCCATCCTCGCAGCATCGAACGCGCGGTGGCGCGTAAAAAAAAACGATGAAGAGCCGACGCACGCAATCGCCATGTCGGAGAACGGCAAGGATGTTTACGAAGCGCTCCGCGCCGATGTTATTTGCGGTACGGCTTGCGCGAGGCGCATGGGCGCCATCGTCTTCCACGGACTGTGGCGCGGCCTGGCAGTACTGATCGCACCACATCAATCCGCGATAGCGCGACAGCAGTCGACGCCTCGGCTCAAGACAACTTCACTGGTCGCGCACGATCGCCAGCTCGTGCACATGCTCGCCAATATGGTGCTGGCAGCAGAGACAGGAGGAAGCCATGTCTACTGATAATGCCATGAAGATTAGCGCCGATCACCTGCGGCGCGATGCGTTTCTCTACGTCCGCCAGTCCTCCCTTCGTCAGGTGTTTGAGAACACCGAGAGCACGAAGCGGCAATATGCACTGCGGGACCGCGCGGTGGCGCTGGGTTGGCCGATTGAGCGTGTCCACGTCATCGACAACGACCTCGGCCTTTCCGGTGCACAGTCGCAGGACCGCGACGGATTTCAGCGCTTGGTGAGCGAGGTCGCGATGGGGCTGGAAGTGTCTCGCCTGGCTCGCAACAATGCGGACTGGCATCGCCTTCTGGAACTGGCCGCCATGTCGCGCACGCTCATCATGGACGAAGATGGCGTTTACGACGCGGCGTCGTTCAACGATCGTATGCTGCTCGGCCTGAAGGGCACGATGAGCGAGGCCGAACTGCACATCCTGAAGTCTCGACTGCAAGGCGGCATTCTCAACAAGGCGCGTCGTGGCGAGCTCGAGTTGCCGTTGCCGATCGGACTGGTCTACACGCCTGATATGCGCGTGGTGCTCGATCCGGATCGCCAGATCCAGGACACGGTGCGCATGCTGTTCGATACCTTCCGGGAGGTGGGCACAGCCTGTGCGGTCGTGCGCCGCCTGCGCAGCGAGAAGATCCTGTTTCCCCGTCGTATCCGTCGCGGCATCGGCAAGGGCGACGTGCTGTGGAGCGCGATCGACCATTCTCGCGTGATCCAGATTTTGCACAATCCACGATACGCTGGTGCTTTCGCATACGGACGCACCCGCACGGTCTACAATGCCAAGCTTAAGTCCGTACAGCAGAAGATGCCGAGGTCCGACTGGCAGGTGCTCATTCCTCAAGCCCATGAAGGCTACATCTCGTGGGACGAGTTCGAGCGCAATCAAACAAGTCTCGAACAAAATGCAGTCGGGTTTTCTCCGGGCCTGCGGGGTCGTATGCCTCGCCAGGGCAACGGCTTATTGCAAGGAAGAGTTCTGTGCGGTCGTTGCGGCGCTCGCATGCGGGTCCATTACGAACAGTTCGAGGGCAAGCTTCGTCCCTATTACATCTGCAACGAGGCCGTCGTGCGCCACGCGGGCAAGGCTTGCCAATGGGCAAGAGGACCAGCGATCGATGAAGCGGTCAGCGCGTTGCTGTTCGAAGCAATGGCACCCACGGCGATAGAGGTCGCACTTGCGGTGCAGGAGGAGATCTCGCAACGTGTCGAACAAGCTGCCTCGCTGCGCGACAAGCAGTTACAGCGCGCCCGGTATGAGGCTGAACTCGCACGCCGCCGCTATCTGAAGGTCGATCCCGACAATCGCTTGGTTGCCGACGCACTCGAAGCGGACTGGAATGGCAAGGAGCTATGACGGAAACTGGGTGATGACGGTTTGATGAGGGCGGCGTATCGAGGCGGGTGACAAGCCTGCCAGAACCTCATGAAAGAGCGATACGCCATGAAGACAGATAGCACTGTTGTTTCCTTTCCGCATCCCGAGACGCTCGATGATCCCCTGACATCGGTTCTACGCGAAGGCGCGCGCCGGCTTCTGGCACAGGCCGTGGAGGCGGAAGCCGAGGCGTTTCTTGCGGCCATGGCCAGCGAACGCCTGAGCGATGGGCGGGACCGGGTGGTGCGGCACGGCCATGGGCCTGAAAGAACGATCCAGACGGGGATCGGTCCGGTTGCGGTGCGCCGCGTCAAGCTGCGCGACCGGGCTTTGGAGACTTGCGGCGAGGATCGCATCACCTTCACGTCGGCGATCCTGCCGAAGTGGGCACGACGCACGAAGAGCCTCGACGCCCTGCTGCCGGTCCTTTACCTGCGCGGCATCTCGACCGGCGATTTCCAGGAGGCGCTTGCCGCCTTACTCGGCAAGGACGCACCGAACCTGTCCCCCTCGGTGATTGGCCGGCTGAAGGAGGAGTGGCAGGCCGACTATGATCGCTGGCAACGCCGCGACCTGTCAGCCCGCCGCTACGTCTACATCTGGGCCGATGGGGTCTATCTTCAGGCACGCATGGAGGACGATGCCGCTTGCATGCTGGTCGTCATCGGCGCGACGCCGGAAGGCAAGAAGGAACTTGTCGGCTTTCAAGTCGGCGTGCGCGAAAGCACCCAGAGCTGGCGCGAGCTGCTCGTCGGGCTGAAGGCCCGCGGGCTTTCGATTGCGCCAGAAATTGCCGTGGGCGACGGCGCGCTCGGCTTCTGGAAGGCGCTGGAGGAGATATTCCCTTCGACCCGCCATCAACGGTGCTGGCAACACAAGCTCCTCAACATCCTCAACAAGGTGCCGAAGTCGGTGCAGCCGAACATGAAGGCCGATCTCAGGGAGGTCCGCGATGCCCCGGATCGGGCAACCGCCGAGGTCGCGATCGCCGTCTTCGTCGACAAATACAAGGCCAAATATCCCAAGGCCGTCAACTGCCTGACGAAGGACCACGAGGCATTGCTGACCTTCTTCGACTTCCCGGCCGAACACTGGGACCATCTGCGCACCTCGAACCCGATCGAAAGCGTCTTCGCCACCGTCAGGCACCGCACGGTGCGAACCAAGGGAGGCCTGTCCCACAACACAGCACGGCTCATGGTCTTCAAGCTCGTCATGAGCGCCGCCAAAACCTGGCGCCGGCTGAAGGGCGAAAATCAGTTGCCAAAGGTCATCGCCCGCGTCAAATTTACCGACGGTGTCGCCGACTCGACGACCCCAGACCATCGCGCCGCCTGATCGGCCTCGTCACCCATTTCCGACCATAGCTCCGGCGTCACGGCATCCAGCCGAACCAGTTGTTCAATTGGCGCAAGCTTGCAGCGCAGGGAGCCTTCACCGCAACCGCATCGCAGGAAGACGTCGTTCCGGCATCCGAATATCGAGCCCTTCAGAACCAGGTCAAGGAACTGCAGCGCCTGTTGGGCAAGAAGACGATGGAAGGCGAAATCCTCAAGGAAGCGCTTGAGATCGCCACCGGCCCAAAAAAACACCTGTTGCGCTCGCTGTCATTGCCGAAGGGCAGTTCGCGATGACGGCGGTGCGATTTTCCTTGTCTCAGTCTGGGGGTGCACTCCACTGTCCGCGATTTAGTGAAACGACTGTCCGGGATTTACCGGAATCGCTGTCCCGTTAATCCGAAATCCGCACCACACCGTGGATAGCGGGGATCGGACCGCTTTCAACGATCTTCGCCAGCGCCTGCCGTTGCGCGTCGTTCAGCTTCGCGCGTCCACCCGGCGCTTTTCCGTTGATCAGTCCATCGGGACCGCGCTCGTTAAACCGCACGACCCAGTCGCGGACGATCTGCACCGTCACGCTGCCGAGGCGAGCGAGCCGCCGTCGTAGATCGACGCCAGCGCAAGCAAGCGCCGGGCTTGATCGGCATTCTTCGTTTGCCGAGCCAACTGCCGGAGCGCCAACCCATTAAAGTCCTGTCGCAAAGATATCGCTGAACCCACCGCAAACCTCCTGTTTGCAGCATCGATTCAGATTCGAAGCCCAAAAGGAATCCCACGAGAGTCAGAAATCGCGCTCGTTGGTATTAGACGGCTTCTGGATACATCGCGTGCTGGAGGCTCACGGCATCGAGAGTTACGTCGTCGACGCAGCTTCGATAGCGACCTCCCGTCGACGTCGGCGTGCGAAGACCGACAAGATCGATGGAGAGGCTCTGACGCGCACATTGCTCGCGTTCAAGCGCGGCGAGCCACGTGTATGTGCGATGGTCAGAGCACCAGATCCGAAGGACGAAGATCGGCGTCGGATTTGCCGGGAACGCAAAGTTTTGATTGCTGAACGGGTCAGGCATGTAAACCGAGTGAAGGGGCTACTCTTCGCTCAAGGCGTCAGCGGCTATCAACCGCTCCGTAAGGATCGCCGTAAACGGTTGGAGGAGCTCCAGACGGGAGATGGGCGCGAGTTACCGAAACACCTGAAGGCTCAGATCAATCGCGAACTCGACCGCCTCGAGTTGCTGCTAGAACAGATTGCTGCAGTGGAGAGCGAGCGTAATTCTCTCCTATCGACGTACGAGCAGCCAGCGGTTGAGGCAACTTCGCCCGCAGCGATGCTGCTATCCTTAAAGGGTGTTGGCGCTGAATTTGCCGCCGTTCTTTGGACCGAAGCACTGTCCCGGCATTTTGATAATCGGCGGCAGATTGCCGCCTATGCCGGGTTGACACCCACCCCATGGATGAGCGGGACGATTGATCATGAACAGGGTGTCTCAAAAGCAGGGAATCTGGAGGGTTATGTGAGGTCGCATCCGTCGTCGCGGCGAGCTCGAGCGACCTCACATAAGCCGGATTGAAGTAAGGCGCGGGTTGTTTGGCGCCGTTATGGGAATAGTAAAGCACGCCGCTTGATGACGATAGCGGATTCGTCGTGGACGGCAATCGCACCGCCGATTTTTGTGGTGATCTGGCGACCTTCGCGAGCAGCTTGCCGGACGATAGGAAGCGATTTTTGCGCTCTCAATGCACACTGTCGGTCTTTCGGTGTGGCCAGGGCCACGCGGTATCGCGCGCCGGCGCGGCGCTTGGTTTTGTGGGCATATGGGAGGGGGTGCGGATTGTCGGAGTTCATGATGTATCGCACCAGAAAGATGATGGCCGGGGCGGCGAAACAGGCGCAACAGTGATTCCTGTCCTACGCATGGGACGCCGGCAGTCAGGGCATTCGTGGGATTGCCCGGGCTGTGATTTGCCTGCCTGCGACCGCTCCCCTGCTGATGATGGTTGATCGAGGATCTGCCTGCAGAGGCCGATACGATCCCGTCGGTGGCTATTGGCGAGAAAGCCGAAGTGGCGCATGCGGTGGAAGCCGTCCGGGAGCACGTGTAGAAGAAAACGCCGGATGAACTCGTGCGGGTCAAGGCGCATGATCTTCTCGCGGTCGCGACCCTTGCCACGGTAATCCTTCCATCGGAAGGCAACGTGGTCATCATCGACCTCGACGATGCGGCTGTTGGCGATGGCAACACGATGGGTGTAGCGGTACGAGATAGGCGAGCACCTGGTCGGGGCCGCCGAACGGTGGCTTCGAATAGACGACCCATTCGACGCGGCGCGCACGCGCGAGATGGCGGGTGAACGCCTCGTCATCGTTGAGATGGCTGAGTTCGTTGGAGAAGCGGAGTTCACCGTGAGCGAAGGCTCTAGCAAGGGCCGTCAGAAAGAGCCGCCGAAACAGCCGCGACAGTACGCGCACGGGCAGAAAGAAGCCCGGCCGGCATGCCACCCACCTAGCTCTGTCGGGCGAGAGACCGCCGCCGGGCACGACGCAATGAACATGGGGATGATGGGTCATGGCCTGGCCCCAGGTGTGAAGCACGGCGACGATGCCGATCTCGGCGCCCAGCCGCTTGGGATCGGCGGCAACGGTCTGCAGCGTCTGGGCCACGATGCGCATCAGCAATGCATAGACGACCGCCTTGTTGTGGAAAGCGATCTCGGCGATGCCCGGTGGGAGCGTGAAGACCACATGAAAGTACGGGACCGGCAACAGATCGGCGACGCGTGCAGCGACCCACTCCTTGCGGGCCGCGCCTTCGCACTTCGGGCAATGGCGATTGCGGCAGGAATTATAGGAGATGCGGGTCCTGCCGCAATCGTCGCAGGCATCGACGTGACCGCCGAGCCTCGGCGTCCGGCAGGCTTCGATCGCGCCCATGACGCGTCGTTCGCCGCGGCCAAGATGACCGGCGTTCTCACGTCTGTAGGAGCTCCCATGTCGCCGAAAGATGTCGGCGACTTCGAAGGTGGGACGCAACCGATCACGATTCCGGCGGTGTCACCTCCAGTCGTAACCGATCGAGCGGACTGGCCGTCGACCGGATCGTGTCGGTAGAGACCTGCGTATAGCGCGCTGTCGTGGAGAGGTGGGCGTGACCGAGCAGGACCTGGATGATGCGGATATCGGTCCCGTTCTCGAGCAGGTGAGTGGCAAAGGAATGCCGCAACGTATGGACGGTGACGTGCTTGGAAAGACCCGCCGCCGCAACCGCCGAACGGCAGGCGGAATGCAGCACCGACGGCGCGATCGGCTTGTCTGGATCGCGCCCAGGAAACACAATGTCCTTGGGCCGCGCCAACCGCCAATAGCTGCGCAGGATCCCGAGCAGTTCCGGCGACAGCATGACGTAGCGGGCTTTGCCGCCTTTGCCACGCGTGATGTGGATCACCATCCTTGAGCTGTCGATATCGTTGGCGCGAAGACCACAGACCTCCGAAACCCTCAGGCCGGCGGCATAAGCCGTTGTCAGAGCCACCCGCGCCTTCAAGCTGGAGACGGCTTGCAGAAAGTCGACCACCTCGTCGCTCGAAAGAACAACCGGCAACTGGCGTGGCTCGCGCGCATACGGAATATGCTCCGGGATCGTATTCTGGCCGAGCGTCACGCCATAGAGGAACCGGAGGGCGCAGACGATCTGGTTCAATCCGGACCAGGAGATGCCCGTCGACACAAGGTGAACCTGGAAGGCGTGGACCTCGTCCAGGCCGAGCCGAGCCGGTGATCGGCCGAAATGGCGGCTAAACTTTGCGACTGCATAAAGATAGGATTGCTGCGTGGCCGGAGAAAGATTGCGGACCGTCATGTCCTCGATCATCCGGCGACGCAGAGGGCTCATCTCGGCCATCTGGATCTCCTGTCTGAAGGGTGGGTTTGCAACACCCAAATCCTCTCAGACAGGAGACATCTCTCAAAGAGGCCACCAATTGCCGCGACTAGCGGCTTAGTTCAATCCTCGGCTGCGCACCATGATGATTCAACTGTCGTGGCTGTGGCTACGCAATCAGCCAGCGTCAGCGCTCAGTCGTTGGTTTGTAAGCGCGTAGGGACCCCCACGTATCATTTGGTCCGCTGATCGGGGATTTTCTGCATGAATCATGCGGAGAATCCTATGAGCGACAGTGTGAATCAGCCGCGAACATTCGAGGTTTTGACGGCGGCGCCGGTGCGGGCGCGACGCAAGCCGCGCGACTGGCCGGACGAGGAGAAGGAGCGCCTGATCGCCGAGACGTTGTTGCCTGGCGCCAATGTCTCGGCGATCGCGCGTGCTGAGGGATTGGATCCTTCGCAGCTTTACGGATGGCGGCGCAAGGCACTGTCATCAGGCTTGGTTGCGCCCCTGACGGAAGCCGCGAAGGAGGAGGTCAAGTTCGCGCGCGTTGAGCCGGTGGCAAGCTCTACGGTGGAAATCGTCATCGGTGATGTCGTGGTGCGCGTCGCCGGCGATATCGAGTCGGATCACCTGGCGAAGATACTGCGGGCGGTCCGCAAGGCATGATCGCGTCCGGCGTCGTCGTTTACGTGTCGTGCCAGCCGGTCGACTTCCGCAAAGGTGCGGCATCCTTGATGGCTCTGGTCAGAGATGGCGGTCTCGACCCGTTCTTATGTGCCGGGCGAGATTATGTGGCGGTTCCGTCCCCGCGCCAGCCGAGGCCCGTCTAATCTGGAATTCTCCGCCACATAATATTTCGTGCCTCTTGGGATGGGTGCGGGATCCCCCCGCGCCGCTATTCGGAGGGACAACATGCTCGAGTTCTATTTCTCGTATCGTGGGGTGCTCAAGCGCCTGCGTAGTGGTGCGCTTGGTGGCGAGATGGATCGCCTCGCGGAGCATTTTTTCGCGCTCGGTTATAAGCGGGCGTCCGCCAAGATTTACCTGAGCCGGATTGCGCGTTTTAGCCAGTTTGCCTTGACGCGCTGTGGTCCGATGCCAATCCATCAAGATGTCATCGACAGCTATTTGGGCGCGTTTACCACTGATACTCCGCGCATTGGGGCAGTATCGGCTCTGGCACATGCTCGGCGAGTGGCTCCGGAGCGGTTCATTATTTCCGTTTCAAGTGAAGAGGATGATCCGGATGCTCCCCTTCTGGCCTCCTTTTCGGACTATCTGCGCAGGGTACGGGGCCTGGAGTCGAAGACCCGCGAAGGCGTTCTTCTGGGCGGCCGCCGCTTTCTGGATTGGTTCCGCCATCGCCACCCCGGCCAAAGTCTTGAGGCGTTGACAGCTGAGCACGTGCTTGCTGCTGTCGAGCATCGGCTGTCGCTATCGGCGACCTCCGGCACCCGCACGGCAGCGACTTCTCACATTCGAACATTTCTTCGGTTCTTATGTTGGGCTGGCCACCATCACCAAGATCTTGCCCGCATCGTCCCGAGAACGCCGTATTGGCGTTTGGCGCATCTGCCGCCGCGCCTTGCATGGGGTGACGTTCGGCGCGCAATCGATGCGATCGGCCCAACGACGCCGGTCGCTATCCGCGATCGAGCCGTCCTGCTGCTGCTCGCCACCACGGGCATTCGCAACGGCGAGTTACGTGCCATTCGGCTGCAGGATATCGACTGGCGTACTGGCGAGGTTTTTATCCGGCGTACCAAGGGCAAGCGTGATCGGGTGGTGCCACTCCTCGAGGAGACCGGCGCGGCGCTCGTCGACTACATCCTGCGCGCTCGACCGAAGGTGGACAGTCCGTATCTGTTCCTGTCGTTCACGCCGCCGGTGGGAGCGTTCAAGTCTGCGGCGCCTGTTTCAAGGATCGTGAGGAAGCGGTTGCGGCATGGCGGGGTCGAACTCGGGCGGGTCGCCGGTGCACATCTCCTGCGCCACAGCCTCGCCACCCAGCTTGTCGGGCAGCGAAGGCCAATCAACGAGGTCGCCGATCTTCTTGGTCACCGGGGCATCAACACAACGGCGCTGTACGTGAAGGTTGCGGCCTCGCAGCTCGCCGAGGTCGCACTCCCCTTTCCGGGAGGCGCTGCATGACCGCCTTTTCCCGTTTCCTCGGCGAGAAGGTCGAGCGTTACATCGAACTGCGCCACTCACTCGGCTACTCTTTCAGCAAACAAGCCGGTACGTTGCGCGCTTTCGTCCGCTACGTTGAACGCACTCAATTCGATGCGCCCGCCACCCGGACGATGGCGCTGGACTTCGTCCTGTCGTTCGGCGGCGCCGCCAACAGCCGCGCTACTCGTCACGGCGTGCTCCGCCGCTTCTACGAGTATCTCGCCGTCTATGACGCCCAAACCGAAGCCTTGGAGCGCAGAGCCTTTCCTAGATCCAGGGCGATTCCACCTCCACGTATCCTCAGCGAGGCAGAGTTGGCGTCGCTCATCGACGCATGCACCCGCATTTCGCCAGGCATCCCCCTCAGGGGGCGGACGATGGCGACGCTGATCGGATTGTTGGCAAGTTCGGGACTGCGATCCGGCGAAGTGGTCAGGCTTGATCGTTCCGACGTCGATCTGACCAACGGGGTTCTTCTCATTCGGAAGACGAAGTTCCGCAAGGACCGTCTCGTTCCAGTTCACACGACGACCCAAACAGCGCTTCGCCGCTATGCCCGTGAGCGCGATGCCGCTTTTCCCAGTCCCAAGGACCAGGCCTTCTTCCTCAGCTCTCGTGGCAACCGCCTCTCGGCGACTGGCTTGCAAAGCGGATTTGCTCAGGTCCGCAAGTTCGCCGGCCTTGATGACGGCAAGCCGTTGCGGCCGCACGATCTTAGGCACCGGTTTGCCGTGACCCGCATGAGCCTTTGGCATCAACAACGCGCCAACGTCCAGGCGCTACTCCCGGTGCTCGCCACCTATCTCGGCCACGCCAACTACAGTGACACAGCCTACTACCTCACTGGCTCGGTGGAGCTTCTCGCCATGGCGGCGGAGCGCGCCTTCCTCGATGGAGGCGCAGCATGAATGAACACTTACTCCTGGCGCCGCTCTTGGAGTCCTACTTTCGCCGGCGCCTGACCAAGCAACGCAACGCGACTCCCGCGACCATGGCCAGCTATCGCGACGCCTTGCGCATGCTCATCCTCTTTGCCGCCACCCGGTTGCGGAAGAAGCCGGCGGCGTTGGTGCTCGAGGAGCTCGATCGAGACCTCATTCTCGCCTTTCTCGACGAACTCGAGGAGAAGCGGAACAACACCATCGCCACGCGCAACGCCCGCCTAGCGGCGATCCGATCGTTCTTCCACCATGTCGCAGCCGCCGATCCGGCGTCCTTCGGTGTCGCCCAACGCGTGCTGACGATTCCCATAAAACGAGCGCACATCGAGGTGACCCATCACCTCATCAAGGCCGAAGTGGACGCCCTCATTGAGGCGCCTAATCCAAGGACGCCCCGCGGTCGGCGTGACCGTGCGTTTTTACTGTTCCTGGCACGGACCGGCGCGCGGGTCTCCGAAGCTACCGGCGTCAACGCAAACGACCTTCAGTTGGAACGGTCGCACCCGCAAGTGCTGCTGCGCGGCAAAGGGCGCAGAGACCGCGTCATCCCCATTCCTCAGGATCTGGCGCGAGCACTGACAGCCTTGTTGGCCGAACACGGAATCGCGAACCACGAGCCGCGACCGATATTCGTCGGCGCCCGCAACGAGCGCTTGACGCGCTTCGGAGCAACCCACATCGTGCGGCGAGCGGTGGCCCAGGCCATGACCATCAGGCCGGCCTTGGCCCAAAAGCCTGTATCGCCGCACATCTTCCGACACTCACTGGCCATGAAGCTCCTCCAGTCGGGCGTTGACCTTCTGACGATCCAAGCCTGGCTCGGGCACGCACAGGTCGCTACAACCCATCGCTATGCCGCCGCCGATGTCGAGATGATGCGTAAAGGTCTCGAGAAGGCTGGAGTCGCCGGCGATCTTGGCGTCCGTTTCCGACCAAATGACGCCGTGCTGCAACTACTGAACAGCATTTGAGTATTATGTGGCGGAGAATTCCAGATTAGACGGGCCTCTATAGCGCGACATCGCAGATGACATAGCGAGCGACATCGCTGGTGACTGATTCTACGGCCACATTTAGGTAGTGACTGATCCGTTTCTTTTGATCAAGAGCGATGTCGCTGATCGATGTCGTGGAGCGACATCGGTCTGTTGATGCTGTGTTGGCTTTCATTTGTTTGATCGATGTCGCTGGCGCTGGTGGCCACTGTCGCTGAGTGCCGTTGCTCTGTGGCTGTTCGGCGTCGGAAGCTTTCGACATTCATCTCGAAGATGGTTGCATGGTGCACGAGCCTGTCGATGGCGGCGATGGTCATGGCTTTGTCGGGAAAGAGGCTATCCCAGGCTCCAAATGGCCGGTTTGCTGTAATCATGATGGATCGCCGTTCGTACCTGGCGGCAATGAGCTCGAACAGCACACTGGTCTCGGCTTGGTCCTTGTGAACGTAGGACAGGTCATCAAGGATGAGCAGATCGAATTTGTCGAGCTTGTCGATGGCGGCTGTCAATGCGAGTTCCTGCCGGGCCGTCTGGAGTTTTTGAACGAGATCGATGGTTCTCGTGAACAAAACCCGCAAGCCTTTTTCGACGAGAGCAGCACCGAGGGCCGCACTCAAGTGGGTCTTGCCTGATCCTGGCGGTCCAAACATAAGGATCGTGCCGCCTTTGGCGAGCCAGGCATCGCCTGCTGCCAGCGCCATGACATGAGCCTTTGAGATCATGGGAACGGCTGCGAAGTCGAAGCTGTCGAGGGTTTTTCCGGCTGGTAGCCGGGCCTCGGCGAGATGACGCTGGATGCGCCGTTGCACGCGCTCGGCCATCTCCAATTCGCAAAGCGTGGCCAACAGCCGTGCGGCCGGCCAGCCTTCGCGGTCGGCCCGTTGAGTGAGTTCAGACCAGAGGCGTGCGAAGGTGGGAAGCCGCAAGTTCGCCAGCATGAGCGGCAGTTTTGCGACATCGACGGATGAGGTGTTCATTGCATTGCTCCTGCTGTGAGAAGGCGGTCATAGTCGGCTGCTGTGGGCAGCACGACCTCGATGTCGGGGACGCTATTGCCGGCGACATCGAAGCGGGATTGCAAGGCGGCCAGATCGGGCAGCTTCCTTGCGTCGAGGATCATCTCCAATGCCAATGCGAGTTCGGCTTCGCATGCGCAGGAATGGGCAAGCCAGAGAAGGCCGACCATGGTTTTGCAGGCGGTGCGCTGATCGAGCCTCTTGTTCATGGCCTGCCAGGTCCGGGCAAAGGCGGCACGGGGAAACAACTGGTCGCGGTAAACGAGATTGGCCAGCGCTTGCGGCTTACGGCGAAGGCTGTGAATGACATGGCGGTAATCGACGACATGTGCGTGTTGGCCGCTCTTGCCACTGGACGGTGGACGTCCGCGCGGCAGGGTAAAGGCATGGCTGGATGCGAGATAACATTCCAGGCGATCGTCGTAGAGCCGGACCCGCAGGCGGTGGCCGATATAGGTGGAGGGGGCGGTATAGAAGACCCTGCGCAAGGTGAAGCCGCCAGACGACGTCACCACAACGACGGCATCATCGTAATCGGTGGTCTTGCGTTGCGGTAACGCCCTGAGATGATCCATCTCGACGGCCAGTTCCTGTCGGCGCAAGGCATTATGCCTGCTGATCTGCTCGGCGACGAAGCGGCGGTAGTCGTCGAGCGTGGCGAAGTCGTCCGAGCCGCGCAACAGCAACGCTTGTTCGAGCCTGTCCTTCAAATGACCATTGCGGCTTTCAATGCTGCCGTTTTCGTGGGCGACGCCGCGGTTGTTGCGGGTCGGCGTCATCTGGTAATGGGCGCAAAGTGCCTCGTAACGCCGGGTCAGGTCCTCTTGCGTCTCGTCGGCACGGTTGGTGAAAGCCGCCGACAACGAATCGCTGCGGTGCTCAATCGGACAAGCACCCAGGCTCCACAATGCGTTCTGCAGGCCGCTGGCCAGAGCAGTAAAACTCTCGCCGCCCAGAACGACTTCACCGTGTTCCCAGCCGCTGTAAACCAGAACGAAGTGGTACAGCCGATGGTCAAGTGGCACGCCGGCAATGGTCACGCCCAGCGACCGGCAGTCGGTAAAGTCTGACATGCCCTGGCGACCGGGTGGATGGTTCTGGCGGAAGATCACTTCCTGTTGCGGCCCATGGGCGGCTTTCCATTCCCGCACGCGCCGCTCAAGAGTGCGCCGTGCCGCTGTCAGCTCGCGCTCGGGGTAGCGCAGGCAAAGGTCACGCAGAATGGTCACCGGACGCAAGTTCGGCGCGCGCTCGAGAAGCGGAACCACCTCGCTTTCCCAGAGATCGGTGAAAGGATCGGGCCGAGCGCCGCCGTGGCCGCGTTGCGCCTTTTTCTCGGAGGGAAGGCGCGGGTCTTTGTCGAGCCGAAAGGCGGTGCTGGCGCTAAAGCCAGACATCGCCGCGGCGGTTTCCCGAGGATGTTTTTTGTTCAATCTCATATACAGTCTCGCTTGCTGATCCGTGATCGGTTTGCCTGGCATCCAGGTCCTCTTCCTCGCAGTTGAAGATCCAGGACTTAAGGCAATCGTCGCGGCCGAAGGCGCGGAAAAATCCGCGCCGCGCGGGGCCAACCTACGGACGGGCTACGCCCATCCTCCGGTCGGCCCCGCGCGTCACCAGCGATGTCGCTGAGTAGTCAAGTGCGATGTCGCGCAGCAATCTATCTGCGTGACGGCGTCGAGATCAGCCGATCGCTGATGGCCCAATGGATGGGGCATCTCGGCTTCGAACTGCAGATGCTGGCCGATTATATCCTGGAGAGGGTCAAGGAGGGCGAAAGGATCTTTGCCGACGAGACGACCCTGCCCACTCTTGCGCCCGGTTCGGGCAAAACCACCAAGGCCTGGCTTTGTTGAAGTGGACGGCTCCCAGCGGCATCGAATGTGCCAGAATGAGTTCGTTGAAATCTCAATCGAAGGAGACCGTCCGTGGAACAGATTATTCGAATTGGCATGGATACGTTAAAGAGCATTTTCCAGCTGCATGGCGTGAACGTAATTGAGCAACCAATCCTGCGCAGGAAGCTCTCGCGCAAGGAAATGCTGAAGTTCTTCGAGAAGACACCGCCAACAACTGTTGCGGTGGAAGCATGCGGTGGTTCGCATCACTGGGCCCGATTACTGGGGTCGTTTGGCCACCATGTGAAACTCATCGCCCCGCAGCTCGCCAAGCCCTATGTCAAGCGTGGCAAGAATGACGCTGCGGATGCCGAAGCATTGTGCGAGGCGATGAGCCGCCCGACCATGCGCTTCGTTCCGGTAAAGACAGCTAGTCAGCAGGCAGCCTTGATGTTGATCGGGGTCAGGCAAAGATTACTTCATAATCGCACGCAGCTGGCGAATGCCATTCGTGGATTTGCGATGGAGTTTGGCATCGTCGCGGCCAAGGGCATGTGCAGGATCGAACCGCTACTAGAGCGCCTAGCGGCAGATCAATCCCTGCCGGAACTGGCCCACGAACTCTTTGCCATGCATGGCGAGGAACATCGCGAGTTGATTTGCAAAATTGAAGCGATTGATGAAAAGCTGATGAAGTTGCATCATGCTGACGAGTGCAGCAAGCGCCTAGCGGAAATCCCCGGTGTCGGCCCCGTAGGGGCATCACTTCTGATGATGAAAACCCCAGATCCGCGGATGTTCAAATCGGGCCGCGACTTCGCAGCCTGGATTGGTCTCACACCGAAAGACCATTCGACTGCCGGAAAGGTGAGGCTTGGGGTGATCACTCGAGCCGGAGATGAAATGCTGCGAAGCGTACTGGTTGTCGGTGCAACATCTCTGCTTCAGCATGTCCGATCGGGTCGAAGCAGGCATGCCTCCCCATGGCTTCTTGGGCTTCTGCAACGAAAGAGACCAAAGCTGGTTGCCGTAGCGCTCGCCAATAAGATCGCTCGAATTGCATGGAAGCTGATGACTAGCGGAGAAACGTACCAGCGGGCCGAGCGACAGATACAAGCAGCTTAAGCGATTAGCCATCACGGGAAGCGGCGACAAAAGTGCTACCGTGTTGAGCTGATGCTGTGATCTTGCAAGAGAAGAGCAGATGATGCGATCGGACGATCCAAGACGTGTCAAACTCCGTTAGGTCCAATGGCCATCCAAGGCCGAGGCTATGTTAGGAACACACGTTGCGGAAATCATCTTGGCCAGTGGTCATGTGCGACCACATCGAAAGGCCGCACATATGGAAGCAAGCGATCCGCTCAAAATATCTGCAAAAAGGCTTGCAATTGGGAGCCGTCCACATATGGACCTATGCGCGCGACGATCGCCCCTATGGTGGGACCAGTCCGCCGATGGTGGCCTATCGTTTTGAAGACAGCAGAGGCGCGGATTGCGTGACGCGTCATCTCGCCGGATTCAGCGGCATCCTGCAAGTGGATGGCTACTCGGCCTATACCAGTCTCGCCAAGACGCGGGCGAAAACCGGCAGCAACGAAACGATCCAGCTTGCAGGATGCCGAGTAGGCGGGGTCGTTACCGAGCCCCGCCCCTCACAGATCCGGACGTGCAGATTTCCCGCATAAAATGTGGCCGGCCACATTTCGTGCGGTAGTGCCGCACGTACGGATCTGACCGGGGGGCGATGGGTAACCATCGTCCCTACCGGGACCACTTTTTCTGCGCGAGCCGTTGCCTCTTCGTCTTTGCGCCGGACAACGAGCCGGGCATGAAACAGTGGTTTGCCGCGTTGTTTGCAACCGGGGCCGGAATACTCGAATGGCCTACCCGCTCTTACGATTATTCCGCCGCTACCCTCCGACTTTTCTACCGCTGCTCTCATGCCACCCTTGGATAGGGTCCCAGACCCGCTTTTTCGGTGCAGCAGCCCGTCCTTTTCGGATCAGTTTCAGGTAGTTCTCCGTTCGATTTCGATCCAGCCCCATCCCACGGAACTGCTCTGCGGTCCCGCTGAATATGGGCGGCTTGCCGAGCGTCTCACTTTCGGAGAAGAATTGTTTCCAGGTGGGATCGCGCCACGTTTTGCCGTTGTCGATAATGAAGTGATTTGTCGTAATGTTCGAGCCGCTGTTTGCTGGCGTATACTCCCGGACAGGTCCGCCCAAGGCAGCGGTCGCCTCTTGGCAGAGGCGTAATCCGGTCCATTGGCGATCATCAAAGCTCGTGCCGCGGCGCGAAAGTCCCCTTGAGATTTCAAGACGATGTCTCGAATAGCCCTCTTCTTTCATTTTTCTCTTGAGTATGGTTTCTCGCATTTGGCGAACTGCCGGATCCGCGAGATCGCCCTCTGCCACAGGTGGAAACAGGGAGGTTCTGTTCGCGGTGACATAGGCGTCAATCTCATCCGAGCTCATCGGCTTGTGCCAGTCAATGGTAGCCAGCAATCTGGTTTTTTCCTGAAACGCTCGGCTTGACGGATCCGCCGGTATAGACAGCGCGTTGAGCTTCTCTCCCAACTTGACCAGCAGAGCCTGGGCGTCAACCGTATCCAGATTCTTGCCCTGAAGCTCGTCGAGAACATCCGCGACGTCTTGCAGTTGTTTTGGCTTCCAGCCCTTGAAGCCGGCTTTCCACATTTTCACGTGCTTTTCGGTGATCAGGCTTTCAGGCTCACCGATTCCGAGCCCATATTTGAGGCCTGATACGTCGGCCGAAACTTCCGCCAATACACTATCAGAATTCCTCCGAGGGGCTGGGCTTGTCCGCTGTCCGTCAAGGGAACCTGACGGCGAGGCAGTCTCAGCTCTGTTGAATGTGGCTGCGCCCCGATCTTCAATGAGGCTCGTTAGCGCCCCGTTCGTATTCTTGTGAATGACACCGGCATCGAGGAGCTCTTGAACCATCTTGGATTCATCGATCCGATTGCCAGCATCAAGTATCTTTCGTGACTGTTCCAAGCTGATACGACCACCCTTGGCGGCCTCCGCTGCGATTTTCCCCTGAACAGCTTTCAACAATGCCTTATAGTCGCCGCTAAACCCCTCAGGGTTAGACGCGAGCATGTGCATAAATGACTGCTTGTAGACTTCAGACCAGACAAGCTGTGAAACGTTGTTGTCAGCACAC
This sequence comes from Ensifer sp. SL37, assembly GCF_026672675.1. NCBI lineage: Bacteria > Pseudomonadati > Pseudomonadota > Alphaproteobacteria > Hyphomicrobiales > Rhizobiaceae > Ensifer > Ensifer sp. SL37. The sequence continues at coordinate 41,678 of NZ_JAPPRN010000003.1, read as the reverse complement.
TTCACCAACAATTCTGCTAGCTCAGACCCAATTTCGACTGGCTGCGGGTCCGATGCTTGACGACTGGCTGCGGGTTTCCGGGAGCCACGTAATGCTGCCTTGGATTTAGGCCCAACAGGCAAATTCTTCACTTCAGCGTCAACGGCTGTCTCGATGTCACGGATCAATTGCGATACATCGGCTTCTCGCCCAACGCCCTCGATCTGCGAAGCGCTTTTTCGTACGAGCCGGCCAATTGTCTGCTTGGCCAAGACCGCGATGGCCTTCGTCGCGCCTCCCAGCGTCATCTCGGCTGCGATCGAGGTGTAGAATTTTTCAACCATGCCCCTGGCCAAGCGGTCTCTTTCCTCCAGGTCATCCGTCGCGGCAAGTTCAGCGGCGTCTGCTGCTATGTCTGTCACCGCCGTTGCCGCGACGCCAGCAATTACGCCAGCTGCCACTCCGGGAAAAGCGACCGACAATCCTACGGACAAGGCATAGCCAGCTCCGGTTAGTGCTGGTCGCAACACGCGCAAAGCGTCTTTGGTTGATTTTTCCCATGCCGACGTGGTGTTATAATCCCAGTCGCTCTTCAGCAAATTCTTCCAGTCGGAAACGATCGGATTGCTATCTTTAGACTTCAGTTCGTCGATGCTCTGGCCCGTGGCACTCTGCTTTATCTTGTTCAAATAGAGAGTGCGGGTAAAATCAACCAGTTTTTCTTTGGCACCCGACTTGCGTGGCGCCTCAGATAGGATATCCGCGATCTTTACGATCGAATCGATATCCTCGTCGTTGGGAGACACAAGCCCTGAGGCCGTCCACGCAATGTAATCACGAAGATCGTATTCCAAAGCATCCGCCTCATCTGCCGTAGGGCGGTCAATTGGGAGATAGAATTTGCCCCCGCGGGCCTCCAAGGCCTTAAGGTATACACTCGGATTGGTCAGATATTTGCCGCTGTTGTATTGCTCCATCTTCTTTAGTTTCGACGCCATCTCGCCTTTGGTTTTGGCGTCGATCCCTTCGGCGAAAATTTCTCTGAACTGCTCGCTCTTAAAGAGAGCCAACTGCGCCTTCAGACCTTTCGGTATGACCGCAATTTTTTGCTGATTTAGATTGATCAGCATGCCGGAAAATTGTTCATCTTCTCCTGTTGGCAAAAAGAGTGTATTCGGATTGAGGACTTCTTTGCGCCCGGATAGGGATAGCTCAGAGGCACTGCCTCTGAGAGCTTTGCGTTTTCCGTCGAGGAACTCGTACAAATACCCCTGAATTCTCTTTTGTTCAGTGGAATTCAGCTCACCTTCTTGAGCAATGGTCGTGAACACAGGAATGGCATCCAGAGACTGGCTGACATTGACGACCAGTTCATCCCGATTCTTCTGGAAGAATTGGTCGACATCCTGCGTGTGGCGAGGAGAAAGGTTTAGGTTCCACACCTTCTTGACTGTTTCGCTCATGCCGAAAGGAAAGACAACCTCTCCTCGTTTTTGCGCAACGCTGGCGGCGGTCGCTTGCTTTCTTTTGGGAACGATGACGACATTATCCCTGCCGGTATAGTTCAACGATTCGCCCAGATACGTCATGATTTCTCCATCACTGTATTCCTGGTTGCCTGGGGTCTCGTTGACTTTCTGCAATAGAGGGGGTTGCCCCAGCTTCTGGCGCTCCTTATAGCCCGGGGGCCAGGGATTGTAGATGAACAGTTCACCGTTTTTGGCGCGGTACGAGTACGTCCGCGCCAGTGGTTCGGTTACGTTGTAAAATCCCCCAAGTGGGTTGCGGAAGGTCGACTTTCCGCTCGAGAAAACCGGATCGTATCTGTCGGCATCATCAAGAAATTCAGTCGGCTCGTCCGGTATTTGCGCAAGCAGCGCTTGCTTGAAAAAACCAATATCGATCTGCGACATCTCCGGCCTTTGGGAATGGAATGAGCCTTGGCCTGGTTGTATCCCGTCAAAATCTGCCCCGAGTGTCGTCTGCGCGGCGTGTTGGGCGGCTCCCTGCGCAGCTATCGCGAGGGTGGTGACCCCATTGCTCAAGGTCTCCTGGGTAAAGTGCTCGCTGGATTGATATCCACTCAGCTCGGTCACAGCGAAAAGTTCAGGGTCGATCTTCTGCAGCTCGGCATTGATGTAAGGCTCGGTTTTGAACGCAGAGACTGGCAAGGCAAGCGCTGTTGCGTTCCGATACTCTCGGCGCGCCTCCAGCGTACCGCCATCTTGCGATGGACGATCGGCCAAAGCGCGCACTTCAGCGCGGAAACCCTGTAGTTCCTTTGAGTTAAACGCGATCTCGTAGGCGGCGTTGAGGGCTGAATCGGTCATGTTTGTGCGCCGGAATGGCCCCTGGCTATCGTTGAAGCACAGAAGGTAGGGCAAGTACCCAACATCGCCAAAGGCCTGCGTGCGCACTTCGGGGCCGGTCGTGATAACGTCAGCGTCTCGAGGGCTGAGGGGAGACTGCGCAAAAAACCTGGAGAGGGCTTCCTGTACATCTGCCTTATCGTAGGCGTCGATGTCATCGCCAACGTCAGAATCATAGTCCTCGATGCGTTCGATAACCTTCCTCTGAATTGAATTCAGGGAGTCCAGATCCGATTCGACCGAGAAATCGGGGTCTTCATGATCAATCAGCGCCTTCCGGGCCGCCTTCACGGTTTCGTCAACGACCTCGGAATTTTTCCTATTCTTGAATATACTCTGAAGAACATCAAGCGTCATTTGACGCCGCGCAGTCAGGAACTTCTGCTGTTCCGGCGTATTGTTGTTCAGCTTGGTGGCCGCGTCGTCCTGCAGGAATTTTTCTTTTAGATCTCCCAGGGCCAAAATCCTTTTGGCGCCGAACGTGGTCTGGGTCAAATATAGCTGGTGTCGCAGCAGCTCTCGCTTGCCGGTCGAATCCAGCCCCTCATAATACTTGCGCAACGGATCTGTCACAAACCCATGCGAAGCCGTCACAAACGTATCCAGCTCGCTTTCCGGTTCTGCTGTTTCCGGCGGGACCGTGCTTGCAGTCGATTGCACAGCGGTATCAGGTGCTGCGCGCGCTTGCCTGATTGCAGCAGACTTGCCTTCAGAGGAAGATACCGGCGCACTACTATCGTTCGGCGGCTCTTGAACAGGTACGTAGGCGGACTGGGAAGCAGCAGATATCACAACCATGGATGTTCTCATTGATGACTGGGTTTGCACTGCGAAGTGCGTCTTCCAACCTGAAACTGAACGTGCACTCAGCACTGAGCGGAAGCCGCGTTCTGAGGCGTCTCAGATCCCGGGCCAGCCGATGCTGCAGTTTTGCGTTCATTCAGACAGACGAGCTGGTTGCGATTGCCGGCGCTTGTCCGTCAATTCCGCGGGACTGACGGAACAACCACATCAAGCGGTTGTTCGGGTTCGGGCCGGGCGTTCAAAGTTCGTCACGAAGTGTGCTCCGCGCAATGTTCACAGGCAAACTAACTGCAGTAAATGTTATGGAGAACTAATATAGCCAAATATCGGGCTACGGCGTTCGCAATCCTGCGCATCGACAGACGCGGAGGCTATCGTAATTGCTGCCCAGCGACTGGAAATGCGCTTCGTGGAGCCAAAATCCGCGGATCAGCAGAGCCGGGAGATCCTGTTTAGGGCTCGAGAACGACTCGTCCATCAGCGCACAGAACCAGAACTGGTCAACGCGCTGCGATGGGCCAAAGTCGGCAGGGCGGCGAGAGAAGAGGCTGGCATAGACGGATCCTGATTACGACGCTAGACTTAGCTAAGCTAGGGCCCGTTAACACTAATGAAAGGTTAAGGTGGCCATGAAGTTTGGATGGAACTGACTGATTGGCAATACGCGCTGCTATTTCCGCTTCTGCCGGTGCAACGCGGCAACGTGAAAATCGATAACCGGCAATTGCTCAATGCGTTGCTCTATATTGCCGAGAACGGCTGCAAATGGCGGCGCTTGCCGAAAGAATACGGCAATTGGCACACCATCCACACGCGGCTTTGCCGGTGGGCCGAGCAAGGCGTGCTTGAAAGGATTTTCGAAGCACTTCAGCGGCAGCGCCTGATTGCGATCCGCATCGAATGGATGCTATGGCCGAAAATGGGTGACGAGGCCGATCAGGCGGCGCGATGGTCAGGGGTCGTCGTTTCGGCGACACCGTCGGTGAATTTGACGCCGCCGATGACCTTTGGCAACTGATTTTCGGGTAGGGGCAGGATACGTGTAAAAACCGGTCACAAGCGTTTTTGAAGGCTATCGTCTGAGGTCTTCGACTTTGAGTTCTTTCCATATCCACCCGAAATCGTAGGTTGCCATAGGATCGTTCGGGTCTGGCGCGGCCGACGACCGCATTTCGAGATATTTGAGCCATTCGGCGACCTTTTGGCGACCAGCTTTGGTGCGGGCCGCGGCGCGCGGGGAGATATCGCCGAGCATGCCGACGGGTTCATCCAGGGTGGCGCGATATTGCCTGTCGAGCATGGCATGGACGAGAGGCGTCGCCACTTCGGGCGGGATATCGTCGGCTGACGGCCTCGTCCCCTGATGCACGGCTTTCAACTGTTCGATGGTCTGGATACTGGTGAGCGGCGTACGAACCATTTTACCGAGGATATTTTGCAGGCGTTCGGTGCCTCTTTGTGCCCGCTCTGCGGAATTGACCATAAGGACGAGGAAACGTCCCTTGACTTCGAGGCTGCCGAGGACAGGCGTGCCGTCTTCCATGGTGACGCCGGCGACCAGAGCGTCCGGGTGACCGGGCCGGGCTGCGCCTCTGGCCGGCGGTCGGCCGAGCCAGTTCCAGAACGTCGGGTTCTCCTGGCGCAGGTCCACGAGCCCGGCGAAGCGCTCGGCGATGTCTTTTTCGGTGATGCCGGTTTCGAGGGGAAATCGCACCTCATGAAACACGATATCGTCGCCATCGCTGTTGCAGACGATCGCCTGGTTGTCGCCAAGCATCCTGGGCAAGGTGTCGAACAGCCAGGCATGGGTGAACAGTGGCGCTGCCAGGCGCAGGGTGTCGTCATCAAGAATCAGTTTTTTGCGCGACCGCTTTTTGCCGGACATTTCCTTCAGCCCTTCGAGCAGGGCTTCCGATGCTTCCGGTGAATATGGCAGCAGGCCACCGGTTATGACGTTGGTGTCGCCGACATGGACGATGCGGGCGGCAATCTTCTCCCATTGCCGCAGGGTCTGGGTTGCGGTGCCTTCGCTGACGGTCACGGGGTCGCCACCGCGCAAGAGATCGCGCGCCAGAAAAGATTTGCAAGGCACGATCTCGCTGACCTCGTAAAGGCTGATGACGGAGGTGCTGATCGCCTTCAGATAGGTCTTGCTGCGGGCGGTTTCCTTAAAACCCCGGCTCTTGAGATAGATATCGACGAAAGTCCGGCCATCCGGCTCGAAGGCCTGGGTGAGGAAATCCTCGAAGGCGCATCCCCAAAGGGTCATTGTCCAATGGGGCCCAAGCACCTCATCGATCTCCTCGTGATCGAGGCCGAATTCGTCCATGACGGGCCAGAAGTGGTCGCCCATCACCTCCTCGAACTGTAGAGCCCAGTCGTCGCGGCCCAGGAATTTGACGAGTTCGTTCAAGTTGAAGTGGTTTGCGTTCATGGACGGTCCTCTGGCGCCGAAGGGCGCATGCTGTTTTGATTGTGTAATCGCGCTTGCCTGACGATCTCACCCACGCGGCCCCGACTGGCCCGACCGTCGATCGTCTCCTGTATTTTGCGGACGCTGAGATCGGTGGAGGTAGCGAGGGTCTTGATCTCCTCGACCAGATGGGAGCTGAGCTTCGGCCGGCCGAGATGTTTACCCCGCGATCGGGCGGCCTGCATTCCGGCGGTGACGCGCTCGCTGATCAGGGATGATTCCAGTTCGGCCATGGCGCCGATGATGGTGAACATCGCCCGTCCCATGGGACTTGCCGTGTCGATCTGGTCCTGCAGGCTGATGAAACGCACGCCGAGATGGTCGAATTCTTCGAGCGCCGTCAGGAGATGGCGTGTTGAGCGGGCGAAACGGTCGAACTTCCAGACCAGGACGCAATCGAGTTCGCGGTTGCGGGCGCGGGTCATCAGGGCGTTGAGTCTGGGGCGGCCCTCGCGTCGCCGACCTTGGATTGCCGCGCTATGGGGAAGAATTTGCCGCGTGGATGAAGGAGCAGCTGATGGCCGCCACCGCCGCCGTGGATGCCGGCTTCCCGGAAAATACGGAACTGAGCATCGATGTTGGCGGCGTACCACACCTGAAGCAACAGAAGGCATCCAACCGGCCGGAGGGTCTCATGATCTTCGAAGCCGAAATCCATGCCCGCATGCGCGAGCGGCATTTGCTTGATATTCTGAAGGATAGCACCAGTTGGACTGCCTTCACCTGCCACTTCGAGCCGCCATCGGGAGCCGACCCGAAGGTGGCAAGGGCGCTTCAGCGCTATATCCTCACCGTGTTCGGCTATGGCTGCAATCTCGGCCCGGTTCAGACTGCCCGTCATGCCGTCGGTATCGCCAGCGCCGACACCCTGCGCCGGCTCAATGCCCAGCATATCGACACGGCCAAGCTCGAATCCGCCATGACCGACCTGATCAATGCCTATGACCGTTTCGAACTGCCGAAACTGTGGGGTGCCGGTCAGGCCGCGACCGCCGACGGCACTCACATTCCCTTGCGCGAGAACAATCTGCTGGGCTCCCAGCATATCCGCTACGGCGCCTACGGTGGCATCGCCTACCACCATATCGCCGACAATTACGTCGCGCTGTTCACCACCTTCATTCCCTGCGGTGTCTGGGAGGCCATCCATATCCTCGACGGGCTCCTGAAAAAACGTTCCACCGTGCAGCCGGACACCCTGCATGCCGACACCCAGGGCCAGAGCGAACCGGTCTTCGGTCTGGCGCGCCTGCTTGGGATCAAGCTGATGCCGCGCATGCGAAACTGGGCGGACGTGACTTTCTATCGGCCCGACAAGTCGGTCTCCTATCAGCACATCGACGCGCTCTTCGGCCGCGAGATCGACTGGCGGCTGATCGAGACGCACTGGCAGGATATGATGCAAGTGATCCTCTCCATTCAGGCCGGTCTGGTGCTGCCCTCGATGTTGCTGCGAAAACTCAGCTCACACAACCGCAAAAACCGGCTCTACCAGGCCTTCCGGGAGCTCGGTCGTGTGGAAAGAACACTTTTTCTATTGCGCTATATCTCCGATCCGCAGGTCCGGCGCTCTATCCGGGCTGAAACGACCAAGATCGAATCCTTCAACGACTTTCTCGATTGGATTACCTTCGGCGGACCAGTCATCAAGAGCGGTGATCCCGTCGAACAGGAAAAGCAGGTCAAATATGCGAGCCTCGTCGCCAACGCCATCATGCTGTCCAATGTCGCCGACCTGACCGACGTCATCAATTCCATGGCCGCCGACGGCCTGCCGGTCACGCCAGAGCTGGCCGCCTCCCTCAGCCCCTATGCCCGCGCGAAAATCAGGCGCTTCGGGAAATACTCAATCGATATGCAGGATATCCCAAAGCCGCTCGCCCCGGCACCTCTGCCCTTCGAAATACCCTTGTGACCGGTTTTTACACGTATCCTGCGCCTACCCGATCTTCGCTTCCGGTAGATTGAACTAAGCCGCTAGTCGCGGCAATTGGTGGCCTCTTTGAGAGATGTCTCCTGTCTGAGAGGATTTGGGTGTTGCAAACCCACCCTTCAGACAGGAGATCCAGATGGCCGAGATGAGCCCTCTGCGTCGCCGGATGATCGAGGACATGACGGTCCGCAATCTTTCTCCGGCCACGCAGCAATCCTATCTTTATGCAGTCGCAAAGTTTAGCCGCCATTTCGGCCGATCACCGGCTCGGCTCGGCCTGGACGAGGTCCACGCCTTCCAGGTTCACCTTGTGTCGACGGGCATCTCCTGGTCCGGATTGAACCAGATCGTCTGCGCCCTCCGGTTCCTCTATGGCGTGACGCTCGGCCAGAATACGATCCCGGAGCATATTCCGTATGCGCGCGAGCCACGCCAGTTGCCGGTTGTTCTTTCGAGCGACGAGGTGGTCGACTTTCTGCAAGCCGTCTCCAGCTTGAAGGCGCGGGTGGCTCTGACAACGGCTTATGCCGCCGGCCTGAGGGTTTCGGAGGTCTGTGGTCTTCGCGCCAACGATATCGACAGCTCAAGGATGGTGATCCACATCACGCGTGGCAAAGGCGGCAAAGCCCGCTACGTCATGCTGTCGCCGGAACTGCTCGGGATCCTGCGCAGCTATTGGCGGTTGGCGCGGCCCAAGGACATTGTGTTTCCTGGGCGCGATCCAGACAAGCCGATCGCGCCGTCGGTGCTGCATTCCGCCTGCCGTTCGGCGGTTGCGGCGGCGGGTCTTTCCAAGCACGTCACCGTCCATACGTTGCGGCATTCCTTTGCCACTCACCTGCTCGAGAACGGGACCGATATCCGCATCATCCAGGTCCTGCTCGGTCACGCCCACCTCTCCACGACAGCGCGCTATACGCAGGTCTCTACCGACACGATCCGGTCGACGGCCAGTCCGCTCGATCGGTTACGACTGGAGGTGACACCGCCGGAATCGTGATCGGTTGCGTCCCACCTTCGAAGTCGCCGACATCTTTCGGCGACATGGGAGCTCCTACAGACGTGAGAACGCCGGTCATCTTGGCCGCGGCGAACGACGCGTCATGGGCGCGATCGAAGCCTGCCGGACGCCGAGGCTCGGCGGTCACGTCGATGCCTGCGACGATTGCGGCAGGACCCGCATCTCCTATAATTCCTGCCGCAATCGCCATTGCCCGAAGTGCGAAGGCGCGGCCCGCAAGGAGTGGGTCGCTGCACGCGTCGCCGATCTGTTGCCGGTCCCGTACTTTCATGTGGTCTTCACGCTCCCACCGGGCATCGCCGAGATCGCTTTCCACAACAAGGCGGTCGTCTATGCATTGCTGATGCGCATCGTGGCCCAGACGCTGCAGACCGTTGCCGCCGATCCCAAGCGGCTGGGCGCCGAGATCGGCATCGTCGCCGTGCTTCACACCTGGGGCCAGGCCATGACCCATCATCCCCATGTTCATTGCGTCGTGCCCGGCGGCGGTCTCTCGCCCGACAGAGCTAGGTGGGTGGCATGCCGGCCGGGCTTCTTTCTGCCCGTGCGCGTACTGTCGCGGCTGTTTCGGCGGCTCTTTCTGACGGCCCTTGCTAGAGCCTTCGCTCACGGTGAACTCCGCTTCTCCAACGAACTCAGCCATCTCAACGATGACGAGGCGTTCACCCGCCATCTCGCGCGTGCGCGCCGCGTCGAATGGGTCGTCTATTCGAAGCCACCGTTCGGCGGCCCCGACCAGGTGCTCGCCTATCTCGGCCGCTACACCCATCGTGTTGCCATCGCCAACAGCCGCATCGTCGAGGTCGATGATGACCACGTTGCCTTCCGATGGAAGGATTACCGTGGCAAGGGTCGCGACCGCGAGAAGATCATGCGCCTTGACCCGCACGAGTTCATCCGGCGTTTTCTTCTACACGTGCTCCCGGACGGCTTCCACCGCATGCGCCACTTCGGCTTTCTCGCCAATAGCCACCGACGGGATCGTATCGGCCTCTGCAGGCAGATCCTCGATCAACCATCATCAGCAGGGGAGCGGTCGCAGGCAGGCAAATCACAGCCCGGGCAATCCTACGAATGCCCTGACTGCCGGCGTCCCATGCGTAGGACAGGAATCACTGTTGCGCCTGTTTCGCCGCCCCGGCCATCATCTTTCTGGTGCGATACATCATGAACTCCGACAATCCGCACCCCCTCCCATATGCCCACAAAACCAAGCGCCGCGCCGGCGCGCGATACCGCGTGGCCCTGGCCACACCGAAAGACCGACAGTGTGCATTGAGAGCGCAAAAATCGCTTCCTATCGTCCGGCAAGCTGCTCGCGAAGGTCGCCAGATCACCACAAAAATCGGCGGTGCGATTGCCGTCCACGACGAATCCGCTATCGGCATCAAGCGGCGTGCTTTACTATTCCCATAACGGCGCCAAACAACCCGCGCCTTACTTCAATCCGGCTTATGTGAGGTCGCTCGAGCTCGCCGCGACGACGGATGCGACCTCACATAACCCTCCAGATTCCAGATCATCAGTTGACGAAGATGATACGCCTCGAGTGGACTGCGTTTCGCGGCAGCGACAGCCGCCTCCCATAGCTCCCCCCACGTCTTAGCGGGGGCTGGCTGGGTGTGTGCGCGCCCCGGCGGTGGGCGAGAAAGAAGATCTTCCTCGGGGTGCTTTGGCGGCGGGTCGAAGATGGTCGACATCGACCAGTATTTGACGTTGGCGGGTCGGGTATCGAGACTACCCTCCAGCAGACGATCGACGGCCGCCGCCGCCACCGCAAATGCCCTTTCTCTTTGTTCCGCCGACATGATTTCAAAAACGCGGACTAGGCCCAGACCCTCGTGCAAGGACATCCCGGCAGCTTTCCATGCGCGAACAATGATCTGTTTCGAGCGAGCTAAGGTGTATACGGGACGAATTAGTTCGTCGATGAGGCTGCGTAGCGCCCGCATCCAGACCACGGCACTGATCACGCGACCGTGCGGCAGCAAGACGCTGCCTCCGGTGACGGCCTGCAGGGTCAACCTGTCGAGAGCCACAACTTCCCTCGACGCGGCGCGGGGAGGTGTGAAAGCATAAAGATTTTCGCGCCTGATGCCCGGTTGGAAGAACTGGGCTTCCAGCATTTCATGATGATCGGGGCAGCACGTCATCCAGGCCGCACACCAGTATATCCGCCGATACGGGATTGAATCTTGCGCCACGCATTTCCGGCAAATGGGTGGCTGCTCGCGCGAGAATCCCGGTATCCACGGTAACCAGTCCCCTTCATTAAGCCGGCATATTGCGCGCCCGAACCGCTTCTCGACAGAAGCAAAGGATGGAAACTGACTGATGTAGGTTGCGAATACACCCTCTGCCGGCGCTACCGAATCGAGGACGAGCGGCGTGTACCCGGCCAGTGTCATCGAATGAAGTCTGCTGGTCGATACCCGGGTCCGCTCGGCGAGCGCCATGAGTAGATCGGCCGGAGGCGCAAGGTCGAGCTGTTGGTCAGATAGATGGGCGTAGCCGAAAGCTCGCTCCATGAATGTCGATGATGGCAAGCCGTAAGAATCTGCCAGACGATAGATCCACGAGGATAGCGCCTCATTCGGCAAAGGTTGAGGATGGATCGGCAGCCGCTTCATCAACCCGGAACAAGCTGGCGCTCGATGCTGATGCGGCGTTCCACCGGTCCTTTGTAGTCCGCGATGCGCAGCGTGCGCTCGCTGATCGATTCGTCACCGGTTTCGATCGCCGCAATTGCTGCCGCGCGCAGTAAGGCAAGCATTTCCCCTATCGTGCCTCCGGTCCTTATCAGGAGCAGTTTGATCACATCGGGGCGCAACAGGTCAGGCGAGGACCGTCTCAGTGGCAAGGAGGCAGCGAAGCTCATAAGTAATTTCGCCGTCTCTGATCCGGGCTCCCACAGAGGAAGGATGATCGGCTCGAATCGGTTTTCAAGCTGTGGATCGGTGCGAATGGCGAGATAGGCCTCTTGTGTGCCAACTCCGATCAAGGGAATACGAAGTGCGTTCCCCAGATAACGCAGCAGGTTCAAAAACTCTCGGCGCGCAGAAGCCGATCCGGCCAGCATATTGTGGAGTTCGTCGATCACCAGCACCCGTGCGTTGACCGCGCGCAGGATATTCAGCGCCATCTGTTCCAGGTCATGACTGCGAACCCCTCCACCGGCGCGTGGGCCAGGCGCCCCGAGCTCGGCAAGAAGCGCGGCGTAAAATCGGCTGATGGTTGGATTGGTCGGCATCTGTACGACGACAACGGCAGATTCTCGGCATCGGTCTCTTCCTGCGGAGCCGGCGTATGATCTCGACGGAATTTCTCGACCACCATGCTTTTGCCGTTGTTGGTGGGGCTGAGCAGCAAGGCGTTTGGCGGGCGAAGCTTCCCCGGCCCGTACTGCAGAAGGTATTCGAACCGTCGCAGCGCGTCCTGTGCCCGATCGTAGCCGATCGACCATTGAGCGCCCGCCAAAAGGTCGAGCCGCAGGGCGTCATCAAGTTCTGACGCTGCGTCGATTGTCTGGTTTGGGAGGCCTTCTTTTACGCTTGTCACCATTTTGTCGCCGGATAGAGCGTGGTCACGACGATCGGCGGCTCGGCGTTTCCTTCCAACTCCACGTGTTCGGGTTGATTCAGAGGACGGCTGTTTCCAGCGATCCGGGCAAGTTTACGCCGGGCCGAGCTGCAGCGGCTGCGCGGGCCAATTCTCGTTGTTTCCCCACGGCACGGAAAATGGAATCCTCATCGACATGCGAGCGTCCTTCAGCCTTCAGCCGGGCGACGGCCTGCCGATGCTCAAATAGGGTGATGCTTAGCCGATCGAGCCTCGCGCATGGAACCTCGACATAGAATTGTCCGGCCTGATCGAGCGCAAATATACGCGAAAGATCTCGCGGGTCGCGCCGGATCATGAAAAGCCCCAGCCGATCACGCTCTGCGATCCATGGATGCAATGCGTTGCTGAAATAGCTGATGTGGTCGAGCCGAAAGCCCTCGCGGGTAACCCGACGACGAAGGACCGGGAGGAAGTCGACCAGGAATGCTTGCGACTGCGTGATGGATCGCGGTGCGCCAATAACCGACACGCCACGCCGCCATCGTGCGATCGGCGGTTCGAGGAGCCCGCCATGCAAGTCATCGTGATATCGCCCTACAATCGCCAATGCCATCCACTGCTCCAATTCGGCCAGTGTCATGCAAGCTTGGCCGTCACTGTCGTAGTCGCCGCGCTCGGCCGGATTGGAAAATGTCGTACCGGCAACTTCGTGGATCATTTGCATCAACGTACCGATCAGACGCTCGACAATACCGCCATAATGCGGTGTTGCCACCGGGCGGTAGTTCAGCGCGATGCCGTGCTGCTCGCAACCCCGCGTCAGGGCCTCCGAGTGGAACTCGGCAGCGTTGTCGACATAGAGCCCACCAGGGATGCCCGAGACGGGCCATTCATGATCGTCAATGCCAAGCGCCCGGAGATAGCTATCCTTCGCGGATGCCGCATGTGCGATGCAAAGGCCGACGCTTGTCGCAGACGGTGGATCGAATGACAGCAGAAAACCCGCAATGCAGCGGCTGTAAACGTCGATCGCCACTGTCAGGTAAGGGCGTCCGAGCGGCTGGCGGAAGGTTTCGTCGACGAGGATGATATCGACGGGCGTATGGTCGATCTGCAGCACCTCCATGGGTCTTGTCGTTTCCGGCGTCTGTCCCGCCGCTGCCTGCAGACGCCGGGCGGCCTTGCTGCGAGCGCCGCCATGCCTGCGCCTGACTGCCTGATCGGACTTGATCGCGCGAATTCTGGCTCGGATATCGGCTGCTGAACAGGAGGTTACCATGCCGGCCACTGAACACGACTACTGGTAAAAAACTGGTTTACTGAAAGCGTCTTTTGAACAACCGCGGCAGCGCTGATCCGGTAACCGATTGAAAACTCTCAGCACTCATTGAAGTCGTCTTCTGGAATCGACACGTTTGAAGGCGATCTCGACCTGCCAGCGCAGCCGATAGGTTTCCAAAACGTCATGGGCGGTCATCTCGTTGGCCGATATCGACGTCAGCAGAAGCAGAAACCCTGACGTAGCAACCGTCAATGGATGCATTGCTTTGCCATCTGCGCGTTTTTGATGTCGGCGGCGGGCGGCCTTTTCTGCGCGAGCCGTCGCTTCCTCGTCTTTCCGCCGGACAATGAGCCGGGCATGAAACAGCGGTTTGCCGCGGTGTTTGCAGCCGGGGCCGGAATATTCGACCCGCACCTCTTGTTCGCAAACGTCACCGGGCATCATCGTGCTATAAATTGTATTCCAGTCAATCAACCGGCCATCGAGCGACGTGAGCCTGACATTGGACCAGGCCATACGCACGATGAAGTCCGCCCCGGCGGACACGACTTTATGGAGCGCCGGAGCGCGAGCATAGGCGCGATCGCCAAGAACGATGTCGCCCGGATCGATCGGCACGCGTGAAAAGCTTTCGCCACCGTGAACATCAGTGAATTCCAGATGCGTGAAGCGGGCGAGAGCGGGCTCATATGTCGCATGAAGCCGGAAATCCGTGCCAGTGCTGCCGGGCTGCGAGATGGAACTACCATCAACAATACGTAGGCGGCGCGCAGCTGTGGTGCGTGCCGCGTCTGAAGCATTGCGGAGCAGCGCTCCGGCGATGTCCCCCAGCCAATCGACCGATCCGCGCAATCGCTTCAGAAGGGCAACATCGGAAATCGACGCCACGTCATTCAGACCAGCCCAGGCCGCGGCAGAGCGCAAGCTCATGCCGCCAGGCCCGTAAGCCAATGCCAGCCGCAGCAAGGTCTCGGCGTCACCAACACCGCGTCGCCGCACAAGCGCCCTGGATGTACGCGCTGTCGCGCCAATGACCAATCAGGGTCGATGGAATCAGTCGTTCGCATCTACCTTATCAATCACAGACAGATTCAGGTCGTCCAGCCCTTAAGTTAGCGCATTTGCCCATGTTCCCTTCCCCCTCGCGCACCCCTGCCCGCCCCCTTTTTCTCTTTCTGGTTTGGTTCTGCAGACGACGCGGATCGCGACTAGACCCCTGCCCGTCAGCCGTGGTTGTCGGTCAATCGCATCCGGACGCAACCGCTCGCGATCGTCATCAAACGGATCCTCAAGGATCGACATCGCGTTGACCCTTCCGGTATCCGGTGTCGAGGCTTAGCGTGACTTGGTTCTGCCATCGTCTGCCTTCCGTAACGCATCGCCGATCTTGACGCGGCCGCGGCGCGTCTTTGCAAAGAGCCGGTAGACCGGAGACTTGCCTATAGGTGTGTCATGGCTTTCTCAGGATGCCAGCGAACAACGCCGATGGAGATAATGTTGCCGGGCGAGCTTGTCGTGCTCGAGGCGGACAGGAAGAAACCGCCAGTCCCCCGTATCCCCTTGGCTTGCGCTGCCCCAGTCGATGGGTCACTGCGGCCGGCCGCCCGGACAGCAACCGCCAACATCGACGAATTTCCCCTGGCATGCGCCATTCCTCGCGAGACAAATTCCCCGTTGTAGGCGGCGCTCCGCATTCGCTACGCCCCTTCGGGTTCAATCCGCCCGTCTTCCGGCCGCCTGTGCGTGACCATCGGCAACGCAAACAAAGGAGATACTGCCATGACCGATCTCGTCAACTTCATCCGGTTCGAAGAAGACGGCAATCTTGCCGGCAACATCGCCTCAATGGCCTACGACCTCGACATCTTCGGCGAGGCATACCAAAGCACCAACCCGAAGGCGCCCGTCTACCGCCTCTTCGCCAAATCCCCCCGCGGCCGCCGCGTCGAGATCGGCGGTATCTGGGAAAAGGAAAACCAGAACGGAGGCAAATACTTCAGCCTCTCCGTCAGCACCGGATACGGAAAAACGCCAACCTCGGCCGCTTCGACAGCGAAAAGACCGAGCAGTTGCGTTTGTTCTAGCCGCGGGCGCGGTGACTGGCGAAAGTTGGCGGTCGTCAAACTTGACTATTGTTTGTCCGGACCATGACGCGCTCCACCCGGAGCGCGTCGACTGGAGCACGATATGCGTTGTTACGTGTACAACAGAGCTCTCGAAAATCGGATCTGTTGTACACGTACAACGACCAAAACGTCCCGGAAGATATCAGCCGACTTTGCGCAACCGGATGGGTTCAAGCGCCCCCGAGCGTTAACGTTTTAGTAGTAAAAAAGCTTTTGCCAATCTCGTGGGAATCGGGCTACATAGATATCAGCGCATATCTAATGTTTTTCGTCGCGTAAGCGCTGATTGCCTCCGAGGGTTCAATGCAAAACACAGTCCGCCAAACCAGTACCAATAGTCTGCGCTCCCTTATTACGGCAGATGCCGAGGAACTTGGCAGACAACTCAGGGCTCACCAGCAAAGAACCTTCCCGCCTTCGGCTCGGAAGTCAATTCGCCTGTTTACGCCTGCTGAGGCTGCTGACTTTATTGGCATTCACCAGGGTTACCTACGCCAGATAATTGCGGAGGGATATGGACCCGCACCGCTTCCGAATGGCCGCAGGATGTACAGCGTTGAGGATCTCGACCAACTGCGTAGAGTGTTGGACGATGGAGCGAAGGGTGGTGCCGGCAAGTACGTTCGACACCGTCGAGCCACTGAAAAGCTGCAAGTCATATCCGTCATGAATTTCAAAGGCGGATCAGGAAAGACAACAACCTCTGCGCATCTCGCTCAATATCTCGCGTTGCGTGGCTATCGCGTTCTCGCGATTGACCTTGATCCACAGGCCTCCCTTTCCGCGCTCTTCGGCCACCAACCCGAACTGGACGTCGGCGAAAACGAAACCTTCTACGGCGCCATCCGATACGACGAGCACCGGCGCGACATCACCGAGATCGTTCGAGCAACTTACACCCCCGGTCTCCACATCGTTCCGGGCAATCTTGAACTCATGGAGTTCGAGCACGAGACGCCCAAGGCGTTGGTGAATCGCCAAGCCCACGACTCAATGTTCTTCGCGAGGGTAGGGCTCAGCTTAGCCGATATCGAAAGTGCGTATGACGTAGTCGTGATAGATTGCCCACCTCAGTTGGGCTTTCTCACCCTCTCTGCTCTTTGCGCAGCGACAGCCGTGCTCATTACGGTTCACCCGCAAATGCTCGACGTCATGTCGATGTCCCAATTCCTCCAGATGACCGGTGATTTGCTGGAGGTGGTGGAGAATGCAGGCGGATCCATGGAGTACGATTGGTTGCGTTATCTGGTCACCCGCTACGAGCCAAATGATGGCCCGCAAGCGCAGATGACGGGATTTATGCGTTCGATCTTCGGAAATCGTGTCCTTGAGAACGCCATGGTGAAGTCAACCGCCGTCTCAGACGCCGGCCTGACAAAGCAGACACTTTACGAAGTTGAACGGAACCAATTTACCCGGGGAACGTATGAACGCGCTCTGGAATCTCTCACTGCCGTTAATGCCGAGATCGAGCAACTGATCAAGCAGACCTGGGGGAGAAAGTAATCCATGTCTCGTAAGAACGTCTTTAACATTGCTGGTCCGGATGCAGCGGTTGATGACCAGGCGCCCGCACCTCTATCGGCAAATCGTCCGCTAGCGAGTTTTGAAAAGCCGCTTAATCGAGCGAGCGCGGTCGGGGTCATTTCGCAATCACTCAATAGCATTAACGACAAAGCACACCGGGCAGACGCGCTCGAAAAAGCGCTTGCCTCCGGTCAACAGGTTGTCGACCTAGATCCGAATCTGGTCGATAGCTCATTCGTGGCCGATCGCCTTGGGATGAGTGCAGAGGAACTGGACGGCCTCGAACTGCAGATTCGTACAGACGGACAGTTAGTACCCATCCTAGTTCGGCCACATCCCGAGAATGAAGGACGATTTCAGGCCGCTTATGGTCATCGGCGTCTCGTCGTCATTCGCCGTTTAGGCATTCCGGTAAAGGCCGTTGTGAAGAACCTTACTGATGAGCAACTTATCGTCAGTCAGGGGCAGGAAAATAGCTCACGCCAGGACCTGACGTTTATCGAGCGCGCGGTCTTCGCCGCGCGGCTCGAAGACCGCGGCTTCGAGCGAAGCCTAATAACGTCCGCTCTCAGTATCGACAAAGCGAACTTGTCGCGCATGATCGCGCTCGTGAAGCAGTTTCCAATCGAGCTCATTGAGGCCATTGGTTCAGCACCGAGCTTCGGGCGGATGAGATGGGCTGAGTTGGCTGCATTTCTTGAACACGCAGAGAATAAATCCACCGCTCTTAACATGAGTAGAAAACCCGAATTCGCAGCCCTTTCGTCGGATTCGCGCTTTGAAGCGATCTATGATCGGCTTCGCCCCGTAAAAGAAAACGCAAGGTCTGCTGTCTGGACAGTGAACAACGGCATGCGGCCAGTTAGAATTCACGAGACCAGTGACAAGCTTAGCCTCACTTTCGATAAATCGGTCGACCCGAGATTTGGCTCATTTGTCGAAGACCGGCTTGCCGCGCTTTATGACGAATTCCGGCAGTCCGAAATGGGCAAAGGAGACTGACCCGCAAAAGAAAAAGGCCCCCCAAACGTCGCCATCGTGGAAGCCCTTCTCGGATGTTGCAACCTGAGAATCACATTTCCACGAATCTTAGTCAAGAGTCTTTGGCGCCGTTTTGGTGAGCGGATTTCTTTTGCCTTATGAAAGGTGAAGAAAAATGCAGACCGGAAATGTGACGACGCCCTTTGGGCGGCGGCCGGTATCGCTTGCGCTCGTGCGCCAGCAGATCCGAACCGCAGAGGCGCGCCCGACGAGGGCCGCCGACAAGTGGAAGATTTTTCGTGATGCCTGCGAGGCAAGGGCGTTTCTCGGCCTGCAGGATCGTGCGCTTGCAGTTTTGAACGCGCTTCTCAGCTTCTATCCGGAGGCAGAACTGAGCGCGACCGCCAGCCTGATCGTGTTCCCGTCGAACGCGCAGCTCTCCGTGCGTGCGCACGGCATCGCCCACGCGACGCTTCGCCGGCACCTCGCCGCGCTGGTGGAGGCCGGACTGATCGTCCGCCGCGACAGCGCCAACGGCAAGCGTTTCGCGCGGAAGAACGGAGCAGGGGACATCGACGATGCTTTCGGCTTCGACCTGGCGCCATTGCTCGCTCGCGCCGATGAGCTCGCGCGATTGACCCAGCAGGTCGCCGCCGATCGCGCCCGCCTGCGCAAGGCGAAGGAAGCGCTCACCATCTGCCGCCGCGATGTCCGCAAGCTGATCTCGGCGGCAATCGAAGAAGGGGCTGCCGGCGACTGGGGACGCATCGAGGAGTTATTCCTCGAGCTGACCGGCCGCATCCCCCGTACGCCGACGCACGCGGATATAGCCCCAATCCTCGAAGAAATGGAGATGTTGCGTGAGGAAATCATCAACCGGCTGGAAATTCAGCAAGATTTCGAAAATTTGAGCACCAATGATGCTCATTTTGAGCGTCACATACAGAATTCAAATCCCGAATCTATCCATGAACTTGAACCTAGCTCTGGAGAGGAGGTGGGGGCGAAAGCCGAGCCAAAACTGGACCGCCGGCGTAAGCCGCTGAAGGCGTTTCCGTTGGGAATGGTGCTGCAGGCCTGCCCCGAGATCGCGATGTATGGGCCAGGTGGCGCGGTTTCGAGCTGGCGCGACCTGATGGCGGCCGCCGTGGTGGTGCGCTCGATGCTCGGCGTCAGCCCTAGCGCCTACCAGGAGGCCTGCGACGTGATGGGGCCGGAAAACGCCGCCGCGACGATGGCCTGCATCCTCGAACGGGCAGGGCACATCAATTCCGCCGGCGGCTATCGGCGCAATCTCACCGCAAAAACACGGCGAGGAGAGTTTTCGCTTGGTCCGGTGCTGATGGCCTTGATGAAAGCAAACCCGGGGCGCCCGATGCGGGCAGGGTGATGCGCTAGGTGGGGCTGCAAGCCGGAACCGCCGAAATTTCCGTCATCCTAACTCCAACTTTTCTGGCGCTACGGTGACGGAGGTGGCTCGTCGGCACGATGTGACGCGGCAGCAAAATCTACACCTGGCGCAGTGAACTGAAGAAGAATGTTGGTGGCTGTCCAAAAGCGCGCATAGATGGCGCCGAGAATATCGGAGGAAGCAAGCGGCCCCTTGCGGCCGCTTTTCGGTTTCATCAGCCGGGTCTATGGTAAGCGCCGTCTCCGCCCCATTGGATAGGCTGTATTTTGAGGCTGGCCGGGCGTGCGAGAAGGTTTCCAGGACTATCTGGAGATTTGCATGGCAGCTGATGGATTTGTTGGGCGCTACGAAGTTGTCGTAGCCGCGCCGCGGAAACCGGCGTTGGCCGGATGCTGTGAAGGCGCGGATCGTGGCGGAAAGCCTTGAGCCCTTCGTGAGCATCGGCCCCGGCGCACCAGATCGCGCAGGAAGCTCGTCCAGAACGGCTCGGCTTCGGAAGGACCGATGTGCAGTCCGACGATTTCCCTTTTCCCGTCCGTATTGACCGCCACCGCGATTATTGCCGCCACCGACACGATACGCCCGCCCTCGCGCACCTTCAGATAGGTCGGATGTGAAAACCAAAATGCAACTGTAATGCTAGACGTGTTTCGCGCGCGTGGCGTATTGATCGCTATTTATCAATCTGGCTAAAAATGCCGGTCTAAAGGGGCGGGCAGATTGCTGTTGGGCGCAGCGCCGTTCGACAAGCTCATCTGAAAACGACGCCACTGATGGCCGGCGAGGTGAGCAGCTTGCAACCCCAACTGCGTGACCCGGACTATGGTTGGCGTTAACCACCAAACGATGGAGCGGAAAGTCATTACTATCTATGTTGGCAATTCACGCCGTGAGATGCAACCCTCTCTTCAATCACCCGAAGCAGAAGCCCTGCGCAGAGGGCGGGCTAGTCTTAGTCTAAGGCTCACGCCTGCAATCAATAGCGGTACCGCTGCGGTGCATGTCAGAAAAATGCATAGGGGAGGATCATGGCTCACTCGAAAGATTTGACCAAGGCGCAGGCAGATACGCCGTTCCCGCAAAGTAGCTCTGCCTTGCAAACCGCGCAGAGCGCTGATTTTCGCATCCAAAGGACGGCAGAGCGCCTGTGGGAGATCTTTGCTTTGTCCGAGCGGGCAAGCTCGTGGCTACGGGCAAATTACCAAATCAGTTCCCTCACGGGAGATAGCGTCGTCAGAACAGATCTCGTCGGGGCGAACGGGTTCATGAGAACAGCGCTGGGAGAAGGGTACTCAATAGCGTATGTCGGGCCACATAGTGTGAATCTGGAGGGTTATGTGAGGTCGCATCCGTCGTCGCGGCGAGCTCGAGCGACCTCACATAAGCCGGATTGAAGTAAGGCGCGGGTTGTTTGGCGCCGTTATGGGAATAGTAAAGCACGCCGCTTGATGACGATAGCGGATTCGTCGTGGACGGCAATCGCACCGCCGATTTTTGTGGTGATCTGGCGACCTTCGCGAGCAGCTTGCCGGACGATAGGAAGCGATTTTTGCGCTCTCAATGCACACTGTCGGTCTTTCGGTGTGGCCAGGGCCACGCGGTATCGCGCGCCGGCGCGGCGCTTGGTTTTGTGGGCATATGGGAGGGGGTGCGGATTGTCGGAGTTCATGATGTATCGCACCAGAAAGATGATGGCCGGGGCGGCGAAACAGGCGCAACAGTGATTCCTGTCCTACGCATGGGACGCCGGCAGTCAGGGCATTCGTGGGATTGCCCGGGCTGTGATTTGCCTGCCTGCGACCGCTCCCCTGCTGATGATGGTTGATCGAGGATCTGCCTGCAGAGGCCGATACGATCCCGTCGGTGGCTATTGGCGAGAAAGCCGAAGTGGCGCATGCGGTGGAAGCCGTCCGGGAGCACGTGTAGAAGAAAACGCCGGATGAACTCGTGCGGGTCAAGGCGCATGATCTTCTCGCGGTCGCGACCCTTGCCACGGTAATCCTTCCATCGGAAGGCAACGTGGTCATCATCGACCTCGACGATGCGGCTGTTGGCGATGGCAACACGATGGGTGTAGCGGTAGAGATAGGCGAGCACCTGGTCGGGGCCGCCGAACGGTGGCTTCGAATAGACGACCCATTCGACGCGGCGCGCACGCGCGAGATGGCGGGTGAACGCCTCGTCATCGTTGAGATGGCTGAGTTCGTTGGAGAAGCGGAGTTCACCGTGAGCGAAGGCTCTAGCAAGGGCCGTCAGAAAGAGCCGCCGAAACAGCCGCGACAGTACGCGCACGGGCAGAAAGAAGCCCGGCCGGCATGCCACCCACCTAGCTCTGTCGGGCGAGAGACCGCCGCCGGGCACGACGCAATGAACATGGGGATGATGGGTCATGGCCTGGCCCCAGGTGTGAAGCACGGCGACGATGCCGATCTCGGCGCCCAGCCGCTTGGGATCGGCGGCAACGGTCTGCAGCGTCTGGGCCACGATGCGCATCAGCAATGCATAGACGACCGCCTTGTTGTGGAAAGCGATCTCGGCGATGCCCGGTGGGAGCGTGAAGACCACATGAAAGTACGGGACCGGCAACAGATCGGCGACGCGTGCAGCGACCCACTCCTTGCGGGCCGCGCCTTCGCACTTCGGGCAATGGCGATTGCGGCAGGAATTATAGGAGATGCGGGTCCTGCCGCAATCGTCGCAGGCATCGACGTGACCGCCGAGCCTCGGCGTCCGGCAGGCTTCGATCGCGCCCATGACGCGTCGTTTGCCGCGGCCAAGATGACCGGCGTTCTCACGTCTGTAGGAGCTCCCATGTCGCCGAAAGATGTCGGCGACTTCGAAGGTGGGACGCAACCGATCACGATTCCGGCGGTGTCACCTCCAGTCGTAACCGATCGAGCGGACTGGCCGTCGACCGGATCGTGTCGGTAGAGACCTGCGTATAGCGCGCTGTCGTGGAGAGGTGGGCGTGACCGAGCAGGACCTGGATGATGCGGATATCGGTCCCGTTCTCGAGCAGGTGAGTGGCAAAGGAATGCCGCAACGTATGGACGGTGACGTGCTTGGAAAGACCCGCCGCCGCAACCGCCGAACGGCAGGCGGAATGCAGCACCGACGGCGCGATCGGCTTGTCTGGATCGCGCCCAGGAAACACAATGTCCTTGGGCCGCGCCAACCGCCAATAGCTGCGCAGGATCCCGAGCAGTTCCGGCGACAGCATGACGTAGCGGGCTTTGCCGCCTTTGCCACGCGTGATGTGGATCACCATCCTTGAGCTGTCGATATCGTTGGCGCGAAGACCACAGACCTCCGAAACCCTCAGGCCGGCGGCATAAGCCGTTGTCAGAGCCACCCGCGCCTTCAAGCTGGAGACGGCTTGCAGAAAGTCGACCACCTCGTCGCTCGAAAGAACAACCGGCAACTGGCGTGGCTCGCGCGCATACGGAATATGCTCCGGGATCGTATTCTGGCCGAGCGTCACGCCATAGAGGAACCGGAGGGCGCAGACGATCTGGTTCAATCCGGACCAGGAGATGCCCGTCGACACAAGGTGAACCTGGAAGGCGTGGACCTCGTCCAGGCCGAGCCGAGCCGGTGATCGGCCGAAATGGCGGCTAAACTTTGCGACTGCATAAAGATAGGATTGCTGCGTGGCCGGAGAAAGATTGCGGACCGTCATGTCCTCGATCATCCGGCGACGCAGAGGGCTCATCTCGGCCATCTGGATCTCCTGTCTGAAGGGTGGGTTTGCAACACCCAAATCCTCTCAGACAGGAGACATCTCTCAAAGAGGCCACCAATTGCCGCGACTAGCGGCTTAGTTCAATCTTTTCTAGAGGGCATCGCGTTGGTTGCCCGCTGAACAACGCTAGCGAAAGAAGCGGGAATAGACTGCCGCAAGGGAGGGTTAGAAGACCTTCTTCAAGCCGATTTTATCAAGCGTCGATTTTAGGATCGGATCGAACTCAGATCGCCGCCATACTTCAGTGTATCCTAGTAGCTCTGCACAGAGGTTATGATTCTTTGGCCGTTGGTTTTGGGTAGGCTTTGGCCAGCTTGACGCGGGCCTTCTCGGTAGAGAACATCCATTTGATGCGGGCACCACTGGCGTTGCGTCGGCGTTCCCAGGCTGCAACCTCGTCGACGAGGCGGTCGCGGCTTTCGATGCGGCGGTTGAGGCATTGGCCGCGCAGGACGCCGATTTCGATCTCGACCATGTTAAGCCAGCTGGCGTGCTTGGGCGTGTAGTGGAATTCCAGCCTTCTGAGGCTTCGGCGCGCCTCATCGGTAGGCAGGGCCTGGTAGAGCGCAGCGGGTGTGTGGGTCGACAGATTGTCGAGCACCACGCGGATGCAGGCGGCCTCGGGATAATGGACATCGACGAGATCGCGCATGCAGTGGGCGAAGTCCTCGGCCGTACGCCGTTCGGTGACTTTCACCTTGCGCCAGGATCGGTGCGCGTCGAGGAAGACGAACAGGTTGGCAGTGCCATTGCGTTTGTACTCGCAGTCGTAGCGTTGCGGCCTTCCGGGTTCGGCCGGGATCGGCTGGCGCACCTCGCCGATGAGCTGGGTCGGGCTTTCGTCGAAGCACACCACCGGCCGCTGAGCTATGGTCGGAAATGGGTGACGAGGGCGATCAGGCGGCGCGATGGTCTGGGGTCGTCGAGTCGGCGACACCGTCGGTAAATTTGACGCGGGCGATGACCTTTGGCAACTGATTTTCGCCCTTCAGCCGGCGCCAGGTTTTGGCGGCGCTCATGACGAGCTTGAAGACCATGAGCCGTGCTGTGTTGTGGGACAGACCTCCCTTGGTTCGCACCGTGCGGTGCCTGACGGTGGCGAAGACGCTTTCGATCGGGTTCGAGGTGCGCAGATGGTCCCAGTGTTCGGCCGGGAAGTCGAAGACGGTCAGCAATGCCTCGTGGTCCTTCGTCAGGCAGTTGACGGCCTTGGGATATTTGGCCTTGTATTTGTCGACGAAGACGGCGATCGCGACCTCGGCGGTTGCCCGATCCGGGGCATCGCGGACCTCCCTGAGATCGGCCTTCATGTTCGGCTGCACCGACTTCGGCACCTTGTTGAGGATGTTGAGGAGCTTGTGTTGGCAGCACCGTTGATGGCGGGTCGAAGGGAATATCTCCTCCAGCGCCTTCCAGAAGCCGAGCGCGCCGTCGCCCACGGCAATTTCTGGCGCAATCGAAAGCCCGCGGGCCTTCAGCCCGACGAGCAGCTCGCGCCAGCTCTGGGTGCTTTCGCGCACGCCGACTTGAAAGCCGACAAGTTCCTTCTTGCCTTCCGGCGTCGCGCCGATGACGACCAGCATGCAAGCGGCATCGTCCTCCATGCGTGCCTGAAGATAGACCCCGTCGGCCCAGATGTAGACGTAGCGGCGGGCTGACAGGTCGCGGCGTTGCCAGCGATCATAGTCGGCCTGCCACTCCTCCTTCAGCCGGCCAATCACCGAGGGGGACAGGTTCGGTGCGTCCTTGCCGAGCAGCGCGGCAAGCGCCTCCTGGAAATCGCCGGTCGAGATGCCGCGCAGGTAAAGGACCGGCAGCAGGGCGTCGAGGCTCTTCGTGCGTCGTGCCCACTTCGGCAGGATCGCCGACGTGAAGGTGATGCGATCCTCGCCGCAAGTCTCCAAAGCCCGGTCGCGCAGCTTGACGCGGCGCACCGCAACCGGACCGATCCCCGTCTGGATCGTTCTTTCAGGCCCATGGCCGTGCCGCACCACCCGGTCCCGCCCATCGCTCAGGCGTTCGCTGGCCATGGCCGCAAGAAACGCCTCGGCTTCCGCCTCCACGGCCTGTGCCAGAAGCCGGCGCGCGCCTTCGCGTAGAACCGATGTCAGGGGATCATCGAGCGTCTCGGGATGCGGAAAGGAAACAACAGTGCTATCTGTCTTCATGGCGTATCGCTCTTTCATGAGGTTCTGGCAGGCTTGTCACCCGCCTCGATACGCCGCCCTCCTCAAACCGTCATCACCCAGTTTCCGTCATAGCTCCCGGCCGCTGCGGGTCGGACGCTTCGGCATAGAGGTCGAGCACATCCTCCATGCGCGCGACATACTCGGCATCGATCTTGGGAATGCACCACATGTCCTTGCGCCATGGCTTGACATCATTCTCGGCCAGGCGCCGGCGCACCGTCTCGCGCGACAGCTGTTCGTGCTCGGTCAGCTTGACGAACGCGTCGGCCAGCAGCTCCAGCGTCCAGCGGGCGCAGCCCGGCGGCGGGCTGGAGCAGGCGGTGGCCACCAGCAGGGCTTCCTCCTTGCCGGTCAGCTTGCGTTGCGCGCCCGGGCGCGGCTCCTCGCCAAGCGCCGCCTCCAGGCCCATCTCCACGAAGCGACGCTTGGTGCGGTAGACTGTGGAACCGCCGACCGCCACCGTTGCGGCGATGGTCTCGTCGCTGAGCCCCGCCTCGGCGGCGAGCAGGATCTGCGCCCGCTTGAGCTTGCGCGCCGGGTGCTTGCCGCCGCGCAGCATGCTCAAGAGTTCGTCGCGTTCGGGTTGGTCGAGGTCGACACGATGGCGTACATTCATCCGGAAAGCCTCCTTCAATTGCGGAGGTTCCGGATGAATCGAAAAATGAATCAATTACTTGACGGGCAGCCGGCAGCGCCACCCCACTTCACCGAAAAGCAGGGCCAGTACCTCGCCTTCATCTGGGCCTATAGCCAAATCAACGAACGGCCGCCGGCCGAGCGTGACCTGCAACGCTATTTCGGCGTCACCCCACCATCCGTCCACCAAATGGTGCTCTCCCTCGAGCGGGCCGGATTAATCCGAAGGAAACCCGGCGTCGCCCGCAGCATCGAACTGCTCGTCAGCAACAACTGCCTACCCACGCTGCAACCCAACCAACTCGTCAAATCCTCTGTGCAGAGGTACTAGTCCCTGACGCGCTTTGTTCCCGCAGTTTAGGGGCTTCTCATTGAGAGCCCTATACAGGCCTATTCAGAAACGGCAAGCGGCACGCGGGAGATCGACCGGCTACGACGCGACGTCGGCGCATCGCCTTCTTCGCCTATTAGCTGATATCTCTCGCACAAGGGTTTCGGTCGCCCCGCGGGCGCAGCAGGGGCGGTCAGGGGGCATTCAGGTGGCACCGGCCAGTTTCCCCTGGACTGGAGCCGGCCGAATGACCCCGCATCTACCTTGGTGCGACGGTTATGAACCGCCATGCCGCTGCCATCAGACAAGCGCAGCGGGTTGTGAGATCCCGCTGCGGGAAAGCGACCTTGCCAGAGCGGAACGGTATTGCGGCATTTACCCGAGACGTTTCGAAGGGGGGGCCATATGGAAAGGCGTGATTTCCTTCAGGGCCTGGCGTTGCTGGCCGCTTGCCCACTCTGTGTCAAGGCGGCCTACGCCGCCGAAGCTGTGCCCTGGAGCTACGACAGCGACGCGGGGCCCAAGCATTGGGGATCGCTCGCCCAAGAAGACAGGGCCTGTTCGGCCGGCTCGCAACAGTCACCGATCGACATCACCGACCCGATCAAAGCCAACATCCCTGCCCTTGCGATCAACTGGAAGAGCGGCGGCACGCTGCTCAACAATGGCCATACGATCCAGGTGAAGGCAGCCGGAGGCACGCTGAAGCGCGGCGACAGATCCTACGATCTGCTACAATACCACTTCCACGCCCCGAGCGAACATCTGGTCGAAGGCAAGGACTTTCCGATGGAAGTGCATTTCGTCCATGGGCAAACCGGAACGAGCGCGCTTGGCGTGCTCAGCGTTTTTCTGACGGCCGGCGCGGCAAACCCGACCTTCGCCAACCTCGCGGCGAGGTTCCCGCAGAAGGCCGGCGAGAAGGTCGCACTCGACGCCGTCGATCCGGCTGGCCTTCTGCCCGCCTCACTCCATTATTGGGCCTACAAAGGGTCGCTCACCACCCCGCCTTGCAGTGAGATCGTCGACTGGATGGTCGCAATGGAACCGGTCGAGGTCGACGCCGCCGACATCAAAAGGTTCACCGCACTCTATGCAAGGAACGCGCGGCCCGTCGTCGCCGGTAACCGCTATATTCTCAGCTCTCACTGACAGGACTTTCAGCTGCCGTCGCATCGAGTGACGGCTGCTGCCCATATGCGCTAACTTAAGGGCTGGACGACCTGAATCTGTCTGTGATTCATAAGGTAGATGCGAACAACTGATTCCATCGATCCCGATTGGTCCAGGCTGCTGTCGAAGCTGGAGCGTGTCATTGATCTCGGCGCGACCGCGCGTACTTCGGGTGCGCTTGTGCGGCGACGTGGTGTTGGTGACGCCGCGACCTTGCTGCGGCTGGCATTGGCTTACGGGCCCGGCGGCATGAGCTTGCGTTCAGCCGCCGCCTGGGCTGGTCTGAATGATGTGGCGGCGATTTCCGACGTTGCTCTTTTGAAGCGACTGCGCGGATCGGTCGATTGGCTGGGGGACATCGCCGGAGCGCTGCTCCGCAATGCTTCAGACGCGGCACGCACCACAGCTGCGCGCCGCCTACGTATTGTTGATGGTAGTTCCATCTCGCAGCCCGGCAGCACTGGCACGGATTTCCGGCTTCATGCGACATATGAGCCCGCTCTCGCCCGCTTCACGCATCTGGAATTCACTGATGTTCACGGTGGCGAAAGCTTTTCACGCGTGCCGATCGATCCGGGCGACATCGTTCTTGGCGATCGCGCCTATGCTCGCGCTCCGGCGCTCCATAAAGTCGTGTCCGCCGGGGCGGACTTCATCGTGCGTATGGCCTGGTCCAATGTCAGGCTCACGTCGCTTGATGGCCGGCTGATTGACTGGAATACAATTTACAGCACGATGATGCCCGGTGACGTTTGCGAACAAGAGGTGCGGGTCGAATATTCCGGCCCCGGCTGCAAACACCGCGGCAAACCGCTGTTTCATGCCCGGCTCATTGTCCGGCGGAAAGACGAGGAAGCGACGGCTCGCGCAGAAAAGTCCGCCCGCCGCCGACATCAAAAACGCGCAGATGGCAAAGCAATGCATCCATTGACGGTTGCTACGTCAGGGTTTCTGCTTCTGCTGACGTCGATATCGGCCGGCGAGATGACCGCCAAGGATGTTCTCGATACCTATCGGCTGCGCTGGCAGGTAGAGATTGCCTTCAAACGCTTAAAGAGCGGCTTGGGCATCCACAAACTGCCAGCCAGGGACGAGCGTCTCGCACGAAGCTGGCTCATGGCGCATCTAATCGTAGCGCTGTTGATCGACGAGGCCGTCACCGACGCTGTCGACTCTCCCCCCTGTGAAGACGACATCTCAGGCGCTCAGGTCATTGTCGTTGTCGAGGTTGCATAGCCTCCTGAAGCATACGATCCTGTCCGTAATATTGACGGTGCGCACGATGAAGAAAATCTCGAAGCGATTTGCCACCGTCATGCGCCATATCTGCGATCCCCCGCGACGTCGGGAAAGTCAGGCAAACGCCGCCAGAAAGCCTCACCAGCCCTTAAGTTAGCGCATATGCGGCTGCTGCCCTCCCTTCAACCAACGCGGTTTTATGGACGCATATGCGTGAGACTAGTCCAGCAAGGTGTAACGTAGTCTTGTCGGATCAACCAATAGCGGGCGGCAGCTATCCTCATAGACGCATGGCTCAAAACAATTACGAAAAGCGACCGCCACATTTTCATCGGCAGCCGCTCAACTGTGCATCTATTTGCGACTTGTCAGCTCTTCAGAGCGGTATTGCACAGGCTCCAATAACCGCCACCTTTCTGAATCCATTTCAGATCTCCGAGGGTGCCGTTGTCCTTGTTCGCCCTGTAGCTATCGACGCAGGTATGAAGACGGGCTTTGCCGGGGGTTTCGCTTGAGTACTTCTTGTCAACGGCCTTCGGGAAGACAACACTTTTAGAGGCTTTCTTCGTGGACTTCGCCGGCTCCTTGTCCGGGGTGGCGGCGATGTCGTTTTCATCTGCCGCATCTTCCGCAGCAGCGTCGGAGCCGCAGTTCTTAGCGCGGAAATCATTCCATTTCATGCCGTTTGCCGAGCCGTCAGCCTTGGCGGCCTGGTATTTAACGCTGCATTCCTTCATTGAAAGAGCAGATGCTGGAGAAGTGAGCGCTGCAGTAGCAAACAGAGCGAAGGATGAGATAAGCACCGTGCGAATCATCTATTGCGTCTCCTGTTGGAAGTTGCCCCTCGGTGGCGACTATCTGATTGCCCTAGTTGTTTGTCAACGCACGCTAAAAACCGGAACTGCGAAAGAAATCTCGGCGGCAACTGCTTGCAAAGCCAACAGGCTACAGGTTCCAGATGCTATGAGAGCGGAGATCGTCGAGAGTGGCGGATGTCCGACCTCACGCGAAGGAAGCCATCATGTCCTCGAACAAAATTGACCTTGAGAACACAATCTACATCGCGATCGAACTCAGCCGTTCAACGTGGCTCGTTGCCGCCCGCTTACCGGGGGTGGAAAAGGCGCGGCTTAACAAGATCGACGCCGGCGACACCGCCGCTCTCCTATCGTATCTCTCAGCGCTGCAAACCCGTGTCTTGCCCAAGACAGGTGCAGTGGCCGGGTTAGTCGGCTGCTTTGAGGCAGGGCGTGACGGCTTCTGGCTGCACCGGCTACTGACCGCATACGGCATCGCCAACCATGTGCTCGAGCCGACCAGCATTCTCGTCAATCGGCGAGCCCGTCGGGCGAAGACCGACCGGCTGGATGCGGAAGGTATGCTGCGCGTGTTGGCGGCCTACCTTCAAGGAGACCGACAGGTTTGCAGCATGGTGCGTGTGCCGACACCCGACGAGGAGGACGCCAAACGTATTCACCGCAAGCGCCAGCACCTGGTGCAAGAGCGGCTGCGCATCGAGAACCGCATCCAGGCATTGCTGTTCACGCAGGGGATCCACAAGAGGCCTTCTCTGCGCTTCTGGGAGCGTGATCTTGCTTCTGTCCGGACCGGCGATGGCCGTGAGTTGCCGAACCATCTTCGGGCTGAACTGGACCGCCTGCGTCGACGGCTCGTCATGACCTTGGAATTGATCCGGGAGGTGGAAGCCGAACGTGACGAGGCGACCAACGCCGATCCAAAAGACCAGGCCTGCGAAAAGATTGCAAGCCTGTGTCTTATCCGCGGCGTCGGCGCGAACTTCGCGGCAGTTCTCACGCGCGAGGTATTCTACCGCTCATTCGAAAACCGGAGGCAACTGGCAAGCTACGTCGGCATCACGCCGATGCCTTACCAAAGCGGCGGCATGGACAGGGATCGGCAGATCAGTCGGGCCGGGAACCCTCGCGCAAGAACGACAATGATTCAGCTTGCGTGGCTCTGGCTTCGCTACCAGCCAGGTAGCGATCTGGCCAAGTGGTTTCGTGATCGCGTCGGTACGCTGACCGGACGTACACGGCGGATCGCAATCGTAGCAATGGCGCGAAAGTTGCTGATTTGCACTCTGGCGCTATGCCGAAGACGGGGTGGTGCCGGCAGGCGTCGATATCCGTGCGGAGGCCGCAGCCGCAGCATAGACAACCAGGATTCGCCGCTGACCTGGTCGGCTGCGATACGGGGAGTGCGACCGTCTTCCTCTTTGGCAGCGTATAGCTGCCGCGTTTCAGGTGGGTCGCGTCTCGCCGGGGCTACGCCTCGTGCAAGAGGCATTCTGGTGCGCGCCATTGTTGTGGCCCGACCGTATGTAAGGTGACGCAGTTGTAGCTGCGAGACACAGAAGCCCCGGACCCTAACCGTACCGAAGCAGGACCATCCTCGACCGGAGAAACAAATGCGATAATCACGTTGACAGTTGAACCCTCATGTAAAGAGGATCGTGAGCACGGCGACCAAGCCACTTTGTCTCTGCTGATGGCGACCGTGAGACAAGCTGCTCCACCGACATGGAATGCAACGGATGGTTTGAGATCGCGTTGATTCCATGCTTGCCCGAGAAACCAATGCCTCGACCTTGTGCACCCCAACCCGCAAAGTGCTCTGACGCCTGGCAGCGTATTTGCCGCCTTTCGCCCGAGCGGTGAATAGCTGCCACATCCGTGAAGGTGCCACTTCTGCGACCGTCACCTGCCTGTCCCGCCGTACAGGAATACCCGAACTGCCTCTGCGTCAGCACGCGTCACCTAGGCGCTTTGCCGGCCTCGCCGGGAATTGGCTCACTCGCAGCAGGGCCACGTCGATGATCTCATTCTAACATGCGGCTGCCATCGAGGTTGCCGAGGTGCTATGGCCCACATACAACATCTACAGCCGGTCCCTGTCGCGGTGCGATCGCACCCCTGATCGCCACCCTCCAGCAACCTGCGCCTTATTCAGCTATTAGGTAAAATCTATGGTAGCAGAGATTAGCCTCATCTTTCGGAGATCGGGTGCGGCTAGGGGGCATTCAGATTAGACCGGCTGAATAACCCCTCCATGGCACGAGCAGTCCAAGGATGGACGCGTCGTCGATCTAATCACCTCCCCAGGCCCATGGGACGTGGGGATGACCAATTTTTCATTTCGTTAACAGCCCAACTGGGGGGAACATGCGTTTCACTGCAGTATCACTGATAGCATTGGCGGCCGTCGCCATGTCTTCGGCCGCCATGGCGAAACCAAGCGCCGCGCAGACCGCGACGCCGATTGCGAACCGCGATTGGTGGCCGAACCTGCTCGATCTCTCACCACTGCGCCAACATGCGCCGCAGTCCAATCCCTATGGCCCGGATTTCGACTATGCGAAGGAATTTGCCTCGCTCGATCTCGCGGCCGTAAAGCGCGACATCAACACTGCACTCACTACCTCGCAACCTTGGTGGCCTGCTGACTATGGCAATTACGGCCCGTTCTTCATTCGGATGGCCTGGCATAGCGCGGGCACTTATCGCACGATCGACGGGCGTGGCGGCAGCGGCGGCGGCGAGCAGCGGTTCGAGCCGCTGAACTCATGGCCCGACAATGTGAGTCTCGACAAGGCTCGTCGACTGCTCTGGCCGATCAAACAGAAATATGGCCGAAAAATCTCTTGGGGCGACCTCATGGTCCTCGCCGGCAACGTCGCGCTCGAAAATATGGGCTTCACCACCATCGGTTTTGCCGGCGGCCGCATCGATAGCTGGGAGCCCGATCTTGTTTTCTGGGGGCCGGAATCCAAACTGCTGGATGCGGACGAGGGCCGCTTCGACGGCCAGCGAAGGCTGCAAGGCCCCCTCGCCGCCACACAGATGGGCCTAATCTACGTCAATCCCGAAGGTCCCAACGGCAACCCCGACCCACTCGCCGCTGCACATGACATCCGTGAAGCGTTCGGCCGAATGGCGATGAGTGATGATGAAACGGTCGCGCTGATCGCAGGCGGTCACACCTTTGGCAAGGCCCACGGCGCCCATAGGCCCGAAGAATGCCGTGGGGCCGATCCGTCCGCTTCCGGTGTGGAGCAGCAGGGTCTAGGCTGGGAAAACAAATGCGGCAAGGGTAATGCCGAAGATACAATCACGAGCGGCCTTGAAGGTGCATGGTCAGCCAATCCGATCGCATGGACGACGCAGTATCTTGACAATCTTTATGCCTTCGATTGGGTTCAAACGCGCAGCCCCGCAGGCGCGATTCAGTGGGTGCCGAGCGACCCGAACGCGGAAAAGCTCGTGCCCGACGCTCACCGTCAAGATGTGAGCCATGCGCCGATCATGTTCACCACAGATCTTGCGCTCAAGATGGATCCAGGCTTTGGAGCTATCACCCAACGGTTTCACAAGGATCCGGACGCCTTCGCTGAAGCCTTCGCCCGCGCCTGGTTCAAGTTGACTCATCGCGATATGGGGCCGCGCTCGCGCTATCTCGGTAAAGACGTGCCGAAGGAGGCTTTCTCCTGGCAAGACCCACTCCCGACAGCGACCTATACAACCATCGACGCGCAGGACGTGTCCCAGCTCAAGGCGAAGATACTGGCGGCGGGACTGACCACGCCGCAATTGGTCCGTACTGCATGGGCATCCGCTTCGACATTTCGGGGCACGGACATGCGCGGCGGCGCAAATGGCGCGCGCATCCGGCTCGCCCCGGCGCGCGATTGGACGGTGAATGACCCAGCGGAGCTGAAAACGGTTCTGGGGGCCTACACCCGCATCCAGGCCGACTTCGGCAAGGGACGCAAGGACGGGAAACAGGTGTCGATTGCCGACCTGATTGTGCTGGGCGGCAATGTCGCTGTCGAGCAAGCCGCGCGGGCAGCAGGCTATGACGTGGCTGTACCATTCGCACCGGGCCGGGTCGATGCTTCGCAGGATCAGACCGACGTGACCACCTTGGCGGTGCTGGAACCCAAGGCTGACGGTTTCCGAAACTACTACGCGTTGGATAACCGCTTGCCCCCAGCAGAGGCTCTGGTGGACAAGGCCAACATGCTCACCCTCACCGTGCCGGAAATGACCGTGCTGGTGGGCGGTATGCGCGCCCTCAACGCCAATCAGGGCGGCTCGGCCAACGGTGTGTTAACCGCACGTCCCGGCCAGCTTACCAACGACTTCTTCGTCAACCTTTTGTCGATGGACACGCAATGGTCGAAATCAGCGGCGGATGCCGGCCTCTATGAAGGGAAGGATCGCACGAGCGGCCAACTCAAGTGGAAGGCCACGCCAATTGATCTGGTGTTTGGCTCGAACTCTGAGCTGCGCGCCGTATCCGAAGCCTATGCGTCCGATGATGCCCGTCAGCAATTTGTGATGGATTTCGTCGAGGCCTGGACCAAGGTGATGGATCTCGACCGTCGCTAACCGCCGCGCCTTGATCGAAGCGAGAGACGAGGGCACACGAGGGCACCCTCGTCTCTCAGTCCTTTGAGATGCCCATTGCTAGCGGGGTCCCTGTGGGTAATCCTTGAGACACGTTGGGGGAAGCGTCTCGCTTCGCCCGTCGTTGAGTGAGGAAGGCCTGCGACAAAAATGGGAAATACGGTAGCGAACCCGCGAATGGATAGTCGCTTCGAAAGTCAACCACGGTTACATGCGAGAGATGAGCAGAAACCAACCGCCATGCGTGACAGACCGTCCCCAACAAGAGCCTTCAAAGGCAGCTCAGGCCAGGTTTTGGCTCGCGAAAAGGACGTGTCGCGCGGCGCGGCGATCAATGAACTTCTGACGCGGCGCATCGCAGTCTTGCCCGCAAATGTCGGCGACCCAATCCAGCCCTTCGCCCTTGGGCTTTGGAAGGAGATCCGCTGCCTTCTGAAACCGGAACTAAGCGTTTCGACTTTGCGCAAGGCTACCGGATGTTATGTGTACTCGCGTGGCTATCAGCTTGCGATGGCGCAGCCGGGGTCGGTCCGCTACGACATCAATGGATTGCCGGTCGAGACGGTATCGGACAACGACAGATTGTCCGCTCAGATCATTCACGCGAGGCTGCGAACAGGCAGCACCCGCAAGACGCCGTAACCGGGGCAGATTTTGTGGCGGTGCTGATGAGATAGGCAAAAGCTCTATATGCGCAGCCTAGCACAGACGGGTTGAGTCGCGGAAGCACGGCGGGCATTGGGTCGAGGAGGGAGCAGTCTTGCGGCGTCGTGCACACATGTCGGTGGCATCGACGCTGAACCAAGGCAGTTCTTCTAGCCAGGGCCGTTTGTAAAGTGGAGAGGCGTGTTCAAGCCTTAGCCGCGACCAGAGTGGCCAGCGGCGGGATGGGCGGACCGTCGAGTTGCAGGCGGTCGCCGAGATAGTGCCAGAACGACAGGCCGAGCTTCCGGCAGGTTTTCATCAGCCCGAGCATGGTGTCGCGCGCCACGCGGCCCTCTCGGCTCATCGTGCCACCGGAGACCTTGCGCTTGGTGACGAAGCTGCGCAGATCGTTCTCCGACGCATTGGTGTGGAGCGGCGTTCCCGGTCGTTCCAGCGCCTTGAGCAGTTCGTCCTTGCGGCGAAACAGGCGCGCCAAAAGCTTGTCGAGATCCTCGTAACCGGTACTGAGCGAGAAGATGCGGTCGAAGCGTTTGTGGAACGCGGCAGCGAGCCCAGGCGGCGGCTTCCGTTTGACGCTCTTCAGCGCCCGGTAGAACTGCCACACGAGATCGCGCACCGTCTCGACCAGACGCACCTGCCGCGGCGTTGTCGGCATTAGCTTTTGCAGCAGCCGCTCCGCATGCACCCAACAGAGCGCATGGTTGCCGACCCGAAACTGGCCGGCGTCGTCGGAGACGATGACGGTATCACCGATGAGACCATGATGGCGGATCGATCCCCAGATGCCGGCTTCCGCCAGCACACGCACCGCCTGCCGGTCGAAGATGTCGATCCCCCTGGCAGCCAAATGCTCGAGGAACGGCACCTGGTTGCAGAAATGTTTTGGTTCATGGCTGCGGATTTTGGCGACCAGCGCCGGCTCGACGCGACGGCGATCGAGATAGTCGAAGGCGGCGTCGTTGAGGACATTATAGCGCGACATCGCAGATGACATAGCGAGCGACATCGCTGGTGACTGATTCTACGGCCACATTTAGGTAGTGACTGATCCGTTTCTTTTGATCAAGAGCGATGTCGCTGATCGATGTCGTGGAGCGACATCGGTCTGTTGATGCTGTGTTGGCTTTCATTTGTTTGATCGATGTCGCTGGCGCTGGTGGCCACTGTCGCTGAGTGCCGTTGCTCTGTGGCTGTTCGGCGTCGGAAGCTTTCGACATTCATCTCGAAGATGGTTGCATGGTGCACGAGCCTGTCGATGGCGGCGATGGTCATGGCTTTGTCGGGAAAGAGGCTATCCCAGGCTCCAAATGGCCGGTTTGCTGTAATCATGATGGATCGCCGTTCGTACCTGGCGGCAATGAGCTCGAACAGCACACTGGTCTCGGCTTGGTCCTTGTGAACGTAGGACAGGTCATCAAGGATGAGCAGATCGAATTTGTCGAGCTTGTCGATGGCGGCTGTCAATGCGAGTTCCTGCCGGGCCGTCTGGAGTTTTTGAACGAGATCGATGGTTCTCGTGAACAAAACCCGCAAGCCTTTTTCGACGAGAGCAGCACCGAGGGCCGCACTCAAGTGGGTCTTGCCTGATCCTGGCGGTCCAAACATAAGGATCGTGCCGCCTTTGGCGAGCCAGGCATCGCCTGCTGCCAGCGCCATGACATGAGCCTTTGAGATCATGGGAACGGCTGCGAAGTCGAAGCTGTCGAGGGTTTTTCCGGCTGGTAGCCGGGCCTCGGCGAGATGACGCTGGATGCGCCGTTGCACGCGCTCGGCCATCTCCAATTCGCAAAGCGTGGCCAACAGCCGTGCGGTAAGCCAGCCTTCGCGGTCGGCCCGTTGAGTGAGTTCAGACCAGAGGCGTGCGAAGGTGGGAAGCCGCAAGTTCGCCAGCATGAGCGGCAGTTTTGCGACATCGACGGATGAGGTGTTCATTGCATTGCTCCTGCTGTGAGAAGGCGGTCATAGTCGGCTGCTGTGGGCAGCACGACCTCGATGTCGGGGACGCTATTGCCGGCGACATCGAAGCGGGATTGCAAGGCGGCCAGATCGGGCAGCTTCCTTGCGTCGAGGATCATCTCCAATGCCAATGCGAGTTCGGCTTCGCATGCGCAGGAATGGGCAAGCCAGAGAAGGCCGACCATGGTTTTGCAGGCGGTGCGCTGATCGAGCCTCTTGTTCATGGCCTGCCAGGTCCGGGCAAAGGCGGCACGGGGAAACAACTGGTCGCGGTAAACGAGATTGGCCAGCGCTTGCGGCTTACGGCGAAGGCTGTGAATGACATGGCGGTAATCGACGACATGTGCGTGTTGGCCGCTCTTGCCACTGGACGGTGGACGTCCGCGCGGCAGGGTAAAGGCATGGCTGGATGCGAGATAACATTCCAGGCGATCGTCGTAGAGCCGGACCCGCAGGCGGTGGCCGATATAGGTGGAGGGGCGGTATAGAAGACCCTGCGCAAGGTGAAGCCGCCAGACGACGTCACCACAACGACGGCATCATCGTAATCGGTGGTCTTGCGTTGCGGTAACGCCCTGAGATGATCCATCTCGACGGCCAGTTCCTGTCGGCGCAAGGCATTATGCCTGCTGATCTGCTCGGCGACGAAGCGGCGGTAGTCGTCGAGCGTGGCGAAGTCAGTACGAGCCGCGCAACAGCAACGCTTGTTCGAGCCTGTCCTTCAAATGACCATTGCGGCTTTCAATGCTGCCGTTTTCGTGGGCGACGCCGCGGTTGTTGCGGGTCGGCGTCATCTGGTAATGGGCGCAAAGTGCCTCGTAACGCCGGGTCAGGTCCTCTTGCGTCTCGTCGGCACGGTTGGTGAAAGCCGCCGACAACGAATCGCTGCGGTGCTCAATCGGACAAGCACCCAGGCTCCACAATGCGTTCTGCAGGCCGCTGGCCAGAGCAGTAAAACTCTCGCCGCCCAGAACGACTTCACCGTGTTCCCAGCCGCTGTAAACCAGAACGAAGTGGTACAGCCGATGGTCAAGTGGCACGCCGGCAATGGTCACGCCCAGCGACCGGCAGTCGGTAAAGTCCGACATGCCCTGGCGACCGGGTGGATGGTTCTGGCGGAAGATGGGGTAGATTGAAAGTACGTGTAAAAAGTTCACAAGGTCGGTGCTCCTGGTGATCGGATGCGTTTGACGATTTCGCCGACGCGGCCGCGACTGGCTTTTTCGCCAATTTTCTTATGAATTTGCCGCACGCTGAGACTGGTAGAGGCGGCAAGCGTTTCGATCTCGACAATCAGCCGAGGCGCAAGCGGTGGTCGGCCGAGATGCTTGCCGCGCGCGGCGGCTGCCTTCATGCCGGCGGTAACGCGCTCGCTGATCAAAGAGGATTCCAGCTCAGCCATGGCTCCAATGATTGTGAACATGGCGCGCCCCATAGGACTTGCGGTGTCGATCTGATCCTGGACGCTGATGAAGCGCACGCCGAGGTGGTCGAATTCCTCGAGTGCGGTCAAAAGGTGGCGGGTGGAACGGGCGAAACGGTCGAATTTCCAGACCAGGACGCAGTCAACCTCACGGTTGCGAACACTCGCCATCAAGGCGTTGAGCCGGGGGCGTCCCTCGCGGCGGCCTGACACCGCGACGTCACAGTAGTCTCCGACGATCTCCAGCCCGGCGCGCGCGGCGTAGCCGTGCAGGCCGTCATATTGGAGATCCGGCTTCTGGTCCGGCGTGGAGACGCGCAGATAGAGCGCCGTGCGGTTTTTTGGCCGGATGTGATGGCGGTTCCGTCCTAGAATGTCTTCCTTTTCGGACAAGGAATCGCTATGTCCTAACGCCTTCAATTCACGCATGTTTCGCCACGCCTCCGGCGGACCCTTTTCCGGACACCTCATGACCGCGATTGACCGCACCGCTTACCCGCGTCCAGGCGACCCTCTGACGGCTGAGGAATTGGACGCCCGCTACCACCTGAATGAAGCCGACCTTTTCTTTATTCGTGACAAGGCGCCCGGCGATATCGGCCGCCTGACACTGGCGACACTGCTGAAGGGCCGGCAGGACCTTGGCTACTTTCCAGCGCCGTCCGACGTTCACATCGATACGGTGGCCCATCTGGGGGCGCAACTGGACCTGGCCGCCGCATCTCCGCTGCTCGACGAGACCCGTCAAAAGACGATGCTCCACCGTTATCGGACGGCGGTACGCATTCATCTCGGCGTGTCGCCTTATTCTGAAGCGGCCGAGCAGCTGGTTTCGGCCGCCGTGCTTGCGGCGGTAGAAATGATGAGCGATCCGGCGGACCTGATCAATCGAGCCATTGAAGTCCTGGGTAAGGCCTCGATCGATTTGCCGGCCTTCAGCACACTGGATCGGCTGGTCAACCATCTGCGGGCCCAGGTCCACACACGCATGTATGACCAGGTCGCGGGGCGGCTGACGCCGGATGTTACCGCGGGCCTGGATGGGCTGCTGACGGTTCCGCCGGATGCCGCGACAACGGCCTTCAACCGCCTCAAGCAGACGCCGGGACCGGCGCGCCCCGAGACGATCAAACTGTGGACAGAGCGCCTCGACTGGCTGACCCGATTGATCGATCCCGATCCGCTCCTGGACGGCATTACCCATACCAAGCTCCGCCAATTCGCCGCCGAAGCCCGGGCTTTGGAGGTGAGCGAGGTTCTCGCCATTGCCCGGCCAGGACGGCGCCACATCCTGATACTGAGCTTGCTTCGACAGGTCCGAGCACAATGTCGTGACGAGCTGATCGAAATGTTGTTGCGCCGCATTCGAAAGACCCAGGCGGCCGCCAAGGAAGCGCTTAAGACGCTTCAGGAGCAGCACCGGGAGATGGAGGAGAAACTGATCGGGGTCCTGGGACAGGTGCTGGAAACCGCAAAGGACG
This sequence comes from Ensifer sp. SL37, assembly GCF_026672675.1. NCBI lineage: Bacteria > Pseudomonadati > Pseudomonadota > Alphaproteobacteria > Hyphomicrobiales > Rhizobiaceae > Ensifer > Ensifer sp. SL37. Next base: position 1,949 of record NZ_JAPPRN010000003.1, on the reverse strand, counting down.
GCGAGAGCGACACTGACACGGGACACCGCATCCGCGCCCTCCTGGCCGAGCAGGGCGGCGTCGAGGCGCTCTCGGAACAATGCGAAACGGTCAGCGCCTGGCATCGTAACAACGATCTGCCGCTGCTGTGGCCAATCCACGCCAAAACCCGCAGCCTTTTGTTCCGGCTGCTGGAACTGATGGAGATTCGCCCGGCGACACAGGACCGCAGCCTGCTCGATGCGCTGACGGTCGTCATCGAGCACCGTACCGCGCGCCGTGACGAACTGGCCGGGCAGCTTGACCTGAGATTCGCCTCGCAGCGATGGCAAAGCTTCGTGATGAAGCGCCGCAAGGGCCGTGTCGTGCTGGACCGGCGGGCGCTCGAAGTCTGCGTCTTCGTTCATCTGGCGGACGCGCTACAGGCCGGCGACCTCTTCGTCGTCGGCGCCGAAACCTTCGATGACTACAGGACCCAACTCCTGCCTTGGTCGGACTGCGAGGCGCGGCTGGCGAATTATTGCGGTGCCCTCGGCCTTCCCGGTAGCGGCGAACAGCTTGTCGGCCAGTTGCGGCAGGAACTGACGGCTACGGCGGGGGCGGTCGATGCGGGCTTCCCCTCCAACGTCGAATTGACGATTGACGCAGACGGCGTACCCCACCTGAAGCAGCTCAAGGCCAAATGCCAGCCCGAGGGATTGTTGGCCTTCGAAACGGAAATCCATGCCCGCATGCGCGAGCGTCACCTGCTCGACATTCTCAGGGACGGCACCTTCTGGACCAACTTCACGCGCCACTTCGGCCCGCCGTCGGGGGCTGACCCGAAGCTCGGCAGAGCGGAGCAGCGCTATGTCTTCACCACTTTCGGCTACGGCTGCAATCTTGGCCCGGTCCAAGCCGCTCGGCACGCACCCGGCATCGCCAGCGCCAATACGTTGCGCCGGCTCAATGCCCAGCATATCGATACGCCCAAGCTCGAAGCCGCGATGACCGATCTGATCAACGCCTACAATCGCTTTGCCTTGCCAAAACTCTGGGGCGCGGGACGCGCCGCGATCGCCGATGGCACCCACGTCCCGCTTCGCGAAAACAACCTGCTGGGCGCCCAACACATCCGTTACGGCGCCTATGGCGGCATCGCCTACCATCATATCGCCGACAACTATATCGCGCTGTTCACGACCTTCATCCCCTGCGGCGTCTGGGAGGCCGTCCATATCCTGGATGGGCTTATGAAGAACCGATCCACGGTCCAACCGGATACCCTCCATGCCGACACCCAAGGCCAGAGCGAGCCTGTCTTTGGTCTTTCGCGCCTTCTCGGCATCATGCTGATGCCGCGCATGCGCAACTGGGGCGACGTCGCCTTTTACCGTCCCGACCAATCGGTGCGCTACCAGCATATCGACAGGCTCTTCACCCGCGAAATTGATTGGCGCCTGATCGCAACCCATTGGCAGGACATGATGCAGGTGATCCTCTCCATCCAGGCCGGTTTGGTCCTGCCCTCCATGTTGCTGCGCAAACTCGGCTCGCACAACCGCAAAAGCCGACTGTACCAAGCATTCCGCGAACTCGGTCGGGTCGAGCGCACGCTGTTCCTGCTGCGCTACATCGCCAATCCCGAGATTCGGCGCACAATCCGCGCCGAGACCACGAAAATCGAATCCTTCAACGATTTCCTCGACTGGATTACCTTCGGCGGTCCAATCATCAAGAGCGGCGATCCGGTCGAACAGGAAAAGCAGCTCAAATATGCCAGCCTGGTCGCCAACGCGATCATGCTCTCCAATGTCTCCGATTTGACGGACGTACTCTCGTCAATGACCGCAGACGGGCATCGTGTCACGCCGGAGTTCGCCGCAGCCCTCAGCCCTTACGCCCGCAAGCATATCCGCCGGTTCGGCAAATACGAGCTCGACATGGACGAGCGGCCAGCCCCGCTCATCCCGAAGCCCTTGCCGTTCGAC